>DATGHX010000056.1:0-140231 GCA_035307585.1 Candidatus Angelobacter sp.
GTGATTTACACCGAGTCTGCGGACAAAGCGGCGCGATTTATCCTCGACTGCAATCAAAACTTGGTCCCGCTGATTTTTCTGCATGATGTGAACGGATTCATGGTGGGCAAGGAAGCGGAATGGAGTGGAATCATTCGCGCGGGCGCGAAGATGGTGAATGCAGTGGCCAATAGCGTCGTGCCGAAGATTGCGGTCATTTGCGGCGGAAGTTTCGGCGCGGGACACTACGCCATGTGCGGCAAGGCCTACGATCCGCGCTTCGTCTTCGCCTGGCCCACCGCGCGCTATGCCGTGATGAGCGGCACCTCAGCCGCGGGAACGCTGCTGGAGATCAAGATCAAACAGCTCGAGCGCGGGGGCAAGAAGCTGAGCGAACAGGAGAAGAAGGAGCTCTTTGATTCCGTCAAAGCAACCTACGATCACCAGACCGATCCCCGCTACGGCGCAGCGAGACTGTGGCTGGACCGGATCATCGATCCCATGGAGACTCGGGCGGCCCTGATCACGGCACTGGAGGCGGCTGCACTGAACCCGGAGGTGAAAGAGTTTAAGGTTGGGGTTCTGCAAACTTAGAGCCAAAATCTACCACGGAGACACGGAGAGGTTTCAGGTCAAAAAGCAAACTTCGGTGAGGACTTGCTCAGAGGACTTGCTCAAATGATAGCTCTGAGAGTACGGGTGCAACGACCAAATTGTTCATGAAGAACTCACGGAGCTAATCAGAACCAAAATCTGCCACGGAGACACTGAGGCACGGAGACACGGAGAGGTTTCAGGTCAAAAAGCAAACTTCAGTGAGGACTTGCTCAATGGATAGCTCTCAGAGTACGGGTGGAACGACCAAATTGCGTTATGAAGAACTCACGGAGCAAATTATTGGCGCTGCGATTGAGGTTCACAGGACAATAGGTCCAGGGCTTTTTGAATCGGTCTACGAGGAGTGCCTTTGCCGCGAGATGAAATTACGCGGTCTGAATTTTCAACGGCAGATGCTCGTGCCAGTTATTTATAAAGGAGTGGAGATCGACTGCAAATACAGACTTGATCTCCTGGTTGAAGACATCGTTGTGCTGGAATTGAAAACAGTCGATCGCGTGCTGCCGATTCACGAGGCCCAATTACTTACCTGCATGCGGTTGTTGGGTAAGCCAGTCGGTCTAATCATTAATTTCAAGGTTCCTGCCCTGAGACACGGCATCGTGAGGCGGGTTTTATGATTCTTATTCTCTCCGTGCCTCCGTGTCTCCGTGCCTCCGTGGTGGATTTTGCTCATGCCTGAGCCAGTAAAAATCATCGAATGTCCCCGCGATGCCTGGCAAGGCCTTAAGGGCCATATCCCGGCAGCCACCAAGGTCGCCTACCTGCGCGCGCTGATAGCAGCTGGGTTCAAGCACATTGACGCCGTCTCCTTCGTCTCGCCCAAGGCGATTCCGCAGATGGCGGATTCGGAAGAAGTCCTGCAGCAACTCGATCCGCCCGACGACGTGGAGATCATCGGCATCGTGGTCAACCAGAAAGGCGCCGATCGCGCCATCGCGACAGAAGCCGTTCAGACGCTCGGCTTCCCCTACTCGGTCTCGCCCACATTTCTCGAGCGCAACCAGAACCAGACGCTGGAACAGGCGGCGGACGAATTGGAGCAGATCAAGCTGAAAGCCGATGCTGCCGGGCTGGATGTGGTCGCCTACATCTCCATGGCCTTCGGCAATCCATATGGCGATCTGTGGAACGCCGACGAGGTTGTGGAAGCGGTGGACATCATCACCGACATGGGGATCGAGCAGATCTCGCTGGCCGATACCGTGGGCCTGGCCACGCCGGAGCAGGTGAAAGAGCTGGTTGCGGCTGTGGTCTCAGCCCATGATGAGCTTGAAATCGGAGCGCACCTGCACAGCACTCGCGCCGGCGCCGCCGGCAAAGTGATTGCCGCCTACGAAGCCGGCTGCCGCCGCTTCGATTCCGCGATCGGCGGACTGGGCGGCTGCCCGTTCGCCCAGGATGTGATGGTCGGCAACATACCGACGGAAATCGCGGTTGAGGCGCTGGCAGCGCACAGAGCTCACGTTCCGCTCAAGAAGAATCTGGACTCCGTGGTCGCGATGTCGGCAGATATCGCGAAGAGATTCACGGTGATCATGTGAAGAGGACGAGCGCGGCTATCATCTTCGTGGCGGCAGTGATCCTTACAACTGACTACTACCTGTTTCAGTCCAATCTTCTTGCTCTAGCGTGGCATGCCCGGCATGGCTTCCACGTTCAGTTTCAGGGGTTCGAGTTTCGCGTGCCGCTGTTTTTTGAGCGAGGTCAGGAAGAAGCATTTGACGAGCTCACGCTCTACTCTTATCGCTCACCCATCCATGGAAGAAATGCGTGGGTCACAGTCGGCTTTCAGCCTGCGAGGCCTGCGGCGGTCCTCGCGCCCTTGAGCCCGGATGACGCTCAGCGCCTGGGCGTGAGCCTCATTGGACAAAGACGCGTAAGGCTAGCTGATCGGCAGGGCAACTGCATCGAGTACCAGCGCGACGAACTGGTCCTTCGCGACCGAGGCCCGTCTAACGGCGATCTTGTCTGGATTACTTGCCAGTTCGATAACATCACAGCTAACTTTGACGGCACGCGTAATGCGGCACCAGAGTTTTACACAATTCTGGAGTCAGCGCGAAGGATACAAAATTAGTGGCCTACAAAACCGTCCTTTATTCAGGGTCAGACAACGTCGCCACCATCGTCCTGAACCGGCCGGACAAGCGCAACGCCATCAGCTACGAGCTGATCCACGATCTTCTGGCTGCGCTCAAGCAGGCCGCCGCGTCTCCGGCGCAGATCGTCATCCTCACCGGCTCCGGCACCGCGTTTTGCGCCGGCATGGACATGGACAACCTGCGCCAGCTCATCGGGCGCAGTGACGAGCAGAACCTCAAAGACTCCCAGACGATGGCCGGGCTCTTCCGCTCGCTCTACGATTTTCCCAAGACCACGATCGCGGCCGTGAACGGCCCGGCGCTGGCCGGCGGCACCGCGCTGGCCACGCTCTGCGACTTCACTCTGGCCGCGCCGGAAGCTAAGTTCGGTTACACCGAGGTCAAAATTGGTTTCGTGCCCGGCATCGTCTCCAGCTATCTCATTTCGAACGTGGGCGAGAAACGCGCCCGCGAGTTGCTGCTGACCGGACGCATCTTCGGCGCCGAGGAGGCCCGCGAGCTGGGACTGGTCACGGAGATTGTCCCCCTGCAGCAACTGCTGCATCGCGCGCAGGAGCTGGCGCGCCAGCTGCTGGAGAACAGCCCGGCGTCATTGCGGGTGACCAAGGCACTGCTTGCAGGTTTCAGCAAAGATCAGATGGATCGCCAGATCGCACGCGCGGTCAAGGAGAACGCGGCCATCCGACAGACCGCCGACTTCAAGGAAGGCATCACCGCATTTCTGGAGAGGCGCAAACCCAAGTGGACAAGCTAGGCATCAGCGGCGAAACCCGCCTTCGCGTGCGCTACGCCGAAACCGACAATATGGGCGTGGTCTATCACTCCAACTTCGCCATCTGGTTCGAGGTTGGCCGGGTGGAGCTGATGCGCCAGCTCGGCGTTGAATACCGCGTCATGGAAAAAGAAGACAACTGCCACATTCCGGTGGTGGACCTGCGCGTGCGCTATAAAGCGCCGGCCTTATATGATGATGAGATCGTGGTGCGCACGCGGCTGGCGAACGCGCGCTCTTCGCTCCTGCATTTCAGCTACGAAGTTCTGCGCGCCGGCGATCAAACGCTGCTCGCCACCGGAGAGACAATGCACATCGTGGTCGACGACAAGTTCCAGCGTCGCGCCCTGCCGGAGCGCTACGTGAAAGCCTTCGGCTTTCGCCGCTCTGAACGAAGCTCATGAATCCCATTCGCATCAGCGGCAATGATCTGACCTACGCCGAGCTGCGGGAGGTGGTGTACGCGCGCCGGCCGGTGCTGGTCTCGGGCGATGCGCGGGAGCAAATCAATGCCGCGCGTTCGGTGGTCAACGCCCTGGTGCAGAACAACACGCTGGCCTACGCCATCACCACGGGCGTGGGCAAGCTGAGCGATGTGCGCATCGAGCCGGCGCAGAACCGCCAGTTGCAGCTCAATCTGATTCGGTCTCACTCGGTCGGCGTGGGCGAGCCGCTCTCGATTCCTGAAACACGCGCCATGATGCTGCTGCGCGCCAACTCGCTGGCCAAGGGCTACTCGGGCGTACGCGCCGAGTTGATCGATCACCTTTGCGAGATGCTCAACCGCGGCGTGCATCCGGTGGTGCCGTCGCAAGGCAGCGTGGGCGCCAGCGGCGATCTGGCTCCGCTCGCACACCTGGCGCTGGCCATGATCGGTGAAGGCGACGCCATCTATGAGAATGCGCGGATGGCCAGCAGTGAGGCTCTGCGCCGGGCCGGCATCAAGCCGCTGGTTCCAGAAGCCAAGGAAGCCATTTCGCTGATCAACGGCACGCAAGCCATGCTGGCGGTGGGCACGCTGGCGCTGCTGCAGGCCGAAACCCTGGCTGATACCGCCGACGTGATCGGGGCCATGAGCCTGGATGCGCTGCACGGCACCGACGTCGCCTTCGACGAACGCATTCACACCGCGCGCCCGCATGCCGGACAGAGAAAAGTTGCCGCGAATCTGCGCCGCCTGATCGCCGGCAGCCAGATCCGCCAGTCGCACGTCAACTGCGGCCGCGTGCAGGACGCTTACTCCCTTCGCTGCATTCCCCAGGTCCACGGCGCGGTGCGCGACACGCTGGAATTTTGCGCGCGTACTTTTGAGACCGAGATGAACTCCGCCGTCGACAACCCGCTGGTCTTCGTCCGCAATAAAGAAGAGGCGGAAGGCGACGTGATCTCCGGCGGCAACTTTCACGGCCAGCCGCTGGCTTTCGCGCTCGACTACATGGCGATCGCGCTCAGCGCTCTGGCGGGGATCTCTGAGCGGCGCGTCGAACGCCTGGTCAATCCCACGCTCAACGAAGGCCTGCCGCCGTTTCTGGCGGGCGACGCGGGACTCAATTCCGGATTCATGATGCCGCAAGTAGTAGCCGCGGCGCTGGCCAGCGAGAACAAAGTACTGGCGCATCCGGCATCGGTCGATTCCATCACCACTTCCGGCAACAAAGAAGATTACGTATCCATGGGCATGGCTGCGGCCTTGAAGCTGAAGAAGGTAGTCGCCAACACAACCAATGTTCTGGCCATTGAAGCCTGCGCCGCCGCCCAGGCGCTCGACCTGCTCGCGCCGCTCAAGACCAGCGCTCCACTGGCGCAGGCACTGGCTGCGATTCGCAAGGTGAGTGCGAAGGTTGAGAACGACCGCGTCCTCTCCGGCGACATCGGGCAGATTGGCGCCGCGATCCTGGAAGGCTCTCTGGCGCGATTTCTCGGCGCCACTTGAATATCTCGGCTTAGAATTCTCCATCATGGCTGGAGTCATTTCACGTCGGCGCTTTCTCCAGTTCTCCGCCGCTGCCGGCATTATTCTTGCTCACCGTTATCTTGCGGCGGCTGAGGATAAAATACCGGACGTGCCTGCGGACCTGGACCACATTCTGCTCGGAGTCAGCGATCTCGATCGCGGTATTGCCTGGCTCGAAGAGCGCGCCGGAGTACGGGCGATGATTGGCGGCGTGCATCCCGGACGAGGCACGCGCAATGCCCTGATCTCTCTCGGCACTCTGCGTTATCTGGAGATCATCGCGCCCGATCCCGCGCAGCCGGGGGCAAGCAATCCCATGGTCGACCGCCTGCGCGCGCTGAAAGAGCCTCGCCTGATCGACTGGGCGGCGCATACTCACGATCTGAACGCCGTGGCCAGGAAAGTAGCTGGCGCGGGCATAGCCGCAGAAGAAGGACGCGACGGCTCGCGCGCCCGTCCCGACGGCAAAGTTCTGCGCTGGAAATCTTTCAACCTCAAGGACGATTTTGGCGGCGTGCTTCCCTTCTTCATCGAATGGAGCGCCGATTCGGTTCATCCCTCGCAGGACGCTCCCGCCGGCTGCAGCCTGCAACATTTCTCGGTTGAATCTCCCGCGGCCGCCGCCGTGGCCGGGGCTGCCCGCAAGTTGGGGCTGGAGGTGGAGGTGAAGCCGGGCAAGAGCGCCGTTCTCCACGCACGCATTGCGGGGAAGAAAGGCGTCTTTCAACTTTGAACCCGGCTGACGCTCAACCGGCATACTGAGCTTCTCCGTTGCCGAATGACCAGTTCTCCCTGGGCACTTCCACCAGGTTCACCAATACATCCTGCTTGCGCACGCCAAGATCCTGGTGCAGCAGCTCGGCAATTCTCTTGAACAGCGCCTTCTTCATCTCCACCGTGCGTCCCTGGTTCAGTGTGATCTGGATGATGATCAGGCCGTCCGAGCGCTTGACGTTGAGGTACTCCGGATCGTAGATGAAGTGAGACTTGCCGTGTTCGGTGATGATCTGAAAGCGGTCAAGCGCCGGTACGTTGATGGTTTCGACCATGGCGCGGTGAACGCAATCACCGGCCTTCTGGAGAAAGGATTCGGATTTTCCTTCAATGAGTGAAATGCGGACCAGCGGCATCTTGAGTTCCTCTTGTTAAAAAAATGTGCGGCGCATGTCTTCAGGCCTGGGCTGTACTTTTTGTTTGCTTCAGGCTGGCGCGCCTACTCCTGCCAGTCCCAACTCCGGGGCGATGGTCTTCATGGCTTCAATACAGAACGCAATGTGCTCTTCCAGCTCTACGCCCAGATCGGCCGCGCCGTTGATGATGTCATCGCGGTTGACGCTGCGGGCGAAGGCTTTGTCCTTCATTTTTTTTCGCACGGACTTGGCTTCCACCTCGGCCAGAGATTTGTTGGGCTTGACCAGGGCGCTGGTGGTGATGAAGCCGGCCAGCTCGTCGCAGGCGAACAGCGCTTTTTCCATCGTGCTCTCGCGCTTCACGCCGCTGTACTCGGCATGCGACAGGATGGCGCGCCGGATCTCGTCGGGGTAGCCGCGCTCTTCCAGAACCTTGTTGCCGACGAAGGGGTGCTCCTGCGGCGTGGGATATTTTTCGTAGTCGAAGTCATGCAGCAGGCCGGTAATGGCCCATTTTTCCTCGTTCTCGCCATACTTGCGGGCATAGGCGCGCATGCAGGCTTCCACCGCCAGCATGTGCTTGCGGAGGCTCTCCGACTGCGTGAATTCGCACATCAGGTTCCAGGCCGACTCGCGATTTATCATGGTATTTACCCTGTTTTCTCCTTTTATTCGTATGTTTACGCGGATTATTGTAGTGTTTTAACCTGAATTTTTCCGTTGACACCGGCAGAATCATAGTTGACACTACCCAAGTATTCGGAAAGCTGTGGCTAGGTTTTTGGAGCTTGGCCCCGCTCTGGCCCTCCGAAAGCAATACATGGCAACAACACTGGCGCCGGTTGATTCCCGGGAAGTCGTACGATGCGACCACTGCCATCTTGTCCAATTCCGGACCACTAACAATCTCTGCAGAAAATGCCGCACCTCGCTCGACGAAGACGAGCCGGAGCCCATTCTAGCCGAGCCCGCGCCGGTGGTCGCTCCGCCTGCCGGACACCAGTCGCATCTGCAGGTCGCCGCGGCGATCCGCTCGCTGCGCCAGAAGTCGGGGCTAAGCCAGCGCCAGCTCGCGCTGCGCATGAGCGTGCCGCGCACTTACGTCTCCAAGATCGAAAACGAAAAGGCCGTGCCCACGCTGTCGTCGCTGGACCGGCTGGCGCGGGCGCTGGAGGTCACGATTGCCGACCTGCTTAAAGGTTCGTCGCGCAGCCTGGACGATGAGATCGCCGATCTGATGCACGATGATTTCATCTGCCAGGTCATGCCCTTCCTGGAAAAGCTCGACGGCATGCAACGCTCCACGCTGCTGGCCCAGGTAAGAGATTTGACGCTGCATCCGCGAAGAACGGCGTAAAAAATTCAGCCGCGATCAGGCGCGAGCGCGCGAGGCGAAAGAAAATAGCTTTGCTTCGGGCCGGTTTCGCGACGGTCGCGGCTAATTCTTGCCTTGCGCCGCCTCGGCTGCCTTGGCTTCGTGCGAGCGCACTGAGCGCGCCACCAGCGCGATTCCCCCCACCAGCAGTATCAGCATGACGATGATGTTGAACAGGCTGGTGGTCTGGATGTAGATGTGCATGTTGGCGATCACGCCGGCCAGGATGAACAGCGCTCCGGCGACCGTCAGGAACCAGCCAACGCGGCTCTTGCCGTTGAAGAACAGCATGGCCACGCCGAACAGCATGGGGATCAGGGTGATGCCGAAGCTGCTGGTCCCCCAGAAGCTCCAATACGAACCAACCACGGTGACCTGGTTGGAAAGCAGGTAGCCGCCAACACAGCTCATGACCAGGCCCATCAGAAACTGGCCCAGCCCGCCCGGGGTACCGCCAACGTCGCTAAAAGAACGGTCTGCCATGGGGGTGAGCATAGCAGCAAACGCGGCGGTTTTGAAGGAGCGTCTCAGGCTGACAGGTCATTCCGGGTCAGGGACAATCTCATCACCGTGTCGTCCTGAGCGCGGCGTCGCGATAAGTCTCCCTCTCGCGCGTGAAGGGCGCGAACTCGCCGTCCACGTCATTCCCAAGCCGATAACACTTGCGCCCCTGACCTTAAGATGCTTTGGAATGCCCCTCTATGGCGGTACTCTCTGCTCAGAGATCATTGGAAGGGGAGGCCGTTATGCGCTTCCGATCTGCGGCCAGAACAGCGTTCTTCATGTTGGCTGTAGCCGTCACACTCGCTGCCCAGGCGCCCGCTATGGCCCACGCGCAGGAGGATAACCTTCCTTCTCTTCGCCAGAAGGCCGAGGCCGGCGACGTGCAGGCGCAGTTCGCTCTTGCAGACCGCTACTATCGCGGGGTCGATGTGCCTCAGGACTACGTCCAGGCGCTCTTGTGGTTTCGCAAGTCTGCCGCCCAGGGCTACGCCCCGGCGCAGAACCAGCTGGGCAGCATATATCAGCATAAATGGGGCGCGCCGCGAGATTACAAACGCGCCCTGGCCTGGTACCGGTCGGCCGCGAACCAGGGCTATGCTCCCGCCGAATACAACCTTGCGGTGATGTACCGCGACGGCCTCTGGGTGGGGCGCGACAACAAGAAAGCGTTCCCCTGGTACCTCAAAGCGGCGCAGCAGAATCTGGCCGACGCCGAGGAGGTAGTGGGCTTCTTTTACCAGAACGGGCTGGTGGTAAAGCGCGACTATGATCAGGCTCTTGTCTGGTATCGGCGTGCCGCCGGCCACGGCAGCTCGAACGCCGAAAACCAACTCGGCTACATGGCCGAAAAAGGATGGGGCCAGCCGCAGAGTTACGCTGAGGCCTTGTCGTGGTACTCGAAAGCGGCGGAGCACGGCAGCGCCACGGCCGAGCAAAACATCGGCTTCATGTACCAGTACGGCACCGGCGTTCCCGTTGATTACCCCCAGGCCCGCGCGTGGTATTACCGGGCCGCCAACCAGGGCGACGGAGGCTCCGAGAACCAGCTTGGCAGGATGTACCAGTACGGTCAGGGAGTGCGACAGGACGATGCTGAAGCCCTGGCCTGGTACCGCCTCTCTGCCGACACCGGCAACATGAATGGGAAGCAGAGTCTGGACACGTTCACTGATAGCCTGGAGGATCGGGGCGACGGTTCGCTGCAGGTGGCCGACAACACCGCTGTCCATGATCCTGCACTCGATGAAGCCAGACGCTGGGCGGACATTCGCGACCTGCGCAGCCGCATTACCGGCCTGGAATCCGACGCCGCCGACCAGGAAACGCAGGCCGCCGACCTGGAACACATGGGCGATAAAGGCAAGAAAAATTTCATCGGCAAGACCTTTAACGCCATGGGCACCGTGGGCGCGGTCAAGTATCACGCGGAGGCGGCGAAATTTCGCGCGGAAGCCGCGCAACTTCGCCAGCAACTGGCGCAGCTGGAGAGTCAAACCGTCCCAGGCCGCTGATCCTGCAATGTGCGGTTCTGTCAGAAAGTTAACAGCACAAATCAGGCGGTCCCCCTGTTCAAACGAAATCTTCGTGAAGCCTGCGGGAAACGCCATGAATAGCCGTCGGTCCATCCTGAGCGCAGCGCCGCGATAAGTCCTCTCGCCCACATTGCCTCTCACTCACCCAAGCGGCACAAGGGCGCTGGGACCAGGCAAGCTGCACGCTTTATCGGTTCCTGCCATCGAATACACCTCTTTTCCCAAGGTTTCCCTTGACATTCCTCTTATAGGACCGCCCGCTTCCTGCAAAACGGGTTCGTGTGATGAACGTCACGGCTTGGTCCACGCCCTGGGGAGAAGATGTCTGTGAAGGGAGACTCTTATGGCCAGTAAGCTTCTTATTGCTATCGATAGCACGGGATTGTCTGAGATAGTTCCTGAATATCTTCTGTCGCAGGTGCACCCTGAACAGACTGAGATCCTGGTGCTGCAAGTCGTCGAGCCGTTGTTGTACTCCGCTCCTCCCGAAATGTCCCCAGGTTATCAGCCGGAGAACGCCGCCCGGCGCAAGGAGATTCAGGATCGGGCTAAGATCAGCCTGAATCTCGCACTCGACGTATTCCGTAATGCCGGATTCAAGGTTTCCTCCCGGCTGGTGGAAAGCGAGGTTCCGGAAGGAATCATTCAGGTGTCTTCGGAATGGGGGGCGGATCTGATCGTTGTAACCTCACATGCTCGCAAGGGCGTAGCAAAATTCTTTCACCGCAGCGTCGCGGAGAGCATCGTTCATCGAGCACCCTGCTCCGTGCTGGTGTTGAAGGAGGAGGCAGCGAAAGCCGCAGCCTGACTCGGAAAGAAAAGCTTCCGGCCCCCATGTGACGCTAGTCACAGCCGGATCAAGGCCAGCCAACCGCATTGGGTCGAGGCGAATCGATCGCGTACAATCTGCGCGATCACGGCGATGTTCTGCGCGCGCTTCGCTTCCCCCAAAACGCGCAACCCCAGCGCGCCCTGGGGACCTCGGCGCGCGGGCCTTGGGCAGAGAGGTGTTAATTTTTCTTTCCGCCTACCCGGCAAGCGAGTGCGCGCGACCCCCGGTGGAAGAGCAGCCCTTTAGGGCCGCGTAACGGTCCGCCCAAAATTTCTCAGGGGCTTTAGCCCCGGTGCTTTTGCATTTCCAGAATGCAAATTCGGCCCGAATACGCGCCGGCATGCGAAGTGCCCCGGTGGAAGAGCGGCCGCCAATCAGGCAAGGGTGCTGGGATCGGGCAAGCTGAACGGCTCATCCTCAGATCGCCCGATCACCGGATCACCCGATCACCGGATCACCCGATCTAGGAATGGCTCTTCTTGCCCTTTCCGATCGCCCGATCACCGGATCACCAGATCACTCGATCTGGAACCGACCCCCTGCCCCCTTGGGATGAATCCCCGATCATCCCCGCGCATCCCCGGGGATGAGGTGCACCCCTAAGCTGAGACAGGTGATTTGTCCCCCGCCTAAAGGGCAGCTTTGGTTTCCCGATCACCGGATCCCCCGATCACCCGATCTAGGAATGGCCTGGCTGGGTTTGCCTAACTACCAACTACTGAATACTAAGTACTGTTTTAGCGCGTCCGTTTGGCGGGTGGGCTCGCGACGCTTCCGAACCACGATCTGGGCTCCCCGACCGCATCGCTATTGCGCGGGCTGGGGTGGTATTCAACCTTCGAATCGTATATGCACCATAGCAAATGGAAGACGAAATGTCAAGCACTTTTTTTGAGGGCGAGCAACGTGCGTTAGCAACGTGATGGACGGGATGGCCCGCCCCGCGAGCCGCTCACCTTTCATGCCTGACAAAGTCAATAAAGCACGCCTGGCGCGACACCCAGTGCCCCCATTGTTATCGCAGTGCTCGCGCAGCAGCAACGAACTCCGCGTCTTCACCCGGAGCGAAGAGCCTGGCGCCTACTGAGACCAGCATGTCGAACCCACAACCAGACACATCGCCGTGAGGACCACGCTCGCCAGAGCCAGGCTTTCCAGCCATGGGTGCCCTTGCGCGTAGATTTATGCCTGGACAAAGAAGGACTTCTTCTTCCTGGAGGTGTTCATGGTCAAGCCAGTGCGGTTGATAGCACTCGTGGTTGGATTCCTGACCAGCTGCCTGATCTCAGGGGCGCAAGTACCGCAAACTTCTTTGGAACGCAGACAGGCGCTCGGCTACTTCGCGGACGAGTCTCGCATTGATGAGCTGGTATTTAACGTTTCGAGAAAACATCATCCTGAGAACTTCGTAATCCGGAACGTTACTGTCATTTCAACCACCGAGGGTCGCGCGGTGCCCAATCAGAGCGTTGTGGTCAGGGACGGTCGCATCGCTGCCGTGGGCCCATCGGCAGCGAGTCAGAACGGCCGGGGAGTACGAACCATCGATGGAGCCGGCGCCTATTTGATTCCTGGCCTCACCGACATGCACATACACGAGTTCGGTTCCAGCAGCCAACATTTGTTGAACCTGCTGCAAGGTGTGACCTCGGTGCGAGACATGGACGGGTTTCCATGGACTCTTCGGATGCGTGAGGCGGTAAACCGGGGAGAGTTGTTGGCGCCCAACCTCTACATCTCCGGCGAAATCTTGAATGGAGCGCCGATGGGACCCTACGCTCGCGTCGTGACCACGCCGGAAGCGGCCAGGGCTGCGGTCCAGCAGGACAAACTGGCCGGCTTCGACTTTATTAAAGTGCACAACATCATGAAGCCTGAAGTTTACGAAGCAATCCTTGATGAAGCGCACAAACAGGGCATCGATGTTGTCGGACACATTCCTCAGGGAATAAAGGTCGCTGAGGCCATCCGGCTCGGTCAGAAGACGATGGAACACTTCAAAGGGTACATCCTTGACGAGACCCTTACGATCAGCCATGAAGATTACGTCTCGGCGACAAAAGGCGCCGGCGTCTGGCT
Source organism: Candidatus Angelobacter sp. (assembly GCA_035307585.1). Taxonomy (GTDB): domain Bacteria; phylum Acidobacteriota; class Terriglobia; order Terriglobales; family Acidobacteriaceae; genus Angelobacter. The sequence continues at coordinate 12,881 of DATGHX010000056.1, forward strand.
ATGTCCTACTTTCTCCACCTATCGAAACTACCTGAGAGGCGCTGATGCCCTGAGCGCACTGGATCTTCCTGAAATGCGCTACACATCATGGCGCGATCGACTCAACTGGAAGAAACGAGCCGGGGAACCTGCCACACCGCAGACACAGGCCCGGCAACGGATTCTTCCTATGTCAGAGCAGATTTTTAAGGAACTGCTTCCCGTGGGAGCGAGATTTATCGCGGGTACCGACTCCGGCGGAGGATATGCCCTGATGCCTGCCGGATTCATTCTGCACGAAGAACTTCGAATCATGCAGAAGGAAGGCCTCTCTCCAGCCGAGACCCTGCGGACTGCTACTGTAAACGCCGCGGCTGCGATGGGCCGCTCAGCCGAATTCGGTACCATCGAGCCCGGCAAACGAGCGGACATGGTTCTGCTCTCCGCTGACCCGCTGCTCGATTCAGCAAACCTTTCGCGGATTCAAGCCGTGATCGTTCGCGGCATCGTGCTGGATCGCAAAGATCTGGACTCAATTGGCGAGCGCATCCGAGCCATCTATGATCCTCATCCTGCGCCATCCACGGCTGCCGTTGCGACGCGAGACGATGTCGAGCAGATGATCTCCCGTATGACTTTTCTCCACCAGCATGGTTTCGTTTTTCGCACGCAAAACATTGCTTTGCTGGGCCAGCTATTGCGTGAAGAAGGCTACACCGCGGAAGCAGCCAAAATCTCCAACTTTCAGTAGGCTCGGATAACGGCATACACGGCTGCCTACCCGGCACTTACCCTTGGGCGTGTTACGCGCCTGCGGGACGCGCCTCGTTCGCTCACGCGAAGTCAGGCCTCAAGAGAGTGCGCCGACCGCCGGTGGAAGAGCGGCCCTTTAGGGCCGCGTAACCGTCTCCCAAAATTTCCCAGGGGCTTTAGCCCCGGTGCTTTTGCATTTCCAGAATGCAAATTCGACCCGAATACGCGCCGGCATGCGAAGTGCCCCGGTGGAAGAGCGGCCGCCAATCAGGCAAGGGTGCTGGGATCAGGCAAGACTGAACGGCTTATTGGTCAGATCACCCGATCACCGGATCACGGCGATCTCTTCTGATCCCCCGATCCCCCGATCACCGGATCACCCGATTTTCTCTGGCTGATTGCTGAGTGCGGGGGTCCCCCTTGAATGGTGTCCCCCCTGATAAGCACAAAGACAAGCACAAAGATAAGCACAAAAGATTTCCGCAAACGGCTAGGCGCCCCCCATCCCGGTCCACACTCCAGCGCTGGAAGCGCGGCACAGTCGTAGCCCACCCTGAAGGCGGAGCGGCGAAGCCGTGAGCCGGGAAGGGTGGGTAGCGATTAAAAAGTCTCGAGCCCCAGCGGGGCGGCACAATGGCCTGGCGAGCGACTCCTGGCCGACCAGGCCTCGGTTCCGGGCGCAGTGCGCAGCTCCGTTCGGCGCGTTTCGGTGCTTGTATAGAACCTGCCCGGAAAAAATCATGGCTGGATCTAAATGCTTGTACCCCAACCGTCATAGAGCCCGCCGTAGGAATCCGCCAATTTCACCAGGTCGCCAATAAACTCTCGCGTCATCGTCAACTCAATAGATTGCTTGACACTCGCTTCCAAGTTCCACCGAGCAGGGTCATTAGCTATCGCGGCTCGGGTACGCCGAAGTATTTCAAAGCCTCGCTGTTTGAGAGCTTCGGCCAGTGCAGCCGATTCTTCTTCGCTCCACGACCAGAAATGGCATTCGATCGACCGCGGTGCTCTAAGATCGATTTGTTTTTCCTGGAACAAGCGCAGTAAGGAAGCATCGCGAGCGACATGCCCCATAATGATCTCCTCAATTGGCTTTCGCGATGCCATCAATCTACCTCAGCGACAAATAGTAGCGGCAGTCAAGACAAACATTTTAGGCCTGTCATCTTGAGCGCAGCGCCGCGATAAGTCCCCCCTCTCGCGCATGAGGGGCGCGAAGTACATCGGTTTGTGATCAATATGGAGACCTTGAAATAAACAGCGACGGTGGCTTATCTGCTCAACGGTCCTCTTCCCTGGCTTAATGGTGGGTATCGAACCTGGATTAGAACCGTTCCTCTTCACTCAGCCGGAAGCGCTCGGCGTTCTCTGCGGCGAATGCGATCTGGCTGCGAGCCCAGCGGCGCACGGCCTCAATCGGGAAGTTGAGAAACGGCTCAGCCATGGCAGCTTCGCGTTCTACATAACCAGCGATCGAACCAGCGAATGCGCGACCGCTCTGCATCCCGGTAACCCAACCGGAGTACACCATTTCATCGTTCCCGTACTTTTCCAGAATGTACCGGGTCACAGAGTGCAGCTCAGGCCCAGCGCTTCCCATGAAGGGACCTGGAACGTGCCGCGCGAGTATGCGTGCACCTTCTACGCCGTGCCCTTCCAGCCACTGAATAATGATATTCTCTGGCAATGAAACAACGGGAAACTTGCGAAACAGAAAGCCGAGGCTGCGATCATTCGCCAGCATGATGTCACCAATACCGTCCATCAGTTGCTGCGGACGCAATGCTGCGATGGATGGGAAGAGTTGGGCAGCGATCTCTAACGTCTCGTAGGATTCACTCCGCATCATATCAACAACAATCGACGTGCCGCGTTCCGGGTTAGCTGGTAACACGCGAGCAAAAATCTCCGCGAACCTACCGGTCTGTCTTCGCACGTCCGGAGCGGCGTGCTCAAGCAGCCCGAAAATGACATCGAGCGTGCTGTCCTGAAACACCTGCTGCAGCCACCCCAACCTGTCTTCGGATTCTGGCGTTCGCATCAAGACGAAGACAATGAACTCTAGTCCCGTCTCGGCAGCCTTCGCGTCGTCGTGCTTGCGAGCAACATCAAGGAGGGTCGACGCTGCTCGTCGTGCTTCGATCGGCAAGGTGTGCCGCGGTCCGTTCCAAGCAGCAAAGGTCCGCAAAAAAGCGGCAGGAATCTTCCCCTCGCGGACACCAGCGATCGCACGATCGAACGAATGTACAAAATCGCCAGACGGCACCATTACACCAAAACACAAGGTCGGATCTTCTGCCCAAATCTCATCCAGGCACGCGTTCAATCTGGCTCCGATCGCTTCAGCTGGTTCGGAAGGGAGTCTTCGGCGTGCGGCCTGGCTGACACCGGCGAAGTACCCGCGCGCAAGGTTCGCATTTCGAGTGGAACGGCACACCCCGACGATACGATCTAGGAGTTTGATACCTTCATCGACGATCCCGAGCTGAATGCCAAACTGAGCCGAGGATCGTGCCTTCTCGCTACTCAACCATGCAACTTCACGCTCGAATTCGTCCTCATCCTGTAAGAGGTGGGAAGCAAGCTCGCGAAGGCGACCTTCCCACTCACTCTCTTCGATCTGATGTTCCCATTCGTTCTGTCCGATTTCCTCGACAAGACGATCATGCATATCGACAGGCGCCAGATCCCGAATCCACTCTTCCACGAAATCCACTCGCCGGTTCTTCTCCTCTTCAGAATGCGGGCTGTATTCGGAATTATTCAGGAGGCAAAACTCTCTCAGTTCTGCGCGAAGAACAGGGCGCACATGACGCGGGAGGTCACCTGCGCCCTCTCTCACCGGGCTAGTATATCCGTGGAACACCAAGCTGCGGATCGACTTGATCAACGCGCGCGTAGCTCTCTCCCGCACCGCTTCGTCGCCATCAGAGGCCAAACTACTCAGCTCTCTGAGGCAAGCTTTCAGATACACGTAATACTCTTCGATGTCCTTGGGCCGCCACGGATTGGGGGCAATCCTGTTACCGTATGTTTCGCCTCCAATCATGTGAACCCTCTGCTGATCAAGAGCGCTTTCGAGAGCTTTGACACACAGAATTCTTGTCCCGCTCCCCCCCTTTTTTAACCGCTCTTGAATGATTTTCAACCGCTCATTAAATGGCGTGGGAACATATGACATGATCGGGAACAACCCCGCCCATATCTCCGTAGCGTTATTACCGATACCCGGCTCAATCTCGTGAACCGCAAGCGTGAAGAGAATTTCTTCAGCGAAAAAAAACCATTGCTCAAATGCGGCAATCTCGCCTGCGTCCACGACGAGCTGACGGCGACCGCCATGTGTAATGCCAATCTCCTCCGAAAGCGCAACGCCGAGCTGCTCGGGAGTCGCGTTCATCACCAGCCTGTGAAGCCGCGGCACCATATGGTCGGGGTCAGCCCGAACTAAAAGAAGAAGCCGGTCAGTTTCATCGGCATCCGCGAATATGTCTCCCCCTCTGGATATTTCCCAGTTGCGAAAGTACATATTAACGACTTCGCCGACCTCCTTTGGGGCACGCGACATGCGGGCAAGAAATGACTGAATATGCTCTCGAGGAAAGCTTTTCAGAAATGTCTGCGGATCGTTTTCCGCCCATTTCGACCACGCACTTTGAAAGCCAACCATCGCGATCGGTGTTGGTGTGACGTACAGATACCTTCCCGCGCGGCCCACCAATCCGTTGCTCTTCTGCATCTTGTAAAGCCGGTCGCGAACCTCAGTCGGGTTCAGGTGGCCTGCCACGGCACAAAGTCTTTCCAGCTCCGGAAACAGGTTCCCGACCACCCCGCAGCGCTCCACGAGAGAAAGCACCATTAGGGCTTCATAGTCAGCCTTTTCGAATGGACCATTCGCTTCGAACAGCTTGGCCACATAGCTCTTGGTATCGCCCAAGAACTTTCCAAGATGGCCCTCCGCAGCGATCACATCGTCGTTCTGGCATAAAACGATGGCGAACCGCAGATAGCCTTGCGCCATTTGACAGTACCGGAACCGGCGGTTGGCATCGACCTCCGGGAAATTCTCCGCCACGATCTTTTCAACCGTCTCAATCGGCTGTTTGTCAAGTCGCAGCTCAGACTTATCGGCACCCTCCAGAGCGTTGTCGATGGTGATCAGACGCACCCGGTCTTCTACACCCTGGAGGGTCATGGCGAGCTGGAACGCAGTGCCATCGAGGCATTCATCCGCGACGATCACCGCGCACTGATCGCGCTCGTTCGCTAGCGCTCGCGCGACACTGAGTGCGTTTTCTTCATCGTCTGTGTAGAGCACGAGTGGAGAGACTTCAGGAATGGCTGCTATCGCTTCGCACGCGGTGCGGCTCTTGCCAACTCCGGCATCTCCAGAGATCGTGAGCCTCGCACTGGTTAGCTTGTTATTCCAGTCAAGATGGCTGCGGACCTTTTCAAAAATTACATCGGACTGCGGGGTCGCCACGAACGTCTTCGTGACAGCTCGCTCGCGGTTGAGCCAGGTCTTGAAGTAAAAAAAGTCTGTGATGGGGGAGCCCAGTATCTCAGCCGCTATTCCAGGAAACGTGTTCACCCAGGCTACGATATCCGAAGCAAAAAGGACGATCGACTTCGGCGCGGCGGATTCGACCTTTTCAATCTCTGAATCGAGCAGATTCTTGATCTCGGCTTTTCGTTCTGGAGGTCCGTCATGTGCGACGCACATCCGGTAGCCGTAGCCCTGCTTCAGTAGGCTGCGAACGTAGTCCTTACTTTCGCCCGAAATCTCCTCCTTTACCTTAGCGTCGGTCAATTCCTTCAGCTCGACAGCCTTGTACTGCCACGTCGAAGGACCTTCGAAATAACCCCACGGATCAAGTAGCTGGGCTCCCATCGTCACTTGGGTGTCTACACCGCCATCAGGATGGTTAATCCGGGGGTTATCCAGGACCACCACGGCCGGTATCCCGAGGATCGCGGCAGAGATGCGTATCAGCCGGTCGAGAAGTACGCTAAAGGGCTTCCCGGTAGAGTCCCTCAACACGTAGATGTGTTCAGGTTTTATTTGAATCATCGGTAAAGCAGGCGCCTTGCTACCATTGTACTGGGCTATCAACGATGCGCGTGTACCATTTCTTACCCGCCAAATATGCTATCGACGATATCAAGCGTAGGCGCCTGAAGATCGCCACACTTGATGACCTGAATGATCCGTTTGATCTGTGGGCGGTCGCGCAACCCGACCCTCGGCTTCGGCAGGGGCTGAGAGCGTTCAGATCGCATATGGCCTGTCACTTCGGAATGCTTTGCTTCAGCACAGATTGGGAGAACCCGCTGCTATGGAGCCACTACGGCGATAGGCATAGGGGCATGGTGCTCGGAATTGACGTTAACGACGAAAAACTCAAGAAGGTGAAGTACGTCCGCGACCGCCCGGTCCTGAAAGCCGTTGATCTTGAGGTCGTTTATGAGCTTCTCTTCACAAAATTCCAGGACTGGCAGTATGAAGCGGAGCTTCGAATGTTCGCCAAACTGAAGGACCGCGACCACGAAACTAGCCTCTACTTCGGCGATTTTGGTCCAGACGTCACGCTTAGAGAAGTTATCAGCGGACCACTCTGTGATACGCCGAAATCGGCCATTGAGGAGGCGGTCGGCCCCTATGCTGGCTCCGTGACTCTTACGAAAGCACGCCTGGCATTCAACAGCTTCCGAGTTGTCACGAACCAGCGCGGATTCTCGATGTGACGGGGTGCGCTCACGAAGTGGGATTTATTGTCATTCTTGTGCCTTCCACTTTTGCAAAAAGCAGGTGCCTTCTGTATTCGGGCCACAAATCAAAAAACGAGAGCGCTCCATGTTTTCTCAGCCCGACAGTGTTAACCAACCATATTTCATCTGGTCGAAGGTGCCCGGTTTGTCCGGTGAAATATCTTTCTATGCCTACTGCAAAACGAAAATGTCCCCCGAGTACGTCTGCTCGTTCCAGCAGAAGCACTTTACGATCCGCACGAGTACTCAAGAGCTTCGGAAGCTTGCTGTCCAGAGCCTTCCGTAGAACCAGATCGAATGTATCTTTTGGACGGTTGCGCATTACGAACAACGAGCCTGGGAAACCTGGCATGTCGTCGAGAATTTTTTCGATCACAATCTCAAATCTAAAAGGCAAACCCGGCAAGCGATGACGAGAAATGCCTTCAGGGATTGCAGCGAGATTCAGTGCCAACCACCTTCGAACTTCCGTGGCCAGCTGATTCAAATTTGTGCCCCGTGGCACAGCACCAACTTCCGTGGTGACTGTCACATCCAGATTCGGGCGAACCAAAGTAGGGTCGGAATCCAGAGGCGCTATAACACGATTGAATATTGCGTTATCGCTGCGCTCGCCTTCGAATGGCTGGACTAATGTGTGCTCAATAGCCATCGCGAGGCGGCTGTTGGTTGTCAATGCTTCTACCGCCGGCGTGTTTCTGCTCTCGTCCTCTGGCCAAGAGGTAACCCGAAAGGTTTCCTTGTGCATGTAATTGTAGGCGTCGAGAAACCATTGCACGAGTCGCCTTTCTTCGCTCCGTTTCACGACCTGATTCTAGACCGCCAGGGCGCCGCGGTGGCCACCTTTTCGACCGTAGGTGCCCCACTCCTTGCGAATCCAACGCGGGCTAAGAGCCGAGCCTAACCCGTGTAAACAGTGAACCTCCGCGGTGGTAAGATGATTACACATTATGCCAACGCCAACCACCGCTGTGCCAGTCGAGTTGCAGCGCAACTTCCGCGTCCACTACGTCCGCTGCCCAGAAGACCCCGCCCACTTCATCCTGGCCGATGCCAATGCTCCAGACCGGAAGCGACCTGCCACTCATCTAATGATGACCGAATGTCGTGGTTGCGGCGAGCATCATCGCGTGACCACTACTGAGAGCTGGAAGACTGGTTATGTGTCGAAGCAAGAGCTAGATGAGCTGAGAGCCTATCGTGAGCCGCAACCTGAAGCCGACGATCCAGACGCTGTGAGCGGACTCGTTGCTCTGGAGGAGCGTCCGTACAAAGATTTCGTGATCGAAGTCGAAATCTATAGACGAAGTGATGGGAGCGGATACTATCCATGGCCTTACGTAATCAAGTACCGCGAAGACGTGCGGTACAGGGCAAAGTCAGCGGAGCACTTTTACGTGAGCATGGATCGCTTTCCCACAAAGGATGAAGCTCTCAACTTCGCGATACAAGAAGCTCGCAAACGGATTGATGACGGCTTCGATCCCTCGCAACGGTGATCGTCAGTCGAGAGGCTCATCTGCCGACTTCATGTGGCGGCGGCGAAAGTTGAATCACTTGCAGCTCTCTGAGCATCTGCCTTTCTAGCTGTCGGTAGCTCGTCCTCGGTGGGAATGTCGCCGTTCACGTCAATCGAACATCGCGCCGACTTCCCGTGGATTGGCGGCGTCTTTGGCGAAGTTGAACGTCCCGTGGTCGCGCATCTCCTGAGCGGCACGGATGAATGCCCCGAGAGCCGTTCGGGCCAGCGAGCTGCCTACGCTGATGCGCTTGACGCCGAGAGCGGAAAGCTCATCCAGGCTGAGCTGGACGCCGCGCAGTCCCATCACCACGTTCACCGGCCGGTCGACGGAGCCGACCACGGCGGCGATGTCTTCTTTCGTGGCCGGGCCGGGGGCGTAGAGAACGTCCGCGCCGGCCTCCTGAAAAGCCTGCAGGCGCTGGATGGTGTCTTTGATGTCCGGCCGGCCGTGCAGGTAGTTTTCGGCGCGCGCGGTCAAAGTGAAAGTAAACGGCTGCGCGCGGGAGGCTTCCACCGCGGCGCGCACCCGCTCCACGGCGTGGGCCAGTTCGTAGATAGGACGGTCGGCGCGGCCGCTGAAATCTTCCACCGAGCCGCCGGCCAGACCGGTCTGGGCGGCCAGGCGGATGGTTTCGGCCACGACTTTGGGCTCGTCGCCAAAGCAGCCCTCGAGGTCGGCGCTGACCGGCAGGTCCGTCGCCGCCACAATTTCGGCGGCGTGCGCCAGCACCTGGTCGCGGTCGAGCTGGCCGTCGCGGCGGCCGGCGGAGAAGGCGTAGCCCATGCTGGTGGTGGCCAGGGCCTCAAAACCCAGGTGGGCGAGAATGCGGGCGCTGCCGATGTCCCACGGATTGGGAATGATGAACGCGCGGTCACGCTGGTGGAGCGCGCGAAAAATACGTCCCTTTTCAGCTTGCGTCGACATGGGAGCTGTCTGCCGGGCTTCGGGCCATCTGAGGATCAAAGATCAGAAGATCAGAGGATCGCGCCTTACCGGCCACGGGCCTGGCTCGCTGTGCCCGTGGCTCGACTGCGGAGCTCAGGAACCTACTTGAAGGAGCGAACGGCTTCGGTTTCGTCGTCCTTGATGTCGAAGACGGTGTACAGCTTGGTGATCTGCAACAGGTCGTGCACCTTCTTGGTAAGTTTGAGCAGTTTGAGCTCGCCGCCCTGGTTGCGCACCGAGGTAAAAGCGCTGACCAGCTCCCCGATGCCGGAGCTGTCGATATAGCTGACGTCGCCCAGATTGAGCAGGATCTTCTTCTGCCCTTTCCCGATAAGGTCTTTGATGGAGTCTCGCAGCACCACGCTGCCCTCGCCCAGGGTGATGCGGCCGCTCATGTCCACAATGGTCACGCCGTTCACCTGACGGTTATTCGCCTTCATTGTCACTGTGTCTCCTCCTTGGAACTCGCTGCCTTGCGGCTGTGGTGTTTGATCAATGTAATTTCCGTACCTGGAGCTGCGTTGCGGAACTTCACTTCGTCCATGAAAGCGCGTATGAGGAAGATGCCGCGCCCGGAACCTTTCATCAGGTTCTCCGGGGAGAGCGGATCGGGAAGCAGGGCCGGATCCAGGCCTTGTCCCTGATCGGTGATGGTAATCACCAGGGCCTCATGCGTGGTCTCATAAGCCACAAAGAACTTCTTCGCCGGATCGCGCGAGTTGCCGTGCAACACCGCGTTCACCGCCGCCTCGCGCACGGCCATGGCGATGTTGTACTGGTCGTCTTCGCTGAACCCGGCCCGGGCCGCTATTTCGTGGGCCTTACTTTCGGCGTGGTTCACGCTAACCAGCGTTGAGTCCAGAGTATAAGAAACCCGATTTTTCATTCGGCGGTCCACAGATGCCCAATGGACAACGCAGGCATACCAGGGCAAGGCGACAACGTAGTTTGCCTAGGCGTAGAGGGAAATGTCAAACCGCGCTCGGGAAAAACCGGGCCGCCGCCGCTCAGTGGGTGATGGGGGCAAAATTGAGCACCATCAAAGTCTGGTCGTCGATCCGGCGGGCCGCGCCGACGAATGCCGCCAGATCGTCCACGCAGGCTTCAAGCACCTGGCGCGGGGATTTTCCATGATGGTCCTGCAGCAATCCGGCCAGCCGTTGCCAACCATACTCGGCTCCGCCATGGCCCTGGGTTTCGGTGAAACCGTCGGTGTAAACCACCAGGCTGTCGCCGGGGGAGAATTCGATGCGGGTGCTGGAGAACTCCTGGTCGTGGAACATGCCCACCGGAACCGAAGCGCTTTCCAGCCGGCTGACCCCCTGGCGGCTGACGTGGAACGGCGGCAAATGTCCGCCATTGCTGATCTCAACCGCGCCGCAGGCGCTGGCCCGGCCCACGATCAGCGTGGCGTACTGGCTGGGCAACGTGCTCTCGGTAAAGATCCGGTTGGCGCGGCCCACCAGCTCTGGCAGGGGAAGCCCGGTGGGAATCAGGGTGCGGAAAGTGGCATGCAGATTGGCCATCAGCATGGAGGCGGCCACTCCCTTGCCGGAGACGTCGCCCAGCATGAAATAGAGGTCGTTGCCATGGGGAATCAGGTCGCAATAGTCGCCGCTGACCACTCGCGCCGGCTCATAGTGATAGGAAACCTGCCAGCCGGCGGCGTTCATATGCCGCGGCGGAAGCAGTCCATCCTGGATGCGGGCAGCCAGGGCCAGATCCTCTTCCAGCGCCCGCTGTTCGGAGGGCAGCAGGCAATCCAGGCAGACGCGGGTCAGCGGATCGGCCAGAAGCCGCGACGCTTCCACCGTGCCGTGGCAATGCTCGCACAGGCCGAAATCGCCGGTGTCAACGCGCTCCAGCGCGTTATCCACCTGCTCCAGAAGCTGCACCATGCTGGCAGTTTGCGACCTGGCAATGGCCGCGCCCAGCTTTTCCCGGCGGACCAGCAGCTGGTCGCGCAGGAGTTGAAGGTCGGTGACCTGGATGCCCATGACTTCTCCTTGAATCTTCCCTTACCAATAGAATTCGCGAAAGGCAGCAAAGATTCTCTATTTTCACGGGTGAAAGCTGCCGATGAACAAACTTTAGGACTGCGCATCACGGGATCGCTATCCGATTTTTGCGGTGAAAGTGTCAAATACTGTGGCATCGTCTTAATAACTTAGGTATTCTGCGAAAGCGTGGAACATGAGCGAAGAAATCGCACTGTCGACCCTGCTGGGTGCGCCCGTCTATGACGTCTCCGGGGCGCTGGCCGGACACGTGCGCGAAGCTGCGATTTCTCCCAAAGACGATCCTGGCCGCATCTCCGATCTGGTAGTTAAGACCCGTTCCGGCGACCGCCTTCTTCCGGCAAAATCTGTTGCCGCCCTCGAGCGCTCCGCGGTTCGGCTTCCGTCGGTGCGCGCGGCGGGCAAGGCTGAAGACTGGCCGCTGCTGCTCAGCTCGGACGGCATGCTGCTGCTGGAACGCGATCTGCTTGACCAGCAGATCATCGACGTCTCCGGGCGAAAAGTCGTCCGCGTGAACGACGTCGACCTCCGTCCCGAGCCCGTCAACGGCACGGTGAAGCTCAAGCTGGGAAAGGTGGACATCGGGCTGCGCGGAGCGGTGCGCCGTCTGCTCAAAGGCCTGGCTCCCAGCGCGGCCATCGAAGCGCTCGCCGGCCGCATGCCGGAGAGAGCCATTCCCTGGGAAGCGGTCTCGCTGATCGAAACCGATCCCGCGCGGCGCGTCCATCTGAAACTGGAATACCAGAAGCTGTCGCGACTCCATCCCGCCGATATTGCCGACATTCTGGAAGACCTGGCGCCCGCCGAACGCGAAGCCATCTTCGGCACGCTGGACGAAGAGGTCGCCGCCGACGCGCTGGAAGAGATCAGTCCCCGGCTGCAGGCGGAACTGCTGCAGTCGGTGGATTCAGACAAGGCAGCCGACATCGTGGAAGAGATGGAGCCGGACGCCGCCGCCGATCTCCTGGCCGACTTGCCCCTGGAGAGATCGGAACAAATCCTGGAAGAGATGGAGCCGAAGGAGCGCGACGAAGTAACTGAACTCCTGACCTTCGGGGAAAGAACCGCCGCCGGGCGCATGACGACCGAGTACATTGCCGTGCCACCGCAAGCCACCGTGGCGGAAACGGTGCTGAAGATCCGCGCCTTCGGCGGCCCGGCGGAGCTGATCAGCACCATCTATCTGATCAATCCCGGCGGAAAACTTGCAGGCGCTGTGCCCCTGGTCAAGCTGGTGCTGGCCCCGCCCGAAACCACCATGGACAGCCTCTCGCCCGAACACGTTATCTATTGCGAGGCTGACGTGGGCGAGCGCGAGGTGGCGGAGATGTTTGATAAATACAACCTGCTGATCCTGCCTGTGCTCGATAAAGAAGGCAGCCTGGCCGGCGTGGTTACGGCCGACGACGTGATCAGCATGCTGCGGCACAGACTTTAATCGGCTCCGCGGATATTTTCTCAAAAAGATTTCACTGCTCTATTGTTCTGGACTTCGGCAGTCGTTTATTCTGCCCACTCGGGTTAAAACTTGTGCAACGCGTGACCAATGAGATGGCTGAGGCTTTGGAAGACCCGGATCCTGCTGATCTTTGCGGTAGTCGGCCCGGGTTTCATAACGGCGAACGTCGATAACGATGCCGGCGGCATCTACACCTACTCGTTTGCCGGCGCTCAGTTCGGTCACGCGCTTCTCTGGAGCCTGATTCCCATCACCCTGGCCCTGATCGTGGTGCAGGAAATGTGCGCGCGCATGGGCGCGGTCACCGGCAAGGGCCTGAGCGACCTGATCCGCGAAGAGTACGGCTTCCGCGCGACCTTCCTGATGATGGGCATGCTGATCGCCATCAACTTTCTCAACGTGGTGGCCGAGTTCATTGGAATCGCCACCAGCGTGGACCTGTTCCACGCTCACATCCGCGGGCACGACTTCCTGATTTCGAAGTTCATCAGCGTGCCCATCGCGGCGATTCTCGTCTGGCTGCTGGTCACCAAGGGCAATTACAAGTCGGTCGAGAAGATCTTTCTGATGGCGTCCTTTTTTTACGTTTGCTACATCGTCGCCGGCTTTCTGGCCAAGCCCGACTGGTCGGACGCGATCCGCGCCACGGTAGAGCCGCCGTCGCGCCAGGTCTTCTGGAACAAGTCGTACGTCTACATGCTGATCGGCGTGATAGGAACCACCATCGCGCCCTGGATGCAGTTTTACCTGCAGGCTTCCATCGTGGAGAAGGGCGTCACGGCGCGGCAGTACAAGGCTTCACGGCTGGACGTGATCCTGGGCTGTCTGTTCACCGACGTCGTCGCCTGGTTCATCATCGTGGCCTGCGCCGCCACGCTGTACGCGACGGGACAGACCAACATCGAAAACGGCGCCGACGCCGCCAAAGCTCTGCGGCCTCTGGCCGGCCGATACGCCTTTCTCCTGTTCGGCGCCGGGCTGTTCAACGCCTCGATCTTCGCGGCATCGATTCTGCCCTTGTCGACGGCTTACACCGTGTGCGAAGGCCTGGGCTTCGAATCGGGACTGGACAAAAAATGGAGTGAAGCCAAAGTCTTCTACTGGCTGTACACGATTCTGGTCGGCGCGGGCGCGGCTGCCGTCCTCTTTATTCCCAACAAGCTGCTGATCAAGGTGACCGTGCTCTCGCAGGTCCTGAACGGCGTGCTGCTGCCGCCAGTCCTCATTTATATGCTGTTGCTGATCAACAAGACCAGCCTGATGGGCAAATACGTCAACAGCCGGTTCTTCAACTGGATTGCCTGGGGCACGGCGGCGATTCTGATCGCGATCACCGGCGCGTACGCGGTGCTGGGCCAGTGAGGGTGAGCTTTCCCGCGGCAATGTCTCTGACCAGAGCTACATCGGCTTCGAGGAAATCGTAGTCAACCATTTGTTCGCGACTCACCCAGCGCACGTCGCGAAAAATACGGTTCTGAATCTCTCCCGCAAAATGCTCGACCACGAAGAAATGGAGTTCGACCTGGCCGCCGTTGCCGTAGGTGTGGCGAATGGTCGTCAGCTTGTGGCCGATCGTCGCCTGGATTCCGAGCTCCTCGTCCAGCTCTCGGCGCAGCGCGGCATCTTCGGCCTCGCCAGGCTCGATTTTGCCTCCGGGAAACTCCCACTTGAGCGGCATGCTCTGATGCCGCGTGCGCTGGCAGATCAGGATCTTGCCTTGGTTGAGGATGAGAGCAGCTACCACCTGTTTCATGTCAAACGCGGACCCTTACCTCCGCACGGTTTTTCCCGGGACGAATTTGCATTATAAGATCAGAGCTTGTGAGTTATTCGGAAACGGTCCTCGAGCACTTTCAGAACCCGCGCAACGTGGGCGATCTGCCCGACGCGGATGCCGAAGTGCGGCTGGAGCATCCCGTCTGCGGCGACATTATGAAGCTGGCCGTCAAGCTGGCCGGCGGCCGCATCGCCCAGGTCCGCTTCCGGACTCAGGGCTGCGTGGCCTCGATCGCCGCGGGATCGTGCCTGACCCAGATGCTCTCAGGAAAGTCACTGGCCGAAGCAGCAGCCCTGCGTCGTGAGCAGCTTCTGGACGCGCTGGGCGGACTTCCCAGCGCCTCGGCCCACGCATCTCATCTGGCCATGGACGCCCTCGCCCAGGTGCTCCAAAAACTAAAGTGACTGGCTTTAACGCCTGCAAACATATGACGATCCGGGCCCAGCCCCCTTCGCCAGGAAATTGTGATCGGCTTTATCACAAGAATTTGTGATCCGTACGATCTATTTGTGAGTAAAATAGTCCACCTATTTTTGGCAGGCGAACGGGGGCCCAGGAGGAGATGATGCCCGTGTTGCTGCTGTTTCTGGCGATGATTGCTGCGGTGTTCCTGCCCGAGACCTCGGTCCCGGGCGTGAAGATTGTGTCTCGCCAGGTTACTGGCGGCTTCTCCGACACGCGAACCGAATACCTGACCGCCAATCGTCTGCGCAACGAGTGGCAGACGCATGCCGGCGACCGCATCGGGCATCCCATGGCCAGCATCATCCAGCGCGCCGGAACCAATCGTGTTTACCTCCTTGACCTTCAGGCCCGCCAGTACGTGAGCTATGAGACCGACTCTCAGGGCGTAATGCTGGGCGCGAAATCTCACTCGGTGGAGAATTCCGGGGGCACGCTGCAGATCTGGATCACCAGCACCGACACCGGCGAGCGCCAGGAGATGTTCGGACGCATGGCTCGCCACATCGTCACTACGGAAAAGCGCGTGGCCGGCCCCGGCGCCTGCTCCAAGAACTCCGACAGCCAGACCGATGGCTGGTACATTGACGACTCGGTGATGCCTGACTGGCACCATCCCAAGGGCGGCAGCGGTGGCGTAGTGATTGCGTCAGTGTTTGCGGTGAATGCGGGCAGCGCCTGCATGGACCGCGTCGACAAGATTGAAGTCCACCGCAGCGGCGTTGAACCCGGCTTCCCGCTCAAGAGCACGACCAGCATGACCAGCGAAGTCCCCTCTCCCGACGGCACTCGCATGGTGGCTTCCAACTGGGGATCGGAAGTTCTGGAATTTAAAGAAGGCCCGCTCGATCCTTCTCTCTTCGAAGTGCCCCCTGGCTTCGCCAAGGTCGACGCGCTGCAGAACTGGTATTCACCGGCGCCGCGCCGGCAGGTCTCAGGATGGGATTGGCTGCGCGACAAGCTCGCGGAGATATTCCACTAGCGCGGCTCTGCACCTCATCGATCTCTCGTGCCATCGGGCCAGTAGATGGTCCAGTCCTTGCTTCGCGCGATCTTCTCCAGGTCGGGATTTGGATTCACAGCTACAGCCTTCTCCGCGATCTCCAGCATGGCAGCATCGTGGATCGAGTTTCCGAAACAAATGGGCACAGGCCGCCGGATGATCTCATTGATGGCCACCGCCTTTGCCGGACCGCTGGGCACCCGGATCAGGCGGTCAGTGGCCAGGCTGTCTTCCACGTTCACGCACGCGGCAAGAATGTTGGATTGCGGAATGCCAAACCGCTTTACCCCGGCCGCGATCGTCCACAGATTAGTGGATGAAACCGCCCACAGCTCGCAGCCGGCGCGCGCCAGCGACTGGGTTAGCTCCAGCATCTCGGGAAAAATGCGCGGCTCGACCACAGAGACAAAGAATTTTTCCGCTTCATCTTCCATCTGCCGTTCGGAAATCCCCGCGTTGATGGTGACCATCTCGCCGCACATAACTTCTTCGTTCACCTTGCCGGCTTTGTAATCGCGATAACGGGGAACAATCCGCTCGGCAACGTTGGCCGGAATCACCCCGCGCTCCAGCTCCCAGTAGAAGAAGTCGGCTCCGGCGTCGCCGCTCCACAGCGTGCCGTCGCAATCGAAGACCGCCAACCTGGGCCGCAGCTCAAGCATCGCATCGATAAATTGCCGGGCAGAAGAAGAAAGCGGAGTCTGAACTCTCAAGCCGGAGTCCCCGTGGAAAGTCTGGCGAAATCTTCCGGCGTGTCCACATTGGCTGCAACCAGCGGATCATCTACAGGAACGTAAAGGATGTGCTCTTGCCGCAAATGCTCTACTTCGCGCGCCGTGCTGGTTGCGGGCGCATCGAGAAAGGCGCTGATCATCTCCCGCCCAATCACGATCGGGTGACCATGCTTCCCGTTGTACTCGGGAACCACCGCCCAGACGCGCTGATCTGCGGCAAGAAAAGTTTCCTTCAGCCGCGTGATGGTCGCCTGATCGGCTGCCGGACGATCCACCAGCGTGATGATGGCGGCATCGCGACCGCGGTTGAGCACTTCCTGCACGCCGATCCTTAGCGAGCTGAACTGCCCCTGCTGCGGATCGGGATTGACCACCAGGAACGCAGCATCCCGGTTCACGATCGGCTCCAGATCGCCCGAATTGGCGCCGCCCACGATCAATACAAAGTCTGTTTCGGGTTGAAGCGCGCGGATGGCAGCAGAGAGAAATGTTCCCCCCTGCCACGGCAACAATGCCTTGTCGCGGCCCATGCGCGAGGATGCGCCCGCTGCCAGAACTACGCCCACAAATGAAGGAGACAGTGCCATTTGGTAATTTGGCAATTCGGGAATTTGGTAAGTGACGATGCCGGCTGGATTTCAGATTGCCAAATTACCAAATTTCCCAATTACCAAATCTATTTCGGCTCCCTCAGCATCTCCGCGGCCTTCTGGCTCTTCATGTGCGGCAGCGATGTCTCCGAGCCGCGGCGGATGGCGATCAGCTCGGCCACGATCGAGACCGCGATCTCCTCCGGCGTAACTGCGCCAATATCGATCCCCACCGGCGCATACACCCGCGCCAGCTTTTCCGCGGCGATGCCTTCTTTCTCCAGTTCCTTGTAGATCGCGATGGTCTTACGCTGCGAGCCGATCATGCCGACATATCGTGACGGCGTCTCCGCCGCCCAGCGCAGTACGCGCATGTCGTCGCGATGGCCGCGGGTCACGATCACGATATACGACGACTCTCCCGGCGCTAGTTGCGACATCACGCGCTCGTATTCGTCGGCGTAGACGTCTCGGGCATCCGGAAAGCGCTCGCGGTTGGCATAGGTTTCACGATCGTCGGTGACCACCACATCGAATCCTGCCAGCCGTGCAACCTTGTACAGGCTCCAGGCCACGTGGCCCGCGCCGAAAATGTAGAGCGTTGAGACCGGCAGCACCGGCTCCACGAACACCTCCAGCGTTCCCCCACAGACCAGGCCGGTATCGTACTTGGGATTGTTGTTGAGATTGAAGTTCAGCGTCTGCGGCTTCTCTGACTTCATCACCTCGCGGGCGGTCTCCCACACCTCGGCCTCCACGCAGCCGCCGCCGATCGTTCCCACGATCGACCCATCGTCGCGCACCAGCATCTTGGCAGTCTCAAACGAGGGAATGGAGCCACGCACATTAATAATGGTGGCCAGGGCCCCGCGCCGTCCTTCCTTGCGCAACCGGTTTATCTCTTCGTAAACATCCACGCCACTATTGTAGCCGAGCCCACAAAACTCACCACGGTGAGACGGAGGCACGAAGGATAGGCATGCGGTTAAGCGGACGGCGCCGCCGGCGATCTCTGCGGGCCCGATCACCCGATCACCCGATTTTCTGTTACCCTCACTACTTTCCAAGGAGAGCGCCCGGCGATGAAGGCTATTCGTTTCCACGAGTTCGGGGGCCCTGAAGTCCTCAAGTATGAAGACGTCCCTGACTTGCGTCCCCGCAAAGACCAGGTCATGGTCCGCGTCAAGGCCTGTGCGCTGAACCATCTTGACCTGTTTATCCGCAAGGGACTGCCCGGAGTTAAGCTGCCGCACATCAACGGCAGCGACGTGGCCGGCATCGTGAGCGAGGTCGGCGAGTACATCACTGACATCAAGGTCGGCCAGCGCGTCCTGCTGGCGCCGCACACTTTTTGCGGCGTCTGCCCGGCCTGCACCCGCGGCGAGCAGAATTTCTGCCCGCAATACAGCGTACTCGGCTATTTGAACGACGGCGGCAACGCCGAATTCATCGTGGTGCCGCGCGTGAATGTCGTGCCTATCCAGGGCGAGCTCACCTACGATGAGGCGGCGTCGCTTCCCCTGGTCTCGCTGACCGCATGGCACATGCTGGTGGGACGCTGCAAGATCAAGCCTGGCGACACCGTGCTGGTGCTGGGCGGCGGCTCCGGCATCGGCTCCATCGCCATTCAGGTCTGCAAGATGTTCGGCGCCACCTGCATCGCCACCGCCGGCGACGAGAGCAAGCTCGACCAGTGCCGTGAACTGGGCGCCGATCACACCATCAATCACTTCCAGCAGAAGATCTCCGACGAGGTCAAAACCATCACCAACAAGGGCATGTGCGACATCGTCTTCGAGCACGTCGGCAAAGCCACCTGGGTAGAGAGCATGAAGTCGCTCAAGTCGGGTGGCAGGCTGGTGACCTGCGGCGCCACCACCGGTCCTGAGGCCAGTTTCGATATCCGCTTCCTTTTCACCCGCCAGCTTTCCTTCCTGGGATCGTTCATGGGCACGCAGGGCGAGTTTCACGAGGTGTTGAAGCATATCTTCGCCGGGAAAATTAAGCCGGTGGTCGACAAGAGTTACCCGCTGCGCGAAGCCGCTGCGGCCCAC
Organism: Candidatus Angelobacter sp.; assembly: GCA_035307585.1. Classification (GTDB taxonomy): domain Bacteria; phylum Acidobacteriota; class Terriglobia; order Terriglobales; family Acidobacteriaceae; genus Angelobacter. Next base: position 31,950 of record DATGHX010000056.1, read on the forward strand.
GAGCGCCTGGAGAAGAGTGAGCAGTTTGGAAAGGTGATTTTGAATCCCTGAACAAGCCCGGCTCATCGGGATGCCTGGTTACGGTATTTCAGAAATGCTTCCCGCGCTTTCCCCCATGAACGTGGTTCGCTTCGCGGTCGCCATAGTGGTGTCGGCCAGCGGAATCGTTGCGCTGCTGCTCTTCGTTGTCCGTGTTCGGCGAAGGGACTATGGGCTGCTGTACTTCGGCGCAGGCGCGACTATGTATGGCGCCCGGCTCTTCCTCCAGATGTTCCAGCCCGGACAAAGCGCCGAACTGGCGCTCACTCTGCTCCTTCCGGTACCGCTGGTGCTGTTCTTCGTGGATTCCGTGGCGCTAGAGTGGAAGAGGGTGGTGTGGTGGATCGTCGGCGCCTATCTTGCTACCGCCGTCGTTGCCATGAGTGCGCGTTTCCTATACCCGCACTCGGCGCTCCCCTGGAGAATCAACACCGTCGTCGTTCTCTGTTCACTTCCTATCTGGGTAGGCATGGCTTTCTTTCCCCGCCGTGCACCAAGCCGTGACATCCGAGTTCTTCGTTACGGTTTGATCGTTTTTCTGCTGTTCGTTTTTTACACCAACCTGTACTGGCTCGGCTGGCTCCCGGGCAGCGGGTTCATGGAGTTTATTGGCTTCAGCATTTTGCTTGGCTGCCTCGGCTACGTGGCCCTTTCGCGCACCCAGCGCAATGAAGAACGGCTGCTCAGCCTTCACAAAGAACTGGAGATAGCACGGAATATCCAGACCAATTTGCTGCCCCAGCCCGTTTTGAGCGCGGGCGAACTTACCATCGCCAGCCGCTTCGTGCCAGCGGCCTCGGTAGCCGGGGACTTCTTCGACTTCCTCATCAGCGATCATGGTCTGGGTGTTCTGGTGGCCGATGTCTCCGGACACGGCATCCCCGCCGCCCTTTCCGCTTCCATGGTCAAAGTTGCGGTGCGCTCGCAGATGGACCGCGCCACCGATCCGGCAGTGGTCCTGCACGGCATGAACTTAATTCTTTGCGGAAACCTCCAGGGCCAGTTTGTCAGCGCCGGCTATCTCTTCCTGAACCCGGAGAAGAATGCGCTGGCCTACGCCGGCGCCGGCCATCCGCCGCTCCTGGTGTGGCGCTCGCGCGACCGGAGAATCGAGAGCCTGGAGGAGAACGGCTTCCCGCTGGGAATTTTTGCGGATGGCAGCTACTCCGCCGCCGCCGCGCCGCTGGCGCAGGGCGACCGCTGCGTGCTCTACACCGACGGGCTGCTGGAAGCCTCGCATCCCTCGGGCGAGGAATTCGGCGGCGAGAGGTTGAAGTCGTTCATCGCCGAGCATACCGCGCTCCCCGCGCAGGCTTTTTGTGACAAGCTGGTGGAGCGTGTTTCCGAATGGTGCGGCCCTGCGCAACCGCCGCACGACGATCTCACCATCGTGGTGGTCGATTTCCCGTGACAAATATGCTTTCAGCTCAGTCCAATCCATCATGAACGCCGCCACTCAGGTCATCGCTCCCGGCGAGCAGTCTTCATCACGCTACCTGTCCGGCCCCGCTATCGTGCTCTACATCGCCTCCGCCAAGCTGTTGTTTCATCTTCTTACCGCCGGCCGCTACGGCATCTTCCGCGACGAGATGTACTACCTCGCCTGCTCGCAGCATCTGGCCTGGGGATACGTCGACCATCCGCCCCTGGGCGTGTTCATCGCCTGGTTCGCACGTCACGTCTTTGGCGAATCCCTGCTCGGGCTGCGCCTGCTGCCGGCCATCGCCGGCGCCGCGCTGGTCTGGCTCACCGGCAAGCTGGCCCGCGAGATGGGCGGCGGACGCTTCGCCCAGGCCCTGTCCGCGCTGGCCGTTCTGGTAGTGCCGATCTACGCCATTCTCGACCACTGGCTCACCATGAACGCTTTCGAGCCTCTGCTGTGGATGGGCTGCATCTGGTGCGTGCTGCGCGCCATCAACACCGGCAATGACCGTTACTGGTTCTGGTTTGGCCTGCTCGCCGGCGTAGCCTTTGAGACCAAGTACGCCATCGCCTTCCTGCTCGCGGGCGTGCTGGTGGGCGTGGTGCTCTCTCCTCAGCGCCGCGTCCTGAAATCGCGCTATCTGTGGCTCGGAGTGCTGGCCTGCGCCCTGATTTCCCTGCCCAACCTGTTGTGGGAGATCCGCAACCATTTTCCCTTTCTCGAACTCATCCATAACATCCGCATGAGCGGCCGCGACGTGGTGCGTGGGCCGCTGGCCTTCATTGGCGATCAGGCCATGATCATGCATCCCGTGCTCTTCCCGCTCTGGGCGGGAGGATTGCTCTGGCTGCTCTTGGCGCGCGACGCCCGCCGCTATCGGCTGCTGGGCTGGACTTTCATCGTCGTGCTGACGCTCTTCATCGTGTTGCACGGCAAGAACTACTACGTCAGCCCGGTTTATCCGATGATGTTCGCCGCCGGCGCCATCGGTTTTGAGCGAATCACGGCCGCAGCTTCGCGCCGCTGGCTGCAGGTGGCGCCGCGGGCGCTTTACGTGGCCCTGGTCATCATCGGCGGCGCGCTGCTGGCGCCGCTTTTCTCTCCCATCCTGCCGCCCGAATCTTTCATTCGTTACCAGAAGTGGCTTGGGCTCGAGCCTCCGCAGGCGGAACACCAGAACAACGGGCCGCTCCCGCAATACTTCGCCGACGAATTCGGCTGGGAAGACATGGTGCGCGAGGTGGCCCGCGTCTATCACAGCCTGCCGCCGGAGGATCAGGCGCGGACAGCGATCTTTTCCAATGGATGGGGCCAGGCCGCGGCTGTGGATTTCTTTGGGCCTAAGTACGGTTTACCGCGCGCCATCAGCAAGGTCAACAATTACTGGATCTGGGGACCGCGCAACTATACCGGCGAAATCGTGATTGTCCTCAGCAGTGACGGCAGCGGCGATCGCCGGCATTTCAGCAGCGTGGAAGCGGTGGGCAAAGTCGAACATCCGTACTCCCGCCGCGACACTCACTTCACGATCTGGCTCTGCCGCGGACCCCAATTCAATCTGCAGGATGTCTGGCCGCGGATGAAGGTGTACGACTGAGTGTCGGACTGGTAATCACCGTCCGCTGGTTGCTGACGTCCTTTGCTATTTGCTTTTCTTCGCCGCCAATATCGCCACCGGAAACGCGAAGAGAATCTTCCCCTTCTCCCGCCGCGTATTGAGATCCAGCGTATTGACAGCGATCGAGTCTGCAAAAATCTTGCGAACGCGATCGGCATCGCCTGCATTTGGAAACGACCGACTCAGCAGGTCTTCCAGCTCTCCTTCGAGACGATAACTCTCCATGCGCGGCTGCGGCAGGCCGGCTGTCGCGAACAATTCCCGCAGCTCGTCCACCGGCATGGCGCGCACGTGCGAAGGATCGCGCAACCGCTCCTCCGCGTTCAGCGCGTCGGCCTTGTCCGCTGCCGGAGCTATATCCGCTACCACCACGCGCCCTCCCGGTTTGCACACGCGCTTCATTTCCTTGAGGGCCGCCAGTGGATCGAGCAGATGGTGAAAGGCAAAGCGCGAGCTCACGATAGAGAAGTGCGCATCCGGAAACGGAAGCGCGTTCACATCGCCCAGATGCCAAGTGACGTTCTTGAGGCCCTGCTCCGCCTGCGTCTTGCGCGCCTGCTCCAGCATGGCCGGCGTCAGGTCGATGCCAACGGCATGGCGCACCACGCGGGCAAACGCGCAGGCCAGCAGCCCCGGTCCGCAGGCCACGTCCAGTGAAGTATCTTCCGGCCCCGCACCCGCCAGCTTCACAATAAGGTCCAGTGCTTCCTGGTTGCGGATGGCCTGCGCCTGGGCAAACGGCGCCGCCTGCCGTGTGAACTGGTCGAGAATACGAGATTGGTGGTCCATTGCTTTTTCTGACGTTGCCTTTTTCCGAAGTCCCGAGCGTAGCGAGGGATCCCTATGGTTGGCAAGGGCTTTTCCGGAGGGAAACGGAGTTTGGTCCAGACCCACTGCGCATCGCGATCATAGCGATACCTCCCTTCGGTAGTTGATTTCAGATAAAATAGAACTATGGCCGATCATCTTGTCGATGCCGATGTAGATCGCGAACTCCGGGTCAAGCGCTACGAAAACACCGCCGGCAACCCCGACGATGCCCAGCACCTCAAAGAGGTCCTGTTCGGCAACGAGCAGCCCCAGGGTGTGGTTCTGACTACTCTGGACAACGTGGTCAACTGGATGCGCAAGAGCTCCATCTGGCCGATGACTTTCGGCCTGGCCTGCTGCGCCATCGAGATGATGGCCATGGGCGCCTCCCGCTTCGATATCGCCCGCTTCGGGGCCGAAGTCTTCCGCCCCTCGCCGCGCCAGTCCGACCTGATGATCATTGCCGGCCGCGTCTCGCAAAAGATGGCTCCCGTCATCCGCCAGCTCTGGGAGCAGATGCCCGAACCCAAGTGGGTCATCTCCATGGGCGCCTGCGCCACCTCCGGCGGCGTCTTCAACAACTACGCGCTGGTCCAGGGCGTGAACCAGGTAATCCCGGTGGACGTCTACGTCCCCGGCTGCCCGCCGCGCCCCGAGCAGTTGATCTATGCCATCAACCTGCTCCAGGAAAAAATCCAGAAAGAGCGGGGATCCTTCAAGCGCGCTCTGAACCTGGCGTAAGAGCCCGCAGTTGTGCCGCACCGGCAGTACCTGCCGGTGCTTTTCTTTTGAGATCTGGATTCCCCGTTCAATGTCCTCCCATTTGAGCGATAATCGTTGGCACAAATTACCCGAGGTATCCTGCAATGGCGTTCCTTCGGCCCATCATCCTGTTTGCTTTCATCGTTGCCCTCATTCCTTCATGCATGGCCCAGCAACCGGACGACAACCAGCTCCTCTTCACCATCTCGGTCGCGCCTCCCACCAAAGCCAAAGACGTTCAGGTGCGCTACTCCTACAGCGGTGATTTCGGCAACCACGAGTCCTCCATCGCCTCGCCCACTGACGACAACCAGATCGTCATCAAGACCGGTGTTGACGGCAAAACCGCCAAATCTTTCCGTCTCGTGGCCTATGTACCCGGCTGCCAGTTTGTGACCATCAGTGTTGACGACCTCTCTGCCACCCGCCAGGGACAGTTCCAGTGCACCGCGCTCAATACCGTTCAGTTCAACGGCCACATCGATCTCTCCTCCGTCGGGCAGAAATCGCTCACGGTGCGAGCGCTCTACGTGTGCGACTGGTGCCCCCAGTTCCTGGGCATGAACGGCGGAGCCATCTCGCCCTTTGTCCTCGATAAAACCGGGGTCGCCTCTGACGGCACGTTCCTCTTCGACCTGCCCAACTTCGCCGCCGATCCTCTCTGGTCTTCGCTCAGCAGCCGCGCCTGGCTGAGCTTCACCACCCTCGACGCCAACACCGGAGAGCCTTTCTCCGCTCTGCAAAGCCGGGGCGCCGGCGCCGCCAAAACCGGTGAGGTTCCGGTAGCGCCGCTCTACTCTGCCCTTGAGTTCCAGCTGCAACGCTGACCACGAAAGGGTCCCGGGTTGTCCCGAGCCTTACTTTTTCCGCGCCGCGGCAAAGGCTTTCATGATGAAGGCCTGCGCCTGGTCGCTGCACGGCTTCTCGAAACCCGCCGGCCAGTTGCCCTGGTCGGCATAGAGCTTGTTCAACCCCTTCTGGATCTCCGGGTCGCTGCCGGTAAAGCCCTTCAGCAACTCCGACCATCGCTGCGCCAGCGCTTGTGCTTTGCTGCCCGCCGGATCTTCTCCGGCGGCGTGGGCTGCCTCCACATCGGCGATCAGTTCCTTCCATTGCTGTGAGACCTTGGCCTGCAGCTTCGGAGTCCACGTTCTGGCCCGCTCCGCGATCTTGGCCAACGCCTCCTGGCTGTAATATTTCTTCGTCCATTCTGTGCTGCTTTGCATCTCCATCACCTCGATGATTTTCCTCACGGCCTGCCAGTCCGCCGGTTGACCCAACCTGGCCGAATGCTCGGCCACCTCGATCGCCTGTATGGCCACGTCGATCTGCCGCCGCTTCTCCGCCAGGATTTCTTTCTGAAGCCTGAGCGTCTGCGGCAGATCAAGCCGGCCGTGGTCCAGCAGAGCCTTGATCTGTCTGAGAGGCACGCCCACGAACTTCAGCGTAGTGATCTGCTGCAGCCGCGCCAGGTCGCGGTCACTGTATAGCCTGTAGCCGCCCTTGCTTCGCGCCGGGCGCAGCAAGCCCAGCCGGTCATAATGGTGCAGCGTGCGCACCGTCACGCCGGCCTTCTCAGCAAATTCACTCACCTTGTACATGGGCCAAGCTCTTCTGCATCATCCTGTGGGCTGACGCAACGTGAGACTCAAGCATTATTTTGCTGCTAATCTGACAAAAAGGCAGGTTCGCAAAGGACGTCGAACCACTCCAGGAGTCCGAACTCTATTTCCCTCCGTGTCTCCGTGGTGGATGTTTGAAGGCAGCAGAACACCCGGCCAACGCATCCCAATAGGCTGGCAGGTCAGCTCTCCTTATGCAAAGAACCCGGATATTCGTTTCCCTGGCCCTGTTCGTCCTGAGCTGCGCGTTATGCGGATACGCCGCCAAACTGCGCCAGGTGGCCATGATCGACCTGCCCGGCGACCCCGGCTTCAACCAGGTGGCCATCGCAAACGGCCAGGTGGTGATCAGCCGTCCCGCCACCAATACGGTGGAAATCTTCAGCCCGGCCAAACGCCGGGTGATCGCCCGCATCTCCCAGATCGATGATCCTCGCGGCATCGCCGTTGACGACAAGGGCTTTCGCGTCTACATCGCGCTCGGCGGCAGCAACCGCATTGCCGTCGTCAACTCCCGCGACTGGCAGGTGGAGAAACTCATTCCCGTCACCCATCGCCCGGAGAAACTGCTGTGGGTCGCCGAGGCCAACACCCTGTACGTGACCAGCATTCTGGATCGCACCCTTAGCCTGGTAGTCCCCGTGGCCGGCCGCGAGGGCAGCGTGGTCGACCTTGACGGCCTTCCTGAAGACCTGGCCTACGACTCGGCGCGTCATGCGCTCTTGCTCACTTTGCAGGACCTGAGTGAAGTCGCCACCCTCGACCGCAGCGGGCAAGTCATCGGGCGCTTCAAACTGGCCGCTTCCGAGCCCACCGGCATGGTTCTCGACAACGCTCGCCGACGCCTTTATGTTGCCGTTCGCTACGCCGTGGTGGCCCTCAACGCCGATACCGGCGCCGAACTGGCGCGCGTTCCCGCCCCCGGCGGAACCAGCACCCTTGCCCTCGATTCCGACTCCAACCTGCTCTACGCCGCTGCCGGCGACGGCTCCGTGCTGGCCATCGACCTCAATCGCAACACTGTCGACCACGAGCTGCCTACCGACGTGAAGGGCTACAGCCTAGCCTATGACCCGGTGCACAAGATGCTGTTCATGCCCGGCGGCCGCGAAGGCCGCTCCAAGATGGTGGTGTTGACTCCGATCTCGCTGAACGTGCCGGCCACCGCTCCGGTGGCCGCGCAAAAGAACTCCGGATTAGAGCAGACAGCGCAGAAATAGAGCAATCGAAATCGCCGGAGACGCCGAGAATCGTGGGCGTCCGCCGGAATCTCAAAAGCAAAACCAACTCCATACCGCGGATTTACTCGGATCCTCGCGGATCAGAGCGCGATCAATAGCTACAAACTGGGGACATCCTTGAAAAAAACACACCCGAGGGATCCCCGGCGTTGGGGGCTGCGTGTTCAACCGCAAAAATCCTGAAGACGGACTAAAATCAAGTCAATTCGCGGCGCGCGAACGTGAACGACGAAATGGAAGAACGAAGAACAATGACAATTACGACCAGTAGATGCTATTTCCGCTCCTCGACATGTTTACTTCCCTTTCTGGTTTCGCTCGCTATCGCTACGCTTCTCTCTGATGGATACGGACTGCAAGGGAGCCGGCCGAACAGCGCCTCGGCTTCGCCCACGGTGATCTTTGTCTGTGAGCATGGAGCGGCCAAAAGCGTGGTAGCGGCAGCGTGGTTCAATAAGCTGGCGTCAGAGCGGCATCTGCGGTTTCATGCGGTAGCTCGCGGCTTCACGCCCCAAGCGGATCTATCGCAATCCGCTATAGCCGGGCTGCGGCGTGACGGGGTAACTTTCCCCGAGGACAAGCCGCAAGCGCTCAACGCAGCCGAGGCTAGCCGCGCTCTGCGCATCGTGGCGCTGGACCCGCCTCCGGCATCAGCCCAGTCTTTTCACGCCGATTTCTTTGCCGTGCCGGCGCCCAAAGACGGCTATGAACGGTCACGCGATGCAATCCTTGAACGAGTAAAGACGATTCTAAGCGACCTTCGGCAGCACGCAGCCTCCAAGTAGAGAAACCGCGGCGCTTGATTGCCGGACAGCCGGGCGGTGGCTGATATAATCGGGCGTCCCGCCGCAGCTCCTCACGCCCAAAGGAAGTTTTATGAAAAAATTGGTGCTTGCTGCTCTCTTGATTATGTCCACCCTGGTCAACGCCGACGATAAATCCGCCGCCAACGGTTCCGCGGCTGCCGCGCCGCCTGCTCCTCCCGTCGCAAAAAAAGTCCACACCGAGAACCGCATCAACGGCGGCGACCTGGTGGACGACTACGCCTGGCTGCGCAACAAGTCCAATCCTGAGGTCGCCCAGTACCTCGAATCCGAGAACGCCTATACCGATTCCATCATGAAGCCCACCGAGGCCCTACAGCAGAAGCTTTATGACGAGATGATCAGCCATATCAAGGAGACCGACGTCAACGTTCCCTGGAAATATGGCGACTACTTCTACAACTCGCGCTGGGAAAAGGGCCTGCAGTACCCCATCTACTTCCGCAAGAAAGGCAGCCTGGAGGCCCCGGAAGCGGTCACGCTCGACATGAACGAGCTGGCCAAGGGCGAGAAATTCATGTCCCTGGGCGCTTACGATCCCAGTGACGACGCCAACCTTCTCGCTTACACCACGGACAACACCGGATTCCGCCAGTACCACCTGCACATCCGCGACCTCCGCACCGGAAAAGATCTGCCGGAAACGGCCGCGCGCGTGGGCTCGCTGGCCTGGTGTAACGACAACCAGACGCTCTTCTATACCGTGGAAGACGAGCAGACCAAGCGCCAGTACCGCCTCTATCGCCACAAAGTGGGCACCGACACCGCCAAAGACAACCTCATCTACGAAGAGAAAGACGAACGCTTCACGGTCGGTGTGGAGAAATCGCGCAGCGGCAAGTATTTGTTACTGGAGATCGGAAGCCACACCACATCCGAGATGCGTTATCTGGATGCTTCTGCGCCAGGCGGGGAGTGGAAGGTAATCGCGGCGCGGCAGCAGGACATCGAGTACTACGCCGATCATCTGGGCGACAATTTCTACATCCGCACCAACGACAAAGGACGCAATTTCCGCCTGGTTTCCGCGCCGGTGAACGCGCCCGGCAAAGACAACTGGAAAGAGGTAGTGCCTTATCGCGCCGATGTGATGCTGAGCGACTTTGAGCCCTTCCAGGATTTCTACGTCCTGGTGGAGCGCGAGAACGGCCTGCCCGAACTGACCGTCGTCAGCCTGGCCACGGGCGAGAAGAAGCGCATCGCCTACACCGAGCCAGTCTATTTGGTGGCGGCGCAGATCAATCGCGAATACAAGACAAAACTCTTCCGCTACTCCTATCAATCGCTGGTCACGCCGGCCTCGGTGTTTGACTACGACGTGGAAAAGCACACCTCCGCTCTGCTCAAGCAGACCGAGGTCCCGGGCGGCTACGATGCTTCGAAATACAAGTCCGAGCGCCTCTGGGCGGTGGCTAAAGACGGCGCAAAGGTCCCCATCTCGGTGGTCTATCGCAAAGACCTCAGGAAAGCTGACGGCTCCAATCCGCTCTACGTCTACGGCTACGGCTCCTACGGAATCAACGTCCCCGACACCTTCGGCTCCGGGCGCATCTCCATGCTCGACCGCGGCGTGGTTATGGCTTACGTTCACATCCGCGGCGGCGGCGAGATGGGCAAAGCATGGCACGACGCCGGCCGCATGATGAACAAGATGAACACCTTCACCGACTTCATCGCCTGCACCGAATACCTGGTAGCCAACAAATACGGCGCGCGCGACAAGGTGGCCATCGAAGGCGGCTCCGCCGGCGGCCTGCTCATGGGCGCCGTCACCAACCTGCGTCCAGATCTCTTTAAAGTCGTGGTCTCGCACGTGCCCTTCGTCGACGTGATGAACACCATGCTTGACGCTTCCCTGCCGCTCACCGTCGGCGAATACGAGGAGTGGGGCAATCCCAACGAGAAAAAAGCCTACGACTACATGCTGCAGTACTCGCCTTACGACAACCTGAAGAAGACCGCCTACCCCGCCATCCTGGTCAAGACTTCGTTCAACGACAGCCAGGTCATGTATTGGGAGCCGGCCAAATACACCGCCAAGCTTCGCACCCTGAAGACTGACGGCAACGTCCTGTTGCTCAAGACCAACATGGCCGGCGGCCACGGCGGATCATCCGGCCGCTACGACCGCGTTAAAGAAGCCGCCTTCGACTACGCCTTCATGCTGACGCAGTTGGGGGTAGAGAAGTAGAGACTTTTCTGTAAATCCCGACCGCAGGGAGGGAGCCCTACAGTCTCATACAGTTTTGAGGCCAGCGAAGTGGATCCTTGTTCGCCCGACACCCCACGAAAGATCATAGGGATCCCTCACGCTTCGCGTTCGGGACTCCGGAAAGAAACGCCCCCAATTTGACCTGAGCCATCCTGACCAGTGATAATAGTATCCGAACGAACGTTCGGTAGACTTCTCTTCATGGCTCTGGACTCGCTGGAAACCCGCTCTGTGCCCGCCGCCGTCAACGGCCGCAAGTCGCGCGATAGCAATGGCGCCGGCCAGGAGGTCGCCGACAGCCGCTTTGACCGCCGCCTGGCCAAGCTGCTGGACCACGCCGCGCAGATATTTTGCGAAAAAGGCTACGAGGGCGCCTCCATGCGCGATCTTTCCCGCGCCACCGGCATGTCTCTCGCCGGCCTGTATCACTACTTCTCATCCAAAGAAGAGCTGCTCTACCTGATCCAGAAGCACACCTTTGAGACCATCATCGCCAACCTGCGCCCGCGCCTTGAAGCATCCAACTCCAGTGACGCTGAGGAGCGCATCCGCATCTTCATCGAGAATCATCTGGAATACTCGCTGGCCAACAAAGAGGCCATGAAGGTCCTGGTCCACGAGGACGAGACTCTGAAGAACGAGCACGGGACTGAGGTCCGCGCCATCAAGCGCGACTACTACCGCATCTGCCTCGAGCTGCTCGAAGATTTCCAGCGCGCCCGCGGATTACAATTCTCCGGACGGCTGGCCGTACTCAGCCTGTTCGGAATGATCAACTGGATTTACACCTGGCACAACCCGCGCGTGGACGCCAACGCCGCCGAGCTTGCGCGGCAGATGAGCGACATCTTTTTGAACGGCGTGCTGAACGCCGGCAAGACCAAACCCAAAGCTGCGCGGACAAAATCCTGACGGGCTTTGCCGCCATCCAAGATTTGCTATCGTAAAGGAGCTTTCACGAACCATGGCCACCACCACAGCGACTGACACCAAGACCCTGGTGAACTACCGCGTCGAAGACGGCATCGCGGTGATCGAACTCAACGATCCGCCCGCCAACACTTACACCTACGAGATGAACCGCCAACTCGACGAGTGCATCCTCAAGGCGCGCATGGACAATGACGTTTACGTCCTGCTGCTTACCGGCGCAGGCGACAAGTTCTTCTCCGCCGGCGCCAACATCAAGATGCTGGCCTCCGTCGACCCGACTTTCAAGTACTACTTCTGCCTGCATGCCAATGAGACCCTGCTGCGCCTGGAGCACACGCCGAAGCTGGTGATCGCGGCCATCAACGGCCACTGCGTGGGCGGAGGCCTGGAGATCGCCATGGCCGCCGACCTGCGCATCGCTCGCCGCGATGCCGGCAAGATCGGCCTGCCCGAGATTAACCTCGGCGTTCTGCCCGGCACCGGCGGCACGCAGCGCCTCAGCCGCATGGTCGGCAAGAGCAAGGCCATCGAGCTCATGGTCACCGGCAACACCTTTACTTTCGAAGAAGCCAAGGACCTGGGCATCATCAACGACATTTACGAGCGCGAAAATTTCATGGAGAACGTGATGGAGTACGCGCGCCAGTTCACGCCTCCCAACAAGGCCGCCAAAGCCGTGGGCAACATCAAGCGCTCGGTGCAAACCGGCTGGGAGATTCCCATGGAATCGGCGCTGGCCGTGGAGCGCGAACTGCAGCAGCGCCTGTTCTCGAGCGAAGACGCCAAGGAAGGCCTTGCCGCTTACGTGGAGAAGAGACCGGCTACGTTTCGGGCAAAGTAGCTTCACGTCGGGACACAGCATTTTCTGAAATCCCGAGCGAAGCGATGGAGCCCTGCTAATCGCAACACTCTCCCGTGTCTGTCGTCCTGAGCGAAGCGGCAAGCGAGCGCAGCGAGTGAGGCGCGGAGTCGAAGGATCCCGAGGATGCGTGAGGTGCCGAGAGCGCTTCAGGGCATCCTCCCTAGACAAGAACTGGGGAGAAATCCCGAAAGCAAGACGAGGAAACTATGCTTACCGCCACCAAGACCAAAATCGCCCCCGGCAGACTCCTCATCAACGGCCAGTGGAGTAGCGGTTCCGGCAAATCTTTTGAGACCGTCAATCCCGCCACCGGCGAGATACTGACGGAAATCGCCGAGGCCTCGGCTCACGACGTCGATCAGGCAGTCGCCGCCGCGCGCAAAGCCTTTGACGACGTCACCGGCCCCTGGCGCAAAATGTCGGCCAGCGAGCGCGGCAAGCTGCTGTGGAAGCTCGGCGACCTGGTCGAGAAAAACATCGACGAGCTCGCCGAACTCGAGACCCTCGACAACGGCAAGCCCATCTTCGAGTCGCGCTACGTTGATATGCCCATGGTGGCCGACGTCTTCCGCTACTACGCCGGCTGGGCCACCAAGATCCACGGCGAGACCGTCAACACCTTCAACAACGCCTTCACCTACACGCTGCGCGAACCCGTAGGCGTGGTCGGCGCCATCGTTGCCTGGAACTTTCCGCTGCTCCTGGCCAGCTGGAAGCTCGGTCCCGCGCTGGCCTGCGGCAACACAGTAGTCCTGAAACCGGCCGAGCAGACTCCGCTGACGGCTCTCCGCTTCGGCGAACTGGCTCTCGAAGCCGGTCTGCCTCCGGGCGTGCTCAACATCATCACCGGCGGTCCGCAGACCGGAGCCGCGCTCGTGAAACATCCCGGCGTGGATAAAGTCGCCTTCACCGGTTCAACCTCGGTCGGCAAGGAGATCATGCGCGCCTCCGCCGATACCCTGAAGCGCGTGACTCTGGAACTGGGCGGCAAGTCGCCCAACATCGTCTTCGCCGACTCGCAGATGGACTCCGCCGTCAAGGGCGCACTCAACGGCATTTTTTACGGCAAGGGCGAGGTCTGCTGCGCCGGCTCGCGGCTCTTCGTAGAGAAAAAAGTTGAAGACGAATTTCTGACCAAGCTGGTGGAGTACAGCAAGAAGATCAAGCTGGGCGATCCTCTCGATCCCAAAACGCGCCTGGGCGCCATCGTCAGCCAGACGCAGATGGACACCGTGCTCGGTTACATCGAAGCCGGCAAGAAAGAAGGCGCCACCGTCCTGGCCGGCGGCAAGCGCGCCGCGGTCAACGGCGATCACGGGTACTTCATCGAGCCCACCATCTTCGGCGGCGTGAACAACGACATGAAGATCGCGCAGGAAGAGATCTTTGGACCGGTGCTGGCCACGCTGACCTTTGACGACATCGAGCAGGTCGCCGAGCAGGCCAACAAGAACGTTTACGGCCTGGCTGCCGCGGTCTGGACCAACGATATTAAGAAAGCTCATCAGCTATCGCGCCGCTTAAAAGCCGGCACGGTGTGGATCAACACCTACGGGCTCATGGACGCCGCGCTTCCCTTCGGCGGCTTCAAGCAGTCCGGCTTCGGCCGCGAGCTGGGAATGCACGCGATCGATCACTACACCGAGTTGAAAACGGTGTGGATGAATCTGTAGGAGCCGCTAGCTGCCAGCCGCTGGCTACTAGCTAGGCTCACAAAACTCAGGATTTCGCTAGGAGCTAGAAGCTAGCGGCTAGGAGCTTTTTCGTGCCCGGTAAAGTGCCAAAAATCGGAACCTTCAGTGATTGGGTAGGCCTGTTTCATGAGTGGCGCCGCGAAGTCGGCGTGGACCGCGAGACCATCAAAAATTTTGGATTCGACACTCTCTACGGCGCCATCGAAACCGAGGAGATCACCTTCGGCTACTACAAAGGCCGCCGCAAGTGGGAGAACCTGCGCCAGATTCCTACGCAGAACATGCGCGACGCACTGATGAACCTGATCGTCTACCAGGGCGATACCGAATTTGCCAGCGTCGAGCAGCAGCGCTACCTGTTTGAGAGCGCGCCCACCGACTGGGACCGTTCCGCCATCACCCGCGTGATGATCGAAGAGATGCGCCACGGCTGGCAGATGTGCGCCCTGCTGATCGAGTTTTTCGGCGATACCGGCAAAGTTGAAGCCCGTAAGATGCTGGAACGTCGCGCCTATGAGAACAAGCGGCTGCTGGGCTCCTTCAACGAGGAGTGCGACAACTGGCTCGACTTCTTCGCCTTCACCGACTTCGTCGACCGCGACGGCAAGTTCCAGCTGCAGATGCTCAAGTACTCGGCCTTCGCCCCCCTGGGCCGCTCCATGAGCTACATGCTCAAGGAAGAAGCTTTCCACATGGGCACCGGCAACACCGGCCTGGCGCGCATCGCCGAGGCCGGCGTGGTCCCGCACTGGCTGATGCAGAAGTACCTCAACAAGTGGATCTCCAGTTCCTACGACCTGTTCGGCACCGACCATTCTTCGTCGGCGCACTGGGCCTATACCTGGGGGCTGAAGGGACGCTACGACGAGCCTGCCAATCCCCACGCGCCCGACCTCGACGATCTGAACGACTACAACCGCCATCTCTATCGCGACGAGTGCGCCACGCTGGTCAGGCGCATCAGCGCCTCCCAGAAGCCGGGCAACGAGGAGCTCTACTGTCCTGACATCAGGTTCAACCGCAACATCGGCCGCTGGAAAGGACAGCTCTTCCATCCCCGTACCGGTGAGCCGATGGAAGAGAAGGCGTATCGTTCCGAATACGAGCGCTGGATGCCTACGCCGGCGGACAAGAAGCTGCTGCTCGACATCATTGGTTCAGAGAAAAAATGGATTGCGCCTCGCGCCGGCGCCCGCGACCCGCTGCTTACTATCGGCGAGGTGCGGAAGAACGCGTTGAACGCGGTGCAATAGCTTCTTCTGAAATCGCGACGCGAAGCGGAGGGAGCTCTACAATCTCGCATCAATTTGTGGGGGAACCCTGCTGACCTCTGAATCCTTCTCAGCCGATAGGGATCCCTCGCCAGGCTCGGGACTTCAGAAAAAAGCGTTACACTGCTGACCATGCGTCTTGACCTTAAGCTTGAGGGCCCGCTCGCCCGCATCACTTTCACGCACCCGCCGCTGAACGTCTTCGACTTCCAGATGATGGACGAGCTGCTCGGCGCTCTCCAGTCCCTGGAGCAACGGCGCGAGGTGTCCGCCGTCGTTCTCAGCGGCGGCGAACGCGCCTTCTCCGCCGGAGTCGATGTTGCCATCCACACTCCCGACAAGATCCACGACATGCTGGGGAAGTTCCATGGCCTGATTCTGGCCGTAACCCGGCTGACCAAAATCACGATCGCGGAAGTTCAGGGCGCGTGCCTGGGCGGCGGCGCCGAGCTGGCCATGGTGTGCGACATGTGCTTCACCACCAACGATGCCAAGTGGGGCTTCCCCGAGATCACTCTCGGCTGCTATCCGCCCGTGGCCTGCACCGCGCTGGCCGCGCTCATCGGCGAAAAGCGCGCCGCCGATCTCGTCTTCACCGGCCGCATCATCTCCGGCGAGGACGCTGCCGATTGGGGGCTGGCCAACCAGGCCTGCGCGAAGAACGAACTATCTGGCACGATTCAGAGCCGCCTCGATCACCTCTTCAAACTCAGCCCCGCGGCCCTGGCTCTGGCCAAGAAAGCCTTCTACGCCTGGGATTCGATCCATCTCGATAAAGGCCTCGCCCGCGCGGAAAAAATCTACACCGAGGAACTCATGCAGACCGAAGACGTAAAGGAAGGCATCCAGGCCTGGACCGAGAAGCGCAAGCCTCAGTGGAAGGGAAAGTAAAATCCCGAGCGCGGCGAGGGAACCCTATCATCTCCGATGATCCTCAGGTGCACCTCTTCTTTCCTAATCTCTAAAAAACTTTTTTCAACAGTAAGGTTCCCTCGCTTTAGATCGGGATAGATAACTACGTTGAGTAGTCCGCGTTGATATGCACATACTCGGCCGTCAAGTCGCAGGAAAGAAAATTTAATCCCACCTTCCCCGCTCCAAGAACAAACCGAATCTCGTACGCCGGCTGCGACATGTAGCGGTGCGCGGCGTCTTTGTCGAAGGGATGAGATGCTCCCTTGCGGCAGACTTGCTGGTCGCCCAGGTAGATGCTGATGCGTTCCGGGTTGACCTTCACTCCCGAGTATCCGATCGCCGCCAGCATGCGGCCCCAGTTGGGATCGGCGCCCGCCCACGCGGTCTTCACCAGCGGCGAGTTGGCGATGGCGCGGCCGATCTTCCTCGCCTCTTCGCGCGACCGTGCCTGCTCGATTCTCAGGCGCACCACGTGCTTCACCCCTTCGCCGTCGCCGACGATCTGTTCGGCCAACGAACGGCACACGTTCTTCAGCGCCCGATAGAATTCCTTGCTCACCGATTTCAGCGCTACGCCGCTTTTGCCGCTGGCCAGCAGCAGGACGGTGTCGTTGGTCGAGGTATCGCCGTCGATGGAGATATTGTTGAAGCTCTCGTCCACGGCTTCGCGCAGGCAGCGCTGCAGCTCGCGCGGCGAGGCCACAACATCGCTGAAGATGTAAACCAGCATGGTGGCCATGTTGGGATGGATCATGCCCGCGCCCTTGGCCACGCCCACCAGCGCCGCCATCCGTCCCTTGTAATTGATGGTCTGGGAGGCAATCTTTTTGCGCGTGTCCGTGGTCATGATGGCCGCGGCAAATCCGTCCAGCGCCTCGGAGCCAACATGTGCTGACGCGACCAGCCTCGGCACTGCTGCCGTAATCTTCTCCGCCCGCAGCGGCACGCCGATGATCCCCGTGGATGAAGGAAACACCTGGCTGGCCTTGGCTCCCAGATTTTTGGCCAGCTCTTCGCAGACTCTTCGTGCTGCCTTCAGGCCTTCTTTGCCCGTAGCGCAGTTGGCGTTGCCGGCATTCACGATCACCGCGCGCACCTGCCCGCGCGAAGACTTGAGATTATCGCGGCCGACCGTCACCGGCGCCGCCACCACCTGGTTGCGCGTGAAGACCGCCGCGGCAGACGCACCATCGGGAATCAGCGCCAGGGCGACGTCAGGCTTGCCGCTGGCTTTGATCCCGGCGGTAGCGGAAGAAAAAAGGAAACCCTGGGGGCTCCACAGCGGCTGGCTCACACCGCAATCCTCACCAGCGGCTTGGCGATCCCCGGATCGCGCAGCCCGTTGTGGAAGGTGGGAATGGTGCCGCGAACCATGGCCACTTCGTCGCAGCACAGCAGGTTCGGGCAATGCACGCAGTCTTTGTAGATTTTGTCGGGAAGTTCTTCGCGCCGAGCCACGCCAAACCCCAGGTGGCTGAAGAAATCGGGAATACGCGTGAACAGGCAGACGCAGGTCACGTGATGGCGTCCGGCTTCTTCGAGCAGTGCCTCCACCAGTTTGCGGCCCGCGCCCAGGCCTTTGGCTTCCGGCATGACGGCGATGGAGCGGATCTCCGCCAGGTGCAGCCCGTAGAGATGCAGCGCGCCGCAGCCGATAACGACGCCTTCATTCTCCACCACCACGAAGTCGCGCACGTTTTCGCACAGCTCGGAGACGGTCCGCGGCAAAAGCGTTCCCGTCTCGGCATAAGGGCCGACGATGCTGTGAATCTGCTCCACGTCGGTGAGCACGGCGCTACGCGTGAGTAACATAGGCCTCCCGCAACGCCGCCAGTCTCTCTTTTGCCTCTTTGAGCGCTTGCTTCACCCGCTCCGGCGCCGTACCGCCCGGGACATCGTGGCAGGCCAGCACCGCCTGCACGCTGAGCTGGTCGAAGATGTCGGGACCAAACGACGGGCTGAACTCCCGCAATTCCTCCAGGGTCAAATCCTGAAGCTCGCAGTGCCGGGCAAGACATTTCTGCACCGCGTGGGCCACCACCTCATGGGCTTCGCGAAACGGAACGCCGCGCGTCGCCAGGTATGTCGCCGCCGCCAGCGCATTCATGAAGCCGCTCGCGCAAGCCGCCTGCATGCGCTCGTAGTTGAACGCCACGGTCCGCATGAACCCTGTCGCAACCTGCAAGCAGCCTGCCGCGGTCGCGGCAGCGTCGAGCAGCGGCTCCTGGGTCTCCTGCATATCTTTGTTGTAAGCCAGGGGCAGGCCCTTGACCGCAGTCAGCAAGGTCATGTGGCAGCCGATCAGGCGCGCCGACTTGCCGCGAATCAGCTCCAGCGAGTCCGGGTTCTGCTTCTGCGGCATGGCGCTGCTGCCCGTGGAGTAGGCCTGGGGCAGGCGAATGAAGCCGTATTCCTGCGTGGCGAAGAGGATCAACTCTTCCGCCCAGCGGCTCAGGTGGACGCCCAGCAGTGACAGCACGCCGACGAACTCGACGACGAAATCGCGATCGCTGGTGGCGTCGATGCTGTTGGCTGTAGGACGATCGAAGGCCAGTTGCGCGGCGGTGAGGTTGCGATCCAACGCCAGAGGCGCTCCGGCCACCGCTCCTGATCCCAGGGGACACACGTTGGTTCGCGTGCGGCAATCCTTCAGCCGCTCAGCGTCCCGCCAGAACATCTCAAACCACGCCAGAAGCCAGTGGGCGACCAGCACCGGTTCAGCGCGCTGCAAATGCGTGTAAGCCGGCATGGCCGCCAGCTTGCTTTCTTCCGCGCGCGCCAGCAGCGCGTCCAGAAACTCGCCCAGGGCCGCACGCAAATCATCGATGCTTTCGCGCACGAACAACCTCAGATCGGTCGCGATCTGCTCGTTGCGGCTGCGTCCGCTGTGCAGCTTCTTGCCCGCCTCGCCGACCAGCGCCACCAGCTGCTTCTCCACAAAATGGTGGACGTCCTCCGCTTCGGCATCATTGAAGAACTCCGGCTGCGCGCTGGAGCGCTCGATCTGCTCCAGCCCGGCGAGGATCAGCTTGCGTTCTTCTGCGGAAAGCACTCCCGCGGCCGCCAGAGCTTGCGCGTGCGCCCGGCTGGCCGCCAGCTCGTAGCGCAGCAGCTGCTGGTCAAAGGGAAATGACCGCTGCCATTTTTCGAATTGCGGGTCCAGGGGCTGCCGGAAGCGGCCCGACCACATCTTCACTTGGCCGTCTCCTGAGGCTTCTGCCGCAGCCGCGCCCGCGAGCGCGCCGGCAGGCCGAGAATGCGGATGAACCCTGCCGCGTCCTTCTGGTCGTAGCTCTCGTCCATGGTGAACGACGAGAGGTCGGTGCGGTACAGGGAGAACTCGGACTCGCGGCTGGCCACGTCCACGTTGCCCTTGTAGAGCTTCAGCGTGATCTTGCCCGTGACTTCCTTTTGCGTCTCGGCGACAAACGCGTCCAGCGCCTCGCGCAGCGGCGTGAACCACAGCCCGTAATACACCAGTTCGGCGTACTTGAGCGCGATCTGCTGCTTGAAGTGCATCAGGTCGCGCTCCAGGCAGAGCGCTTCCAGCTCGCGATGCGCCGCGATCAGCAGCGTCCCGCCTGGCGTCTCATAACAGCCGCGCGACTTGATGCCCACAAAGCGGTTCTCTACCAGGTCGATGCGGCCGATGCCGTTGCGCCCGCCGATCTCGTTCAGCAGCTCGACCAGTGAAACCGCGTCCAGCTTCTGCCCGTTGACCGAATCCGGCGTTCCCGCGGTGAAGCCGATGCTGACTGTCTCTTCGCGGTCGGGCGCCTCCCTGGGTGAGCGCGTCATCTGCCAGGTAGTATCAAACGGCGCGTTGGCCGGGTCTTCCAGTTCGCCGCCCTCGTGGCTCAAATGCCAGATATTCCGATCGCGGCTGTGAATCTTGGTGCGGCTGGCAGTCACGGGGATGCCGCGCTGCTCGGCGTAATCCAGGCAATCTTCGCGCGACTTCAGGCTCCACTCCCGCCACGGCGCGATGATCTTTAACTCCGGCGCCAGCGCCTGGAAGGCGTGCTCAAAGCGGACCTGGTCGTTGCCTTTGCCGGTGCAGCCGTGGGCCAGCGCCGTGGCGTTCTCGCGCAGCGCCACCTCCACCTGGTGTTTGGCGATCACCGGGCGGGCCAGCGACGTCCCTAGCAGGTACTTGTGCTCGTAGACCGCGCCCGCGCGCAGCGCCGGGAAAACATAATCCTTCAGGAACTCGTCGCGCAGGTCTTCCACCATTACTTTGGCCGCGCCCGTCTTGTGGGCTTTTTCGATGACGGCGTCGATGTCATCCCCCTGGCCCACGTCGGCGATCATGGCGATCACCTCGCAGTTGTAGTTCTCCTTCAGCCAGGGAATGATGATGGAGGTATCCAGGCCTCCCGAATACGCCAGCACTACCTTCTCACGCATGATGATTGCTCCTCGATCTGGCGCGGGGCATGCCTCCGCCCAGCAATGAAAGTAAGATCGCCTTTTGCACGTGCATGCGGTTCTCCGCCTGGTCGTAAATTACGGAGTGCGGAGAATCGATCACATCCGCCGCCACTTCCTCGCCGCGATGAGCGGGCAGGCAGTGCATGAAGACCGCGTCGCTGGCAGCCAGGGCAAAGAGCTTCTTGGTAACCTGGTAGGGCATGAAGATCCTGGCGCGTTTTGCGGCCTGGTCTTCCTGGCCCATGCTTGCCCAGACGTCGGTGTAGATGGCGTTGGCCCCGGTCACCGCCGAAGCCGGGTCTTCGGTGATCTCAATGATCGCCCCCGTTTTCTTGCCGATGGCCCGCGCCGTCTTCACAACCTCCGGCTTTGGCGCATAGCCGCGCGGCGTGGCTACGGCAATGCTGCTGCCCAGCGTGGCCGCGGTCAGAAGCAGCGAATGGGCCACGTTGTTGCCGTCGCCGACGTAAGCCACGTGCACCTTGCCCAGGTCGCCGAATTTTTCCTGCAGCGTGAAGTAGTCGGCATAGGCCTGGCAGGGATGTTCGTAGTCGCTCAGCGCGTTGATTACGGGAATACAGGTGTTCTCCGCCATCTCGGTGATGGTGGAGTGCTCGTACGTGCGCAGCACCACCACGTCCACCCAGCGTTCGATGTTGCGGGCGATATCGCGGATGGGTTCGCGCTCGTTGAGCCGCGAGCGCGTCTGGTCCACGAACAGTGACGTTCCACCCAGCGCGGCCATGCCCGCTTCAAATGTCAGCCGTGTGCGCAGCGATGCTTTTTCGAAGAAGAGCACCATCTGCTTCCCTGCCAGCGCTCCGCGAAAGTCCGCGGGACGGCCCTTGATGACCTGGGTCAGGTCGAAGAGCGAAATTGTCTCCTCCGGCGAAAAATCCAGTGCCGAGACAAAATTCCGGCACAGAGCCTCTGGCTCCGGAGCCGGATGGGAATTAGGTACGGCGTAAGCCAAAGCTTTGCTGGCTGCGGGCATCAATATTTGTTCCTCTTCCCTGCCGCCACCGCGACGGCAGTATTTTTTTCGAGCGTCTGATCGAGCAGCGCGATCACCTCATCCACATGCTTTTTCTGAACAATGAACGGAGGTAGGAAGCGGATCACGGTTTCGTCGGTGCGGTTCACGATCACTCCGCGGTCCAGCATCTGCTTGAATACGGCCTTGGCCAGGTCGGCGGAATCCAGATCCATGCCCAGCATAAGACCCAGGCCGCGAACCTCGCGGATGGCCCCGTACCTGGCTTGCAACTCCTGCAGCCGGCGCAGGAAGTAAGCTCCCGTCTTCTCTACGTGCTTGAGCAGTTTCTGCCGCTCCAGAGTATGCAGAAGCTGCAAAGCAACGGCGCAGGCCAGCGGACCTCCCCCAAAGGTCGTCCCGTGCATCCCCGGATGCATACATTCCGAGACTTTCTCGCTGGCCAACAGCGCGCCTAACGGCAAGCCACCAGCCAGAGGCTTGGCCACCGTAACTAAATCCGGCTGAATGCCAAAATGCTGATAAGCGAACCAGCGGCCGGTGCGTCCCAGGCCGCTCTGGATCTCGTCGGCGATCAGCAGCGCGTTGTGCTTGTTCGCCAGATCGCGCGCCGCCTGCGCGAAGGCCTTGCTCAGCGGGCGAATGCCGCCCTCGCCCTGAACAAACTCAAAGCCGATGGCGCACACCGTGTCGTCAAACTTGCGCGCCAGATCGGCCACGTCGTCAAACTTCACGAACTCCACTCCGGGCACCACCGGAGCAAAAGGCTCGCGGTATTTTTCCTTGTGCGTCGTGGCCAGCGCGCCGAAAGTCCGCCCGTGGAAGGCATGCTCCAGGGCCAGGATGCGCCACTTCGGCTCTGTGCCCGCCGCGCAGTTGGCCTTGGCATAAGCCCGCGCGACTTTCAGGGCTCCCTCCCAGGCCTCCGTGCCGCTATTGGTGAAGAATGCCCGGTCCAGGCCGGAGATCCTGGTCAAGGACGCCGCCAGCCGCGCCTGGTATTGGTGATAGAAGAGGTTGGAGGTGTGCACCAGCAGCTTGGCCTGCTGCGTGATGGTTTTGGTCAGCGCCGGATGCGCGTAGCCCAGAGCATTCACGCCGATGCCGCTCAGGAAATCGAGATACCGCCGGCCCTTGTGATCGTAGACGTGAACACCGCGCCCCCTGTGCAGCAGCACGGGATAGCGGTCGTAGGTCGCGAGCAGCAGTTTGGCTTCGAGCTTTTGGACCTGTTCCAGGTTCACGCGACCAGCACCTCGGTTCCCGATTCGATTTTGGTGGAGTAGAACTCCGGCAGTGCGTCCACCGACTCCGCTGGGAGGATGCGCACGCGGTTCACCCCGCGGAGCAGGGCATTGCGGCAGGCTTCGAGCTTTGGCAGCATGCCGCCGTTGATCACCGACTGCTGCGTCAGTTCGTCAGCATGCTCCAGATCCAGCCAGCGGATCACCAGGCCGTCGGCGTCTTTCACTCCGGAAACGTCGGTCAGGAAGATCAGAGCGTTGGCGTGACAGGCCACAGCGCATGCCGAAGCCATCTGGTCGGCATTCACGTTGTAGTACTGGCCGTCGCTTCCCAGGGCCACGCTGGAGATCACCGGCACGCAGTCCTGCTGCCAGATGGCCTCGATCCAGCGCGGATCGGCGGAGGAAATTTCGCCGACAAAGCCCAGATCGTGGCCGTTGGGCGTCTTTTTGCGCGCGCGGAAAGCCAGGCCGTCGCCGCCGCACATCCCGACTGCGGGCTGTCCCACTCCGGCCAGTGCCGCCACCAGCTTCTTGTTCATGTGCCCGGCCAATACCATCACCGCGAAGTCGCGGGTCTCGGCGTCGGTGACGCGCAGGCCGTCGATGAACTCCGTAGTCTTGCCCATCTGGCTGAGCACGCGGGTCAGCGCCGCGCCCCCGCCGTGGACTACCGCGACCTGGTGCTCGTCGGCCAGTTGTTTAACTGCCATCGCCGCGCGCTGCAACAGCGCGGGATCCTCCAGAGTGGCGCCGCCAAGTTTCACAACGATCTTCACTTCAGCCCCTCCTCTTCGCTCCATCCGAACATCAGGTTCATGTTCTGCACGGCCTGCCCGGCCGCCCCCTTCATGAGGTTATCCAGGCACGAAACCATCACCAGCCGCTTGCCATCCGCCGCCAGGGCAAAACCGATATCGCAGTAGTTGCTGTGCAGCGAATACTGGATCTGCGGCAGCTTGCCGTGGGGGAAAATCCGCACCCAGGGTGACTGCGCATAGAAATCCCGCAGCGTAGTTTCGATTTTCGCCGGGTCGGCGGGGTTGAGCAGCCGCAGGTAGATCGTCGACAGGATGCCGCGCGGGATCGGCAGCAGGTGCGGTGTAAACACCAGTTGCTCGGGATAGAGCCCCAGCTGCTCCAGTATCTCGCCCGTGTGCCGGTGATTGAATACCGAGTATGCGGAAAGATTCTCCGCGACCTCCACAAAGTGGGTCTTCTGCGTCGGCTGTTTGCCCGCGCCAGAAACTCCCGATTTGGAGTCGCAGATGATTCCGTGATTCAGATCCACCAGCCCGGAGCGGACCAGCGGGGCCAGCGCCAGGATGATCGATGTGGCGTAACAGCCGGCGTTGGCCACCAGCGCGGCCTCTTTCAGGCGGTTGCGATGCAACTCTGGAATGCCATACACCGCCTTGGCCGTCAGCTGTTCGGCGAGCTCCGGATCGGCATCGTGAAATTGATAAACGGCACGCGACGCCGGCGTGGCCAGCCGCCATGCGCCGCTCAGGTCAATCACATGGACTCCGCGGCGCAAAGCCTCGGGCGTCCACTCCCGCGAGACCTCATGCGGCGTGGACAGAAAGAGGACATTGACGCCCCTCTTCTGCAACGCGTCCCACGCAAACGGCTCCAGGGGATAACCGCCATTACCGCTGATGTGGGGATAAACGTCATCCAGGCCGGAAGAAGCAGAGTCGTCGCCTTCACGCGTAAACAGCAGGGGCTTCTTCACCCGCGGATGGCGGAGAAGAAGACGCGCCAGCTCGAAGCCGGCGTAACCGGTGGCGCCAACAACTGCGGGTTGGATGGACGCTGTCATCAGGCGCGCATCGCCTCCATCTTGAGCTGCAGATTCTTGGCGCTCTTGTTGTTGGCCACTATCACCAGCAGCGTGTCGTCGCCAGCCACGGTGCCCACCACTTCATCCCAGCCTTCGGCGTCCACGGCCACCGCCACCGGCTGGGCGCTCCCGGGGATGGTCTTGATCACCAGCAGGTTCTGCGCCCGCCGCACTTCGCGCACAAACTCGCGCACCACGCGCGAAACTGCGGGCAACGGCTCAGCCGCGTTGTCGTCGTTTGGGAGCACGTAGCCTTCTGACGTCTTCACCAGCCTCAGCTCGTTGATGTCCCGCGACAACGTGGCCTGCGTGACCGCGAATCCCTTGCGCGCCAGCACCTTGCACAGCTCCAGCTGATTGGGCAAAGGCGATTCCTGCGCGAGTTCAACGATGGTTTGCTGCCGGGAAAGTTTGGTCATACCGAGTTCCGTATAATTATTCAACCGCATGTATAATATGCAGCAGGGCACACAGCAATGTCAACCCTAAAATAAGGGGATTATGCACTTGACACAGAGAAATAAATAAGCTATTCTGGCCTCAGATTCAAAGGGTTTGAAGGTTTTGCATAAATATACAGAGGCCAGAAAATGAACCTGATAGACGTTACAAGCCAGTTCAAAACCGACGAAGAGTGCCTTGCATATCTGGAAAAGATGCGCTGGCCGAATCGCGTACGCTGCGCCGTTTGTGGCTCCGATAAGGTTTCCGTGATCGAGCGCAAGAGCGAGACGAAGAACAAGCGCGGTAAAATCTATCAGTGCCTTGAGCCCACTTGCAAGCAGCAGTTCTCAGTAACATCCGGCACTATTTTTCACGACTCGCATCTCCCGTTAACAAAATGGTTCATGGCCGTGGCGATCATCGTAGACGCCAAAAAGAGCGTGAGCGCAAACCAGCTTAAGCGGCATCTTGGAATCGGCAGCTATCGAACCGCGTGGTATATGGCGCATCGCATTCGCAAAGCGATGGAAGACACGGAGGGGTCTCTGCTGACCGGAACCGTGGAAGTTGACGAAACCTATATCGGCGGGAAATACGATCCTCGGCGCAAACGTGCGCGTCGCGAGAAACCGGGCGTCGTGGGTTTGATCGAGCGCGGAGGTCAAGTCCGCACCATGCGAATCAGCACTCCGAGCAAAGCCGTCCTGGTCAGCAAGATTCTGGACCACACGACCAAAGACGCGCAGATTTACACGGATGAATCCACGGCCTACAAATCAGTAGGCCAGATTCGCAAACACGACACGGTAAACCATATAACCGAAGAGTGGGTACGCGGAGACGTGCACACAAACACAATCGAGAATCACTGGTCACTTCTCAAGCGCGGCATCATAGGCAGCTTTCATCAAGTGAGCGTGAAGCACCTGGACCGTTACCTATCAGAGTTTGAGTACCGCACCAATAACCGCAAGAATTCTGATCTGTTTATAAAAACCGTGGCCCGGATGTGCGGAGTAAAGCCGATGCCATATCAGAACCTAATCGCCGATCCAGAAACCAATCAACCCTTCTGAGGATCGCGTTCCAGTATTGGCCGTGGGCTCCGTTTCTTCGGAGCCTTTATTTTTTTCTCGGGTAGTGGCTTGGCTTTAAGTAGCCGCCCAAGAAGATCGTCAAACTGTGCTTTCTCGACTTTCACAAGAGTTATTCTACCACTCGAATGATTGTTGCTTTTTTAGGTCAGCTCTGGTCTATAATCTATTAGTTTCGGCAGTTTGGATAGATACCAGCCCTCTTACCTATTGCCGATGACATCACTGGAACGAAGTATTGAGTTTCGAAGAGCGAAGACGACCACTCCGGGCGCGATGCGAACCGCGTTTCCCAGGTGGAACGAAAAAGAATAGAGTGGCCCCCGTCAAGAGTAGCCTGGCTAGCCGACCAAGTCGCAGTAGCCGATGTCGAACATCACCTGGAAAAATTAAAGACCCGCGATGAATGCGGGCCTAAAATCTGCTCGATGGACAAACCGTCGAGGCTTGTATTGAGTGCTTGGACAGCTTCAATACTAATCCCTCCCCGTTTGTTCCGTCAAGAAAAAGTGCGAATTTTTCGCAGGGAGAAGTGTGTGCCTTGCGAAAAGACAAAAGGCCCGAAATATTATCCGAGCCTTTTGAGTGCGCTCTGTGGAGAGCGACCATCTGGTGATGGGACTGGTCTTATAAACCAGAGTTCCTTAATTGGAACGGGGTCCGATCCCCCCGCTCTCCGCTCATTATAAGCCAAACCGAAAGGTAAACGAATGACGGAATCAACACAACAATCAAAGGCCCTTGAAGATGCGCCGCCAAGGCTAAAAACCACAGATGATTTACAGCGCCTTTTGTGCTGGTTTGAAAAAAATATTTGTAGAGAGATGAAGGATCCACGCGGCCATAGAGTACAGATCGGGCCCGAAAGGTTCCCCTATCTCGTGAAACTCAGGAACAAAAAGAACGGGGAAAAGATCAAAAAGCCTCTCAAAATTGTGAATAAGATACGAGAGGGAAAACTGAAGGATCATGATTTTGGTGGAATAGATCAAGACAGAGCGCAGACTCTAACATGGCTTGAAGCCGTGATATGTAGACCCACTTGCATCACCAAGAATAAGCATAAGAATGTTCCTGGCGATGAGGTCTATATCAAAGAATTCGCACCCAGCGTAAATGGAACGAAACGCATCAAGGCTGTGGTTTGTTTGCGAATGAACGCGTTTCTATTGGTTCCGATTAGCGCATTCAGAAAGAGCAGAGTCGGAGCCAAAGCCGAAGACGTCATTTGGCCCTAAACACAGAAACCGCCTTTCGGCGGAATCTGTGTGTCCCTTATTTTACCCAGAGACGACGGGGAAAGCCGGGAAATTACTCCCGACAAATCCGCTTGGACAATATTCAGGTATACACCTTAGTAATTGTCCGTACGCCTAATGATGCAATAAATCCAATGAAAGTTTCAAGGGTTTACAAAATAAAATTTATTACTTAGGTGCGAGGGCCTAAGTCCCAAAATCCGCAAAAAGCCACGAGGGCGAGCCCGCAAGGGATCGCCCCCATTTATAACCATCTCACGCCCAGAAAAGAGCTGAGCGCTTAGGTTCGCACGTTTTGAGTATAAATGGGGCTTGACTGTTTAGCAAGGGTATAAAAGGCGAAAAGAAGTAACGTGGCGACCCCGGAGAGATTTGAACTCCCGACCTCTAAGGTGCGAACCTAAGCGCTCTGTCCAGGCTGAGCTACGGGGTCCTTCACTTCACTCACCCAGTAAGTCCTTTGCGCCGTCAGGCAGTACACATCGCGAGGTTCAATTCCCTCGAAAACTCCACGTTTATCATTCTATCAGAGTTGATCCTGAATGTGAAATTGCTTACAAAACACGACTCCATTCTGCACAATCGCACATCAGCGATCTGAGCGCAAGGGCCCCTATCATTCTGATAACCCTGTCACGGCTACCTGTATTCAATAGCTTACGGGCCTCTCTGTGTCAAGTGCATAATCCCCTAAAATAAAGCGTAAGTTACTTTCGTATGTGCTCTTTGAGAGAGGTGGGATGCGGTCGATTTTCAGGCTCGGCAGCCGCCGAAAAACGCAAAAAAAGGGCGACGGCGATCCCAGAGGCCGTCGCCCATCAAGGGCACCGGAGGAAGTGCTCAGTGCTGCAAAGCGAAGTGGTCGCGCCGGTTCTGCTGCCAGCAGGCTTCATCGTCCTGACTGCAGAAAGGCTGCTCTTTGCCGTAGCTGATGGTTTTAATGCGGTCGGGGCTGACCCCTTGCGCCACCAGGTTGTCACGCAACGCGCGGGCGCGGCTCTCGCCCAGCGCCAGGTTGTATTCTTCTGAACCGCGATCGTCGCAGTGGCCTTCCACCACCACGCGCAGGTTCGGGTGTTTGGCCAGGAACGCCGCATCGCCCTCAGCCGCAGGCTTATCGGTGGAACGGATCGTCGACCGGTCAAAGTCGAAGAACACGTCTTTCACGGCCTGCCGGAACAACTCGTCGTCGCTGGGAATGTGTGACGGCACGGCGGCGGCGGTTGCGGCAGTGACGGTCACGCTGGCGTTTGCATTCCCGGTGCCGCCCGGTCCTTTGGCGGTCAGAGCGTAGTTGGTAGTGATGCTGGGTGAAACCCGGCGCGTCCCGGAAGCTGCGACAGTGCCTAATCCTTCAATGGTTATCTCGTTGGCGTTGCTGGTTTGCCAGGTCAGGGTCGTACTCTGGCCTTGTTGAATGGACGAAGGGCTGGCCGTGATGGACGCTACCGGCGCGGGAACGGTCGCCGGCGGCGCCTTGGCCACGGTGGTCTTCTTCGCGCAGGATGTCAGCAACAAGGCTGCTCCCAGCGCTAGAATCGGAAACACGAATTGAAATCTTGTGCGCTGCATTTTGAAAACCTCCCCGCGAGGCGTAACTCGCGCCTCACGCAATGATTGGAAAATCCCGGAAACCTGCCTTTTTCTGGGCAGCCGAAAAGCGGTTAGTTCACGAGATCAACAGCGAAATACTTCCGTGAAAGGGGAGGGGAGCAGAAATGATGGCCGGATATCGCGCCGGCAATGGTTTGTACGGATTGCAGGCGTCGCCCTGGACCAACTCCTGAAAGCCGCCAGGAGAATCGTCGCGCAAAACAGGGTCGCCAGCCAGAAGAGGATTCGCAGCTCTGTAACCGGCCCGTGGGTTACGGCATAAGGGCCCTGGTGCGCGGGGAAGAAGAAGATGCTAAGGATGCAGAGCGCTGCCAGCAGAACAAGAGCCGCCGTGATCGCGCGCCGCGCTTCGCGGCGGCGCCAGAAACAGGAAATTGCGATGAAAGGCAGCAAGGCCGAGTCCTTCAGCTACTCTGCTCAAGGACTATATATCGTTATACGATGCAAATGCAATATCCCGAAAAACACCCGGGTTTCGACAAAGGACTAGCCCTTCTGTAACTCCTACGGGGCCGGTTCCGCGGCTGGTAGCATGTGTTTACCGCAATGACGCCCGACCACACTTCCCCGAGCCGCCCCCGCACGGTGTTGTTCCTGCCACCGTCGCGCGCATGATCGCGGACGGCTCTGACGTCCGGCCCGGCATCAGCTTTCCTGCCGACGCCGCCGATCCCAGCGCCCTCTTTGCCGAGTTGCATAAGGCGGGAATCGACGTGGTCTGAATTCGCTGTTGAGAACGGCCTTGTCCGGCCCTCTATTTGAGCTGGGCCAGCTTCCCGTCGATGTCGCTGAGCGCCTGCCACAGTGATTCCGTATAGCGTTCGTTGGAGGAAGATTCTATGCGGTGGAGCAGGTAAGCGCGCGAAAGCAGCAGGCTTTGCCGCTCGCGCTCCTTCTCCTTATCACCGGTTCCATTGCCTGCGGATTTCTGTTGGCCGTCTGTCTGTGCGGATTCCTGCTGCGATTCCACTGACTTGCTTTCCCATCCTCGCGCCATACTTCAATTATAGGAAGGATCGCGAGCTGAATCGAACTATTCGTGGCCGGAGTACCTCAATTTATAATCCTGCTGTCCGGCCGCCTCTGGCGGCTCGCGCGCACTCAATGGCAACAAAAACCGATCCATCGCCGGTGGTACGCCGTACCGAGCTGGCTTGCCCTGCCCATTCGCTGAAGATGATGGCCAAAGCCGCGGCCGGCGAGGCCGATGAGGTCGTCTTCGACCTGGAAGACGGCTGTGCTCCCTCGCAGAAAGTCGAGGCGCGCAAGACGGTGATCGAGGCCTTCCGGACTCTCGATTTTCGCGGCAAGATCCGCGCTTTCCGCGCCAATGCCATTGAGACAAAATACTTCTACCGCGACGTGATCGACGTCGTGGAGGCCGCCGGCGCGAACATTGACGTCCTGGTCATTCCCAAGGTTCAGGACGCCGCCGACATCCTCTTTGCCGACCGTCTGCTCACCCAGATCGAGCAGAACATGGGCTGGACTCCGGGCCGCATTCGACTGGAAGCGCTGATCGAGAGCGCCCGCGGCGTGCTCCACGCTGAAGCCATCGCCTGCGCCACCCCGCGCCTGGCGGCGCTGATCTTCGGCGTCCTCGACTACGCCGGCAGCATCGGCGCGCGCGAGCCGGTGCGCGAGCAGTTCGCGCTCTACCACTATCCCAAGGCCAAGACCGTGGCTGCCGCGCGGGCTGCGGGCATTGACGTGATTGACGGCGTCACCTTCCAGTTCCGCGACCTCGCCCTGTGCGAGCAGGATGCACGCAACGCCGCGCGCATGGGCTTCGACGGCAAGTGGGCCATCCACCCCGATCAGGTGCCGGTGATCAACCGCGCCTTCACCCCAACCGCGGAGGAACTGGAGCGGGCGCGCGAGATCCTGGCCGCCTACGAGCGCCAGGACCGCGACGCCGGCGTCGGCGCCTTCGTGTACAAAGACGAAATGGTCGATGCCGCAACTTTGCCCATGGAGCGCAAGAAGCTGGCCATCGCGCGGAAATGCGGACTTAAGTAGAACCGTGATCTGCGCATGTTTGTGTGGCACCTGCACTCCTGCTGGTGCTCTGTCACCCATAGAAGGACAGCCTGCACTACGCGCGCCGACCGACAATGCGGCGCCGAGGCATCTGAATCTGCTGCGTTCTGCTAAGCTTTCTCGTCCTGGCTTAGCCGGTTAATTGCTATTTGCTTCATGCTGCCCGCGGATAAATCCGAGCTTCACCAGCAACTTCGCACCGCTGTCCGCGAGTTATGCCGCAACTACCCCGATGTCTACTGGCGGGAACTGGACCGCCGGCGTGCTTATCCGGAAGAATTCGTGCAGGCACTGACCCGCGCCGGATACATGGCGACATTGATTCCGGAAGAATACGGCGGGGCCGGCATGGGAGTGAGCGAAGCCGCGGCCATCCTTGAAGAAATCCACGGCTCGGGCGCCAATGCCGCAGCCTGTCACGCTCAGATGTACGTAATGGGGACGGTGCTGCGCCACGGCTCCACGGAGCAGAAGAAGAAATATCTGCCGGCGATCGCTCGCGGCGAGCTTCGCCTGCAGGCCTTTGGCGTGAGCGAGCCCACTACCGGGTCCGACACTACGCAGATCAAGACATTAGCCGTGCGCAAGGGCGACAAATATGTCGTCAAGGGCCAGAAGATCTGGATTTCCCGAGCCGAGCACTCCGACCTCATGCTGCTGGTGGCCAGAACTACGCCGCTCGATGCAGTAAAGAAACGGACCGAAGGCCTTTCCACACTGCTGGTGGATCTGCGACAGGCAGCGGGCCACGGCCTGACCATTCGTCCGATTCGCACCATGATGAACCACGCCACCACCGAGATCTTCTTCGACGACGTGGAGGTGCCGGTGGAAAATCTCATCGGCGAAGAAGGCCAGGGTTTCCGTTATCTTCTTGACGGACTCAATGCCGAGCGCATTCTGATTGCCGCCGAGTGCATCGGCGACGGCCGCTGGTTCCTGGAGCGCGCGTGCAGCTACGCGAAAGAGCGCGTGGTCTTCGGCCGCGCTATCGGGCAGAACCAGGGGGTGCAGTTTCCGCTGGCCCGCGCGTACGCCAACGTGGAAGCCGCCGCGCTGATGGTGGCGCAGGCCGCCCAGTTGTTCGACTCTCATCAATCCTGCGGCGCGCAGGCCAACATGGCCAAACTGCTGGCGGCCGACGCATCCTGGGAAGCGGCTAACGCCGCGGTCCAGACCCATGGCGGCTTCGGCTTTGCCGAGGACTACGACATCGAACGCAAGTTCCGCGAGACGCGTCTCTACCAGGTCGCTCCGGTCTCCACCAACCTGATTCTGGCGTACATCGCCGAACACGTGCTGGGGCTGCCGCGATCTTACTAGTCTCGCAAACCTGATTTTGGAGCTGAAATCATGGCCATCAAGACCGGCTGGACAGGAAGGCTGTTTGAGGATTTCGAAGTCGGCGACGTCTACCAGCACCCGCTGGGGCGAACCGTTATCGCCGCCGACAATATCTGGTTCACGCTGCTCACGCAGAACACCAATCCCATTCACTTTGACGCCGCCTACGCCGCCCACACCGAATACGGCAAGCCCCTGGTCGATTCCACCTTCACCCTGGCGTTGGTTACCGGGCAATCGGTGATGGATATCTCGCAGAACGCCATGGCCAACCTGGGCTGGGACGAAGTCCGCCTTCCCAATCCGCTGTTCGAAGGCGACACGGTGTACTCGCGCAGCGAGGTGCTGGAAAAGCGCGAATCAAAATCGCGCCCCAATGTCGGTATCGTCCGCTTCAAGACCACCGGCTACAAGCAGGATGGAACCGTGGTGATCGAGTTCAAGCGGACGGCGATGATCTACCGCCGCGGCCACGTCCCGCAGCATCCTCCGGAACCGCGGCTGGAGAAATCGTAAAGCAAAAAATCAGGCCCGGTCTGGTTCGCCGGGCCTGAAAACTCTCGTGGGGAAAAAGTATTACATGGTGTTGCGCAGCGAGTAACCGAGCGAAACTGCGTAACGCGTCACCCGCGGTCCGGCGAACTCAAAGTTGTTGTGCACCAAATAAATGTGGGCTTCCGGGCGGATAAACACGTTGTGCCAGAAGTAGAAACGCAGCCCGCCTCCGACATGTCCCAGGAAGTGGTTACTGCTGCTGTAGTTGGTGCAGCCGAAGAAGGTGCAGTTGAAGAATCCCTGGTAAAAGCGCAGACTCTCGGCCCCGATGCCGGCCTGCACTTCCGCCTGTGCTTTCTTGCCGATGGGGGGAGCGAATACCGCGTTGAAATCATAAAGAATCGGGCGGTAGGGCTCGCCGAAAACATCCAGGTTCTGGTGGGCCCGCCAGGTTACCTCGCCGCCGACGCCGAGATATTTCTTGATGAACAGAAAATCCCCGCTGAAGCTCGGGTAGCCGCCGCCGCTGATACTCTGCGCCTGGTGGGTTCCGTTGAGAATATCGGTTACGGTGGCATCGCCGGCCGCATTTCCGCCCAACGTGCCATAGCCAAAAGCGATGTCGAACTGCTGAGCGTTAGCAGTGCTGGTAAGGGCAAACAACAGGAAAGAAGCCGCAACAAGCAAAAGTACTTTTTTCAAAGTCACCTCGCATTAAGGCGGGCAGGAAGGGCATCGGGGCTTGCCGGCATCCACCTCACCTGCAAATGTATATCTCGCGATTATCCTCTTTGCGGTGTTGCCCTGTCCATACTCAGAGGGATGCGATCGCATCGCTCTGAGACATGTCCTATCGATTGCTTAACAGATCTTTACAGCCGGCCCTGCTGATATTCTCGAATGTGATTTTTTCCTGCCGCGGAATTCTCTTTGATCTGGACGGAGTGCTGGTTGACTCCACAGGAGCCGTCGCTCGCGTATGGAGGCGCTGGGCGCAGAAGCATGGGCTGCCGGCGAAACTGGTGATTCAGACGGCTCACGGCCGGCGCAGCATTGAGACCATCCGCCTGCTCACGCCTCATCTCGGAGCCGAAAGTGAGAACCGGATCGTTGAAGCCATGGAAATCGCCGACCAGGAGGGCGTGGCCGCGCTGCCCGGCGCGGCGGAGCTTCTACGGGCTGTGCCGCCGGATAGATACTCGATCGTAACCTCGGCCACACGTGCACTGGCGACGGCTCGCATGAGCCACGCCGGACTACCGCTACCCAGACTCTCTGTGACCGCCGACGATGTACGCGAAGGCAAACCCTCGCCGCAACCTTATCTCAAAGGCGCCGCGCTGCTCGGCTTGGCGCCGGGAGATTGCATGGTGTTCGAGGACACACCCGCAGGGGTTGAATCGGCGCATCGGGCTGGAATGCGGTCAATCGCTCTGACCACAACGTTTCCCAAAAACGAGTTGGATGCGGCCAATGCGATTGTGGCTTCATTGGCTGACGTTCGCGCCACAATCGAGCCGCGCTGTATCCATCTCGATGTTAAGGAAGCGGGGAAAGAGAGCTGACGCTGGGAGAGTTTTAAGTCTTAGCTGGCGTGTCGTCGTCAGATGAAACCTTCTTGCGGATCTCGACCACCGGGATTCTTATCCACTGGGCCAGGACCTCCTCGATATCTTCGCGTGTGACAACGGCAGCTTCCACTTTATGCTTTTGCTGCAGCTGACGCAGTCCCTCCCGCTCTTTGCGTTCTTCGGCAGCATAAAAGCGCGCCTTCTCAACTTCACTGTTGGCTATAGCGACTTCCATGCGGTGGACAATGAAGCGAATGCGTTTTTGAACCTCGCGGATTTCGTCCGGTGTGCGAGGAGACTGCGCCAGCGCGTGGGCCGCGGCCTCGTCCAGCAGGTCTATGGCTGCAACGGGCAACGCCCGATCTTTGATGAGTGCACTTGAATAACGCACCGCATCAGAAGGCAGCGATGGGTCAAACGTGACGCCATGGAAGGTCTCGAGGCGCCGTATCCTGGCCGTCACAGCGGCAATTGATTCCGCTTCGGTCATCGCCGGTATCTTGATCGCAGTGAACCAGCGATCCACCCATCCATGTTGTTTGCGAGCATCCCGATGCTGTTCGTCCGTAGCCGAACAGATGCATTGGATCTTTCCATCCGAGATGAGCGCTTTCAGGATTTCACCGCCTGCAGGAAAATCCGCGGGCGGAGTTCCTGCCAGCAGAGGCACGAGATCTTCCAAAAAGAAAATATTAGTGCTTCCCTTCAGCAGCCATTCCGTTGCTGCCCCGCGCCAGCCACCGCGGAGTTGATCTATGTCAAACTCCACCACCCTTTTCTGCTCAAGAAAGGAGGGCACATCGCCTTGGGCAGTTCTGTGGGCCAACCCTTCGACCAGGGCGCGCCTGCCACTGCCCGGGTCCGCAACCAGGATCACGTTCTTCCTGGCGGAGCGCCCCAGGACCTGGATCAATCGGTGCATCTCTTTTTCTCTGCCCAGGAAGGGATCCAGCTTGTTTTCAGAAGCCATGGCAGTAAGATCTCTCCGCAATGGAGAGAGTAATGCGGCAACATCGGTTTTTTCAGTGTCGACGGGGGGGCCCTTCGCAACCTCGGCGCGAACGGCCTCGAGATTCAGGCCGATTTCGACAAGGATTTGAGCCGCGAAACTCTTTTCCTCGCGCAAGAGTCCAAGGAACAGATGTTCGGTGCCGATGTGCTTGTGCGAAAGCCGCTCGGCTTCCTCCGCCGCATAGGCGAGGACACGCCTACATTCGTTGCTCAAGGGAAGGTCGACCGAGGTCTCAATCTTTTCCCTTATGGTAGTTGCCGATTCAATTTTCTTGCGAATAGCGGCCGCCGAGGTAGCTTTCGCGATGAAGCAGTGGGTCAGAGCTTTGTCCTCGCGCAGGATGCCCAGCAGGAGATGCTCGGTCTCGATGTAAGGGCTTCCGAACTGGGAAGCTTCATAGCGGGCAAAGAAAATTACGCGACGGGCTTTTTCTGTGTATCGCTCAAACATAGGCATTGCCCAGGGCGAGGGCGGGAGGCGAGGGATTATTGTAATCCTTTTACATCGCTGCCAGCGCGACTTGAGGCAGGTTCGCCGTGCCTGGGACCAGCGGATAAAAATTGACGGTTCGCACGGCAACGTCAGACTATTGGTGCTTCGATAGAAAACCTAAGGAGATGTCGCATGCAACGAAACGCAAGCGCCCACTGGAGCGGCGGGCTCAAAGACGGCAAGGGCACGATTACCACCGCCAGCGGAGTTCTCAAGAACACACCTTATTCGTTCAGCACTCGTTTTGAATCCCAGCCGGGCACCAACCCGGAAGAACTGATCGCCGCGGCCCACGCCGGGTGCTTCACCATGGCGCTCTCGGCGCAGCTGGGCAACGCCGGAATAACCGCGCAGGCTCTCGATACCACGGCCACGGTCACGCTGGAGAAGCTGGAGTCGGGGTTCGCCGTCACCTCGGTTCACCTGCTACTGAAGGCCACGATTCCCGGCGTCGACAAAGCCAAGTTCGATCAGGCAGCGAAGAACGCCAAAGAGGGCTGCCCGATCTCCAAGCTCCTGAACACCAAGATCACTCTGGATGCGCAACTGGTGAGCTGAGAGTTGAAGATTTAAGAGGCCGCCGAGGCCTGGCGATTGGTGAACTCCACCAGGGCGTCGAGCTTCTTGCGCGCGGCGCCGGAGTCGATGGATTGCGCGGCCTGGGGCATGGCCTCAGCCAGTGAATCGGCGCGGCCGGCGGCCACCAGCGCGGCCGCGGCGTTCATCAGCACCACGTCGCGCCGGGGCGATTTCTTCCCGCCCAGGATCTCGCGGATGATGGCAGCGTTGGTGTGCAGGTCGCCGCCGCTGATGGCGCTCAGCGGGGCCGGCTCCAGCCCGAACTGCTCCGGCGTGACCTCATAGACGCGCACCCACTCGCCGCGGACCTCGCCGATCTTGGTCGAGCCGCTGATGGAGATCTCGTCGAGGCCGTCGGCGCCGTGCACCACCAGGGCGCGATGCAGGCCGAGCATCTTCAAGGCCTGGGCCAGCTTTTCCACCAGGTCTAACGAGTAGACGCCCACCACCTGGGCCGACGCCCGCGCCGGGTTGGTGAGCGGCCCCAGCAGGTTGAAGACACTCCGCAGCGGCTTCAGGTCTCGGCGCGCCGGCTGCACGTATCTGGTCGCGGTGTGCATGGCCGGAGCCAGCATGAAAGCAATCCCCACCTCGCGCAGGCAGTCGCCCAGGCGGTTGATGGGCAGGCTGATGTTGACTCCCAGGGCTTCCATCACGTCGGCTGAGCCGCATTTTGAAGTGATGCCGCGATTGCCGTGCTTGGCTACGCGCACTCCGGCGCCGGCTATGGTCAGGGCCGAAGCCGTGGAAATGTTGAAAGTATCGCTGGCGTCGCCGCCGGTGCCGCAGGTGTCGACCAGGGCGTCGCGCTCCGTACCGCTCAAGTCGAGCGCAGTACCGTCAGAGCTACTGATGGGCGCCGCGGCGGCGCGGATAGCCTCGGCAAAGCCCACGATCTCCTCTACTGTCTCGCCCTTCATATGCAGCGCCACCAGCAGCGCGGCGATCTGCGCGTCAGTAGCTTTGCCGGAAAGCAGCTCGTCCATGACGGCGCGCGCCTCCGCCCGGCTGAGCGAGCCGCGATGGTGCGCGATCTTATGGAGGGCTTCGGTCAACATGCTGATTGCTTGGAAGGATTATAAGAGATCGCTTCAAGGCCGTTCTGCCGATTCCGTGCGATCGCGACGATCGCGGCGATCACGGCGATTCTCTCCGTTTGCCCATTTCCTCGCTCGTCCTTTAGAATCACTGGTTCCCTTCAGCGCTTCGGCGCCAAAAGCAGAACCAGCCAGCATGAAAATTCACGAATATCAGGCCAAAACCATCCTTGCGAAGTACGGCGTGGCTGTGCCCCGCGGCGAGATGGCGCTGACCCGCGCCGAAGCGGAAAAAGCCGCGCACAAGCTCTTTGCCGAGGGCGCCAAAGGCGTGGTGGTAAAGGCGCAGATTCATGCCGGCGGCCGCGGCAAAGGCGGCGGCGTGAAGGTGGCCAAGAACCTGGAAGAGGCCAAGGCCTGGGCCGACAAGATTCTGGGCATGCGCCTGGTCACGCACCAGACCGGACCGGAAGGCAAGATCGTCCAGCGGTTGCTGATCGAAGAAACGCTGCCTATCGAGCGCGAATTGTACCTCGGCATCGTAGTGGATCGGGCCACGGCTCGCCCGGTGTTTATGGCGTCAGCCGCCGGGGGAATGGAGATTGAAGAGGTCGCCGCCAAGGACCCCAAGGCCATCCTGAAAGAAGCTATCGATCCCACCATCGGCTTTCAGGCTTTCCACGCACGCAAGCTGGCTTTCGGCCTGGGATTGAAAGGCGAACAGATCAACGAAGCGGTACGCTTCATGACCGGCCTCTACCGCGCCTTTATCGATACCGACGCCTCGCTGCTGGAGATCAATCCGTTTATCACTACGACCGACGGACGGCTGTTTGCTCTCGACGCCAAGGTCAACTTCGACGACAACGGCCTCTTCCGCCACAAGGAGCTCAAGGAGCTGCGCGACATCAACGAAGAAGATCCGCTTGAGGTCGAGGCTTCCAAGTACAACCTGAACTACATCAAGCTTGACGGCAACATCGCCTGCCTGGTGAACGGCGCCGGGCTGGCCATGGCCACCATGGACATCATCAAGTACGCGGGCGGGTCGCCGGCCAACTTTCTGGATGTCGGCGGCGGCGCCAACGCGGAGCAGATTCGCCACGCCTTCGAGATCCTGCTCAGCGACAAGCATGTGCGCGCGATATTGATCAACATCTTCGGCGGCATTCTGCGCGTGGACATGCTGGCCGGCGGCGTAGTCGAAGCCGCCAGGGCCACGAATCTGAAGCTGCCCCTAGTGCTGCGCCTGGAAGGAACCAACGTGGAGCAGGGCCGCGAGATCCTGAGAAACTCGGGACTGAACTTCATCGTAGCCAGCGACATGAAGGACGCGGCGGAGAAGGTAGTGAGAGCTGCTAGCTACTAGCTACTGGCTTCTAGCTAAGGCGAGCTAGTGGACGAACTGAGCGAACCGAAATCCGAGGAAACAAGATTTTGCCGGCTAGCAGCTAGAAGCTAGCAGCAGCTGAAGCAATGGCTATACTTGCAGACAAATCGACTCGCCTCCTGATCCAGGGCATCACCGGACGCGAAGGCACCTTCCACGCCAAGGCGGGCGCGGCTTACGGCACCAACATTGTCGGGGGCGTGACGCCGGGCAAAGGGGGCACCACGCACGAAGGCTGGCCGGTGTTCAACACCGTGGCCGAAGCCAAAGAGAAGACCGGCGCCAACGCCACCATTATTTTTGTTCCGCCCGCGTTCGCGGCCGACGCGCTGCTGGAGGCCATCGACGCCGAAGTTCCGCTTATCGTCTCCATCACCGAAGGCATTCCCGTACTCGACATGGTGCGCGCCTACGAATATCTAACGGTCAAGGGCAAGTCGCGGCTGATCGGCCCCAACTGCCCGGGGATCATCTCGCCGGGCAAGTGCAAGATCGGCATCATGCCCGGCCACATCCACAAGGAAGGCCACATCGGCATCGTCTCGCGCTCGGGAACGCTGACCTACGAAGCCGTCTTCCAGCTCACGCAGCGCGGCATCGGGCAATCGACAGCCATTGGCATCGGCGGCGACCCCATCATCGGCACCAACTTCATCGACGCGCTGGAGCTGTTCAACCAGGATCCGGAAACCGAAGCCATCATCATGATCGGCGAGATCGGCGGCAACGCGGAAGAAAACGCCGCGGCGTACATCAAGAAGAACGTGAAAAAGCCGGTGGTCTCGTTCATCGCCGGGCAGACGGCGCCTCCGGGACGCCGCATGGGCCACGCCGGAGCCATCATCTCCGGCGGCAGCGGCACCGCGGCGGAAAAGATCAAGGCGCTGGAGAGCGCGGGGATCGCGGTGGCCAAATCGCCGGCCATGATGGCGCAGACACTGCTGGACAGGATCGGCGCTAAAGTCTGAACCGACACGGTCGAAATCAAGCTAAACAGGAGCTATCGAAGAGGAATGCAAACTTTGCAACGCACTTTTTCCATCATTAAACCCGACGCCGTGGCCAAGGGCGCGACCGGCGACATCCTGCGCATGATCCAGGAAAAAGGTTTCCGCATTATCGGCATGAAGATGCTGGAGATCAGCAAGCATCAGGCCGAGGGCTTCTACGCCGTCCACGCCAGCCGTCCGTTCTTCGATTCCTTGACTACCTTCATGTCCAGCGGTCCGATTGTGGTGCTGGCGCTGGAGAAGGAAAACGCCATCGCCGATCTGCGCAAGCTGATGGGCGCTACCAATCCGGCCAACGCCGAGGCCGGCACGGTGCGCAAGAAGTGGGCGGACTCCATCGAGCAGAACGCCATCCATGGCTCCGACGCCGACGATACCGCGCGCTTCGAACTGAGTTACTTTTTCGCCGGATACGAACTCACCCGGTAGGCTGTGCCTGGGATGGGAAGAGCCCCACTCTTCCCGGTTCGCGAGGAACTTATGCCGCACATTCAGATCACCATGCTCAAAGGACGCACCACCGAGCAGAAACGCAAGATCGTCGAGCGCCTGACCGATACCATGGTGGAAGAGGCCAAGACCAGCAAAGAGGCGGTGGTGGTGACGATCATCGAGGTGGAGCGGGAAGACTACGCCAGCGGCGGCGTCCTGATGGCAGACCGAAAATAGAAGGCGCCGGTTTTCCTTTGTTCATCCATTCCATGAATGCTATCCAGCCGCGCCGCGTGCACAGAGGGTATTTCTCTGAACCATCCGATTTGAATATTTGCCAGACATCGCACCGGCTTTCCCAAAATGGAACTATCCGGCTGTCCGACTAACTATACTTTTGTCAATAGATATTTTTAGTTCATTATCTATCTAGCTATCATTTTAGATATTAGTACTATCTGTCCACTGTACTTATTCCATGCAGTATCTAGTTCAATCCAAGCTAGAATCCCCCCTCTTACTCTGAGTATTTTCCAAGGAAAAAACTGAACGATCCCTGCCAACCCCACGAGGAGCCCTTATGTTTATGATTGCTCGCGGTACTCTGGCCATCGCAGTAAGAACCGGCCGCAACCAAAAACTATTACCCACAGCCGCTCTCCGCGGGCTAGTCGTATGTTTATTTTTCCTGGCGGCCGCCTGGACACAGGCCCAAAAGCCGGCTCCCTCGCCTCTGCCGCAATCCGACAAGATCATCGTGAAACTCAAGCCTTCTCTCGCCCACGCCGTGGAAGCGGACCTCTCGTCGACGGTCCCTCTGCAGGAGATGCATGTTGATACCGGGAAAGCGGGAAATCCTGACGTTCAGAGTTTTATGCAGAGGCATTCGCTGCACCGGCTGTCGCCTTTATTTCCCCAGATCATCCGCCAGCGGCAGAAGCACGGCTGGTCTGACGCCCAGTACGCGGACCATCTCCACCAGCGCTTCGCGCAGCGCGCGCACCGGCACGCGCACGGTGGTGTCGTACCCGAAGTATCGCGGTCTTATGTCCTCGACCTGGGTCCGCTTTCACCGGCGCAGAGAGCACAGATGGTAAAGCTCCTGCAGGCCGATAGCGACGTGGAATTCGCCGAAGCCGAACACACGTTGTCCAAGGTCGATCTGCCCAATGATCCATTCCTCAGCTCCAGTGGGAGCTGGGGACAGCCCTACCAGGACCTGTGGGGCCTCTACGCGATCGGCGCCCCAACTGCGTGGAACACCGCCCAGGGAGATGGTGTGATCGTGGCCGTGGTTGATACCGGCCTGGATTACAACCATCCTGATCTTGCCGCCAACGTGTGGACCAACGTAAACG
Source organism: Candidatus Angelobacter sp. (assembly GCA_035307585.1). Lineage (GTDB taxonomy): Bacteria > Acidobacteriota > Terriglobia > Terriglobales > Acidobacteriaceae > Angelobacter. The sequence goes on from DATGHX010000056.1 coordinate 73,859, forward strand.
AGATTCCCGGCAACTTTTTCGACGATGACGGCAATGGCTTCATTGACGACGTTCGCGGCTGGAATTTTGCCTACGGCAACAACGATCCTATCGATGATAACGGGCATGGCACCCATGTGGCGGGCACTGTCGCAGCTGTCGGCAACAACAGCATCGGCGTGATCGGCGTTGCCTGGCACGCCCAGGTCATGGCGGTAAAGGCGCTGGATTTCAACGGCAATGGATTTGACTCCAGCATTGCTCCGGCGATCATCTATGCCGTCAGCAATGGCGCGGACATCATCAATGCCTCGTGGGGGCTGGAGGGGACAGACCAGACGATCGAAGAAGCAATCCAATTTGCCGACGCACTGGGAGTGGTGTTTGTGGCGGCGGCAGGCAATTCCAGCGAAGACGCCATGAATTTCTTTCCAGCCAGCTCGCCCGAGGCTATTACCGTGGCATCCGAAGATCCGTTCGGAAATTTCTCCTTCTTTTCGAACTTTGGATCCAAGATCGACGCCACGGCCCCGGGGGAGAACATTCTCTCGCTTCAGGCAGCCAATACCTTTCTAGCTTTTCCAGTAATCCCTGGCTACGGGCTCTTGAATGGTACGAGCATGGCTGCACCGCATGTTTCCGGCGTCGCTGCCCTGCTCTTGTCGCAGAACCCGCCTTATTCAACAGAGCAGGTACGCCTGATCATTCACGCGTCGGACACCCCCAATCAATTCGGCGATACCAGATTTGGCTTTGGGTCATTGAATGCCGCGGTAGCCGTAACAATTGTTAACCCTCTGGACGTGAAAATTACTGGAGTGCAGTTCGGGGCAACTGCTTCCGCTCCGATCACGATTCTAGGCTTCGCCCAAGGTACCGGGTTCTCAAACTATTTATTGGAGTTCGGGCAAGGCGCACAGCCTTTCTTCTGGACACCATTCTTCAGCAGCGTGACCCCCGCATCGGGAATACTGGGCCAACTGGATCCCAGCAACTTGTTTAGCGGCATTTATTCGGTCCGGCTCACCGCGTTTAACAACAACGGAAACGCCTTTGTCGATCGCACACAATTCACAGTGACTTTCGCGCAGATCACGAACCCTCCAATGATCCCATCCACCTACAAGCCAGGATTTTCATTGCCGATCATTGGAACGGCGGACATACCCGGCTTTCAGAACTTTACGATTCAGTGGGCCGGGCAGGACGGGGTAATGCAAACGGCAGGCATAACGCTTACTAATGGGGGGAACTCTCCCGTTGACAGTGCCCAACTCGCGACCTGGGATACCTCGGGAATTACTCAGGCCGGCTTCTACCTGATTTTGCTGACTGTGAACGGCACGCACACTGAGCAGGCGAGCACAAATATCTGCCTTGAGCCCGATCTACTCTCATCGGGCTGGCCGGTCTTTCTCGATCAGGGGCCATGTCTTGAATGCCCGGTAGTACCGGCCCTCAATCCGGATGGAACCAACCGACTGTTGGTAGGAACTTCCAGTTTCGGATCAACTGTGCCCGCCGCCCTGTGGACGCTCCATGCGGACGGATCTTCACAGAAAACCGCGCTGAACTCGTTTGGAACTTTGCATCAGCCCTCGGCTGGCAGCCTTAGCGGTCTTCCCGGGGATGACGCCGTGGTTGTCGACTTCAACGTGGTCGACGCGTTTCATCCCGATGGCACCCTCGATGTCTTCAGTCCAAATGCCGATGTTTTTCTCACCAATTCCGTGCTGGTGCTCGCGGATCTGAATAATGACTTTCAGCTGGAAAGCATCCAGGTCGGCACCAACCTTGCGGGCAACGCGGCGTATTTGTTTGCATGGCAGCCAGACGGACAACAGGTAAACGGATTTCCCATTGCGTTGCAGGAAAACAACAACTTATATGGCATTTTCAACCTGACCCGAGTCATTGCGGGAGATTTCGCGGGCGATGGATCCAAGGAGGTGCTGGTCATTGAGGGACTCACTTCGACCACCTACGGCCTGAGCCTCTTCAATCATGACGGAACACGCAAGCCGTTCAATACGCCAATCCTCACAGGAGTGCCTGCGGCGATGGCTGCTGCCGACCTGGATCACAACGGCAAGCTTGAGACTATCCTGGTAAGCCACAGCGATTTTCTCGGAACGCAGGCGACGGTTCACGTCTTCCAGTCCGACGGTTCAGAGCGAGCGGGTTGGCCGGTGGACATAACAGCTTCTCATTCGAGCTTCTACAGTTTTTCAGGCATCGCGGTCGGTGACCTCAATCGCGATGGGCATGAAGAGATAGTGCTATCCAACGGTTCCGGACTGTATGTCTTCAATACAGATGGAACGCTGTTCTCCAGCGCCTGGCCAGTTCCCATGGTGAATACAACAACTTATTTGCGACCCTTGATAGCGGACATCAACGGCGATGGGTTTCCGGAGATCGTGGTTCCGTTCGATGACTTTAACTCCCTCAGCCTACAGCTTCGCGCCTTTGGTCGCGACGCGAGCATAGTGAAAACATGGGTGCTCACCGGCAGCAATAATATGCCCAACATTTTCGATGCTGCGATCGCCATAGGGGACTTCAATCAGGACGGAAGTACAGCCATCGCGGCGTCATGCAGGCTGCAGCCGCCTCCGAATCCGAATCAGTTCGTCGTTCCCGGCATGGTAACAATCCTCGATACGCCTGCTCCTTTCGTCGCAGCCAACAACGATTGGCCGCTGGTCCTGCAAAACTCGCGGAACAATCCTGTGCTTCTGCGGCCGGTCGCTTCGACCCTTACCGTAGCCCTCACTGCGGGCGCCAATCCTTCCGTTGTTGGCGACGCGCTGACCTTCACCGCCACACTCAGCGCGGCCGGGAACGGCTCGGTCCAATTCCTCGACAGCGGTACGCCCATCTCCAGCGCGCTCGCTTTGAGCAACGGAACAGCATCTTTTACTACCTCCAGCCTTGCACTGGGAACTCAGACCATTACCGCTCGCTATACCGGCGACAACCAGCACAGCGCGGTAGTCAGTCCGGCTTTAACTCAGAATATCGTCAAGGGAAATTCCAGCATTGCGGTGGCGCTCACCGGCGGGACCAATCCCGCCCTTGTCGGCGATACGCTCACCTTTACGGCTACCGTGGCCCCGGCTGCGGCGACCGGAACGGTAGTCTTCTTTGACGGCGCCACGGAAATCTCCGGTAGCCTGCCCTTAAACGCTGGGTCGGTGAGTTTCACTACGTCGACTCTGGCGTTCGGCACTCACTCCATCAGCGCTCAATATACCAGCGACAACAACTACAACGGATCCACATCCAGCCCGTGGGTGCAGACCGTCAACAATCCCAAAGCCGATACCTCTGTCGCTGTGGCCCTGCTGACGGGTACGAATCCGTCTATGTTCGGCTCCACGCTCACCTTCTCCGCAACGGTTTCCTCGTCCTCTGCCACCGGGACGGTAACCTTCTTTGATGGAAGCGTTCCTCTCTCCAGCGCCCCGCTGAGCAGCGGCACAGCGAGCTTCACGACCTCTATTCTCGGCGCGGGGAGCCACTCCATCACCGCCCAGTACAGCGGCGATGCCAATTTCAACGGCTCGACCTCGGCCGCGTTTATCGAGAACGTAGCCAAGGCGGGCACCCAAGTGGAGCTGGAACTCGCGGTCGGCGACACTGCCTTTGTAGTTGGAACGACGCTGAGCTTCCAGGCGACGGTCTCACCCAACACCGCAACCGGATCCATGACCTTCTTCGACGGAACCACAATGATCGCCGGACCCATTCCGCTGACCAACGGCTCCGCAACCTTCACCACGTCCACGCTGAGCGTGGGATCGCATTCGATCCGGGCGCAGTACAGCGGCGACGCCAACTACGTGGGCTCAACTTCACCCGCGCATCCCTTGTCCATTAAACAACCCTAGCCTCTCGAAACTTCAAAGGGAGCCCTGACGGGCCCCCTCTTTTTTCTAAATTTTTTGAAAGCAGGCAGATCGGGCCGGATACACAGCAGATGGCCAGAGCTTTGGAGATGGAGATTTCTCGTGATTACCGGCTGGGTAGGTCGAGATTGGAGAACTAGCGATTCGTGACTGGACCATGGTCAAGAGACCCACCCTTTGCTGCGAGCGCAAGGACCAAGGGCGCGCTCTCCGCAAAGAGGGGCCGCCCCAGTATGGTGAGGGATAAAAAAAGCGTGGGAAAGATGGGCCACCCGGCCTCTGTCGCCAGCAAGCGGGGCAGTGAGTCTCTCGAACGAGAATCTCTCAACCGAGAAACATCAGTGGTTCTCTTGAAGCGGTTGGCCTGTACCGCCACGGCTATTCGGATTCAGCATTGAAAGTATCCGACGGACAAGCGGCTTGTACTCTCCGTTCCCACCACTAGTACTGCTGAGCGCAATGATGCCAGTTTTGGTGGATTCGTCAAACTCGTAGGCAGCTACATAACCGCGCCTTAATCCACCGTGTCCAAGAACGACCATGTGTCCGTCTTCGTTTCTGACGGCGCTGAATCCAACGCCGTCGCCGTACAGCAAGTCAGCATCGGAAGCAACGAGTCCTGTGAAGGCAGATTCCAGAATCTCCGGCTTGAGAACAGAATCAGGACCATAACCGAGCTGGAAGCGCATGAGCTTGGCCAGGTCTGGCACCGTTGAAAGTAGCCCACCCACGGGGGTCCAGTACCCCTGGTGCCCATTCTGTTGTTGCGGGAAATCTGGGTCAATCTTTTCCTCCCCGAGGTAATAGCCTTTGGCAACTCGTGGAGCCAGATCAGGTGTTACGAAAAAGCTTGTGCTGGTCATACCGAGAGGCTTCAGAATCTCTTCCTGTATATAGTCAAGATAAAGTCTGCCTGCCGCCCGTTCGAGCGCGGCACCAAGAATGGAATAACTAATATTGGAGTACAGCCTGCGAGTCCCCGGCTCGTATGCGTACGCTGTGCGAGGGAGTGCTGCTATCAACTGCTTCTGCCATTCGGATGGAGGTCCCATGGCATAAGGGTCTCCGACTGTGGACGTCGTAGCCGGCAATCCTGCGCTCATGGTGGCGAGTTGGATGAGTGTTATGGGCGGCGACCACGGATATTTCCTGGGGATCAAGTTGATTTCGGGAAAATACCTCTCGACGGGATCGGTGAGATGAACTTTTCCTCGATCGACGAGTTGCAGAAGCATCAGCCCCGTAAAGATTTTCGTGACAGAACCAATCCCGTAGACTGTGGTCTCTGTTGCTGGAATATTGTGCCGCTGATCAATAAAACCGTAGCTCTTCGTCCACACCAGTCGTCCCTCTTTGATCAGCCCCACAGTCAACGCCCCTGCCTTATCCTTGGTGAATTCTTGATTGAACATCTGATCAATGACTGAGGTTCTAAGGAGATCTGGCAATGGTGGCTTCGATTGAGAATGACTCACCGGGCCGGATGCTGTCGCCAACAATTGCAGCAACAGAAGGCTCCTCCACTGAGGCCACTTGCACAAACTCATAAATAACAGATCCTTCGCACCAGAAATCACAGATTGGGGCGTCCCGCGGAGTTAGTTTACCCTGCGCGAGGCACTCATAAAGGGCAACTGGACGAGGTGTCCGGGACAGGGGCTAAAGCCCGCGGATTCAAAAAAGAGGCGCTTTCGCGGCCATGAATGGCCGCTCTTCCACGGAGACGCCTTTCGGCAACGACTATGAGTTAGACGCGGCAGTGCCGCGTCTCTACGTCGGGATTCTTTTCATTTCAAAAATCCAGGACCTGTCCCCGATTTATGCGTTCCACCGGACAACGAAAATATCAGAAAACGTTGCGCGGGTCAGGTTTGCCGGCGATCGATTGCTGAAGGACGGACTGACTGATATTCAGCGGATGACGGTGTTAGTCGCCGGCTGCAAGGAAACTTCAAGGGAAAACTCTTTACCGGGCGGCAATTCAGGAATCTGGATCGGCCTGGAGCTTTCGTAACCCTCGGCGCTCACGGTAAGGGTCAGCGCGGTCAAGGAGGGAACGGCCACGCTTCTGGTTCCACCGAAGTACGCGCCTTCCTCTTTATTCCTTGCTTTCAAGAATTGCAGGTTCGGGGTAAGTGAGCGGCCGGTAACTGCATCTCGCACGGAAAGCGTCACGCGCGCGGCCCTGGGGCCTACCGGCAGCTCGACAAACTGGCATTCGCCCTGCATGGACGCGACAATTGTGACTTTGACGATTTCGCTGTTCTCTACTTTGTCCCAGCTCCAGATGTACTCGCCGGCTCCGGCTCGGCGGCCGGTGGAGGATGGTTCACTCTCCACGAATATGGCGTAGAGGGTGGGTTGAATTTCTCCGATCTTGAACTTGCCTTTCTCGCCGGTCCGGCCCTGCGGCAACACGTCCCGAAACGTGCCATCGAGCGGATTGAGCGTTACCCTGAGGCCGGGCACGGGGGCGCCGGTATTGTCGAGCGCAATGCCCTCAAGACACCCCACCCCGATGGGCTCCAGTTCAAAACTGAATTCGCGCAGCTCGCGGGGCTGCAAAGGGTCGACGGAAAAGTGAGCGCGCTTGAAGCCGTTCGCCCCGATCTCAAGATCAAGGCCGATCAGGGAAGGGACATCCAGCGGCTGCCCGGGTTGAACGATCGACGACAGGCGCTGGCCCTGCCGGGAAGAGCGACCTAAGCTTACCCAGACTATACCGAGCGGCTTGCCGGCTCCGGTTCCGTTCAGATTGAGTTTGGCTGCCGGCGATCCCACATCCACGAGGACGTCGGCACAGGGTCCTGAGCCCGACAAGGACACCTCAGGCGGAGGCACATTGCGAAACAAGCCCGAGTCGCGAAATATATAACCGGCAGCCTGGTCCTGTGCGTAGACCTTGTACTTTCCCTCCGCCAGGCCGCCGATTTCAAATTCGCCGTTCTTGCCGGTGGCTACTTCGGAGCTCACGCGCGGAGGCCTGATGGAGACCGCTTGAACACCGATGCCAACCACGGGGCTGCCATCGCCGTCCACCACCATCCCAGTCACGCAACTCTGGCTTTGACCGGCCGCCGCGGAACAGCAGACAGAAGAAATCAACACCCAGCGCAGCGCCGCATGCCGCAGACATTGCCGCCGTCTAAACATTGTGAAATCCGGGCAGTGCAACACGATAAGGGAACGGGGGAGCGAACCAGGTTTTGCGTGGTTTTTTGGGGGGCGACAAAGCCACAGCCGGGGGCGGCTGTGCCACACGGCCTGCTCCACCCGAAACAGCGCAGGGGCTAAAGCCCGGTATCTTTTTCAATCTCTTTCGCGGCTCTAAAGAGCCGCTCTTCCACCAGAGAGAATCGGGGATCGGTGCATCGGGCGACACCCGATCCCTCGCCAGGAGTGCCTGTGCCGCACGACGATTTTACGGAGCACAGGCAGGAGTGCCTGTGCCACACGATAGCCGCGAAGCGCCGATAGGACGAAAGAAGTAGTACGAGGCGCGCGCCGGCCTACTTCGCACTTGACGTAATAACGATGATGTGGTGAAATGATGGCGGCTGGTAGTATTTAGTACTTAATATTTAGTTGTTAGCAAGAGCGGAAACGCCGGCTGCCCCAGGGCGGCCTGCGGGTTTGGTAATCGGGTAATTTGGCAAATGGAAAGACCAAAGAGCCGCACAAGGCGGACTGTTCGGGAAGATCTTTGACAAATTAGCGCTCAGCATTCAGCATCCAGGGCAAGCTGGGACCTCCAGCTCAGCATTCACCCAGACCCGGGAACCACAAGATGTTGGGGTCGGCTAGCTACTTCTTGATAAACCAATCCCCAGATATTGGGTTTGGACGGAAGGCCGGCAAGCTAAGTCCTTTGTAATCCTAGCGGCTGGCAGGAGAGTGGAGCGCTCCGGCAGGCCTTCCCCGGGGATCACCGGGGATGAAGTGGGATCCATCCCAAGGGGGCAGGGGGGTCGGCTGAGATCTGGTGATCCTGGTGATCGGATGACCACCCCAGCCCACGCAAACCGGCGGTCCGGGGGCGCCGGGTGATCCGGTGATCGGAAAGGCGGGAAGAATCGCCGTGATCCGGTGATCGGCTGGGCGCCGGTGGAACGGCGGGCTCTACTCCAGGACCTGGAAGAAGTCGCGGGTTCGCGATTCCACGATGGTATCGAGGCCGCCGCGGACATATTGCTTGAAGTGGGCTGACTCGCGATGCGCATCCATCGCCGCCTGATCTTTGTACTGCTCGTAGATAAGAAACTTGCGCGGATTCTCCGTGGACTGGTGGGTGAGGTACATCAGGCAGCCGGGCTCGCGGCGCGAGTTTTCCTGCAGGGCGTGCAGGTAGTCTTTGCACCTGGCTTCGGCGCCGGCCTTCACCAGCATGTCGACCTTGAGAACGATCATTTCGCCCTCGCGATGCGGTCGTTCTTCCTGGAGGACGACGCCATCATCTCTTCGGCAAATTCCCCGATCACGATAGTCTGATCGCGATCGGGGCCGGTGGAAACCATCCCGACGCGGGCTCCGCTCTCGCTTTCGAGGAATTGCAGGTACTCCTTGGCCTGTTTGGGAAGTTTCTCGAAGGTGGTGATACCGGCGGTGGATTTCCGCCATCCCGGCATTTTGTGGTAGACGCAGTGCACCTGGTCAAAGCCGGTGGCCAGCGCGGGAACGGAATCGCTCTTTTTGCCGTTGATCTTGTACCCGACGCAGACCGGAATCTCTTCCAGTTCGTCGAGGACATCCAGCTTGGTCACCACCCACCAGTTCACGCCGTTGATCATCTGGGCATAGCGCAGCAGGGGCAGGTCTACCCAGCCGCAGCGCCGCGGGCGTCCGGTAACCGCGCCGAACTCGTTGCCGCGAGCGCGAAGCTGCTCGGCGATCTCGCCCTGAATCTCAGTGGGAAACGGCCCGCCGCCCACGCGCGTGCAGTAGGCCTTGGTCACGCCCACCACGCAGGAGATGGCGTTCGGCGGCACTCCTGTGCCGGTGGCCGCGCCGCCTGAAGTCGCGCTGGAGGAAGTGACAAAGGGATAAGTCCCGTGGTCGATGTCGAGCATCGTGCCCTGCGCGCCCTCGAACATTACCGGCTCGCCTTCAGCCAGCGCCCGGTTGAGCAGCACGGCGGTATCGGTGACGAAAGGCGCAATTTGTTCGGCGGCCGAGGCGTACTCGCGGTACATGCTGTCGGCATCCAGAGGTTCGGAGTTGAACAGCGCATGAGCGATCATGTTCTTCTCGCGGACGGCATTCTCGATGGTGCTGCGCAGCAGGTGGGAGTCCAGCAGGTCAGCCACACGCAGTCCGCGGCGCCCCATCTTGTCTTCGTACGCCGGCCCGATGCCGCGCGAGGTAGTGCCGATCTTGACGCGTCCCGGCGCGTTTTCGGCGCCCATCTCGATCATGCGATGGTAAGGCAGAATGACCTGCGCGCGGTTGGAGACGAACAGGCTGTGGTCGACCTTGACGCCCGCCTGGCGCAGCATGGCAATTTCTTTGAGCAGCGCCAGAGGATCCAGCACCACGCCGTTGCCGATCACCGACCGGCAGCTCTGGCGCAACACGCCGCACGGCACCAGCTGCAGCACAAAGCGCTTGCCGCCGATGATGACCGTATGTCCGGCGTTGTGGCCGCCGGCATAGCGCGCTACCACCGAGAAATGGTGGGAGAGCACGTCGACGATCTTGCCTTTGCCTTCGTCGCCCCACTGGGCGCCGACTATCACCGCAGCCTTGCCCTGCTTCACGCTTTTGCACACTCCTCGCCCGCAGGTGGATTTTTCAAAAAACTGAGTGGGAAACCTGGACGGGTAAGCTAGTTACTTTTAGATTTTACCAGAGATGCGGTTCCGATGATGGCATGAGCCAGTCGCATTACGATCTGGGTCGCGCGCTCATTTGATGTCGCTCACGCGCGTCTCGCTGATCTTTTTCCCGGATTCAAGATCTGCCGCCATCCATTTTTGGGCGCGCACATCCGCAGCGTGACAGTGATCACAGTCAAGTCACGGTAAAGTTCTGAGAATTACGCCGACAGGGAGCACGAGGATGCTGGAAAACATCCGAAGATTGTTGCAGGCGCTCCGGAACGAACGCGAGTTCTTCCTGGCGGGCGGTTATGGCTTGAAGTTCCGCGGCAAGTGGCGGCCTACGCTCCTGATCCGCGACTCTCCTCTGTGCACCGATAACAGCAATGCCGGAGCGCTCAGTCCCTGCGCCGAGTGTCCGCTGTTGCTCCTGGTGCCGCACCACAAGCGGAATGACACCATCCCTTGCCATCACATTGCACTCGACGCGCAGGGACTGACCATCGCCCAGATCTACGAGACCGGCTCCCAGCAGGAGCTTGACCGGCGTTATTTAAGTTGGTTAGGCGCGGTCATTGAGGGCCTGGAACACCAGCGCGAGATCGCATGACGAAATGGCAAGACACAATACAAATGGTCACAGGGCCACACTAAAGCAAAAGCAGGCGGATATCAGGCCAGTGGCAACGCAGGGCCCGGACATTTTGCCCGTCGGGCATGGTGTGAATTTCTGAACCCACCACCTTCGCCCCAGCCCTCTCGTAGAACCGGAGAGCGCGTTGGTTTTGTTCGACTACCCAGAGATACATGCCATCAGGAAATCCCTCGGCCATCAGGCGGCGGGCGACCTCAGAAAGCAGGCGTCTGCCCAGGCCCCGACCGGTAAGTTTTGGCTGCACGTGCAGGTTGTCGACGTAGGAGCCAAAGATCGCGTGGTCAGCCGGAAACACACAGGCGAAGCCTTCGATCTGACCGGCGCTTTCCGCCAGCAGAACAAAAAAACCTCGGCTTTCGGCTCCCGAGAACCTTGCGTTCCAGGCCGCAGCCCGTTCCTGATGGACCTGGTGATCGAGAAAGTCGTCAGAGAATGTTCCGCGGTACGCTGAGCGCCAGCTCTCGGCGTGCAGGTGGGCGATAGCATCGGCGTCTTCGGCAGTGGCGTCGCGGAACGACATGAAGGTCTCAAGAGGATAGACAACCGCCGGCGATCAATGGTGAGCAGGCCGGGAGACGTTCAGAACCAGCTATTCGTAGCGCAGGCGATCATGGGATCGACGCGCACTCTACGTGCTGGAACGTAGCAGGCGATGACGGTCATGCAAGTAGTACAGCCGCACCCACCCGGCGGCGACGACGAAGCGTAGTATGCTTAGCTTGGGTCGGGGCAAGGCGCAAGCTGCAAATCAAATCAGTACGGCCAAGGATGTCGGGAATGCTGCCTTTCAAACTCGTGTACACCGATGGCTACTATCTACCGCTGGGAAGTCACGTCTTCCCTGCGCAAAAATATCGCATGATCCACAAGCGCCTGCTGGAGACGGAGGTTGCCGCTCCTGACGACTTCGTCACCCCGCAGCCGGCCCATGACGAAGACGTCATGCTGGTGCATACGCGTGAATATGTCCAGAAGCTGAAGAACGGCACTCTGACTGCCCAGGAAGAGATGCAGATGGAGGTTCCTTATTCGCCCGAACTGGTCAAGGCCTTCTGGCTGGCAGCGGGCGGTTCCATCCTGGCCGCCGATCTCGCGCTGCGTAATGGCGTGGCGGTCAACATCGGCGGCGGTTTTCATCACGCCTTTCCCGATCACGGAGAAGGCTTCTGCGTGGTCAACGACGTGGCTGTGGCCATCAAGCGCATGCACCACGAGGGTAAGATCACGCGTGCCATGACCGTGGACCTCGACGTCCACAACGGCAACGGGACCGCCGCCATCTTTCCTCCCAAAGATCGTGCCGGCCATCCGCTGCCCAGCGCCAGCGCCAGCCGCCAGGACATCCATGCCGCGCCGCTTGAGGAGCATCATCAGGTCGCGGGAGAGCTTGAAGTCTTTACCATATCGCTCCACCAGGCGCATAACTATCCGCTGCACAAGCCGCCTTCCTCGATCGACGTCCATCTGCCGGATGGGACCAACGACGTGGAATATCTGGGCTGGCTGGATCAGTCGCTGAGTTCGGCGTTTCGGCACTTTTCTCCGGAGCTGATGTGCTACCTGGCGGGCGCCGATCCCTATAAAGAGGACCAGTTGGGAGGCCTGGCCCTTACCATCGAGGGGTTGAAGAAGCGCGACGAGCTGGTTCTGCGCGCAGCCCGCGCCCATAACGTCCCGGTGATGGTCACTTTTGCCGGCGGGTATGCCCGGCAGGTGGAGGACACCGTGACGATTCACTGCAACACCGTGATCGCGGCCAAGGAGATCTGCGCGGTCGCGACCGGCGCCTGAATGAGCCGGTTACCTTGCGCAGATGGCTCGAACCGCGTCCAGCGTCTCAAGGCAATCGTCGCGCGTGACGTCGTGATGGGTGCAGAAGCGCATCTGCTCGCTGTCAATCCCGGCGGCGAGAACGTTCCGGGCAGCCAGCCTGCGGCTGAACTCGGAGGTTTCCATTCCCGTTCCGCTGATATCGAAGACCAGGATATTGGTGGGTGATTTTTTGGGGTCGATTTTAATTCCCCGGATTTGCGCCAGTCCTTCAGCCAGAACCCGGGCGTTGTCGTGGTCATCTTTCAAGCGCGCCGGCATTTTTTCCAGAGCAATGATTCCCGCGGCGGCCAATACACCCGCCTGCCGCATGCCGCCGCCCAGTGCCTTGCGGTAGCGCCGCGCCTTCTCGATGAAGGCCTTGCCGCCAACCAGCATTGATCCCACCGGCGCGCACAGGCCTTTGGAAAGGCAGAACATCACGGAATCAAATTTTTTGGTCAACTCGGCCACGGGCCGTCCCAGCGCCGCCTGCGCGTTGAAAATCCTGGCGCCGTCCAGGTGAACGGGCAGATTCATCTCATGGGCTCGGTCGCAGATTTCTTCGGCCTGGGCCTGGGGAAAGATGGTTCCTCCGGCGAGGCTAAGCGTGTTCTCCAGCCAGATCAACCCGGTCTGGGCACGATAGTAAGCCGGCGGCGCGATCCTCTTTTTGATCTCCGCCCATGTCAATGCGCCATCCTCGCCGCGCAGAGTGCGTGGCTGGCATCCGGAAAACGCCGCCACCGTGGCCGACTCCAGGTTGATGAAGTGTGCGCGCTCCTCGCAGATGATCTCCTGCCCGTGGTGAGTATGGCACTTCACCGCGATCTGGTTGCCCATGGTGCCGCTGGGCACGAACAGCGCTGCTTCGCGCGCGAAGATCTTGGCCGCGAGTTCCTGAAGGCGGTTGACGGTTGGATCTTCGCCGTAGACATCGTCGCCGACTTCGGCTTCGGCCATGGCGCGGCGCATCTCCGGCGTGGGACGAGTAACGGTGTCGCTGCGCAGGTCAATAGCGGTCTTGCGCCTGGGTTGATCTGCAGCGATAGATTCAGATTGAGCCAATGATGGGTTCATTTCTTATCTTCCATGAGCCATAGATGGGCTTGGATCCTCTACGCGGCCGGCCGGCTGATCATCGTGAACAAACTTCGAGAAAACTTCATTTGATAACAGACGCCCGCGCGGCGTTAGTCGAATGTGATCGCCCTCGCGAGCAAGGAGCCCGTCCGACAGTTCTTCTGCGATAGCTGCGCTGTAGCCGTTGAACCGCGCACCAAACTGCTTGCGCAGCCTTTCAAGATCAATTCCCTCATTCAACCTCAATCCGAGAAAGAAGCTCTCCTCCAGCGCCTGCGCCATGTGGACAGGCGAAACGCTCAACTGCGGAGACGAGAAGAACTCATCAAAAGAGTCCGTGGTCGCAAAGCGCAATGATTCCAGGCCATCCGCGCGCAACTGCGCCGTGCCCGGCAGCATGGAGTGAGCGTCCACGCCGAAGCCCAGATATGGTTGCCGCGTCCAGTACTTCAGGTTGTGGCTGGACGCGAAGCCCTCGCGGGCGAAGTTGGAGATCTCATACTGCTCGATTCCCGCGGCCTCCAATCGCGCGCAGGCGGTTTCGTAAAACTCGGCGGTCAGATCTTCGTCGGGCACAAAATGGGCGTGATACCGGGTGCCTCCGGCGATCAGTTCGCGTCCCAGGCGTGAGTCTTCGTCGATTTCGAGCATGTAAACGCTTACGTGAGGCACGCCTGACGCGATGGCCTGACCCAGCGAGTATTCCCAGCTCTCCCGGGTCTGGTATGGCAGTCCGGCGATGAGATCGACATTGACGTTGCCGATGCCCGCCGCGCGCAACCGCTCGATCTCACCCAGTGTCTGTTCCCGTGTATGCAGGCGCGCGACAGAGGCGGCTTCCTTGTCGACAAACGACTGAACTCCCAGGCTCACGCGGTTCACGCCGCAGTTGCGGAATGTTGCGACAATTTCTTCAGTCAGAGTGCCGGGAGCACACTCCACAGTGATCTCTGGCCGGGAGCTCACCACGAAGTGTTCGCGCAGAATAAAGAAGAGTTTTTCCAGTTCTTTGGGTTGTAGAAGTGTGGGAGTCCCGCCGCCCAGGTAGATGGAATCGCAAGGCTCAGGTATTTCCGCCCGGTGACGCCCGGCAAACTCGCGGCAGGCCTTCACATCCTCGTTCAGGCGCTCCACGTAGCGGGCCATGCGGGCGGAGGAGAATACGCCCGAGGCAAAGTTGCAGTAAGTGCACTTGGAGCGGCAAAACGGGACCGAAATATAGATGCCCAGAGACATGGAAGGCGGATACTGTAGAATACTCCAGCCATTATAGAGTGATTGATCGACCCTCATGATGAAACGTGCCGTCATTACAGGCATGGGCGTAGTCAGCCCAAACGGAATCGGAAAGACGGCATTTTGCCGCGCCATCCTCGATGGCAAGAGCGGCGTCAAGCTCATCAGCCGCTTTGACACCTCCGACCTCGCCGTCAAGATCGCCGGCGAGATCCAGGATTTCAATGAGCTGGACTGGATGGAAGCCCGCGAACGCAAGCACGTATCGCGCGCCGTCCCGCTGGCCCTCGCCGCCGCTTCGGAAGCGCTGCAGGACGCGGGAATCGATTACGCGCGGCTCAGCCTCGACCAGCAGCGCGAAATCGGCGTGGCCCTGGGCACAGGCGGGGGAGCCAACGACTTCACCGACCAGCAATATCACCTTTATTACCAGGGCAAAATCAAGCAGGTCAGTATCTTCACCATTCCCAGCGGCACCATGGGCACCATGTCCAGCGAAGTCAGCATGCGCTTCGGGTTTCGCGGGCTGAGCCATGTGATCACCAGCGGTTGCACATCTTCCACTGACGCCATCGCCTACGCCACTCGCCAGATCCAGATGGGAACGCAGCAGGCGATGCTGACCGGCGGCACCGACTCGCCGCTGGCCTGGGGCGTGGTGAAGGCGTTTACCCTCATGCGCATCATGACTGAGTCGTGGAACCACGCCCCGGAACGTGGATCGCGGCCGTTCAACGCCGACCGTGACGGCTTCGTCATCGCGGAAGGCTCGTGGATGTTCGTGCTGGAGGAATACGAGCGCGCCCGTGCTCGCGGCGCCCGCATCTACGCCGAAATCGCGGGCTACGGCTCAACCTGCGAGGCATTTCACCGCGTCCGTCTGCAGGAATGCGGCGAGGAGCCTGCGCGCGCGATTCAACTGGCGATGAAGGAAGCCGGGATCGGTCCGCAGAACGTCCATTACGTCAACCTGCATGGCACATCGACTGAACTCAACGACCGCATTGAAACCCGGGCCTTGAAACTGGCTCTCGACGGCAACGCTTATCGCGTTCCCATGTCGGCGTTGAAGTCGCAGATCGGCCATCCCCAGGGTGCCTGCGGAGCAGCTGGAATCGCGGCCACGCTGATTGCCATGAAGCACAGCCAGCTTCCTCCCACCATCAACCTGGAGAATCCCGATCCTAACTGCGACCTGGACTACGTCGGGCAGTCAGGACGGGCGGCGCAGATCGAACACGCAGTGTGCAACTGCATCGCCTTCGGGTCGAAGAACTCGGCGATGGTGTTGCGCAAAATCACCTAGCTCGAAGCTTATTTTGTGCCGGCCGGCGCCGATCTTCCCAACTCGTCCTTGCCCGGTGGTCCTGACACCCAGTTCACATCCCACGCGGAATCAACCGTGATGAATACCAAGGCGTCATCGGAGGCCCATGCCTGATGATGTGTCTTCGCCGGGATGTAGTTGAACCCTCCGGGCCCGAGCCGGTGGGCGGCTCCATCGTGTTCGAAAACCCAATCCCCCCGAATGACCGTGTGGGTTTCGTTGGCGCTGTGCCAGTGCATGGGAACATGGATCTTTTTCGGCACTCGAATCAGCAGCTGCGTCGCACCGTTTTTGGGATCCACGTGGAGAATGGAGATTTGAGGAGAATCCGCTCCGAGATCGGGCACAATCGTCTGCCACTTCGCGTCGGCATAAGGAACGTTGAGCGATTGCTGGGCGGTGGAAACATTCCCCTGAGCTGCTGAGGGGGCGCGCACCTGCAGCAACACAAGTGCAGCAAGGAAACACAAGCTAAGTTGTTTCAGAAGAGGCTCCTGGGTCGTGGTACCAACATGCTACTCTTGCTCGACTGATTTTGTCCATGCAGTGCAGCCGCCACTGTCGATTTCTCATTTGTCATACGTCGTGATCAGCGGAGTTACCTGAACTGCTAAGGAGCCATATGACAGCTACGGTGCTGTATCGCATCGCCGCGGTGTTGTTTTTGTTGTTTGCCACCGGCCACACCCTTGGCTTTTTGAACTTCAAGCCGGCGAATCAAGAGGGCGTGGCTGTCTTTGAAGGCATGACCAAAGTCCGCCTGGCGATCGGCAACGGCCAGCGCACCTACAACGATTTTTATCGCGGCTTCGGGCTGTATTGCACGGCTTATCTGCTCTTCGCCGCTTATCTTGCCTGGTTTCTTGGCGGACTGGCAAGGAGCAACCCCGCCGCCGTGGGCACGCTAGGCTGGGCGTTCTTTGTCCTGCAGTTGGTCAGCCTGGGGCTGTCCTGGATTTATTTCCTGCCTCCGCCGGTGATTCTCTCCGTGCTGGTTTCGATCTGTACCGGATGGGCAGCGTGGTTGGTTAAGGCAGCCTGAAATACCAGCGTAGACAGTTAACTTGCCCCCCAGATGCGGCGGAGTCGTGTCTCTGCATTTGAGACGGATTGACCCCGGAGATTTCGCGCTAACGCACCATAGTCTTGGCGGTGGTCGCGTTCTCAAAGCGGTCGAAGACGCGAACCACGACGATGTGCTCGGTATGCGGGGTTGAGCTTGCCTGCCGTGACCGCCCCGACTTCTTCTGCGGCTCCGGTGCTTCTTCCCCACCGGGCGCGGCCGGCAGCAGCACGTTGAAATCGTAATTCTCGCTTCTGGAATCAGACAGCTCTCCGACAGGCTCCAGATATTGCCAGTCGCCGGCATCGACCGAATACTCGGCGCGCTTGATGGCCGAGTAATCGTCATAGGCGTGGAAGGTCACGTGGATCTGCTGGGCTTCAATGCGCGCTGCCAGATTCTCGATCCGCGGCGGCGTGTTGTCGACATCGAAGCGCAGGCTTTCCTTTTCGTCGGTCAGGGCCTCATCGGGCGTGTGCGACGGGGCGTCGCTGGCCACCACCTTCAGCTGGTACCCGCCGTCGGGAAGCAAGCCGGAATCGAACGAATAGTATTTGTCGGTGATTGCCGATTTGAGCAGCTTCCAGTCGCGCTCCCCTTCACCGCGATAGTAGAGGGAATAAGCCAGGCTGTCGTCGTTGTCGTCGTGGGCTGCCCAGTGCACGGCAATGGAAGAGCGGTCATGCACGGATTGAGGCAAAACCTGCGGCGACGGCTGCGCCACTCCCAGAAAACCGGCTGAAGCGTCGCCGGGATTCACTCGGGGCTGGGTCGGATAGCGAGCGCCCACTTGTACAGTGATGTCCTCCACCACCGGCGCCACGTTCTTGGGCAGATAGTTGATTGCCACCTCATCGACCATGGTTGGAGGATTAGCCGGCTTCAACACCGCGCGCCACTGAATAAAGCGCGCCGACGGCGCTTCCAGACGCGCGTCCTTGTTCAGGTCGATTCGCGCCCAGGGACTCCAGTTGCGATCAGGATTGTCGACGTTGCCGCTGCGCGCAAAGAGTTCGAAATTACCCCGGCCACGGACCTCCGCGCGCCCCCAGCGGGAAAAATTCCTGGCGTCCTGCACGTCGCTCTCGAAAGTTCCTTCCGGCTCCAGGGCGTTGCTCATCAAAAAGATTTTTCCCAGGTTGCTGCTGGAACAATAGAGACCGCCGGGCGCCTTGGCAAATGCCATCACCTCGGTGGCGCTGGCTTTGAGCAGATCGGTATAGTCCCCACTCTTTTCGACTGCGTAAATCCTTCCTTTATTGCCGGTGCCTGCGATCAGGCGCCCGCCGGAATCAAATGCCAGCGCGTAGACCACGTCTTCGCGCGACGACCACAGCTTCCGCGGCGACCCGTCGGGCGCGATCACATAAATGTCCGACCCGCCCAGGTTCACGCTACCGATGAATGGCGCGGCTGAAGACTGAGCCGGTTGCGGCTGCGGCGCTGGAGACGTGGGATTCGCGGCGGCAGGTGCAGCGCGCTTGTCGCCCGTACCGGCGGCATAGATGTTGCCCGCGGCATCGACAGCGAGCGCCGTAATTTCTTTGCGCGGCGCGCTGTACAGAACGAAGCCCTCGCCCGCGGGCGAGACACGATAGATCAGCCCGCTTCCGTCAGAACCGGCAATCAGATTGCCTTTTGGATCGAACGTGAGAACGCGAATGTGGGCCTCGTCTGATTTGAAAAACATCGATCCCTGGCCGCTCTTGTCGACACGGTAGATCTCACCGTTGTCGCCGGTGGCGATGTAGAGACGGCCTTCGCCGTCAAGAGCCAGGCTCCAGATGTACTTTGTCTTGGGATCGAAGAAAGGCTGGGCGGAAAACTCGGGCGCCGCGTTTGCCGTTCCCTTGGCCGCATTGCGCGTGAGCTTGTACACCTTGCCGTCAGGCGATGTCGCGGCATACACGGCGCCATCGCCGCCCAGGGCAATCGCCTGCACCTGCAACTCTTTCGGCTCAAAGATCACGGCAGCTTTGCCGTCGGGAGTGATGCGATAGACGCGCGCCGGCGCGCCCGTAGCAGCGTAGACGACTCCGTCCTTATCGGCGGCGATGCCCCAGATGAAGGTGGAGGGGCTGGTGTAAACCGCCTTGAAGGCAGGCGCCAGCTCCAACTGGCCGGTGCTGCGGATAGCCACGCCGCGCGCGGTCCCGCGCTCAAAATCGTCGTAACCGGATTGCTTCCAGATGCGTGTCCCTTCGGCAAAGAGCAGAGACACTGAAGAAAGGATTAAAAGAACTAAGCGGAGTTTCCTCATGGTGCACCTACAGATTATCAGGAGGCGGAGCGAGGCAGGAAATGCGCTGGAAACTTGCCGGAGGCGGAAGGTCGAATAAAGCGACCGCAGCGAGGGGTTGATCTCCCAGCGCTGCGGTCAATGCCTGGCCTACTTGATGGTCAAACTGATGACCTGCGAGCCGCTCACCACGTAGCCGACCGGTGTCGACGATTCGTTGACGGCTGACTCGCTGTAAACCACCATCTCCTGCGTGGCGCGCATGCCCTCCATCACGTTCATCACGGAGAGCGGGACGGCGGGCATCACCTTGTCTTCCACGGTCGCCTGGGGATTGGCTTCGAGTAGCGAGACGTAAAGGTGATCGTTAACGTGCTCCTTGTTGAGCAGCTCGATGGTGGAGTTCAGGTCCAGCCGCCGACCGGCCGCAGGGCTCACGTGGCGGGCGCGGTCCAGAGTATCGGCGTCGCTGACCATGATGCGCAGAGTTCCTTTGGGAACCGAAGTGGGGACGCGCACGGGGATGCGGCGGACAATGCGGTCGCCGCGGTAAGGACGAAGCACGGCTTCGATAGTGATCTCGTCGCCGGGACGCGCTTCAGTGACGTCAGTGCGGGCATTCTCCAGCACCGCCGAGTGACGGTCGCGCTCCAGGTCGAACTCCAGCGCCACACCGCTGATGGTCGGCGCCTGGTAAGGATTGTCGTAAATGCGGTTGAAATGTTCGCCCAGCGCAGTAGAGACAGCCAGCGCCGTGGGCGCGTTGTCGACGGGCGAAAACATGTTGTTGAGCTTCACATCGGGATAGCCGTTCACGTGAATGCGGCCGTTCATCCGGTAGGTGGTCTCTTCGCCGTATTGATTCATGCCCATCAGCGCGTTGAACACCGTGGTCATCATCATCAGCGGGGTGAGCTTGGCGTTGTTAAGAACTTCGTAGTGAAACTCCCGCGGGCCGCTGGCGCCATGAATGCTGACCGTGACCGGAATCATCTTCGGTTCGCGATCAAAGCGGCCGAGTATGCCGGTGTGCCGGTCCTGCACGAAAGATCCCACAGGTTCCGTGGTGTTCACGATCTTGAATGCGTTGAGCGGCGAAGCCAGCGTCGCCACCACGTTGGCCTTGGTCATGGGCATGTCCACCATGCCGAACTGCGTCAGCGGATGACCGCAGGCAAGGAGGTGGTCCTTATCCATATAGGTCACTGTGCAGGTGGCGGCTACATCCATATCGCCGCGCACCAGGACCGCGCTGACGGCCGAACCGGGCAGCAGGGCTTCCGGCTGTTTGGCGTTGCTGGAGCCGCCCACGCCCATCACCGGAGCCACGCCCGCGGCGGAGAGCTGCGGCGCAAACTGCTTTACCGCGGCTTCACTGAATCCGCCAAACACAAAGGGCGAGTCGATGGGTTGCAGGATTTGCGCGTAGCTTTGCAGCGCGCCGGAATCAGTCCCAGGTCCGCTGGTCTTATTCACCAGCGGAGGCTTGGTCGCGGTCATGGAATCCGGACCGGAGGTGCTCTGGTCGAGCTCGTTGATCTCCAGCATCTGGCCGATGGGCGTGACGCCGGCAATCGGTTCTTTGGAGAACGAGCCGATGCGGTAGGAGATCGCGCCCACAATTTTGCCGTCGATATAGACCGGGCTGCCGCTCATGCCGGCGACCACGCCGGTGTATTCCGGCTTATCGCCGTGCAGGCGGACCAGGATGAGATCGCTCCGGGGACCGAGCATATTGCGCAGGACCCCCAGGACCTCCACACCCATGGGCTCGGGCTGCGTTCCCTGGAACACGGTGTAGGCGGTACCCTTCATTCCCGGGCGCAAATCGTCCACGGCCATAACTTGCGGCACGACAGCGGGTTTCGGCGAAGCAGGGTTGTCACTGGATCGGGCTGGAATCGTTCCCAAGCCCAGGAAGGAGACGAACAAGACGAAGACGGCTATTTTTTTCATACAGCTCTCTGAACCCGGCGTCGCCCGAAGGCGGCGCTTTACCCTTCTTAAGGGTTAGCAAGAATCACACGCTAGAAGGTGAGTTGCTGAGCATCTATACTAAAGTAGAAATTCAAGAAAAGGCATCCATAAATGCGCTTAATACAACTCCAAAACGCGCCCTCATTTTCTAAGGTAAAAGCCGGAATTCTTTTCACTGCTTTTGCGTCTATAGCCGTTTTCGCGTTGCTGTTCGCTACGGGAGTGCAGGCCCAGTCGCCCACGCCGGCGCCGACCGTCGCCCCGGTGGGGGACCAGAACCAGCAAAACACCACCGGCGAGGCGGGAGGCCCATCTGGGGACATCGGCCCCATTGCCGTTCCCAAAAAGAAGCCGGAAGAGCCGCCGCGGGCAGCATCCACGCCCACTCCGCAAAAAATTGAAGGCCTGCCCAACTACACCTTACATGTGAGCGCGCAACTGGTGAACGTGGATGTTGGGGTACTGACCAAGGAGGGCATGTTCGTCCCCGGGTTGAAGAAAGAAAACTTCAGGGTGCTGGAAGACAACGTGCCCCAGACCATTACCAGCTTCAACCAGACGCAAGCGCCCATTACAGCGGTTATGCTGGTGGAGTTTGCCAGCAATTTTTACGAGTTCGAGATCGATGCCGTGGGCGCTTCCTATGTGTTCGCCCAGACGCTGAAAAAGGAAGACTGGGTGGCGTTGATCAGTTTTGACATCAAGACGCGCATCCTGTCCGATTTCACCCAGGACAAGCGCGGCATCTTCGAAGGCATCCGCAGCCTGCAGATCCCCATGTCGTCAGAGACCAACCTTTTCGACGCGCTGTACGACACCATCGATCGCCTGGAGACGGTGGAGGGACGCAAATACATCATCCTCATCGCCAGCGGAAGGGACACTTTCAGCAAGCACACGCTGGACCAGACGCTTAAAAAGATCCAGAACTCGAAAGACATAGCCATCTACTCGGTGGGCACAGGCCAGGCGCTGCGCAACTGGGCGGAGAGCCATGGCCTCATGCAATACCTGTGCCCCATTACCAGCTTCGCGTGCACTACGGAATGGGCCCAGGCCGATAACCAGATGAGGAGCTTCGCTAAGATGACCGGCGGCCGCCCTTACTTTCCGCTCTTCCAGGCCTCATTCAGGGACGCGTTCGTAGACATAGCCAATACCATCCGCAATCAGTACGTTCTCGCTTACCATCCCACGAATCCTGCGCAGGACGGCAGTTACCGGAAAATCAAAGTGGAACTGGTGGGCGTCGACGGGAAGCCTTTGATCATGCGCGACGAGAAACATCACGACGTGAAATATCAGATCGTGGCCAGAGAGGGATACAGGGCGAAGAGAGAAGTGGAGTGAAGAAATTTGGTAATTTTGCAATTTGGTAATTTGGTAATTTGGCAAATTTCAACTGTTCCCCCTGGCTGTTCTTAACGAAGCCGAAAAGATCGCCGTTAATTCGCGCGCCTCTTTTGAGATTTCCTGTAGCCGCTGGGGTTTCAGGACACCGGTTTCTTCGATCAATTCGAGCCACAGAATGCTCTCGTCTGCCTCCTCAGCAACGATGCCGAGTCGAGCAATGAACTCAGTTCTCGAGCGAGCACGGCCGACCGCCCGATAATTGGCTGCGACGGATGTTCCGCACCGCAAAAGCTGCTTGCCCATCACTTGGGCTTCCGTCGATCTTGGCAAAGCGCGAAAGAGTTTTACAATTCGGATTGCGAAGTGCTTCGTTCGTTGCCGTAGGGCTTCTCTATCATCCATACGTTTGACGGTTCTGGAGCTTACCAAATTACCAAATTGCCAACTTACCAAATTCTCTCAGTGAAAGAGTCTTTGCAGCAGCAGAACTAGTCCGACTCCGGCGAAGACCATGAGGGCCTTCTTGAAGCCCGGCTCGCGGTTAACTTCGGGGATCAGGTCTGAGGCGGCGACGTAGAGAGTTACACCGGCGGCCAGAGGCAAGCCGGCAATCAGCGAACGCTTAAACATGGAAACCGCCAGCACGCCGGCCAGGGTTGCGGCTCCCAGGATGGCGGAAGCGCCCCACGCCACGCCGCGGCTGCGTCCGGCGGCCAGCATCACCGACGACGCCGTGAAGCCCTCCGGCATCTTGTGCAGGATCACCGCGAGAAAGATCACCCAGCCCAGGAAGTTGGAAACCAAAAAGCCTGACGCGATGGCGATGCCGTCAAAGAATGTGTGGATGATGAGTCCCAGCAGCACCGAGTAACCGCGGTGGGGATGGATGAACTCCTCAGTGTGAGTCTCTTCCCCGAAGTGAAAGTGAGAAGTTACGGTGTGCTCGAAGAAATGCACCAGGAAATATCCCGCCAGCACCAGTAGCGGCGCCGCCGCTCCGGCCAGGCGCAGACTCTCAGGCAGCATTTCCAGAAGCGCCGTCCCCAGCATGAACCCGGCGCCCAGCGCGACGAAATATTGTAAGTAACGCTGGGTCCAGTTGCGGTGAACGACGGCGGCGCCGCCCAGAAAGTTCGCGGCGGCGGCGGTAAGGCCGAGCAGAATGCTGAGGAGGACGGGGTTCATCGCGGAGGAGGCAGAATACCAGATCAGGTTCCGCTTCGCTCACGTGCGCCCTAAGACGCTGATACTGGCTCGTGCGTCGAAGGCGACGCACTAGCCGCTGTGTCTTATGTGCAGCACATCACCGTCCTGAACGATATAGTCTTTGCCTTCCAGGCGCAGCAGGCCCTTGGCGCGGGCGTTGGCTTCCGATCCCGACTCCAGCAGCTTGTCCCAATGAATGGTCTCAGCACGGATGAAGTGCTTTTCCAGATCGGAGTGGATGGCTCCCGCGGCAGCCTGGGCGCGGGAGTGGCGATCCACCGTCCAGGCGCGGCACTCATCCTCCCCGATGGTGAAGAAAGAAATCAGTCCCAGCAACTCGTAAGTCTTATGAATCAGACGCGTCAGGCCGCTCTCGGCGAGCCCGTAGCTGGAGAGGAATTCCTGGGCCTCCTGATCGCTCATCTCGGCCAGCTCAGCTTCAACCTTGCCGCAGATGGCAGTTACGCCGGCATTCTTGCGTGAGGCCAGCGCGGTCAGATTGTATTTTTCCGGCGCGCCTTCCAGGTCTTTTCCGAGGCTGGTGGATTCGTTCACGTTGAGCACGTAAAGCATCGGCCTCTGGCTGAGGAACATGAATCCGCGAATCCGCTTCTCATCTTCGGCGGACATCTCCATCTCCCGCAACGGCGACTCAGTCTCGAGATGAGCCTTGGCGCGCTTCAGCAGATCGAACTCGCGCTCCAGTTCCGGACCCTTCATCTTCTTGAGGTCTTTTTCCACGCGCTCCAGCCGCTTTTCCACCTGGCCCAGATCGCTGACAATCAGGTCGAGTTCCACCGTCTTGGCGTCGCGCAACGGATTGATCTCGCCGGCATGAGGAATCGAGGGATCGTCGAAGGCGCGCAGCACTTGGGCCAGGGCGTCGACCGTCCGCAGGTTAGCGAGGAAGGCAGTCTCTTTGAGCGCCTCCTGCCCGATGGCGGCAACGTCAACGTATTCCACCGTGGCATGGGTAAGTTTTTTGGGATTGTAGATGGCAGCCAGGCGGTCCAGCCGGTCGTCTGGGACCTTGGCTACGCCCAGATGCGCTTCCCGTGGGTTGGCAAAGCCGCGGCTGGAAATGTCCGCTTTGGTCAGGATTTTGAACAGTGAGGTCTTGCCCACCTGGGGCAGGCCGATAATTCCAGTTTTCATTGGGGAAACGGTACTTGGTATTTAGTAGTTAGTAACTCAGCCCATCAGGGCTCAGCCTTCAAATTGTATCAAGGGAAGTGAATTATCTGAGCTCAGACCGGCGGGGCTGGAATCGGAGTGAGTTCCGGGTAGCCGATTACTTCCCCGCTGCGCCGGCCATCTTTTTAACCATGGTCAGGACCAGCTTGCGGTCGCTATCGTTCAGGTTGATGGTGTAACGGCGAATCTGGCTGAGGAATCGGACTTCATCTTCGGTCAAGCGGGGCAGTTTCTTCGACGAGCCATTGCTGGATTGTTCTCCGAAGAACTGAGCGATGGGAAGTTCCATGGCGCCGGCGATTTTCGCCAGGGTATCGAGGGAGGGGATGGTGTGCCCGTTCTCCACCCGCGACAGATAACATCGCAGCAAGCCGGTGCGCTTCTCAATGTCGCCCTGCGACATGCCTTTTTGCAGGCGGTAAGTGCGGATTGTCGCGCCTATGTTCATGCGAGGGCCACTTGAGGAAGATTGTTATTCATGTGGAGAGTTGGCTGAATAGTAATCAGAGCTGGATGTTTGTGCAAGAACAATTTTTGTCGTTTGCACCGCGCCAGAATGCGCCATTGCACCGCGGGTGTGACAAAAAAGGCACTATGTAGACGAAAAAGATAACAGCATCAGCGCAATGCGGCCTGTTGCCCGGAGATTGCAGTTACAGCGGGCTGGATCAGGCCCGCTGCCTTGCGCGATATGAGCTCCATGCCGCGCTGGTGGGATTGCCGCTCCAGGACGGCAAGGTGGGAACGCCCGGCAGCAGGCGTTGCCCGCAATTCCACTTCACCCAGGGCCAACCGCGCCTCGGCCTCAATCAGGTAGTAGCCAAGGGTGTGCGCCTTGGCAATGACCTCTTGCAGCCTGGCGCGCTGCCGGTTCCATTCGCCCGTAGGATTCTTGCCAACCGCAGCTTCGGCCATCTTCACGCGTGAGGACGCAATGGCCAGCGGCAGGATAACGCCGGGATCCTGGCTGTCACGGCTGAGCGAAGCCGCTTGTGTAACCACGCTCTCGGCCTCGGCGGTCTTGCCCTGGGCAAGAAGCACCCTGGCCAGATCGATGTCAGCCCGCACCTCGTCCATCCTGTCTTTGTCGTTGTGAAACTCTGCGATGGACTCACGCAGAGGTCCTTCGGCCTCGGCGGCTTTGTTTTCTTCCAGAGACACTGCGGCAATCGCGGCCCGGCTCTGGGCCACGACATTTTTGCCTCCCATCTTCTGGCGAACCTCAAGCGCAGCCTGAAGATTCTGCCGGGCTGCGGCCAGTTCTCCCTGTGCGATCAGGACATCAGCGAGCGTAGCCCTGCCCTGTGAAGAGTCCTGCGGAGAGCCACGAGCTTCCGCCTTGGCAATCGCCTGCTCGGCGTAACGCCGGGCCTGCGCCAGGTCACCGGCAAAGAGCCGGATTTGGGCGATGCTGCACAACTCATAGGCGCTGTCGGCCGGAGAAACAGCTTCCATGATGCGCAGGACGGCCTGATATGTCCTTTCCGCGCGACGCAGATCTCCGCGCGCGAGCATGACATCAGCAATGTCGCTCAGGCTGACGGTAGCGTTGAGGGTGTCTCCACATTCTTCAAAATTGCGCCTGGCTTCAGTAAAGAGTTTCTCCGCTCGTGCGAACTGGCCCATGTTCTCCAGGGCGATACCCATATTGTTGAGCACAGCGCCCGTCTTCTCATGTTCGCCGAGGGGGCGAAGCATCTCCAGAGCCCGCCGGTAGATCTCCACGGCACCCTCAAAGTCGCCTTCCGACCCACGACGGTCGCCCATGATCCGCAGTGCATCAGCAGCCATGAGGCGGTTGCCGGCGGCCATAAATATTTCATACGCCTCCTGGCAAGGCGCGCCCGCGGCTTGCGGGGCTTCGCTGTAGATCAATCCCAGGCACTGCCCCAGACGAACACGCGCGTAAAGAAGTTTTTGTCCGCGAGCAGCGGCCTTTTCGGCAGCGCGGTTGATGAAGGGCGCTGCCGCAGGGCCGTTGCTGTAGCTGATCAGATTGGCCTGCCAGTAGTCGATGCGCGCGTCATCCGAAGTGGGCGGCGGCAGCCGGCGCAACTGTTGAACGATGGCCATCGCTTCCTCCCGATGCGAGGCCGAATTCAGCATACCCACCAGCTGCAGGGCTTGGTCCAGGTTGTCTGGATACAGAGCGTAAAGCGCCCGATACGCCGCGGCCGCCCGTTCTTTGTCTCCCCGGGTTTGGTAGTAAGCGGCTTCAATCATCAGCCTGTCTGCCTGGGGAAGGGCGGGGGAAAGATCAAAGGCCTTTTTCGCCTCGGCGCGGGCTTTCAGGTCATAGCCCAGATCGCCCCAGGTTCGAGAAAGCTGAAGGTGCACGAGAGCGAAGTCAGGAACGATTCTGGCAGCCTGCAGAAAAAGATCGCGGGCACTCACGAAGTCGTCAGCGCGCATCTTCTCCAGCCCCAAAGCATAAAAGCGGGCGGCATCGGGGTTGGCAGGGAGAGAAGAGAGGGCGTCAATTTGTTCGGATTCGGTCGCCGGAGGCAGTCCCAGGTGCTCGCGCAGCGCGATTCCCAGCCTGGCGACTAGCCCAAAGAACTGCTGCTCGCTTCCGGTTTCCGCTCCCTGGTAAAGGATTCGTCCGCTCTCGGCATCCTGCAGTCGAAAATCAACCCGAATGGAGGCCGGCTTAAGCCTTCCCAGCGTGACATACGAACCAAGGACGAGATAGTCAGCATCGAGCGCCGAGCGCAGCCGGGAAGCAGTTTCCGAACTCAGCGAGTCAGTCTCCGACCAGGGCGCGGCGCGTCGAAAATCCTCGACTTCTTCGCCGGAAACCACGCGTAATCGATCCCCTGCGCCCAACTCGGTGCGCAGCATCTCTACCAGCGCTGCGGATAGCCATGTATCCGCCGGCTTACCGGAGGCATTGTGAAAGCCCAGAACCGCTACCGAGCGGCGGTGAACAACGGGAACAGCCGAAGCAGTTGACGGCCCAGATCGCGGGCGCTCGCGGCGCAACACAAATCCTGCCGCAACCGCGACCAGCGCGATAGCCATTCCCACTACCGCCAGCCACAGGCCGGTTCGAGAGATCTTCGGGTTTCCAAGGGCTGGGATGGCAGCGGGAAACGGCGGCTGCGGAGGGGCGCCGCTGTCAGAGTCGAAATGTTTGCTTTCCGCAACCACGTCGGCCGGTGGGCCGGCAGTAACGGCGGAGGCCGGTGTGACCGGCGCGATGAAGCGATACCCCCGCTTGGGTACGGTCTCAATGAATCGAGGATTATCCGCGGGATCTTCCAGAGCGGCGCGAAGACGCGTCAGGGCAGCGTTGAGACTGCCTTCGAAGTCCACGTACGTGCCCGCCGGCCAAAGTTCGGCCCGCAACTCCTCACGGGTCACGATTTGCCCCGGCTTTTCCAGGAGCATGGACAGGATGCGAAAAGGTTGCTGTTGAAGCCGAATCCGGACGCCCCTCCGGCTCAGCAGGCAGCTTTCCAGGTCAGCTTCAAAAAGTCCAAAACGGAACAGCCGTATCGGGCACATGAAACGGCTCCTCGGGCTCGCTTAAGTGGGCGGGAGTATAGCACAAGGCAAGCGCCGGCCGACCGTGTCATGAGCGCCTGTAAATTGTTTTTTTTCAATGTATTGGCTCGTCATGAATGGATAGCAACCTCGTCCTTTGACCTTCCGTGGATACCCGGCTAAGTTACGCACGCGGGAGCTGCTTGGTTGCTCATGAGGGAAGCACGAATCATTCTGACGGGAAAGCTGCTGGCCACGACGTGGATGGCCGTGCCGTTTTTTGCCGCCGCAGCGGCTGCTATCGGTCTGCAGCCGGGAGAATTCCTCTTCACCATTACCTATCAGATCCAGGGAGCAGGTAAAGGGACGTCGAGCACGAACTCGCGCTGCATTGCGGCCGCGGACCTGGACAATCCGGAGAAGGTCTTCAACGACAGGGTATTTGCAGATTTCAAAGCGGATGAGTCCTGCACGGTCAGGGACTTCAAGTCTTCCGGAGGAAAGATCTCCTACGACGCTGACTGTTCCAACCGCGTTGCCCATGTGGAAGGCCGGCTTACGAGCACGGAATTCTGGGTGATTCGCGATGTGACGCCGAAAGCGAGCCGCGGGGTATCGCTCAAGCTCACGCTCACCGGAAAGCGGACAGGCGAATGCACAAAGTAGAAACAGCTGCATGAGATGACAAGAGACCAGGCAAAGGGCCGCTCCGGAAAGCACTGCGGAGAAACCCTGCGCGGCAATGGGAAAGGAACTGAGGTTAGAAATATGAGCAAGAAAATTCAAATCGTCGATTTACCTTCAATTTACCGGCCCATTGCGCGCTTGGCCCTGACCGTGGCGATCGCATTCTGCTGGTCGGCGGGCGCCGCTCAGATATCGCAGAAGATGCCGCAACAAAAATTCTATCTCGGACCCTCCATCAGCAAAGTCACGCCGGACCACGGTCCTGGCGACACGTGGGTGACTATCACCGGCGGCGATCTCAGCGGGGTAACAGCGGTCATGTTCGGCGGGCAATCGGCGAACTTTACAATTCAGAGCAACACCAGCATCAAGGCGTACGCTCCGCTGAAGGGAATCCCGGGCAGCACGGTGCCGGTCACCGCCATCAGCGGCGGCCAGGTTGTGCCCACTACCGCGATGTATTCCTACCCCATCGCGGAGATGGAAGTGGATGGACCATTGCCGTATCCGCGAAATTCTGTTTCGGATATGTCCTGGTACAACGGCACCGGGCACTCCATCTCGGTGACTCCGCCGCAAACCATCCAATTCGCCCTCCCGGCGCCGACATTGCACGTGGATGCGAGCTTCGCGGATGACACACCCAATTACCCGTCTGGGAGCTACCAGGGGGACCTGATCGGCAATGAGGGAAGCTTCTCAGTGATGGCGGAGATGTGCAGCCTCAACGGTAAGCCGTCATTTGCGACGTCGGACACCGGGCAACCCTGCACCAATCATGATCAGAACACCGGCACCTGGGTCACGCTCCCCGAGCAGCATCTAACCTTGAGCAGTCCAGGGTCGGGGCAGACTGCGCGGGGCGATATTACCGTGTCGCTGGGCCCGGCCTTCGACCAGTCCAATTTCGCGCGGACTTTTCGTCTTCAGCTCTCGCTGCAGCAGCTCGATACTCATACGGGCGAAGGCAATAGCCGGCAGGCCAGCAAGTTCTCAAGCCCCTTCACCGTGGTGGTGACTCCGGCGGCGCTGGTTCAGCTTAATGTGGTACCGCACACCATCCTCTACCAGCCGCCAGGCGATCAGAGCACGGCGAGTTTTACCGCCAATACCACCTACGGCACCAATTTCAGCCTGGGAAACAGCACCGGCACCAGCAATTCCAGCAGCAATTCGCAAAAGAGCTCCGTCAAAACGGACGCTTCCCTCTCCTATTTCTTCGGGTTCTCCCTGGGGCAGACGCAAAACTGGGACACAACGACGAAAGAGAGTTTTGGAACGACGCAGGGCACCACCAATACCGGCAATTCCGGCATGACGTTCCAGGGAACGTGGAGCACTCAGGCGGACACCAATCTGTTGCCGGGGTCGGGGGCGACTTGCGCGTCGCCAACCGACTGCTCGCAGACCAAGCAGGATCCGAACATCCGCAGCAAAGAGCCGTTCTGGCTGGACCGGTTCATCCTGCTGGTGCATCCCCAGTTCGCGGTGTGGGTGCTGGGACAGAATCAGCCAAACCGCTATGTGATGTACGGCGCCGTCCCGGTGACGGCGAACGTAAACGTGATCCAGCTGGACGCATGCGCCAGCGGGCAGAAGCTCTACGGAGTAAACCAGTGCATCATCGACTATTCCGACGACGGCCTGATGGACGGCGGTGGAAAGGGCCTGGTCTACCAGGGACAGAACCACTCCATCGAGATCACGGCCGCCGAAGCCACGAACCTGCTGAAGCTGGATCCTTTCTACAGCGGAGGACAAGGCGCGTCGCTTCCTGAAACTCGCGCTATCCCGGTGACCAGCGCCACTTACGGAGCCAAGATCCAAACACCGCCTACGGTATACGCCAACACGCTGAGCAATGTGACCCAAACTCAGCAGAGCAACAACAATCAGCTGACACACTCCACCACAGTCTCTGACGTGATCGGCAGCGATCAAAGCGAAGGAATGAGCTTCAGCTTCAGCCAATCCTCAGTGGGTTACAAAGAAGGCGTCACGCTGGACAATGGCGAGCAGACGAGCTTTGACTCGGGCATAACCACCACCTTCACCGATTCCACGGCCGTCTCCAACCAGCAGGTCACCACGGCCACGGTGACATTGAACGACGTGGACAACACCAGCGCCCAGTGCAAGACCTGCCATGATCCGCTGCCGGACTATCCCAGCGTGAACATTTTTCTGGACCGGATGTTCGGCAGCTTCATGTTTCAGGATCCCGGCGCGCCGCACACGACAACGCCGCCGATGCTGACGGCCCAGGAACGCAGCGTGAAGCTGGTGGCCGCGGCAACCAAGCAGGAGCAGTCTTCGCAGCGGTTCAATGACGTGGCCAAAGGCTCAGCGTGCCAGGTGGCGGCGGGGCTGCTGGCGCGGACGCACATTATGAGCGGTGACCAGAACGGGCGCTTCCGTCCCGACGATCCGATGAC
Source organism: Candidatus Angelobacter sp. (assembly GCA_035307585.1). Taxonomy (GTDB): domain Bacteria; phylum Acidobacteriota; class Terriglobia; order Terriglobales; family Acidobacteriaceae; genus Angelobacter. Next base: position 105,312 of record DATGHX010000056.1, read on the forward strand.
CCGCGCACAGCTGGCGGCCAGTCTCGCCAGAGCTCTTAACCTTTCGGCGCCGGCGGGACGCCAGTTTACCGATCTGCCGTCGACGGATGCGTCTGCTCCAGCAGCCCAGGCCGCAGCACAGGCCGGGCTGCTGCAGACGCCATCGGCTACGCTATTTGGCCCGAGCGATCCGGTCTCACGGCAGGAGATGGCAGCAGCGCTGGCCAAAGGGTTCAACTTGTCCGCGGGTTCAATTCCGGCAGTGACGGACAGCAATGCCATCGCACCTGCATCAGTCGACGGTGTGAATGCGATGGTCGCCAACGGTTTCATGAAAACCAACGCTGACGGCTCGTTTGGTCCGCGCACTCCGGTTACGCGCTGCGAAGCGGCGCAAATCATGGTGGCGGTACTGAACGATCGCGAGGCGAAACTTTATGGACCGGCAACCTCAACCACTGCGCAGCGCCGCCAGCCTCCGGCACAACAAGGGCCGGCGCCGCAGAAACACGAACCGCCCGCGCAACCGGCGCCTGCAAATTCCACGATCCTTGTCCCGGACAACGCTTACCCCGGCGGCCTGCTGACAGGAGTAGTTGTTGGGCCGGACGATAAGCCTGTTCCCAATACGCCGGTCGAGATCGCGGGCGCGGTGCCGGCAACTTTGGGTGGCGAGGTAGTTGGCGACGCCACGCCTTGCGCCGCCGGAGATCCGGCTTGCCAGCCGCAACCGCAACAGCCTGTGGCGGGCAATGTCCCCGCAGGGACTGTTCCTCCTCCCCGAGCTAAACCTGCTCCGCGCACGGTAACGCCGGCCTCTACGCCATCGGCGAGCGGCACGCCTGCGGGCTCGCCGATCAACTGCGCGTCAATCCTGAAAGCGGCAGCGAACACTCCGGCGGGCGCGCCGGTTGCAGGTCAGCCAGGATTCACACCCGCGGGCGTGCCAGTGAACCCGGCGACCGGAGCTGCGCCAGGACAGCCTGGTACCCCGGCGACGCCCTCTACACCTGGTGTCCCCGGCGGCACACAGGTGATGACCGATGCACTGGGCCGATTCGCTCTTTGCATGGCGCCATCTGCGCCGTCGCTAAGCGTGAATCTTCCCGGTTCGCCTACCAAAGTGGCGGTCAGCGCGGTTCAGGGAGCACCGCCCGCGGTTGATCAGCCGCCCGATTTCTTCCAGGGCGGACAGAAGATTACTTTCAACGGCGGCGTCCGTGACCTGACGGCCACGCAGAACGACACCACCTGGCAGCTCCCTGTGGCTCGCGCCTGGAGCCCGGACGGCAAGCGGAGCGTCACGGTAGTGAGAACGCCGTTGCAGCTCCAGCCGGGAGCAGCGCGGCTCAACTACACCGGCAACGATGGACAGCCGCATTCAACCCAGGCCAGCGTGTTTCGCATCGTGCGCGCCTTCCTGGATCACTCACAATTGCGCAGCGATCAAGGGGCCACTTTCGAATATGACGTACAGTTCGCGGCGCAATCCGGCCGGCAGCTGTGCGTGAAGATGCATACCATCGGGCCGGTGGTGATGGTGAAAGCTCCGCCCGAGATCATCGTGGTGGACGCCAGCGGCCTGGGCAGGTTCGGCGGCAAGATCCGGGCCACTCCGGTTGCGCCCGGATCAACTGTGCCCTTCGACCTGACGCCCGACATTCACGTCTGCGGGCCGACAGCCAGGCGCTGACCGCGGGTGAAGTCCAACTCCAGGAAGAGGGTTTCTTTTACCGGGCTGTTGTAGTAGGGAGCGATCTCGCGAAAGCCCAGGACACGATATAAGGCGATGGCACGGTCCATCTTGCCCTGTATCGTGTCCAGGCGCATGCGGTGATAGCCAATCGATCTGGCTTGCGCGATCAGTTCGTCGACCAGCGCGCGTCCTGCGGCGTGACCGCGAAAATCGGGACGCACATAGAGGCGCTTCATCTCGCAGGCTCCGTTCTCATCTACAGGGCGCAGAGCGATCATCCCGGCGGAGCGGCCTTCAACCTCAGCCAGCAGCAGACGCCCTGCGGGCGGAGCGTACTTGCCGGGCAGCGTGCGCAGCTCTTCGTCAAAATTCTGGAAACAGAGGCTGATTCCGAGCTCGGCCTGGTACTCGAGCATCATCTCGCGCGCGGCGGCGATGTGCCCCTGGGTCTCGGCCTGAACGATCGTGAGCATAGGCGTAGTTCTTAGACGCGCAGGCCGCTGGACGGTTGCAAGGAAAAAAGCCTCGCGCAGCGAGGCTTCAAAGCCGGCGATTTCTTATTTCGTTAAAGCTTTCGTTAAACGGTGAGGCCGACGCCCGCCTTCCAACGGCCTTCAGCCCATCAGCATCCCGCCATTTACCTTCAGCACGTGACCGGTGATGTAAGCGGCTTCCTCAGAAGCGAGAAAACGCACCGCGTGCGCAACTTCCATATCCGTGCCCGCGCGCCCGAGGGGGATAGCTTCACTAACTTTGGCTTTGAGTTCGGCAGAGAGCGCTTCGGTCATCGCTGTCTCGATGTAGCCGGGAGCGACCGCATTGACGGTGATGCTGCGCGACGCAACTTCGCGGGCCATGGCCATAGTGAAGCCGATCAGCCCGGCTTTCGACGCGGAATAGTTGGCCTGGCCTGCCTGTCCCGTCTGGCCGAAGACGCTGCTGATGTTCACCACTCGTCCCCAGCGCTGCTTGAGCATGGAGCCGATGGCAGCCTGAGTGCAAAAAAACGCGCCGCTCAAGTTGGTCTGGATCACGGAATCCCAGTCGGCGCGCTTCATGCGCAGCAACAGCGTGTCTTTGGTGATGCCGGCATTGTTCACCAGAATTTCTATCTTGCCGAAATGTTCAACCACGGCTTTGACCGCGGCTTTGACTTCATCTTCGTTGGCGACGTCCATGCGGAAGCAGGCAGCCTTGCCGCCCTTCGACTCGATCTCATGCGCCACCTGGGCCAGCTTCTCCCGATTGCGCGCGGCCAGCGCGACGGCTGCTCCGCCCTCGGCCAGCGCCAGCGCGCAGGCGCGGCCGATCCCCTGCGAAGCACCCGTCACCAGCGCAACGCGGCCGTTAACTCCCGCCATGCCAGGTTCTCCCCTATGTGGATTAACTGCGAATGAAGGCAACTGCGGAATTATACCTATCGCATCTGCGCGCTCTGCGGCGGAGGCTCAGATTCGCCGTCAGCAGTGGCCAGAGCCGCGGCCGTCCGCACATCTTCGCGAAATACCATTTTGATCAGCGACGGCGCCACCAGCGTGGTGGCTCCGGTCATGAAGATCACGAGCGCATACGCGCGTTCGGAGATCACGCCCGCCTGCAGTCCGGCCAGAGCCACGATGAGCCCTACTTCCCCGCGCGGCACCATGCCCATACCGACTTTGGCGGCGGTCCGCCAGCCCTGATTCAGCACGGGAAGCCCGCAGCCCACCAGCTTGGAGACGAACGCCAATATGGAAATCACGATCGCCGAGATGACGAAGCGGCGGTCAAAAATTCCGATGTTCAGCCGCGCTCCCATGCTGAAGAAGAAGAAGGGCGCCAGAAATTCGTTGATGGCGAATACCCGCGGCCCGAGGTTCCAGCGTGGAGAGTACTCGGCGAAGGCCAGTCCGGCAAAAAAGGCGCCGATGATGGCAGAAATCCCGATCTTGGCTGCGGCGAATGAGAGACCAAGACATATCGCCAGCGCGATCACCAGCGGAGCATCGCGCGTGGACATGCGCTCCAAACCGGGCTCCATCCGGCGCACCACGCGCGGCGCGTAGAAGATCATGACCAGCGCAAAGCCCACGGCTTCCACAGCGGTCACCACCAGTTGCACCCACTTGCTGGCGCCTGCGGTGGTGACCAGTCCGACAACCACTCCCAGCAGGATCATGCCCAATATGTCGTCGAACACCGCGGCGCCCAGGATGATGCGGGCCGGCCGGGTCTGCAGCAGGTGCAGATCGTCGAGCACGCGGGCCGTGATGCCGACGCTGGTGGCCACCATGGCCGCGGCCACGAACGTGGCCTCCGCGGGCGTATGCCGGGCCATCAGCATGTAGGAGAAGCCAAAGATGAAAGGAACGGTTATGCCCGCCAGCGCCACATATAATGACATCTGGCCCACCTGGATCAGATCTTTCGGCCGCGTCTCCAGCCCCACGGTGAAGAGCAGGAAGATGGCGCCGATCCCGGCAACGGCGTAAATGGAGTCGCTGGGCACTACCAGCCGCGCGCCGTAGGGCCCGATGATGATTCCGGCGAGTATCTCTCCCAGCACAGCCGGCAGCCTGAGCCGCTCGAAGACCTCTCCGCAGAGCTTGGCCCACACAAAGATCAGAAAAAGCTGGAACAGGAACGGATCAGCAGAGTGCATGCTTATGCCAGCCTGGCCAAACTCTCATCTTCAGATGCAGTGATACCACAAAACGCGAAAAGCAGAGCTCCCAAACGGTCCATCCAGCAACTCAGGCACTTTTTGACGCTCGACCAGCTCTCGATTTTTCCCACAGCAACCCTGCCTTTTGCCATCCTAAGGATGGCAATCATTGAGTGCCGAACAGTCATGTGATGCCATTTATCGAGGATCTTGCCGTTGTTGAGTATGCACCGCCTGATTTCGAATAAGCGAACCCTGACCTGGCCGGCAATTCCTTCCGCCGCTGAACCCCTGGTCGGAGGGTTAGGGTGCGCGCTGGCTGCCCTCGCCGTGAGCGCCGTGGCCGCCGGGCATGGCTGGGAAGTATGGATTCCTTTATTCTTCAGCGTGGTACTGCTTGTGAATGCCCTCTTTTTTGGAACCAGGGCCGGCCTGATGGGAAGCGTGCTGGCAGCCTTGGTTTTTGCCATATTCCTTTTCAGCCCAATCGGTAAAATAGATGTGGCGGATCAAACTGCCCGCACGAACCTGGGCTGGATGACGCTGACGGGAATCGCCTTTTCTTTTCTATTCGCGCCACCGCGCTCCCGCCTGCATCGTTGAAGCCCGCGGCCGGGTTGGGAACCGGGGAACAACGGAAGTCGTGAGAGCGGCATCCTAAAAATTTCGGGACACTTTTAAGCAGTAGCCATTTCTCTAAGGAGTACTATGGCCGCAACTTCGCAGCGCGCAGTTCAACCGCGGCGGTCTCACGCGCGCTTTTATTTCAACTCCGGCGCGCACCTCCTGCGGATCGTCCGTGAACGCGCCAGCAACCTGCAGGAGCTCCTCGACGCCATCCGCACCTGCAGCGATGCCTGCATCTTCCAGCACACTTTCCAGACGCTGGAAGAGCACCACTTCCTCCGCGAAGGCTTTTCCAACGATTTCTCTCACTGGGCATTTTCCGCCTGCAACGAAATCGAGCTGGCGGAGCGGCTGGCCGCCACCGATATCCGCGAGTTCACGTCCATCGCTCCGCTGCGCGAGCGGCTGGTGCAGATCATTGACGCATACCTCCGCAAGAACCAGCGCGCGGCGGGCAAACCCGCCCTGGAGCCGTTCTACTTCATGGCCGCCGACCTGGTAGTGATTCCCACGCCGTACTCCGCCTGCAGCGGAGAAGAATTCGCCGAAGGCCTGCGCAAGGTAAGCGTCCACAGCATTTACTACCACTTCATCGACGCGCGTCTCCGCCTCAAGCTCAACAACAACGATTTCTCGATCTGGCTGGAAAACGAACTTGACATGGGCCAGGCGGCCGAACGCATCAACCGCATCGATATCTACACCTCCACGCTGGAAGGCGTGCGGCGAAACATTCTAAGAATTGTCGAAGGCGAGATGGCGCGCGCCTGACACCTCCACCTGCCAGGAATTGCGAAGAGCATGAGCATGAGTGAAGACGACCGCAAGCGCAGAACCACAACCGAGGAACCCGGATCGGTCAACGGAACACCCGCGAGCAGCCCGGCGACACCGCCTTCGCGCGATCCCTCCGCCGCCGAAACCAGCGAGCGGCGTTTTCGCGAGAGCACGCTGTCTCCTCATTTCATCGAGCGCCGCCGGCGTCCGCGGATTCAGACCGTGCCGCCGCCGCCGCCCGCGCCTCCGCGATTTGACGAATACGCTCCGATCATCGGCCAGCCCGAGCTGGATGAGATTCGCTTCCTGGCCAAACACGTCCAGGGCAAAACGGTAAAGATGGTCAACTCCACCGCCGTCGGCGGAGGCGTGGCGGAAATTCTCAACCGCCTCATTCCCCTGCTCAACGAGCTGGAAGTTCCCACCAAGTGGGAAGTCATCACCGGCGGCAACGATTTTTTTGAGGTCACCAAATCGTTCCACAACGCCCTCCACGGCGACAGCTACGATCTCACCGACAAAATCAAGGAAATCTTTCTCCTTTACAACGAGCAGAACCGCCAGCGCATGGAGTTTAACGAGGACCTGGTCGTCATCCACGATCCTCAGCCGGTAGGCCTGGTGCGTTCAAAACCGCAAGGCCGAGGGAAGTGGATCTGGCGCTGCCACATCGACCTGGCCAACCCTCATCTCGGCGTCTGGGAATTTCTCAAGCCCATGGTGGAGGTCTACGACGCGGCCATTTTCTCTTCGCCGTCGTTCACTCGGCGCCTGTCGATCCCTCAGTATCTGTTCTTCCCTTCCATCGATCCGCTCTCGGAGAAGAACAAACCGCTGGAAGAGAGTTACATTGACAAAATCTGCGACGACTTCGGCATCGACCGCTCCCGCCCCATCCTCACCCAGATCTCGCGTTTCGACCGCCTCAAAGATCCCGTGGGCGTGATTGAGGCCTACAAGCTGGTCAAGAAGTACGTGGACTGCCAGCTGGTGTTGGCCGGCGGCGGCGCCAGCGACGATCCTGAAGGCGCGGCCGTCCTGCAGGAAGTAAGAGAAGCCGCGGGCGACGACCCCGACGTCATCATCCTCAACCTGCCTCCGTGGTCGGCGCTCGAAATCAACGCCCTGCAGCGCGCCTCCACCATCATTATTCAGAAGTCGCTGAAGGAAGGCTTTGGCCTGACCGTGACCGAAGGCTTGTGGAAGGAAAAGCCGGTGGTGGCCGGCGCCGTCGGCGGCATTCCCAACCAGATCATCCACAAGCTGACCGGGGTGCTGGTGCACTCGGTGGAGGGCTGCGCCTACCAGATCCGCTACCTGCTTACGCACCGCGAGTTCGCCACGCAACTGGGCAAGAACGGCCGCGAGCACGCCAAGGAAAATTTCCTGATCACGGTGAACATGAAGCGCTGGCTGCTGCTGTTCCAGATTCTTCTGGGCATGGCCGATCCCGGTAAGACGATTCCGTAGCCTTTTTCCCGAAATCCCTCTCAGCCTGCCTGCTCGCCACTGAACGGTGATCGGAAAATCCTTCACCACAGAGGATACGAAGGGACACGGAGGAGGCGACGGATCGCCGTGATCGGGAGAGGCAAGTAATCGCCGAGGTGGCTGCGCTAGAATGCGTCCCGCTCTTTTCGGCTGAGTGCTGAAGTGCGAATTGCTCGGTGCTAATTGCTGCGGGCTATTTTTCTATTCCCAAGCTGGTTTTGATAGAATTCGAGCGTCACTCGGAAAAAGTATAGGTTGGCAATCCTTGCAGGCCGGCGGATTTGTGTGATTTTTGTAACAAGTCCCGGCTTCTTGTCACTTCCTCCGAAAAGCAGACAGCAAATTTATGAAAGGGACATGGGCGGATTTCACCCCATGACTTTAGAGATGAATCCTTGCAAACTATCATGCCGGCGCGCAGGTATGGCGCTGGTCTTCGCGGTTGCCGCATCACTTTCTGCCTTGGGCCAGACGTCGGCAACGGAAACCGGAAAAGCTGATACGGGCAACGATGTTGTGCTGGTTGCGGTAGCGACGCCGGATGAGGCCGGCAGTGCATCATCCGCGCCTGCTCCGCCGCCTCCCTCCGGATCCGCCTCCAGTTGGCAGGGATTCTATGCCGGCGCGAACATAGGACGAGCTATGGGCGACGCGGCCGATACCGGCGTGATTCCGCTCCCCAGCGCCGCCATTTTCGTCAACCTCTTGCCGCAGACGATCCATTACTCGCCCACCGGCCCGATCGGCGGCCTGCAGATGGGATACAACTGGCAAAGAGGGCGCATCGTCTTCGGCCCTGAGGGCGACATTTCCGCAGCAGGGGTGCAGAAAACCAGGATTGTTACTCCCATCATTCAAAACAACGGGACCGTGTTTCCCGGCCCCACCAACGGATTCGGCAACAACATCACCGCGCATCAGAACATGGATGCCATGGTCACAGCACGCGGACGCGTAGGTGTGACGCTGGGCTCGCGTCTTCTGGTTTACGGTACGGGAGGGCTGGCGGTCGGCCACCTGCACTACAACGCCAACACCGACTTCCGGCCGGTGGGCACGGAACAATATCCCGTCAACGTAACCAAGACGAAAACCGGGTGGACCGCCGGCGGGGGCGTCGAAGTCGGCGTAGGAAAGGGATGGTCGGTCAAGGGCGAGTACTTGCGCTATGAACTGGGAGGCGCGCTATCGGTGAATGCCAGCCCGGTGCCACCGCTCCCGCCCTTCGGGATCACCTACACCTGGCCCAATGTCTCCGGCAATCTCTTTCGCTTCGGCGTGAACCGCAGGTTCTAGATTCGCCCCCCGCGAGCAAGCTCCTGACACGACTGCACTGCCCAGCCGCTCCTCGGAGAGAGGCTGGGCATTGTTTGCGCCGGCCATTTATCGCTTACGTGATGTGGGCCGTTTGTCGAACCCTCATGCGAGCATAAAGCCAGACCTTGGCTTTCATCGAGGGCCGCCGGCCCGAATTGGAAAAACCTGACGAAGTGTTCCAGATTGCACAACTTTCATCTGAGCAACAATCGATACTGAAAGATGATCATCGTGTATCTGAAGGCCCATTGCTGCTGAAATCAGCACACCTGGCCGCCTTCAATTCAATTGTGCCGAGAATCCGGCTCATTCGGAAACCAGGAGTCGCCATGAACACAGCCACGTCGATCCTGACCATAAGCCGTGATGGAACACTGCGACCCACCAGAACCATCATTGTGGCGCGAACCGACTACACGGTTTCCCCTGCCCTGAACATAAAGACGCGGCGGGCCGAGCCGATTTGGTAACAGAATGAACTCTTCCCTGCACACCAGAGTTGCGGAGCGCTTCGGCGTTCTGCCCAACTTTTTTCGCCTGGCGTCCGCCGATCCGCAGATCACAGAGAATTTGTGGGGATTTGCCCAGTTTGCGTATTTGGATAATCCCATCCCATCACTGTTCAAGGAAAGACTCTTCGTTTATCTCTCCAGATTCTGCAAAATACGCTACTGCATAGCTCGACACTTAGGGTTTCTTGTGGGTTTGGGAAAACCTGCAGGGGATGCCAGCTGCCAGCCACAAACGATCGGAGAGGTACTACCGCTGCTGCGACGAACCCTTCCGTTTGGACCTGACTTGGACCAATACCTGTCGATTTGCCTGGAACGTGGCGGTGATCCTGTTTTTCCGGGACCAGATACCCGGGAGGAACAGGCGATTTTTGCTTGTGCCGCGCATGTATTCGTCCAGACCAGCGACGCCTCCAGGTGCCTTGCAGCTCTTCAACATGCGTTCGATCCGGCAAAGCTCGAACACATCCGGCTATTTCTCGCCTTCGTGCGAACGGCGCATTACTGGACTGAGATACACCCCGAGCTCGTCTTTGAGGACGATATTAATCAGCTGTTGCATACGCATGAGGCTCTTGCGGCTTGCGTTCTTTCAGAGCCGGCGTATGAAGACGACTTGAGTCAGCAGATTTCGGGGGAGTTGGCTTCACTGCGCGACTTGGGCACCCGTCACGAACAACTGAAACAAAGCTACGAGATTCTCAGCGTTGACCATCGACAAACCGCAGCGGAACTGCGGGAGAGAGAAGAAGACATCCATTACATGGTTCTCCTCAGTCCGCAGGTTTCGTGGACAGCCGATGCTGAAGGACGCGTTCAATACCTGCACCCGAAATGGTCTCGCGTCACCGGGCTCATCAGTGAGCAGACAATTGCGGGAGGTTGGCTGCAAGCGGTTCACCCCGAAGACTTCGCTGAGGTTTCTGGAGCGTGGGCCAAGTCCCTGCGAACTGGCGTGCCGTTCGACATGGAACATCGAATCGATCCCCCCTCGGGCCAGTCTCTGTGGGTTCGTTCCCTTGCTTTTCCTCGCCGCGATGCAAATGGGCGGGTTATAAAGTGGTACGGCACGACGGAGAACATCGACCAACGCAAAAAGACTGAAATTGTGATGCTGCGAACAGAGAAGCTAGCGGCTGTCGGCCGTCTCGCAAGTTCGATTGCGCACGAAATTAACAACCCTCTGGAGTCCATATTCAACCTGGTTTATCTGGCGCGCGGAACTAACGATCCGGCAAAAATTGACGAGTACCTTGCCGCGGCCGATCAGGAACTGAATCGAGTTTCTGCGATCACCAGCCAGAGCCTTCGTTTTCATAAACAGCCCACCCAGGCAACGCCGGTTGTCTGCGATGATCTTTTGACAAGCGTTTTATCGCTCTACGAAGGACGGTTGCAAGGTTCAAAGGTAAAAGTGGAGAGACGCAAGCTTACCGACCGGCCGGTGATGTGTTTCGAAAGCGAAATTCGCCAGGCACTTTCGAACTTCATCGGAAATGCGATTGATGCAATGACGCCGGTAGGTGGGCGTCTTTTGTTGCGCAGTAGCGAGGCAACCGACTGGAAAACGGGTGAAAAGGTTGCGGCAATGATCATTGCCGATACCGGACCAGGCATGTCAATTCAGGCCAAAGAGCATTTGTTCGAACCTTTTTTCACCACGAAAGGCTTAAGAAGCAATGGCCTTGGACTCTGGATCAGCAAGGAGATAGTCACCCGGCACAAAGGACGAATCAAAGTAAAAAGCAGCACCAATCCACCCAACCCGGGAACTCTGGTTAGCATACTTCTTCCTTTCGATATGGCCGCATAGAAGATCGATAAGGCAGAAAGCACTTCCTGGCGGCGATCGGAAAAGCGTCGCGGAGGCCGTCGGCAGAAAAACACTACGAAGGAGGCGGGGTCGGATAACACTCCCGCGCTGTTTTTGTTACGTCCCGTCTGACACGCTGAGAAGAAATAGCTGGCGAAGAATTGCCGACTTTCCGCCCGACCAGTTACCGCGGGACCACGATGGTGGTCTTCAGCACAGCAGACTTGCCGGAGTTCGTGATAAGCGTACGCGTCTCCTCCGTCGCGATCGTCTGCTCGCGCCGCGCCGGAAACTGATAGGCAACGGGCGAACTTTTGTCCGAGCTCCGAAAGAGTCCTCCGAAAGTCTTCACCGGGTCGGCGGTATTGGCCGATTCGATATAGGGCGTCCCTCTCGCCGGCACCACGATCCCCACAGAAGGTACGACGTTGATCGTGACCGTAAGTTGGGCCGTAGCCTGTCCATTTCTCGACTGCGCCAGAAGCAGCGTTGGAAAGAAAATTACGATGGAAGCCAGAGCTAAAGAACTTCTGCGGATCATGCAGCGGATTATCGCCAGAAATCACCGGCCGCTGACAAACCAGCGCTCGCAGTCGCTGATTCCAAAACGGGATAAGAAGGGATTAATCCGTAAACACTTCTTAACAGAACCGTTCAGAAAAGTACTTTGCTTTAAGCGCATCGGCCTTAATGATTGCCCTAAGTTTGGGGCACATGCCGTACTAGCCTGCTGGTAACAGCGTTCCGAATGCAGAACAAAGCTCAGTGGTCCGGAGCCGCTCCGCCGGCGGAGGCCGGTAACGCTCTTCCCGGCTCGTTCGATCCCTTTCCCGCCGAGTTGCTCCACGATGCGGCCGAGTCGACCTTTGGGTGCATCGCTGCGCGACCTCAACCGACGCCGGCGGCGAGGTGGTGCAGGGCTACTTTCCGGAGAGGCGATCCAGACGATGCGTCAGTTCTCGGACCGCATCAGCCACCTTACGGGTAGCATCGAGTGCATCCCAGACATGCTCCAGCGCTCGGCCCTCAAATTCCCGCGTCCGCTCCATTGGTGGGTTGAGAGCCCGGAATAGAGGCTGTTTCTCAGTAAACATCGAGATCGTGGGCAGCGACCACTTTGCCGGCGTAAGCGTCCTTGACTTCTTTGAGCAAATACTCTTCGCTGCCGGTCTTGCGACAGTCTTCTGTTCCGGCCTGGTCACAGCCCGCATTTCCGCGATGAAACAGGATGAGCACGCCGGGTTTGGCCCTGGTCGCAATTTCTCCGAGCTCCTGTGCCGAAGTGTGGTAAGCACGACGGTATTGCTGCCACGCCGGTGGAACCAGGTCAAAAGATGCTTTGGTATAGGCCTCAGCGATCAGAATGTCGCATTGCCGGCAGTTGTCCACGAGAGCATCTGTAGGCGAGGTATCTCCCGACATTACGATGGTGCGGTCCGGAGTTACGAAGCGGTAACCGTATGCATTCACGTTGCCGTGACGAACGGCGAAGGCTGTGACGGTGACGCTCGAATCTTTGAAAACCACGCCCGGCCTGATTTCATGCACATTCACTCTCCAGCCCGTGTTGTTGGAGTGCTCCATGCCTTCAACTCTGATCTTGCGGTCGATTTCATAGGCTTCGAGGATGCGGTTGACCATCGCCTGCGTTCCCGGCGGACCATAAACTGCGAGCGGCTCTTTGCGGCCCATGATCCACGGGGTGATCATCAAGTCCGGCAGTCCCAGCGTGTGGTCGGAGTGCAGGTGGGTCAGGAAGACGGTTTTGAGATTCACCGGTCGAAGCGCATTTACGCCTTTGTCACGGGCAGCAGCAGCCCGGCGCACCAACCCTGTCCCTGCGTCGACAATGTATGAGTTCTCGTTGACGACGACTGCGATCGACGGGCCGGCGCGCTCAGGATCAGGCAGCGGCGTACCTGTGCCGAGCATGACCACCTGCGTGTGTGTCGGCTGGGACTTTTGGGCCAGTGAAAAATCATTCCCGGTGATAACAGTCAAAATCACCAGGCCGAGTGCAACCTGAATTGCTCGTCGCATGGGGATTCTCAGAATGAGAGCACCATGGTACAGCAGCAAGAGCCCAGTCCGGAAATGTGGGATGGTTCAACGGCTAGTGACATATCGAGGCCCATTGGTGGGCGCTGGCAGCCGGCTATGAGGGCTACACCCCACATCCTCATCCCTACAACTTGGGATTTTTGGCGACGAACTCCCGCATCATCTGGGCGATGCACTCCTCCTGGGCAGTGCAGGGCCAGGTGCCCCGGGCTTTGGGCTCTTCTGTCCGCCACGAGATAAGCGCGTGCCCTGGCCTTTCGCGCCTTTGCTTTTTGCGGAAGGGCGGGACTCCATGACGCGTCCCTGTCATTTTTTTTAGCGCGCTCCGCTCCGCTGCGCGCCGGGCCTTCGGCAGATCGGTGTTGGTTCTTTCTTCTACCTTTCCCAGGGTTCCAGCAGCCCCGCCGCGGATTGGCGCTGGGACGGCTTCCATCCTGGGCTACTCTCTTGCCGCTTCTTCCACCCCACCGCACGAAGCGTGCGGCGGGGACTCCGGCCTACCGGCGCTGACCATCGAAGCAGATGCGAATCGCCTGAAGAGTTTTCTGATGAGCAAAGCTCTCGGCGGTTACGGAACCTTTCGTCGCTCTTAAAGTCATCGCCGCGAAGCCCGATCCAGCCAGGGACGAACCCACGGTAGCCGGCCGAGCTCTACAGTTTGGCGGCTTCGTCCAGCTTGGCTTGCGCTTCTTTGGAAGGAATCAATTGGACTTTTGGTCTGGCTTAGGGAACATTAGTTGTTGGTACTTATCGACTCACCGCAAGACAGATGAGGAAACTCTCGCAACCTCGATATTTGGCGTCCGCGCTTCACATCATTTTGTTTGCCACGGCGTGGGCCGTGTATGCGGTTTCTGGTGCGCCGATGTTGGATGGCCCCTCGGGGAAGCTGTTCTCCACTTTAATCCTTGCCGACATGCCAATTTCCGTGATCGCTTTCGGGGTTCTCTTCTTCGGATCTCCGTACGCCTGGGTGGCAATTCTGCTATGGGGTGCAATTGGTACTTTATGGTGGTATTTCCTGGGCCGTTTTATGGAGGGGATTGTTCGGCATTTTCGGGAAAGGAGAGCACGCCACATTTACGGATCTCAGCCGCCGTCCTCAGAGCCGCCTCGTCCGGGGATTTGGGGCCTATGGGTCGCAGGCGGCGCAGCCGCGATGGCTGTGTCCCTGGTTACCTTTGTCTGGACCCAGAATGCGCGGGAAAAGGACGAACACGGCGGACCTATCACCAGCATTACTTTCTCGCCGGATGGGCAATCTGTCGTTCTGTCCCGCGAGCAGGGCGATTCGACGTTCCTTTACAGGGTGCCGCTGACCGGCGGCCCAGGCACGCGCCTTACCAGCGCAACCATGGGCGTAGAAAGCGCTGCGGCGTATTCTCCGGATGGCAAGCACATCGCCTACGTTTACAGGTCTCCCCAAAACCAACACTCACACATTTTTGTTATGGACGCAGATGGGAACAACACGCACCCGCTATTCGCATCCGTCGAAGACGCGGACGACCTGTTTCCCAAATTCGCCCGCAACGGGAAAATCTACTTTGCACGGTCAACATTCTTCGGTAATTACTCACCGGTTGCGCGGCCGGCACACCATGACTGGGACATCTACTCGACCGATATAGATGGTCAGAATGTGCGGCCGCTGACGCATGACCGCTTCTATGAGATCTCCGAACCGTCGCTCTCGGCCGACGGCAGCAAGATCATGTTTTCCACGGAGACACAAGCCGGGAGCCAACTGCAGATTTATGCTCTCGATTCGGACGCTCCTTTGGTGACGGCGCAGCCGCATGTGCCGAATGAACCCAAGTCGCCGATTTATGCCGGAGCCATTTTTTCTCCTGACGGCCGTAGTGTGATTCTGCTGGCAGCGAGCCAGGGACGAGGCCTTTTCAGCTACGACGTATACCGCATGGACCTGGCCAGCAAGACTGTTGAGCAGTTGACCACCGCCAGCGGTTATTCCACGCTGCTGTGTCTCTCACCCGACGGCAAGAGAGCGGCATTCCTTCGTTGGACTTCCACTCATGGGACCATGCCGACAGTTAGTAGAATGTACCTGCTCGACCTGGCGACCAAACAATTGGTTGCTGCGCCGATCAGCGGAACCCGATAGTTCAGGTAATCCGAAACAATTCGGGAACAAACGATTCGGGGGCAGGAAAAATTCAAAGCGTGGCGTGGCAGAGGACGGATTCTCATGCCCTCTCCCTCTCTCGCTTTTTTAGCGCGCTCCGCTCCGCTGCGCGCCGGGCCTTCGGCAGATCGGTGTTGGTTCTTTCTTCTACCTTTCCCAGGGTTCCAGCAGCCCCGCCGCGGATTGGCGCTGGGACGGCTTCCATCCTGGGCTACCTTCTTGCCGCTTCTTCCACCCCACCGCACGAAGCGTGCGGCGGGGACTCCGGCCTACCGGCGCCGACCATCGAAGCAGATGCGAATCGCCTGAAGAGTTTTCTGATGGGAACCCCGGAAAAACCTGGTGCAAGCGGCGCTCAGTAGTCAGCAATCAGCATTCAGCCGGAGAAAATCGCCGTAATCCTGTGATCGTATGATTTGATCGGATGACCACGCCTGCCCGCGCAAAACCGGCGCAGTCTGGGGACCCCGGGCCTTCGGCAGATCGGTGTTAGTTCTTTCTTCTATCTTTCCCACAGCTCCATCAACGCGCTGCGGTGTAACCGCAGCGCATTGCTTCCGCAGTGGGCTACCCTGTGGGCGCACCTACCGGCGTTTGGATTTCCGACAGCTATTTCGGGCGTAACAGTTTTCGAGTGAGAAAAAAGCCGGCTGCCGCCCCAACCAATCCACCCAGGCCAATTGAGAGAAGGTACGCTCCGATCACAGCGAGGCCGCCCCCCAGCCCCATCCATTGATGACCGACCCTTGGAGCCAAGACTAGTACCGCTGTCGAAAGCAAGAACGAGACAGCTGTTGCCGCCGTCGAGACGCTAATCACATACACTCCGGTTCGACGAAATCTCTGAAAAAAGAGCAACACAATTCCCGCCAGGATGCACAGGATCCAAACGGGGACAATGAGAAAGAATGGCATTCGGGCAGGGACATTGTGCCACAGTCGCGTGGCGCGTTGACGCGCCTCCGGCACTCGCCGTGACAACGGAGGCGGCGCGGATCGCTCGGGGATCGGGAAGAATCGGGTGATCCGGCGATCGGGTGATCGGAGGAAAAAGCTGCTAGTTGCTGGCTCCTAGCCAAAAGCCGGAGCCAAAAGCTGGCCAACAGCCAGCAGCTAGTAGCCAGAAGTTATAGGCTGGATGAGTCGCGTGATCCGCGGCAGGCCGGAACAGGTTGGGTGATCGGAAAAACCGGAAGACGTTTTCGCCGCGAATTTTCACGAATGAGAGCAGATCGGGTTTTTTCCTCTGTGTGCCTTCGTATCCTCTGCGTTAGTGGGGTTGGGTTGGCGAATTGCCAGCTGCTGATTGCTGACTGCCAAATGAATAGGAGCTGAGATCGGTGGTCAGGGGAGAAAATCGCTCACGATTCTCTCTCCGCCTCGTCTCATCATGGTTACCGCGCCGATATTCCATGGAACGAGGCCGCGCGATGGTTGACCGGCTACTCCACTGCTCGCACCGCAATCCCCGCTGGTTTCAAGCATTGCGAACGACTTGCCTGTTTATGTGCCTGTTTATGTGCCTGGTCGCGCCGGCCGGTGGACAGCCATCGGGTCAGGCAAAGGTGGAAACCGGATTTGTCGCGGCCAACGACGGCGTCCGCCTGTACTACACCAAGGTAGGCAGGGGAGCACGGACGGTGATTCTGCCGGGGCGGCTTTTTCTTTTTCCGGCTTTTGCACGGCTGGCGCATGGCCGCACGCTCATTTTCTACGATATGCGCGACCGCGGTCTTTCCGACGCGGTCGAGGAGCCGTCCCGGATCAGCTTGCAGCATGACGCCGACGATCTGGAAGCCGTGCGCGCTCACTTCGGCGTGGAGAAGCCCGACCTGGTCGGCTTTTCTTATTTAGGCAAGATGGTGATTCTCTACGCCACGCAGCATCCCGATCAAGTGCATCGCATCGTGCAGATCGGCCCGGTGGCGCGCAAGTTCGGAACCAGCTTTTCCCCATCGCTCACCGCCGGAGATGCGAGCACGGTCCCCGATCCGGCTGAAGTCAGCCGGGTGGAGTCACTGGCCGGCAGCGCCTTCGCCAGGGAGCATCCGCGGGAATATTGCGAGATGGAGTGGAAGACGGAGCAGCAAAGAATGGTAGGAGATCCGGCCAACGCCGGCCGCATCCCCAGCCCTTGCGAGATGAAGAATGAGTGGCCGGCGCATCTGGCCCGGCATTTCCAGCCGCTGCTGGCCTCCGACCAGGCGCTGGACATCAGCAAAGAATCGATTGCCAGGGTGAGGGCGCCGGTACTGACCATTCACGGAAGAAAAGACCGCAATGCTCCCTACGGCGGGGGACGCGAGTGGGACATGCTGCTCCCTGACGCTCGCCTCATCACGATTGAGGGCGCCGCTCATATGTCCTGGATCGAATTCCCCGACATCGTGTTTCCCAGCATCGATCTCTTTTTGAACGGGCGTTGGCCGGAGCAGGCAAAGAAGATCCGGACTCTGGAACTGCGGCCAGTAAGCCCGTAACCTTCGCGGGACGCTTCCCCGGGGATCGGGACATGCTGGATTTGGTAATTTGGCAATTTGGTAATTTGGCAAGCGAAAATCGGAAGAATCCGGTCGGCACCGATATGGTAATGGCCGCCGCCGAACTTTTACGAAGTAGGACGAGGGCGGGCGGAAAGAAGGACAAGGCGTGAGATGGCCTACTTCGTGATTGACATGATAACGATGATGTTGTGAAATAAAGTAGTATTTAGTAGTTAGTATTTAGTAGTTAGCCAAAACCGGAAAACCCGAAAGCCAAAGGCTAAAAGCAGAAGCCGCGGCCGCCGCAGGGAGGCCAGAGCAATTGGGTAATTTGGCAAATGGAAAAACCAAAGAGCCGCGCAAGGCGGACGGTTCGGGAAGATCTTTGACAAATTAGTATTCAGCATTCAGCACTCAGCCGGGGCAAAACTGCTAAGCCCTTTGGAATCATAGATGGACCCGCGCCGGATGGGATGCCATGGGATGAGGTGGGATGATTGGGAGACCATACGGGGCGGGGAAAGATCTGGTGATCGGGTGATCCGGAGATCGGAAAATCCAAAGCGCCTTTAGCCGGGGATGAATCACCTGTCTCACTCGAAGGGGTCACCTCAATGATCGGGGATGAAGTGGGATCCATCCCAAGGGGGGCAGGGGGTTGTTCAAGATCGGGTGATCGGGTGATCGGAGGAAAAAGCTGCTAGCCGCTGGCTCCTAGCTTCTAGCCAAAGCCGAGAGCCAAAAGCCGGCAGCTAGTAGCCGGAGGCGAGAGGCTGGATGACCACTCCAGCCCACACAAAACCGGCGCGGTCTGGGACCCCGGGTGATCGGAAGAAAAAGGGGAATCGCCGTGATTCAGGTGATCAGAGGATCCGGTGATCGGAAAATCCAAAGCTGCCTTTAGCCGGGGATGAATCACCTGTCTCAGCTTAAGGGTGCACCTCAATCGCCGGGGATGATCGGGTATGAAGTGGGATCCATCCCAAGGGGGCAGGGGGGCTGTTTCAAGATCGGGTGATCCGGTGATCGGGAGATCGGAAAGGCAAAGGACTCGGCCCTTTCCTCATTCCTCACGAAGCAGCATCAGAGGATCAACCGATAGCGCGCGTTGTGCGGGAATCCAGGTAGCCAGCAGTCCCAGCAGGGCCATGGCCAGCACCACGCCGGCCAGGACCAGGGGATCGCGCGGCGTTGCCAGGTAGACGATGAACGCCAGCACCCGGCTGGCCAGGATTCCCAGGCCCAGTCCCGCCACCGATCCTATGGCCAGCAGTTTGAAAGCCCGGCCCAGCGCCGCCGTCAGCACGCCGCGGCGCTGCGCGCCCAGGGCAATGCGGATTCCCAGCTCGCGCAGCCGCTTGCTCACCGAGTAAGCGGCCATGCCGAAGATGCCGGTGATGGAGAGCATGGCGCCCATCAGGCCCAGCACGCCCAGCGACACCGTGGCCAGGCGCGAAGGAAACAGGGCGCCGTCCATCTCTTTGTTCCACGGCTGGATGTAGGGAAACAATCCGGCATCCAGGTCGCGCAGGCGGCCGCGGATGGCGGCGGTGAGCTGCTGCAGGTCGTCGCCGGAGCGCACCACCATCCAGGTTTCGTTGGAGGGCGACTGGAGGTTGGGGAGAAAGAGAGCAGAATCCTGATCTTCAGCCAGCATGAAGTACTTGCCGTTCTCGACCATGCCCACTACCTGAACGCGGGTGCCGTCGCGCAGCTTGAAAAATGCGCCCATGGCGGCTGCGGGAGAGCCGAAAACTTTGCGGGCAAACTCCTGGTTGATGATGCCGACGCGCGGGGCATTCTTGTCGTCGTGCCAGGTGAAGGCGCGGCCGGCCAGCAGGCTGGTGCGCGCCGCGGTCAGGTACTCGGGAGAAATGTAGTAGGTGCTGGGGAGAGCCGCGGCGTTCGCGGGTATGAGGTCTGTGGTCTGGTCTTTGAAGACGTAGGTGCCGCGCGCGTCCATGGCCAGCGGCGGATAGCTGACCATGCCCACAGAGGATACGCCGGGAATCGCGCTGAGAGTTTCGATCATGCGCTTTTGCATGGCCGGAACCTGGTCACCGCGATAGCCGGCGGTGCTGAGCTCGGCCTGAACCAGCACCGCATCGTGGGGATCGAAGCCGTAATTGCCATGCAGAGACCGTGCCAAACCGCGCAGCGCCACCATGGAGGAAGTTACCAGCACGCCGCAGAGGGCGATCTGCAGCACCAGCAGCGCGTCGCGAATGGTGATCCTTCGTCCCACGGTCGGCGTCGATCCCGCTTTCACCACCTCGTAGGGATCGGTTCGGAGAACCTGTCGCACCGGAACCAGCCCGAAAAGGACGCCGCTGACCACCGCCAGAATCACCGCGACGGCGTAGACATTGCTGTCGGGAGTGACGGGGAGGTTCATGGGAAAACGCGGAAAAGGATGCCAAGCGCTCAGCCGCTGCAACAGCGCCACGCTGGCCCACAGTCCGACGACGCCGCCGACCAGGGAGATCAGCAGCGCTTCGGTCAGAAGCTGGCGCAGAATTCGCGTGCGGCTGGAGCCCAGAGCCAGACGCAGCGCCACTTCCCGCGAACGATCGGCCGCGCGCGCTCCGAAGAGGCTGCCGAGGTTGGCGCACGCGGCCAGCAGGATCAACACCGCCAGCAGCATGAGGCCGGTCATGAACGCCCGTATCGGCCGGCCGAGAAAATCGCCGCCCAGCCCCGGCCGCGCCAGGGTGAAGTTCATGTGGGTGACGTCCTGGGGATAAGCCTTTTCCAGATCGGCGCCGATGGCGTCCAGGTCGGCCATGGCCTGCGCCCGCGTGACGCCAGGCTTCAGATGCCCGAGAGACTCAAAGATCGCGCGCCGGTTCTTGCGCTGCTCCAACTGGTTCTCCCCGCGCACCTGCTCCTGGTTCACGAGCGGGATGTAGAAGTCGGGCGTGAAGAAGGCGGAGCTTCCGTGAAATTCCGGTCCGGCCACACCCACGATGGTGAAAGGATGCTTGTTCATCCGCACGGTTCGTCCCACCACGCTGCGGTCGTCCTGAAAATGGCTGTGCCAGAATCCGTAGGAGAGCACGATGTAGGGAGCGCTGTTGGGGCCATGCTCGTCAGAGCTGTGAATCAGGCGGCCGAGATACGGCTGAACGCCGAGCACTTCAAAGTAGTTGCCCGTGACCTCATACATCCAGTAGCGCGAGGGATCTTTGCCGGCGTCGAGGCCGGCCTGGTCGATGTTGTACGCCGCGAGAGCTTCGAAGCTGTGATTGCGGTCGCGCAGGTCGCGATAGGTGGGATACGACTCAAAGCCGATGCCGTCGTGGTCGATGCCCCACAGAGTCTGCTCCTGCGGCAGGTTGAGCGGGCGCAGGATCAGCGCGTTCAGCACGCCGAACACAACCGCGTTGGCGCCGATGGCCAGCGCCAGCGTCAGCACCGCGGCGGCGGCGAATCCCGGAGACTTGCGCAACACGCGCAGGCTGTAGCGGACGTCGAGGGCCAGCGTTTCCAGGAAATTGCCGGCAAGCTGCTGGTAGCTTTCCTCGCGATAGTGCTCGTGGCCGCCGAATTCCAGGCGCGCGCGGCGCAGGGCCTCGGCGGGGTCAAGCCCGGAGCGTTCCAGGTCGTCAGCGCGGTGCTGGATGTGGGAGCTGAGCTCCTCTTCCATCTCGGCTTCGGTCTGGGAACGGTGGAAGATTCTTCCGGTAAGCGAGCGCAGGTATGAGAGCAACTTCATACTTCCTCCGGTTGCGCGGCCAGGGCCGACGCGATCGCCTCGGCCAGCCGGTTCCATCCTTCTACTTCCGCGCGCAGGCGCTTGCGTCCCGCGGCGGTGAGTTCATAGAACTTGGCGCGGCGGTTGTTGTCCGACGTTCCCCAGCTGGCCTTGAGCAGTCCCTGGCGCACCAGGCGGAAGAGCGCGGGATAGAGCGCTCCCTGCTCGATCAGCAGCGCGCGCCCGGAGATCTGCCCGATGCGCAGCAGCACTCCGTAACCGTGCAGCGGGCCGAGGGAAACGGCTTTGAGAATCAGAAGATCGAGCGTGCCGGGAAGAAGCTCGGCCTGGTCGGACATGTGTCCTCCTAAGACGGTTAGGAGATTAGCGCACTCTCTCCTAAGTTGTCAAGGAGAAGGATTTTGAGTCAGATTATGGAGGGCAAGCGTCTTAGGCCTGCATTAATGGCCATTGTTCAGAACCGATGTTTTACACATGCTAGTTGGAATAGAATCACCTTAACCCTCATGGCTGACACCAAAATCGCCCCCGCCGAAGCGCCCCCGAAGAATGGCGCTTCCTCGCCACAAGTCAACGTTTTCGCCGTGCACGGCGCTGACCCGGAGGTCCAGGCCTACGCCATGGCCAAGTATTCGCGATCCGCGCTCTCCATGAAGGAGTCATTGCGCGAATTGAACGAGCAGAAGGCGGAGCAGTTTCTCAATACTTTTTATTTTCAGTACGGGCACCGCTCCATCGCCGACCTGGCGCACATCGCCATGGCCGTGGAAAGGCTCTCGATTCTGGCGGCCATTGTGCTCGTCGACGAGCAGCGCTGGGATGGCCAGGAGCGCTCCACGCGCTACCAGAATTTCAAGAAGAGCGGCTACTACATCCCCGAGTTCGGCGGTAATACGGCGCTGCGCGACGAGTACTGCGCCACAGCCGATTTTCTATTCGCCGAGTACGAGGCCTTCAGCCAGGAGATGCTGCGCTATTACACCGCGCAGACGCCGCGTCCGGAGGGCATGGCGGAAGACGCGTACACGCGCACCTTGCGGGCGCGCGCCTTCGACAACGCGCGCTACCTGCTTCCGCTGGCCACCAACACATCGCTGGGCCAGATCGTCAACGCGCGCACTCTGGAGACGCAGATCTCGCGCCTGCTCTCCAGCACCTACGCGGAGGTCCGCCGGCTGGGCGAACTGCTGAAGGAAGCCGCCATCAAGCCAGCCTACAACGTGCAGTCGGAGGTCGCGCGCGAACTGGTGGAGCAGATCAAGGCCGCCGATCCCCTGCTGGGCGCGCAGGCCGAGCAGCAACTCCTGCGTCCGGTACGGGTTGCGCCCACGCTGGTGAAGTACGCCAACCCGTCCGAATACGAGATGGAGACGCGCCGGGAACTGGCGCACGCCGGCGCTGAACTGATGGGCGACGCTCCCATCGACCCCGCGCCTTTGGTTGATCTGGTGGAAGGCGCCGACCTGGAAATCGAGATTGCTGCCACGCTGATCTACTCGGCCTGTCATTATTCTTATCGCCAGGTGCGCGAGCGCGTGAAAAGCCTTTCGGCGAGCCGGCGCCAGGAAATCGTCAACCTGGGACTACGCCACCGCGGAGCGCACGACGAACTGTTGCGTCAGTTCCACTCCGGACAGCAATTCTGTTTCGACATCCTGATGGACGTGGGCGGCTTCCGCGACATGCATCGTCATCGCCGCTGCACCCAGATCGAGCAGGGGATCTCCGCCCGCCATGGCTACGACGTCCCGCCGGACCTGGTGTCGGCAGGGCTTGAGCCCCGCTATCGCGCCGCGATGAAGCGCGCCGAGGAGGTTCAGGAACGGCTCGCAGGGTCCTTCGACCAGCAGGCTGATCCCCACGCCGGCCTCTACCTGTTGCCCATGGCTTTCCGCAAGCGGACCTTATTCAAGATGGACTTCGCCGAAGCGCTGTACATTTCCGAGCTGCGCAGCGCAGCAGCCGGCCACTTTTCCTACCGAAATGTGGCCTACGCCATGTACCAGGAGGTGGCCCACAAGCATCCTTCCCTGGCGCTTTATTTCCGGGTCACCGATCCCGCGGCGGCCACCCCGGGGGACCTTCTAAAGCGTTAAGAAGAAAGTCCCAAACCGGCCAGTTTTTTTGGGCTATGCGATGGCTATGCGCCGAAATAAACTCTTTCGCTTTAGGGGTTTCCGAAGTAGAATCTGTGGCATCGAAGCGCCCTTCGGCTCCAACCCCTCCAGCCGTGAAATTTCTCAGGCTGGGAGCCCGTATGGTTCAATTCTCTATGTGGAGGCGTAGATTCCTTTGCTTGAATCTATGCAAAAGATCGCTGTGTTATACGACGCCAGTCGGGCGGTGCTCTCCACCTTCGACCTCGACGAGGTTTTGAACCACATTCTGACTATCCTCCGTGATTGCTTTCAGTTACGCACCGGAGCGGTCCTGCTTCTCGATCCTGTGAAGCAGGAGCTTTACTTCCGCGCCTCGCTGGGGCGGAACGATATGGACTTCAGCTATCGCGTACCGCTCGACCGCGGCCTGACCGGGGCGGCAGCCCGCCTCAAGCGTCCGGTTTATGCCCCCGATGTCGCCAAGGATCCGCGCTACATCCAGAATGTTCCCGAGACGCAGTCGGAGCTGGCGATTCCGCTGATGGTGCGCGAGCAGATTGTCGGTGTCCTCGACCTGCAAAGCGATCAACCGGACTTCTTCGACGCTGACATGATCGACCTGCTGACTTTGTTCTCCACCCAGGCCTCCATGGCGCTGGAGAACGCGCGGCTCTATGCGCTGGAGCGCCGCCGCGCCGATCAACTGGAAGCGATCAATGCGGTCGCCCGTCAGACCACCGCCGTCGTCGACCTGGACGAACTCTTGACGGTGGTTTGCCACGTGCTTCTGGAGTGGTTCAATGTCGACCATGTGTCAGTGTTAATGGCCGAGGGCGAAACGCTTCGCTTGCGCGCGCATGAGGGCCGCCTGACTCCGGCTTTTGACATGGGCTCCACCATTCCCATCGGCAGCGGGCTGGCGGGACGCGCCTTGCAGTCCAACCGCAGCATTCTCGAAAACAACGTGAGCAGCGCCGTAGATTACGTCTCAGGTTTTGTCGAGACTCAGTCGGAAATCTGCGTGCCCCTGGTCTTCTTCGGAGAAAAGCTGGGCGTCCTGGCTCTGGACAGCGCCCGCAAGAACGCCTTTGATGCCGAAGACCGGCAACCGCTTGAGTCTGTTGCCGACATCTGCGCGGCCGCAATCCAGAACGCAAACAACTTCGATCGCATGAAGCAGCTGGCCTATGTCGACGGCCTGACCGGAATCCACAACCGCAGGTTTTTCGAGATGCGCATCGTCGAAGAACTGGAGCGCGCGGGACGCTTCCAGGGACGATTGTCGGTCATCATGGTGGACATCGATCACTTCAAGAAGCTGAATGACGAGTTCGGCCACCTGCTGGGCGATGAGATACTGCGTTCAGTTTCGTCGGTTCTGAAACAGCAGCTCCGCAAAATGGATATGGTTTGCCGCTACGGCGGCGACGAGTTCGCCATCCTGGTGCCGGAAACTACCGGGGATAATGCTCTGCGAGTCGCCGAGAAGCTGCGCCGCCACGTGGAGACGCACGAGTTCCCCGGCGTGCCCCGTCCGGTGACCATCAGCTGCGGCGTCGCCGACTATCCCACTCACGGCATGACCCGTGATGAGGTGGTCTCCGCGGCCGACACGGCTCTCTACACCGCCAAACAATCCGGACGCAACCGCGCGATGCCGGCCACGGTAAAGAAGGAGTTTTCCTCCTCCCGGTGAAACAGATACAGGAACCACCGACTGTCGCCGGCGGGGCCGCTCCGGCACGGATCATCGCCCGCGCGGCCAGCATCCACATTGATGATGCCTGCAACGTGTTTCTCGGCGAATGCTTCCGGCCTTTTGGAATTCAGCTGGTTCCCCTGCAGGGCGAACCCGCGGCTTCGTTACAGCGGCAAAAGTTTGAGGCATGCCTGCTCCGGCTTTACGATCCCGAAGCGGAAAGAATCCTGGAAGCGGCCCGCACTTCTTCCTCCAACCGGGGCATGGTGATTTACGGCATCGCCCGCAATACCAGAGAAGCTCTTCTCTATTCGCGGTACGGAATCAACGCCGTTTTCGACGAGCCTCTGGACCGCCAGAGCGTGCAGAAGGTAATCCGCTCCAGCCACCTGCTGGTGATGAACGAACTGCGCCGCTACGCGCGCGTGCCTGTCGTTGGGCAGGTAGTCATCGACACCGCTGGACGCAGCGTTGCCGCACGCACCATGGAGGTCAGCTCCGGCGGCATGTCCGTGCGCTCCAGCGAGCCGCTGTCTCCGTCCAGCGCTGCCACGGTTACCATCGAGCTGCCGGGTACCGCCCGCTTCACCTTCCGCGCCCAGGTTTGGTGGGCGCGCAGCGAGGACGGAGTCTTCGGCCTGCGGTTTGATCCCACGGATGACCGCCGCCTCAAAGTTCGCGAGTGGATCGAAGATTATCTCAATAACGTGTAACCTTAATTTGCCTCCTGCGTATGGTTCTTAGCGGCGCGGGTCTCTCTCCATGGCTACCATTGAATTGAATAAAGTTCGCAAGAGCTACGATCGCTTTGTGGCCGTTGACGATCTTTCGTTTTCCATCGCTGAAGGCACGGTCTTCGGGCTGCTCGGGCCCAACGGCGCCGGCAAGACCAGCACCATCCGCATGATGATCGGCATCACCGTCCCCGATTCAGGCGAAGTCCGCATGTTCGGCCGGCCTTTCACCCGCACAAGCCTGCAGCGCGTCGGTTACCTGCCGGAAGAACGTGGGCTCTATAAGAAGATGAAGGTCCTCGATCACCTCATATTTCTGGGGCGGCTCCACGGGCTCGACGCCGGAACAGCGCGGCAGCGCTCGCTGACCTGGAGCCAGAAGCTGGAAATCTCCGGGTGGCTAGATAAGAAAGTGGAAGAGCTCTCCAAGGGCATGCAGCAGAAGATCCAGTTCATCGCTACGTTGCTCCACGAGCCAGATTTCATCATCATGGACGAACCTTTTGGCGGGCTCGATCCGGTCAACACCGGTCTGCTCAAGGATGTGCTTCTGGAGATGAAGCAGAAGGGCAAGACCATCCTCTTTTCCACGCATCGCATGGACCAGGTAGAGAAGCTTTGCGATTCAATCTGCCTGATCGACCGCGGCCGCTCCGTCCTGCAGGGCGATCTGAAAGGGATCAAGGCGCGGCACGGCAAGAACCACGTGCAGATCCAGTACGACGGCAACGGAAACTTCCTGGAGCACAGCAGCCTGGTGGCTGCTTACAACAATTACGGCAATTACGTGGAAGTACGGCTGGCGCCCGGGGCCGATCCTCAGCAGCTGCTGCACGCGGTGGCCGACCACGCCAGCGTGAGCCGCTTTGAGCTGATGGAACCATCGCTGGAACAGATCTTCATCGAAACGGTGGGCAAGACTGATGCGTAACTTTCTATTGATCGCGCGGCGGGAATATGTGGAGCGGGTACGCAGCCGGATGTTCCTCTTCATGACCATCTTCATTCCTCTGCTGATGTTTGGCGTGGCCGTTGTGCCTACCCTCCTGATCACCCGCTACGCCGGATCCACCAAACATCTGGTTGTAGCTGCCGCCGACACGGCTACGGCGCAACTAATCCGCAATGAACTGGAAAACCCGAGTACCAGCCAGCCCGCGAGCAGCGGGTCACGCAAATCCCTGGACCGCGAGGTCCGCACCTCTCCCCTGGTGGTGGAAATTGACGCTAACGTCTCACCGGCGGAGCGTGACGCCCTGAATGAAAAGGTCCGGCGCAAGGACGTCGACGGCGTCATCTGGGCCACGCCCGATGCCCTCGCCAGCCGCAAGATCGACTACATTACGCGGGAAGTCTCCGATTTCTCTGACAACATCACCATCCAGCAGCGGATCGGCGCCGCTCTGCGCCGTCAATCGCTAAAAAGCAAAGGGTTGAGCGACGACGACATCGCGAAAGCTTTGCAGCCCGTTGACCTTACCGCGCTCAGCCCCTTCGGGGCCGGCGCTCCCGACGCGCAGACCACCTTCCTTGCCGTCTTCCTGATGGTGATGGTGCTCTACATGTCTACCCTGCTTTACGGCATCAACGTAATGCGTGCTGTGCTGGAAGAGAAAACCTCGCGCATCATGGAGGTCATGCTCTCCACCGCCACCGCCAGGGAGATGATGACCGGAAAAATCCTGGGCGTAGGCGCGGTCGGCCTGACTCAGGTGGCTATCTGGACCGCCACCGCCGCGATTCTGTCCAATGGCGCGGCCGCCGCGTGGACGGGAGCCCTGAAAGGAGTGATCTCGGTTAAAGTCGGGATCTTCTTTCCTGTCTTCTTTCTGTTGGGTTATATCCTCTACAGCACGCTGTGCGCCGCAGTAGGCTCCATGGTCAATTCCGAGCAGGAAGCGCAGCAGATGCAATTTTTTGTAATGACGCCCATGATCCTGGCTGTGATCGTGCTCGTCAATATCATCCAGCACCCGGGAACCCCGCTCTCCTTCTGGGCTTCCATGTTCCCGCTGACCTCCCCGCTGATCATGTTTGCCCGCATCGCGCTCGAGCCGACCATCGCGACCTGGCAGATCGTGGTGTCCCTCGTCCTGCTCGTGGCTACGATCTACGGATGTCTGGTGCTGTGCGGCCGCATCTATCGCATCGGCGTTCTTATGTACGGCAAGAAGCCCACTCTACCGGAAATCATGAAGTGGATCAGGTGCGCATGACGTGGTGAGGAGCGCAGGCACCCTCGCCTGCCACTCCGCGAACGCGTGGTTTCTTGCTGGTCCCTGGGGTGCGCTTCGCTACTGCTGCGCCAGAGGCGGCGCCGGATACTGCGGCAGCTTTTCTTTGGTGCGGTTGGCGCGCTGAATTTCCAGCTCGCCGAACAGCAGTGACGGCGCCACGATCGCGCTGGGCACAGGATCCATGCGGTTGTAGACATAGCGGTCGTTGCCGGCGGCGATGATATCGCTGCGCAGCGTGCGAGTATCCAGCTGATTGAAGACCGCGCCGCGCACCAGTTCCATGTGTCCGTCACTGGTGTACACGCGCCACAACAGGCGCGGCGCCAGGCGCACTCCCGTAGTCTCCACGTAGTATCCGTAAGGACGTCCCTGATCCTTGCACATCTGGATCAGTCTTTTCTTGAGCTCTTCGAAAGGCACGCCGTTGGCGGCCGTAAAGATCAAGTTGGAGATCTGCGGATGCGGTGCTCCGGCCATCACCGAACGGCTGTGCCCGTTGGAATTCAGAAATTCCTTGATGGGCTCCCGGCCGGTCAGATAGTTGGTCAGCACCCCTTTGTCGATAACCGTGACTGCCTGGGATTTCACGCCCTCATCGTCCACATCGTAGCTGCCCAGCAGGGTCTGGCCGTCGAAGCGGTGTGGGCCCGGATCATCGACTACGGTAAAGAAGTCGGGGAGAACCCGGCTCTTGTACGACGAGGCAAAGTCGCCCTTCACGCGCGCCGGATTGCCCACTTCCGGGCGGACGCCAAGAATGTTAGGAGCCACCAGGCGCTCGAACAGCGCCGTGGCCGCGTCCGCGGAGAACAGCACTGGCCCGCGATACTCGTCCTCCATCAACGGCGCATCGCGCAGCTTCTCAAATGTGCTGATCAGATCGCGCGCTTCCTTCCGCGCCTCTTCCGGCTTGGGAAGCTCATTGGGCGCGCCCACAAAGTAGCCGCGGCTGCGGTCGATGCGCATCCCATCCGCCGCCTGCGTGCTTCCGCTGAAGCTCAGCAGATACACCGTGCTCCCGCCGCGCGTGACCGTGCCCTCAGTGTTTACGAAATAGCGGTTCATTACGCGGAAGTGCAACATGGCGTCGGAATACTGAAGGTCGGGATCGCTGCGGAAAAGCTCTGAGATCGATCGCAGTTGCTGTTTCCACGAGTCGAAGTCCGCATTCATGCCGCTCACATCGCGCACCCACTCCTCCGGTTTCTCCCGCGAGAAGTCCGGCAGCTCGGTCTCCACCACCACGTTCTTCAGCGCCGCCTGTTTCTCGGTGAGTCCGTTGAGCGCGGCCTTGTAGGCTTTGTCTGTGGCCAGCCAGAGCTGGTGACGCAGCGCCAGGGGCTCATTGTCCAGCGGCATTGCTTCCCCGCTGCCCGTTCCCTCGCCAAAATAGCTGTCCTGCTTGTAGTCTCCGATGCGCACCACCACGCGCACTGCGCGGCCCGCATGACCCTGGTCGCTGCGCAGAGCTCCCAGCATGGCGTCCGCGACATAGTCCTTGACTTCGGTGACTTCATAGTCGATGTAGTACGGCCGCTGCATCTGGCCGAGCTGCAAATTCTCCTGCGACCGCTTGAGTTCCGCGATCATCGCCCGCAGCACCGGATCTCCGTGATCGTTGAAGGAAACCGACGCCGGGGAGGCAGAGGAATCAGGCCCGTCGTCCAGCGAGAACGCCGGCAATGCCAGGAGGAGAATAAGCGAGATGAAAAGGGTTCGGCGCATCAGCGGGCCTCCTGCCGGGGATTGTGCTGGTCGGCGGCGACATTGGTCTTATCGAATCCCGGCGGCGGCAAAACCGGCGGGCGTTCGTGTCCCTGCGCCACTTTCTGCACTTCGATCTCGGAAAACAGCATGGCCGGCGCAGCCGCCGAAACCGGAACTCCTCCCGATTCGGCGCCGCACTCTCCATTGAAGACTTCCATCTTCTTGCCGGTCAGAATGATCCGGTTCAGCGCATTCAACGGAGTGCCGATGATGTCCACGCCGCGAACCAGCTCATCCGGACGTCCATCGGGATAGACCTTCCACACCATCAGCGGCATGACCTGAAATGCCTGCGGCATGTTGCGCATGGTCAGCGTAAAGCCACCGGCAATGTCTTCGAAGTAAAGCCCGAAGGGCTTGCCGCGCTTCTTCACTTCGCTGATCAGCTTTTGCCGCAGTTCGGAGTCGGACACGCTCTTGGTGGAGCGCACGATCAGGTTGCCCTGCCGGCCTACCGGCATCATGCCTTCCTGCGCGCGCCCGTGGCCGTTGGAATGCTCGAAGCCTTTCACCGGCATGCGCGACATCAGGAACTGCCGCAGCACGCCGCTCTCAATCAGCTTCACGCGCTGGCTTTTTTCGCCCTCTTCGTCGTAGCTGTAAGCTCCGCTGAGCTCAACCCCGTCCAGGGCCGGCAACGTGGGATCGTCTTCCACGCTCAGAAATGACGGCAGCACCGGCTGCCCCATCATCTTGGTAAACGTCTGACCTTCGTTGTCGCCGCGCTGGCGCTGGCCTTCCAGGCGATGACCCACGACCTCGTGGAAAAACACGGCTGCGGCGCGGCCGGAGAGCAGCGCCGGACCATCGAAGGGCTCCACCACCTGCGCCTTCTTGAGCTTCTCCAGGTCGTCCGCGATCTTCTCAATCTTGGCCGTGATCACTTCATCGGAGGTGAGCTTGTCAAAGGCGCTGGCGTCGAATGTTTCCGAGCGCGCCAGGTCCATGCCGTCGGCGGCGCGTGCCTGGCCAAGGGCCAGAACGCGAATCAGCGGCTGCGAGCTCACCAGCCGCGCGCCTTCGCTGGAAACAAAGTAGCGCGCCGTGTAGCCCACGATCAGCATCACGGTGGAGTTCTCGATATCAGGATGCTTGGCGAAAATGGCCGAATACCGGCGCAGCTTGTCTTCCCAGGCTTTGCGGTCGTAGTCCGGGGCGCTGGCGATTTTCCCGACGTTGACTTCGGGCTTCTCCGCCGAAAAATCCGGGGAAGAATCTTCTTCCGCCGCGCGTACCTTGGTTTTGGTCTTTATCTCCAGGTAACTCTGCGCCGCTTTCTTGTACATGCGGTCGGTGTTCACCCAGAGGACGCGGGCAATGGCATCCGCCTTGTCGTCCAGGGGGAGCGGCGCGCTGGTGATGGCGCCGAAGCGGCTCTCGCCGTGGGTATTGTCCAGATCGCGCCCGCCGACGCGCACGGAGATGTCCACGCCGCGCTCGTGGCGCTGGAAATCACCCAGAATTGCGCCATTGGTGGCGATGATGGCGCCGCCGGAAATCTCGTTCGCAGAATAACTGATGAAATAGGGCGCAGGTTCCGCCTTGCTCAGCGCGCTCATCGCGCGATCCAGCTCCTGTTGCAGGCTGCGCAACAAAACCGGGTCGCCGTCGGACTTGGATTCAGTTTGTGCGTACAGGAAAAACGAAGAAGTGGCCAGCATGGCCAGGATCAGACCCAGGCCACGCAATGCAGATTTCAAAGCTGCCATGATAATCAGAGTGTACCCGAACTTTAGACACCGCTGATGTTACCTTGGCGCAAAATACGGGTCACTATTGCAAGGAACCTATCCCGTAGGTAAAGAATGGTTTAGAGGCTCAGGTTAAGACCTGAGAAATCCTAGCCTTGTTCCGCGCTTGAGGCTTGCGGTTTCCAGCGCAGAACCGGTTTGCGGGCCGCGGCGGTCTCGTCAAGTCGCGAAACCCGGGTGCTGTGCGGCGCATTCTTGACGAATTCAGGATCCTCTTCGGCCTCGCGGGCGATCGACTTCATGGCGTCGATGAACAACTGCAGCTCCTCCAGCGATTCGCTTTCGGTGGGCTCGATCATCAACGCCCCCGGGACCACCAGCGGGAACGAAACGGTATACGGATGGAAGCCATAGTCGATCAGGCGTTTGGCGATGTCGCCGGTCTTCACGCCTTTCTGCGCCTGGATGCGGTCGCTCAAGACCACTTCGTGCATCGACGGGCTCTTGTAGGGCAGCTCGTACTCCTCTTCCAGCTTCTTGCGGATGTAGTTGGCGTTGAGGACAGCGTCCTCCGTGGTCTGGCGCAGCCCGTCATAGCCATTGGCCATGATGTAGGCCAGCGCGCGCACGTGCATGCCGAAGTTGCCGAAGAACATGCGCACCCGCCCGACAGATTGCGGACGGTTGTAGTCGAAGCCCAGGGTGCCGTCGGCGTTCTCAACGATCAGCGGCTGGGGCAGGAACGGTTCCAGCGCCTTCTTGCATGCCACGGGTCCTGATCCCGGGCCGCCGCCGCCGTGGGGCGTGGAAAATGTCTTGTGCAGGTTCAGGTGCATCACGTCGACATTGAAGTCGCCGGGGCGAGCCTTGCCCACCAGCGCGTTCATGTTGGCGCCGTCCATGTAGAGCAGGCCGCCCTTCTGATGAAGGATCTCGGCGATCTTGTCGATCTCCTGCTCGAAAATCCCCAGCGTGTTGGGATTAGTCAGCATGAGTCCGGCAACGTCTTCGTTCATCTGCTGGGCCAGCGCGCTGATGTCCACCATGCCGTGCGAATTTGACTTCAGGTTCTCCACCGCGTATCCGCAGATGGCAGCCGTGGCCGGGTTGGTGCCGTGCGCCGAGTCGGGAATCAGAATCTTCTTGCGCGGATTGCCTTTCGATTTCAGACAGGCATGGATCAGCAGGATGCCGGTCATCTCTCCGTGCGCGCCGGCTGCCGGCTGCAGCGTGATGGCGTCCATGCCGGTGATGTCCAGCAGGCAATCGGCCAGGGTCTTCATGATGCGCAGCGCGCCCTGGGAAATTCTCTCCGGCTGATAAGGATGGGCATCAGCCAGGCCGCGCAGCCGCACCACGGTCTCGTTCACGCGCGCGTTGTATTTCATGGTGCAGGAGCCCAGCGGGTACATGCCCAGGTCGATGGCGTAGTTCCAGGTGGAGATTCGGGTGAAGTGGCGGATGATCTCCATCTCGCTCACCTCGGGCATGTTGCCGAGATCGGCGCGCGCCTGATCGCCCAGCGATTTCTTGTAATCCACTTCGGGGACGTCCAGCGGCGCCAGGCGATAGCCTTTCTTGCCCGGCGACGAGCGCTCGAAGATCAGCGCTTCATTCTGGTTGACGTGGCGGGTGGCTTTCTTGATGTCGCGATCGCTCACTGCTTCACCTCCGCCACCGCCGTATCGATCTGCGCTTTGGAATTCATCTCCGTGCAGCACCACAGCGCGGCATTGCCCAGTTCGGGATAAAACTTGCGGAGCGGGAAGCCGCCGATCGTCTTCTTCTCCAGCAGACGGTTGTTGATCTGGTAAGGATCTTCCCTGGTCTGCACCACGAACTCGTTGAAGCGCGACGCTCCCTGGAACAAGACCTTTGCCTTCTTCGCGAACTCGCCTTGTGCGTAAGCCGCCTTGGCCAGGTTCTGCGCGGCCAGCTCCTTCAACCCCTCGCGCCCGTAGATGGTCATATATATGGTGGCCATCGTGGCGATCAGCGCCTGGTTGGTGCAGATGTTTGACGTGGCCTTCTCGCGCCGAATGTGCTGCTCGCGCGTGGAGAGGGTAAGCACGAAGCCGCGCTTGCCGTTCCGGTCGCGGGTCTCGCCCACCAGCCGGCCCGGCATCTGCCGGACGAATTTCTCCTTGGTCGCCATCACGCCGGCGTAGGGGCCGCCGTAGCCCAGGGGCACACCGAACGACTGCGACTCCATGGAGACAATGTCGGCGTCCGCCGGCGGCTTCACGATGCCCAGCGACAATGCTTCGGCAATCGAGACCACCAGCAGCGCACCTTTTTTGTGCGCGAGCGCGGCGACCGCGGACACATCCTCGATGGTTCCAAAGAAATTCGGCGACTGGATCATCACGCAGGCGGTGTCGCCGGTGATCTTCTTGTCCAGCTCCGCCATGTCGATGCGGCCGTTTTCCTGGAAGCCGCACTCCACGATGGGCAGCGACTGGTGCTGGGTATAAGTGCGCATCACTTCGCGGTACTCGGGATGAATGCTGCGCGCCACCACCGCCGTGTTTCTTCCCGTCACGCGCACGGCCATGAGCAGGGCTTCGGCCGCGCCCGTGGAACCGTCATACATGGAGGCGTTGGCCACATCCATGCCGGTGAGTTCGCAGATCATGGTCTGGAATTCAAAGATGGCCTGCAGCGTGCCCTGCGCGATCTCCGGCTGGTACGGCGTGTACGCGGTGAAGAACTCACCGCGCGAGATCAGCATGTCGATCACCACCGGGCGGTAGTGGTTGTAAGCCCCGGCGCCCAGGAAGATCTTGAAGCCGGCGGCGTTCTCCGCCGACCGCTGCCGGAAGTAGTCGACGATCTCCGCCTCGGAGAAGGCGCGGGCGATATCGAGGTCGCCCTTCACCCGGTACTCTGCGGGGATGGGCGCGAACAGCTCGTCGATCGAGCGGATGCCGATCTCCCGCAGCATGGCCTCCGGTCGGCTGCGGACTTCGGCAGGTAGCGCATCACGGTATCGAGCCGGGACGCCGCCTGGCGCTCCGGTTCGTCGATCATGGTTTTCATGGATGAAGACTCCTACTGCGGGATGATTGCGTGGGCCCGGGCCGCCCGCGAAGCGCTATCCGCGCTCCGCGGCATACTTCTCGTAATCGCCGGCCGACATCAGCCCGTCGGACTGCTTGGTCAGCTTCACCTTGATCATCCAGGCGCTGTATGGGTCGGCATTGACCTTCTCCGGAGCGTCGGCCAGTTCGGTGTTCACCGCGGTGACCGTCCCCGAGACCGGCGAGTACAGCTCGCTCACCGCTTTCACCGACTCCACTGTGCCGAAGCTCTTGCCGGCTTCGACCGCGGAGCCCGGCTTGGGCAGTTCCACGAACACGATGTCACCCAATGCGTTCTGGGCGTAGTCGGTGATCCCCACCGTCCCCGTGTCGCCTTCGATCTTCAACCACT
>DATGHX010000057.1:0-2168 GCA_035307585.1 Candidatus Angelobacter sp.
CACCGGGAAGGCGTCATTCACCGCGACCTGAAGCCCGGAAACATCATGCGCGACGCTCAGGGGCGTGTGATCGTGATGGACTTCGGACTGGCCCGCTCGATGGAAGGCGACGGAATGACGCGCACCGGCACCATGATGGGGACGATGGAATACATGTCTCCGGAACAGGCGCAGGCCAAGGAGGTGGATGCCCGTTCCGACATCTTTACTGCGGGCTTGATCTGTTACGAGATGTTGACCGGTAGAATGCCGTACCACGCCGATAGCGCCGTAGCCAGCCTGCTTAGGCGGATGCAGGAGCGCGCGGCACCCCCCTCCGACTGGGATGCGAGCATTCCACAGCCCGTCAGCGAACTGGTTTCGCGTTGCCTGGAGCGTGATCCGGGCCAACGCTGGCAAAGCGCGCAGGAAATTCTCGAAAGAATTGACGAAATCCAGGGCAAGCGACCGCCTTCCTTGATTTTGAGTTCTCCCCCGGCATCGATCAGCGCGCCACCCATTTCCACTCCACCGGCACCGCCGCCACAACAACGACGGACGTATAAGAACAAGCTGTTGGGTGCGGCGGCACTAGTAGTTGTGGCTGCGTCGGCCTTAGTTGGCGGCTGGCTACTGCGCTCTCGACCACGGACTGCCGGGATGCATAGCACGGTCCGTGTTCTGCTGGCCGACTTCCACAATGCAACCTCGGACTCGATTTTCGACGGCACGTTGGAACCCACAATTGCGCTGCAACTGGAAGGCGCTCCGTTCATCAGTGTGTTCAACCGCGCGCAGGCCCGCGCCGCTCTGGCTGAGTTGAAGCCGGGCGTGACCAAGTTGGACGAAGCGAACGCCCGCCTGGTCGCCGTCCGTGAAGGCGTGGATATGGTGGTAAGCGGCACCGTAACCAAGGACGGCTCCGGCTATAAGATTGTCAGCAAGATCGGCGATGCCCTCACCGGAAAGGCCATCGCGACAGAGGAAACCCAGGCATCGGACAAAAACAGCATTCTCCGTGCTGTAGCCACTCTGGCCGACCAGATGCGAACCGCACTGGGCGATACCGCGCCCGAATCGGCAAAGCTCGCCGACGCGGAGACGTTCACCTCGGGTTCACTGGAAGCGACGCACGAATACGCCGAGGCTCAGGAAGCGCGGTACGCGGGCAAGACGGACGAAGCGGTCAAGGGCTTCCATCGTGCGATCGAACTTGATCCAAATTTCGGCAGTGCCTACGGGAACCTGGGAGCGCTTTACTGGAACATAGGAAATCAAACCGACTCGGTCAAATTCTACAAATTAGCGATGCAGCACATTGATCGCATGACCGACCGCGAAAAATATCGCACGCGCGGTGGCTACTATCTGGCTGTATCGGATGGCGACAAAGCCGTGGAAGAGTTCGAAAACCTGGTGAAGCAGTATCCCGCCGACAGTATGGGCCTTAGCGCACTGGCCCATGCGTATTACCTCCGGCATGATATGTCGAAAGCCGCAGATGCCAGCCGGCGGGCTATTGAGATCTATCCCAAAAACGTCGTTTACCGGAACAACGAATCTCTCTATGCCCTTTTCGCTGGTGACTATGAGACCGCCGAGCGCGAGGCGCTGGGCGTTCTGCAAATCAATCCGACTTACGAAGATGCGATTACCATCCTCGCCCTTTGCGAGACTGCAAAGGGGAACTTCGACAAGGCAACCGAGTTCTGGCGCAAGATCGAGGGTTTGAGCGCCGGAGGCGCTTCGTCCGCGGCTGGTGGCCTGGCCGACCTTGCCCTTTATCGTAGCGATCCCGTGCAAGCGGTTTCTGCGCTGGAAAAAGGGATCGACGGCGATAAGGTGGCGAAATCCACGGATGCAGCCGCCAAGAAGTACGTGATGATGGCCGAAGCCCAGCTCATGCTGGGCAAGAAGGCGGAAGCCCTGCAATCGGTGAAGCGTGGCCTGGCCATGAGCAAGGCCAACGTCCTTTTTGCCGCGGCTCGCGTGTATTTCATGGCGGGCGACTATGGGGCGGCGGAGGCGCTGTCTTCGGAGCTTTCAAAACAGCTCGAGGCAACTCCCCAGGCGTTAGGCAAGTTAATCGAGGGAGACATCCAGTTGAACCGCGGCCATACAAAGCAAGCGATTCAGCTCTATCAGGAATCCGATCGCCTGGTGGATTCATGGCTGGCGCGCTTCAATCT
>DATGHX010000058.1:0-64810 GCA_035307585.1 Candidatus Angelobacter sp.
CAGGAAATTCTTCTTCACATCCGGCAGGTCGATGCGATCCTGCGGCCGCTTCGGACCGGCGACGGAGGGGACTACCTTGGACAGATCCAGCTCGAGCGTATCGTGGTAGGCGGGTTCGGGCGAGTCCTCCGTGAGAAACAGGCCCTGCTCCTTGGCGTAGGCTTCGACGAGCGCGATCAGTTCCGGCGGGCGGTTGGAGAGGCGCAGGTAATCGAGCGTCTTTCCGTCGATGGGGAAGAAGCCGATGGTGGCGCCGTACTCCGGCGCCATGTTGCCGATGGTGGCGCGATCGGCCAGCGGCAGCGAATCCAGGCCAGGACCAAAGAACTCAACAAACTTGCCCACTACGCCGGTCTTGCGCAGCATCTCGGTGACGGTCAGCACCAGATCGGTGGCGGTGGCGCCTTCGTGGAGGTTTCCTGTCAGGCGGAAGCCGACCACTTGCGGCAGGAGCATGGAAACCGGCTGTCCCAGCAGAGCGGCTTCAGCTTCAATGCCGCCCACTCCCCAGCCCAGAACGCCCAGCCCATTGATCATGGTGGTGTGCGAGTCGGTGCCCACCAGCGTGTCGGGATAGGCCACGCTGCTTCCGCCCTTTTTTTCGGAGAAGACCACGCGCGCCAGGTATTCCAGGTTTACCTGGTGGACGATGCCCATATCCGGCGGCACTACTTTGAAGTTGCGGAAGGCCGATTGTCCCCAGCGCAGAAAGGCGTAGCGCTCCTGGTTGCGCTGGAACTCCAGCATGGCGTTGACGCTGAAGGCGTTCTTGGTGGCGAACTCGTCGACCTGAACGGAGTGATCGATCACCAGCTCTGCCGGCTGCAACGGGTTGATCTGCTCAGCCTTGCCGCCCATCTTCTTCATGGCATCGCGCATGGCGGCCAGGTCCACCACCGCGGGGACGCCGGTGAAGTCCTGCATCAGCACGCGCGCCGGCGTGAAGGCGATCTCTTTGTCAGGAATGGCCTGCGGCTTCCACTCGGCGACGAAGCGAATGTCCTCCGCGGTAACGCTGCGGCCGTTCTCGGTGCGCAGCAGGTTCTCCAACAGGATGCGCAACGAATAGGGCAGGCGCTGCGGCTTGCAGCCATGATGCTCCAGAGCATTGAGACGGTAGATTTCGAATTCCTGTCCGGCAACGCGCAGTTTCGAGCGGCTGGAGAAGCTATTCATATGAGGCCACCTCCCGGAGAGGCCAGCACCAGAATGGCAATACTCCAGTATAAAAGAACGGGCGCTTGCTCCGCCCATCATCATGCCCGACAAAAAAGCACCCACGGATGTGAGTGCTTCAATGCCTTGCGGTGTGACGCCGGTTACTGCAGCAGTTCCGCGGTCATGGTAGCTCCGCCCATCTCCGTCAGCACTGCGGAAGTTTTTACCGTTTGCCGGCTGTCTTTGGTGATCCAGAGTGTCTGGTGGTCGGAACCGCCGTCGGCCGAGGTAATGTCGACTTTGAACGTGTCGAAGGTTCCGGCAGGCACGGTCACGCTCTCCGCTCCCGTCACCTTCAGTTGCAGCAGTTTTTCCTTTTGCTTCCGGATGTCGAAATTCCGGAAGGTGGCGCTGTAGCCCTCGGCCAGCGGCAGACAGGCGATAGCATCGTCCGCTCCCGCCGAATCGGCAAACACCGGACCGCCCAGGTCGGCGTTGACGGGCTTTTCCTGGCCGCCCAGGTTCATGTTTCCTGTGGCTTTGTTGCCGCTGAATTGGACGTCAACTCCGCCGCCGCCCGGCTGAATCACATTCACTCTGCGCACGATCAGGCTGCCTTTCTCCAGGGTTGTGGCGATCAGCACCGGACCCGCGGGAGTGGTAAGGGTGGTCTTCGCCGACCACGCGCCGTTCTCTTCGCTGATGGTGGTGGAACTGTCCAGCGACATCTCCTGTCCACCCATGGCGATCTTGGCTTTGTATTTGTGCGTACCCGGCGTAAGGTCAGCGACCGGCTTGGGCACGCCGACGTTGTTGGGATCGGCTTTCTTCGCCAGCACTACCGTTTTGGGATCGACTGTGATTTCTTTCAGCCGCGCCACCACTTCCGGCGTGCCGCCCTCCTGGCGACGTCCTCCAAGATACTTGGCGAAGAAGGCCTCGGTAGCCATGATGCTGGCCATGTTATTGACCGGACGCGCGAAGCCGTGGCCCTCATCGGGAATGAGCAGATACTCCACGGGGAAGCCGCGATCGCGGAGTGCAACCACGATCTGTTCCGACTCAAAGTGATTTACACGGGGATCGTTGGCGCCCTGGGCGATCATCAGGGGCGTTTTGATCTTCGCGGCCGCTGTCAGCGGCGAGCGTTCAATGAGCAGCGCCTTGCCGTCCGGCGTTGTCGGATCGCCCATGCGCTTGTAGAACGTTTGTCGAATGGGCTCCCAGTAAGGCGGAATGGCATCCAGCAATGTGATGAGGTTTGACGGCCCGAAGAGATCGACGGCCGCCGCGTACTCGTCGGGCGTGAAAGCCACGCCGGCCAGAGTGGCGTAGCCGCCGTACGAGCCGCCGAAAATGCCGACGCGCTTAGGATCGGCGATGCCCTGGGCCACCAGGTACTTGGCGCCCCAGGTCACGTCGTCCTGCATCTTGCGTCCCCACTCTTTATTGCCGGCATCGATGAACTTCTTGCCGTAGCCGG
Source organism: Candidatus Angelobacter sp. (assembly GCA_035307585.1). Lineage (GTDB taxonomy): Bacteria > Acidobacteriota > Terriglobia > Terriglobales > Acidobacteriaceae > Angelobacter. Next base: position 2,642 of record DATGHX010000058.1, read on the forward strand.
CGGAGCCGCGGAAATTCATGCTTAGCACCGCGTAGCCGCGATTAGCAAAGAACTGCGCGTAGGGGTTGTAACCCCAAACGTCCCGTCCCCACGGACCGCCGTGCGGGAAGATGATGGCGGGGATGTTTTTCGCCGGGACGCCCTTGGGCAGGGTGAGATACGCCGGAATCTCCATTCCGTCGGAGGATTTGTAGGCGACGATTTTCATCGGCACAAGATCCTCCCGGGGAAGTTTCTCGCGGATCTTGTATTGCAGCGTGAGCTTGTGGGTCTTCCGGTCCAGCAGATAGGCTTCGCCAGGCTCCGTGTCGCTGTTTGCAACCACCAGCCAAAGCTGTTCGTTCTGCGTCCATGACGCGCGACCCACTTCTTTTCCGGGGAATCTCTTCTGAAGCCATTTGAAGTCGGCTTCAATGCCCTTGTCGCGGAAGTAGCGCCGCGGGTGATCGTCCTGATAGACCGTGAGCGCCAGCTCGTCGGTGGCTTCGTTGAAAACCGCCCCGGCGAGATCGACTCTCTTCAGCGGATCAGATTCCACCATCTCGGTGTTGCCGGTTGCGGGATCCAGCAACTCCAGTGAATTCAGGTTCAGCTCGGGACCCTTGTTGGTCTCAATGTATGCGCGCTTGCCGTCTTTCTCGAAGCGGGCAACGCCACACTGCTCAAACACGTTGCAGGAATAAATTTTGGTGAACTTGTCGGCGTCAACGCGAAGGATCTCGGTGTCGCCGTTCTCGGCAGAGCGAGTGGCCAGGCGCAGGTTGCCCTGCACATCGAAATCCCAACTGGCGATGCGCTCTGTGTTCTTGCGCATCAGGCTTTTTTCGCCGGTGGAGATTTTGAGTTTGTAAAGATCGTGCCAGGCCTTATCGCGGTCGTTCAAGCCGATGTACACCACGTCAGGATCGTTCTTGGGCGCGGCGTAGAGCTGCACGCGAACGCCCTTCAGCCCCGTGAGATCGCGCGAAGCCGGAGCATCGGCGCCTGCGGCCGGCTTGGCGGCCGGATCGACAGCATAGACGTTGAAGTTCTCGTCGCCGTCATTATCTTTGACATAGACGATGTATTTGCTGTCGCGAGACCACAGATAGCCGGCGATCGGGCGTTTGGCTTCCGTCGTCACCAGGTGAGCCGCGCTGAAGGTTTCGTCAACGCCCTTCACGTAAATATTGCGCGTGTCCTTCCATGGCTTTTGAAAGGCGAGATACTTGCCATCCGGCGAGAGCTGGGCCTGCGAAATCTCCGGATTGCCGAAGAGCAGCTCGCGGTCGATGAGAGGCGGCAGGGAACCCGCGGAGGCTTGCTTTCCCTTATCTTGCGCGGTGAGGGTGGAGGCGGCGAGCGCAAGACAGAACAACGCCTTGAATAGTGTTTTCATGATGGAGATCCTTTCTCCCAAAGGACAATACGGAGTGGACGTCAGGAAGTTTCTTCCCGATTGACCCCATAGATTGTCAGTCCACGGGCCGATTAGTGTCCAGTGATTACCGGCCGGAAGGCTCGATGATCCTGTCACCGGGCCTGGGTCGTAGGTCCAGGGCCTAAGGTTTAGGGCTTGAAGCCGACGATCTGCCACAGCGGCGCGCTGTTGTACAAAACTCCGTGATTCACCACCGAACGCACGCTGCGGATGTTATGGATGTCGTCCAGCGGGTTGGCGTCGAGGATGTCGAAGTCGGCGGCCTTGCCCGCTTCCACCGTTCCCCTTTCCTGCTCCACCTTCATGACGCGTGCGGGCACGACTGTGGCCGCCTGAAGCGCTTCCAACGGTGTGAACCCGGCTTCTACATACAGCTCGATTTCGCGATACAGAGTGAATCCTGGGACTGTCTGGTCGGTGCCGGCGACGATGGGCACTCCCGCGCGGTGGAGTGCGGCAATCAGCTCCAGATATCTTTTGCGCAGAGTCTGCGCGGCGGGCGCCATCTCCGGAGAAACGCCGCCGTTGATCAGCTGTTCGCGCAACTCCGGCGCCACGCGGGCCACGCCGGGCTCGAACTTTTCGACGGGAATCTCAGCCGGGCGGAAATTCAGCTCCATCAGCGCCATGGTGGGATCGATCACCGTTCCGTGATCTTTCAGGAACTGCACGGCGTGCTTTCCCTGCGGTGATTCCACATCCAGCGAAGCCAGAAACTTGAAACGTTCTACCCGGCCCATTTTTGACAGGTCCGCATCCGGGGGAACAAGCAAGTCATAGATGTAGTGCAAGTGGTTGATCTGGTCCATGCCGTCGTTGACTCCCTGATAGGCATTCATTCCGCGCGGGATGTGGCCGGTGACGGTCATGCGCAGCCGGTGAGCCTCGGCGCAAACAGCTTTAACGTTGTCTGAAGTCACTGAGCTGTAAATCTTGATCTGCTGGAAGCCGGCGTCGTGATAGCGCTGTACCCAGGTTTTGGCGTCGGCCGCTGAATCCACGCGAGCCACGCCGAGCGCGAAATCGCTGGTGCCGTCCACCACGCCGGCCAGGAACATGTGCGGGCCCAGCGCACGGTGGCTGTTGAGCGCATCGCGAATGGCGGTAATGAAGTCCAATTCGTTGCCAACGTCACGGACGGTGGTGATGCCCGCGGCCAGGTATATGGCCCCCCACTCCACCTGCTCATAGTGGGCATGCATGTCCCAGAGACCGGGGATGATGAACTTTCCGTGGACATCGATGCGTCGGGCTGCCGCCGGGACAGAAACCTCTCCGGCCGGACCGGCGGCCACGATCTTGCCGCTGGCGGTTACCACAATGGCGTTGGCCACCGGAGGACGGCCGGTGCCGTCAATCAGGGTGCCTCCTTCGAAGGCCAAGTCGCCAGACGCTACCGCGGCTGCCTTCACGGTGAGATCGGTCAGCGCGGCCATCTCATCGCGCGCGGCAGAAGCTATGAATTTGGACAGCAGAGCTTCGTAGCCGTCGCGCATGGCTTCAAAGTGGTCAAACTCGGCGTCGGTGGAGACCAGCGCGACCAGGTCGTCCCCGTCCATCCACAGCGTCTCCATTCCCCAGATCAACCCGCGCACGGTGTATCGGCGGAGATGCGTGCGGCGGCCGGGCAGATCGAAGTCTTCACCGCCCCGGTCCTGGATGACTACCTCGCCCGCCGGCAACAACGCCAGTTTGGCCGGTGAGCCATGGAGCTTCCAGTAGCGCATCAGCGCCATCTGCATGGAGACCGGCGCGTAGCCGGCGGTCACAAAGAAGCTATCCGGAACGGAGAGAGTACGGGTCTGTTTCTCCTGGCGTATCCGCGCGGTCTTGCCGTCGAACTCCACGTCCCAGTCAATGGGGCAGAAGCGGCAGGTCTTGCCCTGAATGGCAAAAGATTGCGGACGGTAGTCGGCGGCGGCGCTGAAGGAAGATTTGAGAGGCACATCGCTGCCGCGGTCGACAAACAAGAATTGCGACGTCAGGGTAATCGCATTGGCTCTGCGGCTGATGCTGTAGCTCTCTTCGCCGATGGCCTGGGCAAACTTGTGGAGGCGGAACCTGCCCTGTTCCGTCGCCGCGCCGGCAGTGCCTTGTGCGTTTAGGGCCGCCGCGAACAAGCCGAGAAAAGCCAGCTTAACGGTGCACCGGTACAGCCATTGCCTGCGTTTCCATTCTTTGATCATCTGCGGGATTATAGCCGCAGCTCTCATCGCGCCTTTCACCTTGACCATCGCGACGCAACAAAACTAGAATCGGCAACGTCTTGCACGCCCAGGCAAGAATCCACTCGTCACGTCGTATTAATTCCCCGGAGGCCTCTAATGCGTAAGACTTCGAAGTGCCTTTTTACCCTGCTCAGCATGGTCCTGTTCGCCACCGCTCTGATGGCCCAGGGACCAAGGGCTTCGGCGGATGGAGCACCGGCGCCGGCGGGGCCTCCCAAGACCGTAATCAACGACGTGAAGGAGACTCTCCACGGAACCGAGATCGTCGATCCCTATCGCTGGCTGGAGGACCAGGACAGCCCACAGACGCGGAGTTGGATCGACGAGGAGAACGCCTATACGGACTCGATACTTTCCCGCCTTCCCAACCGGGCTGACTTGAAACAACAGGTAGCCGCATTGCTGAAGATCGACGCCATGAGCGCACCGACAGTGCGCAACGGCAGTTACTTCTTCAATCGCCGCCACGCCGATCAGGAGCAGGCGCAGATCTTCATGCGCCAGGGCATCAATGGCAAGGATGAACTGCTGATCGATCCACTCGCCCTCAGTCCGGACCACACGGTTACCGCCAACATCAATGCCATTTGCCGCGATGGTTCGCTCCTGGTCTATGGCATACGCCAGGGCGGGGAAGATGAAACCACGCTGCACCTGTTTGACGTAAATTCCCGTAAGGACCTGCCCGACCAGTTTCCGCGAGCGCGCTATTCCGGAGTTGCCATTCTGCCGGACAAGAGCGGAGTGTACTTTGTGCGCGTCACCAAAGAAGGCCCGCGCGCCTACTTGCACAAGATCGGCGATGGGTCCGAGACAGAGATCTTTGGCAAGGGCTTCGGACCGGAAAATATCATTATCGCCAACCTATCCCTCGATGGCCGTTACCTCTGGATCACTGTGCTCCACGGTTCAGCCGCGAACAAGACGGAAATCTATCTGCAGGACCTCAAGACCAAGCAACCGTTATCTCCGCTGGTGAATGACGTGGATGCTTACTTTGCCGGCGCTATCGGCGGCGACAAGATGTACATCCGCACCAACTGGAAGGCGCCCAAATGGCGGATCATGGAGGTCAATCTCAAGAACCCGGGACGCGACCATTGGCGTGAAGTCATCCCCGAAGGCGAAGCTACCATTGAGGGCATCAGCCTGGTGGGCGGACGCCTGGCCGTCGACGAAACGGATAAAGCCATCTCGCGGACGCTGCTCTACAGCGCTGACGGCAAGCTGATCCGCGAGATCAAGCCGCCCACTCTGGGCTCGCTATCCGGTTTGTTCGGAAACTGGGAGAGCACAGAAGCCTTCTATTCGTTCAACTCATTCCACGTCCCGCCCACGTCTTACCGCTACAACCTGGCCACCGGCGAACAAAGTGTGTGGTTTCAGGCCAAGGTTCCCTTCGCCACCGATCGCTATGAAGTGGAGCAGGTCTGGTACACATCGAAAGACGGCACCAAGGTCCCCATGTTTCTGGCGCATGCCAAAGGGTTGAAGCTGGACGGCTCGCATCCGGCGCTGCTGACCGGCTATGGCGGTTTCGATCTCAGCTCCACGCCAACCTTCAACGCCAACTCCGCGGCCTGGATCGCGAACGGCGGCATCTACGCTCTGGCTAATCTACGCGGCGGAGGCGAGTTTGGCGAAGCCTGGCACCACGCGGGCATGCTGGAAAAGAAACAAAATGTCTTCGATGATTTCATCGCCGCCGCCGAGTTTCTGATACAGAAAAAGTACACTTCGCCGGAGCGGCTGGCCATCCGCGGCGGGAGCAACGGCGGCCTGCTGGTAGGTGCGGCCTTCACCCAGCGGCCCGATCTGTTCGCGGCCGTCATCTGCAGCTACCCGCTGCTGGACATGGTTCGCTATCACAAGTTTCTTGTGGCCCGCTATTGGGTTCCTGAATACGGATCGGCCGACGATCCCGACCAGTTTAAGTACATCTACGCCTACTCGCCCTATCATCATGTGAAGGCGGGAACGAAGTATCCCGCCATCCTGTTCATCAGCGGCGATTCCGACACCAGGGTGGCCCCGTTGCACGCGCGCAAGATGACCGCGCTCATGCAGGCTTCGACCGGTTCAGATAAGCCGATCCTGCTGCACTATGACACCAAGGCCGGGCACTCGCAGGGGACGCCCGTGAGCAAGCAGATTGATAACGTCACCGATGAACTGGATTTCCTGATTTGGCAGCTCAAGATGACTCCACCGGCGCAAACCCCGCCCGGTCAGTAAACGGTGGGGGGCTTAAGCCCCGCGCGGAGAAAGAGACATTTTGCACGGGACAAAAGCGGACGCCGGTTGACGTTCTTCGGGCTGATGCGTCCATTGTCAAGGGATTTTCCCGCCACCAGCAGCAATTCAACTAACTTTCGAGGGATTATGCGAAGCTTCCCACTGTTTCTGATCGCCCTGCTCTGCGCACCATGTTTGCTCGCTCAAAATGCTTCCCTGCACGGAGTACAAACCGGGGACATGGACCGCAAGGCCGATCCCTGCAGCGATTTTCCCGAATACACCAGCGGCGCCTGGCACGCGCAGAACCCGATTCCGGCTTACATGGACCGCTGGAGCCGCCGCTGGCAGTCGGGCGAGAACGCCAAGGACCAGCTCAAGAACATTCTGGATGATGTCTCCCGCCGCACCGATTGGCCAAAAGGAAGCGTGGAACAACTGATCGGCGACTACTACGGTTCCTGCATGGATGAAGCGCGCGTCAACAAGCTGGGCCTGGCGCCCGCCGAGCCCATGCTCAAAGAGATCGACGCTATGAAGTCTGCCGCCGATCTGCAACGGGAAATCCGGCGCTTGCATGACGTCGGAGTCTTTGTCCCCTTCGCTCTGTTCTCGCAGCCGGACGCGCACAACCCCACCCAGACCATCGCCTACATTTCCGCCAGCGGCCTGGGACTGCCCGATCGCGATTACTATCTCAAAACCGAACAACGGTTCGTGGAAGCGCGCGAGAAGTACCTGGTCCACGTGAGCAACATGTTCAAGCTGGCCGGCTACGATGAGGCCAAAGCCAAGGCCGCCGCCGACACCGTATTCCAGATGGAGAAAAAACTGGCGGAAAATTCCCTGGACAACGTGGCCCTGCGCGACCCGCAGAATACCGACCACAAGATGACTTACGCGGATCTGAAGAAGCTGTCCCCGGCAGTGGACTGGGACGGATACTTTGCCGAGGCCAAAATCGCGCGCGCCGATCTCAACGTCAGCGAACCAAAGTTCATGCAGGAAACCGACCGCCAGTTCCGCGAAACCTCGCTGGCCGACTGGAAGACTTACCTGAAGTGGCAACTGCTCAATGCGGAGGCGGACTCGCTCTCGCAGCCTTTCGTCGATGAGAATTTCGCATTCAACGGCAAGTACCTGAGCGGAGCCACAGAGAACAAGCCGCGCTGGAAGCGCTGCGCGGAATCCACCGATCAGCTATTGGGTGAAGCCCTGGGCAAGAAATATGTGGAAAAATACTTCCCTCCGGCGGCCAAGGCGCGCGCGCAGGAGATGGTGGCCAACATCCTGGCCGCGATGCATGACACGATCGAGGGCCTGCAATGGATGGGCCCGGAAACCAAGAAGAAAGCCTTGCAGAAGCTCTCCACCTTCAATCCCAAGATCGGCTATCCCGACAAGTGGAAGGACTATAGCAGCATCAAGCTGAGCCGGGAATCCTACTGGAACAACCAGATCGCGGCGAACCGCTGGAACGTGGAAGTCGATACCTGGGCGCTGATCGGCAAGCCGACCGACCGCGGCCGCTGGGGCATGACTCCGCCGACCTCCAACGCCTATTACAACCCCCTGTTGAACGAAATCGTATTTCCCGCGGGCATACTGCAGCCGCCGGCGTTCGACATGAACGCCGTGGACGCGGTGAACTATGGCTCTGTCGGGGTGGTTATCGGCCACGAGATCAGCCACGGGTTCGACGATCAGGGAGCCCAGTTTGACTCACTGGGCCGGCTCAACAACTGGTGGTCCGCCGACGATCTCAAGAATTTCCATGAGCGCACGGCCTGCGTGGCGCGGCAATTCGACGGCTATTTCATTGAACCCAACATCCATCACAACGGCAAGCTGGTGCTGGGTGAGAGCATCGGCGACCTGGCCGGAGCCAAGATCGCTTACCTGGCCTTTAAGAAGGCGCAACAGCAGCATCCCGCGCCCACGCTCGACGGCTTTACTCCCGACCAGCAGTTCTTCATTGCCTGGGGACAGTTCCGCTACGATGCGACCCGGCCCGAGGCACAGCGCAAGATGGTGCAAGGCGATCCCCATCCCGTGGCCAAGTACAGGGTGATTGGCCCGCTCTCCAACCTGCCGGTGTTTGCCCAGGCCTTCGCCTGCAAAGCAGACTCATCCATGGTGCGGGCGGCGACGGAGCGGTGCGAAGTGTGGTGACGATGTCCCGGCCGCAGAGCGCGGCTGGGCATGGGAACCGCGTGGACTTTCCCAGGCCGCTGGATGTGAATGGCCGCTAAACTCGCGCGGCCAGGTCTGCCCGGGGCCGGGCGAGGGTTTCCAGCGCAGCCTCATACTCTCTCTTGAGACGGGCGACCAGTTCGCCGACGCTGACCACGGCCTTTACCGCGCCCACTCCCTGCCCGGCGCTCCAGATATCGCGCCAGGCTTTGACCTTGCCCTCAGTGTTGGCAAAGTTCATCTTCGAGGGATCGGCCTGGGGCAGGTTCTCAGGATCGAAGCCGGCGTTGCGGATCGAAGGCTTCAGGTAATTGCCGTGCACCCCGGAAAAATAGTTGCTGTAGACAATGTCAGGCGAGGCCGAGTCCACGATCATCTGCTTGTAGCCCTCGGCGGCATTGGCTTCTTGAGTAGCAATAAAGGCCGAGCCGATGTAGGCGACGTCGGCGCCCATGGCGAGCGCCGCGGCCACCGCTCGTCCGGTGGCGATGCAACCGGAGAGCACCAACGGCCCGCTGAACCACTCGCGAATCTCCTCCACCAGGGCAAAAGGCGACGTGGTCCCGGCATGGCCACCGGCGCCGGCCGCCACGGCAATCAGCCCGTCGGCGCCCTTGTCCACGGCCTTATGGGCGAACACGTTGTTGATCACATCATGCAGCACGATCCCGCCGTAAGAGTGGATGGCCTGGTTCACGTCCTCGCGCGCGCCCAGCGAGGTGATGACGATGGGGACCTTGAAACGCAGACACAGCTCCAGATCGTGCTGCAGGCGGTCGTTGGATTTATGGACGATGAGATTGACCGCGAACGGCGCGGCATTGGGCACCGCGCGCAACTCATCCTGGATACGCTGCAGCCATTTTTCCAGTTGCTCCGCGGGCCGCGCGTTCAACGAAGGAAAGCTGCCGACGACTCCGGCTTTGCACTGCGCGATCACCAGTTCGGGCACTGAGACAATGAACATGGGCGCGCCAATTACGGGCAGGGCTAGACGTTCACTTAAGATTTTAGGAAGACTCAAGGTTTCTCCGGTCGAGAAGAGTTGCGGTTAGCTTAAGGGGAACGGCGGTTTCTGGCAACTGGGCGCTATTCCTCGCCTTCCGGCTTCGCGGCATCGGAGAGGATCTTCCACAAGGCATCGCCGCGGTCTACGATCACGGTGCGCTTGCACCTGGGACACTGGTACTCGCGCATATCGCGGCCACTGAAAGTGGACTTATCGATCTGGTCCATCTCGATGTTGCAGTCGGGGCAAAGAGTATCGTCTGACATAAAACCATATTACTGCTTGCTTGGCTTGGCTCACCCCCGCCTGAAGGCCAGCGGTCCGCAGAGCGAATCGCTAGACGCCGAAACACGGTAGCGGGCCGGCGTGGGCTGACTTCCTATAGAGATGTTATCCTCGAAGGTCGCATGAAGGTTCTGGTCATCGGCGGGGGAGGCCGGGAGCACGCGCTGGTGTGGAAGCTGCGTCAGTCGCCGCGTGTGTCCCAGCTCTTTTGCCTGCCGGGAAACGGCGGCATATGCGAGGAGGCCACCTGCGTCGCCGGCGATCCAAAAAACATAGAGAGCCTGCTGGCCACGGCCCACCAGTTGCAGCCGGACATCACGGTGGTGGGACCGGAGTTGCCGCTTGCCCTGGGTGTGGTGGATGAATTCACACGACGCGGCCTGCGCATCTTCGGCCCCACGCAGGGGGCGGCGCAACTGGAGTCGAGCAAAAGCTTTGCCAAGGAATTCATGCAGCGCCACCACATCCCTACCGCGCATTACGCGGTCTGCGTTTCTGAGGAAGAGCTGCGCAAGTCGCTGGGACTGTTCTCGACTCCGGTGGTGGTAAAGGCCGACGGGCTGGCGGCGGGCAAAGGCGTGGTCATCGCCAACACCAAGGAAGAAGCCCTGGCCGCCGGCGGCGAGATGTTCAGTGGCAAGCTGCTGGGCACTCCATCGCCGCGCGTGGTGCTGGAAGAATTCCTCCAGGGCGAAGAGCTTTCCTTCCTGATCCTGAGCGACGGCGAGCGCGTGGCCCCGCTGGTGGCAGCGCAGGACCACAAGCGCATCGGCGAAGGCGACACCGGCGCCAACACCGGCGGCATGGGCGCCTACTCCACCGACTCGCTGGCCGACGAGGCCATGGTGGAGTGGCTGCTGAACCATATCGCCCGCCCGGTCGTTGCCGGGATGAAGTCGGAAGGCGCCGAATATCGCGGCATCCTCTATTGCGGCCTGATGATCACGCCGCGCGGGCCCATGGTGCTGGAGTTTAACTGCCGTTTTGGGGATCCCGAAACCCAGGCGGTACTCATGCGGCTGGACAGCGATCTGCTGGAGGCGATTGAGGCGGCGGTCGATGGCCGCGTGGCCCCGGGCGTCTTCCGCTGGTCAGCGGACGCCAGCTGCTGCGTAGTGGTCGCGTCGGCCGGCTATCCCGGCGCCTTCGTGACCGGAAAAGAGATCTCCGGCCTGGAGCGTGCAGCAGAGATCGAGGACGTAAAAGTCTTCCACGCGGGAACCAGCAAGCGCGAAGGAAAGTTCTATACCGGCGGCGGCCGGGTGCTGGGCGTTACCGCCCGCGCTGCGACCCTCAAAGACGCTATCGGGCGCGCGTACGAGGCCGTGCAGTGTATCAGCTTTGAAAGCATGTATTATCGCCGCGACATCGGCGCGCGCGCGCTTCAGCAGCGAACATAAAAAACGAGGTGGAAAGATTCATGCCTGAAAGTCCTCTGGTATCGATCGTGATGGGTTCGGATTCAGACCTGGAAATCATGGATGAAGCTGCCAAAGCCCTGGAAGATTTCGGTATCTCCTACGAAATTGACGTGACCTCGGCGCACCGCTCGCCGGCGCGCACCGGCGAGTACGCGCGCAACGCGGCCACGCGCGGCGTCAAGGTGATCATCGCCGGAGCCGGCGGCGCAGCGCACCTGGCGGGCGTGATTGCCGCCGAGACCACGCTGCCGGTGATCGGGGTGCCCATTCCTTCGACCTCGCTCAACGGCCTGGATTCATTGCTGGCCATCGTGCAGATGCCCGCGGGCATCCCGGTGGCAACCGTGGCAATCGGTAAGCCCGGGGCAACGAATGCGGGAATTCTCGCCGCCCAGATCATCGCCCTGAGCAACACTACAGTCGCCAAGAAAATGAAGGCCCTCAAGGAAAAGCTGGCCAAGAGCGTGGAAGAAAAATCGCAGAAGCTGCAGCAGATGCGAAAGAGGGGCTGATTGCGCGCTGTCGCCATCATTCCCGCGCGACTGGCTTCCACGCGCCTGGCACGCAAGGTGCTGCGCGAGATCGCGGGCAGGCCCATGCTGGCCCACGTTTATGCAGCCGCCAGCAAGTCACCTCTTCTGGCCGAAGTGATCGTGGCCACAGATTCCGACGAAGTCATGCAGGTGGCCGCGGCCCATGGCTGGAAGGCGCAGATGACCTCGGCGGCGCACCGCAGCGGCACCGATCGCATGCACGAGGTCGCGCAGCGCGTGCAGGCTGACGTTTACGTCAACATCCAGGGCGATCTTCCCTTGGTGCGTCACGAACAGATTGAAGCCCTGCTGCGTCCCATGCGCCGGCCTGAAGTGATGGTCTCGACGGTCATGACGCCGTGTCCGCCGGAGGAGATCAACAATCCCAACGCGGTAAAAGTAGTGGCCGACAAAAACGGCCGCGCGCTTTATTTTTCGCGCTGCACCATGCCCTTCGACCGCGACAAGACGGGCAAGATTCAGTACTTCAAACATCTCGGCTTGTATGCCTACCGGCGTCCGGCCCTCGACCGCTTCTGCAGCCTGCCGGAATCAAAACTGGAGGCGGCGGAACGGCTGGAGCAGTTACGTCTGCTGGAGAACGGCATTGACATTTACGTGGAAGAGACGCCCTTCGGCACAGTCGAAGTGGATACGGAAGCGGACTTGCAGAGGGTGGAGGAGATTCTCAGGTCGCGAGGCTAGGCCGGTGCTTCCTGGCCCATTCCTGAGCGGCGGCGATGCGTTTGGAAACCGGCGGATGCGAGTGGAACAGGATCTCCACCAGCCGTGACGGCTGGCTCTCACCCAGGTTCTGCCGGTTGAGCTTCTCCATCGCTGAAACATACGGCCCGACGCTGGGAACAGACTTCCAGCAGTAGGTATCGGCCTGGCGCTCGGTGAAGCGCGAGTAAGCATTGCGCGCGGGCATCAGCAGCAGCGAGAGCAGGCTGAACACCAGCACCAGCAGCGGCATATTGGCGAAATCGGTGAGGTGCTGGAACATGTGGCGGTCGTAGGTGGCGTACTGCAGCACCTCGTTGGCCGCCCAGAATCCCAGGAAGGCGACCGCCAGCTCAACCACAATGGTCTTCACCAGATGGCCATGGACGTGATGACCAAGCTCATGCGCCAGCACGGCCTCGATCTCGTCCTCGCTATAGTTGTTCAGAAGCGTGTCGGCGAGGATGATGCGGCGCGAGGCTCCCAGGCCCGTCAATGCGGCGTTGGCCTTCTTGGTTTTGGCAGAAAGGCGCCATTCGTAGACGCCGCGTACCCTTGTTCCCGCGCGTTCGCCCAGGCGGATCAGGCGCTGTTTGAGTTCTTCGTTTTGCAGCGGAACAAATTTGTAGAAGAGCGGGAAGAGCACCACGGGAGCAATCTGGGCGAACACAACGACCAGGCCAATGAAAATCAGCCACGCATAAATCCACCAGTGCGCGGGTGAAGTGCGCATGAGGCCGTAAATAATCTCCGCCAGTATCGTGCCCAGGATCAGGCCGACGATCCAGCCCTTGATCTGGTCAAGAATCCAGGATCCCAGGCGCTGGTTGGAGAGATGAAAGCGGTGTTCAAGGCGAAAACCGTAAATATCGATTGCCAGCCCCAGGGCTTTGCTCAGCACGCTCAACAGGACGACATAGAGAAAGAGCTGCAGGACATACGATTCGCGGCCTAAGCGAAGCGCCAGGTCGCGCAGGGACCCGGACCAGCCCGTAGCCACCAGGACGATGAGAAAACCAAAGCTGATTAACAGTTCGGCGATCTCCACTATCCGTTTGGCGCGATTGTACTGCCGGGCTTCCTCGGGATCGGAATGCGGATTGACTTGCGGCGAACTCATGGATAGGGCGATGCTGTGGCCTCAAAACCTCGGGATACAAGCATTTTAGAAATATTCGTTGCGGAGCCGCAAGCGCGAACTTTCCACAGGAGTGCCGTCAGGCCCATGAACTAATGGACAGGGCTCGGTTTAGGGGATCTTAGGCAGTTCGCGCCGCAACTCCCGGCCGATGCGCCGCTCGTGCCACAAACGCGCCGGCTTGGAATAGCTGATAATGCCGAACGCCGCGATGGCGGCCAGCAGCAGCCCGCTGCTCATCACCAGGAAGACGCGCGAAGCCCCTGTCTGCGCCACCTGCAGTAACACCATGGCATTGCGCGGGGTAAGCAACATGGCGATGGCCAGCGACAACATGCCGATTCCAGCGAGCAAACCAGTTACGTTCTTGGCCCACTTGCCGGACGCGTGGTATTCGGCAAAGAAGGTGAAGCCATAAGCGAGTAGGGCCGCGACCACCACGAAATTTGAGATGATGGCAACCCAGGCCTTGAATTGCAGGAGTTCCATGAGAGATATGACGCAGCCAGAACAGCTGCAGGTTGGACTGTGTTTTCCTTTCAATCAGCTCAATCAGCCTTCCGGCTTTCGGCAGCAGCCCTCAGGCATTCGGCGAGCGGCCTAAAAGACCAGGAACTTCTTCTTCTTTTTAGGGTGCGCCTGCTTGGAGGTTGCGGGAGCGGTTCCCGCGGCGGCCATCATGACCGGCTTGTTGTTCTGGTTGGGACTGGCGCCGGCATCCACGTATCCGTCTTTGATTTCGATGTACGCCTGCTCGCGCAGTTTGGTGAGATAGGCGCGAGCGGCCGGCTCCAGCCGCTGGGAGTAGATGGTTTGCTCGATCTGGTTCTTCACGTCGTTGAAAGGTGGAACACCCGCAGCACGGTGACCGTTCACTTTCAGGATGATGAATCCCTGGCGAGTGCGGATCAGGTCGGTGTACTCACCGGGCTTGAGGGAAAAAGTCTTGTCTTCAAATTCCTTGGCCAGTTCACCGCGTTTGAAATTCCCCAGGACTCCGCCCTGGGCGGCAGTCGGACCATCGGAATTCTGCTTGGCAAGGTCCTCAAACTTTGCTCCCTTTTGCAACTGCTCCAGCAGGCCCTTGGCTTTGCTCTCAGCTTCGGCAACCTTGGCCGGGTCTTCGGCCTGCGCCTGGGCTGGGTCCGGATTGGCCTCGTCTTTCTTTTCCGCCGGCTTGGGAGCGGGAATGGCGACCATGATCTCGCTCAGGCTGACTTCTTCCTGGCCTTCCAGTTCCTTCTGATGCTTTTTGTACCAGTCCTGTGCCTCCTCGGCGCTGATGCGGAGCTTGGATCCCACTTCCTGAGCTATCACCTGTTCAGCGACCACACCGGTGCGAATTTGCTCCTTGAAATCCTCGTAGGAGATTCCCTGCTTCCGGGCTTCTTCTTCCAGAGCGTCCATACTGGGCAGGTTCATCTCTTTGCGCATCTTGTCCAGGCGTTTTACGGTTTCCGTCTCGCCGGTGATCCCGAGTTCCTTGCCCTTGTCGAGGAGAAGCTGGCGGTCGATCAGCCCGCGCAGGACTTCTTTCTGGCGCTGGTCCCACCTGGATTGCCAGTCGCCCGGAAACTGCTGCTGGAGTTCGGACTGGTCAGCCTGCTTGGCCTTTTCGTAGTCCGAGCGCGTAATGATGGCGTCATCCACGCGGGCGACGATCTCGTCCACGATGTTATCGGCGCGGACCAGCAGGGCAAATAAAAACAGGGTGAAGGCGTAAAGAAACTTTTTGATCATGATGGCAAATCTTCCCGTTCCAGGAACGCTCAGGAACAGGCTCGTTGCGCCTATTTTAACAGCTTCAAGGGGAGGGACGCCGGGGAGGGGGCCATAGGAAAAACCGGCAGCACCGCAAATAAAGAGCGGGCCGCCGGGTTCTTGTTCCGTATTCGTTACTTACTGACTGCGCGTGTGATGCAACTGAACTGACCAGCGCAATGATCAGAAGCGGATTTGCGGGCCTCCCATGAACTTGAAGTTATGATTGGCGCCGTTGTCCCAATAGATTTCATCGCCGGCTTCAAGCCGCAGTCCGAAGGCGCCGGCATTGAACTCCAGACCGCCGCCCGGATAAAAGACGCCGTTGGTGTCGCCGTCGCGGATGGTTCCAATCTGATTAGCAAAGGTTCCGGCGGTGACCGGTCCGCCGACGCCAAAGTTCAGCAAGCCGCCTTTCAGCACCACAAATACGCGCACCGGGCCTTTTGTGCTCTGTATCTTAGGTCCAAAGAGCCCGTGAATCAGCCGCAGGTTGGAGCGGAAGGTATTGGTAATGCCGCCGCTGGTGATGGTCTGGGTGGTGCTCCGCTCGAAGTCGTAGGCCATCTCGCCTTCAAGCGCGACCGCAGGTTTCAGGTTGAAGCCCACGCGGCCGCCCACGCCAAACATATTTAGCTTCGCAAACTGCAGCCGGGTGTAGTCAAAATAGATCCCGAACGTGCCGTGGTTGTAATCGTTGTCTTCTGCCGATGCCGCCGGCGCGAGCATAGCAACACACATCGCCAGGGCACCAATAACCGCTAAACGTTTCATGATATGGCTTTCTCCCGTAAGTAGGCTCTTAGCCGCACTAAGGGCACTCCACCTGGATTGTGCGGGGAACAGAGCAAACATCAGCACGGCGGATATATGAACGTACGATGCCAGCCCTGCTCTGGGGGTGGGCTGGCCAGTACGCGTCACCGGGATGTCAGGCCAGCAGCTCGCGAACGGGCGCACGCGCGTCCGAGAGAAAAAAGGAGCCGCAGCAGTGCTGCGGCTCCTCGAACCTTATCTCGCTTCCACTTACTGCTTCTTGTTGTCCTTTTTCTTGAGCACTCCGCCCAGCAGGCCGCCCAGTCCCGATTGCTGGTTGTTGCCGCCGTTCTGGCCGCCCAGCAAGGCGTTCTTCAGGTTATTTTTCATGTTGAGGTTGGGACGAAAAACAGGGTTGGCGCTGGTGCCCTCGATCAGAAAGGGAATGCCGGCGGTCTGGCTGCCGCCCAGGCTGGCGAGGCTTCCCAATGCGCTTCCCGCGCCGGTGGCCAGTTTGAGCACCATGGGAAAGTTCAGATTGTTCTTGCTGTCAATGGTGCCGCTGCCAGTAAGCGTTCCCATGGAGGGAACGTCGAGCAGAATATTGTCAGCCTTCAGCCCATCCGGAGTCACGCGCAGGACAGAGCTGACGGTCTGGATCAGAGTGTCATTGCTCTGCTTGACGCCGGTAAACGCGGCCAGAGCGCTCAACTTCCCGGCCAGGTTGTAACCAGTCAGATGGGTTCCGGAAATATTGGCGGGGCCGGTAATGACCAGCCGGTCCAGCGGGCCTTCCGCGGTCATATCCAAATTAGCAGTGCCCCCCTGCAAGGCGGCTCCTGAAGGCAGCACCACTCCAAACGCCGGCAGCAACTTGGCCAGATCGTTGACGGCCATGTCCTTGCCCACAAGCTTTAAGTGGGCGATGGCGTCTTCACCCTTGGTGTCGAGGGTTCCCGTGGCGTTGGCAGTGCTGGCGCCGGTGTGAACTCCGGCCTGCAGCGTGGCCGTGTCGGACTCCAGCGAGTAGTCGGATGTGTAATCCATAGTCACGGGCTCGTGCGTGGGCGATCCGCCCTGCACGACTTTCAAATCATTGGCCGTAGCTTTGCCCTGGGAATGAATCTTGCGGCCGTCGGATGTGACCTTACCTTCGAAATCCACAATCCCTGCGACACCTGAGCCGGGAGCGGTGAATCCGGTGGCCGCCACGTCGAGGTGGCTTATATGAAGCCCGGCGTCGAAGGGAGTATGGCTGGAGTCCTGGCGATCGAGCGGGCCGGCCTGGCCATCTAGCTTTATCGTGCCGCCATTGGGAGTAGCCATGCTGAGGGTAAACGGCATGGCGGTGGTGAAGGAGATGTTCTGTGCTACCAAGTCAACGTTTTTGTAGTCCTTCTCCTTGCCGACCGAATGCCCGCTGCTCTGCCCGACTTTGACCTCACCGTTCACGATCTGAAATTTGTCGACGGAAAACTCCGGGGCTGAAGAGGCGGAGCTGGGTTCCGGCGGGGCTGAACCTTGCGAGCCGGAGGCGCCGGATTTGCCCTCCGTGGCCGTTGGAGCAGGCGCAGACGAAGTTGCGCCCAGGCTCGAATAATTCCATTTTCCCGCCGCATTGCGCAGCAACACGATTACCGGCTTCTCGACGGTGATGGAAGTGACTTTGATCTGCCGCGAGAAAATCAGCGGAATCAAGCGCAGCCCCACCTTCAGCGACGATGCCTCCAGGAAGGCGCCTTTGCTGAAGGCAGGATCGTCAGAGATGGAGATATTCTCCGCCGAAGCGCCTCCGCTCCAGATGGAAGCCGAGAGCTTGCCGATCTGCACCGGGCGGTTTAACGACGCACCCAGTTTCTTCTCAAGGTCAGGACGGAACGAATCCACATTGATGAAGAGCGGCACCAGCACCACTGCCAGAACCAATACTCCCACCACAACTCCGGCGATAATCAGTAGGCGCTTCATACGAAAAATGCTACCAGAATTACAGACGTGCGGATTGGATTTGGCCGTCGGAGGGAAGGACGACGAGGGCGCACTCTTTCCCGCAATTAGATGTAAAAGGGAGGCCCAGGGTTGGGAGTGCTCAGAGTCCGTAATTCTTCTTAAGATAGGCGGTGATCTCAGTCTCCAGCTCGGCGTAGCCGCCGTGGACGGTGTTGCGCAGGGCCGACTCAATGGGCTGTCCTTCGCCCAGCCGCTGGAGAATCCGGGCCACATCAGGCATGCCGTAAGTATTGCGGATGTATTCCGTGGCGGCCAGGCTTTCCGCATACGCCACGGAGGCTTCAGCAGCACTATAAGAAGAGAAGCGGCTTTCGAGGTTGTTGAGCGGGATCTGGTTTCCCGAAACGTAGAGCGCGGCCAGGCGCCGGCCATAGGGAGAGGTGGTGAGGCCCTGCTCCACCTGGGCAATGCCCTCATTCAGCCACTGCGGGACCCGCCCGTGGGTGATCTGGTGAATAAAAGAATGAGTGAGCTCGTGGCGCAAGACGCTGGCCAGCTGCGGGCTGACGGACTGAAGCCCGGAGATGGGAATACGGATCTTGCCGTCATTGAGCGCCGCCGACCACGCCGGAGCCTGGGTCACGTCGACGTAGGCTTCATCCGTATATAACGAAACAAAAATGTTGCCTGGCGAGACTCCCAGATCGTTTTGCAGATCCTTGTAGTCGTCCTCCAGCACATCCAGGATCTGGGCGCGCAGCGCGTTGGGCGTCTGCGAGCCCTCGAAGCGCAGGGTAAAGTGGCTGCTGCCCTGTTCGTGAAAATCGGCTTCGGTACGCGATTCGCGTTCCAGGCGGGCCAGCATATCGCGCACCTGATCGTTGGGGCTGAGCTCGAGCGACCTCTTCAAAGCGGTGATGGCGTCGCGATTGCGGTCATTCTTATAGAGCGCGTACCCGAGCACGGCGTACCCCTCCGCTGACTTGGGGTCGGCGGCGACTGCCTGCTGGGCGTAAAAAAGCGCGTCGGCTGGCAGGCCCAGGCGCAACAGGACTGAGGCGTAGTTTTCCAGCAACGCAGGCTGGCGGGGCAGATAGTGCAGAGCCCGGTCGAGATACTGCCGAGCTGCGATCAGATCGTTCTTGTTAGCGGCGAAAGTCGCAGCCAGAGCGTTTCCGGCGGCTGCCTGGTCGGCCGATCCCTGGGCCTCGATAGCGGCGAGGGCGGCGGTATCGACGGCGCCGTTATGAATCACGCGGTCCAGCAGCGGCTCGGTTCCGGCCATTTGCACGGTTATCTGCGGGGCTTCAATCTCCGCAGGCTGTGAAGCCCGAGCCGCGGGTCCAGCTTCAATCTTTACCACGATCGATTTTGGAATGGTGAAGGTGTTGTCGCCGACCCAGTATTCCACCCGCCCGTTGTGCTCCTGAACGGAATCGACGGCGATGCGGTCGCCGTTCTTGAGGACGATGGTGTCCCCGGCGGCTGCTGCCGACAGCGAGCAGGCGCAACAAAATGTAATAATCAAACGCACGGGATTTCAGCATTATGCCACGCCCATGAACCGGGTATTTTGCCTCCTCATAACGAAGGTGCTACTGCTGGGGTGTGTTTTTCCGGTGATAGCTCAGACTAATCCCGGGCCGAGCCCAACGGCCTCCGCCATCTATCGCGAGCTGCTGGATCCGGTGCTCAGGCCCGCCGATGTGCATGCGATCAGAGATGTCAGCATCGATCGGGAAGACATCCACATCACGCTCTCCGACGGCACTATCGGGCTGCTGCAAGCCGTAGACGGTCATATTACCGGCGCAGTTTTTGAAGGGGCGGGCGAGATTTTGCTGGTGCCGCCCGACCGTGCCGAGCGCACCTCTCTCGCCCTCTTCACCGGGGCTGCGGTTTTGGAACAGCACTTCACTTCCGCGTATTTTCGTTTCATCGACGACCGCCTGTTGAGCGAACTTCGGGCCGGCTTTCGCACCCAGGATCTGGATGCCGAATTCGTCCCGCGCTGGCAGGAGGCGCTGAAAGTGCTGGCGCGCGTCGATGCCCTCTCCGTGCTGCAGGCCATAGAGAATTCCCCGCATCCTGCCGCCACCTTCCTGCATGCCCGCCTGGGCGGGACGCAACTCGGGGTGTTCGATGTTTTCTACAACCCGACCGCACTGGAGCAGATTACGGTGGCGCAGGAGCGGGTGAACGGCAAGACGGCTTATTCCGATACCTGGGCCTCATTTCCCGAGCGCTCGGCACGACAGCGCTCGGAACAGAACTCCGGGCCCCAGGCGCCTTTCGAAGTCTCCGACTATCACATGCGGGTGAAAGTGGAACCGCCTACCGATCTGGACTCGCACGCCGAATTCACGCTTACCTCCCGGCGTGCCGGGCTACGCATGGTGGTTCTGGAACTCTCGCGCTACCTGCGGATCAAAGAGGTGCAGGTCGATGGCCAGCCGGCCGACTTTATCCAGAATGAAGCGGCCAGCGGTAGCGAACTCTCTCGGCGGGGCGACGACCTGATCGGGCTGGTCTTCCCGCGCGCGCTGGAGAAAGACCAGCCGGTGCGCGTTTCCTTCCAGTACTCCGGCCCGGTCATGTTCAGCGCCGGAGCCGAGTTGCTATACGTAGGGGAACGCGGAACCTGGTATCCCAACGGCGGACCCTCGTATTCCGCGTACGACCTTACCTTCGAGTATCCCGACGAGTGGCTACTGGTAGCCACGGGCAAGCCGGTCTCCGAGAGCGACAAAAACGGCTGGCGCACCAGCCGTTTTGTCACGGAAAAGCCGATCGCTCGAGCGGGCTTCAACCTGGGAAAGTTCGAGACGGCTTCGGCTTCAGCGGGCGGCGTAGCCATCCGCGCGTTCGCTGCCAAGAACGTGGAACAGTCTCTGGCGGGTCCGGCCGCACGCGCCGGAAAACTTCTGCAGCCGGCCAAGGAGGTCCAGGACATCGCACAACGCACCGCGGCGGCGGTGCGCTTCTTCTCCGGCCAACTTGACCCCTTCCCATATTCCAACCTTGAAGTCACGCAATTGCCGGCACTGCTGAGCCAGTCGTGGCCGGGACTGATTTATCTCTCCAGCATGGCTTTTTTGTCGACCGACGAGCGGCGGGCGCTCGGAATTCATGACGCTTATTCCGAGCTGCTGCTGAGCCGGCTGATGCTGGCGCACGAAACGGCGCATCAGTGGTGGGGCGACGCCGTGGACTGGGCGTCGTACCGCGACGAATGGATCATTGAGGCCCTGGCCAATTACAGCGCGCTCCTCATGATGGAACGCGACGATCCGCAGGCGATGAAGACGGCCCTCGACTACTACAAGGGCGAACTGCTGAAGGAGACCGGGAACGGCATTGTAGGGGAAGCCGGCCCGGTAACGTTGGGATCGCGCCTTACCTCCTCGCGTTTTCCGCAAGCGTATGAACGCGTCCTTTATGGCCGCGGCACATGGCTGATCCACATGCTGCGCACGATGCTGAAGGAAACCAGCCCAGAGCACAACGACGAGCGTTTCTTTGCAGCGCTGAAGGGGCTGCTGGCAATGCCTCCAGGCCGCAAGATTTCCACTCGCGACCTGCAGCGCGCCTTCGAAGCCGTGCTTCCGGCGTCACTGAATTACGAGGGGCGCAAGAGCCTGGACTGGTTTTTTGACACGTGGGTTAACGGCGATTCCATTCCCCATTTCAACCTGGAGAATCCGCAATTGGCGTCGGGCCCCGGCGGCGTGAAGGTCAGCGGCGCAATCAGCCAGAGCCGCGCTGCGAAGGACCAGGTCACGGCGATTCCCGTCTACGCGGTCGACCAGAACGGAAAGCAGCAGTTTCTGGCGATAGTTTTCGTGGATGAAGCTCGAGAGGAGTTCTCGCTCACCGCCCCTGCCGGAACCAAGCAGATCGTGATCGATCCCGGCAACACCATACTGCGACGCTGAGGGGAGAAACGGTGCGGCCACAGCCGGCACGCGGAAATTCTGTTTCTAGTTGCGTCTCTGACTCTTTTTCGAGTCCATTTCCTTAATCTTGAGTTGCGCCTCTAATTGTCTGATCTTCAGTTCCCGGGCCTGGGAGCGTACGAATTCGATATGCTCGTTGAGCATGGTGCGGAGGTCTGCGCACATGGATCGCAGCGTGTCTTCATCGCTGCTTTTGACTACCTTGGCGCACAAGGCCCGAATCCGACCTTCAAGCCCATCAATCTTGTCGTCAGGCACACCGATCTCGCATTACTGATGAGGATTAGAAAGACACGACGACACGTACAGTTCAAGTGTAATCAGTACACTTGCCGGTTCCTGGGCAGGGAGCACGATTATAACTGCGAACTCAGAAAAGAAAAAGAGGAAGCACCCGGGCGCACCACGCCGGTTGATCTCCGGGGCTTGGCTTGTCGTGCTGTTTTGTGGCAGCATCATCGCTTCCGAACGGAGGATTATGAGATCCATCTTCTCGCTGGGCATCGTGGTTCTGGCGGCGCTGACCGTCTTGGCGCAAAACCCGGCTTCATCACCACAGACTGTCCAGCTCCACGCCACGCCCAAGACCGTGGCCTGGGGATACTACGACGCCGCCACACCGCCGGTGCTGCGTATTCATTCCGGAGATACCGTGGTGTTCGACACCCTGATCACCAACAGCCCCACCGGCCTGGAAAAGGCCGGCGTGGCGCCCGACCAGGTCCAGCAGAGCCTGCGCGACATCTACAAAGAGGTCACGAACAAAGGACCGGGCGGCCACATCCTTACCGGACCGGTGTTCATTGAAAGCGCAGAACCGGGCGATACCCTGGAGGTCCGCATTCAGAAGATCGACCTGGCCATTCCTTACGCCTACAACGGATTTCGCGCCGGCGCCGGCTTCCTCACCAACGACTTTCCTTACGCGCGCGTGAAGATCATTCCCCTGGATCGGGAGCGGATGATCGCGCGCTTTGCGGCTGGGATCGAAATTCCGCTGCATCCTTTCTTCGGCAGCATGGGCGAAGCCCCGCCGGAAGCTTATGGGCGCATGAACAGCGCGCCGCCATGGGTCCACGCCGGCAACATGGATAACAAAGAGCTGGTAGCGGGAACCACGCTGTATCTTCCCGTGCACGCGCCGGGCGCATTGTTCCTGATCGGCGACGGCCATGCGGGCCAGGGGAATGGCGAGGTCGACATCACCGCACTGGAAACCTCGCTGGTGGGCACCATCCAGTTTGTCGTGCGCAAAGATCTAAAGATCAGCTATCCCCGCGCGGAGACGCCGACCCATTACATTGCCATGGGGTTTGACGACGACCTCAGCGAGGCGGCCCGCATCGCGGTACGGCAGATGGTGGAGTTCCTGGTCACGGAAAAACACCTGACCCGCGACGACGCTTACATGCTGACCAGCGTGGCCGGCGACGTGGACATCACGGAGCTGGTCGACGGCAACAAAGGCGTTCACGTGATGCTGCCCAAAGCGATCTTCAAATGAGACCGCGCATTGAGCGGCTGCGGCTGAAGCTGGCTGCAAGCATCTGTGCGGGTTTTGTGTTTTTGCAATAATGTCAGCGAGCGCAGGATCGGAGGAGGTGACCTGATGAGGCTGCTGGTCAAATGGCTGATCAGCGCGATCGCGCTGATGGTTGTGGCTTACTTTGTTCCGGGATTTGAAGTGCGGGGATTTGTCGCCGCCCTGATTGCCGCCGCGGTGATCGGCTTCATCAACGCCACGCTGGGCACGCTGGTAAAGGTCGTGACCTTTCCCATCACCATCCTCACGCTGGGGCTATTCCTGATCGTGGTAAATGCGATCATGCTGAAGATAGCCGCGGTTTTCGTGCCGGGATTCGTGGTGCGCAGCTGGCTGGCGGCCATCATCGGCGCCATCCTGCTCAGCCTGGTTTCCTCGCTCCTGCACTGGGTAATCGGCGACGAGCGGCGGGAGCGCAGTTACCGCTAGATGTTCTATTTCAACACCAGGCTGCGAAGCTGCTCCGCCAACTCCGCGACCGGATTGTCCTGAAAGAGCCGAATCCCGGCGATTCCGGCGGCGCCGGCGGCAATGCACTGCTGAGCGTTGTCGCGGGTGACTCCACCCAGGGCCAGGATGGGCATAGGCGGGTCGGCTGCGTCGGCGCGACCACAAACGCGGCGCAACTGGGCGAGGCCGTCACGGCTGACCGCGCCATCTTTCTCAAAAACGGGAGCGAATACCGCGAAGTCGGCGCCATGCGACTCAGCCAGCCTGACTTCGTCCAGAGAATGCGCGGAAACACCGATCAGCGGCTCGCGTACGCCGGAGCGCATCATGATGGCGCGCACGTCACTGGGATAGAGATCGTTGGCGGGCAGATGCACACCGTGAGCCCCGACGGCCAGGGCAATGTCAGTCCGGGAATTGACCAGCAGCCGGGTTGAAGAATCTGCTGGTATGGCAGCCCGAGCCCGGCGCGCCAGCGCTTCAAGTTCGCGGTTGCTCAGGTCTTTTTCCCGCAGCTGAATGAAATCAACTCCCGCGGCAGCGCACTCGGCGATCTTTTCCAGCAGACGGCGGTCCTTTTCCTCCGCGCCGCCCGAGAACTGCCTGCGGGCGGTGATGTAGTAAAGAAGCAGATGGGGAGCGGGGCGGCGCTTAACGCTCTTCACCGGCGAACACACGCAATAGCACTCCTTCCAAGCATTTCAACTATAGCTGAGGGGAAATCAGCAAAGCTTCCCTGGCGGCCCGATCGCCAGGCTCTTTACGGGATAGACAGGTTAAGCTGGTGGGCTAAAGGAAAACGACGTTTAACATGGCAGGGATCCCTCCCTGCCGTTGGGATTGCGCACGAAGTCAGGGACTGCACAGAATGACTCCAGATCTGCTGGCCCGCATGCTGCAACAATTTCTCGCCGAGTCGCCGGGCGCTGCGGTGATCGAGGACGGACGGGTTGTGTTCGACCTGGACGCGGCGCGCTATTCCGTTTCTGCCGAGCGAGGACGCTGCCTGCTGCATTTGTGGTCGGAGGAGCGCAACCTGGTGCGCGAGATCGTGGACGCGGAGGTCAAGCGAGGCGCATTGACTCTCAGCGTGCGCGGCTTCGCCAAGGCTCGTGCGCACAAGATGGAAATCTGCCGCGATCGCGACCGCCGGAGCCAGGCCTCGCGCACGAGCTCCCGCAGCCGCTACGCCCGGTTGCTGGAGCGCGTACTGCATCGTGAGATGCCTGACTGGAGCCTCAGCAAAACCGGGCTTTCCACCACCATGGACCTGGAGCGCAGCTTTTCTCCGGTCTACGCGCGCGGCCTGCTGCGCAAGGGCAGAAGCACCCTAGCGGTGCTGGGCGTGGGCAGCCAGGAGACGCAGGCTGCAGTGGATGCGAGCCTCACGTTCGGCCTGCTCTGGCTGGAGGCTTGCCGCGAGCGCGAAGCGGGGCGCGCGTTGGTGGAAGGTCTCAGAATCTACATCCCTCCGAAGAGTTCTTCCGCCCTGCAGATCCGCATGGCGCACCTGAACCGCAACGCGGCCAAGCTGGAATTGTTTGAGCTGGAGGAGCGCGACGAATCAGTCAACGCCATTGATTCCTCCGATTACGGCAACATCAGCACGCGGCTGGTGCGCTGCCCGGACACGAGGCAGGCGCATGAGCGCTTCCGCCAGGCCATCGCCAGAGTTCAAGCCGCAGCGCCGCAGGCCGAGATGGTGGTGCTTTCCGGCAGCGAGATCTCGTTCCGGGTGCACGGATTGGAATTCGCCCGCGCCCGCCTGGCGGCTGCGCCGGGCGTCTTCAAGGTGGAAGAAGAGATCGTGTTCGGCGTAGCCGGATTCGAGGTCCGGCTCACGGCCGAAACCGAACCCGCCTTTGCGGAGTTTGCGCGCACCGTGGTCGAGGCGCGCGCTACCGGCGGCGATCGCCGCGATCCGCTGTGGCGCATGTATCCCGAGCGCTGGTTGGAATCGCTGGTCTTCAAAGACGTTTCCGCCATCGATTCGCGTCTGGACCCCGCCCACGTCTATTCCCAGGTGCCGGCTTTCTCCGCCTCCGACCGCGCCATGATCGACGTGCTGGCCTGCACACACGATCACCGCCTGGCGGTGCTGGAACTCAAGGCTGACGAGGATATTCATTTACCCTTGCAGGGTCTGGATTACTGGGCGCGCGTGGTGTGGCACCAGCAGCGCGGCGAGTTTGCCGGGTTCGGCTACTTCCCGGGAATTACCCTTTCGTCTCAGCCGCCGTTGCTGCTGCTGGTGGCGCCGTCATTGCGTGTCCACCCTTCTGTAGATATCGTGTTACGCTACTTCGCTTCGCATATCGAGTGGGGTTTTGTAGGGGTGGACGAGAGATGGCGGGATGGGCTCAAGGTGATTTACCGAAAGAAGCCGGCGCGCAAAGCACGGGCGTAAGCGAGGCGCCAAGCAGTGAGACGTGGCGATGCCACGTCTCTACGTCGAGGTTGCTGGAGGCTCGGGGTCCGCTTGGCCCCCGGAAACTCGTCTCACTGCATTGGCCAGTTTTCTTGCCGAGAATTCGCCGTCTGATTTCGCCAGGGCGATCTCCCCAACTTTGTGGGTGCGGTAATACCAGCGCTTCAGGATCGCCAGCTCTTCTGTAAATTGCACGGCCGAGCGCGCGCCTTCCTGCAACAACTGTTCGAGCGCTGAATGAAGGCGTTGCTCCACCGACTGACCTTCTTCGCTTTCAGGCGCAAAAAGCATCGGCCCCATGAACTGGCCCTGTCGAAAGCGGAAGAGGGCGACAGAACCAGAGTCTATCGACGGCTGAACGATGACCGCATCGATCTGCTCCACGCGCCGGCAAAGCTCATCGCCCGTGCTCAAGATGCCTTTGACCTTTCCGATCCTGGCGTGCAGCTGGGCCGCCGCTTCAAAATCTGTCGCTGTAGACAGGCGGTCGCGCTCGGCCTCCAACTCTTTGAGCAGAGATTCCCCGCCGGAGTCGAAGTAAGCCTGCACGCGGCCGACCTCCAGGGCATAGGCTTCATCCGTGCAGCCCTTGAAGCACGGGGCCAGACACATCTTCATCTCCGAATAGACGCAGCCGGGAAACCTGGGATCGGGATTGAGATCAAAGGTACAGCGGCGCATCTTGAAGAGGTCGAGCGAGTCGTTCATGAATTTTTCGCCCTGCACGCGCGAGCGGAACGGGCCGTAGTAGATGGATTTGCCGCCCAGGCGCCCAAGGCGGGTGGTGAGGTAGGCGCGCGGGTACTCGTTTTCAAGATTCAACTTGACCAGCGGCGCAGGGCGCAGGCGCAAGCGCTTTTGATAACTCTTGGGAAACTCGTGGCGGAGAACCTTGTAGAGCAACAGCGCGGACTCAAAATCCGAGCCGGTGAGCGCGTACTCGATGCGGGCGACGCGTTCGCGCAAGTTCAGCCTTTTCGACTGCGCTTCCGGAGGATTCAACAGGCGTTGCAATCGCCGGCGCAAATTCGCAGTCTTGCTGACGTAGGGTTCGGCGTTGGGGTCTGCACCGCGCAAAACGAAGACCGCGGGAGCAGCGGGAAACCGGGCGAAGTAGTCGGGCGGCGAGTCGCGCGGAAACGCGACGGCATGAGCCAACTGGACCCGGCGATCACCCATAGGGATAAAAGATGAAAAACAAAAGCGAGAGCGCCGCCAGCGCCCACAGCGCGGGCTTCACCTCGCCGATCTTGCCCGCCACCAGCTTGCCCAGCGGATAAAGCACCAGACCAGCGGTGATGCCAACGGCGATGTTGAAGGTGAAGCACATCAGCGCGACCACGGCGAAGGCGGGTATGGATTCAGTGTAATCGCGGAAATCGATGCGCGTCACCGGCTCCAGCATGAACAGCCCCACGATGATCAGTGCCGGACCATAGGCCTGAGCGGGAATGGAGCCAACCAGCGGGGCGAAGAAGAGTGTGAGGGCAAAACAGGCACCGGTGACCAGCGCCGTGAGGCCGGTGCGCCCTCCGGCTTCAATGCCGGTGGCCGATTCCACAAAAGCGCCCGAGGTAGTGGTGCCGATGGCGGGCGAGAAGCAGGTGGCCAGCGCATCCACCATCATGGGCCGCTCGATCTGCGGCAGGTTGCCCTTCTCGTCGAGGAAGCCGGCGCGCGCAGAGAGACCAATGAGCGTGCCCATGGTGTCGACGAAGGCCATGATGAAGATGGTGAGCACGATGGGAAAGGCATGCCAGGTGAGTGCGCCGCGAAAGTCCAGCTGCCAGAGGATGGGGGCGAGGCTGGGGGGACGGCTCACTACCTGGTGCGGGGGTTGAGCCACTCCCGTGACAAAGGCAACGGCCGCGGTCACGAGAATTCCCAGCAGGATGCCGCCGGGCACTTTGCGGATGACCAGCACGGAGAGAATCAGGAATCCGGCAATCGCCACCAGCACCGGGGCCGAGGTCAGGTGTCCGGCGCGAACCGGTGCGCCGGCTACGCCCAGGGTCACGATCCCGGTCTGGTTGAGCCCGATGAACGCCAGAAACAGCCCAATGCCCACGGCGAAGCTGTAACGCAGCGACGTGGGCACGGAATCCACGGCCCACTGGCGCAGCTTGAGGACGGTCAGCAGGATGAAGGCCACGCCGGCGATGAAGATGGCCGCCAGCGCGGTCTGCCACTTGTAACCGAGCTGCAGGCAGACGGTAAAGGCGATGAAGGCGTTCTCCCCCATGTACGGCGCGATGGCGAAGGGGCGATTGGCGATCACGGCCATGAGCAGGCAGCCGAATATGGCGGCCACAGCGGTAGCCACGAATCCCGGACCTTCCGGAATGCCGGCGGCCTGCAGGATGTGCGGGTTCACTACCACGATGTAGGACATGGCGGTGAAGGTGGTGAGTCCGGCGATGGTCTCGCGGCCGAAGCTGGTGCGGTGTTTATCCAGTTGGAAGAACGCGCGCAAGGCGTTCATGTTCAGTTGGGCCTCGGCTTCAGGATCTCATCAAGATAAGCGAGATAGCCGCAGAGCAGGCGGTAGGTGTCATAGTAGTTATCGGGACGGAAATTGGTGGCGGCGTCGTCCCGCAGGTTCTGCTGCGTCAGAGAATGAATGATGATGGGAGGAATGCCGCGCCTGGCAAAGGGATCGGCGTCAGTGGCGCCAGAGGCGTTGAGGTCGATCTGGCTGGCCGGCAGCTTTAGCGCATAGACCATGATGAGCAGATGGTGGACCAGGTCTTTGTCCGAACGGGCAGACCACACCTTGGTGGGCGAAAGCCCGAGTGGATCGAGATTCACCATGGCTTCCGCCTGGACCGCTTCCACCGAGCTCAGGTGGTCGGCATAGAATTTGGACCCGGTCAGGCCCTGGCCATGATCGGCAAAGGCGATGAAGATGTAGCTGTGGCGGCGCTTCTTCGAGCGGAGACACCTGAACAAAGCGGGAAGAAGCGAGGCGCCGCTCCAGTCGTCGATGGGGCGGGCGACGGTGGAGCGCTCGTAATGAGCTCCCACAATCACTGTCCCGCTTTCCGAACCTTGCAGACGGCAGATGACGTTGGGTACATCTACGCCTTCCACGGCCTGTTCATGGAGTAGCTTGCCGCTACAACCTGCCTGCTCAAACAGTTCTTTGATCCGCACAGCGCGATCGGAATCGCTGCCGGGGATGTTTTCCATGCGCTCCAGAATGTCAGCCTTGTGGGCGGGATTGAACTGAACTTTTTGCGCCGCCAAGGTGACGCAGGCAGCAACCATCAACACGGCCAGACGCGCCGCGGGCACGGCCCTAGGCGGCTTGCGCAACAATCTTGCCGCCCTCTTGCGCGGGGTAGATCCAGGGAATTTCCGGATCGTGAGTGAAGACGGTGAGCCACCGGCCGGGAACGGCGCCGGCGTAGTAACGTTTGCGATTCTCGATGGTTTCCAGCGGGAACAGGTCGTAAGCCATCACCCAGGTCAGGTCCAGATGCCAGCTGGTGGGGATGAGATCGGAAATATAGCAGGCGGTCTTGCCGCCGCTGCGAACGAAAACCGCCATCATGTTGCGAGTGTGGCCGGGATAGACGGCGGTGGAGATTCCGGGAACGATCTCCGCGTCTCCTTTCAGAAGCTCCATCTGTCTGGTGCGGATCAGGGGATCGTAATTGTCGCTGATGTAGCTGACGCGATCACGCTCGAGCTGCAGTGAACCGTGCTTCCACTCGCCCTCCGGCGCGTAATACTTGGCTTTGGGGAACGTGGGCACGGCAATACCATTCTTGTAGACGGTGTTCCAGCCGCAGTGATCGAAGTGCAGGTGGGAGTTGATGACGATGTCGATGTCTTCCGGGGCGGCGCCAGCGGCGTGCAAGTTCTCCAACAGCTTTTCTTCGCTCTGATAGATCTTCTTGAGCTTGTCACTGATCTTGTTGCCGATGCCGGTTTCAATAAGCACCGTTTGCCTGCCGGTCCGCACCAGCAGCGAGTTGCAGCTCACCTTCAGGCGGTTGAGCTCATCTGGCTGCACTTTACGTTGCCACAGAGGTTTGGGAACCACGCCGAAGAAAGCTCCGCCGTCGCCCAGATAGTAGCCGTCGGAGATGGCGGTGATTTCAAAATCGCCGAGGGAGATGGTGTGGTTCTTCATCGTCAGATTCCGAAAGGGCTAAAGTCGAAAACTTACCGTCACCGTGGTTTCTACCGGAACTGGTTCGCCACTCAGCAGGAATGGCTTATAGATCCACTGCTTCACGGCGTCAAGCGCGGGCTGAACCAGAAGCGGGTGGCCGGCGATGACTTTCACGGTTTTGACATAGCCTTTCTTGTCGATTGACGCATCAAGCACCACATCCCCCTGTACGTGCGCATCTTTTGCGGTTTGGGGGTAGACCGGATCAATTTTGTGCGCCAGGTTCCCATCTGCGGCTTCCGGCGAGATTTCCAAAGCGGAGGCAGCCTGCGACGCCTGGTGTTCGGTCTGACCCAGCAGCTCGCGCCGGAAATGCTCGCGAATGCGGGTGTAGAGATGCACGCGCGCGGCCGGGCCGGAGATGCCGTGGGTCTTGCGCGGATACAGCTGCAGATCGAACTGCTTGCCGGCGGCAATGAAGCTGTTGATCATCTGCATGGTGTTCTGCATGTGAACGTTGTCGTCACTGGTGCCGTGCACTTCCAGGAGACGTCCGTGCAGCTGTCCGGCGAAATTTACCGGCGAGCTCTTGCGATAGCCGGCCTCGTTCTCGGGCACCAGCCCTTCGTAGCGCTCGGTGTAGATGGAGTCGTAATCGTGCCAGTCCGTCACCGGGGCAACGGAGACGCCGGCGAGAAAGCGGTCAGAGTGAGTCAGGGCGTTCAGGGTCATGAAGCCACCGTAGCTCCATCCCCACCACCCGAGCCGCGAGCCGTCGAGCTGAGGATATTTCTGGAGGGCCTGGTCGATGGCGGCGAGCTGATCTTTAAGCTCCACTTCGCCGAAGTTGTGGCGGATGGCGGCGGCGAATTTCTTGCCGCGCGCGCCCATGCCGCGATTGTCGACCTGGAGAACGGCGATGCCGTCGCGGGCCAGCAGCTCATTGAAGAAGAATTCGGTGCGTCCCCACTGGTTGCGCACCACCTGGCCGTGCGGACCGCCGTAGGGATTATTGAGCAGCGGCGCCTTGCGGCTGGACTCGGGCGGAGGCAGGTAGATCAGGCCGTGAAGAACGGTGCCGTCCTCGGCCTTGAAGTCAACGAATTCGGGCGGCTGGAGCTTGTAGGCATCGATGGCCTTGGACTTCCAGAACACGCTGCAGGTTGAATCGCCGGCAACAGCGCAAAACGACAATTGCGGCGGGACCATCATGGCCGAGAAATTGTCGACGTAGTAGCGGGCGTCGGGCGAGAAGTTGGACTGGTGCGTTCCCGGCTGGCTTTTGGTCAGAACCTGAAAGTTGCTTCCGTCGAGCTTGACGCTCGAGAGATGACGCTCGCGATCGTCGCCGGCGTTGGTGGTGAGGTAAAGCGTGCCGGAGGCGTCGTCGGTCCCCTCCACGCCAAAGACTTCGAAATCGCCGTGGGTGACCTGGTTGACGAGCCGGGCTTCACCAGACAAAGGACTATTCTTGTCGACGGAGTAGAGGTAGAGATGGGTATGGCCGTCGCGCCAGCTGGGCCAGATGAACCTGTCGCCGCCCTTAAGAAAGGTGATGTCTTCGATCTCGATCCAGGTGTCGCTCTTCTCGCTGAGAACGCGGCGCGACTTGCCGCTTTCGGCGTCGATGAAGTAGAGGTCGAGCTGATTCTGCGGGCGGTTCAGCACCTCGGCCCAGGCCAGGCCGTTGCGCACCCAGCCGAAGCGGGGAAGGTAAATATCTTTGTCGTCGGTGAGATGAACCCACTTGATCTTGCCGCCCGCCTGGCTGCTGACCAGGCCCAGACGGACTTCAGGGTTGGGATCGCCAACCTTGGGATATTTTTCTTCAGAGACCGTGGGGTGCTGGGGGATGAAGTCGACGATGGGATAGGTGGGGACTTTCTCTTCGTTCATCTGCAGAAAGGCGATCTTGCTGCCATCGGGCGACCAGAAGTAATTGCTGCGGACGTCGAGCTCCTCGGCGTAAACCCAGTCCACTTCGCCATCGAGCAGGTCTTCGCTCTTGTCGCTGGTGAGAGCGGTCTCGCCGCCGCCTTCGAGCGGGCGGACGACCAGGTTGTGCTTGTAGATATAGGAGAGGCGCTTGCCGTCGGGGGAGAATTTGGGATCGCGCACAGAATCGGCTAGAGCTGTGGCCTGGACCGAAGTCGAGGTGGCCAGGGTGTAATACCAGAGCTGGCCGTTGGCGTCGAAGAGGATGTGCGCAGAATCGGGCGCCCAGTGGTATGGCGCAACGTGGTAGCGAGCGCGGTTGTCGCGCTCGCGATCGTCTTTGCCGGTGGCGGACCGGGGAGTCATGGCGGCAATCTTCTCGGAAGCAACCAGAACCGCGGATTTGCCGGTGGCGACGTCGATGTAGTAGAGGTCGCCCTGCTCACCCTGCTCGGCGTGGACGATGTAGGAAACCTTCTTGCCGTCAGGACTCCACTGGATATTTTCAGGGACGCGCCCGGTGAGCCCGTTGCGGGCAAAGATGGAGGCGATGGTGAGTTCCTGCGCGCCTGCCGAAACCGCAAGGACAGAAAGTACTCCCGCCGCAATGAGAAGGAAAAAACGCCGCATGGTCAAGATTCTCCGAGTTTGACTTGAGACGAAGAAGTCTATCACCGCGAGCGGAGGGCGCGTCTTTTGCGACCGAACAGGCCGGCGATCAGGCGGCCTTGTGCGCCTCGTCGGCGAGTGCCTGGCGGGTCCTGGCAATCAGCACAGGAACAGAGAAGAACGCGGCCGAGAAGACCAGGTCAGAGGCCAGTCCTTTTTCGAAGAAGGGAATTGCCGCAACGTAAGCGGCGATGAGGCCGGCAAAATTCCTGGGATAGCCCACGTAACCGGAGGCCCACACGCCGAAGTTGCTGACCAGGTAGAAAGAGACGGCCAGGGCGAGAGCGGCGCCGCCAACATAGTGCGGCTTGATCCGCCCTTTGAGCAGGGACCCGAGCAGGCAGGCGCCGGCGTACCAAGCCCAGATCAGCGCCTGGTCCCAGGGAAGCCGCATGTGGTACTTGAAGATGGTCAGATAAAGGTCGCAGGCGACGAACAGCGCGACGGGTATCCACGCCCGCTTGCGCGACTGGTGCGATCCGAAGAAGAGCAGCGAGGCGCCCAACGGAGCAAAACCCATCATGGAGAAATATCCGGTTCCCGACAGGACACGCGCGGCTACCGCGAGCAGGATGAAGACATAAGCGAGCATGGAGGCGCCTCCGAACATGTATTGTGACGGTTGGAGCGGGAGAGCGTCAAGAACTTCGCGAGAAGGCCGTCAATCAGGCTTCTTGTCTATCCGGTCGCGCCGGCCCATGTGCTGATCGACGACGCGAAGTTGAGAATCGAGTTCGACGTATCCGGCGAGCGGCGGAGGCCCACCGCGGGTCAGCACCTGGTTGTACTCAAAGCGCAGGTCTTCAAAACGCACCACGTACCCGCTCTGCCCGGGCAGGGTTTCAACCTGTACCAGCGGATATCCGGCCCAATCGAGATAGACCTGACCTAGGCGAGACCTTTTGGCGGCCAGCGTGACCGGCGTTTCCTCGGGCTTGAAGCGGACGACGGCGCGGTTTTCGGAATCGATCTGGCCAGAGCCGGAATCGACGGGGACGATCTCAAAGAAGTCGCGTGTCTCCACCACACCGCCCCAGCTGAAAGGACTCAACGGATTGGGAAAGGCGGAGGCGCGCAGCGGGTCTTCATTGCGGTAGGTAATGGAATTGAGAGCGTTCACGGCGCGGCGGTGCTGGATGTCGCGAAACAGGATCAGGGCGGCCAGGCAGAGCAGAGCGAAGACGGCCCCGCCGCGTCCGCGGAATGCGGACTTCTTTGCGCCCACCTCGTCACCAATCATGCCAAAGACAACAGGGACGGCCAGGCCGAGGGCCAGGGAGGCCAGCATCAGGGGATCGATGATGAAGACGATGTCCCACGAGTACCAGCGGGGACGGAAGGGCGCGAAAGGGCGCACACCGTAATTGTTGGTGAAGTCCTGGAAGATGTGGACCAGCGTGGCCAGCAGGGCGCACAGAAAGAGCATGGGCCAGCGCGGCGCAACTCTTGGGTTCCATCCGCGACGGCGAAGAATGCGATGGAGGACATAGACGCCGGCGACGGTAAGCGCGGCCATCACGGGCGCGCCCAGCAGAGTGTGGGTGAATCCGCGATGGTGGGCGAAGCCTTCGACCGAGCCGCGGAAATAATAGAAAACGTCGAGGTCCGGGACTTCGGCGGCCAGCGTCATGGTGAGAGTGGCCAGACCAGTGGTGCGATTGAATCCGGCGCGGCTCAAACAGGCCCCGGTCAGCAAGTGTGTGACTGGCTCCAATGACGCTCCTTTGTGGTTGGAGCATTTTACAGAACGTGGTATTAGGAGCACAGCCGGGGGCGGCTGGGCCACACGATGAAACCAGCCCGGCCAGGGGCGGCAGGGGCACACGATTACCCCAATATCAAGTTTTTTGAGTACCATGAAAGGTTTGGAGGCTCCGTGAGGATTCATGCTGGTGTGTTGGGGCTGTTGATTGCCTGTTGTCCGTGTGTTTGTTTTTCCCAGCCAGGTTTTTCCCAGCCAGACCAGAATACGCAGACCAAGAACGCCCTGGTGGAACGCGTCGACTCCACCGCCTTCATCCAGTTGGAGGCCCAGAGCTTCAAGGCGCTGACGCCGCAGCAGAAGAAGCTGGCTTACTGGCTGGAGCGCGCGGCCATCGCCATCGATCCCATCTTTTACGACCAGCTCTCACCATACGGACTGCGCCAGAAGCGGCTGCTGGAAGAGATCGTGGCCCATCCAGAAGGCACCAGCCCGGAGGTGATGGCGAAGATGGTGACGTTCGCCAAGCTGTTCTGGGCCAATCGCGGCAACCACAACGACACGACTTCACAGAAATTTCTGCCGGCCTTTACGTTCGAAGAGCTGCAAACCGCGGCCACCAACGCTCTGAAGCACGGGGCCATGCGCTGGCCTTACGCGACGCTGCCGGCGATCCGCACGCAGGCGCAGCTGAACAAGGAGCTCAACGCGCTGAAGGCGGCGTTCTTCGATCCGCAGTTCGAACCCATGATTACCGCCAAGAACCCGCAGGGCGGAAAAGACATTCTGCAATCCAGCTCGAACACGTTTTATTCCAACGTCAGCCTGGACGACCTCAAGGGCTTTCAGGAAAAGAATCCGCTGAACTCGCGGCTGGCGAAACTCGAGGACGGCAAGCTGGTGGAGGAGGTCTATCGCGCGGGCACGCCCGACGGCAGGATCAAGCCGGGGCTCTACCATCATTTCCTGTCGCGGGCCATCATCTACCTCGACAAAGCCGCCAAGGTGGCCGATGCAAAGCAGGCGAAGGTCATTCGCGACCTGATCCGCTACTACCAGACCGGCGACCCCAAGGACTGGATCGCCTTCGACATCGACTGGGTGCAGAACAACGCCACGGTCGACTTCGCAAACGGCTTTATTGAGGTCTATCGCGACGCGCGCGGAGCCAAGGGGAGCGCACAGAGCTTCGTCAGCCTGACTGACCAGCGGGTAAACGCGCTGATGGAGAAGATCGCAGCCAACGCGCAGTACTTTGAAGATCACGCTCCCTGGGACCCGCAGTACCGCAAACAGGGCGTGAGGCCGCCGCTGGCGAAGGCGGTTGAAACCGTGGTGGAGACGGGCGACTTCCAGGTGACGACGGTGGGCGACAACCTGCCCAACGAGAACGAGATTCACGAGAAGTACGGATCGAAGAGCTTTTTGTTTACCGGCAGCAGCCGGGCTCTGTATTACGCGGGAGGCTTTTCCTCGCTGGAAGAATTCGCCGCCTCTCCGCAGGAGGTGGAGCTGGGCAAGAAGTACGGCGAGGAAGCGGCCACGATGGTTACGGCGTTGCACGAAGTCATCGGCCACGGTTCGGGCAAATTGAATCCCAAGCTGACGCACGAGCCGGCGTTTTACCTGAAAGAGTATTTCTCCACTCTGGAAGAGGGCCGCGCCGACCTGATGGCGCTGTGGAACGCCTTCGATCCCAAGCTGCAGGAGCTGGGACTGATCTCCAGCCCGGACGTGGCCAAGGCCATGTATTACTCCGCTGCCCGCGTCGCGCTGACGCAGTTGCGCAGCAATCCCAAGGGAGACAGCCTGGAGGAAGATCACCAGCGCGACCGGCAGATGATCGTGAACTACATCATGGACAAGACCGGGGCCATCGCGCTGGTCAAGCGCAACGACAAGTACTACATCGAGATCAAGGACTTCGACAAGATGCGCCAGGGCGTGGGCATGCTGCTGAAAGAGCTGATGCGCATCAAGGCCGAAGGCGATTACGACGCCATCAAGGCGCTGGTGGACAAGTACGGCACGCACTTCGATCCCGCGGTGCGCGACCAGGTGCTGGCGCGCTACAAGGCGCTCAACCTGCCCACTTACTGGGCGGGAATCAATTCCGAGCTGACGGCGAAGTTTGCCGCGAATGGTCAGCTGACTTCAGTGGATATTTCTTATCCGCGCGACGCGGTACGGCAGTATCTGGGTTACGGCAGCATGTATGACATGGGGTTGAAGGCGGCAGTCAAGAGAGCGCACTGAGAACAACACCTACCACGGAGACACGGAGGCACGGAGGCACGGAGAGTTGGATTCATTTCTCTTCGTTCTCCGTGCATCATGGTGAGACCTCGGCATTCTTGTTCATTGGCGGCATTAGCAGGCTGAAGGTTCGCTGATCGATGCTTACCTCCACGGGCAGCTTGCCCAGGTTCTCGCCGTCGGCTTCGCAATGGATGGCGCTGGCGACGGTTGACTGCGGCGTGCAGCGGAACCAGGTGGAATCGGCGAGATCCACTTGCTTCACTTTCCAGTTTCGGCCGGTGACCACGCTGAAGAAGAAATTGATGAAGGGAAAAACCTTGTCGGTGCGGAAGAGCATGAGCCGATAGCGATTCTGGGTGAGCTCACAGCCCAGGCGAACCAGGCGCATCACGGCGGGGAAGCGGTTGGCGCGCACAGCCATGACCAGGGCAACCGACGCCTGGCGGCGCTGCCCGGCTTCGCCTTGAGCTTCGGGTTCGTTCTGCCACTCCACGTTGAACATGGGGAAATGTCCGCGCCAGGCCATGCGCGCCATCTCCGCGAAGTAGGCATACATCCCGTAACGCTCCTTTACGCCCACGGCGGTGCGATACATCAGCTCGGCGTCCGCGCCCACTCCGGCGGCGACCACGAACCAGCGCTTCTGCTGTCCCGCCCTGGACTGGTAGGTGATGACGCCGGGCTTTATCTCGCGCGGCTGGTAATTGAGCAGGCGGCGCGCGGCGGCTTCACAGTCGCGGGGCAGGTCGAGGTCGGTGGCCATCAGGTTGCCGCTGCCCAGCGGAATTACACCCAGCGTGGCCGGAGCCGACGAGAGCATCAGGCCGTTGAGGACTTCGTTGACGGTGCCGTCACCGCCGCAGGCGATGATGGTATCGAAACCCTGGGCGGCAGCGTGCTGCGTCTGCTGGATGGCGCTGCCTTTGCCTGTGGTAGCAGAAATCTCGGCCTGGACTCCGGCCGCGCGCAGGACTTCGGCGGCGCGAGAGATCTTTTCCGCGCGCCTTTCGCGACGGCGACCTGAGGCCGGGTTGTAGATGAGGAAGGCTTTGTGCACGCTGCGACCGAGAATTCTCAATATAGACCAGCGAACGATACGACGTTCATCGAAGCCCGATCGGCCACAATATAATTGTTAGCGATGGCCACCGCAGCCAAGGACAAAGAAAAAAGTCTGCAATCGAAGATCGAGGGCCTGCGCGAGGAGATCCGCCGGCACGAGCATCTTTACTACGTTCTGGACGCGCCGGAGCTCAGCGACGCGGAGTTTGACCGGCTGATGCAGGAGCTCAAGCGGCTGGAGGCGGAGCGTCCAGAGCTGGTCACGCCGGATTCGCCGACACAGCGGGTAGGCGGCAAGCCGCGCGAAGGTTTCGTAAAGGTGGCGCACTCTCGGCCCATGCTTTCGCTGGACAACGCTTTCAGCGAAGAGGAGCTGCGCAGCTGGGACCGCCGGGTGCGCGAGCTGGCGGGCACGGACGCGATCGACTACGTCTGCGAGCTCAAGCTGGACGGCATGTCGCTGGCCCTGACTTACAAGGGCAGCAATTTGGCCAGCGGCGTGACGCGCGGCGACGGCTCGGTGGGCGAAGATGTGACCACCAACGTGCGCACCATGCGCTCGGTGCCGCTCTCGGTGAGCGCGGCGGCGCTCAGGAAGGCGGACGTGCCGGCGGATTTCGAGGTGCGGGGCGAGGTCATCATGCCGCTCAAATCGTTTGAGCGCATGAACGACGACCGCGAGGCCCAGGGGCTGGCGAAGTTCGCCAACCCGCGCAACGCGGCGGCGGGGACCATTCGCGTGCTGGAGCCCAACATCGTGGCCCAGCGGCGGCTGGATTACTTCGCCTACTTCCTGCTGGTGGAGGGCAGGTACTTTCCCGACCTTCACTCGGACGCTCTCAAAGACCTGCAGGCGCTGGGATTCAAAGTGAACGGTCACCACGCTCTGGCGCGCAATATCGACGACATTCTCAAGTTCATCGCCAACGGCGAGCGGATGCGGGAGGAGCTGCCGTACGAGATCGACGGCGTGGTCATCAAGGTGGATTCCAACCGCCTGCGCGACCGCCTGGGCTTCACCGGCAAGGCGCCGCGCTGGGCGATCGCTTACAAATACGCGGCGCGGAGCGGCGTAACGCAGGTGGAGGGCATTCACGTGCAGGTGGGGCGCACAGGAAAGCTGACGCCGGTGGCGGAGCTGAAACCGGTCTTCATCAGCGGGACCACGGTGAGCCGGGCTACGCTGCACAACCAGGACGAGATCAGGCGGCTGGGAGTGAAGATCGGCGACTGGGTAACGGTGGAGCGGGGCGGCGACGTGATCCCAAAAGTCGTCAAGGTGATCGAGGACAAGGAGCATCCGCGCGGCCATGCCGTGTTTAGCATGCCGGAACGTTGTCCGGAGTGCGGCGGGCACGTGGTACGCACAGAGGGCGAGGCCGACCATCGCTGCGTGAACGCCAATTGTCCTGCCAAGCTACGCGAGAGCATTCTCCATTTTGCCGCACGATCGGTAATGAATATTGAAGGCATGGGCGAAGCCATGGTCAACCAACTGGTGGAGGCCGGCCTGGTGAAAGACATTTCGGATATCTACGGGCTGAGCAAGCACAAGTTGCTGACGCTGGAACGCGTAGGCGAAAAATCCGCGGAAAACCTGCTCGACGAAATCGACCAATCGCGCAAGCTGCCGCTGGAGCGGGTGATCTACGGGCTGGGGATCCGCTTTGTCGGGGAGCGGACGGCGGAGTTTCTGGCCGAGCACTTCGGCTCCATGGACGCGCTGATGGGTGCATCCGAGCAGGAGCTGCAGGACGTAAACGAGGTCGGCCCGCGGATCGCCAAGAGCATTCGCGAATTTTTTGGCGAACGCCGCAATCGGGAACTGGTGCAACGACTCAGGGACCATGGC
Organism: Candidatus Angelobacter sp.; assembly: GCA_035307585.1. Taxonomy (GTDB): domain Bacteria; phylum Acidobacteriota; class Terriglobia; order Terriglobales; family Acidobacteriaceae; genus Angelobacter. The sequence continues at coordinate 42,270 of DATGHX010000058.1, forward strand.
CTGACCTTCACCGGCAAAAAGCGCGAGCGCGGGACGGCCCTGGCGGGCAAGACCTTTGTCATCACCGGCACGCTGGCCAACTACTCGCGCGACGCCGCCAAAAAGCTGATTGAGGACGCCGGCGGCAAGGTCACGGGATCGGTCAGCAAAAAGACGGATTACGTGGTGGCGGGAGAGGATCCGGGATCAAAGCTGGATAAGGCGCGGGGGCTAGGAGTGAAGGTGGTCGGGGAGAAAGAGCTGGAAGAGCTGGCCGGCGGAGGCGGGTGAAAATCGAAAACCCACCAAAATCCACCACGGAGGCACGGAGAAGCCCCGCCTCCACTTACATGTAACTGGGAAGTAGGAACTTTTGAGAACAAGTACAATGCCGGCAAGAATCTAGGACAAGCCCTGATATGGCCCGATTCGTGCTTGACACAATAACGATATTGTGCCACTATAGTTAATCCCAAGTCAGGAAAAGAAGCATCCGATCCGGAAAATTTGGATAGGAACCGGCCCCAGGGCCGGGCCGGTGGGATTTTGTGCTCTTTGTTGGAAAATACCTCCAAGGAGGTGCAGCCAAGAGCAGTACCTGGTATTTAGTACTTGGTAGTTAGTTAAACCCCAAGAGCAACAGGCGAAGAGGGAACAACGTGATTGAGGGCCAAAACAACGGCAAAAAGAGACTTCGACCGGTCGGTGACCGTTCGGTTGAATTGGGGCTTGGCCTTTGTTTTCAATAAAAGTTCCATGCCCCGGGTGGGTGCTCAAAGGATACGGACCGGGGATCACCGGGGATGAGGTGGGATCCATCCCAAGGGGGGTAGGGGCTGTTCGAATCGGGTGATCTGGCGATCGGGTGATCCGGTGACCACCCCAGCCCGCGCAAAACCGGCGCGGTCCGGGGACCCCGGGTGGTCGGAAAGGCATCCGTTGGCCCTGATCGGGGAAGCCATCCGTTGGCCGTGACATGGATCACAGGTGGCGGTTGACCTGGGTCAGATAACCTTGGAATCCCGGGTCAGGAGCACCCCTTCCCTGGTCACGCAAGGAGCCGACTATGAGCGCATCGATCAGATCTCTTATGACGCCTACCCAGAGTTTCCGCTCGGCCCGCGACTTCCTGCTGGACCATCGCGAAGACTACAAGCTGGCTTACGCCGGCTTTGAGTGGCCGCAGCTGAAGCGCTTCAATTGGGCGCTGGACTGGTTTGACCAGATCGCGGCCGGGGAGCGCCGCCACCAGACGGCGCTGTGGGTGATCTATGAAGACCACCGGGAGACCAAGCTGAGCTTTGCCGAGCTGTCAGAGCGGTCGTCACGCATAGCCAACTACTTGCGCGGGCTGGGCGTGAAGCGCGGCGACCGGGTTCTGGTCATGCTGGGCAACGTACCGCCGCTGTGGGAAACATTGCTGGCAGCCATGAAGCTGGGCGCGGTGGTGATTCCGGCCACGACGCTGCTGACCGCGGCCGACCTGGCCGACCGCATCGAGCGCGGGCGGGTGCGGCACATTATTTGTGGCACCGAACTCGCTGCCAAACTCGAAACTGCCGCCGGAAGCTGCACCCGAATCGCGGTCGGCGGAGGAGGAGGCCGCGGCACCGCGCTTCTTCAAGCTGCGGGCTGGCAGGAATTTGAGCAGGGATACGATGCCCCTGCCGAGTTCAGGCCGGACGCTGAGACCGGCGCCGGCGATCCCCTGCAGCTCTACTTCACCTCCGGCACCACTTCCAAGCCCAAGCTGGTGATGCACACCCATACCAGCTATCCAGTGGGCCATCTTTCCACCATGTACTGGATCGGGATCCAGCCGGGCGACGTGCACTGCAACCTGTCGTCACCGGGATGGGCCAAGCACGCGTGGAGCTGCGTGTTTGCGCCGTGGAACGCCGAAGCCACGGTGTTCGTGCTGAACCAGGCTCGCTTCAACCCGCGCGGCCTGCTTGATGCCCTGACCGGCTGCGGAGTGACCACCTTCTGCGCACCGCCTACGGTGTGGAGGATGCTCATCACCGAAGACCTGAAGGCCTGGAAGGTGAGGCTGCGGGAGCTGGCCAGTGCCGGCGAGCCGCTGAACCCGGAGGTCATCGAGCAGGTGCGGGCGGCCTGGGGATTGACCATTCGCGACGGCTACGGACAGACGGAAACCACGGCGCAGGTGGGCAATCCGCCCGCACAGAAGCTGAAAGCCGGTTCCATGGGCAGGCCGCTGCCGGGTTACAAGGTGGTGCTGCTGACTCCCGAAGGCAAGGAAGCGGACGAAGGCGAGCTGAGCCTGCCGCTCAACCCGCCGCCCACTGGGCTGATGCCGGGATACCTGGGTGACGACGGCAAGCCGGTCGCCATGGCCAGCCTAGCCTATCGTACCGGGGACGTGGTGCAGCGCGACGCCGAGGGCTATCTCACCTTCGTGGGAAGGGCGGACGACGTGTTCAAGTCGTCGGACTATCGCATCAGCCCGTTTGAAGTGGAGAGCGCGCTGATCGAGCATCCTGACGTGGTGGAGTGCGCGGTGGTGCCGGCGCCCGATCCGGTGCGGACGGCGCTGGTCAAGGCCTGCGTGGCCTTGCGCGCCGGGGTTGAGCCGACGCGGGAGGTCGCGCTCTCGATCTTCCGGCACAGCCGCAAGGTGCTGGCGCCGTACAAGCGGGTTCGCCGGCTGGAGTTTGTGGAGCTGCCTAAAACCATCTCGGGCAAGATTCGCCGCGTGGAGCTGCGGGTAGCGGAGAAGGCGCGAAGCGCGGATGCCGTCCGGCCTAAAGCGGAGTTCCGCGAGGAGGACTTTCCCGAACTGCAGTAGCTGCCTTACAACAGCCTGCCATGTGGCGGCTGGAAAGGAGCGAGCGCCGCGCAGCAGGCTGCAGCCAGCGTTCTATGTGACAGACACACAACACCAGGCGTTCGTCGGGGATTCCGTGCTAGATAAACGGCGCGAGGAAAAGCTAATCCAGCGACAGTCTTAATCGGGTCAGAATTTTTCCTTCATGCGCTTGTAGGTGGTGGCCAGGTCTTCAGGGAGGACGCGGGTTTCGCCGATCACGGTAATGAAGTTGGAGTCAGCCACCCAGCGAGGCAGGACGTGCATATGGAGGTGGGCAGCGATGCCGGCTCCGGCCGCTTTGCCAAGGTTCATTCCGATATTCAGGCCTTCGGGGTGGTAGAGCTGTCCCAAAACGGATTCCATTTTGCGGGTGAGCTCCATCATCTCCTGGGCGGCGGGAGCCGAAAGCAGGCCGAGTTGCGCGACATGCGCGAAAGGAACCACCATGACGTGTCCGGAAGTGTATGGGTAGGCGTTCAGGATGATGAAACAGTCGCGGCCGCGGTGCACGATGAAGGTTTTGTCGTCATCCTGGAGCTGGGGAAGGTCGCAGAATATGCACTCCGTGGCCTTGTGAGCGCTGCTGACAAAGGAGTAGCGCCAGGGAGAAAAGAGATAATCCATATTGGGGAACGATATCAGAAGAATTAAGGTGGGAAAGCTGAGTTCGAGGCGTTGGGACAATTGACACTGCCAAGCACGGTTGCTATAGTCGATGGAGTCTTATGGCGGGGCAGACCGCTATGAGATCCGGCCGCTGGTTTCCGTCACACCAGTGGGACTTGGCATCCCGAGTCCGCCCTCAGCACGTCCACCGCTTGTTCTAAAACGAGTTCCGGCGTGTGCGGGTCCCGTCAGCGAAGCAGAATGTCTTTAGACCACACAGAACGGAGTATTCCGCCCCAGTCGGAAGACGAACAGCAGGACTCCACGCCGGGTTCGGAACACTCGCACGGAAGTTTAACCACTATGTCCGGGAATGATTCTCAAATCCAAACTGCCGAGCAGCCCAGCGTGGGCGTCGCGCACAAAGAAGATAACCGCATGGAAGATTTTGCCACAGCTCTAGAGTCTTACACCCTTGAAACCGAACCGGCGCCGAGCGAAGACAACGTCTTCAAAGGCACGGTGATCAAGATTACTCCCACCCACGTTGTCGTCGACATCGGCTTCAAGTCCGAAGGCCTGGTGCCGATTGCCGAGGTTACTGACGCCCAGGGCAACATCAAGTTTGAGCCGGGCCAGGAAATCGAGGTCATGGTGCAGCGCGGCGAGAATGAAGAAGGCGCAGTCCTTCTCTCGCACGAGCGCGCGCAGCGGGTCCGGGTATGGGAGAACATCGAGAAAGCTTACCACTCTAAAGAAGCCGTGAAGGGCACGGTGGTGGAGCGGGTGAAGGGCGGAGTCTCCGTGGATATCGGCGTGAAGGCGTTCATGCCCGGTTCGCAGGTGGATATTCATCCCGTTCGCAATCTCGATACTCTCAAGGGACAAGAGATTGAAGTCCGCGTCATCAAGCTGAACAAGAAGCGCGGCAATATCGTGGTCTCGCGCAAGGCCATCCTCGACGAGGAAGTCACTGCCAAGCGGCAGAAGACCCTGGAACTGCTGAAAGAAGGCGCGGTGCTCACCGGCACCGTAAAGAACCTGACCGACTACGGTGCTTTCGTCGACCTGGGCGGAATCGACGGACTGCTGCACATCACCGATATGTCGTGGGGACGGCTGACGCATCCGCGCGACCTGGTCCACGTGGGCGATCAGATCCAGGTCAAGGTTTTGAAATTCGATCCGGAAAAGCTGCGCGTCTCTCTGGGCTTCAAGCAGCTCACGCCCGATCCGTGGCTCGACGCTGCTGAACGTTATCCGATCGGCGCGCGGGTCAAAGGCCGCGTGCTGAGCGTGACCGACTACGGCGCGTTCATCGAGCTGGAACAGGGGATTGAAGGCCTGGTCCACGTGAGCGAGATGTCGTGGTCCAAGCGCATGAAGCATCCCTCGAAGATCGTGAACCCGGGCGACGAGATTGAGTGCGTGGTGCTGAACGTGAACGCGGGCGAGCGGCGCATTTCCCTCGGACTCAAGCAGCTGGAATCAAATCCCTGGGAGCGCTTGCACGAAAAGTATCCCATCGGGTCCACGGTGGAAGGCCGCGTGCGCAATCTCACGGATTTCGGCGCGTTCATCGAGATTGAAGACGGCATCGATGGACTGGTGCACGTCAGCAATTTGAGCTGGACCAAGCGCGTGAAACATCCTTCGGAAGTGCTGAAGAAGGGCGAACGCGTGAAGGCCGCGGTGCTGGGCATTGAGCCCGAGCAGCGGCGGCTGTCGCTGGGCATCAAGCAGCTGCAGCCCGATGCGTGGGAGACGTTCTTCGATACGCACCGCGTCGGCGACGTGGTGCACGGCAAGGTGCTGCGCGTGGCGCAGTTCGGCGCTTTCGTCGAGGTCGCGGAAGGAGTGGAGGCTTTGTGCCATAACTCCGAAGCCACCGACTCGAACGGCGTCCCGGTGAAGCTTGAAGCCGGCCAGGAGCACGACTTCAAGATCATCAAGATGAATCCGGAAGAGAAGAAAGTTGGCCTGAGCCTGCGCGCGGTGGGTGAAGAAGGCAGCCGAGCGGATGTGGAAGCTTACAAGCATCCGGCATCGAGCGCAACCACCACGCTGGGCGACATCATCAACTGGAAGCGCGCCGGCAACGACCAGGACTGAAGAAATCTGGTGATCGGATAATTTGGTAAATAGAAAAGCCCGGAGTTACTCCGGGTTTTTACTTTTCGCAAAGCGAACGAGGCGACACGCGGAACTTTCGATCGGTTAACGGATTATTTAACGTGCAGGGTGATGTTGATCAGCTTGCGCGTGTCGAAGGCGCTCAGGGTTTTTGTATCGCTGTGCGTGCCCTGAAATTCGGCATACACTTCGTAATCCACGTTGGGCGAGAGCGCGGGGAAATGATAGCTTCCGTCAGGATCGGAGATGTAGGTCTTGATGGCCAGAGTTTTAGTGTTCTTCAGATAAACGATGGCTTTGGGAAGCGGTTGCTCCTGACGGTTGAGAACGTGGCCCGTCAATGTCCGGTTTTGCCATCCCTGGTTCTTCTGCGCCTGTGCGAACGTCAGGCACGCAAGCAAGACAGCGGCCGCCAGAAGCGCCGCGGGAAGAGTCTGGAAGCGACTTCTCATTACTGGAATTATAGCGTGCTTACTGCAGGTGGAGGCTGAAGTCGCGCTCCTCTTCGCCGGCAACGTGGACTTTGGCTTCACCGGTTAGCCGCTGCTTTTTGGATTTGTGCGGCTTGCCGTTTTCGACAGGAATAATTTCTATCACGCCGGTGGCAACGTAATCGCCAGGACCGGGAGGAACGCGCTGCGCGAACTCTCCGCGATGGTCGGAATAAAGTTCCCAACTCGGATGCTTTTTGCCGTCGGGATGGATGGTTACCTTCGCGCCATAGATCGGGCGATCGTCGGGCCCGTAAGCTGTGCCGAAGATAACAGCGTAAGGCTTGGTTTTGGATTTGTCATCGGATTTGGGTTTGTCGTCGAGGGAGGCCGTCGAGCCGCTCCAAAAAGCGAGCGCCATCGCCAGGCTTGCGACGGCCGGCCAGGCAGTCCGAGGTTGCGGTTTAATATTCACCGTCCTCGTCTTCCTCGTCCGCGTCTTCGTCTTCGTCCTCTTCGAGCTCATCGATCTGGTTGAGCTCAAGTGGATTCTTGGTGATGACTTCGAAATCCGTACCGCACTCCGGACAAGAGACGATTTCGCCTTCCTCGAGCTCTTCCTCGTCCAAATCGAGGTCGGTTTCGCATTCCGGACAAATTGGCATTAATTCCTCCTGCAAGACAAGCCGCGTAATTATATTTAGAATCTCTCGTGGTTGGCGTCAAGCTCCCGTCCAATGAGGGCCTAATGTTTACAGCACCCCGCTTTACAAATCTGCCTTTGAACGTGTTGTTTCTGCTCGTGATGCTGTACGGCCTGGGATGCGTTGCCAGAGGAACGGCTCAGCCTCTTCTTTCCGCCAGCACCATCGTCGCGCAGACTGGCCCGGCTCCGCAAGCAGACCCGACCATCGCCAAGGCGGTGCAGCAGATATCCGCGGCGCGCATTCAGCAGACGATTCTTAAGCTTGTGAGCTTCGGCACGCGCGCAACGCTGTCCGTCAACAATCCCGACGCAGCCACTTCCACTCAGGGCATTGTGGCCGCCCGCAACTGGATCAAGTCGGAATTCGAGCGCTACTCGGCTGAGTGCGGAGGATGCCTGGAGGTCAAGACGGACACATACATCCAGCAGCCGGCCAACCGCGTCCCGCAGCCGACGGAGATCCAGGACGTCTACGCTATCCTGAAGGGAACAGATCCAGCGCAAGCGAAGCGGATCTATCTGGTCACGGGCCACTACGATTCGCGCAACAAGAATCCAATCAACTCCACCAACCCGGCTCCCGGCGCGAACGACGACGGCAGCGGGACCGCGGTTTCTCTGGAGTGTGCGCGCGTGCTCAGCAAGTACAAGTTTCCGGCGACCATCATCTTTCTGACGGTTGCGGGCGAAGAACAAGGACTGCTCGGCAGCGGGCACTTTGCCAGGATGGCCAAAGAGCAGGGCTGGCAGCTGGAAGGTGTACTGAACAACGACATTGTCGGCGGCAACACCACGCCCGGCGACGCGCTGCAAAACAAGCACGCGGTGCGCGTGTTCTCCGAAGGCGTGCCCAACGCGGCCTCTGAAGCAGACCTGCGCCGTCTTCGCGCCACTGGCGGGGAAAACGACTCCACATCGCGCGAACTGGCTCGCTACATCCAGGAGGTTGGCCAGACGTATAACCTCGGGCAGTTTGCGCCGATGCTTATCTTTCGCCGCGACCGTTACCTGCGCGGCGGCGATCACACCGCCTTCAACGACCAGGGCTTTGCCGCCGTGCGCTTCACCGAATACCGCGAGGACTTCCATCACCAGCACGAGGACCCGCGGGTGGAAAACGGCGTGGAATACGGCGATCTGCCCAAGTTTGTTGACTTTGACTACGTTGCCAACGTCGCGCGGCTGAACGCCGCCACCCTGGCCGCGCTGGCGTCAGCGCCTGCTCCGCCGTCCAAAGTCCGCTTGCTGACCACAGGCCTGGAAAACGACTCAAAGTTGTCGTGGGACACAACCCCGGGCGCGACCGCCTACGAACTGGCATGGCGGCTGACTACAGAAGGACTTTTTCCTCCGCAAAACTATGCGCGAACCACTGAAACCAAGGCGGACTTGCCGGAATCCAAGGATAATGTGATTTTTGGCGTCCGATCCGTTGATGCTGAGGGACATCGCAGTCTCATCGTGATCCCTGAGCCGGACCGCGGCTCACCCGCGCCGGAAAGATAAGAATGCCTTCAAACCGATCTTTTTCATCTTCCACTATTGGGTTCCCGCCGTTTCGCGGCGCGCTTCGCATCCTGATCCTGATCAGCACCGCAATCTACATCGCCATCGTGCTCCTTTGGGCCTTCAGGCAACCCTGGGCGGCGCAGATCCTGGAAAAGGGCGGTCTGTTGCCGGACGCTGTGCGCCACGGCTGGGTCTGGCAGTTGGTGACCCATGGCTTTGTGCAGCTTGATCCGTGGAATTTCCTGATGTGCATGCTCGGCGTTTATTTCCTGGGATCGGCCGTGGAGGGTCGCATCGGTTCACGCGCTTTCTACGAACTCTACTTCACATCATTGATCGGATCCGGCCTTCTGGGATGCGTGCTGGCGTGGACCCTTCATTTGCCCGGTGGATCACTCGGTGCCGGCGCGGCTGTTAACGCCATCCTTATGGTGTTCTTCCTGCTGAATCGCGACGCGCCCATCATGTTGCTCTTCATTCCCATTCCTATCCCCGTCAAGTACATCGTGATCTTTACTGCCGCGGTGGAGGGCGCGTATTTCCTGATTTACCACTTCGCCCTGTTCTTTATGGTGCTGCTGCTGGGGCTGGTTATGGGCTACGTCTGGTATGCGTTTCTCTGGCGCCACAGTTTCGCCGGAATGTTGCAGGACCGCGCGGCTACCGTCCGCAACGGCTACTATCGCTGGAAGCGGCGCCGCGCGGGTAAGAAGTTCCAGGTCTACATGAGCAAGCACCAGCACGATCCCAAGCAATACTTCGACGAGTACGGCAACTTCCGCCCGCCCGGCGACGATGACGACAAGAAAGACCGCGGCCCGGGAGGGTGGGTGAATTAAGAAAGATCGCGTGATCGGGAAATCTGGCGATCGGGTGATCTGAAGTAGAACCGTTGATCAGCGGTTTTGGGGACGACACGATAATCCCATGACCCGATGGACTGACGATCTGCTTTTCTGGTGCTGGAATTCATCGCCCGCTCCTCACCACATGGAGTCTCATAAAGTTCGTCGACCCCGTGCTTGAACTCGTACCGGCCACGAGAGCGATGGCGTCGTCCGGTTCTACCGCCTGGCGCCCCAGCAGCAATCGCTCGGCTTGCTGCATCATCTCTTCGCCGTTTCTCGCCGGCTCGCAATGCATCGGCCGGACGCCCCACATCAGGTGCAGCCGCGCGAGTACGCGTTCGCTGGGCGAGAAGGCGTAAATCGGGCAGCGCGGACGATACTTGGAGATCAGCCTCGCCGTCGCCCCGCTTTCCGTGTAGACGCAGATGGCCTTCATATCCAAATCCTGCGCGGCGTGGGCCACCGACTCGCAAATGGTTTCGGAAATCGACAGGTGGGTCTTGTGGCGGCGCCGCGGCATCTGTTCCGGCATGTTGGATTCGGCTTCGGTCACGATCTTCGCCATCATGGCCACCGTCTCGCGCGGATATTTTCCGCTGGCCGTCTCCGCCGAGAGCATGACGGCATCGCTGCCGTCAAAGATGGCATTGGCCACGTCGCTGGCCTCGGCGCGAGTAGGACGCGGATTGTCTTTCATGGACTCGAGCATCTGCGTGGCTGTGATGACCGGCTTGCGCCACTCGGCTGCTCGACGGATCACCAGTTTCTGGATTACCGGCACTTTTTCCGGCGGCATCTCCACGCCCAGGTCGCCGCGTGCTACCATCACGCCGTCGGAAACATCCAGGATCTCCTCCAGGTTTGACTCTTCCACCGCTTGCGGTTTCTCCAGCTTGGAGATGACCCAGGCATCAGAGCGGTGCTCCTGAACCACGCTCTTGACCGCGCGAACGTCGCCGGCGTTGCGGATGAACGAAGCCGCCACCATGTCGACGCCGTGCTTGAGCCCGAAGTGCAGGTCTTTTTCGTCTTTCTCCGTCAGCGACGGGACGCGCACCAGCGTGCCGGGCAAGTTGATGCCCTTGTGCTCGCCCAGCAGTCCGCCGTTGACGACTTCGCACTCGACGTTATCGCCCCGCACCGCTGTCACGCGCAGCTCGATCAGGCCGTCGGAGAGCAGGATGCGCGAGCCCGCGGTCACCTCCTGAGCCAGCGTCTTGAACGTCGTCGCAATGACTGACGTGGTTCCGGCGACGTCGCGCGGCGTGATGGTCACCTTGGCGCCGGATTTCAGCATCACCGGCTTGTGGTTCTTCAAACGGCCGGTACGGATCTTGGGCCCTTGCAGGTCCTGCAGGATGCAGATGCTCCGCCGCTCGCTGGCCGCGATTCGCCGCAGGCGGTCGATAGTGCGCGCGTGCTCCTCGTGCGTCCCGTGTGAGAAATTCAGGCGGGCAACGTCCATGCCCAGGCGCATCAGGTCGCGCAGCAGACTCTCCGAGCGGCTGGCAGGTCCCAGGGTGCACACAATTTTGGCTCGTCGCGTCGTGTCGGTCGTATTCAAATCTGTCTCTTTAGAGTGGAAACCTGGCGGATTGATTCAGTATCTCAAACCTTGGAGCGCGTTGCACCGTTGTCGGTCCGAGGGTAAATCTGGGCATTGAGCTCCGCGCCGATAAGCACGATCGCGGAAACAATATACAGCCACACCAGCAGCGCGATGGCCGCGCTTAGCGGTCCGTAGACCACGTTGTAGGTCGCATAATTCCTGACATACCAGCCGAAAGTGACCGTGGCGGGAAACCACAGCACAGCGGCCATCATCGCTCCCGGTAACACCTTGCGCCATGACTGCCTCCTGGGCACGCCGTTGTGATAGATCAGGCTGATTACGGCCACGCTCGTGGCCAGAGCGATCACCAGCCGCGCCAGGGTGAACAGCAGCCGGATAGCCGGCCGGAACATGTGCATGGTCTGCAACTGCACCCAGTCTTCGATCTGGTTGCCGAAAGCCACCAGCACCGTAGCAAAGCCCAGCGGAACCAGCGCCAGAATGACCAGCGAAAAGGCGATCAGCCTCTCCTTCCAGAATCCCCAGGTGTTGGGCACCTGGTAGGCTTTGCGGAAGCCATCCATCCAGGAGATCATCACGCCCGTCGATGCCAATACCATCACCACGGAAGCTGAATAGATGATCCGCGTCGGATGGTGCTGCTTGGTCTGCAGAAAGGCCAGCGCCGCCGATCGCGAACCCGGAGGCAGTACCCAGCCTACCGCGACCGCAATCTGCTGCAGCAGCCCCTCGGTCTTGTTCGAGATTTCCAGCACTGAGGTCACCACCAGAAAGGCCGGAAACAGGGTTAGGATCGACGAATAAGCCGCGCCTTTTGCCACCGAGAACTGCCCGTGCATGAAGGCTTGCCAGTAAGCTCGACGGATCGGCGTAAAGGGCATGGACGGATAAGGGTAATGGCAGGCTTAGGCGTTATCAAGTCAAGACATGTAAGCAACCTACCGGCCGGCCCATAGTATTTCCACCGGATACTTCCTGCAGATGGCCTCCGCGGTCATCAGGGTCAGGCCTTCACTGAGGGCTTGGGCAATCAGCAAGCGATCAAAGGGATCGTTGTGATGCTGCGGTAACTCCGATACCGCGAGTGCATGCGAGTGAGTGATCGGCAGGCTTCGCAATCCCAGCAATCGCATGCGCTGAGGCACGTATCGTTGAGGGGGTTCGGGCAATTCCAGCTTGCCGGCGGAATTCTTGATGCTGATTTCCCAGGAGCTCACCGCGGACAGGTAGAGTTCGTCGTGATTCCTCACCAGCAATTCCTGAGCTGCTTGATTGAGCTTCTCAACGCTCCCCAGGCTCCACAGGAACACACCCGTATCCAGCAGGTACCTCATCGTTTCTTTCTCGGCTTCTTCTTGGGATTCTTGCCCTTGTCATTCTTCCCGGAGGGCTCGTCCTCTCCGTAAAAGGCGGCCAGAAGATCGTCCGGCAGCGGACCGTCAAAGTCGTCAGCCATCCAGATCTTGCCGGCATCCATGCCAAGGGTGCGCTTCTGGGCTGGGGCGTCAAAAGGTATCAGCTTCGCTACCGGCACGCCGGCCTTGGCGATCGTAATTTCCTCGCCCAGCGCCACGCGGCGCAGGAGTTCGGAGAAATTGGTCTTGGCTTCGTGAACGTTGACTTCCATAATGATAAAGATTATGGACTAAGTCATGGACTAAGTCCAGGATGACCATTAATTTTGGCAGCCTCGTTCAAGGCCCCAAAAAGACAAAGAAATGGGCCGGAATCCCCGGCCCATTTCGGTTTTGTAATTGATTGAGGTTTACTCCGCTGCCATCTCCTCGGCTTCGCCTTCCTGGCGCAGGAGCTCCAGAGCGCGCTCGGCTTCGGCGTACTCGCGGGAGACTTCCTCCTGCACCTTGGCGGCGGCCTGCTCGAGTTCCGGAGCCAGACGCACGTTGCGGTAGTACTCCATGCCCGTACCGGCCGGAATCAGACGGCCCACGATCACGTTCTCCTTGAGCCCGCGCAGGTGGTCCACCGCTCCCTGGATGGAGGCTTCGGTGAGCACCCTGGTGGTCTCCTGGAACGACGCCGCGGAGATGAACGACTCGGTGGAGAGCGAAGCTTTGGTGATGCCCAGCAGCAGCGGGCGTCCGGTAGCCGGGCGGCCGCCGTTGGCGATCACCTTCTCGTTCTCCTCGCGGAAGCGGAACTTATCCACCTGCTGTTCAAGCAGGAAGGTGGTATCGCCCACGTCTTCCACTTTCACCCAGCGCATCATCTGCCGGACGATGACCTCAATGTGCTTGTCGCTGATGGTCACGCCCTGCAGCCGGTAGACTTCCTGGATTTCATTCACCAGGTAAGCCTGCAGCTCCTTCTCGCCGAGCACAGCCAGAATGTCGTGCGGGTTGAGCGGGCCGTCCATGAGCGGCTCGCCGGCGCGCACGCGCTCGCCTTCCTGCACGTTGATGTGAACGCCCTTGGGCACGGAGTATTCCTTTTCCGCGCCGTTGTCGGCGACCACATAGACCTTGCGCTGTCCCTTGGTAACCTCGCCGAACTTCACCATGCCGTCGATTTCGCTGATGATGGCCGTCTCCCGCGGCTTGCGCGCCTCGAACAACTCCACCACGCGCGGCAGGCCGCCGGTGATGTCCTTGGTCTTGGTGGTCTCGCGCGGTATCTTGGCCAGCACGTCGCCGGGATGAACTTCCTCGCCGTCCTGAATCATCAGGTGGGCGCGGGAAGGCATCAGGTAACGCCGCGTGTTCTTGCCTTTGATCACGATGGCCGGCTGGCGCTTCTCGTCGGGAGACTCGCCTACCACGTGCCGCGACAGTCCGGTGACCTCGTCCACTTCTTCGTGCAGCGTGATTCCTTCCTGCAGGTCCTTGAACTGAATGGTGCCGCCGATCTCCGTCAGGATGGCGAAAGTGTAAGGATCCCACTCCACCAGCACCTGTCCCAGATTCACCTGCTGCCCGTCCTGGACCTTGAGCTTGGCGCCGTACACCACCGCATAGCGCTCTTTCTCGCGGCCCTTGTCGTCGACCACGGCAATCGATCCGGCGCGGTTCATGACCACCAGGTCGCCGGTCTTCGATTTCACGGTCTGCAGGTTAATGAAGCGGGCCGTTCCGTTGTTGCGGGCCTCCAGGCGCGATTGCTCGGAGACTCGCGATGCCGTACCGCCGATGTGGAAGGTACGCATGGTGAGCTGCGTGCCCGGTTCGCCGATGGACTGCGCCGCAATCACGCCTGTGGCCTCGCCCAGTTCCACCATCCGGCCCGAGGCCAGGTTGCGGCCATAGCAGGCGATGCACACGCCGCGCTTGGATTCGCAGGTCAGCACCGAGCGGATCTTCACCCGCTCGATACCGGCCGATTGAATCGCGTTGGCCAGGTCTTCGGTGATCTCGCCGTTGACGTCTACGATCACGTTGCCTTCGTAATCCTTGATCTTCTCGAGTGAAACGCGGCCCACAATTCGGTCGCGCAGCGGCTCGATGATGTCGCCGGCTTCCACGATGGAGCCGACGTAGATGCCGTCCACGGTGCCGCAATCGTCTTCGCTCACGATCACGTCCTGGGCGACGTCCACCAGGCGGCGTGTCAGGTAGCCGGAGTCGGCGGTCTTGAGCGCCGTGTCCGCCAGCCCCTTGCGGGCGCCGTGCGTGGAGATGAAGTATTCGAGCACCGTCAGCCCTTCGCGGAAGTTGGCGGTGATCGGCGTCTCGATGATCTCGCCGGAAGGCTTGGCCATCAGGCCGCGCATGCCGGAGAGCTGGCGGATCTGCTGCTTCGATCCGCGGGCGCCGGAGTCGGCCATCACGTAAATCGGGTTCAGCTGTCCGGCCTTGTCCAGCTCCTGCATGTTGTTGAACATCTCGTCGGCGACCTTCTCGGTTACGTTCGACCAGATTTCGATCACCTTGTTGTAGCGCTCGCCGTTGGTGATGGCGCCGTCCAGGTATTGCTGCTGGACGCTGCTCTGCTGCTTCTCCGCCTCCTTCACCAGCCCCTTCTTGTCTTCGGGGATGACCATGTCATCAATGCCGATCGACAACCCGGCGCGGGTGGCGAAGCGGAAGCCCAGCTCCTTCACCTGGTCGAGCATGCGGACCGTAGTCTCCAGGCCGAACTTCAGATAGGTGAAGTTCACCAGCTGGCCGATGCCTTTCTTCTTGAGCAGGCCGTTGATGTACGGCATGCCCTCCGGCAGCTGGTCGTTGAGGATGGTGCGGCCGACCGTAGTGTTGATGAACTGGCTCTTGAACTCTACGGGCTCGGTGTGCACGATGTCCTGATCGTCATAAGCCTGGGTCAGGTCAATCACCTGGCCGGTATGGCGCAGACGGATCGGCGTCAGCGTTTCAACCTCGCCTGCTTCCAGAGCCAGCAGAACCTCGTCGATATTGGCAAAGGCGCGGCCCTCGCCCTTGGCTCCGGGCTTGCCCTTGGTCAGGTAATAGAGTCCCAGCACCATGTCCTGCGTGGGCACAGTGATCGGCTGTCCCGATGCCGGGGAGAGAATGTTGTGCGATGACAGCATCAGCACGCTGGCCTCGACCTGAGCCTCAGGAGACAGCGGGATGTGAACCGCCATCTGGTCGCCGTCAAAGTCGGCGTTGAATGCAGTGCAGACCAGCGGGTGGATCTTGATGGCCTTGCCTTCCACCAGCACCGGCTCAAATGCCTGGATGCCCAGGCGGTGCAATGTAGGAGCGCGGTTCAGGAGCACCGGGTGGTCTTTAATGACCTCTTCCAGGATGTCCCACACAATCGATTCCTGCTGCTCCACCATCTCTTTGGCTTGCTTGATGGTGGTGCAGTGCCCCGTCTGCTCCAGCCGGTGATAGATGAACGGCTTGAACAGCTCCAGCGCCATCTTCTTGGGCAGGCCGCATTGATGCAGCTTGAGCTCGGGGCCGACCACGATCACTGAACGGCCGGAGTAGTCAACGCGTTTGCCCAGCAGGTTCTGGCGGAACCGGCCCTGCTTGCCCTTCAGGGTATCGGAAAGCGACTTGAGCGGGCGATTGTTGGCGCCGCGCAGCACGCGGCCGCGGCGTCCGTTGTCGAACAGCGCGTCCACAGACTCCTGCAGCATGCGCTTCTCGTTGCGCACGATCACTTCCGGCGCGTGCAGGTCCATCAGCTTCTTCAACCGGTTGTTGCGGTTGATCACCCGGCGGTAGAGATCGTTTAGGTCTGAAGTCGCGAAGCGGCCGCCGTCCAGGGGGACCAGGGGACGCAGCTCCGGCGGAATCACCGGAATTACGTCCAGGATCATCCAGTTGGGCTTGTTGCCGCTCTTGCGGAAAGCCTCGACCACCTTCAGACGCTTAGCGTACTTGAGCCGCTACTGCAGAGAAGTCTCGTGTTTCATTTTCTCGCGCAGCTCAACCGAGAGCTCCTCAACGTCAACCCGCTTGAGGAGTTCCTTAATGGCTTCCGCGCCCATCATGGCTTTAAAGCCGGTGGCGCGGAACTGCTGGTCAAGCTCGCGGAAACGGTTTTCTTCCTTGATGACCTCGCGGTCTTTCACCGGCGCCTCGCCCGGCTCGATGACGACGTAGGACTCGAAGTAAAGCACCGACTCCAGGTCGCGCAGCGAGATATCCAGCAGGTGGCCGATGCGCGATGGCAGTCCTTTGAAGAACCACACATGCGAGCAGGGCGAAGCCAGCTCGATGTGGCCCAGGCGCTCGCGCCGCACCTTGGAGAGCGTGACTTCAACGCCGCACTTGTCGCAGATCACGCCGCGGTGCTTCATGCGCTTGTACTTGCCGCACAGGCACTCCCAGTCCGTGACCGGCCCGAAGATGCGGGCGCAGAACAGACCGTCGCGCTCCGGCTTGAAAGTACGGTAGTTGATGGTCTCCGGCTTGGTTACTTCGCCGTGCGACCAGCTCCGGATTTTCTCCGGCGAAGCCAGGCTGATTCGAATTGAGTCAAAGTCGGTGATCGGCGTGCTCAGATCGAATGGACTTGAACGGTACAAGGTGTCCTCCTGCGGCTTTTACGCCGCCGCGGCGGCTCCCGGTATCAGAAACTCGTTTTGATCTCAACCCCAGCCGGGATGCGTCCCGGAGTTGAGACCGGCGGACTGCTTCAGTCCGCCGCGACGACCGCCGCAGCTTCCTTGTCTCTATCCTTGCGGTCGGATTCCGCGGTCTTGATCAGCTCTACATCCAGGCAGAGCGACTGCAGCTCACGGATCAAAACGTTGAACGATTCGGGCACGCCGGGTTCAATGGCGGCCTCGCCTTTCACGATGGCTTCGTAGATCTTGGTCCGGCCAAAAACATCGTCGGACTTCGCCGTCAGCAACTCCTGCAGAATGTATGCTGCCCCATAAGCTTCCAGGGCCCACACTTCCATTTCTCCGAAGCGCTGACCGCCGAACTGCGCCTTGCCGCCCAGCGGCTGCTGGGTGATCAGCGAGTACGGTCCGATCGAACGGGCGTGGATCTTGTCGTCCACCAAGTGCGACAGCTTGAGCATGTAGATGTAGCCGACGGTCACCGGCTGCTCGAACTTGTCTCCAGTCATGCCGTCGTAAAGGTCGGTCTTGCCCGATTCGGGCAGGCCGGCCTCGCGCAGCATGGCCTTGATTTCCGACTCGCGCGAGCCGTCGAACACCGGCGAAGCGAAGAACACGCCGTTGCCCAGCGCCTTGGCCGCAGCCATCAGCTCGGTATCGTCGAGTTCGGCAATCTTGTCGCCGAACGGAGTGTCCTTGAAGATCGCCTTCAGCTCGCGGCGGATGACCTCCTCGCGCGAGTTGTTCTTCATGAACTCCTGAATGCGCTGGCCCAGCTGATAGCCGGCCCAGCCCAGGTGCGTCTCCAGGATCTGGCCGACGTTCATGCGGCTGGGGACGCCCAGCGGGTTGAGCACGATCTCCACCGGCGTGCCGTCGGTGAGATAGGGCATATCTTCCTCAGGCAGAATGCGGGCGATCACGCCTTTGTTGCCGTGACGTCCCGCCATCTTGTCGCCCACGCTCAGCTTGCGCTTCATGGCGATATACACCTTCACCAGCTTGATTACGCCGGGAGGCAGTTCGTCGCCCTTCTGCAGCTTGCCGATCTTCTCGTTGGTGATCTTGCGCAGCACGTCGATCTGGCGCGAGGTCATCTCTTCGATTTCATCGATCTGCTCGTTCACGCGCGGGTCCTTATCGGCGTACTTGATCCGCTTCAGGTTGCGCGTGGAGATGCGCTCGATGGTTTCACGATCCAGCATTGCTCCCTTGGTGAGTAGGCGCTTGTTGGTGCGCTCGTCGTGCAGGTCGGCCTGCACTTCCTTGCCGCCAAGAATCGATTCCAGGCGCTTCAACCGCTCGTCGGTGAGGATTCGGATTTCGTCCTCAAGGTTCTTCTCCAGGCGGGCGATCTGCGAGGCCTCGATGGCCTTGGCGCGCTCGTCTTTCTCCTGTCCCTTCCGGGAGAAGATCTTAACGTCAACCACTGTGCCTTCGATTCCCGGAGGGCAGGTGAGCGAAGCGTCGCGGACATCGCCGGCCTTTTCGCCGAAGATGGCGCGCAGCAGCTTCTCTTCCGGAGTGAGCTGGGTCTCGCCCTTGGGCGTGACCTTGCCCACCATGATGTCGCCCTGCTTCACGGTGGCGCCGATGCGGATCACGCCGCTCTCATCCAGGTCGCGCAGCGCGGATTCGCTGACGTTGGGGATGTCGCGGGTGATCTCTTCCGGACCCAGCTTGGTGTCGCGCGACTCGATCTCGAACTCCTCGATATGCACCGAGGTGTAGTAGTCCTCCTTCACCATCTTCTCGGAAACCAGAATGGCGTCCTCAAAGTTGTAGCCTCGCCAGGGCATGAAAGCCACGAGCACGTTGCGGCCCAGCGCTAGCTCGCCTTTGTCGGTGCAGGGACCGTCGGCGATGACTTGCCCCTTGACTACGCGGTCGCCCTTCTTGACCACCGGCTTCTGGTTGATGCAGGTGTTCTGGTTGGAGCGCTTGAACTTGGTGAGCTGGTAGATGTCACTGCCCACTTCGCGTGACAGCTGCGTGGGATGATGCTCTCCTTCGACGCGCACGATGATGCGTTCGGAATCGACGGAATCGACGTACCCGTTGCGGCGCGCCAGCACCACGGCGCCGGAGTCGCGCGCGGTCACGCCTTCCATGCCCGTACCGACGATCGGAGCGGCCGCGCGCAGCAGCGGCACCGACTGGCGTTGCATGTTGGCGCCCATCAGCGCGCGGTTGGCGTCGTCGTGCTCCAGGAACGGAACCAGCGACGCGGCCACTGAGACCAGCTGCTTGGGGCTGACGTCGATGTAGTCGACCTCATCGCGCGGCACCAGCACAAAGTTGCCTGCCTTGCGCGCGTTCACCAGCTCAGCGGTGATGCGGCCTTTATCGTCGAGCTCCACGTTGGCTTGCGCGATCACGTGCCGGTCTTCCTCCCAGGCCGAGAGGTAAAACGAGAACGGCTCGTGGTCGATCAGCTTCTTGCGGCGCTCCTTGAGATCGGCGTTGGCTTTATCCGCATCTTTCAATTCGATGTGGTCGCCAACACGGCGCTCGCTGTCTCCGGCGTTGACCACCGTCACAAAGTCAACCACGCGCGCTTCGCGCACGCGGCGGTACGGTGACTC
Organism: Candidatus Angelobacter sp.; assembly: GCA_035307585.1. Taxonomy (GTDB): domain Bacteria; phylum Acidobacteriota; class Terriglobia; order Terriglobales; family Acidobacteriaceae; genus Angelobacter. The sequence continues at coordinate 61,465 of DATGHX010000058.1, forward strand.
GATGAAGCCGTAGTCGTTGATGCGGGCGTAGCAGCTCAGTGAGCTGATCAGTCCAATGTTCGGGCCCTCCGGCGTCTCGATCGGGCAGATGCGCCCGTAGTGCGTGGGATGAACGTCGCGCACTTCGAATCCCGCGCGCTCGCGCGAGAGCCCGCCCGGTCCTAGCGCGGAGAGACGGCGCTTGTGCGTGATCTCCGACAGCGGGTTGGTCTGGTCCATGAACTGCGAAAGCTGTGACGACCCGAAGAACTCGCGGATGGCCGCCATCACCGGCTTGGCGTTGACCAGGTCGTGCGGCATGGCCGTGGACATCTCCTGGTACACGCTCATCTTTTCCTTGATGGCCCGTTCCATGCGCACCAGCCCGATGCGGAACTGGTTTTCCATCAGTTCGCCCACCGCGCGCACGCGGCGGTTGCCCAGGTGATCGATGTCGTCCACCGTGCCCAGGTTTTTGCGCAGCTTGAGCAAGTAACGGATGGTCCCGTAGAAGTCGTCGGGATCGAGCGTCCGCTTGTCCAGGCTGGTGGCGTCGTTTCTCTCGTGCAGCTTGATGTTGAACTTCAGGCGGCCCACCCGGCTGAAATCGTACTTGCGGGAATCGAAGAACATCCCGTGGAACAGCGCGGTGGCCGTGTCCAGGGTCGGCGGATCGCCGGGCCGCAGCTTGCGGTAGATCTCGATCAGGGCCTCTTGCGGCGTCTTGACCGAGTCGCGGCGCAGCGTCGCGCTGATCACGTTGCCCACGTCGTCGCGCTCGGGGAAGAAGACCTGAATCTCTTCCACGCCCGCGTCCATGAACTTCGAGAGCTTCTCCGGAGTGATCTCGGAGTTGGCCTCCAGCAGCACCTCGCCGCTGGAAGTGTCCACAATGTCGGAGACCGTGAAGGCTCCCTCGAGATCGGTGGTGTCCACGTCGATCTCGTTGATCTTCGCCTTCTGGATTTCCTTGAGCACAGCCGGCGAAATCTTGCGCCCGGAGTGCACCAGCTCATGCCCGCTCTTGTCCTTAATGCTGTGCGCCAGCTTCAGGCCGAGAAGATTTGTCGGCTTCTCCACGCTGCTCTCCAGGATCCAGCGCAGCTTCTTCTCGCGCAGGCTGATGCGATCCACGGTGTAGAAGGTGCGCAAAATGTCTTCATCGGAACGCAGGCCCAGGGCGCGCAGGAAGATGGTGCCCAGGAATTTACGCTTGCGGTCGATGCGCACGTAAAGAATGTTTTTCTGGTCGTATTCGAACTCCACCCACGATCCGCGGTAGGGAATGATCTTTCCCAGGAAGTAGGTGCGGTTGTTGGCCGTCTCAAAGAAGACGCCGGGCGAGCGGTGCAACTGGCTGACGATCACGCGCTCGGTGCCGTTGATGATGAACGTGCCGTTCTGCGTCATCAGCGGGATGTCGCCGAAGAAAACTTCCTGCTCTTTGATGTCGCGGATGCTCTTGTTGCCCGTCTCCGGGTCCTTGTCGTAGATGGTCAGGCGGATCGTGACCTTGAGCGGCGCGGAGTAGGTCATGCCGCGCTCTTCGCACTCGGCCACGTCGTATTTCAGCTGCAGGCCAACCGGGTCGCCGCACTTGTTGCAGAAGTCGGGCGTGTTGGCGTTGTACGTGCCGCACTTGGTGCAGAGCACGTCGCCGGGATGAAACGGGTCCGTGATGACGGTGTTGCCGCAGTTGCGGCAGGTAGTGCGCAGGTGATGCAGACCCTTGAGGTGTCCGCACTTGCACTCCCAGTTGCCGATGGCGAAGTCAACGAACGCCAGCTCGGAGACGTTGCGAAAATCGGTGATGGGGAATACAGACTGAAAGACTGCCTGCAGACCGCTGTCGTCACGCTCGCTGGGCAGCTTGTCCATCTGCAGGAAGCGATCATACGAGCGCTTCTGAACCTCGATCAGGTTCGGGATCTGCAGAGCTGCCGGAATCTTGGAAAAGTCGAAACGATAACGGGAGGCGCCATTCTTGTTCGGCATGAATAAACTCCTGAGGATATCTGGCGATTCACTCTTCGTCCGGTGAATCTTAATTTCGCGCCCGAAAGCCACTTGCTTTTCTCGGGCAAACTCTGTTAATTAAGCAGCTTCAAACGATCTTGATCTCGCGGTTTCGCAAAGACAGCAAAGCGGGCTGCAGGGACGAGAGTTCCCGGCAGCGCCGCGAAGCGATCTTAGGTGAATAAGTTTTTATCTCAGCGCCCGTCTGAGTCAGACCGTTCTCGGCCCGTTTTCACGGACCTGTTAAATAACGACACCGCCGCAGGTCAGGCCGCAGCCCTCAAAGCTGAATTTTCCCTTTTTGGAACGCCGCACCGTGCCTGCCATGAACTACCGGTTAGGGTAAGAATCCGCCGTTATTATTTGATAACAGAAGTCCTTCCCCGGATTCAAATTGGCTTTGGGTGGGTACAGGTCCTTCCAGACATGTACCCAGGCCCCAAATCCCTTATTTCACCTCGACAGTCGCGCCCGCGTCGGTGAACTTCTTTTTGATAGTCTCCGCCTCTTCCTTGGAAACGTTCTCCTTGATCGGCTTGGGAGCGCCATCAACCAGGTCCTTGGCTTCCTTCAGACCCAGGCTCGTCACCTCGCGTACTGCCTTGATTACATTGATCTTATTGGCCCCAGCGCCGGTCAGCACCACGGTGAACTCGGTCTTCTCGGCTGCTGCCGGAGCTGCGCCCGCCGCCGCTCCTCCTCCAGCCATCACGACCGGGGCTGCCGCCGCCGCGGACACACCCAAGCGCTCCTCGAGCTTCTTGACCAGCTGGGCCGCGTCCAGAAGGCTCAGCCCGACTATCTGTTCTTCCAACTGTTGCAAGTCTGCCATTTTGTAATCTCCACTTTTCGAATCAAATTTGTGCTATTCGCCGCCATCACCCCATCGCGTTCCAATGCGCCCAGACTAGCGCCACGTGAGCCGCTTACGGCGAGAACCCCTGTCCGGGAACGGCCGCACCCGCCGCGCCCGCACGCAAGAACCGTTAACTCCCGGCTGCTTCGCCGGCTTCTTTGAATTTCTTCTTCTCCACGCCCTGGTTGATGACCACCGCCAGATCGCGGCCAACGGCATTCATCACCGTGACCAGCCGCTGCGCCGGAGCGTTCATCAGGAACAGCAGCTTGGAGTAAATCTCTTCCTTGGAAGGCATGGTGGCCAGCGCTTTGATCTCTTTTGCCGAGATCACGCGGCCTTCCAGCACGCCCGATTTAAAGGAAAATTCCGGGTTATCGTCTACATACTTGCTCAGCGCCTTGGCCAGGGCCACAGGGTCTCCGCTGGTATAAGCGATCGAAGAAACGCCCTTCAACCCCTTCAGCGCCTCGTTTACCTGTGTGCCTTCTAGAT
>DATGHX010000059.1:0-2517 GCA_035307585.1 Candidatus Angelobacter sp.
GAGGGCGATGCCGTCGATGATGCCGAAGCTGATAAGCGATCGGCCGCGGCGCGCAGAGGTGTAGATGCCTTGCAAAATCGCCGGCAAGACGACGACCTCGTCGGTGAACCAGGTGTACGGCGCGACCCAAACTGAGACCAACAGCAGATTTGAGCCGTGGGTGTTCCAGTTCCATTCGCTAGCATGCCGAGAGAAATACCGAGCGGCCCAAAGACATCCACAGATTACTGGAACAAACTGGGGCCATGCGGCGCCCGGATTGATTGCGACGCGAACAACCGCGCTGAGGCTGGGAATTACCCTGCTTTCGGCACTGGCCTGAGTCAGCACAGGGAGATAATGCGAGAAGACCGAAGGATCGAAGTACATCAGCGGAATTAGAGCGCACACTATGACGGCCACTGGGCCGAGCAGGACAGAGTAGACCCGGCGGTAGAACACCCAAAGGAGCAGAACCAGTCCAAAAGCCAGGAACAGATGGGGCTTGATGGCAACCAACGCCAGGCATGCACCCGCTGCGAACGGCCTGGTCTGATGAAAATGCAGGAACAGCACGACGCCTAGAAGCGCAAATACCGAGGTCTGCCCTAACGGTAGACACGCGACGGTGGGCGCGAAGATATATCCGAACAGATGGAGCCGGTCTAGTGGGCGGCCGTGGATGGACCACAACAGGCGGACTGATGCCATGATGGCCGCCACCAGGAGGACCGACCAGAGAACGGCTCCCAGTTTGGCTGAGACCAGGCCGAGCGGAAGCGCCAAGACGAGCGCGAACGGCGGATTCCGCATGATAAGGGGCGTGGATTCGTGGAACCCGGCCGACTTCTCGAGTTGGAAGACCGCGGCCGCATCGTAGGGATTGGAATGCCGGATAAGCAACTGGCCCGCGGCCCAATATGAGATGAAATCCTTATTGCCGGCGTTTTCCGACCCCGCAATCACTAACGAGAGTATGGAGATGCCAGCAGCAAAGAGCGCTGCGGCAATCAGCGCGCGGACGAGGTTACGTCTGTTTATCGCGGGCACCGACGCCTGTTTCCCACTTTGTCATCGCCGGTACGTAGGCACCTGTTGCCGGTCGCTTTCGACTTGCTGCCTCGCTTCCTCGTCGCGCGCCGGCAACACGATCGCTCGTGCCACATCCGCCGAATTTCCGGCAAGATTGATCGTATCCGCGATCACGTACAGCGGGCGCGCTTTCGCTTCGTCGTAAATTCGGGCAACGTAATCACCCAGCATCCCCACAGCCATTAGCGTCGCTCCCGAGAACACCACTTGCAGGCATACCAGTGAAGTCCAGCCGGGAACCGTAGTTTTCGTGACCAGCGCCGAATACACGCTGTAGGCAAAGTATGCGGCGCCCGCGGTAGCCATCAGGAAGCCAAAGGGGAGGCTCAGGCGAAGAGGGAGCGCTGAGAATGAAGTAACCGCTGTCCACGCAAACCGAAGCATCTTCACAAAGGAATACTTGGTGACTCCGCCGGCTCGTGCCCCGCGATCGAAAGGAACAATCGCCTCTTTGAGCCCCAGCCATGCCACCAGGCCGCGCATGAACCGGTGCTGCTCGCGAAACCTTCGGAGGGCTACCAGGGCCGCGCGGCTGAACAGGCGAAAGTCCCCCACTTCCGGCACCACGCGCTGGTCCACCATGCGGCGCATGATCCAGTAAAAAAGCGCCGCCGTGGCCCGCTTAAATATGCCGTCTCCATGGCGGACAACTCTCTGCGCTGAAACCACGTCGTAGCCTTGCCGGTAAAATTCCACCATTTTCGGCAAGAGTTCCGGAGGGTCTTGCAGGTCCGCATCCATAACCACCACCGCGTCGCCATTTGCGAAATCCAGACCCGCCGTGATGGCTGCCTGATGGCCAAAATTGCGGCTGAAGCCCAACACTTTCACGCGCGGATCGGAGCTTGCCACGCCGCGCAGGAATCGTAGTGAATCATCGTTGCTGCCGTCATTGACGAACAGCAGTTCATAGTCAGCGTCTATTTGGGAAAGGATCTGGGTTAGCGCCTGGAACAGCTTGGGCAGGCTTTCGGCCTCGTTGTAGACAGGGATCACAATGGACAACAGCATAAGGCCCGTCCCTCAGCAAAAACCCAATCATAACAGCTTCTCACTGCCGGAAACGGCACTGCACTTTAGCCTTTTCTGCTGAAGACAGCATACTGCCCCCCCAAAGGGACCGCCGCCAAGGCCGTTTCCAACCCCGGTGCCTTGTCAAACAACTTCTCCGGAAGGTAAAGAAAGTACGCTAAGTGAACGGTTTCGAGTTGGCTGAAACTCAGGTAACGCCTCGCTTGGCGGGAAGTAAGTAAACGAGCGTCCCGGTCCACCGGCGCTCGCTTCACGATTAATTGAGTGACAGGATTATATGGATTGTGCTCGATCATGCAGAACAATCCCCCCGCCCGCAGCAGGCGGGAAACCTCCCGCGTGAGGGGTATCCGGCTCTCCTCGGGGACATGATGATAAACGCAAACAGCGGTCACAAAATCGAAGCTGGCGTCG
>DATGHX010000060.1:0-2041 GCA_035307585.1 Candidatus Angelobacter sp.
AACGGCTGGTTTCCTGGGCAAGTTCTACATTCTCAACGCCGCCCTGAACGCTCACATCGTCTGGCTCGCCGTGTTTTTAGGCATCAACAGCGTGATCGCCTCGTTCTACTACCTCCGCATCATCGTCGTCATGTACATGCGCGAGCCCAATCAGGATTGGCCGCCGGCCCGCGTGCCCTCCGCGGTCACCCTGGTGCTCCTCGCCACCGCCGCCGCCACTCTCTACCTCGGCCTGCTCCCCGGCCGCGTCATGAGCTTCGCCGCCGCCGCGGCCATGTCCCTCCGCTAGCGCCCGCTTCCCCCGCTGTCAGGTAGCGAAAAAATGATTCTCGAAACGTAAGATACTGGTACCCCACTCTCCGGTAAGCGACTTAACAGATGGGATGAGAAGGCCGGTCTCCGACGGGATGCGATACGCTCCCAACGATTGACGTGCTCAAGGCGCAATGGAAAGGAGACCGGCTTATGAAAAAGAATAGCACTGTGGCGACCAGGCGGAAGCAAATTTTCGGGTGGAAGAAGCTGACCATCGGAATGGACCTAGGAGATCGATTCACCTACTACTGCGTGCTGGACCAAGCGGGCGAAGTGATCGTCGAAGAAAAGGTGCCGACAACCAAGCAAGGGATGCAGCAGGTATTCGGCAGAATGCCGCGCAGTCGAGTGGCGCTGGAGACCGGGGCGCATTCTCCCTGGGTCAGCCGGCAACTGACGCAGTTGGGACATGAAGTGATCGTGGCCCATGCGCGGAACGTGCGACTGATCGGGGAGAGCAGTCGCAAGGATGACCGGCTGGACGCGCGGATGCTGGCGCGGTTGGCACGGCTCGATCCCCGCTTGCTGAGTCCGGTGCAACATCGCAGCGCGGAAGCGCAGGCCCACCTGACGGTGATCCGGGCGCGAGCGGCACTGGTGGGAGCGCGCACGGCATTGGTCAATGCCGCGCGAGGGCTGGCGAAGTCCTACGGGGAACGGCTGCGGAAGTGTGGCACGCAGCAGGTGCGCCGCGGCTTGGCTGCCGGACTCAGCACGGAGTTGCGAGCCGCCTTGGAGCCGCTGTTGGTGGAGGTCGAATCGCTGAGCCAACGGATAGCAGAATACGACCGTCGGATCGAGCAAATCGCCACGGAAGTTCACCCCGAGGTGGCTCTGCTGAAGCAAGTCAAAGGTGTGGGGACACTGATCGCGTTGACCTACGTGTTGACCGTGGCAGATCCGCACCGGTTTCGCCACAGCCGCGACGCAGGCTGTTATCTGGGACTGCGTCCTGGGCGCAGGAACTCGGGCAACAGTCAGCCACAACTGCACATCAGCAAGGAAGGAGATCGTTACCTAAGAACTCTGCTGGTGCAGAGCGCGCAGTACATTCTGGGACCGTTTGGGCAGGACAGTGATCTGCGGCGATGGGGATGGAAACTCTCCGAGCGAGGAGGGGGCAATGCCAAGAAACGCGCGATTGTTGCGGTCGCTCGAAAGCTGGCGGTATTGCTACACAAGTTGTGGGTGAGCGGGGAAGTCTATGAACCACTGCGCAACAACCACAAAGTGGTAAGCGCAGTGGCCTAGCGTTGGATCGGAAGAACCGAGCTCAACCGCCGAGTTCAGGTGACTGCGGCCAAGTCCTGGCCCAACTCCCGTCCCAGATGGGAGCCGAGGTCGATTATCAGGTAGCAGCACCTGCTGAAACGAGAACGCCCAACTTGCACCGAGCGAACCATCGCTCATAAAAGAGTGCGGATGGAAGGATGGCGGCAGAGGCGGATCGGCTCAAATAGGAACCAACCGAACCACGGAGAGAAAAACCATCCTTGACACTAACCGGCCTTCTCATGGAAGGACTTGGCAATTGTGACTATCAACGACCGCCAAAATTAAGCTCGAAGTGGATGACGTCCTGGACCCGATGCCGATTGTCAATCTGTGCCAGATGACCTCCTACGGCCACATAACGGGAATTGCGTGGAGGAGGAGGCAATTGGCGCGAAAGATCACGGGGTATAGGGTGCTCCTGCCTTTGTAGGTCGCGCGGCAGCGTATTGCC
>DATGHX010000061.1:0-293745 GCA_035307585.1 Candidatus Angelobacter sp.
CCAACATGGCTACTTGCTGAAAGCTCGGATGAAAGTCACAACCGATATACTTCATATGGCCTCCTTCGTCTCGAGCTGCTTGGTCAAAAGCAATTGAGTTTACTCGAGACTGTTGGGGGCCGTTGTCGTCATGCAATCAAAATGGAGCGAATTCAGAGCGCGAATCTTCTCTTCTCCACCCATGGCGGCCAGGCCGGCGTGAAGCAAGTCAGCCGCCGACGTCTGGGCGTGCAGCGTAGTAAAAGAGGTGAGCAGGACAAGCAACCCTGGCGCGAAGGATTTCAAATCTGGATTCCTCCGAAATCGTTATTAGACGGGGAATTCTGGGGGAAGGTAAGCGCCTTGAGCAAATTTCAATAGCCGCGCGCTTTATCCACCTGGCTGAGCAAAGGCTGGCCGGCGATAAAGCGCTTGAGGTTCTCGCTGATGAACCGCAGGTGGCGCTCCCACAGCCGCTCGGTGACGGCAGCGGTATGGGGCGTGATCAGGAGATTGTCCAGCCGCCAGAACGGCGAACTTCGCGGCAACGGCTCCTGGGAGAAGACATCAAGCGCCGCGCCGGCGATGCGTCGGTTCTGCAGGGTGTTCAGGAGTGCAGCCTCGTCGATCAGTTGTCCGCGGCTGACGTTGATCAGGTAGGAGTCCTTCTTCATCTTTTTGAGGCGCGCCCGGTTGATGATGCCGGCGGTGGCCGCTGTGAGAGGCGCGCAGAGCACAACGTAATCGGCTTCGGGCAGCACCCGGTCCAGCTCATCGGTGCCGTAGACTTCGTCCGCACCGGATGCTCCTTTTCCGGGATTTTCGCGGACAGCCACCACCTTCATGCCCAGTGCCTTGGCCCGGGGAGCGAATTCCCGCCCGATACCGCCCATCCCGACGAGCACAACGGTAGCTCCGTCGACCTCGCGGGGGCGGGGCCTGTCATTCCACAACTGATCCTGTGACCAGGTCTTCTTCGCCTGGTAGCGCATGGCCTGGGGCAGGCGCTTGGCCAGCGCGAGAATGACCGCCAGTGCATGTTCGGCCACGACCGGTCCATGAACGCCGGTGGAGTTGGTGACGACAATCCCGCTTTCCACCAGTTCCGGCGACAGCAACTGGTTGACCGCCGCAGCCGGCGAATGGATCCACCTGAGTTTCTTTGCGGCGCTGAGAAATTCCGGGCGCAGCGACCAGCCGATGAAAACGTCGGCATCACTGATCTCTTTTGCCAGTTTGCGGTCGTCAGGAAGCTGGACGAACCTGATGTCGGGAAACGCCTGCTGTAATCGCGGGCGAAGCCACGAGGGCGCGTGCCACAGCTCGAAGGTGTGGTAGTGGACGATCAGCACTTTCATGCGGGCGATTCCTTTGACTATTTGCTCTCCCCGAGCGGAGCCAGCCGCTGGCAGCCATCAGTGGCGTATCCCGAACTCAACGAACCGAAGAAAACCGGCGCCGCACGAATCACACCGTCGCTGGTGGAACAGAAATTCTTTGTTCCGCCGCGGCCGTTGCCTTCGGGCGTAGCAGTAATCGCGTAGTCGGCATCGCGCGAGCCGGCCGTGTAGTGCACCTGCAGCTGAAACCTGTAGCCGTTCAGGATGCACCACTTGGGCTCGCGGCAATCGCCTGCGACCAGCGGCCCCGTCATCAGGCACGCGTAGTCGCGGTCGCCGGTTCCGGCGCAGGTTCCCGAGGGACCCGGGCCCAGGGCGGCCAGCGATCCGGCATAGAGGCGGCCGGAAGTCCCGCTATAGACCTGAGAGTAAGTAGCCTCGGCTTCATTGATCTGGCGTATCGTGCTGATGGCGTTGTCCTCGGCCGCCGCCATCTCCCTGGAGGCGCTCCTGAACACCACCGCTCCCCCAATCAGCAGCACCACCCAGATTGCGCAGCTGACGTAGCCCAGAATCAGGCCGGCCAGAACCATTTCCTGGCCTTTGAGACGGCCGCGGCTTTCGCGAATCTTTTTCAGCGTCCGGTGGCCGAGAACTATAGCCGGGATTCCAGTGGGCAATCCGCAAAGGATCCAGGAAGCGATGCCCAGCCCCAGCGTGATCTTGGCGCCTTCAGCTGTAACCGGGAACGGCTGCTGACCAATAGACGGCGAGACAACTGGTGCCGGCACAGCGGCGGCGGACGAGGGCGCTGCCCCTGCCGTCAGAGGATTAGCGCAATTGCTGCAGAACCTGGATGAGGCGGCGTTGGCTAAGCCGCACTTGCCGCAGATTACCCATTGCCCGCCGTTAGTTGGCCCTGGCATTCCGCTTCCCCCTTTGCCGGACACAGACGCGACTACGAAGTCCTGCGCACTCTCAGATCGTGGCCGGTCATCTCCCTGGGCTGGTCGAAACCGAGGATTCCCAGAACCGTAGGTGAAATATCCTGCAGCGAGCCATCGGCACGGAGCGAGTAGTTTTTCGCGTCCTCGCTCACCATGATGAACGGCACGGGATTGGTGGTATGCGCGGTGTGAGGCCCGCCCGAAACCGGATCGATCATCATCTCGGCATTGCCGTGGTCGGCGGTAATCAACATGGCTCCGCCGCTCCGGCGGACCGCGCTATAGATCTCACCCAGGCAGGCATCCACGGTTTCCACGGCTTTGACCGTGGGCGGAATCTTACCCGAGTGCCCGACCATATCGGCGTTGGCGAAATTGACGATCACCACATCAAAGGCCGAATCATTTGCCGCTTTGACCACGTTTTCGGCGACGCCTGCGGCCGACATCTCCGGCTTCAGATCATAGGTCGCTACTTTGGGCGAAGGCACCAGCACGCGATCTTCGCCGGGATACGGCTTCTCCACGCCGCCGTTGAAGAAGTAGGTGACGTGCGCGTACTTCTCGGTCTCCGCCACGCGCAGGTTGCGCAGGTTGTGGTCGGCCATTACGTTGGCCAGAATGTTCTTGAGCGAATCCGGCTGCACCACGAAGGGCAGAGCGAACTGTTTGTCGTACTGGCTCATGCAGACGTATTTCAGATTTTTAGGAACGCGTTCGCGGGGTATGGCGGCATCCAGGGCTTCAGAGTCGGGCAGGTCGCGCCCGCCCTGGGCCGTAAGTCCGCTTTCGCGAGCCAGGCAGCGCGTGATCTGGCGCGCGCGGTCGGCCCGGAAGTTGAAGTTGATGACGGAGTCGCCCTCGCGGACTGTGGTCAGCGCCTGGCCGCGGTTGTCGACGCAGACAAAGGGAATGATGAACTCGTCGGTCACGGCCCGATGGTAGGAATCCTTGATCCCCTGCACCGCGTCCACGTACGCGCGGCCCTCGGCTTTGCCCTGGACCATGGCATTGAAGGCCTTCAGCTCGCGGTCCCATTTCTTGTCGCGGTCCATGGCGTAGTAGCGCCCGCTGACGGTGGCTACCTTGCCGGTGGAGAGCTCACGCATCTTCTGCTGCAGCTGCTCCACGTAACCCGCGCCGCTGGTGGGCCCGGTATCGCGGCCGTCCATGAAGCAGTGCACGAAGACGCGCTCTACGCCGTTCTGGCGGGCCATGCGCAGCAGGGCATAAAGATGGTTCTGGTGCGAGTGCACGCCGCCGTCGGAGAGAAGCCCGCAGAAATGCAACTGGCGGCCGCCGCCGCGGGCGTTCTTCATAGCTTCCAGCAGAATGGGATTGGAGAAGAGTTCGCCTTTCTCGATCATCAGGTCGATCTTGGTGATGTCCATGTAAACGATCCGTCCGGCGCCGATGTTGAGGTGGCCCACTTCACTGTTGCCCATCTGGCCTTCCGGCAATCCCACGAAGCGGCCGCTGGTATGAATCAGCGTGTTGGGGTAGTCGCGGAGCAGGCGATCGTAATTTGGCTTGCGCGCCAGCCCGATAGCGTTGGCGGCGGACGGCGGCGCATAGCCCCATCCATCAAGAATGATGAGAACTAAAGGTCGATTCATGATGAAAACGAGATTGTAAACGAAAGGTCGGCACAACTTTGGTAATGTCCAGCACTGATCTCTGAAAGCAGCGATCACGTCTGAGAGGTTGCTCATCATCGACTTCCGCGAGCGCTGTTCGTGTTCCCGGCAGCGGTTACGGCTTGATGGCGCCACCATCGCGGCTCATGGGGATGAGTCACTCGACGGATCGGGAGGACGCAGTGCGCTAAATGTTCCCCGGCTTACCGGTTGCCGGTCGCAAGATTTCGTAGTGATGGAATACGAGCGCAGCCGAATGCTCAGGGTGTGGCAGGCTTCAGCACGACAACACCCGGCACGTCGCCGCCATTTGCATCCTTGGCGTGGACCCAGACGTTGCTGAAGGCTTCCTTCACTTCCGGATACTGGGCCACAAAGGCGCTGCCCAGGTTCCGCGCCTCGGCGGCAGTTGCGGCAAAGTCCGTAGTGCTGGGAACGGAATAGGTCAGGGACAGATCGAAACTTTTGTCGGACCGGTATACATTCATCTGCGTAATGCTGTAAGTCTTGCCGTTGGCGGAGAAGTTCACCGGCGATCCCGAGGGCACGTCCTTGGGCTGAATGCCGTTCGACTCCTGAACAATCTTGGAGAGAAGGCTGGAATCCATGTAGCTGACAGGAGCCAGCAGCTCCCAGGAAGTCAGGTAGTAGAACCAGGCATTGTGGTTCTGGCTCTTCGATTTGTAGTCGCGCGCCTGCTTCAGGTACCAGAGACCGTCGTGGCCCATGGCCGTCTCCGGACGGATTTGCAGGCCGGCCAGCTTCCATCCGCCGGCGTCCTGGAAAACCGCGCCCACCGCATAAGGACCCTTGCCCCCACCCTGGACATCCTGAATAACCACTGCGTATTTACCCGCAGGAAGTCCGGGCAAATCGAATTCGGCGCTGCCGCTGGACATACCTGAAGCGCCAAACACTCCGCAATAGAAGCGGCCATCGGGGCTCGGGGTCTGCCCGGTGTCGAGCAGGAAGTAAGTGCGAATCTGCGCGCGGCCTCCCGCCAGCGCTGCCTTGTTGTCATTCACCACACTGGTGATCCCGTTGAACTCGGCGGGCAGAGTATTGGCACGCAGGCCGTTCAGGTCGCCGGCGCTGACTTCCTCGAATAGTTGTTTCGCCGCTGCCTGCAGCGACGATTTGACGCTATCACCGGCCTCGTCTCTGGTCTCGCAGCTTTGCGCCCACACCGGGACCATTGCGGCCATGAAAACCGCGCCCGCAAGAGCAATCTTAAGTGTTGAAAGCTTCATGAATTCCTGCGCAATAAGGCTATTCCCACGGTTAAGATGCCATCCTGAGTACACCAAGATGCACGAAAACACCTGCTGGTCGTCAACGGGAACAACTCAAAATATAGCAGCCGGTTGAGTCGCAATCGCGCAAAAACTTGCATATTGTGCTCTGAATTGTCGTGCAGATTCTGGAAATCGGAAGGCAAGAGCCGGTTTTCCCGGCGTTCTTTAGAGGTTGGCGTAAAATTAAAGTAATCCGAGAAAGGAAACATTCTCCCAGCGAATCTGGATCATGCGTGCTTTTTATAGCATCTGCGGCTTGGTAATTATTGTGCTAGCCCTGGTATGCGACGGGCAGGTTCTCAGCCCGGCGGCGCAACGGGCGCGCGCGCGTCGCGAGATGCAACAAAGGCGCGAGCAGACTCCGGCAGACTTCGCCCCTGATCCCGCGCCGGTTCCGACGCCGACGCCGGCTCCGGTTGCTCCTGCTCCGCCGGCGCCAACGCCGGTTCCGCCCCCTGCGGCAACCGCAGCAGCGACGCCGGCGCAGCCTCAGGAGGTGCTGCCACCGGCCACGCCGCCACAGGTCACCTATCGTGACGGCCTGCTTACAGTGCAGGCTACCAACAGCAGCCTGTTCTCGTTGCTGAATGCCATCCGCAACAAGGCCGGAATTCAGTTTGAGGGATTGGACAACGGCGTTTCGGAGCGAGTGGCAATTGCCATGGGACCTGCGCCGGAAGCCGACGTTTTAGCATCCATCCTGGGTGGATCGAATTTCGACTACATCGTCCTCGAGCGCCCCGACAGCCCGGGCATTGTGCAGAAGGTCGTGCTCACCCCGAAGGCGGGCACCGCGGCCGCCGCCGGCGGCTTACAAGCGGCCCGCAACCCGGACGCGGATGCGGACGACGAAGAGGAAGCCGCTGAGGAGCCGGTGACGCCGCAGGACACGCCGATTCGCCCGCCAGTCGCCCAACTGCCGCCGCAACCGCCACCGCAGGCGCAGCAGCCGCGTACCACCGAGCAGATGCTCGAGGAAATGAAGCGTCAGGCTGCCGGTCAGCAGCCACAGCAAAACCCGCCGCAGAATACCGCGCCTATCAAAGCGCCTCCGCCTCAGCTATGAGCGGACTTCACACACAAAATTACTGATGGATGATCTGCGCTGGTCGGCCCTATTGCGAAGGGCTGGAACTGGCGATGGCAGCGCGCGCAGGCGCGGGGTTGGGTACCGGCTTGTAAGCAAAGGCCCGCAAAATGCCGGTGATGACAACGTAGCCGAAAGCGATCCCAAAGGCGAACGAGAACAGGATGGTGAGGAAGACGGTGGAGGAAGCGAGCAAGGTTCTCATTTAAATCTTCTTGGTCCTAAGATGCGCTGCTCTGAAGTCTCGGTTGGTTTCTACCGGACTCTGTGATTGTTAACCATATGCGCTCGCTTGTCTTGTTACCGTGGGCCGTTGCCCAGCCGTGTAACATCATGCCCACCAGTGGAACCAGCGCGCAAGTGGTTGAAACTCTGAATGCCCAATTTGTGCCCTATCGGTAAACCTTGTGTGACATTCTTTGTCATGAACTGGAGCCCATTTGCCATCCAAGGTGTCGCTAAATGCTGATACAGGCGTCGATTGACCGTCTCAGAAGCCGACGGTAAGATACGGAGTAGAGCTGTGCCAACCCCTTCCGGAGGCCCACTGTAGGGTCTCCTCCAGGCTCCGGAGCCGGCTCCTCAGGCTACTAAGTTCATGGCTATCAGTAAGATCACGGTCCACGGCGCGCGGCAGCACAATCTAAAGAACATCTCTGTGGAGATCCCGCGCAACGCCTTTACGGTAATCACCGGATTGAGCGGATCGGGCAAATCGTCGCTGGCTTTCGACACCATTTATGCGGAGGGCCAGCGCCGCTACGTAGAAACCCTTTCCGCCTACGCGCGCCAGTTTCTCGACCAGATGGAGCGGCCTGACGTGGATTCCATCGACGGGCTCAGCCCGGCGATTTCTATCGAACAAAAGACCACCTCGCGCAGCCCGCGCTCCACCGTGGGCACTATCACTGAGATCTACGACTATCTGCGTCTGCTGTATTCATCAGTAGGAGTGCCGCACTGTCCCCAGTGCGGCAAGCCCATCAGCCGGCAGTCCGCGGAGCAGATTGTGCAGCAGGTGATGGCGCTGCGTCCGGAGGATCGCATCATGGTGCTGGCGCCGCTGGTCCGCGGACGCAAAGGCGAGTTCAAAGCCGAACTGGCCAGGCTGGTGCAGCAGGGCTACGTGCGCGCGCGGATAGACGGCGAGTTGCGCCACCTCGACGAAGAGCTGGATGAGATCCGCCTCGACAAGCGCAAGAACCACACCATTGAAGTGGTGATCGACCGGCTGCTGGTGAAGCCGGGAATCGAAAAGCGGCTGGAGCAATCCGTGGCCACAGCCATGAAGCTGGGCAACGGCCTGGTGCAGATGGCGGTAGTGGGAGGCGAAGAGCGTCTCTATTCCGCGCGCATGGCCTGCCCCGATTGCGGCATCAACATCCCGGCGCTGGAGCCGCGCTCGTTCTCTTTTAACAGCGTGTACGGCGCCTGCCCGGAGTGCTACGGCCTGGGCAGCAAGTATGATTTCGATCCCGCCAAGATCATCGTGGACTGGTCCAAGCCGCTGCTGGAGGGCGCGCTGGGACCGGGGTCGGGTTCGGCTTACCTGCAACGCATGGTGGAGATCGTGGCCGCGGCGTACAAGATCGATCTGGCGACGCCGTTTGAGAAGCTGCCGGCGAAGACCCAGAATCTGCTGCTCTTCGGCCCCGAGGCCAAAGAAGCCCCGCGCCTGGGCTTTCGCGGCGTGCTGGGATTCCTGAAGCAGAACCTGGAAGATTCAACCTCCGAGAGCTACCGCGACTGGCTGCTGGGATATATGTCGGCCACAGTCTGTCCTGTTTGTCACGGCCGCAGATTGCGCCCGGAGAGCCTGGCCGTGAAAGTCAACGGGCTTTCCATCGCGGATTTCACCGCGCTCCCGGTTTCGCGCGCTACGGACACGGCGGCCAGGATTCAGCTCAATGAAAGAGAACGCACCATCGCCGGCCGAGTGCTGGCGGAGATCAGCGAGCGGCTGCAGTTTCTGAACGCAGTGGGGCTCGGCTACATCTCGCTGGACCGCTCGGCGGCCACGCTTTCCGGCGGCGAAGGCCAGCGCATTCGTCTGGCAACGCAGATTGGCTCGCGCCTGCGCGGCGTGCTCTACGTGCTCGACGAGCCCTCCATCGGCCTGCACCACCGCGACAATAACCGGCTGCTGCAGGCGCTCGATGCGTTGCGCGATCTGGGTAACACCGTGCTGGTGGTGGAGCACGACGAAGAGACCATTCGCCGCGCCGACTATGTCATCGACCTGGGGCCGGGAGCGGGACTGCACGGTGGCGAGGTGGTGGCCGTGGGAACGCCGCAGGAGATCAGCGCGCAGCCGCAATCGCTCACCGGACAATACATCTCCGGGGCGCGCAGCATCGTCACGCGCTTTGAGCCGCGTCCGGCCAACGGCAAAGCGGTTACCGTGCTGGGCGCGCGCGAGCACAACCTGCGAAACCTTGACGTGACTTTTCCGCTGGGCGTGATGACGGTGGTGACCGGCGTTTCGGGATCGGGCAAATCGACGCTGGTCAACGACATTTTGTACAAAGCCCTGGCGCGCCAGCTGTATCGTTCGCGCGAGGAGCCGGGGACGCACAAGGCCATCGTGGGCGCGGAGAACATCGACAAAGTCGTCCGCATCGATCAATCGCCCATTGGCCGCACCCCTCGATCCAACCCGGCCACTTACACCGGCGTGTTCACCCACATCCGCGATCTTTATGCCATGCTGCCGGAGTCTCGCGAGCGCGGCTACAAGGCGGGAAGATTTTCCTTTAACGTCAGCGGGGGACGCTGCGAGCACTGCCAGGGCGAAGGCCAGCGTCGCATCGAGATGAACTTTCTCCCTGACGTTTACGTGCTGTGCGAAGTGTGCGGAGGCAGGCGCTACAACCAGGAGACGCTGGCCGTGAAGTTCAAGGAAAGGTCAATCGCCGATCTGCTGGAAACTTCCGTCTCCGATGCTCTGCCGGTGCTCGCCGATATTCCCGCCATCCGCCAGAAGCTGCAGACGCTGGAAGATGTCGGGCTGGGCTACATCAAGCTGGGGCAATCGGCGGTAACGCTCTCCGGCGGCGAGGCCCAGCGCATGAAGCTGGCCAAAGAACTTTCCAAGAGACAGACCGGGCGCACTCTGTATCTGCTCGACGAGCCGACCACCGGGCTGCACTTTGCCGACGTCAGCAAACTGCTGGAGGTGTTGCACCGGCTCACAGATCTGGGAAACTCAGTGATCATCATCGAACACAACCTCGATGTGATTCGCAATGCCGACTGGATTATCGACCTCGGTCCTGAGGGCGGAGAGCAGGGTGGACAGCTGGTTGCGCAGGGAACTCCGCTGCAGGTTTCTAAAATCAAGAAGTCGCAGACCGGCGTTGCTCTCAACGAGTATCTGCATAGGCCGCGCAAGTAGTTGAAAAATAAGCAAACTAAGAAAACTCTTCGGGAATTCAGAACAAATAGCGGGCGCGTGTTGGAGTTCAGCAGCTCTGCCGTAATCTCTCTGCAACCTTCTCCTTATACCTGGGCACAATAGAAGGGGTAGCGGCTTTGGCTTCCAATGCTCGAAAACGCTACCCCTTTACTCTTTCCAAAGATTCCGGTGTAAATTGAACCGGTGTAAATTGAATAAGAGCCCTTCATTGCCTTGGACTCAAACGAACCCATCGTAGGTTTTGATCCTGCCGCGCCGCCACCCCCGCCGGTCGCGCCCGCCACGCCCGCGGCGCCCGCAAAACAGCTGGCCGGCGAGAACCCGGTTTTCAATCTCTGGGATGTGCTGCTGATCTTTGTCACGGCTGCGGTGTCTCTGTTCTTCTGCTCACTTTTTGCCTTGCTCGTGATCTATGCCACGCATCAGGGCTCGGGCCGCCTGAACGAGAAGCAGCTGGCCGGCAACATCCTCGTCTTCCTGCCCGCACAGGTGGCAGCCTACATTCTCACCGTGGGCTTCATGGTCTTTCTGATCTGGCAGAAGTATCGCATGGATTTTTTGCAGGCGGTGAAGTGGAACATGCCCGAAGGAAAAATGGCGTGGGGAGCGCTGGGAGTGGGAGCTGGACTGGCGGTGGCCACCCAACTGGCCTCGGCCGTGTTGCACCCGTGGATTCCCAAGTCGTTGCCCATCGAGCAATACTTCCGCACCCCCGCCTCCGCGTACGCGCTGGCCGCTTTTGGAATTCTGGTGGCTCCGTTTGTGGAAGAGCTATTCTTTCGCGGTTTTCTCTTTCCTGCCCTGGCGCGTCCCCTGGGATTGTTTTGGTCTACGATCATCACCGCTTTCGGCTTTGCCCTGATTCACGGCGAGCAGCTGGCCCACGCCTGGATCCCGCTGCTGCTGCTGTTCAGCGTGGGAACGGTGCTTACCCTGGCGCGGGCCAAGACCAAGTCCGTGGCGGTAAGCGTGCTCATCCACATCGGCTACAATACGACTCTTTTTACGATTCTCTACATCGCCACGCACGGCTTTCGCCGCATGGATCTTGGCTGATCCGGCTCCGGATTGCGTGGAACGCGCGGAACCGCGATACTGGCGACTATGACCTCAACCGCGCGCGGCCAGCTGCTCGACCTGATTGTTGCCAATTCTTTCCGGCTCGGCGACTTTACTCTTTCCTCGGGCATCAAGAGCGACTACTACATCGATTGCCGCACTACCACGTTGCATGCCCAGGGAGCTGAGCTGACGGGGAGAGTTTTCTTCGAGCTGTTCCGGCAGGAGAATTGGCGGCCGCAGGCGGTGGGCGGGCTGACGCTGGGCG
Organism: Candidatus Angelobacter sp.; assembly: GCA_035307585.1. GTDB lineage: Bacteria > Acidobacteriota > Terriglobia > Terriglobales > Acidobacteriaceae > Angelobacter. The sequence goes on from DATGHX010000061.1 coordinate 11,028, forward strand.
CCGACCCCATCGTGGTGGCGGTCAGCGTCATCAGCGCGCAGGCGGGAACGCCGGTGCACGGTTTTCTGGTGCGCAAGGTGGAAAAGGCCCACGGTATGGGCCGGCGCATCGAGGGGTTTCAGGAGAAGGGTGCGCGCGTGGTGATTGTGGACGACGTCTGCACCACCGGCGGCTCCACCATCCACGCCATCGAAGCCGCCCGCGACTTCGGCTTCAACATTGTGGGCGTGGCCTGTCTGGTGGAGCGCGAAGAAGCTGGCGGACGTCCTGCCGTCGAGAAGGCGGCTGAGCCGGCGCCGTTTGTTTCCATCTTCAAATCGAGCGAGATCAAGGCGAGAGCGAAAAAGTAAGTCCTATGATGGAGACGCTGAGGCACTGAGCAGGATCGGTTGATTTGGTGATGTGGACGCACTCTACTGCGAGCAAGGCTCAGCGCTGATTGCTGAGTGCTGAATGCTTCTTTAGAATCGAACTTAATGATCAAGACTCTGGAATGGACGCCCGAGGGCGTCCGCTTTATCGACCAGACCAAACTTCCCACGGAAGAGGTGTACGTGACCTGCCGCAGCTATCCGGAGGTGGCGGCGGCGATCCGCGACATGGTCGTGCGCGGCGCGCCGGCCATCGGCGTGGCGGCAGCCATGGGCATTGCCCTGGGCATGCTGCAGTCATCGGCCAGGGATGAGCCGGGGTTGCGCCAGGAGTTCGATCAGATCGCGCAGGTCATAGCAGCCACGCGCCCTACTGCGGTCAACCTGTTCTGGGCTATCGAGCGCATGCGGCGGACGTTTGAAGGCGTAGCCCGGCTGCCGCGGCCGCAGGTGAAGGCGGCGCTGGTGCGCGAAGCCCAGCAGATGCACCGCGAAGACATTGCCGGCAACCAGGCCATGGGCCGCCACGGCGCGGTGTTGCTTCCCAGCACCGGCGGCGTGCTGACCCACTGCAACGCCGGCGCGCTGGCCACGTGCGGCTACGGCACGGCGCTGGGCGTCATCCGGGCAGCCATCGAGTCGGGCAAAAAGCTGCACGTCTTCGCCGATGAGACCCGGCCGTTCCTGCAGGGCGCGCGCCTCACCGCCTGGGAACTGCATAAAGACGGCATTCCCACCACGGTGATCGCCGACAACATGGCCGGGGCCATGATGCGCCAGGGCAGAATTCAGGCCGCCGTCGTGGGCGCCGACCGCATTGCCGCCAACGGCGACGTGGCCAACAAGATTGGGACGTATACGGTTGCGGTGCTGGCCCGCGAGCACGGAATTCCGCTTTACGTGGCGGCGCCGTGGTCCACGGTAGACATGAACACTCCCAGCGGTGACCAGATTCCCATCGAGCAACGCCCGCACCGCGAGATCACGCACCACGGCGGCAAGCAGATGGCACCGGACGGAGTGCTGGTGGAGAACCCGGCCTTTGACGTCACGCCCGCCGAGTACGTGACCGCCATCATCACCGAGCGCGGCGTGGCCCGCGCGCCGTTCAGTGAGTCGCTGAAGGAGCTGGCCGCATCTGCGGCAGTGTCTGCCTGATCCACGGACCAGAGCCGCGACGAAAAGAGCAAAGACAGGATTCAACGGCAAGAATCGAAGATCGGCGCCCAGAAATGCAAACCGAGACCACCCGCGTGGAGGCTTTTTCCGATGGCATGTTCGCCATCGCCATCACCCTGCTCATTCTTGAGGTCAAAGTACCCAGCCTGGCGCAGGGATCTCTGGCGGCGGGCTTGCTCCAGCAATGGCCGTCGTACTTGGCGTTTTTCCTGAGCTTTGCCTATATCGGCATCATGTGGATGAACCATCACCGCATGTTCACCCACATCCGCCGCTCCAACGACACCCTGCTGGTGCTCAACCTGCTGCTGTTGCTGGGTGTGACCGCCGTGCCGTTCCCGACCGCCGTGCTGGCCTCGCGGCTGGGAACACCGGATCAACGGACGGCCGCCGTGTTCTACAACGCCGTGTTCACGGTGATCGCGGTGTTCTTCAACGTCCTGTGGCGCTACGCCGTGTCGCGCCAGTTGCTGGACAAGAGCCTGGCGCACTCGGCGGCGATGATTTCCCGTCAGTATGCCGTTGGCCCTTTTATCTACGGCCTATGCCTGGCGCTGGCCTGGGTGGACGTCAGGGTCAGTATCGGCGTGAACGTTGCCGTGGCTCTGTTTTTTGCTTTGCCCCCCAGCCTGATGAAGAGAGCGAATGGCAACCAGCACACAGCAACTAGCCAAAGCGGTTAGACCGAAGCGTTGGCGATCGAAGGCAGCAATGCGAGCGCAACCATCGTGATCCCTGCTCGCGCCAACGGCGATTTGCCAATTGCTGATCGTTTCTTCAGGACGCCAGGCGCGCCACGTTGATGGAGACGGAGTCCATTTCGTAGCCTTCGTCTTTCAATGTCTGCTGCGCGGCGGCACGGAGCGACTGCTCGTCGGCATTCTTGGCCAGACTGCAATAGCGGCGGATCACCTCTTCGCCGGCCTGGATCCTTACCACCCACTTGGATTTCGCGTTGTCCCAGGAAACTTCCACGCTGTCAGCACGCATGACTTCCTCCGCCTTGCGCTTAGGACTCTACATTCTTCGCTCGCGGCTGTCCAGTAGTTAAGCCGGGCTGAATTTTCCGGAGCGATTTGAGCCGGCGCAGCTCCGTTTGCGGCCCGGGTTTTAAAAGGAAAAAAATTTGGGCCCGGCATTTCGCCGGGCCCGATGTTTTTACCGCGAGTAACTTTCAACCGTTACGGAATGTCATCACCCAGACCAGGGGTTCCCGGCTGATCCCAGGCATCGATGTCCGCCTGAGCCTTCGACGTCTTTGTTGTGGCTGATCCGCCAGGCGTAGTGCCTAACGTATCCCCTTGTGAGTTGAAGGTGCCCAGGATGCCGATTTCCGCCTGAATCGCGCTTGCGTTGCCGCTGCAATACGCGGTCCTGGCATCGACCAGCATCTGCTCCGAGCCTGAGCCGAAGAAGTGCACGTTCAGCACCGCAGCGAAGTACTGCTGCAGCATCTGCATCCTCGCCTGATCGATCGCGAGCCGCTTCTTTCCGGCGGAGGTATGCGAGATGTTGGCCCAGAATCCGCCCATCAGGACGTTTTCTTCCAGCGGCGTAGTAAACGCCGTGATGGTCACGCCGCAGAGGGACGCATCCGGACTGCCGGTGACCGGGCTTCCGGAGCTCGATGACGGGAAGGTGGTTCCATTCCCGCCCCAAACCTCGTTAGCGAGCGCGGTGTGCGTAGCCCAGAAGCCTTGCGTACGCGTGGCCTGGGCATTGTTGTCGACAAATGTGCAGACGACGTTGTCCCCAAAGTTGGCGATGAAATTCCAATTTGTGGGAACCCCGTTAGAGTCGAGCGGACCAGCTCCGGCTCCGCCTCCCGTGTTTCCGGTACAGGTGAAGTCGGTCAGCGTCCATCCTGCTGGAATTGGGGATTCAGTGATCGTATTGTTGCTGGTCGTGCCGTTGCTGCCCACGTTCAGTACGACTCCAGGCGGCGGCGTCGGCGGTCCCGGCGGGAAAGTGGCCGTCGAGGGTGCCGTCGGAGGAGTAATGGTTGGATTCAAGGTGTTGTCGCCGGTCACCGGGAAGGTGAACGTCGCCGTTCCACTACCCTGAATCGTCTTAACGATGGTCAGCGTTGGCAGCAGAGCGTTGGTGAAGTCGCACTCCACCGTTGCGCCAATACCCAGGCTGACGTTTGCCGTTATGGTGCCGCCGGCAGCTACCTCTCCGGTCGTGAGAGTGCCGATAACTGACGGGGTAATGCCCTGAGCGGTCTCGCTGCAGGCCACGTTGGTGGTATTACCCAGCCAACCAGCAGGCACTGTTTCCGTAACCGACTTGGGTCCGGAATGAATGGCCGCGAAGATCGCCGTGGCCGTTCCGCCGCTCGTCGTCTCCGTGAAGCTGGCTGGTACATCGGCACCGGTAGCAGTGAACTGGAACGCTCCGTTGCCGCCCACAGTATGCTTCACGACAACCAGCTTGGAGAGTAAGCCAAGCACGCTTCCCGACTGGCTCTCGTTTGTGGCCGGTGCGGGGTTGCCCAGCGAGTCAGTGCCGTGGCCCAGAGCCGACCAGGCGTTAGGTCCTGCCGCTGCCGTAAACGTACAGGTGAAGTCCTGCGAGGCTCCCGCCGCCAGTGTGACACTGGCCGGTGAGAAGCTGGCGCAGGAACCGCCGCCCGTCACGTTCACATTGGTCAGCGGACCGTTGCCGGTATTGGTCTCGGTGACCACGATGGTCACCAGAGCGCCGGCTTCCACACTCGTCGGCGCGCTCTTCAGCGTCAGTGTCGTCGAGGACGAGATGAACGTCTTGACGGCGCTAACGCTATCCCCGGACAGGCCGTCTCCGGTTGTCCGTGTGAGGCTCACGCCCGAGACGGTCACCGTTGAGCTAGCCGTGATCGTGACGCTGCCCGCCTGAGTTCCCGTGATGGTGATCGAGCAACTTCCGGCGGTCGTAGTGCAGGTATTTGGACCGACAAAGCTCGCATTAGCTGTGTTGTTCGACAGGCTGAACGTGATCGTCGTTCCATCGGGCACGTTCACAAATCCGGTGCCCGGGTTCTGCTGTACCGTCGCGGTAAACGTGTGCGGCGTGTTGATCTCGTTAGTTGCGGTAAGTGGATTGATGGAAATCTTTAAATCCACCCACGTCTTGGTGGAATTGCCGCTGTCGCCCGACAGGCCGTCGCCAGTCGTGCGGGTGAGGCTAATACCCAGGACGCTGAACGTTGTCGTGGCCTGGATGTTGACGCTACCCGCGGTGGTTGAATTCACGCTGATCGAGCAGCTGCCGGCCGTCGTGGTGCAGGTACTTGGACCGACGAAGGCCGCACCAGCCGTGTTGTTCAACAGGCTGAAGGCGACCGTGGTCCCATCGGGAGCGTTGGTAAATCCGCTGCCGGTGTTCTGCTGTACGGTCGCCGTGAAGGTGTGCGCCGACCCAACCGCATTGGTAGCGCTGGGCGGGCTCAGGGTGATTCTGGCATCCGGTTTCGTGTTGGTGTAGACGCACGTCACCGTGTCGCCGGCGCCCAACGAGATACTGGCTGGCTGCGTAGTTCCGGACGCGGGGAAGGTGCTGGTTCCCGAGCCGGTTGTTGTCAGCGAACACGTCCGGCTGGTCAGGACCCAGCCATTAACCGGTGTCGTCTCACTGATCGTGTACGCGCCCGGTGCGAGGCCGCCTGTTGGCGGAGTTCCCCCATCCGTGTTGGAACCACCATCGGTAAGCGAGAAGCCTGTGTAGCCTGTGCCGGTGGTTGTGTAGGTGAAGCTTTGCGCGCTGCCCGCCGGGTTGGTGTGCTTCTGGACGATGATGTGGCCTGCGCCGTTGTTCGTGAAGGTACATGTCACCGACGCGCCGCTGGTGCCGGCTAGGTTAATGGTGGCCGTGGTACCGGTAAGGTTTGAAAACGTGCTTGTCCCGGTGTTGTTGACGCAGACAGCGGTTCCGGCAGGGGTCCAGCCAGCCGGCTCCGACTCGCTCACTGAATAACTCAGCCCACCTTCGAGACCGGGGAAGGTTATCGAGTTGGGGAAAGTTGCGTCACCGGAGTTAGTGTCCAAAGTGAAGTTACCAAGGTCTCCTGAGAAGGGGAATGTCGTGCTCCCGCTATTGGCGGGATTGGTAACTTTCACGATGGTGATGGTGCCCGTCGGCGCAGGAACGCTGGGGATCGGGAGAGTGATCGCGCCCTGGCTGCCGACGGACTGGCCGTCAATCTCTGGATTAGCTAGCGTGAAGTGACGGGAAGAGCCACTGGCGGAGCCAATGCCGAAGAATGCTGTTGAGGTCCAGTCTCCGTCGGCGCCATTTACGGGGCCGCAGGCATCGTGATCGGGTTCATAAGCGTCCGTGCCGAAGATACCAATGGGATCGGTCGCTGAGGCAGCGGGAGCCGGTATAAATTCGGCGCCCATCCCCACGAAGTTCGCGCCATCGGTGCGGATGACATAGTTCGGGTCACCGAAGCAACCCAGAAGCGATTCGTGGCCGTGGGTCCACACGCTGCTTCTCGCCAGGTGAGCGGCGTAGTAGAGCGTGATGCTGTAAGTGGTGTTCGCAGCGCCGACGCCGCCCACGAGACCCGCCAGAGTATCGCCGGTTACGTGGAAGCAATGTATTTCAGTGGGTGCATTCACTGGATCGGGTGTGTTGGACGAACAGCCGCCGCTGGCGTCCAGGGGGCGATTGATGTTGGAGATCGCTGGTAGAGCACTTACCCAGTGCGTGGTATTTGTCGGCGGGAAAGGATTACCATCCGACAACAGGCCGTCGGTCGGGCCGCCCGTAGTGGTGTCTTCGCAACTGTTCGTTTCCACGCCATTGGTTGTGCTCGAAAGGCAAGCCCGGAAGTTGGCGAAGCCATCGATGAAGACGGCATTGGTCGCGGTCTGGAAGTGGTTAAAATCGACGTCGAAATCAGGAATTCGACTGGTCACGCCGGTAACCTCGTACTGGTAGAAAGCCCACTGGCCTTCAAGGTAATTGCTGCCAGCATTTCCAGTGGTCCAGTGCCCCGCGCCGCCCGCGTAAGTCTGGTCGTTCTTGTCGTATACCGCCTTGTTGAAGCCGATGGAATCGGCTTCCGTGGTCGCGGTAGTCGCCGAATTGGTGCCGTCAGTCGCCGTAATCTTGTATCGCCCGGGCATCAGAGGCGGCGTGTAGTTCGAGCTGAAGCTGCCCGTGCCGTCGGCGATCGTGCCGTTCACAACATCAGTCTGATGGTCGGGTCGTAAGACGCTAATCGCGATTCCAACTCCGGGGGTGAACCCTTTGCCCAAAACGGTCATGGTCTCGCCGACCGAATAGAACTTTTGGCTGGTGACGATCGTGGCGACGGTTTGCGCCGGTGATTTGGTGGCGGTGAAGATGGCTGCCACTATGAGCAAACAAATTGGCACGCACCAGAGAATGCGTGTGGCGACTGTAGATGTCGACTTACGACGAAGCTGCGATTTCATAAAACTTTTCTCCTCGAGAAACTTTTTGGGCGACTGGGCTGGCGTCACTTTTTTCCAATCGCGAAAAACTTTTTTCTTTCAATCTCAAAAAACTTGCGAACACGGCCTGCTTCACGCCGGCCGAGTTCACACGTAAAAGTGCTTGCGTCACCTCGCATGAAAAAAATCAATCGTGGCGCGTGAACTTGCTTTTTTTTTCGGATTCGCTTCGAATCGACGCCTGTCTATGTGAGCTGGTTACACACGCCGATACGTCTCGAACCTGGGCCGAAAAAATCTAAATTTTCTGAGCTGTTACAAGAGGGTCTCGAACCTATCCGCGTCGTACTGGGCAGTCGGCGGATTTACTTAATCGAAACTAAGGTACGTGTACTAAGGTAATGTGTCAAGCTCAATTTATCGCTAAGTTATTGACCTGCAATAGTTTGCAGCTTTTGTGAAATATTAGTTCTATAGGAAATGGAGGGGTTCCAAGGGGGAAATTGGGGGAAATTAGTCTTTCCAAACCTTCAAATTTGGGCTGATCACAAGGCGGGCTTCTGTGGCTTTCTGTACTATTTCGGGGGTGAGTCCCGGAGCGATCTCCTCCAGCACCAGCCCTTGCGGCGTGACATTAATATAGGCCATCTCGGTCACGATGGTATTGACGACTTTCATGCCGGTAAGAGGTAGGGTACATTTCTTGAGAATCTTGGGAGCGCCCTCGCGGGTAGTGTGCTCCATGGCGATGATGACGCGGCGCGCCCCGGCCACCAGATCCATGGCCCCGCCCATTCCTTTCACTACTTTACCGGGAATCATCCAGTTGGCCAGGTTGCCTTCCTGATCGACCTCCATGGCCCCGAGCACGCTCAGGTCGATGTGGCCGCCGCGAATCATGGCGAAGGACTCGGCGCTGGAAAAGTACGCGGTGCCGGGAATCTCGGTCACGGTTTCCTTGCCGGCGTTGATCAGGTCGGGATCCTCGTCGCCTTCCAGCGGGAAAGGTCCCACGCCAAGCATGCCGTTCTCGCTCTGCAGCACGACTTCGACGCCCGGCGGGACATAGTTGGCCACCAGGGTGGGCATGCCGATGCCCAGATTGACGTAAAAACCGTCCTGTAGTTCGGCGGCAATGCGTTTGACGATGCGCTCGCGCTTTTCCTGATCTTTCTGCTTGTCGACCTTGAGAGGCGTGGTAGCCATGTTCATTCCTGTTCGCTGATGGTGTCGCCAACCTTAATGATGCCGCCGGAAAGGATTTCGGCGCGAAGGCCGCCGCGATGGCGCAGGGCCTTGATCATCTCTTTCCCCGTCAATTTTTCCAGATGTCCGCAGGGCTCGCAGAGCCTTAGGCCGCGCAGGCGGACCTGGCCGATGCGGAATTCACGCCCGACCAGATGGTTCAGTGCGATTCCGGTAGTCAGCAGGTTGCAGCGAGAATCGGCGCCTTCTGCGTTGAGCTTGTAGTCGCGTGCGGCAGCAGCGATAGCTTCAGATTCGATAAGGGTCACCTGGTTGGCGGGCAATTTTTCCGAAAAGGTTCCCGCTTGGTTGCAATAGCGATCGCCTTCCAGTCCGGCTCCGGCAACAGCCCGAACTTCGGGAACCGAGCTCATAGGCTGCCGGGCTTCGGGCCCGATATAGATCGCGCTGATCACTCCCCAGCGCAGGCCAGGATGCTTCTGCGTTTCCAGGACTGCCGATTTTTCCTGAACACTCATTGTGTCTTACGCTCCGCTGGGGACTGGAACCGGGCCGCGCTTGCGCACCGTACGCTTCTCAATCTTCTTTTCTTTCGGCGTGCTCAGCACAACACGTTTCACGTAAACGCTGGGAACGTGAACGCCGTCAGGATCGAGTTGACCGGGTTCTACGAGTTGCTCGACCTCGGCGATGGTGACCTTCGCGGCGGTGGCCATCACCGGATTGAAATTGCGCGCGGTCTTGCGGAAGACGAGGTTGCCCCAGCGGTCGGCCTTCCAGGCTTTCACCAGCGCGAAGTCGGCACGCAAAGCGCGCTCCATGATGTGGGGGCGGCCGTTGAACTCGCGCACTTCTTTGTCCTTTGCCACCAGAGTGCCGGCGCCGGTGGGAGTAAAGAACGCCGGGATGCCTGCCCCGGCGGCGCGAATGCGCTCCGCCAGCGTACCTTGCGGATTCAACTCCAGCTCCAGCTTCCCGGTAAGGACCAGCTGCTCGAACATCTTGTTCTCGCCCACGTAGGAGCCGATGTGCTTGCGAATCTGCCCGGTGACCAGCAGTTTGCCCAGGCCGGCCTGATCGACTCCGGCGTTGTTGGAGACAGTCGTCAGGTTGCGGACGCCTTTACGCACCAGAGCGTCGATGAGATCTTCGGGAACGCCGCAGAGACCGAAGCCGCCGACCATGATGGTGGCGCCGTCCTGGATATCGCGAATGGCCTCGTCAGCGCTGGGGACGACTTTGTTCATAGCACATCGATTCTAAATAGCGGCCGAGCCCGCCGCAATTGCTCACATGCCTTCGATCAGATGACGCAGCAGGCGTTTGCCTTCCGGCCAGTCGCCCAGGCCGGAGTCGCCGTTGACGTGCCCGGCGGGGCCGATCTCCACCAGCCGGCTGCCCCAGGCGCGGGAGAGTTCGCGGGCGCGATCGATGGAGAGAAAAGGATCGTTGCTGCTGGCGACCATGATCGAGGGGAAGGGCAGCAGCTTTCGCGGCACCGGAGCGAAGTCCATAGTCTGCCGCGGCGACTCTTTGCCATCCAGGTCGACGGGAGCTACCAGCAGCGCTCCTTTAATTTTATGCAGCGTCTCGGGATTGGTCTGGCACCAGTGGGCGACGGCGATGCAGCCCAGGCTGTGGGCGGCGAAGACGATGGGCGCGGGCGATTGCTGTACCTCTTCGGCGATGCGTTCCACCCACCACTGTCGGTGGGGAAACTCCCAATCCTTCTGCTGGACACGAAGGAAGATCGGATTCTGCTGCTCCCAGATGGTCTGCCAGTGGCGCGGGCCGGAGTTCTGCCAGCCGGGGATGACCAGGACGGTGGCGGCGGCATCGCGGCTGCCGTGCTCGAAACGGTTGGCGCGTTCGAACTCGTCGCGCAGGCCCTGCGAGCGAAGGTTGTCGCGGATGTGCGCCAGCCGTTGCTCGAGTTTGGTTAGCGACTGCGCAATATTGTTGGTGTTAGTGAGAGCAATGTCGCGCCACATGGAATAAGGACTCGACGAGAGCCGGGTCATCTCGCGAAGAGCCCGGCCGCCGATGGCCAGCAGCTCGGGATCGTCGCCGAACTCATCCATCAGGGTGGCGGCGATGGCGGTCGAGACCATCTGCGGCAGGTGGCTGATCCAGGCGCAGAGACGGTCGTGCGGCCCGGGATCAAGGCGGATAGGGCGGGCGCCGATTTTCTCAAGCAACAGGCAGAACTCGCGGGCATACCCCAGTTCCAGGCGTTGCTCCGGCGTTGGCGTCAGCAACCAGGCTGCGTTGAGGAACAATTTGGATTCGGCGTTCTCCAGCCCGCCGTGCTCCTTCCCCGCCATGGGATGTCCGGCGAGAAAGCGCAGCGAAACGCGGTCGCCGAAGACGGAGCGGGCGCGGTCCAGGATTTCTTTCTTGGTGCTGCCGACATCGGTGATGAGCGCGGTCTGCGGAGCCAATGGTCCAATGCGCTCGATGAGGTCGATGATAGCGCCCACTGGCGTGGCCAGCACGATCAGGTCGCTGCCCTGAATAGCTTCCACGGGGTCTTCGGTCCCGAGGTCAATGGCGCGCATGGCTTTGGCGCGGTCCAGCACCGCCTGCCGGTCGCAGCCGATGATCTTGGCCTTGTATCCCGCTGACTTCAGTGACAGCCCCAGCGAGCCGCCAATCAGGCCGGTGCCGATGATGGTGATCTGCTTGAAGGGCATTTTTCCCGGAGTCAGGTGAGTCTACGCCCTACGGCCGGCGCGATCACGCGGAGCTCGCCCATGAGCTCCGCGAACTGCTCAGGATACAGGGATTGGGCGCCGTCGGAAAGCGCCTTGTCGGGGCAGTTGTGGACCTCGATCAGCAGTCCGTCAGCGCCGGCAGCAATGGCGGCGCGGCCCATGGGCGCGACCTTGTCGCGGCGCCCGGTTCCGTGGGAGGGATCGGCCAGGATGGGCAGGTGGGAGAGCTTCTTGACGATGGGGATCGCGGATATGTCCAGCGTGTTGCGCGTGTAGGTCTCAAAGGTGCGGATGCCGCGCTCGCAGAAGATCACGTTGTAGTTGCCGCCGGCCATGAGATATTCGGCGGAGAGCAACAGCTCTTCGATGGTGGCGGCGATGCCGCGCTTCAGCAGTACCGGCTTGCGGACCTTGCCCAGTTCCCGCAACAGGTTGAAGTTCTGCATGTTCCGCGCGCCCACCTGAAGCACGTCAACGTAGGGCAGCATCATGGGGATCTGCGAGATCTCCATGACCTCGGTGACTACCAGCAGGCCGAACTTGTCCGCAGCTTCCCGCAGCAGCTTGAGAGCTTCTTCGCCCAGTCCCTGAAAAGAGTAAGGCGAGGTCCGCGGCTTGAAGGCGCCGCCGCGCAGGAACTTTGCGCCGGAGCGGGAGACAGACTCGGCCACCGCAAAGAGCTGCTCGCGCGACTCCACCGAGCACGGGCCGGCCATGATCACTACGTGTTCACCGCCGACATGGACGCCGTTGGGAAACTTGACGATGGTCCCTTCGGGACGAAAGGTGCGGGCCACCAGCTTGTACGGCGAGCTGATGCGGTGGACCTCGCTGACTCCGGAGAGCACCTCGATATCGCGAACGTCGAACTCGCGGCGAGCGCCCACCGCGCCCAGAACCGTCTGGTGTTCGCCGGTCGAGCGATGCACCTCAAACCCCATGGCGATCAGACGTTCGATGACCCCCTGGATCTGTTCCTCCGAAGCGGCTTCCTGCATGGCGACAATCATTTGGTTTACTGGCTGCGGCTCCTTACTTCAGTCGTTTAGCTCAACATCAAATTCCGTCTGCCCGGCTGGCGCTGACAATCTCGGTCTTCTGAATCTTGCGCATGACGTCGATGATGCGCTCGTAGACGTGGCGCAGCTCGCTATCGGGCAATGGTCCGCGATTAGCTTTGCGCACATTGTCGAAGATGATCTTCTCCCGGTCCGGCTCGTAGATGGGCATGTTGGTATTGCGTTTGAGCTTGCCAATCTCCTGCGCCGCCTGCGCCCGCTGGTTGAGCAACTCCACCAGCCGGCGATCCAGCTCATCGATCTTCACCCGCCAATCTGCAATGTCCATGGTCGTGCTTTCGTTGGAAACGCGCCTTTTCAACAAGAGCGCACTCCAGGGGCCAAAAAACCTTAATTAATTAGCAAAGAACAAGAATAACTTAAAATTGTTAGCGACGGGAAGAGGCGCCCTGCCCCACGCCGCGCTTTAGCGACGCCACGAAGTCGCCCACAGCCTGAGCTTCGCGCCCCGGGTTCTGCTCCACGGTCTGAACGATGGCGCTGCCCACTGCGCCGGCGTCGGCAAACTCTCCTACCTCGGCAAACTGTTCCGGCCCGGAAATCCCGAAGCCGACCACAACCGGAAGCTTGGTGAACTTGCGGATGCGCCGCACCAGGTCGCGCGCGTCAGCAGCCAGTTGTTTTTGCGTGCCTGTAACGCCGGTGCGCGAAACGGCATAAACGAATCCCCTCGAAGCCTCGGCGATCTTCTTCAAACGCTGGTCGGTGCTGGTGGGAGCGGCGAGGAAGATGGGCGAGAGGTTGAGAGCGGCCATCAGCCGGCGGTAGTCGCCAGCCTCTTCAACGGTGAGATCGATGAGCAATGCTCCATCGACGCCGGCTTTGGCCGCTTCCCTGCAAAACCTCTCCAGGCCGAACCGCAGCACGGGGTTCAGGTAAGTGAAGACGATGAGCCCGGCTTCGGATTGCAGGCGAACTTCCTGCGCCAACGCGATCACATCCTGGAGCGAAGTTCCGTGGCGCAGCGCCCGCTCGCTGGCGCGCTGAATGACGGGCCCATCGGCCACCGGATCGCTGAAGGGGACGCCAAGCTCGATCACGTCGGCGCCGGCCTCAATCGCCGAAAGAATAATCGCGCGCGTCGTCTTCAGATCAGGATCGCCGCAGGTGATGTATGCCACCAGAGCGGGACGATGTGAGAGGGATCGTGAAAGCCGAGCGCTTTGAAGAGATCGGGTGATCGGGTGATCGGGTGATCGGGTGATCGGACTCTTGTGGATGTCTTTCATTTCCAAAAGTGCTCTTCCTCAGCTGTTTTTGGCCGTCCCGCCTGAGGCGGAAAAAATCGACAATAGTTGATTTGCTTCGCTTAAGAGGTTTTGCAGTTTAACAGGCTTTACTATGCCTGTTTCGATCAGCATCTCCAACCAGAAAACAGTCTCATCAGCTTCTTCGATCACGATTCCGATTTTGGCGATGAACTCAGCCTTTGATCGCGCTCTTCCGACCGCTCTATAGTTCGCGGCCATGCTTGTCGCCGATCTCAGTATCTGAGAATTAATAATGCCGGCTTGTGGTGTTCTTGGGAGAGTTTGTGACATTCGCATTATCCTGATTGCAAACTGTTTCGTTCTGTCCTTGAGCTCTCGATGTTTCTCCAGTCCCATTCTGTCGTTCCTCTAACATTTAACATTCTGGATTCGGCTGCATGTAAGACCCCCGGGCACGGAACACTCAAGTCAGATCACCCGATCACCAGATCTGCCGATCACCCGATCTTAAGGCTATCCCTCAGGATTCCGATGTCCTTATCGCCGCGGCCGGAGATGTTCACGATTACCACGTCGGATTTCTTCATCTTGGGCGCGCGCTTCACGCATTCGGCCACGGCGTGCGCCGATTCCAGAGCGGGAATGATTCCCTCGGTGCGCGAGAGCAGGCTCAGTGCATCCAGCGTTTCCTGGTCGGAGGCGGCGGTGTATTCGGCGCGACCCTGGTCGGCGAGCGCGGCATGCTCGGGGCCGAGCATGGGGTAGTCGAGGCCGGCGGAGATGGAATGGGTGGTGGCGATCTGGCCGCTGGCATCCTGCAGCACGTAAGAGAAAGTTCCCTGCAGCACGCCCGGCGATCCGCCGCGAAAACGGGCTGCGTGGTCGCCCAGGCGCTCGCTGCGCCCGCCCGCCTCCACGCCAACCAGCTTTACTTTTTTGTCGCCGATAAATTCGTGGAAGATGCCGATGGCGTTCGAACCTCCACCCACGCAGGCCAGGATGGCCGCGGGCAGCTTGCCTTCGGCTTTCAGGATCTGCGCGCGGGCTTCGCGGCCGATCACGGAGTGGAAGTCACGCACCATGGTGGGGTAAGGATGAGCGCCCAGCACGCTGCCCAGAAGATAGTGAGTAGTGCGGACGTTGGTCACCCAGTCGCGCATAGCCTCGTTGATGGCGTCTTTGAGGGTGCGGGAGCCGGCGTCGACGCCGCGGACTTCAGCGCCGAGCAAGCGCATGCGGAAGACGTTGAGTTCCTGGCGGCGCATGTCTTCCACGCCCATGTAGACCACGCATTCAAGGCCGAAAAGCGCGCAAACGGTGGCCGTAGCTACGCCGTGCTGCCCGGCGCCGGTCTCGGCGATGATGCGGTGCTTGCCCATGCGTTGCGCCACCAGCGCCTGGCCCAGGCAGTTGTTGATCTTGTGCGCGCCGGTGTGCAGCAGGTCCTCGCGCTTGAGATAAATTCTCGCTCCGCCCAGCTTCTGCGTCAGGCGCCGGGCATGAAACAACGGCGTGGGACGCCCGGCGTAGTTCTTGAGCAGCTGCTCGAATTCGGCGCGAAACTTTTTGTCGCGGCGAGCCTTCTCGTACTCGCGCTCCAGCTCTTCGAGAGCCGCCATTAATGTTTCGGGAACGTAGCGGCCGCCGTAGGCACCAAAGCGTCCGGGAACCGGTTTCTCTTTTCGCACAGCGCTTACGCTCATCTTCTTTCCGCCTTTCTCACTGCCGCGACAAATGCTTTCATCTTTTCTGGATCCTTGCGTCCTGGTTCGCGTTCGATTCCCGAGACCACATCGACGCCCCAGGGCGAAAACGTTGTGATTGCCTCACCGACATTCTCGGGTGTGAGTCCACCGGCAACGATCAGCCTTATCCTGCCGCCGGCGCCGGCCACGACGTCGCGAGCAGCTTGCCAGTCAAAAGTTTTGCCGCTACCCGAGCCGGAGTCGAGCAGCCAGGTATCGGCTGCCCCGAATGCCCGAAAAAGTGCTTCTCCCCTGCTCGAGCCGCCATCTTGCATGAGGATGGTTCTGATAATTCTCAGCGACGCTCGACGCTGAACGGGGAGAGAATCATAAATTTCGCTTGCGTTGCGGCCATCGTGAAGTTGAACTCCGGAAAGATCGGCATCGGCAACGATTTTGCAGATTTCTCCCACAGTCGCACCCACGAACACACCGATGCGCTCGACACCTGCCGGCAGCTTGCCGATGATTTCTCGAGCCTGGTCCTGCGTAACGCGGCGTTTGCTGGGCGCGAAGATGAAACCCAGGGCGTTGGCGCCGGCTTCCATGGAAGCCAAGGCGTCTTCCAGGCAGGTGGTGCCGCAAAATTTGATCCAGGTGGACATTGAGCTTTTCTCTGAGGTTCGGATGAAAATCGAAAAGAGCGCGGCTTACTGAACGATGCCGCGCCAACCCGGAGAAGCGGCCGGCGACTGAGAATACCAGCCGGCGTCATGGAGAAGCTGCTGCAGTTTCTTGCCGGGATCGTCAGCGCGCATGAGGGCTTCGCCCACGAGAAAGGCCTGGTAGCCGAAGGAGTGCAACTCGCGAATCTCGCTGCCGCTGGAGATTCCACTCTCCGCCACGCGCAGCATGTGGTTGGGGATGAGCGAGCTCATCTCCATGACCGTGTCCAGGCTTACCTGAAAGGTGCGCAGATCGCGGGCGTTGACGCCGATGATTTCAGCTCCGGCATCGAGAGCGCGCTTGAGATCGTCGGGCTCGTGGACCTCGCAGAGCACGTCCAGTTCCAGCGCCGCCGCCTGCTTCAGCAGGTGGTTGAAGGTCGCATCGTCGAGCGCCGCCATGATGAGCAGGACGGCGTCGGCGCGATAGGCGCGCGCTTCCAGAAGCTGGAATTCGTCAACGATGAAATCCTTGCGCAGGCAGGGCAGGTCGGTGGCTTCCGAAGCCTTCTGCAGATTGGCCAGCGATCCCTGGAAGAACTGCTCATCGGTAAGCACCGACAAGGCGGAAGCCCCGGCACGAGCCAGCTGGCAGGCCAGCGTTTCCACCGTAAAGTTTCCCCGCAGCACGCCGCGTGAAGGCGAAGCCTTCTTGAGTTCAGCGATCACCGCCGGGCCAAGCTGCGACATGGCCAGCAAGCGCCGCCGAAAACCGCGCGGGCTATGCGCCTTGGCCGCGGTCTCCAGGAAACGCAGGTCGGCCTGCGCCCGGGAGCGGGCCACGCTCGCGCGCGTCGATGCCAGGATTTCTTCCAGCTTGGTCATACTGCGCAGTCATCAAGTATATGTGATTGCCGCTTAATTTTCCTGTGGGGGGAAGCGTCAATATCGGCCTTTACGGGGGCGAGGCCTTTATCCCGCAACTACGCCGCGGGGCTTCACATTGTTGCGGATAAAAGACACGATCTCGTCCATGGCCGTGCCAGGATTGAAGATGCCCGCTACACCAGCCTTCTTGAGCAGATCAAAGTCCTGCTCGGGAATGATGCCGCCGACAAGAAGGAGCACGTCGTCCATCTTGTTCTGGCGCAGCAGTTCGCTCACGCGGGGGACGATGGCGTTGTGGGCACCGGAGAGAATGGAGAGCCCGATCACGTCGACGTCTTCCTGCAGCGAGGAGTTTACGATCATCTCCGGCGTCTGCCGCAGTCCGGTGTAGATGACCTCCATGCCGGCGTCGCGGAGAGCGCGGGCGATGACCTTGGCGCCGCGGTCGTGACCGTCAAGCCCGGGCTTGGCCACCAGCACGCGAATTTTTCGCTCCGTTGCCATCGCTTGAGATTCTATCAAACCCACCAGCCGCGGCCGTTCCTTAGGGGCTTTGTTTTCAATGCTAAAATCTAAAATTCGGGACCAGAATGACGAGAAAGCTCCCAGTGGGAATTGTCGGCGCTACCGGCGCCGTCGGCCAGCGGTTCATCCAGCTGCTGGAGCACCATCCTTGGTTTGAAGTGAAATGGCTGTCGGCTTCTGACCGTTCGGCCGGCAAGACGTATGCCGAAGCGGTGCGATGGACGTTGAACACCCCGCTGCCGCCGGCGGTCGCGCGCATGCAGGTTTCTCCTTCGGTTCCAGATGGCCTGGCGCCACGACTGATCTTTGCCGCCCTGGATGCCGCGGCCGCGCGTGAGATCGAGCCCGCCTTTGCCGCCGCCGGGCACGCCGTGGTCTCTAACTCCAGCGCCTTCCGCATGGCGGAGGACGTTCCGCTGGTCATCCCCGAGGTCAACAGCGATCACACGCAGCTGATCAAAGCCCAGAAGTGGTATGCCGATAAAGGCGGCTTCATGGTGACCAACCCCAACTGCTCGGCCATCGGGCTGGTGCTGGCATTGGCGCCGCTGCACCGCAGATTTGGGGTGGAGAAGGTATTTGTCGCGACCATGCAGGCTGTGAGCGGGGCCGGCTATCCCGGTGTACCCTCACTCGATATTCTCGGCAACGTAATTCCGTACATATCCGGCGAGGAGCCGAAGATGGAGGCGGAATCACGTAAGCTGCTGGGCGCGCTAAACGCAAAAACTGTCGTTCCCGCCGAGATCGCGATCAGCGCGCACTGTAATCGCGTGGCCGTGGAAGACGGCCACACCGAGTCCGTATCGGTGAAGCTGGCGCATCCCGCGGGCGCAGAAGACATTGTGGCGGCGTGGAACGAATTCCGCTGCCTGCCGCAGAAACTGAATTTGCCTACGGCGCCGGAGCAGCCGGTGATTTACGATCCGACACCGGACCGTCCGCAGCCCAGGCTGGACCGCGACCGCGGGCGGGGAATGTCGGCGGTAGTGGGACGGCTGCGGCCGTGCAATATCTTCGACTGGAAATTTACGGTTCTTTCCCACAACACCATTCGCGGCGCCGCCGGCGCGGCTATTCTGAACGGCGAGTTGCTGCGCGCCCAGGGCTACATCAGTTGAGCGGATCGCCGCATCCTGACCAAGATCGTGGGCCGGCGCCGCCGGCTGTGTTGCATCCGACAACACCTGAGGCAATCGTTCTCCGCGGCTTCGTGCCTCCGCGGTGGAAACTCCGGCGGGTGTCGCCATGATCGTCATGAAATTTGGCGGCACCTCGGTCCAGGACGCCTCCGCGATTGACTGCGCGGCGGCCATCGTTCGCGAACGCCTGAGCGAACGCCCGGTAGTTGTGGTGAGCGCACTGGCCAAGATTACCGACCAGCTTCTGGCCATGGCTGCAGCCGCGGGAGCGGGCCGGCGGGACAAGGCACTGGAGCTTTCGCGCGCAGCGCGCCAGCGCCACTACACCACGGCTTCCGACCTGCTGGGCACGCACGCCTTCGAGCAGATGGCCCCCGAACTGGAAGCCGACTTCAACGGCCTGGACGAACTGCTGCGCGGCGTAGTGGCGGTGGGCGAACTCACGCTGCGAACCACAGACACTATTGCCGGATTCGGCGAGCGCGTTTCCAGCAAGATCGCGGCGGCGGCGTTCTCACAACGCGGGATTGAGGCGGCGCACGTTGATTCGCGGCGATGCATCGTGACCGACGACACCTTCGGCAAGGCGGTGCCGCACTTTGAGGAGACCGACGCGCGGCTGGCGGAGGTGGTGAAACCGCTGCTGCTGCGGGGACGCGTCCCGGTGATGGGCGGGTTCATCGCGTCCACCCGGGAAGGCATCGGCACCACGCTGGGGCGAGGCGGATCAGATTTCAGCGCGGCCATCGTGGGGGCAGGATTGCACGCCGAGCGCATCGAGATCTGGACCGACGTGGATGGCATGATGACCACCGATCCCAACCTTTGCTCCGGGGCGCATCGCATCAAGACCATAACGTTCGAAGAAGCCGCGGAGCTGGCGTACTTCGGAGCAAAGGTCCTGCACCCGGCCACGCTGCTGCCGGCGATTCGAAAAAATATCCCGGTGCTGATCCTCAACTCGCGCAACCCCAAGTGCGAAGGCACAAGGATTACGGCATCGGCGCCGAAGAGCAAGAGCCTCTTCAAGGCGATTGCCGCGAAGAAGCGCATTACGGTGGTCGACGTGGTAGCCACGCGCATGCTGATGGCCCACGGATTTCTGAAGAGCATCTTCGAGGTCTTCGCCAACCACCGCTGCCCGGTGGACATGGTTTCAACGTCGGAGGTCAGCGTTTCGGTGACGGTGGATTCAAACGAGTCGATCGCCGCCATCGCCGCCGACCTGGCGCGGCTGGCCGACGTGAAATACGAAGGACGCAAAGCCATCGTCTGCCTGGTGGGGGAAAATATCCGCAGCACGCCGGGGATCGCGGCCAAGGTTTTTGGGGCCATCGGCGACGTCAACATCCGTATGATCTCGCAGGGGGCTTCGGAGATTAACATCAGCTTTGTGATCGATGAGGCGGACGTGCCGCACGTGGTGTCGCGCCTGCACGAGACATTTTTCGCCGAAGTGGATCCCCAGGTCTTTGCGTGAGTTGTGACGCCGGCGGAGCGGCGTGAGAAGAGGTGGCGATGAGACTTTTGGTTTTGGGCCGGGGCAAGACCGGAGCGCTGGTGGCCGAGGTGGCCCGCGAGCGCGGCCATGAAGTACGTTCGCTGGGCAAGGAAAACCAGGACGGGCGCGAGATGACGCTGGAGTTGCTGAAGCAAACCGACGTGATCGTGGATTTCACCACGCCACATGCGGCGATTCCCAACATCATCCGCGCGGTCGAGGCCGGCGTTCCCATCGTGATCGGGACCACGGGGTGGTATCAGCATCTGGACAAAGTGCGCGAACTGGTCAAGGAGCGCAAAGCGGCGCTTCTTTACGGAGCAAATTTCTCCGTAGGAATGAATTTTTTCTTCAAGGCGATCAAGGCCATCGCGCCGATTCTGAAGCACGATTATCGCGGCAACATCGTGGAGCGGCATCACGCGCAGAAGAAAGACAAGCCGTCGGGAACGGCGGTGACACTGGCGAAGATCCTGGAAGAAGGTTCGGGAGAGAAGGTGGAGATTGCATCGGTGCGTGAAGGCGAAATTGTCGGCATGCACCTGATCATGCTGGACTCCGCCAACGACACCATCCTGCTTACGCATGACTCCAAATCGCGCCTGGGCTTTGCCGCCGGCGCGGTGCGCGCCGCCGAATGGATCCAGGGCAAGACGGGGTTCTACGAGTTCCCGGAGATTGTGGACTTGCTCTGAGTGTCCGCGTGAACTCTGTCACATTCCACGCAGAAGGCATCGAACCAGCGGCTGACGTTGGCCTTCAAGAACTCCGTAAACGATTGGCCGGCGACTTTGGGCTGCGCGCCAACAACCTGCGATAGGATGTGGACAGCGGTGCGGCCGTCAGATTCAACGGCGAATGTTACCCATTGCTCCACAGTGCTCCTGCGGCTGTGGTCAATCCAGGCAATTTGCTCGCCGGGACGGGACAGAGTAATCAAACGATTAATAATGATTCTGGCCGGACGCAGCAGTTCCATGCGCAAACGGCTGCCCACAGCCCAGGGCTTGCCTTCGATCCAGGTCAGGCGGCCGTAGAGGTCGGTAAATTCGTTCCAGCGTAGCGAGTCGACGAATATCTTCCAGGCCAGCGCCGGATCGGCCCGCGTCATGGCCGTGTGCAGAACGCGGGTCATATCGGAGGGCGGCACAAAGCTGGATTTCTTGGCCGGATTTACCATGACAACCCCGGTTGATTCGGATTCTACACGCACCGGACGCGACTCTGAGTGCAAATTGGGTTCGTCCTGATTGTTTTGTTATCCTTAAACCCGTTATGAAACTCCAGGGATGCGGTACGGCGCTGATTACGCCGTTCAAAGAAGACCAGACCATTGATGAGCTCAGCCTGCGCGAACTGATCGGGTGGCAGATTGATTCGGGAATCCACTTCCTGGTTCCGTGCGGAAGCACCGGCGAGACGCCCACGCTCACGCGTGAAGAGTGGCTGCGGGTGATCGACATCACGATCGAAGTGGCCGCGGGACGCGTGCCCATCGTGGCCGGCGCGACCTCAAACTCAACCGCGGACGCGGTGGAGAAGGCCAAAGAAGTATCGCGGCGCAAAGGCGTGGATGCCATCCTCACAGCTTCTCCTTACTACAACAAGCCGACCCAGGAGGGCCAGTACCAGCACTTTAAGGCGATCGCGGAAGCGGTGGACAAGCCGCTGATTCTTTACAACGTTCCCGGGCGCACGGGCGCCAATATTGATCCGGCAACGCTGGGCCGGCTGGCCAAGATTCCCAACATTGCGGGAGTAAAGGAAGCCAGCGGAAACATCGGCCAAATTGCGGAGCTGTTCAGTTATGTCCCCGACCATTTCCTTGTGTTCTCCGGAGACGACGCGGTGACTCTGCCGGTGGTCTCGCTGGGCGGGGTGGGAATCATTTCGGTGGCGTCGAACGAGATTCCGCGCGAGATGGCGGAGATGACGGGAGCGGCGCTGAAGGGAGACTGGCAGCGCGCCCGCGCACTGCACCGCAAGTTCGTCAGACTGATGCAGGCCAACTTCATCGAGTCGAATCCCATGCCGGTGAAAGCGGTGCTGGCCATGATGGGCCGCATCGAAGAGGTCTACCGCCTGCCTATGGTGCGCATGAAGCGCGAAACCCGCGACAAGCTGCAACAGATCGCCGCCGAAGCCGGGCTGCTTACGGTGGGAGCGGCTGTTTCCGACCTGTAATCTCCGGGCAACCACGAAGGACACCAAGGGAAACACAGGTTTGTTCCCGGCAACCTGCACTCCTTCGTGCTCCTTTGTTCCTTTGCGGTTTCAAATTACCCGGACGACATTCCTATAAGTTTTTTCTATCGACCGCAAACGGAATCTCCCGTTGACTTTGTTGATTACTGTCTTAAAATAGCTCAACCATTTTTGGTGGGAAATGTTTAAAACATTTCTCAAGTGGAATGGACCAGCAGTTTACATCGGCGCAGGTCGTACGTTTAACCGGGATCACGCCACGGCAGCTGCAGTGGTGGGACGAGCGCGGGATCGTGGTTCCGCGCCGCGAGGGCCGGCGCCGCCTCTACACCGCCGACGATATCACCGAGATTGCCGTCATCTGCGCGCTGCGCCGCAAAGGATTTCCCCTGCAGCGGGTGCGCCGCATCATGAAGTTCCTGCAGAAGGAGCTGGGACGCAGGCTGGCGGAGGCCGTCAGCAACGGTTCGGAATACCACCTGCTGACCGACGGCAAGAGGGTCTACCTGGAAAATTCACAACGCGAGGTCATCGACGTTCTCAAGAATTCGCGCCAGCCGCTGCTCGGGTTATGCCTGAGCGACGCGGTGCGCGAGGTGCGGGCGGAGATCTTTACACGCCGTCCGGCACAAAAACAAGGAGCCCGCCGCAGCGGGCGGCGGAAGAGTTCGTGATGAAAGCAGCGGCCCGTCAACGCGGACGGCAAAACCCAGGCAGCGCGGCAAGGCAGAATCGAAGCACGGCGGAGGGGACAATGGTGGCGGAACTCAACATTGTGACCGAATGGCTTCCTGAGCAGATGGAGCCGGGCAGCATCTTCGTCCTGGAGAACGCCGGCGAGGTCGGCAACCAGGAAGATCCCTATTGGGCGGTGCTGGCGTGCCCGGAGTGCGGCACGCTGGGCCTGATCACGCGGCGGCAGATGCGCGGCCTGATTCCGGTCATTTGCGGCTCCAACAATTGTTCCGCGCAGTTCGTAATTGAAGACGAGCAGGTGGTGCCGCGCAAGCCAAACTAAGATTCCGCGGCCAGGGGCCGACGCGGCCGGTTGACCGCGGCTAGAATTCCACGTGTCCGCGGAAGGTCGGAACCAGGACAGGACCGCGATCGCGGTTGTAGCCGGGATTCACGAAGTGCTGCACCCCGGGCGCCACGTAGATTCCCCGCCACACGTGGGCGGTGTAATAGGCTTCCAGAATATTCTCGCGCCCGTAGGTCAGGCGTCCGTCCCCCAGAAGGAATCCCAGGCCGCCGTCTGCAAGGTAGACCCGGTGATCTTTCTTGATTCCGTTGGAGACAAAGGCCGCGCCGGCGCGATCGTGTTTGCGACGCCATTGGGCTCCGTTTAGCCCGAACCCCGCGGCGATGGTGGAATCGATCTCCGTATAGGCGAATGACTCGGTGTTTCCGTTGTCCCATCCCCAGCGCGCGAATGCCTTGAGATTGGGGGCGATATCCTGCTCAAGGTTGATCCCGAAGCCATATTTGCGAGTGATGTGCCAGGGATGGTTGGTGATGTCGGGCGTCGTCACCAGGCCGTCAACAAATTGGGCCACGGCATTGCGGTAGATGCCCATGTTGGCGTAGTTGGTGTAGGCCAGCAGGTGAATCACCCCTGACTTTCCGGGGATGAGTCCGCGGCGCAGCTCATATTCCCAGTTTTCGGCGTGGACCTGCCAGGGGCGCCATACCAGGTCGATTCCATTGGCGACTTTGGGCATCAGAGCTTCGCCAAAGCGGAAGCCCCAGTTACGATCTTCGTAATCGGCAACGAACCCGACGGTGTAGCCACGAGTGTCGGCCGCGTAATCCCAGGTTCCCATGTCGTCCACCGACCAGTTGGAGAATTGAAGATGGGTGTCAGAGCCGACCGAATTGGTGTCGAAGAAATCGGGCATGCTCAGCTTGCCAAAGCGGATTTCCAGCCGCCGTCGCGGGAGTTTATCGAAAAGGGAGAGATAGTTGCGGTCATTTTCGACCGTGTCTGAGCTGAGCGCGAACACCTTGTGAATCATGGCGCGCGCGAGGTACGGCGACTTGCTCAGCAGCGGATTGCGGACGATGTCCAGATCGGTGTTACCGGCCAGGCCGAGCCCGGTGCTGAGCGCCGATCCGCCGGCCTCTTCGATATCGACCAGCAGCTCAGTGGAGTCATTCAGGCGCACTCCGGTGTAGAGGGTAAGGACGCGCGAAGTAGCTTTCTCATAGCGCGGGCTCAGGCTGTTGGGGCCGCTGTAAAGCGCATGAAAGTCAGAGTGGGTCTGAAAGATGAAGTTCATCTGCCCGGAGAGCCAGAAACGGTGATCGCGAAAATGGGAAAGCATGGTTTCCGGATCGGAGTCGTCGGCGGGAGCAGGGGAGGCAGTTGACGTCGGCGCCGGAGCCGGAGGCGCATCAGCGTGCTGGGCAAAAGCCGGCGTCAGGATGCCGATTGCGGTCATCAGCCAGCAGGCAAGCAGCGGCCGCATAAGCAGACTCATCCGGGCTGATTTAAGCAGGCGCATGTAAAAATGGCGTGAACAGCCGGCCGTCTCCCAGCAAATTGGCATTATTTATCTGCCTGATCCTGTATACTATACCCAGTATAGGTGGTCAAGGGAGCCTGTCCATTGGCACATACCTCGGAAGAGAAAAAAGCGCTGCTCGTCCGCGTGAACCGCATTCAGGGACAGTTGCAGAGCATCCGCGAGGCCATTGAGGAAGAAAGAGATTGCGCCGGCGTGCTGCAGCAGATCGCTGCCTGCCGGGGAGCGGTGAACAGCCTGCTGGTGGAGATCCTGGAAGGGGAGATACGCTTTCACGTGCTGGGAAAAAATGCCAGAGTCGATTCCCGCGAAGCCCGGGCGGCCGACAACCTGGTGGAGATCCTGCACCGCTACATCAAGTAGCGCCGCTCCGCGCCTGCAGGAAAGATTGCAGGATGAGGACGGCGGCCATGCGGTCGACGGCCTGGGCGCGCTTGCGGATGCTCAAGTCGGCCTCGCGCAAAACGCGGTTGGCTTCGGCCGAGGTCAGGCGTTCGTCCCAGAGGTGGACGGGAAGCTGAAACTTTTCCCGCAACTCCCGGGCAAAGTCCGCTACCTTCTGTGACTGCGCGCCTTCTTCCCCACTCATGCGCAGCGGATTGCCCAGGACAATTTCGGCGATTGCATATTCACGGAGTACCCGCTCCAGACGGGCGAAGTCGCGGCGCTTATTCTTGCGTTCCAGCGTCTCCAGCCCCTGCGCAGTGATGCCCAGCGGATCAGTGACGGCGAGCCCCATGCGGCGCGAGCCATAGTCGATGGCCAGGATGCGCGAGGGTAGCGACATGGCTGGATTGTAGAGGAAACCGAGCGGCCTCGCCCGCGAGGCAGGCGAACTCGGGCTATCGTCTCCAGGCAACGCGGCTGTAGCGGGGCAAATTTAGATGGCATCGGTTCGGCGGCGTTCCTGACAGGCCCAAGCTAGAATGGAGTCTCCTGGCCGAAAGGGAGATCTGCTTGCATACTTGTCGACTCTATCGAATCACTCTGCTTCTTTTCTTTATTCTCGCCGCGGCTGCGTCCCTGGTCGGGCAAGGCACAACGCGCTCGGTTATCACTATTCACGTAGGCAAGACAGGACTATTCTCCGGCTTTGGCCACGAGCACACTGTTCTGGCGCCGATTGCTTCCGGCAAGGTGGATGCCAAAGCGCTCTCGGTGCAGATTACGGTGATGGCCAGGCAGATGAAGGTCCAGGACCCGGATGTTTCCGCCAAGGATCAGGCCGAGGTGCAGTCCATCATGCTGGGCCCCAAAGTGCTCGACAGCGAGAAGTACCCGGAGATCAGGTTTCGGAGCTCGCGCGTAGAGCCTGCAGGCGCGCAAAGCTACCGCGTCAGCGGAACGCTCAACCTGCACGGAGTCAGCCGCGATCTGACCTTCGAGGTAACCGGCGCGCCCGACCACTATCATGGCAAGACCAGGTTCAAGCAGACCGACTTCGGGATTAAACCTGTAGCCGGCGGCGGGGGCACGGTGAAGGTGAAAGACGAGCTGGAGATCGAGTTCGACGTTTATCCCGCCGAGCTTGCATCGTCCAGCTCCCACTAGCGTTCTTTAGCAGGCGGTGGAAGGGGCGCGGAAGCGAAAAGGCGATCGATATGTGCAGGGTGAAATTTATCTGGTTCCGGATAGCGTTGTTGGTGGCGGCGATTCTGGCGCCGCTGTTGCTCTCGCAGATCAACAGCCCTGCCGCCAAGCCGGCGGCGCGCAAGGCGGTGGTAGTGGAGCTGTTTACTTCCGAAGGCTGCTCCAGCTGCCCGCCGGCCGATGAGCTACTTGCCCGCCTCAGACAGGAACCGCGGACCGACGGCGTAGAGGTGATCCCGCTGGGCCTGCACGTGGATTACTGGAACTTCCAGGGCTGGACCGACCGTTTTTCCTCAAACGCGTACTCGCAGCGTCAGTTTAAGTATGCAGAGCGATTCCGGCTGCAGAGCCCTTACACTCCACAACTGGTATTCGACGGCGCCGCAGAATCCGATGGCGACGATCTGGCCCGCGCCCACCACCTGATCGAGGAAGCGGCGCAGCACGCGGCACTGGCTGAAGTCCAGATTTCTCCAGCCGCGGAAGACAAGCTGGCCGTGAGCGTGAAAGCCTCGGGGAACCTGCGCGGCGAAATCTTTCTGGCTGTAACGGAAGACAACCTGGCCAGCAAGGTAGTTTCGGGCGAGAACAATGGGCACGAACTGCGCCACGCGGCAGTGGTGCGGGATCTGCGGTCGCTGGGCTCGCTGCACGCCGACAGCTTCGCTGCCACGGTGCCGCTCAAGATTAAAAAAGACTGGAAGCGCAGCGATCTGCGCGCGGTGGTCTTCGTGCAGGAGCCGGGCGGTGGCGCGATCGACGGCGCGGCTTCCCTGACGCTCAATGGGCAATCGACGGCCGCCCGCTAGGGCGATTGCGGGAAGCTATTGGCCCGTCGAAATTCCCGGCCGATCCAACTTGACTAGCTCCTCAGGGAAATGTGGATTGTTGGGGAACTGCTCACTGAGTGAGGCCAGCCGCTTGCGCGCATCGGCGGTGTTCTTGTGACGCATGTCGTCAAAGGTAAGCAGAATGCGGGCAAACGGCGCCAGGTAATGGCCGTGATCGGCTACCAGCTTGAGCTCGCGGATGCCCTCGTCCTGGTCTCCCTTCAGCCCGCCCAGACGCAGGATCCAACGCACCGGGGCAGCTTTTCCGCCGATGATGTACTTGCCCATCCCGGTAGCGACGTAGGCGTCGTAGTAGCCCGGCGCCAGCGCCAGCAGGCGCTCGGCGTAGTTCTCCGCCGATTTAGTGTAAGAGAGCGCATTGAGATTTTTCTTGGCAATCAGCGCGGCGTCGTCAGCCCGCAGGCCGTTGCTGATAGTGAGCGCGAACAGAGCGCGCGTGTCGTTGTGGTCGCGGGACAGGCGTTGCTGCGCCAGTTTCTCGGCAGCGTTCAGAGCCCCTTCAAATTGCTGGCGCGATGCCGGGTCCCAGCTATGGGACGAGCGGGCGTTGAAGCGCTCGTCAGAGGTGAACATCTCACTGGTCAGGATGTGCAGCCGGTCAAACTCGCGAAAGAGCAGCGCGCACGACTGAGCCATCCAGGGCAGAGGATCATCTTTATCTAATCCCTTGGCCTGCTCCAGACTCTTGAGAGCATCATCGAACTGCAGGTTGTACATGGAGTGATAGCTCTGGTCGAGCAGGCTGTCCACGGTCTGCGCCTGCAGGGGGCGCGCGAGGGAATGCAGCAGTGCGGCGAGAACCAGCGCCGCAAAGAATGTCCTAGAATTCGTGCGTGCACGTCGCATCAGTTAAAAAAGATCCATTCCTGGCCACCGGGATCATTATTATCGCAGGTCGCGGGGCATAGTGATACAGACGCTGGTTGATCGCCAAAAGTTTTTTGGACAGCACTAAATTTTCGGGCCGGGGTTAAGAAGTGTGAAGGTGAATAGCCGTCTCTCTCAGGTATTGACTCCGCTAAGAAAGCCGCCGAGATGTCCGGTCAGCGCTACGCAGGCCACGGCCAGCAACTCCACCGGCAGGCGTCCGCCCGGAAGACGGCCGCCTGCCCGGCGCGCGCGGTGGTGGATCCACCACACGAGCCAGATCAGGACGGCGGACGTGCTCCCCAGCAGAAGATGCAACAGCAGCGTGCCTTTCAGGTGCGCGCCTTCCAGTTGCCAATACCAGGCCAGGAGCCCGCTGACCACCACCAGGGGCGCAGAGAACGCAGCCACCAGCAGGTTGTAATAGGCCGCGGCCGCCAGGCTCGCGTTCTTTTTCCATTGCCCCGTCAGGTCGAAGCCCACCCCCACGATCAGCAGTGCGATGGGGAAGTGGATCAGCACCACGTGTTGGGCATGCCTGGCAAAGATGATCGATCTGGGATCAAACGGCCCCATTGCTATGCGCCTCCTACTGGACCACGACCTTGCCGGTCATCTTGGGATGGATCGAGCAGAAGTAGGGATAAGTTCCCGGCTTGGCAAAGGTAAAGCTGAAGCTTTCGTTGGTATCAAGCGTTTTGGATTTGATGCTCTTGTCGTCGCTCACCACGTTGTGCGGAATATCGTCGTGATTGGTCCAGGTCACCTTGGTGCCGGCGGCAACGGTCAGCGTCGCCGGGGTAAAGGAAAAGTTGTCAATCTTGACCTCAGGGCCTGCCGAAGCCTTGTCTTCCGTGGCGGCCGCGTAAAGCACGTGCCGTCCGGCAAAAGCCATCAGCATGGCGCAGACGCCGAGGAGATAAAAAAGCTTTCTCATGTCACTGTCCTTCCTTCTTTCTGAACCCTGCCTGGTTCAGGCGAGGGTGGAGTCGATCACCGCCAGCGCGTGGCGCCGGCGAATGTAGTTAACGTCAGTCACGCCCAGCAGGCCGCGCAGCTGGTCGTCAGGCACCTTCATGGGGCCGGCAGAAGGCGCAGTGCCGGGTTTGGGCTGCGGGAAGGCCGTGGACGCCGCCGCATGAAAAGTGACGTTGCCTTCCACCTTCTGCATGGTCTGGTGAATGTGTCCGTTGAGCACAGTGACTGAGCCGAAACGTTTGAGATAAGCCAGAGCCTGGGCGCTGTCCTGCGTGCCCCAGCCCCACTCGGGATAGACGGTCCACAACGGGATGTGGGCGAAGACCACGATAGGGGTGCTCTTGGAGAGATGCTTGACGTCCTTTTCCAGCCACTCCAGCTGTTCGCCGCCGAGGTTGCCCATGCCGCCGGCCTTGAGGTCCATTACGTTGACCAGGCCGATGAAGTGGACGCCGCGCTTCTCGAAGCTGTACCAGCCAGCGCCCTGTGAATTTTTGGCAAAGCGCTCGCGGAACTGCGCGCCGTTGTCATCGAGAACATCGTGTTCGCCGGGGACGTAGAAAACATCCCTGGGTTTGGCTGACTTCAGAATCTGCTCCACGTTGTCGAATTCTTCCGGCTTGGAGAGATGACTGATGTCGCCGGTATGCAGCATGAACTCGGGCGCTGTGGGCAGGGCATTGATCTTATCGACCGCCGCCTTCAAGGTTCCGGCGACATCGGGATTGGCCGGTTTATTGAATCCCATGTGGCTGTCAGATATTTGCACGAAGCTGAGGTCGCCTTTGGCCTCGCTCTCATTGAGGCTGCCAGGGTTGCTCAGGCTGTAGGATTTCAAAATTCCGCCGTTGATCACGCACAGGGCCCCGGTTCCGGCCCAGGCCATGCACTTCAGAAAGCCTCGCCGGTCGATGCCGTCTTGATTGTGGTCGTGCACGATTTCGTCCTGGATCTGCTTTTTCATTGAGTCCTCTCCGTCAGGGAATAGCAAGCGACCATGCACTTCAGATAACCGGAGAGAAGCGCCGGGTATTCCCCGTTCGTGGGCTTTTTATAAATAGGCGGGCTTTTAATAAATCAGGCTTTTAATAAATCAATGGAGGGCGCGAGGGGTCGTTCACTCTATTCGAAGCAAGTTGGGATCTGAAGGATAGGGATCTCGCTGCGTTCGGGACTACACAACCCGAAGCGCCTGGTCCAGATCTTCAATCAGGTCGTCCGCATGCTCCAGACCAACCGAGAGACGTAGCAGGTTGGCGGGGCTTTTGGTGGTGGGGCCTTCGACCGAGGCGCGATGCTCGATCAGGCTGTGCGGGCCGCCCAGGCTGGTTGCGTGCGTGAAAATCTTCACCGCAGCGCACACTTTGAAAGCCTCTTTCTGGCCGCCTTTGACCTGGATGGAGAGCATGCCGCCGAAATCCGCCATCTGCGCGGCGGCAATCTTGTGCCCGGGATGGCTCTTTAGGCCGGGATAATGCACCTTCTCGATCTTCCTGTGTTTGGCCAGAAACTCAGCCACGCGCCGCGCGTTTTCCGAGTGCGCGCGCACGCGATAAGGAAAGGTCTGCAGGCCGCGGAGGGTGAGCCAGCATTCGAAGGGCGCAGGCACCGAGCCGCCCTCGCGCTGCAGGGTTCGCGCTCTCTCGAAGAACGCGCCGGCTTCGCGGAAGACCAGAGCGCCGGCCAGCACGTCACTGTGGCCGGAGAGGTACTTGGTGACGGAGTGCATGACCACGTCGGCGCCCAGCTTGAGCGGCTGCTGGAGTAAAGGCGTGGCCCAGGTGTTGTCACAGGCTACCAGCGCCCCGGCTTTCCTGGCGATGCGCACCACGCCCCGCAGGTCGGTGATGTTGAGCAGAGGATTGGAGGGCGTCTCCGCCCAGATCAATTTTGTTTTCGAAGTGACAGCACGCTCGATGGCTTTCAGGTCGCGCATGTCGACCAGAGTGGACTTGAGCCCCCATTCCTGAAGATGAGTGTTGAGCAGGATGGCGGTGCCGTAATAGGCGTCTTCGGCAGCGATTACGTGGTCGCCGGGAGCGAGCGCGTGGAAGACGGCGAGGCTGGCCGCGCTGCCGGAGGAGAAAGCCAGCGCCGCGGCGCCTTCTTCCAGCGAGGCGAGCGCAGTCTCCAGGCTCTCGCGCGTCGGGTTGTTGGGGCGACCGTAGAGATATCCGCCGGGCAGGCTGCCGTCATTGCCTTTCTGAAAGGTTGTGGATTGGTGGATGGCGGGAACAACATCGCGCGTGCCGCGTTCCGGCGCGCGCCCGGCATGCACAGCGCGGGTCTCGATTTTCATGACCCATCAGGTTACACAAAGACAAAAAAGTTGTCGCGAACCGTCGCCGGCGGGGCGAAGACTCAGCGCTTGATTCGCTTGAAAAAGCCGACAAAAGATGGAACTACAGCTTCGTGGAAGCGCACGCTGACCAGTTCCCATCCCTGGGAACCCATGCTATTGGCATAGGCGATGAATTCATCATCAGTATTTGCGGCTACTACCTGGTATTCCCATTGCGGAGACGGCTGAAGCGGTCGCACGTTCAGGTTGAAGATCTGGGTTTGCGAATTCTTGCCGGCATGAGCCGTGACCTGCACCACGAACGTTCCCAGAGCGGCATCGGGGCCGGCATAAAGCACCACGGTACCGGTCCCGCTTCTTATGCGGGAGACCTGCGCCTGGACGCCGTCGGGCAGGCCAGCGAGGCTGACCGTGTAAGCCGGGTTCTCGTTGCTCTCGAAGGTCAGGGTGATGCTGGTGACCGCGCCTTGCGGCAGGGCAACGCTGGCGGGCGAGAGGGCCATGGAAAACTCCGGGCTGTTTTGCGCTGCGGCCCTAACGCCCAGCGAAATGAGGGAGAGGAGGAGTGCAGTGACACACAAAGATGTTTTCACCATAGTGTTCCTCGCGAATCCGCACGCATAATCCCGAGCTTAATAATGCAACAGCCATGCTCAGTCAGCAGTGATTGAGGTCACGCGGCCCGCGATCAAAAATCGGGTTCCTCGGCTGCTGCCGCGAGCCCACCAGCTCCGGTCCCATCTGAGCAACGACCGGTCACCTGACACGGGCGCTGCTGTAGGGATAGGAGGCTACGAGAAAGCGACCTTCGTCACTGTTGATGGGATCCAGGTCCAAATGCGGTCCCTGCTCGATGGTCTCCAGCACGCGCGTACGAAAGAAGTAAACCTTGCCGGCCTCGGCGGTAAAGTTGGCCAGAGCGATGCGCCGCTTGTTTAGAGCCACTTTGGAATGCCAGGTCGCGCACAGGTGGTGCTCGCCGGGGTCAACGGCAAAGTAGAAATAGGAGTTTCCCTGGTTGGCTCCAGCCCATGCTCCGTCCAATCCTACTTTCGAGGTGGCCGGGCAGTAGGAGTCGCAACCATCCATCTCTTCGGCGACTATATAAACCAGTGCCCTTCCGGCTTCGGCAGAGGCGGGAGGGTGGTGGTCACCGCTTTTAGCGACTTCAAAATGTACTTTGTCCACGCCGCAGGCCGGCGCGGCGCGCGCGGCAATGTGCTGGCTCTGGGCCAATAATCCTGAGGCACACAGCAGGATGGCGACGATGCTTCTCATCGGTTCTCTCCTCAGCCGCCCGGCGCGCGAAGGCTGCTCTTAAGCGCGATTCTAGCGGGGGCTCAGCATGGAAGCAGTTATGTTGTGTGAAGTTTGTATGGGCAAGTTTGGGATAAGCAAACAAACGTGAAGAAGCGGCGGCGGGGGATTTCAACAGAAGAGCGCGGTTTCCCACAGCGAGTTTGCTGTGGCCCGGGCTTGCTGCTTTGACGCAGAATAGATGCAGACAGCATGGCCACCTCCGTCGACAGCCTCTCCATCGTCAAGCAGCAGGCGGACATCGTCCGCGTGGTGGGCGAGTACGTAAAGCTGAAAAAGTCCGGCGGGCAGAACTTCGTCGGGCTGTGCCCCTTTCACCAGGAGAAGACGCCGTCGTTCTCCGTCCATGCCACGCGGCAGTTCTTCCACTGCTTCGGCTGCGGCGTCTCCGGCGACGTGATCAAGTTCGTGCAAAAGATCGAGAACATCAGCTTTCCTGAGGCCCTGCGGCTGGTCGCGGAAAAGATGGAGATCAAGCTGCCGCGGCAGCAGTTCAGCTCAGAGCAGGAAGGCCGCGATGCCCGGCTGCGGGCGCAGCTGACCGAGATGCACGAGCGGGCAGCGAAATTTTTTGAAGAGCAGCTGCGGCGCCCGGAGGCAGCGCACGTGCGCCAGTATCTGAGCGGGCGCGGGCTCAGCGATGACATGATGCGCGCGTTCCGCATCGGCTACGCGCCGGATTCGGGCTTCACGCTCCGGGATCTGCTGAAGCGCGACTACGACGAAGAGTTGATGCGGGCTTCAGGTCTCTTTTCGTGGAAGGAGGGCGCTGAGGCGCAGATCTATTCGCGGTTCCGCAACCGAGTTATGTTTCCGATTGCGCGGGACAACGGGAAGATCATCGCCTTCACCGGGCGCACGCTGGCCACGGACGAAAAGGCCGGCCCGAAATACCTGAACTCGCCGGAGACGGCGATCTACTCGAAGTCGCAGCTCTTGTACAACCTGGACAAGGCCAAGGAGGCGATCCGCACCTACTCGCACACCATCCTGGTGGAAGGCCAGATGGATTGCATCTCTGTCTACGCTGCCGGCTTTCACAACGTAGTGGCCAGTTCGGGGACGGCGTTTACAGAAGCCCAGGTGCGGCTGCTGGGACGCTATTCGAAAAACATCATCGTGAACTTCGACCCCGATACCGCAGGCGCCAACGCGGCGGAAAAGTCCATCGGCATGCTGGTGAGCGAGGAGTTTCGCGTCAGGGTATTACGCCTGGAGGAGGGCTACGATCCCGATCTTTTTATCCGCAAGAAGGGCGCTAAAGCCTACGAAGAAGCGCTGCGGCGCGCGCCGAATTACTTCGACTACCTGGTGGACCGCGCGCTGCACAGTTTTCCGGTGCGCACTCCGGAGGGGAAGAAGAATGCGGTGAACTATCTTTTGCCGCACGTGCAGCGGGTGCCCAACCGGATCGAGCGCGAGAGCCTGGCCCAGGACCTGGCGCAGAAGCTGGGGATCGATTCCACGGTGTTGCGCCAGGAGTTTCGCATGGCCGCAGCGCAGCGGGGGAAGCGCGAGGTGCAGGCGGCAGCGGAGATGCAACTTACGCCGGCGGAGAAGGTGGTGATCCGGGCACTGGCGTCGATCTTGGCTGAAGAGACAGCGCTGCGCGATCGCGCGCTGGAAGCCGTGCAGTCGGGCAAGCTGCACGTGGGGCTCTCCACGGAAGCGCTGCTGGAGTTGCTGATCGAGAACGCCGGCAAAGATGTCATGGGGCTGGAGCTGGATGATGCCACACGATCATTGCTGGCGCGGGTCCTGCTGCGCGAAGCCGAGCCGCTGACCGAGGAACTGCTGGAGGGAGCGCTGGAAGCGTTGCGGCACCTGTCGCACATCAGCCAGCGCGAACGCGAGATCAAGCTGGCGATCGTGGCAGCGGAGGGGCGAGGCGACATCAAAGAACTCCTTCGCCTGAAGCAGGAGAAGCTGGAGTTGGACAGAAAGCTGGCGGGGCTAACCACAAAGTTTTGAAAGAAGAGTTAGCCTGCCACGACGGCGGCGCTGGTTTTCGTTACCTCTTCCCAGCTTCTACCGGCTAGGCTAACTTCCGGGGGCGCCTCCGGCGCCAAAAGGCAGCTATCGTAACCCCTAGGCTGCAGGGCGTACTGCTGTCGAGGTACCCATTGGTCAGCTTGCTGAAAAAGAAAGGATTTGAGCGAAGAGAATCAAAGCCGATACTCGGCCCGGCAACACCGGCTTTTTAACCTTAGCCCGGAAACCGCTGACTGAAACTATATAAGGCTCGTGGCATCTATATATTGCGGTCTGTTTACGGGGCTGGAACATGGCTCGCCGCACGTCCATATTCAAGTTTTGTTCTTGGAAGGCGTATGGTATTCTGGGTAACGTCGGGTCGTGTGCGCTTTCCTTTCCAACAACTTGCACCGCTTTGGGGCAGAGCCAGCCTCTTCAGGCAAAAGAGCGCTTTGGCCCGTATAGCTATTTAGAAACGAGGAGCTAGGTTTGGCTCTAGAAGATAAATTCGACGATATTAAAAAACTGATCGACGCAGGCAAAGAGAAGGGATATCTCACCTACGATCAAGTGAATGATCTCATACCCGGTGACGTCCACTCAGCCGATGATCTCGACGACCTGCTAACCACGATCAGCCACCAGGGCATCGACGTCCTGGATGCGACTAAAGGACTGCCTTCCGAGCAGAAGTTTGAAGACCTGGAGGAAGGCGAAGACGTTGAACTGGATCTTTCACCCGGGGCGCTCGAGAAAACGAACGACCCGGTACGCATGTATCTGCGCGAAATGGGCACAGTGCCCCTGCTTACCCGCGAAGGCGAAGTGGAAATCGCCAAGCGGATCGAGCGCGGGCAACTGCGGGTGCTGAAAGCGCTTTCCCGTTCTCCGATCGTCATCAAGGAAATCCTGGCCCTGGGCGAGGACCTGAAACGCGGGGTCCGCTCGATCAAGGAACTGGTGGCCTTCGACGAAGAGGAGATTACCGACGAAATCGTGCAGGCGCGGCTGAAGGACTTCGTGGGCAAGATCGACGATGTAGGCAAGCATTATAAGAAGGTCCAGGCTTTTGCCGAGAAGCTGGCCAACATCGTCCAGAAGAAGAAGCCCAAGGAGCATCGGCGATGCCGCTGGCACCTGGGACGCGCCCAGGTGATGGTTTCGGTCGGGATCCGCAACCTGAAGTTTACCAACCCGGAGCGCAAGCGCCTGATCGACCGCGTGAACAAGACGGTCGACACCATGCGCATGCTCGACCGGCACATCAACAACCTGGAAAAGAAGATCGAGGCCACGCGCAGCGAGGACACCAAGAAAGAGTTCCGGCGGCTGCAGCGCGGCCATCGCGGCGACCTGGATACGCTGGAGCGCGAAGCCGGCGTCAGCTACCAGGAGCTGAAGCGCACGCAGCGCGAGATCATCCAGGGAGACGTTGACGCGGAAGCCGCCAAGCGGGAGCTGATTGAAGCCAACCTGCGCCTGGTGGTCTCCATCGCCAAGAAATACACCAACCGCGGGCTGCAGTTCCTGGATCTGATCCAGGAAGGCAACATCGGCCTGATGAAAGCCGTGGACAAGTTCGAGTACCGCCGCGGCTACAAGTTCTCCACGTACGCCACGTGGTGGATTCGCCAGGCCATTACCCGCGCTATCGCCGATCAAGCGCGCACCATCCGCATTCCGGTGCATATGATCGAGACCATCAACAAGCTGATCCGCACCTCGCGGCAGCTGGTGCAGGAGCTGGGGCGCGAGCCGACCTCGGAAGAGATCGCCAAGCGCATGGACATTCCTGTAGCCAAAGTGCGCAAGGTGCTCAAGATCGCGCAGGAGCCGATCTCGCTGGAGACGCCCATCGGCGAAGAGGAAGATTCGCACTTGGGAGACTTCATCGAAGACCGTTCCATGGTCTCGCCGGCCGAAGCGGTCATCAACGTGAACCTCAAGGACCAGACAGCCCAGGTCCTGAGGACGCTGACCCCGCGCGAAGAGAAAGTCATCAAGATGCGCTTCGGGCTGGAAGACGGCTCCGAGCACACGCTCGAAGAGGTCGGCCAGTCGTTCGCGGTCACACGCGAGCGCATCCGCCAGATCGAGGCCAAGGCGCTGCGCAAGCTGCGCCATCCGTCGCGATCGCGGAAGCTGAAAGCGTTCATGGATGGGATCAGGGAGGCGTAAAAGCCCAACGCTGATCAAACTGATTTTGAAGGCGCCAGCGAGAGTGGCGCCTTTTATTTTTCTGCGGCGTGAAAAGCTGGTGGCGGAGGAGGCGGAACTATCCCCAGCAGTCGCGCGGCGACATTCGGCAGTGTCATCTGCAATTGACCAAGCAGGCGCTGGGCCTGCTCGTCGCTGAGATAATGCGCGAAGCTGATTCTTGTCCAGCCGACCTTGCACTTGAAGCTGCCCGGCTTTCCCCAAGGCTTGACCCAGTGAAGCCTTGAGCACTTCTCCAGCGGATACCCAGAGGTCCGCTGCCAACCCAGGTTGGTGCGAGATATCACCAGTTGCCGGTCGTTAAACTCGATCGCTTCCGAGCCGGTTATGTGATAGGCGAGGATGATAACGTTGATCACCACGAGCGCGGCCACCAGCAACTGCCCGCCCGATTTTGACAGGAGTTCCCGCTCCCAACGCCAACCTCCCCAGAACAGCGCTCCTGCAACACCGATCGCTTCAAGCAGCAGAACGGCCATAGGGAATTGGTGGTCGACGGTAAGGCGCAATGCACCGGAGGCGTAGACCATTTCGACTTCAGCTCGCGGTTGCAGGAAGATGGGCACGCTTGAGCATGATGGCTGAATGACGCCGGCGTGTATCATTCACGTCCATGAACTTTCAAAAGGGAAAAGCGGACAAGCCGCTTTCAGTGCAGGGCCAAACCGCCGTCGTTACCGGCGGCGGGCGCGGCATTGGACGCGCCATCGCTCAGTCTCTTGCCACGGCCGGCGCTTCGGTCGCGGTGATCGCGCGATCGAAGAATGAGCTCGACGAGACTGTCCGCCTGATCGGGCAGGGAAGCAACAGCCGCGCCCTGGCGCTCGTCGCCGACGTCACCGAGGCTGCAGCCGTCGCCACCGCCATCAGGCAGGCGGAGCGCGAGCTCGGCCCGATCGACACCCTGATCAACAATGCGGGCTCGGTTAAACCCTTCGGGCCCTTCTGGGAGACCCCGGTCGAGCAATGGTGGCGGACGATGGAGGTCAACCTGCTCGGCGTGGCGCTGTGCACGCACGCGGTTTTGCCGGGCATGGTGGCGCGCGGGCGAGGACGGATCGTGAACGTTTCCAGCGGCGCCGGAGCCGTGGCTGCACCTTATTTTTCCAGCTACGTGATCAGCAAGACGGCGCTCATCCGCTTCACCGAGTGCCTGGCTATGGAAGCCGGGCCCCGCGGCGTCTCCGCCTTTGCCATCTCGCCGGGCACGGTGCGCACAGCCATGGCCGAGTACTCGCTCTATTCTGAGGAAGGCAAGAAGTGGCTCCCCTGGTTCAAGCGCATCTTCGACGAAGGAATGAACGTAACGGCGGAACGCCCGGCGGAGTTGGTGCTGCAGTTGCTCTCGGGGAGGTACGACTTTCTCTCCGGGAAAATGGTCTCGATCTACGAAGACCTGGAGACACTCAAGGCGACCGCCGCCGAAATGGAACAACAAAACCTCTACACGCTGAAGATGGAGACGCTCAAGCCCGCGCCGGGCACTCCCGCCATCGGCTCGGTGCTGTCCGAGGCGCGTAAGCAGGCCAACAAGTAGCACTCAGCAATCAGGGCCAGAAGGCGCCCGCGCACGCGGGGAGCTGCTCTGGGCCGAATGCCGAGTGCTGAGCGGTCTTTACCTCGGCAATTCCAGTTTCTGCCGGTCTTTCTTGCTATCGTCACTGCCCGCGGACGCCAGCTCGGAAGCCTTGTACTTAGGCGCGCTGATGTAGCCGTGGATGTGGTTCTTGTTGATGCTGTTGACGACCAGCTCCACCGGCTGGCGCCCATCGGCAACGTAGAAAACCGCCGGCTCGTAGAGGTTCAGGTGCTTCTTGGAGATCTGGCGATCGTCGACCAGCAGTTCCAGGTCGGCGTACTGGTGCTTGACGTTGGCCTTGCGCAGGCTCACGCCCACCGGGCCTTCAGGATGGAAGGCCTTGGATTTGTCGATATCGAATTCCACGTAGTTGCGCTCGCCTTTTTTCTGGAGCACCACCAGTTCGTCGTGGGTGCGGGCGATGGAGCCTTCCAGATCGGTGCGCGTGCTGGCGATAGCATCCCTGGTGGATTCGATTTCCTTGCCCTGGGCGTCGAGCTGGGCCTGAAACTTCTTCCAGCGCGGATCGGGCTTGCGGCGGCCGGCGCTGGGATGGAGCACCATCTGGCGCGTCACCGTCACCGTGGGCGCGCGCGGCGGCTCAACCGGCTTGGCCAGCGCATCGAGCTTGGCCGTGAGGGCGCCGACTTGCGCGCGCAGGTCCTGGGTCTGGACGGAGGCCTGGGCGGTTTGCGCGGAATAATGCGCGGCTACGCTGCGTTCATGCAATCCGTAAAACAGAATGGCGACCAGTGCGATCGCCATCACGATGACTCCGCCGTGGGCACGCACGGCCGGAGGCACCGTGAAACGTGAATCTTGCTGCTCAAACATAAGACGCACTCCTGGGGGATGAGAGTTGCTCGATTTTGTTGGATGCAAGTCTGGTGCCAGGGGCCTGGGGTTTGTAATCTATTTACCTTGTGACTAATACCGGCGTTGCCACCTGGCCTTATGGGGAAGGATTGTCCGGGGCCATGCAGTTTTTTCCCAGCCGGCAACTATCAGGGCCCATTGGCCCGATTGGCAGTTGCGGAAATGTTTCAATCGCAACACCGCCTACTCATCTTCATCCAGCCCGGCTCAGTGCGCGGCGATTGCGCGGAAGGATGAATGCGATCGCACAACACTTTCTTCTTTCTTTTGCCTCCGGTTCCCGGTTATGCTTTGTCCCAGTGCCGGTGACCATGACAGTTCTGGCCAGTGGGAGCCGCGGCAACTGCGCCGTGCTCTCCAGTTCCAACGCCAGCATTCTGGTGGATGCCGGACTGTCCTGTCGCGAGACGCTGCGGCGCATGAAGGCAGCGGGCGAGGATCCCCGAAAGCTCAAGGCCATCGTGATCTCGCATGAGCATGGCGACCACGTTTCCGGCCTGCCTGTACTGGCGCGCAAGCTGCAGATTCCGGTCTTCATCACCGAGGCCACCTACCACAGCTGGCGCCGGGCGACCAGGGACAACGACGGCAAGCCGGCCAAACTCGACCGCCGCGAGCACTTCCAGGCCGGCCGCAGCTTCATGGTGGGCGACATCACCGTCAGCTCCTTTACCACCTCGCACGATGCCGTAGACTCCTGCGGATTTACCTTCACCGCCGGCGGGGTTAAGGTGGGCGTGGTCACGGACCTGGGCTGCATTACACCCAACGTCATCCACGCGCTGCGCGGCTGTGATGGCTTGATGATCGAATCCAACTACGACCTGGAGATGTTGCGCATCGGGCCCTATCCCATGATGGTGAAACAACGGATCAAGGGGCGCGATGGCCACCTTTCCAACTTCGACCTGGCCCGTTTTTTTGAGAAGGATTATGACGGCGGGGCCGCTTACATCGTGCTGGCCCATCTCTCGGAACACAACAATCACCCCGAAGTAGCCCGCCAAACCGCCTACAGCGCTTTGGGCGGCAAAATGAACCTTTTCCAGTCCTGTGCCCTGTCTCTGGCACATCAAGACAAACCGTTGCAGCCACTCTGCCTGGGGTGAGAAGATATAGGTAGCTAACAGCTCTTAGGACTATAGGATTAATAAACTCAGAGCTTGCGGGTTCCATCCAGGACGAACGATGAGCAGTGTTTGCACGGACAAAGTGATCGGCAGCATTCTGGCCGGCTGGAGGTTTGATATATCTTCTCTGGCCCCGGAGATGCGCGGCGATTACGAACAGCATCTGGCGGAGTGCGCCCATTGCCACTCCCGGCAGGTACTGCACCGGACCATCGACATCGCGCTGATGATGGTGGCTACCTTTTCTGCGCTCATGTTTCTGGTGGCTTTCGGCGCCGTGCGGTACTTTTCGCCGCGGCATGCTCTGCTGCTGGAGTTGATCGCCCTGGCCGGCTTCCTGTTCTTCAGCGTGGTGTGGCTGATCGTGGCCGTGGCTACTCCGGCGCCGGTGGTGGTGGCCGACGTAGCCCGCATCCATGCCCGCCGCCTGCACGACCGGCTGCCCAGCCAGATTCGCGACCGCCTGCCGGAGTCGCTGAGATCGCAAGAAAAAGCCGGATAAACAAATCTGATCATCTGATCATCGGATCTCCCGATTCCTTCACGTTTCCAAAGCTCCAATCAGGTCAGTGATGCGCTTCACGCGGTTTTCCACGCACCAGCGCTGCAGCCCGTCGACGATCTTTTCGGTGGCGCAGGGGTCCCAGAAGTTGGCGGTGCCGACCTCGACCGCGGCGGCGCCGGCGAGCATGAACTCGACCACGTCCTCGGCGGTGGTGATTCCGCCGATACCGATCACGGGAATTTCTACGGCATGCGCGGCTTCATAGACCATGCGCAGCGCGATGGGCTTGATGGCCGGCCCGCTCAGCCCGGCAGTGACGTTGGAGATTCGCGGCTTGCGCGTCCGGGCGTCAATGGCCATGCCGACAAAGGTGTTGACCAGGGAGAGCGCGTTGGCTCCGGCATCGGCCGCGGCCTTGGCCATGGCGGCAATGCTGGTGACGTTGGGCGAGAGCTTCACGATCAGCGGCCGCGTCGCCGCCGACCTGCACGAGGCCACCAACTCCTCCAGCATGGTGCGATTGGTGCCGAAGACCATGCCGCCTTCGTGGGTGTTAGGGCAGGAAACGTTCAGCTCGTAGGCGGCGATGCCCCCGGCTTCATTGAGGATGCGGATCGTCTCCACGTAGTCCTCGCGGGTGTAGCCGAAGACGTTGCCGATGACCACGATGTTCTTCTTGCGCGCCAGGCGCGGCAGCTTCTCTTCGATGAACGCGCGCGCGCCGATATTCTGCAGACCGATGGAGTTGAGCATGCCGGCCGCGGTCTCAAACAGGCGCGGCGGCGGATTGCCCACCATGGGTTCGCGCGAGAGCCCCTTGGTCACAAACCCGCCCAGCTTCTCCAGCGTGACCACGTCTTCAAA
Organism: Candidatus Angelobacter sp.; assembly: GCA_035307585.1. Lineage (GTDB taxonomy): Bacteria > Acidobacteriota > Terriglobia > Terriglobales > Acidobacteriaceae > Angelobacter. The sequence goes on from DATGHX010000061.1 coordinate 52,376, forward strand.
TTCCACTCCGTAGCCAAAGGTGCCTGCGGCCGCGATGACAGGATTCTTGAAAGTGAGCCCGGAAAAGCTCACGCTCAGGTCGGGCTTGCGCGAAGTTGTGGGTATTTCGGTTGCGGTTGCCATCGGGTTCTAGTGTAAACGAGCAGCCGCCGATCTCCATCGAGCCGATGTTACAGTAATAGTTTCTATGCTTGATCTTGCATTTGTCCGCGAACATCTCTCCGACGTAGAAGCCATGCTGCGCCGGCGCGGCATGGATCCGGCGCAGGTGCTGGGAGGATTTCGCGCAGCCGACGAGCGCCGTCGCCAGCTCATCACCCGGGCGGAAACGCTCAAGGCGCAGCGTAACCGCCTGTCCGAAGAGATCCCAAAACTGAAGAAGGCAGGGCAGGACGCCACCGCGGTCATGGAGCAGTCCAAGGCGCTGCGCGAGCAGGGTGACACGCTGGAAAAACAGGCGGGCGAGAGCGATCAGGAGTTAAGGAACCTTCTTGCCGTGATTCCCAACATGCTGCACGAGTCGGTGCCCACCGGGCACTCATCGGACGACAACGTGGAGGTGCGCCGCTGGGGCACGCCGCCCGAGTTCAGCTTCACTCCCAAACCGCATTGGGAGCTGGGCGAGCAGCTGGGCGTGCTGGACATGGAGCGCGCAGTCAAGCTCTCCGGCGCGCGCTTTGCCGTTTACTGGGACCTGGGCGCGCGCCTGGAGCGAGCCATCGCCAACTTCATGCTCGATCTCCACACCAGCCAGCATGGATACACGGAAGTTCTACCCCCGTTCATGGTGAATTCCGCGTCCATGTACGGCACCGGACAACTGCCCAAGTTCGCCGCCGACCAGTTCAAATGCGAGCACCACGACCTGTGGCTGATCCCGACAGCGGAGGTCCCGCTCACCAATCTCTACCGCGACGAGACTCTGGACGCCGCGCGCCTGCCGCTCTCGGTGACGGCCTACACGCCCTGTTTCCGCAGCGAAGCCGGATCGTACGGCAAAGACGTGCGCGGCATTATCCGCCAGCACCAGTTTCAGAAAGTCGAACTGGTGAAGTTCACGCAGCCCCAGGAATCCTACGCGCAGCACGAACGTCTCACGCACGACGCTGAGACCATTCTGCAAAAGCTAGGCCTCCATTACCGCGTCATGCTGCTGTGCTCGGCCGACACCGGCTCCAGTTCCGCCAAGACCTATGATCTCGAAGTGTGGCTGCCCGGCCAGCAGTTGTATCGCGAGATCTCGTCGTGTTCGAACTTTGAGGCCTTTCAGGCGCGCCGTGCCAACATCCGCTGGCGCCCGGAGGGCAGCAAGAAGAGCGATTTCGTCCACACCCTCAACGGCAGCGGCCTGGCCGTCGGACGCACATGGCTGGCGGTGCTGGAAAATTACCAGCAGGCCGACGGCAGCGTGATTATTCCCGAGGCGTTAAGGCCGTACATGGGGGCAGAGCGGATTACGGCCAAGAAGTTTTGAGGCGTGATCCCGTGTACCGCCGCGACGGGGCTGGCGGTGCGTTGATTTCGACCCGGGCCTGCCCCGTGGGCTAATTCATGCCGCACCCGCAGCGCTGCGGTTTTGCGTTGCGGCGATTCCGTGTGCTTATTGCGCTTTCGCTCTGGCGCAGCGGAAGCCAATCACGATGCTGTGCACGCCGCTCTTGACCACGTAGCGTGACGAGACGCGGGCCAGGCCGCGTACCACGCCGCGCCACGAGCCGCCGCGGGCGATGCGGTATTCGCCCGACTCGGCGCCGGTGGGATCGCTCATGGGCGAGTGGGCGTAGTAATCCGGGTCGTAGATGTCCTGCACCCACTCCCAGACATTGCCCAGGGTGTCATAGAGTCCGAAGGCATTGGGTTTTTTCAGGCCCACCGGATGGGTCTTGCCTTCCGAATTGCCGACATACCAGGCGATCTGGTTCAGGTCGCCATAGCGGCAGGTGGCGTCGCCGGCGCGCGCCGCGAATTCCCACTCCGCCTCGGTAGGCAGGCGATAGATGTAGCCATCTTTTTTGGCGGTGAGCGCCTGGCAGAATTTCTGGGCCTCGTCCCAGCTCACGCCTTCCACCGGCTGGGTGGGTCCGGCGAAGTAGCTGGGATTGGCGCCCATGACCTCCTGGTATTGCGCCTGTGTCACCTGGTGCTTGCCCATTTCGAAGCCGCGGGTGATGGAGACGCGATGGGCAGGCTTCTCCTCGGAGTAGCAATCGTTATCGCCAGAGGAACATCCCATGATGAAACTCCCCGGGCGAATCCACACAAACTCCATGGCTTTTGCCTCTGATCCCGGCTGCGATTGTAGTCCGGCAGCACAGATACGCCAGTATTTTTTTGACTGCAAGCGTGTCGAGAAGGTGAACAGAGGCAGGGTTTTGTCTTTGTCACACCTGACCCCGGCGCTTAGGATCGCCTGTTCATTCGATCCCGGCGAACTCTTCATTGGCTTCGATTCCTTGGTAAACTGGAGGCACCTATGTCTCGCGTCTGGCGCACGCTGAAGGGCTACCTTTTCTGGACCTACGACCGCGGCAGCTTTCACTATGACGTGATGGTCACGCTGATCCTGATCTTCATTTTCGCGGCGCCAAGATTTATCAATTTCAAAGACCGGGCGGCGGAGAACCGAGTACGGGCCGGGGAGATCACCGTAACTTCCGATGCCCGGCAGGGTCTGATCTACCAGGTGGACGCCGCTCAGGTGGACGCGCAGGACATGGGCATGGTGCGCCGCAATTTTCAGAACCTGCTGCAGCCGATGATCGGCGGCACGCCCATCGAGCGGGTGGAGCCGGTGCGCGACGATATGGGACGCATCGTGGCCTACCGGGCCTGGGTGAGGAAATAACTGCTGGCTGCTAGCTGCCAGCTACCGGCTTTCGATCACCGCTGTTAGAGTGTGCGGCATTTCGGACTGATTGCGGTTTTGAGCCAGAAGCCGGCAGCTCGGAGCCAGATGCTTCTTCCCAAGCAACACAAATCGTGCCGCGGACATCGGCACAATGGCATGAGAAAAACACCTGCAGTGTGCAGCGCGATTATTTCGGGACTCTTCGTCATTTTGTCGATCACCGCCGGCCCCGCCCAGGGGGTTGCGCCCACGCCTCCGCAGGATGCGGAGCCGGTGACGCATTATCCCGGCGAGGCGCAGTCTCCCACGCCCACGCCGGAGAAGCAGAAGACTCCGGCTACAGCCGCGGCTACGCCAAAAAATCCCGGTGCTTCCGGTGGCGATCTGGCCAGCGTGCTTAACGATATGGACGAAGCCAGCAGCCGTTTCAAGTCGGCGCGGGCCGAAGTGCGGCTGGTGCAATACACCGCGGTGGTGAAGGAGAAAGACGTGCAGAGCGGAGAAATCTTTTTCCGGCGCAAAGGGCACCAGACGGAAGTGGCGCTGTGGATCGAGAAGCCGCATCCCAAGCGCGCGGTGGTGAAGGACGACAAGGTTACTTTCATCGACGAGCGCACCAAGCAGGTGACGGAGCGCGAGCTGGGCAACAACAAGCAGGATGTGGAAGCGGTGATGAATCTGGGTTTCGGCGGCCGGGGCCGCGATCTGCAGAAGGAATACGACGTCTCGCTCAGCGGCTGGGAGACGCTGGACGGTGTGAACGTCGCGCGCCTGGAACTGGTGGCGAAATCGGAGCGCCTGCGGCGGTTGTTCACCAAGCTGGTGCTGTGGATCGATCCCACGCGCGACGTGGCGCTGCAGCAGCAGCGATTTGAAACCTCGGGCGACTACCAGCTGACGCACTACAGCAGCATCAAACTTTCTGCCAACATTCCGGACGACAAATTCGCCGTGAAAAAATAGGTCTGAACCAAGTTTCCCTCAAGCCTGAACCCATGACTTCATCACGCGAAAATTTGGGGTGAGTTTTCCGGGTGTTCCTGTAGACTTGAAGAGCAGAAGATTGAGGACACCGGGTGCGTTGCGGTGCTCTACAACCAGCCGCTTGGGTGATCGCATCCAACTCCACTTCTGTTGAGGTGTTTGTGGCCAAGGTTTTTACGATTCCGGTGGTGCCCGATCCGGCGCGGCGCAAAGGCGTGCCGCGGACTTCGGATCCGCGTTACATTGATGGCCAGCGCCTGCTGATGAATGCCATGAAGTACCTGGTGCAGCTCGATGCCGAGGGCAATAAAGACGCCATCAACCTGATCTCCGAGCATTTCCGCACGCGCTTCCGCATGTCGGACCGGCCGAAAGAGATTCGACCGGAATAAGTTCCAGCTTCACGCATATACTCCCAAAAACTGGATACGAGTTGAGTGATATCCAAAAAGTCGGATTCCACCGTTCCCGAACGACCGCTAACCCATTGTTTTTAAAGCAGCTGCAGATCGGCAACCGAGTTGCTCTATCAGCGACAGCACCTTCAGGAATTTCTGGCGCGAGGAGATTTCAGTCGTGTGCTTCAAGACAAACTAAAAATTTAGTGGAGTCAATGAAGCATGAAAACCTCGCGCGATGTGCGTGTGTTTCTGTTTGTGTGCCTGGCGCTATTTTGCCTTTCCTCTGTAGCCCAGGTGCTGAAAGGATCCATCTCCGGTACCGTAGTGGATCCGCAGGGCGCGGTCGTTTCTAACGCGCAAATCAAAGCAACCCATATCTCGACCGGCGTGGTGCTTAACAGCAAGAGCGACAATGCCGGCCTGTTCCATTTCAACTTGATTCCTGTCGGCACTTACAAGATCGAGGTCAGCGCAGCAGGCTTCAAAACCGCAGTGCAAAGCGATATCAGCGTCGCCGCCGGGCGGGACAGCGGACTGGGCGATGTTGCACTTGCTGTCGGCGGGACCTCAGAAACGGTTGAGGTGACCGCAGTGACGCCTCTGATCGAGACCACACAGGCCCAGGTGACCAACACATTTTCCGGGCAGACGCTGCAGACTTTTGCCGGCATCCAGGAGAACCAGGGTCTGGACAATCTGGCGCTGTTCGTGCCGGGCGTTGTCTCGGTGCGCGACCAGGGATTCTCCAACACCAACGGAGGCCTGGGTTTTTCTTCCAACGGCCTGCGCGGGCGCAACAACGACCAGGAAGTCGATGGCCAAAACAACAACGACAATAGCGTAGGCGGCCCCAGCCTGATTGTGAGCGACAACGAGTTTGTCGGGCAGTACGTGCTGGTAACCAACAACTTCGGACCTGAGTACGGGCGCAATTCCGGATCTGTTGTCAACATCATTACCAAGTCGGGAACGAACGCCTGGCACGGCAGCGTTTATGCCGACGAAAACGCTTCGAACCTGAACTCGATGAGCAACTTCATGCGCCGGTTCGATACCGATGCGCAGGGGAATCCATTGACTCGTCCGCCGCGCTTGAACGACGAGTTTGGCGGATTCACCGTGGGCGGCCCCATCGTGAAAAACAAAGCGTTCTTCTTCGGTGGATTCGACGAGGAGATCGTTTCCAACAGCACGATCTTTGCGACTGGGAGCGTCGCCCCGACTCCGGCAGGTGTGGCGCAACTAAACGGATGTTTCCCTGGGAGCACTGCCTTAGCCGCCTACAGCAAGATTGGGCCTTACGCCTTCTCGGCGGGAAACCCATTCCCAACGAATGTCACTCCTGTAGATGTCGGGACTTGCACGGGTGTGCCGTTTGGCGGAGTTACACGCGTTCTTCCCACCCCCCAGCATGTTTTCAACTGGGTCACCAAGACCGATCTGCAGCTTGGCTCGGACACCATCGTGGCCCGCTACCTGTTTAACCGCAACGACTTCTTCAACCTCGATGTTTGCGGTGGAACGGGCGTGGATTGCGGAGCTAACGGCTTTCCCGTAAACGTTCCTGCCCTGAGCCAGTCCTTCCTGCTGGGCGATACGCACAACTTCACCAGCCGGCTGGTCAATGAAGCTCGCGTGAGCTTCTCGCGTTTGAATGTGGATTTTGGCGGGAATCAGTTTGGTTCAGTGCCCACGTCCGCTGGTGTCGACCAGGCGGTTTCCCGCATTAACTTTCAAACTCCCGGGACTTTGTCCATCGGTGTGCAGGGCAATTTCCCGCAGAGCCGTATTGTCAACACCTGGCAAGCCCAGGACAACTGGAGTTACGTTCTCGGCAAGCACGCGCTTAAGGCCGGCGTAAACTGGACTTATCAACGCTCGCCTAATGTGTTCTTGCCGAACATCAACGGTACGTTTACCTATGCGGATTGGACAAACTTTGTGGCTAATACGCCTGCCGCAGCCACAGTGGCTGACGGCAACCCCAGTCTTGACTTCCGTGAGTACGACACTTTCCTCTACGGCGGCGACGACTGGAAGATCAGCAAGAACCTGACTCTCAACATTGGTCTGACCTGGACCTATTACGGTGCGCCGCAAAATCTGTTCCATCAGATCAGCACGGCCAACCAGACCGGACCCAATCCACTGTGGAAGCCGACCCTGCCGCTTTCCGTCACCACTTTCCCGGAATTCTCCTCGCCCAAGAACAGTTTTGGGCCGAGCTTCGGGTTTGCTTACTCACCGCAGTGGGGAGGTTTCCTGACTGGCCACGGCAGGACCACGATTCGCGGCGGCTACCGCTATCTCTATGACCCGCCGTACTACAACATCTTCGTCAACATGTCGTCTTCGGCGCCTGAGGTGTTGCTGGATACGTTTACCCCGGCGCCGATCGGCATACCGTCTGTGGCAACCGGGCCGAACGTGCGTGCCGCATATCACTCGTTGCTGCAAACCGGCGTTTTCGATCCACGTTCGTTCTCGCAAACCAGCCTGGCGTCGAATTTCGGCCCAGACAAGGTACATTCGTGGAGTCTAGGCCTGGAGCGCGAGATCTCGAAGAACTCCGCGGTTGAAGTGCGGTATGCCGGCAACCACGGATACAACCTGTTCCAGTCGATTAACGCCAACCCGCTGATCGGTCCTCTTGCAACCCACTTCCCGAACCTGATTCCCGCCGGGGTCACGCCATGTCCTGCGGCGCAGGCGGTGGTTCCCCGTGCTGTGGGCCGCGAGTTCTGCAATGAAGGCGTGTTGCGCGAACGCGACAACGGCGGATTCTCCAACTATCACTCCGTGCAGGCTGAGTTCCGGGCCAACAACCTGTTCAAGCAATTGACCATTCGCACGGCGTATACCTACAGCAAGACGCTGGACAATGTGAGCGAGATCTTCAGCACGTTCGGCGGCGGCAACAGCGTTGCTTTTGCGCAGAACTCGCTGGCTCCGGGCGGGGAATACGGACTCTCCGGTTTGAATATCCCGCACCAGTGGACCATTCTTTTCAATGAAGACCTGCCTTTCTTCAGAGAGCAGCACGGGGTCATTGGTCACGTCCTGGGTGGATGGTCGCTTTCCGGAAACTACATCCTGGCTTCGGGTCAGGGGTACACTCCTTCGACTGCCTTCTCAGCCAGGTTCACGGAACCAAATTTCTTCGACAACACCTTCAATCTCGGCTTCATCGGCGTGGATACAGCCCGGCCGTTCATAGGAAGCTTGAGCGCTCCGGCTACTTCAGTTGGAATGTTTGCCGGCGACGCCTGCTCTCTGTTCTCCTTTAGCGGAACAGATCCATTGTGCACCGGCAACCCCAACCAACTTATTAACCTCACTGCAGTTGGAGCTTCGGGATGCGAAAGCAATTCGAGCATCCCCTGTCCCTTTGTTGCCGTGAGCAACAACCAGGTACGGTTCATTGCCAATACGGGCATCGCGCAGACGGTGTTCGGGACGCCATTCGGCAACACGGCGCGAAACATCGTGACCGATGCCATCACCAACACCATGAATGCGGCCGTGATCAAGAAAATCAAGATCTCGGAACGCAATTCATTTGAATTCCACATGTCGATGCTGAACGTGTTGAACCACCAGAACTTCGGCGCCAACGGGATCGGCATAGACCCGTTCGTAGAAGATGCCGGGCTGGCTTCCGCTGGTACTGGCTTCGGAGATGTGAGCGTACAGAACACCTCTTTCCCGGGTAGCAACTTTGGAACCCGGCGCATCACCTTCGGCGGAGTCTTCCGCTTCTAGAAATTGCTGTCAACCTTTTTTACCCGCCGGCCTTGCGCCGGCGGTTTTTTTTGAGGGGCTGAACTTCAGGGGTTTCGCCCGCCTTCCCGTAGCTGGGTGATATTAAAGGCCTTAAAATCTTCCGAATTGCATATTTGTGTCTAATCGGGAATCCAGAATCTTGGATTTCCGATGGGATTGTTGCCGCGTAAGTTGATGGTTTTAAAGCCTCAACCGAGGGGAAGCCTACTTGCACTTGTAGTTGCCAGCGAACTGGGGGTTTTACTGCGACAATCCCCTCTTGCTGTGCTCTTTCAAAACTTAATTGGAGATGCAAGGATGAATCGTAAACTGCGCGACGTACTAGTCCTGGTTGCATTTTCACTGACATTGTTGACAGCTATCCCGTTTGTGGGTCAGGTGCTGAAGGGTTCAATTTCCGGCACCGCAGTCGATCCGCAAGGGGCGGTAGTGTCCAATGCGCAAGTGAAGGCAACCCATACGGCTACAGGCGCGGTGCTGACCACGAAGACGGACAGCGCCGGCCTCTTTCGATTTAACCTGATCCCTGCCGGCAACTATAAGGTTGAGATCAGCGCTCAAGGCTTTAAGACCGCCCAGGAGAATGACGTAACGGTTGTCGCCGGCCGCGACAGCAGCCTGGGTGACATTCATCTGGCGGTAGGCGGAGCGTCGGAGACCGTTGAGGTTACGGCCGCGGCGCCGCTGATTGAAACCACCCAATCACAAATTACCAACACCTTCTCCGGTACGGCGTTACAGACTTTTGCGGGCATTCAGGAGAACCAGGGCCTGGACAACCTGGCTTTGTTTGTTCCCGGTGTAGCAGCCAGCCGCGATAACAACTTCTCCAATACCAATGGCGGCTTTGGATTTTCCGTAAATGGTCTGCGTGGCCGCAACAACGATCAGGAGATCGACGGCCAGAATAACAACGACAACAGCGTTGCCGGTCCGGGACTGTTTGTTTCCGATACCGAGTTCGTTCAACAGTACGTTCTGGTTACCAATCAGTTCGGCCCCGAGTACGGCCGCAACTCGGGCTCGGTGGTGAACATCATCACCAAGTCGGGTACCAACAACTGGCATGGCAGTGTTTACGGAGACGAGAACAACTCGGTTTTCAACTCCATGAGCACGTTCCAGCGGAACTTCGCAACCGATGCCGCGGGCAACCCGCTCTCTCACCCGCCGCGCATGAACTCTGAATTCGCCGGCTTCACGCTTGGCGGGCCGTGGATCAAGAACAAGCTGTTTGTATTCGGTGGTTTTGACGAGCAGGTTGTCTCGCAGCTGGCCCCGGCTCAAGCCAGCAACCTCACGCCGACACCGGCAGGCTTGGCGACGCTGGCCGGCTGCTTCCCTGGAAGCGCAGGGTTGGCGGCTCTGACCACGTTCGGGCCCTATGGTGTCAGTGGCGGCGGCCCGACACCCTCGGGAACTCCGACCGTGGTAAACGTCGGCACCTGTAACAACGTGGAACTGAACGGAGTCTCGCGCGTTTTGCCCGCGGGAGCAAGATCCTTCAACTTCCCGGTACGCGTTGACTACCAGCGCGCCAGCGACTCCTTTACCGGCCGCTACTTGTATAATCGCAGCACCTTCTTCGACACCAACGCCTTCGGCACGTCAGCAGCCGGCTACCCGGCTAACGTTCCCGCGCTCAGCCAGGCGGTTCTCGCCAGCTGGACCCATAACTTCACTTCGCGCATGGTTAACGAAGCGCGCGTCAGCTTTAGCCGCCTTAATGTGGAGTTCGGCGGCAACACCATTGGTAATACGGTACCCAACGCAAGCCAAATCGACCAGGCGTTAGCTTTTGTCAGCTTTAGCGACACGGCATTGCTCAACTTCGGGCCGGCTACGAACGCGCCACAAGGACGCATCGTCAACACCTGGCAAGTCCAGGACAACTGGAACTATGTTTGGGGTAAGCACACGCTGAAAGCCGGTGTGAACTGGACTTACCAGCGTTCGCCCAACATCTTCCTGCCTGACCTGAACGGATCCTTCCGCTTTGGTGGAGCCAGCGCAGGGGCTTCGTTTCTGAACATGATGAACGACACTCCTAACCGGGTGATACTCGCGGCTGGACAGTCGCAACTCGACTTCCGCGAATATGACACCTTCCTGTACGGTGGCGATGACTGGAAGATCAGCCAGAACCTGACCTTGAATCTGGGCTTGACCTGGACCTACTACGGCCAGCCGGCTGATCTGTTTAACCAGATCACCACCGCCCGGGAAAGCAATCCTGCCACCGCCTTCTGGGCGAATACCGAACCGCTTACCGGAGGGTTCCTTAACCCGGGTGCAGCAATACCCCTTGCCGACCGTACCAATCCGACCATCCCAGCTCCTAAGGGCAGCTTTGGTCCAAGCATTGGTTTTGCTTACTCACCGCATTGGGGCGGATTCCTCACCGGAAACGGCAAGACTGTGATTCGTGGCGGATATCGCTATCTCTACGACCCACCGGTCTACAACATCTACCTCAACACTGCCACCTCCGCGCCGATGGTCTTCCTGAACTCGCTGCCGAGCCCAGGCACAAAGCCCTTGCCGGCAGTGCCGACAGGTCCCAACGTGCGGAACCAGTACACTTCGTTCATCAGAAAGGGCGCCTTTGATCCGCGCACGCTGAATGAAACCCAAATCACTCCTAACTTCGGGCCGGACAAAGTCCACTCCTGGAGCCTGGGAATTGAAAGAGAGGTTTCCAAGAACTCGGCCCTTGAGTTGCGCTATGTAGGTAACCACGCGTATAACCTGTTCCAGACGCTGAACGGGAATCCCTTCATCGCTGACTTGGCGACAGATTTCCCCAAGCTGGTGCCTGCGGGCGAGACTCCCTGCCCGGCCTCGCAGGCGTTTGCGCCGGTTGCCGTTGGACGCATCAACTGCAACGCGGGCGTCCAACGCTTGCGGTCCAACAGTGCGTTCTCCAACTACAGCGGTCTACAGGCGGAATACCGCGCTAACAACATCTTCAAACAACTGACGGTTCGGGCGGCATATACCTACAGCAAGACACTGGACAACGTCAGCGAAATCTTCTCCACTTTCGCCGGCGGCAACAGCGTCTTCTTCGCCCAGAACCCCGCCAACCAGGTCAATGGACCAGGGGAATACTCTTTCTCCGGACTGGACTTCCCTCACACATTTAGCCTTCTGGCGGCAGAGCAGCTCCCGTTCTTTAAGGAACAGCATGGAGTACTGGGGCATCTGCTGGGTGGATGGGGTATCTCCGGCAATTACATCTGGCAGTCTGGCCAGCGTTACACGCCAATTCAGGGGAGTGCTCTGGCGGCTCTTACTGCTAACGGAAACTACTACGACTTCGGCTACCTGGCGGCTTTCGAGGGAGTGGATTCGGCTCGGCCCTTCCTGGGCAACTTGGGAGCACCTTCAACTGCTGTTGGAGCCTTTGCCGGTGATGTATGCAACTTCTTTGCTAGCTCGGCAGCCGATCCCAGCTGTTCACTCGCGCCCAACACGCTGATCAGCTTCAACTCTTTTAACACTGCCGGTACTTCTGTGACCGTCACCAAGGACCAAGTCCGGTTCATTCTGAACGGTGCCGAAGCTCAATCGATCTTCGGAACTCCGTTCGGCAATACGCCGCGCAACCCTGTTCAGGATGCTGTCACCAACATTGCGAACCTCTCACTCTTCAAGCGCATCAAGCTTGGAGAGCGGGCTACGTTCGAATTCCATGCGACGGCACTGAACGCTTTCAACCACCCCAACTTCGGCTCGAACTTCCCTGGTGTCGATCCTTTCCTTGAAGATGCAGGCCTGCAAGGCAATGCGACTGGGTTCGGCAACGCGAAGCTCACGGACGACGTTCCGGGCGTTATTAGCGCGCCGGTCGAAGCAGGGCGTCAGATCCTGATCGGTGGCAAGATCATCTTCTGAACACGATAAGCTACTTCAGCCCGCCGGTTCGCCGGCGGGCTTTTTCTTTGCGCAATAACTTCCCGCCGCGGCCATGGAGGACGATGGCGGCAGACTCGCGGTAAAATCTAATCGATGCCCAGCAACAACGCAGAGACTTCAGGTCAGTGTACGGATCGCGACCTCAATCAGGTGCGACTTCCTATCTATCTCGATAACCACGCCACGACTCCGGTGGATCCGCGAGTGCTGGAGGCGATGCTGCCGTATCTCAGCAACAAGTTCGGCAATGCGGCCAGCCATAGCCACCAATTCGGCTGGGAGGCGGGATCGGCGGTGGAGAACGCGCGGGCGCAGATCGCGCGGCTGATCGGGGCATTGCCACGGGAAATCGTGTTTACCTCTGGAGCCACGGAGAGCGACAACCTGGCCCTCCGGGGAGTGGCTGAGGCCTGCAAGAGCAAAGGCAATCACATCATCACCGTGGTCACGGAGCACAAAGCGGTGCTCGATACATGCCATCACCTGGAGAAGATCGGCTATCGCGTGACCTATCTGCCGGTCGGCGCGGATGGCCTCATCGATCTAAACCGGCTGCAGGAAGCTTTGACGGACAAGACCATCCTGGTCACCGTCATGGCGGCGAACAATGAGATCGGGGTGTTGCAGCCGGTGACGGAGATCGGCCGGATGTGCCGCGATTGCGGGGTGCTCTTCCACTCCGACGCGGTGCAGGCCCTGGGCAAGGTCCCGGTGGACGTGACGGAGATGAACCTTGATCTGGCCTCGCTGACGGCGCACAAGAATTACGGTCCCAAAGGTTGCGGCGCGCTTTATGTGCGTTCCGGCGTGAAGGTGTCGCCGATCATCGACGGCGGCGGGCACGAGCACGGCATGCGCTCGGGGACGCTCAACGTACCCGGAATCGCCGGCTTCGGCAAAGCTTGCGAGATCTCACAGAACGAGATGGCGGAAGAAAGCTGCCGCATCGCCGGCCTCCGCAACCGGCTGCGCGACCGCCTGACCGCGGAGCTCGACCACACGGCCGTCAACGGCAGCATGGAGCACCGCCTTCCCGGCAACCTCAACATCAGCTTCCTGGAGATCGAAGGCGAGATGCTGATGACGAGCGTCAACGACGTGGCGGTCTCCAGCGGGTCAGCGTGTTCGTCGGACAAGGTGGATCTATCGCACGTCCTGAAAGCGCTGGGGCTGAGCGACGAACGGATCACGGGCGCGATCCGCTTCGGCATCGGCCGCTTCAACACCGAAGCCGAGATTGACTACGTTGCCGGCCGCGTGGTGGAGGCGGTGAAGGCGCTGCGGGAAGTAATCTTTTCTCCCGAGCGCAGCGAGAGAGCCTTATAGCATCAAACCCAGCCGGCTCATGATGCCCGTTTGTGCGGCGGAATTCGTCAGGCTGTCAAACGACCCTATTCATGTCCAGGGATCATCCTGATTGAATAGGGATCCCTCGCTGCCGCTCGGGATTTCAGAAGCTACTTGCTGACCGCTTCCTGCGGCTCGGCGACCACAGCTTCGCGCAGGAACCGCGCGGCTTCTTCGGGCGGCGTGGGATTGATGTAGAAACCGGTTCCCCATTCGAATCCCGCGGTCTTGGTCAGCTTGGGAATCAGCTCCACGTGCCAGTGGTAGTAATCGTGAGTGTCTTCCTGCAGCGGCGAAGAGTGCACGACCAGGTTGTAAGCAGGATCGTCAAGCACGCGCGCGGCTTTACGCAGAAGCGTCCCCAGCATGCGCGCCAGATTCTCATAGACATTGGAAGGCGCATTTTCAAACGACGCTTCGTGGCGCTTGGGCAGAATCCAGGTCTCGAAAGGAAAGCGCGGCGCGTAGGGAGCGAGCGTGACAAAGTCCTGGTTTTCGGCGGCCACGCGCACTCGAGCATCCAGCTCCTGGTGGATGATGTCGCAAAAAATGCAGCGCTCCTTGTTGGCGAAATAACGTTTCGCGCCTTCCAACTCCTCCACCACCTGCTTGGGCAGAATGGGCAGCGCGATCAGCTGCGAGTGCGGATGCTCCAACGACGCCCCCGCGGCCTCGCCGTGGTTCTTAAAAACCAGAATGTATTTGAAGCGGCGATCTTTTTTGAGATCGAGGATGCGGTCGCGGAAGGCCCACAGCACGTCTTCCACGCGGCGCGAGGGCATGGTGGCCAGAGTCTCCATGTGATCGGGCGTCTCGATGACCACCTCGTGCGCGCCGATCCCGTTCATCTTGTCGAACATGCCGTCGGCCTGGCGATCGAGGTTGCCTTCGATGCCCAGCGCGGGAAACTTGTTGGGGATCACGCGCAGGTTCCAGGCGCCGCGACTCCCGTTTTCTCCGCGCCGGTAGGCCAAAATCTCCGGCGGCGTTTTGCTCTCGTTGCCCGGGCAGAAGGGGCAGAAATCTCCGCCTTTGATGTTGGCGCGTTCGCGGGAGAAGTCGCTGGGACGCTTGGCGCGATCCGTGGAAATAATCACCCAGCGGCCGGTGACGGGATCTTTACGCAACTCAGGCACAATTGGTTATTGTAGCTCTTCCTACGACATGCGGAATGCGTCTTTGAAGACGCTAATATCCGGATCGCGGTTTTGTTCAAAATAAATGCTGACAATATCAAAGCGAAACGGCGGACGGCCGGCGACCTTGCGCAGGAAATCACGCGCCACCTGCGACAGATCACGCTGCTTGGCGCCGTCCACTGCCGCTTCCGCCGGAGCCACGGCGCGCGTGGTGCGCGTCTTGACCTCGATGAAGCACAGCGCATCGCCGTCCCAGCCCACCAGATCGAGTTCGCTGCGGCTGCGCGGGCCGCGGTAGTTGCGCGCGATCATCACGTAGCCCCAGCCGGCGCAGATGAAAATATGCGGCTTCTTCTCCGCGACGTCCGGTTTGCAGATGTTCGGCAAGCGAAGTCTTGCGCGGCAGCAGCGCCACGATCGCATCCAGCGCGCGGACGGTAAACCGGGTAAGCGTTCCTGACATTCTCTTTCTCGAACCTTATTCTTATATCCCGAGCGAAGCGAGGGACCCCTATAGTAGCGAAAACCTCGACTCTGAGCCAAAGCCCATTGCCGACCCGGAAGGCAGCGGTCGGCCATAGGGATCCCTCGCTATCGCTCGGGATTTTTCAAAAAGAATCGCCTGGGACTTAAGAACCTGACTACGGAATTTCACAACCCAACTACCTGCTTCTGCGAATTACGACTTCTCCACCATGGCAATGCATTCTTCCAGCACATCCAGCCCCAGGTCGGCCAGCTCCTGGGTCACGATCAGCGGCGGCACCACGCGGATGCTGTTCTCGCCGGCGCCCAGCAGCAGCAGGCCGCGCTCGAAGGCCAGTTGCACGATGCGGTCGCGCTCGTCGTGCGCCGTGGCGCGGGTCTCTTTGTTCTTGACGATCTCCACGCCGATCATCAGCCCCATGCCGCGGACGTCGCCCACCATGGGATGGCTCTCCACCCAGCGCCGCATGCGGCGCAGCATGTGATTGCCAACCTTGTCGGCGTTGCCGATGGCTTCGCGCTCCAGCACGTCCATGGTCGCCAGCGCGGCTTCAATGCAAACCGGATTGCCGCCAAAGGTCGACGCATGCGATCCGGGCACCCAGTCCATGATCTCGCCGCGCGCCAGCAACACGCCCAGCGGCATGCCGGAAGCGATGCCCTTGGCGATGGTCACCATGTCCGGCTCCACGCCGCTGTGCTGGATGGCCCACCATTTTCCTGTGCGTCCGGCGCCGCATTGCACCTCGTCGGCCACCAGCAAAATGCCGTGCTGGTCGCAGATGCGCCGCAGCTCGCGCAGGAACTCCGGCGGCGCGGGCACGTATCCGCCTTCACCCTGCACCGGCTCAATGAAGATGGCCGCGCACTCTTCCGGCGGCATCACCGTGCGGAAGACGCGGTCTTCGATGAAGCTGACGCAATCCTTGATGTACTGCGTCTCGGTCGTCCCTTCCGGACGCCGGTACAGATACGGGAAGGGAACATGCTCCACGCCCGGCACCAGCGGGAAGAACCGCCGGCGCTGCTGGACTTTCGACGCTGTCAGCGACAGCGCGCCCATGGTGCGTCCGTGGAACGCGCCGTAAAACGCGATAATGCCCTGGCGCCTGGTGTGATAGCGCGCCAGCTTCATGGCGGCTTCCACGGCTTCGGTTCCGGAGTTGCCGTAGTACACGCGCACCGGGCCGGACATGGGGGCGACTTTCGCCAGCCGCTCAGCCAGCGTGATCATGTTCTCGTAGTAGAAGTCGGTGCCGGACATGTGGATCAGCTCGCCGGCCTGCTTCTCGATCGCGGCGACCACTTCCGGATGGCAGTGGCCGGTGGAGACCACGCCGATGCCCGACGAAAAGTCCAGAAACTCGTTGCCGTCCACGTCTTCCACCATCACGCCGCGGCCGCGCCTGGCCACCAGCGGATACGACCGCGTGTACGACGGGGAAATGTAGCGGGCATCGCCCGCCAGAATTTTTTCTGCCTTGGGGCCGGGGAGTTTGGTGCGGATCCTGGGCCCGGCGGAAAGCGTTTCGGTTGCCATAATTCATCCTCTTTTGGGTTCGGTTCTCTTGCTGTAAACGGGACTGCGGCCCGCAATCTGGCGGCGGCCGCCGGCGGTTGAGGAGGAATCTGGTGGATTAGTCTCCGGCGAAAAGGTTGGCGCGCGCGTGCGCCGGAAGCACGGCCAGGTAGCGCCGCGGGCAGACCAGAAAGTCGACCCAGCAGGCCAGCTGAAACCATTTGTTGCGCGCGTTCTTCATCTCTGCTCCTTATTATAGCTCGAAAAGTTCGGGAAGCTATTGGTTACGTTTGTGCCGGCCTGTGCCATGTCCCACCACGCTGCGGATCAATCTGGATCGCCGGTGCGCAGGGTCTCAGTACTGCTCATCGGCTCGAGAAAACGCTGCTCGATCGCTAACTTCGCGAAGATGATTGGCTGAAAACTTCGCGCGAAACTCCTCCGTTTACTCCTGTTGCTCGCAAACTATTTTTTAGCATCGACTCACCGTCACCACGCGTCTGATGATTATCGAATTCCCATGAGCCCGGGCGCCATCCTGAAAGCAGCCGCCGGCCAGCACAAGTTTCGCGTGATGCTGGCGTTCTCTTTGGTGTATCTGTTCTGGGGATCCACCTACCTGGCCATGCGCGTGGCCGTGCGCCAGATTCCCCCTTACGCCGTGGGCGGCGCGCGCTACATGATCGCCGGGCCGCTGATGCTGGCCGTGCTCGCGCTCAGCGGCAGAAAAATCCGCCTGGACCTCCACGACTTCGCGCGCCTGCTGACCCTGGGCGTGCTGCTGCTTTCCATCTCCAACATCGCCGTGCTGTGGGCTGAAGAATATGTGCCCAGCGGGCTGACCGCGCTGATCGTGGCCCTGGTGCCCATCTTCGTGGTGGCGCTGGAGGCCTGGGTATTTCGCGTCGGCCGCATGCCCGTGCGCGGGCTGTGCGGGCTGGCGCTGGGACTCATCGGCGTGCTGGTGCTGCTGTGGCCCAAGATCGTTTCCGGCAGCCACCTGAGCCGGCTGGAGCTGATGGGCGCCGGCATTCTCGCCTGCGGCTCGCTGGTATGGTCGTTTGGCTCGATCCTCTCGCACCGCTGGACCCTCACTGTCGACGTCTTCGTCGCCGCTGCCTGGCAGATGACGCTGGCCGGAGCCGTCAACAGCGTGATCGCGCTGGTCACCGGCCAGTTCTTCCGCGCCCACTGGACCCTCCAGGGCATGGGGACGATTCTCTACCTGGTCGTCGCCGGCTCCTGGCTCGGCTTCACCGCCTACATCTGGCTGCTGGAGCACGTGCTGCCGCCCAAGGTGGCCACCTACGCTTACGTCAACCCCATCGTGGCCCTGTTCCTCGGCTGGCTGATCCTGAACGAACACATTGACGGCTACATGCTGGCCGGGACCGCGGTGATCATCGGCGCCGTGGCCCTGGTCAATACCACCAAGCTCCATCGGGCTGGCGCCACCGCCGCGCTTGCCGAAGAAGCTCCCGCGGCCAGCGTCGCCGGAGACTGAGGTAATCGCCGCCTGACTGCTTTCTTCAATTTGCCAAATTACCAAATTGCCAAATTACCAAATCCAGCATGGCCGATCACCGGATCACCAGATCACCCGATTCCCCCCTGGCCCCCCTAACTTCCTCCCATGGTGTCCCAAGCGGACTGTACTTCTGCCGACCCAACCCCGGGGTCCCCGGACGGCCCGCTGTTGGCCGGCTGGGGTGGTAACCCTGTCCCGATGGACACTGTTCCCAACCGCAGCCGTTTTCTTCCTCCGTGCCTCCGTGCCTCCGTGTCTCCGTGGTGGGTGTTGCCTTTCCGATCACGGCGATCACTTCCAGCTTTCCTCCAAATCAGAATTCCTGTCCACATCTTTTTTCTCCAGACCACCTCCAAACGGCTGTCTGAAAAATCACCGTAACCTATAGATTCGCATCAACATGGACGGTTGAAGACGATGGAAGACAAGTGAAGACGGTTGAAGACAAATGAAGACGATCCCAGAAACCTCGTGAAGCGGGATACGCGTGCCGATCACGCGCTTTCACGGCGATTGAATCCTGCGCCTCCGTCCTCCGTGGTGGATTTTGGTTTCTTCACCCCGCCATGGGGATACGCGGCGGGCTACGGGCTTGCTGCCCCTGCCGGGGCTGCTGCGGGACGAGCGAAGATTTCCTGGGCTCAGAGTATAGGCACGTCTCCGAAGAGGAGATCGGGCGAAAATGAAAAGCCCACCTGTTGGGGATTTTGCGGACCGTCCCCGGTGAGGGCATAGGTTGTCAGGTTTGTCGCACTATGATCGAAGACATCGTAGATAAAGACTCGAGAACCATAGCGGGGAATGTAAACGCGATTAGTGGTTGCTGCGATCGAGATCTGCTGGACAGGTGCTGAGCTGATGGCGCCAGTCATCGGATCGAAATTGAAACGCGCCAGTACCGCCGAGATTGGGGCCTCCGTGTTTGCGTCGAGGGTCTGCAAAACGGCATACAACGCGTTATGGGTTTCGTCGAGTGCCGCGGCGCGCACAATGGGTCCGGAGCAATCGGCGCCGAGTGTGTCGGTACGACCAGCAAAATCCGCTGCTCCGCTGCTCGAGATGGTGGCGATTATCAGAGCGTTCTGCTCCCCGTCGTAACTGATTTCGAAAGTGCCATCCCGAGTGTAGGCCAAGACCTTCCCACCGCCGCTGAAGCACTTACTGGGCGTGGTTACCGGAGGCGGTGAGTTCGTCGTGAATCGAGCAAAACTGGAGGAGGGGAGACCGGCGGGGGTGACCGAAGCAAAGACGGGGAACGCAGTTGGTTCATGAGCAGACAGAGACGAACTACCAAAAAGAAGACTCGTTTTCTCCCCATAGGCAAGATTGCCTTCCACAGCCGGCGAAAATGGGTTGTTCTCCGGGGGCGTGGCATCAATGGGCTGGCGGATGCTTCCATCTCGATCGTAATGCACGAGCAATAAGTGGCCGAAGAAATCTACAAATCCACCGTCCATGGGGGAAAACAGATACACCGACTTAAGAGCAGGTACCACGGCCATGCTGCCGGCGAATTCGCCGGCAGGAACAGAGACTGCGGTCGCCGAGAGCAGTTGCGAAGAGTTGCTGTCGTATCGAAATACCAGTAATTGCCGGCTAGCAGTGTTCGATTCGGGGAACGGCAGCAGTGCTCCGAACATCAGTTGTGCTCCGGGGTCACTTCCGCCCGCCTCAAAAAAGCCTGAAACTTTGATGGTCTGGGTGACAGTCGTTGAGCCCCCGGCAACAAGTACAGCCTGCATTTGTGAGGTGTTTGAAGCGCTGTCGTAGTGCGTGGCCCATATGCTCTCGATCGCAGGAACCTTGGCGTTCTCTGCGTTCGAGCTAGGTGAATTGGCACCTGTAATCCCGCCGCATCCGCAGATCAGAGCCATGAGAACTACTGGAAAACCGGCTGACACTTTGCCAGGCATGCCACTTGGACGATAGGTGTGAGCTGCAGGTTGGCTTGGTGGTACACGCCGTTCATTCCGTCACCTTCAATCGGACTTTGGTTCCGTCGGGGAGGCCGGCGACCTGACGGTGAAGGCTGCCCATGAATGAGAGCGTGTCGTAGATCTCGGCCACGTACACGGTGTCCGGAGAGCCGGCCTCTTTGAAGATGATGGGGATGCTTAGGCTGATGGATTCATTTGCATCCGGCGTGAAGCCGCGGGCTGCTGCCGCCTTCTCGTCGGATTCGGCGAACCATTCTTCGCGCTTGTCCGGCGTTTTGGCCCGCTCGCGGAACTCGGTTTCGGATTCTGCTACCCGGGTAAGCTGACCAAGTCCGACGTCTAGGCGGAAGATGTGGCCCTGGGCATCGCGGAGAAAGAGGTCGGCGAAGGCGTTCCTTGCCACCAGCGTCATGGGACCGGGGCAGAGCCATCGCCATTCGGCGAGCAGGCGTTCGACGTCGAGGTGCGAAACCTGGAACCAGTCCATGGGTGAGGATGTTATCAGGGGTGTTTTTTTCTGTCGCGCTCTACGGGGCTCAAACGCCCGATTTTCCGATTACGATAATTACCCGCGATCCGAGAGGCAAGTCCGGGCACCCGAATGCAGGTTGCTGCTCTTATCGTGCTGCGCCAGCATGAACGAACCGGAGTGATAGACTCTTCCCGCCGAGTGCTCAGGAGTGCGCTGCCCATGATCTTCGAGAAAATGATCTGCGAGAAAATGATCTTCGCAAGAACGATCTGCGCCAAAACGATCTTCGCCAACCGGTTCTCTGTGGGACTTCTGTTGCTTGCGTCGTTGATCTTTTCACCGCTTCTGAACCTCCAGGCGGCCGACACTCCTTCCGCTTCCATGACGCCCGAAGAGCGCGCCCACGCGATCAAGCTGCTCAGGGACTCTGAAGCCGAGTACCTGGCGGCCATCGAGAACGTCAGCGACGAGCAGTGGAAGTGGAAGCCGGCGCCCGACCGCTGGTCGGTGGGCGAGACGGCAGAGCACATTCTTCTCGCCGAGACCGCGCTGTTCAGCGCAGTACAGAGGGCCATCCAGTCGCCTCCGAATCCTGACTGGCAGACCAAGACCGCGGGCAAGACCGAGTTCATCGAGAAAGTCATGCCCGACCGCAGCCACAAGGCCACCGCTCCGGAGCAGCTTCATCCCCAGGGATTAACGAAGGCCGAGGTCATCCGCCGCTTCAAAGAGGTGCGCGCGCAGACCATCCAGTTTGCCGAGACCACTCAGATCCCGCTCAAGGAGCACACCTACGAGCATCCGTTTCCCGTCTTCAACACACTCAACGCCTATCAGTGGCTGATCTATATCCCGCTGCACAACATACGCCACGATCAGCAGATCGCCGAAGTCAAGGCCAGTCCGGGATATCCGAAGTAGGAAAATTCCACCACCGAGGCACGGAGACACAAGACAAACCCGATCGGATCATCGGGAGATCGGATCATCGGATCATCGGAGCCGAATTACAGATGGCCCGATGGGCCGATCGCCAGATGGTCCGATTTTTCTCTACGTCTCCGTGGTGGTTCTTCCGGATTAAAACCGGGTAACAACGCGCAAACTCCGGGCAGGTTCTCCCGGAGTATTGCGGACCGAGCCAGGCGACGAACGCTTGTTCTCGGAATCTGTTTCTAACGTCATTTCTCGTGGAACCCAGGCTCTAGCGTGGTTGTTCCAGAAGCCCAGGTTTCAGCCACTTAGCGTTTGTGATCTTTGTCGTGGTCTTTGTCGTGGCCGTTGCCCTGGTTGTCACGACCGTGGTCTTCCCTACGGGCGTTGTCGCGGTTGCCGTGGTCGTCGTTGTTTTCATGGCTCCAGTGGCCTTCGTGCAACTGCCAGCCCTGTTGGTAGTGGTCGTAGTGGGGATGGTTCCAGTTGGCGCCTTCATAAGGAGGCTGTTGCCAGCGTCCCGCCACCCATTGGTAGTGTCGGCCGTTGGGGGCCCAGTAACCGTCAACCCAGGTGTAACCCGGACCGGGAGACTCTGTGCGTTGTTCGTAACGGAGCGGCGGCGGGCCGCTGTGGATAAAGATCGAAACCTGCGCGGACGCAGGGATTGCAAGAGCTACCGCAAATGCTGCGCCAGCTAACCATTTCAATTTCACTTTGTGATCTCCTTCAAAAGCTCATCGGATGAAAAAGCGGAAGACGCTTCCTGCGGGTCCGCAAATTCCGGCTTATGCGCCGGCGCCGGTTTCCTAATCACGAATCGCGTTGTTTGAGGATCAGGCGCGGTTTACGCCAACAACAATGCGCGGGGAGCTTGAGCCTGAAGACTGCTAGTCGGGAAACCAACTCTCAACCAACTGCAAGCGTAGTCTTCTGCGGGCGGGGTGTCTGGTCTGGATTGCACAGGATGCAGAACGGCGAAAGAACGGCCGCGCCCCGCTGTTACCGCAGAACGCGATCATGCCGATGGGCTCAGCTTTCATCTCGCCCTTTGCGCGCATCTCGTCTTTGCGCATCTACGCGCGAAAGGCGGCAGCGGCCCCCAGCGCGACCGGCTCGGCACTGCCGGGCTAAGTCGTTGGGGTCCTGCAGGGTGTGAATCGGCGGAGAACGAACGTCAGTTGCCGGCTCCGGCAGCCGCCGCGGCTGCCTGGCGCGAGAGCGCCACAACGGTAATATCGTTTTCCGCGCTGGGGCGGCTGGTGAATTCGCGCAGCGTATCGAGAATGCCAGCGCAGATCTCGGTAGCGTTTTCCATCCGCGCCTGCTGCAGGTTCTTCTTCACCGGGTCCAGCCCAAACTCCTGCCGGCGGTGGCGCGCTTCCACGATTCCGCGCGAAACCACCACCAGAGCGTCGCCGGGCTGGAGGGCAACGATCGAGGCGTCCGGCGTGGCGTGGGAGAACAATCCCAGCGGCAAGCCGGTGGCGCGAAGTTCAATGACCTGCCCATCGTCAGCCAGCAGCCCGGGAGTGTGGCCGGCATTGAAGTAGCTCACCGTGCCCAGGCTCTCGTTGTAACAGCCGGCAAAAGCCGGAGTGGAGCAGACATGGTCCGCTGTCTCCAGGATGGTGCGGTTCAGCTCCAGGCAGAGCTCCACCATGGCGTCGGCCTCGTTGACGTCGTCGCGCGAGAACAGCTGCGCGGTCGTCGTGCGGAAGACGTTCTGCACCGCGGTGACCACCGGGCGGTTCTCTTCGATCCGTCCGGCGACGTCGAACAGCGCGAAGAAGACGCGAGTCGGGCTGACGCGCATGAACTCGTAGCAGTCGCCGCCGACGCGATGGTCGTAATAGCACGCTGCCAGCTGGGCATCGCGCAGTTCAGGGACCGGCGCCTGCACCGGGTTGCCGGCGCGGCGGGTCCACTTGGCGAAATCGAGCAGTGCGTGCATCAGGGAAGCATGCGGAAAAGCCGCATCTGGATGGGCCATTGTCAGGCAGAGCGGGCCGGTTTGCAACCATCCTGCGTGGGATTGCCGCAGGTTTTGTCAAGCAATCGCCCTTGGTAGGCGATTTTGTGCGGAATATAATGAACACCTTTTCAGAAAGGACCTAATCTTGTGATTCGCAAACCTGTCGCTCTGATTGCATTGGCGGCCTTCGCGCTTGCCAGTCTTACCGTCGCCCTGGCCCAGCAGGATAAAAGCCAGCGTCCCAGCCCTCCTGGAAGCGCCGAGTGCACCATCAACGGCAAGAAAGTAAGGATCGACTACGGCCGGCCCTCGCTGAAAGGCAGGCATGTCGGGCAGGAACTGGCGCCTTACGGCAAGGTATGGCGCACCGGCGCCAATGAAGCCACCAGCCTGACCACGGCCATCGACCTCGATATCGGCGGGGTCAGAGTTCCGGCCGGCTCTTACACCCTCTACACCTTGCCGTCGGAAGGCACGTGGAAGCTGATCATCAATAAACAGACCGGCCAGTGGGGGACCGTCTACAACCAGGATCAGGACCTGGCCCGCGTGGATATGAAGAAGCAGGAGATCGTGGTGCCGGTGGAGCAATTCACCATCTCGCTTGACCAGGACTCCAACGACAGCGCCGACCTCATCCTGGAATGGGAGAAGACGC
The DNA here is from genome assembly GCA_035307585.1 of Candidatus Angelobacter sp. Lineage (GTDB taxonomy): Bacteria > Acidobacteriota > Terriglobia > Terriglobales > Acidobacteriaceae > Angelobacter. Next base: position 76,304 of record DATGHX010000061.1, read on the forward strand.
GCGTCTGGGTGGTGATCAAGGCCGCGTAAGGCGTCGCGCCGATTCTATTTCTTGCGTTCGTCGCTGGCGATGACGCCGTCTTTGATGTGAATGACGCGGTGGGCGTGCTCGGCGATATCGAATTCGTGGGTCACCAGCACGATGGTATTGCCCTTGGCGTGCAGATCGTGGAACAGGGCCATGATTTCGCCTCCGGTCTGCGAGTCGAGGTTGCCGGTAGGTTCGTCGGCCAGGATGATCGATGGGTGATTCACCAGGGCGCGGGCGATGGCCACGCGCTGGCGCTGACCGCCGGAGAGCTCGTTGGGCTTGTGGTTCATGCGGTCGCCCAGGTCCACCGCGTCCAGCGCCTCTTTGGCGCGGGCAATGCGCTGCACGGAAGGGGTGCCGCTATAGATGAGCGGCAGCTCCACGTTGTGCAGCGCGGTGGCGCGGGCCAGCAGATTGAAGGTCTGGAAGACGAAGCCGATCTCGCGGTTGCGAATGCGCGCCAGTTCGTCATCATCCAGTTCGCTGACCAGATTGCCGTTCAGCCAGTAGCGCCCTTTGCTGGGGGTATCCAGGCAGCCGATCAGGTTCATCAGGGTTGATTTGCCGGAGCCGGAAGGGCCCATGATGGCCACGAACTCGCCGCGGTTGATGCGCAGGTTCACGCCCCGCAGAGCGTGTACCTGCTCCGAGCCCATCTCGTAAGTCTTCCACAGCTCTTCCGTGCAGATGATGCAGTTCTGCGGCGGCGCGGCTACGTTCTGCGCGAGATCGGCGACCTGAGTTGACATGCCTTTTTCTCCGCTTGTCCCCACCGGAACCATTCCTCTCTCATTCATCTTAGACGAATCAAACGGTTCCGCGATTACGATTCAGCCTTATTGGCGATGGAATTATCCACCTTCACGCCCGCCCCGTTGCGCAGCGTCTTCAGGACCTTGTAGGTGCCGGTGATGATTTCATCGCCTTCTTTCAGGCCGCTTTTGACCTCAATGTCGCTGGCGCCGATCAGTCCTGTCTCCACCTTGCGGAATTCGGCTTTGTTGTTCTTGCCGATGACAAATACGCCTTGCAGGTCCTCTTCCTTTTTTGCCGCTGCCGGCGGCGGTGTCGGCGTGGCCGATTTATTGCCCTTCTTTCCGTCCTGGGCTTCCAGGCTCTTTTTGTCGCGCATGGTGAGCGCCTGGATGGGAATCGCCAGCACGTTGTGCTGGGTGCCGGTAGTGATCTTGGCGGTGGTGGAAAGGCCGGGACGCAGGTTGTCCGGCGGAAGGTTGAGCGTGACCACCACCTTGAAATCTTTGGCCTCCTGGCTGCTGGTCGTGCTCTGCGATGTAGCCAGGCCGGTGGAACGCACGATGGCGTTATCGCCGATCTGCGTTACCCTGCCTTTGAAGGTCTGGTTGGGCATGGCATCGATGGTGACTTCGGCCTCCTGCCCCAGCTTCACGTTGACGATATCGGTCTCGTCCACCTGCACTTCGGCAGTGATCACGTTCATATCTGCCACCGTCATCAACGTGCTTCCCGGTGAGTTCTGGATCCCCATGACCACGGTCTCGCCTTCATGCACCGGGAGATTGGTGACCACACCGTCATAGGGGGCGGTGTAGATGGTCTTGCTGAGAACATCGCTCACATGCACCAGTTGCGCGCGCGCGCTTTTCACGTGGCCATGGGCCGAGTCCACGTTCGCCCGCGCCTGCGCCACCAGCGCCCGGTCATGCTCCGCCACTGCCTGGGCTACCTCGTAAAGCGACTGCTTGGTTTCGTAGTCCTGCTTGGCAATCAGCCCGTTCTGAAAGAGTCCCTGGGCACGCTGGAAGTCCTGTTTCTTCTGCGCCAGGTCAGCCTGGCTGCTGTTGGACTGGGCGATCGCTGTTTTCAACGCCGCTTCGGAGGCCACGGCATCCGTCTCGCTGGAGGCCAGAGCGGCTTTCATCTGGTCGACGTCAGCCACCGACTGGACATTTTCCAGTTGCGCCAGGACCTGTCCCTTCTTGACCTTCTCGCCTTCCTTCACAAACAGCTTGACGATGCGGCCCATGGCGTTGGCGCCGACGTTCACGAAGTTCTTGGGCTTGATTTCACCGGACGCCGTTACCACTGAAATGATGTCCTGGCGGGCTACCTTGCCGGTCTGTACAGCAACCACGTTGCGTTGCGACTGGTTTACTGTAAAACCAACAATGGCGCCCAGGAGAATGATGACTCCGGCTATGATGGCTATCTTTTTCGCGCTCATGAATCCTTCCGCAGAACAGGACGTCAGAACCCGGACTACATTCTATATACGCCGTCGCTAGGCCCAGGGTTCCAGAGGCGGGCTTGCCGGCCGCCAGAAATGCTGGCGCGTAGACGCTAACCTCGCTAAGGCTTCCGGTCTTGTCGAGTCCAACGTCAAAAAACAGGCCACTGGTTGCGCAAACCGACTCTCGATCCCGTTGCAGTGGGCTAATCCCAGAAGGTATTGCGCCTCGTGGCCCTTTAGCGATTTTAGAGAGCTGACAGAATCATTATGGCGAAATGCAGGGTTGCTTGACAAGCGCAAACTGGCGCTAAGGTTCGGGGAATCACACAGTTAGCGATTAGTGAATTAGGCCAAGATCACCTTTGAACAATTCCCGAGTCAAGCGACCAACTTAATTTGAACGACTTCAACTGCGATCTATTTCGCGGGAGAATATTTCCCGGCTTTTTGGTGGTTTTGGCGGCGAAGCATGGGTCTAAACCGGCCCGTCTCCTTGCTTCCGGCTCAGTAAAGACTTAGAATTCTAGTTACATGTACCCTATCAAGGAGGTGCCAGGTGGGGTTCGTTTATTCCCGTTTTAGGCACTTTTTTATTGCTCTTATCTTAGTAGTATCCGGTTACTTCCTGCTGCAGGCCCAGGATTCCAAATCCTCCGGGACCGTGCCGCCAAGTTCAACCCAGGCCGATCAGAATACCAATGAGCCCGATCCCCTGAAGCGTCCGGCCAAGGCCGACAAGGACGCGGTGAAGGAAAAGCTGGGCGGCGTCTACAAGAAATGGCTCGACGAAGATGTGCGCTGGATCATTACCGATGAAGAGCTCTCGGCCTTCAAGAAGCTGACCAACAATTCCGAGCGCGACGCTTTCATTGAAGAATTCTGGCGCCGGCGCGATCCCACTCCTGACACCGCCGAGAACGAGTACAAAGAGGAGCACTACCGCCGCATCGCTTATGCCAACGAGCACTTCGCCGCCGGCATGCCGGGCTGGCGGACCGATCGCGGTCGTATTTACATCATGTACGGCAAGCCTGACAGCACTGACTCCCACCCCATGGGTGGCCCGTATCAGCGCTCCGCGGAAGAAGGCGGCGGACAGACGGAAACCTATCCGTTCGAGGTCTGGCGCTACCGTTACCTTGAGGGCATCGGCCAGGAAATCGAGATCGAATTCGTAGACGACTGCGGCTGCGGCGCCTACGAAATGACCATGGACCGGTCCAAGAAAGACGCTCTGCTGCACGTCCCCAATGCCGGCCTTACCGATATGGAAGCCATGGGCATGGCCAATAAGGCCGACCGTTTCCGCAACGTGGAATCTCTGGGCCAGGGCTTCTTCAACAGCAATCTCAACACCAAGGAATTTGACCGGCTCGAGACCTTCGCCAAGCTGAATCGCGCTCCGGACGTGAAATACAACCGCGAGATGGCCAGCGAGATCGTCAGCCACAAGTTCCGCTCTAATCCGCTGCCCTTTGACGTGCGCGTGGACTTCGTGAAGCTCACGTCTGACACCGTGCTGGTTCCCATCACCCTGCAGGTCCCGCTGCGTTCGCTCACCTGGGCCAACAAAGACGGCGTGCAGCGCGCTGTGCTCAGCGTTTATGGCCAGATGACCACGGTCTCGGGAAAGATCGTCCAGACCTTCGACGAGTCGCTGAAGAAAGACATTCCCGCCGATCTGCTGGAGAAAGAGATCAACAACACTTCGCTGTACTGGAAGGCGCTGCCCATGCACCCCGGCTTGTACCGGCTCGACGTCGTGGCTAAAGACGTGAACGGCGACAAGGTGGGAGTGTTCAGCCGCAGCTACACCGTTCCCGACTACAGTAATGACGACAAATTGACCTCATCCACCCTCATTCTGGCCGACCGCCTGGAAGCCGTGCCCTCGCGCGAGATCGGCACCGGGAACTTCGTGATCGGCGAGAACCGGGTCCGCCCCCGGGTGCAGCCCGCGGACGGCAAACCCGCATCCTTCAAGAAGGACGAGAAGCTGAGCTTCTGGATGCAGGTTTATAACCTGGGGATCGATGAAAAAACGAAACGTTCGGCGGCCAGCGTGGAATACCAGGTGGTCAATACCGCTACCAATCAGTCCGTGATAGACTTGACCGAATCCACGGCGCAGATGGGTAACATCGGCGAGCAGGTGACCCTTGCAAAAACCCTGCCGCTAGCCAAGTTGGAGTCAGGCACGTATCAGGTCACCATCAAGGTGAACGACCAGGTTTCGAAACAAAGTATTGCGCCGACGGCGAAATTTATAGTCCAGTGACCAGGTAGCGACGAACCGCTTCTGAGGCTATGGATACAGCCCGAAAACTCGGATTTCTCGTAGTGCTCTTGATTACGGGAATCCCTGCCTTCGCCACCAACGGAACCATCTCCGGTTACGTCAAGGACAGCTCCGGCACGCCGCAGATCGGCGCAGTGGTAGAGGTGTTTACCTCGGCTGCCGCTCTGGGCACCGTGGTCTTCACCAACGAGCGCGGCTTTTACGCCGTCGATGGCCTTCTGCCCGGCCTCTACCAGGTCAAGGTGACCGCGGTTTCCTTCCTGCCGTCGCTGAAAGAGAATGTCGCGGTTCACTCCGGCGGGAGCGTACCGGTCAACGTCACCCTGAACACGCTCGCGGACGTCAAAAAGCTTCTGCCGCCGCGCCGCTCCGGCACCAGCGATCCTGACGACTGGCATTGGACTCTGAATTCCGCCAACCGCCCGGTTCTGCGCGTCTTTGAGCGCGACAAAGACAAGAACGCCGGCGAAGGTGGCGATTCCAGCTCTTTAGCTACGCTTGCCGCCGAGCGCCCGGAAGATCGTGCCTTGAAGACGCGGCTGGCTTTTATCGCTGGATCCGAAGCCGATGGCTTTGGCAGCACCGGCGACATGACCACCTCGTTCGCTCTGGAAAAGTCCATCTTCTCGTCAGGGATGCTGTTCTTTGACGGCAACGTGGCCGCCACTAACGCCGGCGATCCCACCGGCGTGCTGCGCGCCTCTTATGCCCACGATTTTGGCGCTGCCTCGCGGCCGGCGCTCACCATCACTTATCGCCGTTTTGCCACGCCGGAGACGGCAGTGGGCAACTCTCCGTACAGCGCGCTGGAGATCAACTCCTCCAACCGCACCACGGTGGCCGACATCATCGATCTGCAGTACGGCGCGGCGCTCCAGTCGGTGGAGTTCTCGAAACGCGTCAGTGCGTTTCGCCCTTACGGAACCGTCACTGTCCACTTGTCTCCGGATACGGTTGTTGAATATCGCTACGCGACGTCTGAACCGGATACGCGCGCGGCCAAGGGCTTTGATAGCGCTCCGGCTGATCTGAGCGAATCAGGACCGAAGATGGCGCTGGCGGGCGGCGTCCCCGATGTGGAGCACGCCCAGCACCAGGAACTGTCCGTATCCCGGCGATTCGGCAAGACCAGCGTGCAGGCTGCCTTCTTCGACGATCATATTCACAACCTGATTCTGACCGGGGCTGGCGATCCCAGCAGCTACTCCGATGATGTGCTGTCCGATGTTTATTCAGGAACCTTCTCGTACGCATATGTGGGAGGTTTGAGCACGACCGGAGCTCGGTTAGTGGTAGAGCGCAAGATACTCGAGGAACTGACTGCGACCCTGGATTATTCCACCGGAGGCGCCGTGGTTACCTCTGACGCCGCGGCCACCTGGCAAAATCTCCCGCAGTCGCTCAGCACGGCTCGCCAGCAATCGGTGGCCACCAAGCTGTCCGGCCACATTCGCGCTTCCGGCACACGCTGGATCGCCTCGTATAAATGGTCCAGCGGCAACGCCATCTATCCCGTCGACGCCTTCAACGCCTCCCCGGGTCAGGCCGATCCTTACCTGAGCGTTTTCGTCCGCCAGCAACTGCCCGGCTTTTCATTTATTCCCGGAAGAATGGACGCGCTGGTGGATCTGCGCAATCTTCTGGCTCAGGGCTACATGCCGGTGATGGGACCGGATGGACGCACGGTTTACCTGCTGCAGTCGGCCCGTTCGCTTCGCGCCGGCCTCGCCTTCTCGTTCTGAACGGCTAATCTTCCCAGATTCTCCGCCACCAGCTCTTGGGCCGTTGAGGTTCTTCCTCTTCGTAGATGGCCTCATCTCCCAGTCCCAGGAAGCCGGTTGCGCGGATGGCCCGCGGTCGGTAAGGAAGAGCCGGCTCGGCCGGCGCGCGAAGAAATGCTGCCAGCGCGCAATGGTTCTTCACCCTCGCACTCAAAACCGCCACCACGTTTCCCGAACTGGCGAGCGCGTACTCCAGGGCGTTACGCCCCGGCGCTTCAAACACCGAGCCGCTTTGAATCCGCGATCGCAGCTCGAGAGCCGTGTTCTCATCGAAAGTGATCCAGCGCGCCATGTGCAGGCCTCCGTGACGAAGGACGAAAAGATTCAGAGACTTAGATGCAATCCCGCGTCCGGCAGTTTGACGCCCGCAGCTGCCTTCAAGTAATCTCCGGCTTCATACTTTCTTCTTATGGAGCGGCAAAATGTCCTCATTTTCACTGGGCCGGAGACGTTTTACGGTGGCGGCGGTAGCCGCCGCGGCCGGAGCAGTTATCCCCTCCCGCAAGGCGGGTGGCGAGGCGGCCCCGCCCAAGCAATCCACCAGCGCCCTCGATAAGCAGGCCAAGGCTGTCCTGGCCAGGCTCTCGCCCCAGGCGCGCGCCGAGGTGGAGATGAAGGTCGCTGAAGTGCTACGCAAACATGGCAGCACGCTCAGCACGGAGCAGAAGGCTGATATCCGAAAAGTCATGGCGGAAATGCAGGAAGGCCTGGAGAAGATGCGGACCTTTGCGCTCGACAACGGCGATCAGCCGGCCACGGTGTTTCACGCGTATCGCTCGGAAGGGAACGAATAGATGCTCGGCGAAGAGATACTTTTTCTCCCCGTCACCGAACTATCGCAACGGATACGCGACCAGCGTTTGTCCCCGGTGGAGCTCGCCGAGAGCTATTTGGAACGAGGCCGCAAGCTTGGCCCGCGGCTGAACGCCTTCGCCACGCCCACGCCGGATCTGGCGCTGGCCCAGGCACGAGCCGCGGAAAAGGAAATTGCCGCGGGAAAATACCGCGGGCCCCTGCACGGCGTTCCCTATGCCGCCAAGGACCTGCTGGCGGTGAAGGGATATCCCACCGGCTGGGGAGCGCGTCCCTATAACGGCCAGCAGTTTGATTACGACGCCACCGTGATCGGCAAGCTCAATGATGCCGGCGCTGTCCTGCTGGGCAAAGCGGCCATGATCGAACTGGCCGGAGGAATGGGCTATCGCTACGCCTCGGCTTCAGCCAGCGGCGCGGCTCGAAATCCATGGAATCCGGAATACTGGACGTGCGGCTCTTCCAGCGGCTCCGCCGCTATCATGGGGGCCGGACTGGCGGCTTTTGCTCTGGGCACCGAGACCTGGGGATCCATTATCTGTCCTTCAGGATTTTGCGGGGTCAGCGGGCTGCGTCCGACCTATGGCCGCGTCAGCCGCTATGGCGCCATGGCGCTTTCCTACTCCATGGACAAGATTGGTCCCATGTGCCGAATGGCCGCGGATTGCGATCTGGTTTTGCGTGCTATCTCCGGCCATGACCCGCGCGATCTAGGCTCGCTGCCGCCGGACACCGCCACCTACTCCGGCGCAGCGGAGTTGCAGAAGCCGTTGCGCATCGGATGGCTGACTAACCAGTGGAAAGAGCAGTCGCCTGATGTGAATCGCGCTGCCACCGTTGCGCGCCAGATGCTGGCCCAGAGCCGCGACGTGAAGATGCGCGAGGTAGCTCTTCCCGAAGGTCCCTGGGAAACGGCGGCCGGCGTGATTGTCGCCGTGGAAGGCGCCGCGGCCTTTCGCTCGCTGATCCAGTCCGGCCGGGTGCAGGAGTTGAACGATCCTCTGGGCAAGATCGGCGGCTACGTCAACCAGGAGGTCAACGCTTCCGACTTCATCACCGCGCAGCGCATCCGTGGAATCCTGCAGAAGAAAATGGATGAGATTTTTGAGGGAGTTGATGTTCTGGCCACGGCGTCGCTGCCGGTCACGGCAACCAGGCTGGATGTGAACCTGGATCTGGCTTTGACCTTTCCCGATCCCATCGGCGGGATCGGAAACTTCTGCGGACTTCCCGCGATCAGCGTCCCTTGCGGGTTCGACGATCACGGCCTGCCCGTGGGAATGCAGTTCGTCGGCCGCGCGCTTGACGATGCCAAAGTGGTGCAGGCGGCGCGCCTCTATCAGGCGCAGACCGACTGGCATACCCGCAGACCGGCCATCGCTGCCTAGTTCGCTTCCCAACCCTGCAGAAATGCAGGTGTTTAACGCAGTGTCGCCGGGTGCGTTGTATGCCATACTAGCTCTTTGCCGCCGGCTTCCCCAGTGGGAAAGCAGGGGAAGAAAGCATGCCGGCTCAAGCAAAGCGGCATCACAAGCAATCCTGCGCCGGATTGCAATGAAAGAGTGGGCGTCAAAGATTTCTAATGTCGGCTGAACCGCTTAACGGGAAAGAACTCGCTCCTGAATCATTGCGCGAGTCCATCCTGCGGCATATCCGCTACACGCTGGCGCGCTCCACGGGAGAACTGACTCCACGCGAGCTCTTCAAGCCGGTTTCTCTCGCCATCCGCGACCTGCTCATCGACCGCCTGCTCCTCACCGAACAGCGCTACGTCGAGCGTGACGCCAAGCGTCTCCATTATCTTTCCATGGAATTCCTGATGGGCCGCTGGCTCAGCGACAACCTTTGCAACCTGCGCCTGTACGAGGAATGCCGCGACGTTCTTGCCGAGCTGCACGTCGATCTGGAAACGGTGGTGGAAGTTGAGCCTGACGCCGGACTGGGCAACGGCGGCCTGGGCCGCCTGGCGGCATGCTTCCTGGAATCGCTGGCCACGCTGGGCATGCCCGGATTCGGCTACGGGATCGACTACGAGTACGGCATGTTCAAGCAGGAGATCGTAGCCGGTCATCAGCGCGAAAAGCCCGATCTCTGGAAGGCGCTGGGCACGCCCTTCTACATCGAGCGCCCGCAGGAAATATGCTCCATCCCCTTGTACGGCCGCGTGGAACATACGCGCGATTCTGAAGGCAACCGCCGCCAGAAATGGGTCGACCAGCGCGTGGTGGTGGGTGTACCCAACGACATGCCGGTGGCCGGGCTTGACGGGGAGACCGTGAACTACCTGCGGCTGTTCACGGCGCGGTCTTCGGAAGACTTCGACATTGAGATCTTCAACCGCGGCGACTACATCCGCGCCGTGGAGCAGAAGATCGCTTCCGAAAACATCTCGCGCGTTCTCTACCCGTCCGATTCCGTGCTCTCCGGAAAGGAGCTGCGGCTGGTGCAGGAGTATTTTCTCGTTGCCTGCTCGTTCGGCGATATCGTGCGCCGCTACAGTGCGGGACGCACCGGGTTCGACGATTTTCCCGAGAAGGCCGCGGTGCAGATGAATGACACTCATCCCAGCCTGTGCGTGGCCGAGCTGATGCGGATTCTTATCGACGATCACGACATCCCATGGAGCCGCGCCTGGGAAATCACCGAAGCCACCCTGGGGTACACCAACCATACGCTGCTGCCTGAGGCGCTGGAAAAGTGGCCGGTCTCCCTGATGGAGCGCGTGCTGCCGCGGCACATGGAAATCATTTTCGGGATCAACCACCAGTTCCTCCGCACCGTCGGCCGCCGCTGGCCCATGGACGTCGGCCGCCAGCAGAGCATGTCGATCATCGAAGAGGGCCCGGAAAAACAAGTGCGCATGGCGCACCTGGCAATCGTCGGCAGCCATGCCGTCAACGGAGTCTCCCGGCTCCATACCCAGCTGCTCAAGTCCAACCTGGTGCCGGATTTTGCCGAGCTCTGGCCGGAACGCTTCAGCAACAAGACCAACGGTGTCAGCCCGCGGCGCTGGATTCTGAAATCCAATCCCGAACTGGCCGCGCTGCTCACGCAAACCGTGGGCGAAGGCTGGATCACGGACCTGGAACAGGTGCGGGAGATCGAAAAGCTGGCCGGGGACGGAGCGTTTCAGAAGACGTTTCAGGAGATCAAGCACCGCAACAAGCAGCGGCTGGCGCGCGAAATCCTGAAGACCACGGGCGTGATCATCGATCCCGCCTCCATGTTCAGCGTACAGGTAAAACGCATTCACGAATACAAGCGCCAGCTGCTGAACGTGATGCGCATCATCCACGAATATCTGGCCATGGTGGACGACAGCGCGGAGCTGGCTTTCTCCGGAGCCCGCACGCACATTTTCGCCGGCAAGGCCGCTCCCGGATACTGGGCGGCCAAGCAGATTGTCAAACTGATCAACAATGTTGCCCAGATGGTTAACAGCGATCCACGCGTGCGCGACCGCATCAAGGTGGTCTTCGTGCCCGATTACCGCGTCTCGCTGGCCGAGATCATCATGCCCGCGGCCGACCTGAGCCAGCAGATCTCGACTGCGGGCATGGAAGCCTCCGGCACCGGCAACATGAAACTGGCCATGAATGGAGCGCTGACCCTGGGCACGCGCGACGGCGCCAACGTCGAGATCATGGAGGCGGTGGGCGAGGAAAACTTCTACTCTTTCGGCCTCAGCCCGGAAGAGATCGGGTGGTACAAGCAGCACGGCGGCTACAATCCGCGCGAACTCTACATGTCCAATCCTGTCCTGCAGCGGGTGATGGACAGCCTGGCTTCAGACCGCTTCTGTCCCGAGGAGCATGGGCTGTTTCGCTGGATCGTCGACGAACTGCTCGACCGCGGCGATCGTTATTTCCATCTGGCCGATCTGCCTTCGTATATCGCCAGCGGCTCGCAGGCTGAGCAGGACTACCAGAATGCGGCGGCGTGGACCGCCAAATCCATCCTGAACGTGGCCCGGGTGGGCGGCTTCTCCAGTGATCGTACCGTCCGCGAGTACGCCAGTGACATCTGGCACATTCAGCCGGTTGCCGCCGATCAGGACTCGCTGCCATTCACCGGGAAAGAGCCCGCAGGCGCGGAAATCTCGCGCTGAGACCGTTTCGCCGGGAACAAATCAATATCTGATCCTTCAATACCCGGCGTCCGCATGCCTGTGCTTAATTGTCGGTATCGGAATAGTGCTTGACCCGGTTGGCGGCGCTGCTGCGGCTCTGCAGGGGTTTCGGCGGAGCAAAATGTCTTATCACCACATCATCGCCGATGTCGTCTTCGCCGCCGGATGAGCGCGCGGCCATAGCGCTGCGGACCGTCGATTGATGAAGCCGGGCCGCTGTTTTACGCACCTGGGGGCTGGGACGCGCAGGAGCCGCGCGTTGCACCACACTGTTGCTCTCGACCGTCACCACCGGTGCTGGAGCGGGAGCGACTGCTGTCGTGGAGGAGGGTTTGCCGCGCAGCGTGGAGATGCCCAGCATGAGAGCAAACACTGCTCCCACCGCGGCCGCGCCGCCGGCGATCCTCTTCATGTGCTGCGAAGGCATCCACCACGCAAAGATGTCTCTTGCTTTTCGCGCAGCGACTGTCTGGCGCTTGTGGGCGACGTCCTCTGCCGGCTGGGCCATGACGGCTTCGCGCTCGAGCTGGGAAAGATAGCCTGCGGCAGCACGCCGCGCCGCTTCGATTTGCTGCGACTGCTGCAAGGCTTCCGCCCGCCGGCAGGTGAGCTCCAGCAACTGCTGTTCGCGGTGCGCGCGGGCCTCGGCCAGCCGGATTGCCGCCCGCTCCCGCTGCTGGCGCAAGCTGTGCAGTGCCGCCAGCCACAAGACCCGCAATGTCTGCAAAGAATTGTCGGCAAAGGCCACCAGCGCAGCTACGCCTCGCGACCACGCTGCCGCCAATGGGTGTGGCCGGGAGGTCGCCGCTTCTGGTTTCAGGGCGACGGGAATCGTCTCTATCGGACCCTGGCGCTCGCTGTTTCCGGCGGCTTCCTCCAGCATCGTTATGCTTGCCGGTTCGCCGAGAAATTCCTCGGGAGGGATCCCGGGGCTGGCAACTTGCTGCTCAAGTTCGGGAACTTCAACCCTGGATTCGGACCAGGTGTTTTGGGGTAACTCCTGCTCGACCGCCTGCCCCTCAGACGAAAATTGTACGGTCGGCTCCGGAGCCAGTCCGGCGGAAGCGGGGCGGAGAACGCCGGATTCCACCGCGACATCGGCGTTGAGCTGCGCAGCAAGTTTTTCTGCGCGCTCCAGGGCTTCGCTGGTTTCGCAAAGCTCGTATTGAATCTCCAGGTCGGCAGCGCCGTTTGGAGAATCGTGGGGACGGAGCACCTCGATCTGGTAACCCTGCCGTTCCAGGTCCTGGATCAGGGCGGAGGCTTGCTCGGGAGAATCGGTAAAAATGCGCGCCAGAGCCATAAGTGATCAACTTCCCAAGATTTGTTTTGCGCGGGCACTGCGCGCCGGATTCCGTGGGCTACGGCTCAGGCGAGGCGCACCGATACGCTTAGACGAGAGAGGCGCGACTATTTAGACGCGAATAATACACACAGGGGCTGTCTAAAGGAAGGGGTTTTTCACTGCGCCGCCGGGCCTAGTTGACTTCGGCGAAATCCATGCCGTCGGCATACTGCAGGCCGGCGATCTGGCGGGCGTGGAACTGAACCTCCAGGTAAGCGGTCAGAATGGCTATGTGAATCGATTCCCGCTCCGCTGGGCAGGAACACTGGGTGCGAGCCCGGTCCAGTTCCATATACCGGTCATGCGCTAGGACGAATTTGTTGACGATGGCGTTCATGGCTAATGGTATTTTCGTCCTGCGCGGTGAAAGGTTTAGCGCAGCGAACGCCTTAGAAAAATCTTGTTATGCATTAGCGAAGTAACGTTACTTCGCAGGCGCGTTTGCCGTATTCCGCGGGTTCTTGCCCGGATCCGGGCAGCCTTCGGCGGCGATTACAGGTGTTATCCTATTCGGGTATCCCTACAAACGAGACCAAAGCCTGCTCATGCCGGACCCCAACACTCCCCAGCCCAATGCTGCGCCCGATTCCGATGAATCCTTCAGCGAGTTGCTGGCGCAGTACGACAAGAATCGCTCGAAAAAGTCTACGCAAAGCTCCGGAGGACTGCAGGGCACGGTCATCTCCGTCACCGCGGATTCGGTGATCCTGGACATCGGCTACAAGACCGAAGGCATTCTGCCTCTGGCGGCGTTCCAGGGCCCGGGCGACTCCATCAAGCCCGGCGACAAGCTGGCGGTCAGCATCAAGGGCCGCAACCCCGAGGGCTACTACGAGCTTTCCCGCGGGCGCATCGCGCGGCCGCGCGACTGGGCGGCTCTGGAAAAAGCCTTCATCGACAAGACCACCATCTCCGGCACGGTGATCGGCGCGGTCAAGGGCGGCCTGAGCGTGGATGTGGGCGTGCGCGCCTTCCTTCCCGCCTCTCGCAGCGGCGAGCGCGATGCTGGCGAGATGGAAAAGCTGGTAGGGCAGGACATCCGCTGCCGCATCACCAAGGTCGATGCCGCCGACGAGGACGTGGTGGTCGACCGCCGCGTTGTGCTTGAAGAAGAAGCCCGCGCCGGCAAGGAGCGCCGTTACGCCGAGTTGACGGAGGGCGCAACCGTGCTGGGGATCGTACGCAGCCTTACCGGCTATGGAGCCTTCGTGGATATCGGCGGCGTGGACGCGCTGCTCCACGTGGGCGACATCTCCTGGAGCCGCGTTTCCAGCCCCGCTGACGTGCTTTCCGTTGGCCAGGAGATCGAGGTCAAAGTGCTAAAGATCGGCGACGAGGGCGGCAAGCGGCGGATCGCCATCGGCATGAAGCAGCTGCAGCCGCATCCCTGGGATTCGGCGGCAGGGAAATACCAGGTTGGCGAGCGCGTGCGCGGCGTAGTCACGCGCGTGGCCGACTTCGGCGCATTCGTGGAGCTGGAGCCCGGAGTCGAAGGGCTGATCCATGTTTCGGAAATGTCGTGGGTAAAGAAAGTGAAGAAGCCCTCCGACCTGGTCAAGCCCGGCGACAACGTAGAGGCCGTGATCCTGACCATCAATCTGGAAGAGCATCGCATGGGCCTGGGACTCAAGCAGGCGCTGGGCGATCCCTGGGTCGACGCCCAGCAGAAGTATCGCGTGGGCTCGGTGGTGGAAGGCCCGGTCACCAGCCTGGCCAAGTTCGGCGCGTTTATCGAGGTGGGCGAAGGCATTGAGGGTATGATCCACATCGGCGACATGAGCGCGGAAAAGCGCCTCAATCATCCCCAGGAGATGCTCAAAGTCGGCCAGCAGGTCAAGGCGCAGGTGCTTGAAGTCGATACCGAGAAGCGCCGCGTCCGCCTGGGCATCAAGCAGATGGCGCCCAGCACGCTCGACGAATTTCTCGCCGAGCACAAAGTGGGCGACGTGGTCACGGGCCGCACCATCGACGTGGCCAGCGGCACGGTCCGGGTCGAGCTGGGCGAAGGCGTGGAAGGCACTTGCCGCGTTTCCGCCCGGCAGGAATCGCCGGCCCCGGCGCCGCGCGCCGAAGCCAAAGCCGACGTCTCTTCGCTCAGCGCCATGCTGCAGTCGCGCTGGAAGGGCGGCACGGGAAGCGCGCCGTCGCGTCCGCCGGCGGCTCGCGCCGGAGAGATTCGCAGCTTCCGCATCACCAGGCTTGATGTCGCGGAAAAGAAGATCGAGTTGGAAGAAGCAGGGAAGGGATGACCAGGCGTATCCCATCCCTGGGGTGATTGCTGAGCCGGCACTTGACGCAGCGAAGTAGCAACACTGCATCACAAAGCCACGGTCTCAACCAGTTCCAGCGCCGCCTTCCGCAGCGGACGCATCAACGGCATTCCCGACAAGCGAAGAAGATTTACCAGCAGGCCCAGGCCTTTTTCCATCAGTTTCTGCGTGCGCTCCTGGTTGGGCGAGCGATCGTAAAGCCAGAAAAGTATGATGGCCATCTGAAACAGCCACAGCAGGTAGGGCAGTTGCGCTTTCAGATCGGCCGGGACCTTCACGTCGCCGCCGTCGAGGGCGATGCGCAGGTGCTCGATGGCGCGGGCGCGGATGGGGCGCGTTTCTTCGCTGAACGGCGAGAGCGGGTCGGCTGAGTCAGGTGCGTGGCGGAACAGAGCATCACAAAATTTGCGGTTGGGTACCAGCAGTTCCAGGCGCTTCTCCAGCACGCAACGCAGCCGGTCTTTGAGCTTCTTGTGGCCCGACACGGCCTCCAGGATCGCCTGGTGGCTGCCTTCCTGCATGTCCTGGTAGAAGGCCAGGACGATGGCCTCTTTCGACGAGAAGTAGTAATACGCTCCGCCCAGGGCCACGCCCGCTTTGGCGGCGATATCGCGCATGGTGGTCTGCTCGAAGCCTTTCTCGCGAAACAACTCCAGAGCCGCTTCGTAAATCTTCCGCCGCGTGTCTTCGGCGCGGGGCGTGGGACGGGTTTTCAATGTAAGAGTGTTCATCGCAAATAGTCCGATATGTTGATCTTGGCCGGCGCCTGCGGTGCCGCACAGGCTTCCAGCGGTACGCTGCGCAGCTCCCGGGCCAGGTCTTCCGGCCGGCCGCCGCGCAGCCAGCGGGAAATCGCGTAACGGTTCCTGGAGATAGCCGCGTAAGCCTGCCGCGCCAGCGGCATCAGCAGCGGATGCGCCAGCCGGTACGACCAGTCGCGGTATTCCTCCAGGGCGTAAAAGACCATGATCCAGGCGCGATCGTTGAGATAGACCTGGCCCTTGTCGCTGACTACCACCAGGTCGTTGGCGGTGGCCAGCTTCTCCAGATCGGGAAACATCTTCCTGGCTTTTTCCGATCCGGCGGCCATCACGCTGATACCCAGCCAGGAGCGCTGCACCAGGATCCAGTCTTTCAGGCGCTCGCACAGTTCGCATTTCGAATCATAAAGCACGTAGAGCTTCTCCATATTGACCTCCCATAAATCTGTGCGATTGCCTAGCGCGGCACGGCGATTCTCAACGTGGCGTCAGGGGCAACCGGAGGCGGCGGGGCTACCGGAGCGGCGGGCGGCGCGTAAGGCGGACGGCGCGGCCCGGAGATCGCGTGGCTGCGGATGCGGGAGAAGACGAGCAGATTGAAGAAGTGCATGCCGCCCAGGATCAGGAGGACCATGCCCAGCTTGTCGCTCAGCATCTCGATGGCGGAGCGCGGGTCGGTGATCAACGCGTTGGTCTTGAGCGCCAGCGAGACAAAGCCGATGTTGATCAGATAAAAGCCCACCACCAGCAGGTGATTCACTGCGGCCGCCAGTTCGGCGTTGCCGTGGAAAGCGTCGACCAGGAAGATGGCGCCCCGCTTGTGCAGGGTGCGCGCCACCCAGATGGTCAGGTTGATGCTGATCAGAAGGTAAACGGCGTATGAGATCACGATGATCTGGTACATGGCAAGCCTCCAAAAACGACTATATTGAACGTGTTCAAAACGACTATAACGCGCTGCCGCGCGCGAGTCAAGGATAATTCTGAACGCGTTCACTAAGGAGTTTACTGCTTATTTTCAATGGTTTGCGCGGGTTGAGCTATTTGCAATTTTTTGGCCCTCGCAAAACGAGTCCCAGGGCGGCTTCGGGTGCGCGGCTGAGGTCGTGCCGATCTTTCCCGGAGATGTAGTCGAGACAACAGCTGCGCGCAAGCTGTGCTTTTCCTGCAACACGGACCCGCAAATGAGCCGGATACTTAACCCTCTTTAACTCGCTGCTTTACAAACTCTTTACGGCAGATCCTCAGTCGAAAGCTAACAATCCAGCATCACACAGCCACACAAACATCTTTTTCTGTGAGGGAAGCGATGCTCTTTGGAGAACCGGCGCAAGCGCCGAGACTCCCGGTGCTCTCCACGGGAGGGCTGCTGGGCGTGGTTTGGAGTTTGCTGGCCTTCGCGTTGCCGGCAGCGGCGGAGCTGGGTGGCAGCTCCGATTCGGTGCAGGCCGATCAACTGCTGATTCTCCACGAGCCGGGCCTGGTAGTGGAAACCGGCGGGCACATGCGTTCGTTTTACGGGCGCGCTTATGTTCCACTCTGGGCGCGCCCAACCCGGGATCATTTGACTGGGGGCTGCCCTTCTTTTTCGGCCGCAACATTTTCGTCGCTATCGAGAGCAAGAGCACACCCGGAGGCACCGGGCCCTACGTCGCGTATTGAAGGGAAATTCAACCCATGACACACACACGATGGATTTCATGTTCGTTCGCAGCATGGCTGCTGGCGATCGGACTGACCTCCGCGCATCCTCTCTCCGCACAGGCGACGCCGGACACAAACGCTCCGGCCAAAGCAGTCAGTCTGCCGGTGACGGTGCTCGATAAACACGGCAAGATCGCCACTAACCTCAGCAAAGACGACTTTGTCCTGCAGGAGGACGGGCGCTTTCAGGATATCGGTTCGATCGTGCCCGCCGGCGATCTGCCCCTGACCATCGGCCTGGCGGTGGATACCAGCCGCAGCCAGCGGAGCGCACTGGGCCAGGAGCGCGACGCCAGCTCCAACTTCCTTGACCAGATTCTGCGCGGCGACAAAGACCAGGCCTTCCTGATTCATTTTGACCAGGAGGTGGAACTGGACCAGGATGTGACTTCGTCGCGGGAAAAGTTGCGCGCGGGCTTGCAGAGCATGCAGGCGCCGCAGTTTTCCCAGACCAGCGGCGACCGCGATCAGGATGACCAGCATCGCCGCGGCGCAAGCTCCCGGCGCGGAGGCGCCATGGTGTACGACGCGGTCTACCTGGCCTCCGATGAAATCCTCAAGAAGCAGCCGGGGCGCAAAACCATCATCGTTCTCTCCGACGGCGTGGACCGCGACAGCAAGGAGACTCTGCACGCGGCCATCGAGGCCGCGCAGCGGGCGGATGCGGTGGTGTATGCGGTCTACTTCAAGCCCGAGCAGCAATCCTTCGGCAGCGATCGCGGTGGCTACGGTCCCTGGGGCGGCCCTATGGGCGGACACCGCGGCGGCGGGCAGCGGCGTTATCCCCAGGAGCAGCGTCCCGACGGCAAGAAGATCCTGGAGCAGATTACCCACGAAACCGGCGGCCGGGTCTTTGAAGCTTCAGGAAAAGAGACCGTGGGCAAGATCTACACGCAGATCCAGGAAGAGCTGCGCGGCCAGTACAGCGTGAGCTATACACCGGACCGCGTGGCCGCCGGCGCCGGATTTCACAAGATTGAACTTAAGGCGAAGAAGAAGGACCTGACGGTAGAGACACAAGTGGGCTACTACGGGGAGTGATTCAGATCGGACAAACTCAGACTCGCAGATACTTCCCTAAAAGAGAGGAAACTGCTCCCAGTCCGATAATCGCGACCGGCCCGTGATTTTGTTCCAGGACTCCGACCACATCGCGCCAGTTGGGGCTCTGCGTCAGCAAGTAGGTGGTCCAAAAGATGCCGCCTACAATGGCCAGGCCGCCCACGGTTTTCAGCGCCGATCCACGGCCGCCCTGATAGGCTTTAACCGGCCTTGCCGGGCCGCGATCTTCGTAGCCTTCCCGGGCTGTGGTTCCCCAATCGTCCTGGTATTCCTTGAATTTGGGGGGTAATACTTCCTGCATACTGCAACTTTGACCCCTTTAACTCCGAAATTCAACGTGACAAAAGGCTTAGAGCGAGAGGTACAAAAGGCATCCCCTGCCGGTAAATGAGGGATTCCCAATTTACAATAGCTGGTCATTTATGGCCCATCTCTTTGATCGCCTTCGCATTCGCGGCGTGGAATTCGCCCACCGGGTCCTGGTATCGCCCATGTGCCAGTATTCCTGCCAGGACGGCCTGGCCCAGACCTGGCACCTGGTCCACCTGGGCACCCGCGCCGTAGGCCGGGCCGCAGCGGTGTTCGCGGAGGCCACCGCGGTGACCCCGGACGGGCGCATCAGCCCGGCCGATCTCGGTTTGTGGAGCGATGCGCACGCAGAAGCGCTGCGCCCGATCTTTGCCTTCATCAAGCAGCAGGGCTCGGTACCGGGAATCCAGCTGGCCCATGCCGGGCGCAAGGCCAGCACCGACGTTCCCTGGAAGGGCGGCAAGCCGCTGCCGCATGCCGCGGGAGGATGGTCGCCGATCTGGGCCCCCAGCGCGCTTGCGTTCAAAGACGGGTACCAGGCGCCGCGGGCTTTGACGGCCGCCGAGATTGCCGGAATCGTGTCTGCGTTTGCCGCTGCCGCGCAACGCGCCCTGAACGTGGGCGCGGAAGTGATCGAGATCCACTCCGCCCACGGCTACCTGCTGAATTCATTCCTGTCACCGCTCAGCAACCAGCGTACTGACAACTACGGCGGCTCGTTCGACAATCGCACTCGCATGCTGTGCGAGGTGGTCAACGCGATCAGAAAAGTGTGGCCGGAAAAATATCCGCTGTTCGTGAGAATCTCCGCCACCGACTGGATCCCGGGCGGCTGGACTATTGAAGATTCAGTCGCACTGGCCCGAGTCCTGAAGCCGCTGGGCGTCGACCTGATCGATTGCTCTTCGGGCGGCAACATCGCTACCGCGAGAATTCCTCTTGGCCCCGGATACCAGGTGCCGTTCGCGGAACGCATCCGCCGCGAAGCCGGCATTCTGACCGGCGCCGTCGGGCTGATCACCCAGCCGGCGCAAGCCGACGAGATCGTCCGCGGCGACCAGGCCGATGTAGTGTTTCTGGCGCGCCAGTTCCTGCGCGATCCTTACTGGCCGCTGATCGCCGCCAAGGCGCTGGGACACGAGATGGCCTGGCCTCCGCAGTACGAACGCGCCAAAGTGAAATAACGACGCATCAATTCCAATTCGGAACGATCCAACCGGCCATTGCCGCCGCGGCGTGAAACAGATCATGCCCGCGGCTCACGACTCTTCAGAAAGGTAAGAGTTTTATGGCAAGTGTTGTTGGAACATGGATCCTGACTACGGACTGGGGATGCAGCGGCAGCATCACCGGCTCATTCAATCAAACCTTCAATGCCGATGGCACCTGGACGACTTCGCCATTCATACACAATGGGCATTGGTTCCAGGATGAAGGGCTCGTTACCTGGACCTTCAGCGATGTTCCTAACCTGGTCTACGCGGCTAATCTCAGCGGAAGCTGGATGGCCGGAATTCAAGGTTACGAAATGGCTGGGGGCAGCAAAGGCTGCTTTGGAGGGCACCGCTCCGGCGTACCCGGTCTGATCGAGAGCGCAAAGGCCGCCAAGAAGGTCAAAGACCCGCTGCTGGGCAAGTAAACCGGAGAAACCGACAAGTCCATTCGTCAATGAGGGCGGGCTGAAGATGCTCGCCCTCTTGCTGTTGACCCCTCCGGTCACACCTCAGTAACCTTCAAAAACCCTCCCATAGGCAGGAGAATTCCAGAAGGGCAGCAGGAAATGACCAGACTTGCAGTCTATAAAATTTTTAATTACCTGGTGATCGTTGCCGGTATCTTTCTCTCCTATCGCGGGATCGCCAGGCTCACAGGTGCGGACCTGGTTGTCGCATCCCTTATCTGCGGACTCTTCTTTGTGGTCTATATGCTGCCATTCGTGGTTTTTGGAGCAGGCATCGAGATTACAGAGCATGGCGTGCATGTGCGGTAGTATGCGGATGTTCAAATCGCCTATTCAGAAGTGCGCCGGTGTTTCGGCTTTCCTCTTCCGCCTTTTTATGTAGTCGTCATCACAACCACGAGAAGACTGCCGTTGGGACTGTTGATCGGCATTACAGGCACTATGGCTCAGCCCGGCACACTTGTTGAGGACTTGAGAGGTCGAATCAGCTGTTCCTCGGCATGCGCGGAGAAATCGTCATAAGTAAACGGAGCAGCCTGATTTGATCAATTCACTTTGCAAGGAGATCTGAGTGAGGGAAAGCTTTGTACGACATCGCCTTGAGAACCGCTCAGTTCAATTCTTCTTGTCTTCGACGAGGGTCTAATGTGCGCAGCCAACAACAAGGTGTCGAGTAAGGACTCGGGTAAGACGAAGCTGCGACTTTGGGTTCTGATCGCACTTTCTACAGTTGCGCCTTTTATACTGCTCGGAGCCGGTTTTGAGTATCTGGTTTGGTCCTACTCAAGAACATCGAAGCCTTTCATGATTTCGGCGCAGTCAGCAATCGGAACAATGAACCAATGTGCGAGCGATGTTGAGAAGCCAGGTGATGCATTCAGTGAGTGCATGCGAGTTGCACGAGCGCAGCTCGATTCGACTCGCGCGACAGCTCAAACGACCGCAGACCGGGGTATTTACTATCAGTCCCTCGAGAGATACTTGAATTCAATAGAGCTATCACGACGAGACTGGGAAACTGGCGATAACTCTTCTCAGGCAGCGCATCATCGGGAAGAACTGGTGAGCCTCCGAGACCGTGTCAATAAATGGCTCCGAAAATGAGGAAGAAAAGGGGCCAGCCTGAGAGCCTGTCGAAGATAGGTTTTTATCAAAACAAGAAGGCTTGTCACGGAGCACAGGCAGGAGTGCCTGTGCCACACAAGTGGTGGTCATCCCCGGCTTCTTGGCGCCCCCGCCTTTTTTGTTGACACTACAACTATATCGTAATACATATTATGCGTTAATCTACGACAGCCGGAGCGGTTAACGGCCCGAGAGTTAGCTTTTTGAAGGTGGCTTCGTAGATTGGCTTTACGGACGGCAAGTTGGATTGACTTGGATTGAAGTGGATTGGAATGGATTGAAACCGGGAGGGGAGGGGGCAAATCGGGTGATCGGGCCATCGGATGATTGGGTGATCTGAAAACAAAGAGATTAGGTTCGATTTCGACGTCGAAACCAGGTGCGATTGGGCCTGGTTTGAGCCGCAAAATGCGGACGTTCGACAAGATCATTGAAAACTTAAATTGTGAGGCAATTCGGCTAAATCAGGAGCTGATGACACTGCTGGGCATTGCGGCCATGGACTGCGTATCTTTCAATCGCGCTGCCAACAATCCGGTCGCGGCCGCCAGATCGATATCGGCCACCAGCAGGCCTTCTTTGCCGTATGGCTGGTAGCAGAGCAGCGTGCCGTCAGGCCGCGCGATAGCCGAGGTCGTCGGCGAACCGGCGCTCGAGTAGTTCACGCTGGCGAAGTAGCAGGTGTTCTCAGCGGCGCGGCACAAGATGGCTTTCTCGTGGAAGGTGTTTGCAGGG
Source organism: Candidatus Angelobacter sp. (assembly GCA_035307585.1). Classification (GTDB taxonomy): domain Bacteria; phylum Acidobacteriota; class Terriglobia; order Terriglobales; family Acidobacteriaceae; genus Angelobacter. The sequence continues at coordinate 98,557 of DATGHX010000061.1, forward strand.
TCGGCAAAGCTCGAGGGCCGGTAGCTGCCGGGTTCGGCTTCGTGAAAGTGAGGGTGGAAGACGATCTGCGCGCCGCGCTGCGCCGCCCAACGCACCGTCTCCGGATAACGCCAACCTTCGTGACAGATGGCCACGCCGAAGGTCAGAGGCCCGGTATGGAAAATTTTTCGGCCGCGGCCGGAGGAGTAAAGCGGCTCTTCGGAAGGGTCGAGCTGGACCTTGTCCTGGAAGCCGGCGACAACGCCATCACCATCGAAGACGAGGGCGGTGAGCAAGAGCCGGCCATGGTCAAAGCGCTCGGTGCCGAGTACGACCGCGATCTTCGCCCGAGCGGCAGCGGCGGCAATGGCCGACCAGGCATGATCGAGGAAAGCGGCATCGGGAGGCGGCACAGGTTTTCCCGGCGCGCGGTAACCGGGAACATAGCATTCTGGAAAACAGATAATGCCGGCGCCTTGGCGTGCTGCCTGGGCAATCGCCTCCTCGGCCAGCGCGATCGACTCCCCGGCATTGGCGGGATAACGGGTGTTCGCCAGAGCGATGCGAAACGTGCTCATCTTCTGAAGGAAAATGTCGCGTTCTACTTCTGTCCCGCCTGCGCCTGTTGGGCTTCTTCGTCCTGCCTGTGCATCTCACGGCGTTCGACCGGTGAAGAGAGAACGATGGAAGTTGAAGTGGTACCGTAAGGCGTCAGACGGTCGATAAGATTTTCCAAATGTGCGACGGAGCGAACGTGCACCTTCATGATGAACGAATCGGCGCCAGTCCCGCGGTGGCACTCCACCACTTCGGGGGAGTTGCGAACCACGCCGGTAATGCGGGTGAAGACGTCGCCCACCACGGACATGCGGATGAATGCCGTAATGGGCATCCCAACTTTCATAGGATCCACATCAGCGTGGTAGCCGACGATGATATGCGCCTCTTCCATGCGCTTTACGCGCTCCACTACGGCTGGGGTGGTGAGGCCTACACGCCGTCCCAGTTCGGCATAAGAGAGGCGGCCGTTGATCTGAAGCTCATAGAGAAGCTTCCACCCAATTTGATCAAGAAGTTTGTCGTTTCTTAAATTTGAGTCCATGGACAGGCAGGCATTCTAAAACAGAAAGGCGCTTTTCTCTAATATAAAATCTCAGCCTTAATCTTTTTAACAAGGCTTTAGTGTTCCCGCCGGTTGATGCTCCAGGAATCGGGAGAAGGCCCGGAAAAGGGTGAAAAACCCAAATCCACAGGTGAAAAGCGCCTGAATTCTGGAAGGTCAAACACCATAGACCGGCGCCCAGAGATGGTTTTTCTTGATTTACAGCGGTAAATCATTATAGAAATGAGGTTTCCTGAACTGAATGGTTTAACGTTTTGCTACTCAACCGCCTTCCCCCAGCTTAAATTGCGAGCCCCATGGATCGTATAGTCATCACCACCCAGGAGATCGGCAAGAATCCAGCATCGGTTGTGCCCCTGCAGGGTCCGGCTCCGCCGGCCCGGCTGCCCAACCCGGTTCCGCTTTGGGTCAGGATCGTGCTGGTTCTGCTGGTGCCTTTTTTGCCGCTGCTGGCACTCGCTGCCCTGATCGCCAAAGTGACGGTCCGCCGGCAGACTCCGCGGGCGGTGCAGGCATGGTCGTCATACATGCTGACCATGCTGATCATCAGCGGCTTTCTCTCGACCATCCTTGTAGTTCTGGGAATCTCGCTCTCATGGGCGCCGGCTCCGGATATAGTGGGCGCGGCTTTGGCGGGGCTCGACGAGCGCAGCAGCTTCCCGGTTCTGCCAGTGGCGCGAACCATGACCGGTGTGGAGCTGAGCACTACGCTGCGGCCGCTGGTGCTGATGGCCTCGCCCGCTGCTCGCCGCTGGTTCACGCGAACGGACAGCACATCCGGGCTTTTGGGCGCGGCGCTGATTCTGCAGGCTGACAGTAAAGGATATCTTCTGGCGACGGCGCGGCACGTGGCTGACGGCGAGAACTGGCGAGCGGCTAGCGGAAGCGGATCGCACAAAGTCATGGTGTCCGACGGCATGAACGGCTGGGCCGCGGCGCAGGTGGTGGGACGCCACAAGCGGCTCGACATCGCTTTGCTGTGGCTGGAGCGCAGATCGGGAGAAGCCGACTTCCGCCAGGCGATCGCCAACTATACCGGCGTGCAGCCGGGGGAAAGGATCTACGTGATCGGCCATCCCGAGGGGTTGAATTTCTCGATCAGCAACGGAATTGTCTCGCGCACGCCGGGAGACGAGGTGCTGCAGATTTCCGCGCCGGTGAGTCCGGGAAACAGCGGAGGGCCTGTCTACGACGAGTATGGCAATCTGCTGGGCGTGGTGACGTCGAAGGTCGCGCGCTCCATGGAGCCGGAAGCGGAGAACCTGAATTTTGCGGTGAGCACCGACGCCCTGCTGCACGCCTCCGACTGGGAGCTGATGGGCAGCGCTGCCGCGCAAAAAGAATTCATGGACTTCGTGCGCCAGGCCAAAGTCCGCGGCGCTGCATCCGGCAGTGCCACACCACAACAGTAGAGAAAGTCGAGAGAATGGCAAACATCACAGTCACGGTTTACGATTCCACCGAGAACAAGCGCGTGCCCGTGGAGCTTCCTGACGACGCGCCCGCCAACCGCATCATCGCCGTGCTGGTAGAGAAACTGCAGTTGCCGCCCAATGGTCCTGATGGCGCGCCGCTCAGCTACAAATTTCATCACAAGAACTCCGGGCGCCAGGTACAGGACGCGCAGACTCTGGGCGAAGCCGGGGTCAAAGACGGCGACATTCTTCGCCTGCAGCCGGAAATCACCGCAGGATCACGATGAAAGCCAGCTCGTCGATAGCGTCGCCCGCGGCCGACGATCGCTTTAGCCGCTTTCGGCTGATCGGCTGGTGGGACCAGGAAAAAATCCGCGCTGCCAAAGTCCTGGTGATCGGCGCCGGGGCGCTGGGCAACGAGATCCTGAAAAACCTGGCGTTGCTGGGTTTCTCCCGAATCGTGGTGGTCGACCTGGACGCCATCGATGCCACCAACCTCTCCCGCAGCATTCTTTATCGCGCCGAAGATATCGGACGGCCCAAGGCGGAGGTCGCGGCCGATGCCGTGCGTAATATCTTTCCCGAAGCCAGCGTGCGCGCCATTACCGGCAACGTGGTGCACGGCCTGGGACTGGGATTGTTTGGCTGGGCCGACCTGGTGCTGGCGGGACTCGACAATCGCGAGGCCCGCCTGTGGATTAACCGGGCCTGCTGGAAGATGAACAAGCCGTGGATCGACGGCGCCATCGAGGGCATCAACGGCGTGGCCCGCGTTTTCCTGCCGGGGACGCCGCCGTGCTACGAGTGCACGCTGGGCGAGACTGACTGGGCCATCCTGAACAAGCGCATGTCGTGCAACCTGCTGGCGCTCGAAGATTCGACTGAGGGAAAAGTAGCCACGACGCCGACCATCTCTTCCATCATTGCCGGTCTTCAGGTGCAGGAGGCGGTGAAACTGCTGCACGGGCTGCCGGTTCTGGCCGGGAAAGGTTTCATCTTCGAAGGCCTCAACCACACCTCGTATCGCGTGGAATACACCGAGAACGCCGACTGTATGAGCCACTACACCTTCGGCGAATTCTTGGCGCTGCCGGAGTGCTCGCAGGACCTTACCTTGGCGAAGCTGTTGGAGCGGGCGCGCGCCGATCTCGGCTCCAGCGAAGTTGCCCTGGAGTTCAGCCGCGACGTGATCCACAAGTTGAGCTGCCCGCGCTGTCATGCCGAAGAAGAGTTGTTTGCGGCAGTAGGAAGCGTGCCCTACGCGCGCGGCAAGTGCCCGCAGTGCGGCGACGTGCGCGCGGTGATTACAGCCCACAGCTACAACGGGACGGAATCCTTTGGCGGCCGCCCGCTGGACGGCCTGGGCTTGCCGCTGTTTGACGTTTTTGTAGCGCGCTCGGCAGAACGCGAGCTGGCTTACCTGCTTGCGGGCGACGCCCGCATCGTACTGGGCGATCTGGCAGCACCGCAAAAGATGGCGTCGGGAGCGGCCAGATGAGTTCCAAGACGATCAAAGTCAAGGTCAAGGCGCACCCGGTGGTGGTGATGGAGGCCGAGGTCGCGCGTCAGATTCGCCAGCACTCGCGGACTTCCATGAAGGCGGAGGTGTGCGGCGTGCTCATCGGCAGCAGCGACGACGAGCGCACCCTGATCGAAGCCTGCATCGCCGGCATCAACGCCGCGCAGGGCGGCGCTCACGTCACCTTCACGCAGGATACCTGGGAGCACATCTACAAGATCAAAGACGAACAGTTCCCGGAGAAGAAGATTGTCGGCTGGTATCACTCGCATCCCGGCTTTGGTGTGTTTCTCTCCGAACACGATCTTTTCATCCAGGAGAACTTCTTTTCCAGCCCGCAGCAGGTGGCGTGGGTGTTCGATCCCCACACCGACGAAGAAGGCTGTTTCGGCTGGGTTGGCGGCAAGACGGAGAAGCTCAATGGCGTGCGCTTCGGCTACTCCCAGGCAGTGGACATGAGCGGCTCGGCGGCGAGCGAATACGACGAGGGCGGCGATTCGCAGATCGATTCCATGGTCCAGGTTCACGACCAGGGCCGGGAGAGAGACCGTGAACCGGCGTGGGCGAAGTGGGCCAGCCGGACGCTGATGTTTCTTGCGGTGCTGGGAGTTGGTTTCGTGCTGGGCCACGAATATATGGCTTACAGGCTGGCGCAGGTGGCGCCCATGCTCGACGCCTGTAAACAGATTGCGGACCATCCGGCAGAGACATGCATACAGATCCTGCGGGATGCGGGAATGATCGCCGCTCCTGGCGCAGTGCCTTCGCGATTGCAGGGCCCGCTGCAGCCGGAACAGGCGCAGCCGAAAGCAGCACCCACGGCAGCGCCCGTGGCGCCGAAAGCAAAGGAACCCAATGGCAAACACTGACGACAAGCCGGCGCTGAAAATCACGCTCGAAGACCTGAATAAGGTCGAGGTCGCCAAGCCGGGCGCGGTCATGGCCGCCGGCGCTGCCGCTGCAGCGGGAGCGCGCCAGTACGGAAATATCTCCAGCTCCATCGCCGAGGCTCCGGTGGTGGAAGAGGGCAAATCCAATTTCCTCCTGCAGGGCTGGTTTTACCTGGGAAGTGCAGGACTGGTTGGGGCGCTGATCGGCTGGGGCATTGCCGAACCGTTATTTGTCGATGGGCAGGGAGCGACCATGGCCAACCGCCTCCTGATCCCCAGCGTGGTCGCGTTCATGTGCATGGGCTTCGGCGTGTCGGAAAGCGTGGTGGAGCGTTCGCCGCGCAAAGCCGTGCTTCGCGGACTGATGTCGCTGGGTCTGGGCGCGGTCGGCGGATTCATTTTTGACATTGTGGCCAATATCTTCTTCGCTATCGCGGTGGGAATCGTGGTGGAGCTGGGCGTACACACCAACCGCAATCCTGCCTTCTGGATCGCCCGCGGCCTGGCCTGGATGGTGTTTGGCGTTGCCGGCGGCATTATTTACGGCGCTGTCGATAAGTCGGGAAAGAAGATCCGCTACGGCATTCTCGGCGGCGTGATCGGCGCCGGATTGGGCGGGATGATCTTCGATCCCATCGCCATGGCCACCAAGATCGGCGGTCCCAGCCGCGGAATCGGCTTTGCTCTCTTCGGCCTGGCCACCGGCGTAGCCATGGGCATTGTGGAGAGCGCTCTCAAAGACCGCTGGCTGTATGTTGCCGCCGGTCCGCTGGCGGGAAAGCAGTTCATTCTCTATAAGCCGGTGACGGTCATTGGCAGCAGCCAGCAGTCGGATATTTATCTGTTCAAAGACGCATCGATTCAGCCGCAGCACGCGAGCATCGAGCTGCGCGGAGCGCAAACCTTCCTGCACAGCGACGCTCAGGTCTACGTTTCCGGCCAGCCCGCGCGACACCGCGCGCTGAATAGCGGCGACCTGATCCAGATCGGCAAGTACGCATTTCATTTCCGCGAGAGGCACAGGAAGTAATGGCAGACCAGACCGTGTGCCCGTATTGCCGGATGCCGTTCGACGAGCAGGGTCCCGCCAAGATCTACTGCACCGCCTGCGGAATGCCACATCACGAAGATTGCTACCAGGAAAACGGCGGATGCACCGTGTTCGGTTGCCCCAAGGCGCCGGCCGACGATCCCAAGCTGCACGTCTCTTACAGCGATCTGCAGATGCCGCAGCAGGCGGTCATGACGCAACCGCTGATGACGCAGCCGATCAACCAACCGGTGATGGGCGCATCAGCCCCGCAGCTTTCGGCTCGCTACGGAGGCGGACCTCTGGGCTTGTCGGCGGGAGCGGTTTCCGCGGCAGCGGCGCAGCAGGCGGTGGCCGGCCACAATGGCACGTTGCCCGGAACCGCAGCAGGCGCGCCAGCAGCGTATCCTGCCGTCATTCGCCAGCCGAAAAACCGCAGGACCTATATCCTGCTGGGAATATTTCTGGGGTGGGCGGGCGGCCACAACTTCTACGCCGGCTACACCGGGCGCGCGGTGGGCCAGTTGTGTCTCAGCGTGCTTACACTTTTCTATCTCGCGGTTATTTCATGGGTATGGGCCATCATAGAGATTTGCGTTGTCGATCAGGACAGCGCTGGTATAGAGTTCAGCTAAATCAATCAAAACCCAGGGACAGATGTAGATCAAGGCGGGAGAATGAAATACTACATCAAGCGGGACCTCAACGAGTACGGGCCCTATACGCTGGCTGAACTGCAGCGTTACGTCGCTCAAGGCAACATCTCCTTGAACGATCTCACGCGCAGCGACGGCATGACCGAATGGGTTCCTGTTTCCCAGGTCATCGGCAATGTTCCCGCGGCGCCTTCACCACAGCCGGCAGTGCCGGCGACTCCGGCGACTTATGCCGCAACCCCGGCTCAGCCGGCTGCAATGCAGCCCGCGATCAGGCAGCCGGGTATGGCGCCGCCGCAAGGAGCTTATGTAGCCCAGGCGGTTCCGGGGCCGGTGCCGCCTGATTTCCACTGGGCGCTGGTGCTGGTGATCGGCTTCTTCTGCGGCATTTTCCAGATTGTCTGGATGTTCATTGAAGCCACCTTCGTGAAAAAGATCCGGCCGCAAAGCAACTTCATGACGTTTTTCGTCTCCGGTCTGGTCATCCTGATGGTCTGCGGCGTCGCTCTCTACGTGAGCATGATTGCGTTCGCCGTATCGCAGGGAAAATCGGGCGGCGGTGGCGATCCGGGAGTCGTGGGCGCGGTTGCGCTGTTGTTCGGAATGGGATATCTGGTGGGAGTCGTGCTGGCCTACGTCGGTGTATTCAAGATGCGGAGCGCGCTGGTTGAGTATTACAACACCGTGGAGCCGATCAATCTTCGTCTGAGTGGCGTGATGACCTTCTTTTTCTGGTTATGGTATTTCCAGTACCACTTTTCCAGGATAGCTCAGTGGAAGAAGACCGGCATTCTGCAGCCGCAAGGGTAAACCGGGCCCGGCAAGAATGAAGTACTACATCAAACGCGATCTTAATGAATACGGCCCCTATACCCTGGCGGATCTACAGCGTTACGTCTCCCAGGGCAACGTTGCCCTGAACGATCTCACGCGTAGTGAGGGCCTGGAGGACTGGGTTCCGGTCTCCCAGGTGATCGGCAACATTCCTGTCCCAACGCCCGCGCCTGCTGCGTATGCGGGCGCGACCGTCTACGGCGGACAATCGGCTTATGGAACTGCGCCGCTAGCGTCGACCACGCCGGTTCCACCCGACTTCCACTGGGCCCTGGTGCTGCTCATCGGCGTGTTTACCTGCGGTCTTTTCTTCTGGGCCTGGACGATTGTGGAAGCGGTCTGGATAAGAAAAATCAAGCCGGAGAGCAAAGGGCTGATGCTTATTCTTCTGGCGCTGGCCAGTTACTTTGTCGGCGCTATCATCAACGGATTCATCAACGCCGTTCATCGCGGCCAACCTCCTGTCGGTTCTTTGTTCTCGCTCGGCGGACTTGCTCTGCTTCTGGTCGGCGTCTTCACCATGCGCAGCGACATGGAGGACTACTACAACACCACGGAGAACATCGGCTTGAGTCTGAGCGGGGTGATGACCTTTTTCTTTCCGGTTTTCTACTTCCAGTATCACTTCTCGCGCATCGCCAACTGGAAGAAGACCGGAGTTCTGGTGCCGCAATGAGGTCGCTTAAGGAAAAGCGGTCGCGCATCACGTTCTGGATCGCCGCCGGCTGCGCCGCGCTCGGCGTTCTCTACCGGTTTCCGCCCTCACAGTATTCCATCTATCCGCGCTGTCCTTTTTACGCGGCGACGCACCTGCTGTGTCCGGGATGCGGCGGCACCCGCGCTCTCTACGAACTGTTGCACATGAATCTTCGCGGAGCACTGCACTACAATGCTCTGGTCACGGTGCTGGTTCCGGTTGCTTTGGCCTGGCTGGCGTGGGGTTGCCGGCGCGCGTATCGCGATGGACTTTTTCCCCCGGTGCCGTGGCCGCGCAGCACGGCGCTGGTTTTGGGCGCGGTCGCACTGCTGTTTGCCGTGATTCGCGACTCCGGCATTGCCTTTGTGATCTAACTATCTATGCTCTCTCCTCGAATCCGCCGCTTGAAACTCGATTACGAACAGCTGCAGGAGCGGCTCGCCGCCTGGCCGGTGATTCGTGTTGTCGGTACTGCCGGCTTGCCGCCGGAGCTCTATCGTTTTCAATATTCCATCAAGGGACTGTACGTGGCGGCGGACGGTTCCATTCTGGAACGCAACGAACATCTGCTGGAGGTCAATCTCTCGCTCGGCTATCCGCGGCGAGCGCCGCAGTGCCGCATGCTGACGCCGGTCTTTCATCCCAACTTTGACGACAGCTCGGTGTGCATCGGCGACTTCTGGGCCGCCTCTGAAGCCCTGCACGATCTCGTGATCCGCATCGGGCGCATGATCGCCTACCAGGAATACAACACCAAGAGCCCGCTCAACGGGCTGGCGGCGAAGTGGGCAGCGCAAAACGCTCATTTGCTGCCGGTAGATTCGCGCGCAGTAGCGCCGCCGCTGGAAGGAGCGCCCCGGGTGACGATCGTCGCCCAGGCTGCGCCACCGCAGGCAACGCAGCCGGCGATTCCACCCGACACGCCGGCTGGGTCGCCTGGTTCTCCGCCTTCGGAAACGGCCGAGGTTGCTCCCGCGCAGGCTGCGGTGGCCGATCCCTGGGGGGGCAAGATCGTAATCAGCTAGACGACAATTCCCGAATTGGAAAAGTTGGATTCTGCAAATGTTTGCGTACCGCGTGCAATGCCTGTTCCATAAACGGAAATCGCATTAAAAGGTAGAACTCGAGAGTGGCATTCGAGTACACTGCTTACTCATCAGGCGCGAACTTCCTTGTTTATTCCGGTTTCAGGTTGAGGCGGCAACCATCCCCGGCTGCCTGGTTATTGGGCTTTTTCTGTAATCACGCTCGAACAGAGTGAGCAAATTCTTTGAGCAGAGTGAGGACGAATCAATGACATCTTTGGGCAAAGCCAAGTACGTGCTGGTCTTTCTTCTGGTGATTCTGGCGGCGAACCTTCTTGTGGCGCAGCAGATTCGTGAGGAAGGCCGGGGACAAGCAGCGGCCGGCGAGAAGCTGGTGCCGACCGGCGACGGCCATGCAGTCGCGGTGCCGGATGACGAATCCGGGAAGAAGCACGGGGGATCAGTGACCACCGGCAACGGCATCAACTACAACGGCGGGCCCGTGCTGAAGGGCAATCCCGTGCCCATCTACATTATCTGGTACGGCACGTGGACGAATACAACCGGATCCAATACGCAGGCAACGGTGAACCTTGTGGACGCCTTCCTGGCCGCCAACTCGCTCGGTGGTTCCGGTTATGAAAGGATCAACACTCTCTACGGCGACAACACCGGCAACGTCAGCGGCAACCTGCAGGAGATCCAGCAGGTATTTGATACCGGCTCGCAAGGGACGCGCCTGCGCAACAGCAGGATCTCGTCGGCCATCTCCGCTCAGCTTACCGGCGGACATCTGCCCACCGATCCCAACGGCGTGTACCTCTTTATTACTTCATCGAACGTCAGCGAGAGCGGGTTCTGCAGCTCATTCTGCGGATTCCATACACACCAGACGCTGAACGGCGCCGACATTAAGTGGGCTTTCATCGGCAACACTGACCGGTGTCCTAGTGGCTGCGAGATTCAGAGCACCGGCCCCAACAGCCCCTCTACCGGCGTGGGCGGCGCTGACGGTATGATCAACGTGATTACTCACGAAACCGAAGAGGCCATCACCGATCCCGACCTGAACGCCTGGTTCGATTCTTCGGGCAACGAAGATGCCGACAAGTGCAACTTCAAGTTCGGTCCTACCCAGACCGCTCCCAACGGCGCGAAGTTCAACCAGACCTTCGGCGGCTTCAACTGGATGATTCAGATGGAATGGGAAAACAGCCGCGGCGGCGGTTGCGACCAGACACTGGGCGGCCCGTTCTTTACCAACTAAACATCGTCCTTGCCATCGAAAGCCGTCCGGCTGCCGGACGGCTTTTTTCATTAGAATCATTTCGGAGAGAGTAGCAATGAATCTTTGTCATGCCGGCCTGTTGACAAGCCTTCTTCTAGCTAGCGCCGCGGCCCAGGAGCCGGTCAAGCCGCCTCTTACGCCGCGCATCATCACCGCCACCCGGCAGGTCACGCTGTTCACCGGCCTGGAAAAAACAATGCTCCAGGCGGTCCAGAAAAAGGACAAGAATGCGCTGGATGGCATGCTGTCCGACGAATGCTTTATCAGCATCCCCAAGTCCGATCCGCTCGATTGCAGCGATTGGGCGGATTCGGTGACCGCAGGCGACTTCGCGCTGAAATCATTTGTCGTCCGCCGCGTTTCGGTGACCGATCTCGGCGATTCCGCGTTGGTGAGTTTTGAGCGCGTGCAGCAGGCCACGCACGGCGCTAAGAACCTGAACGGCGAGTTCTTCGTTGTCGACCTGTGGAGAAAGAGCGGCAACTCCTGGAAACTGGCCAGCCGCTACGTTTCGCGAATGGAGATTGCTTCCCCTGAGCCTGCTGCTCCACCCAAGCCTACCGGCAAGGAATGAGGAATCAGGACTTGTTGGCTTGCTTGAACATTTCCACCAGTTTGCCGGCCTCGTCCTGGGAGCCGTCAGTCACCAGGTAATAGTCCAGCCCGCCCTGGCTCCAGCGTGTGACGTTGAAGGAAAGATCGTGGCTGGTGCCGGATTTCACCTGCTCATCGCGCGACTGAAAGATGAAGACGGAAATCTTGTGCGCGCCGGCTTCGTACCATAGTTCGGCCCCGGGACGCTGCTCGGCATAGGCAAGCTTGGCCCCGATCAGCTTGAAATTTGTTCCGGCAAGTTCCGGTGGCGTGAACGTGAAAGCCAGTTTCCCCTGGAACCAGGGCTTGACGGTGTGCCGGTCGCTCGATTCTATGTCGACAGGATGCTCGCTGGCCAGATTGGTCACGTGCTGGTCCACCAGGCGGGCCATCATGGTATCCGGGCGAGATTTTGGGATCAGCAGGTATCCGACCACGGCCAGCAGCACGACGCACAGCGGAGCCAGCGCCCACTTCCACAGCACGTTCACACTGCGTTGCGGGCGAAGCGCGCGATAGACCGAGGCATGCAGCTCGGGCGGCGCGGTGAAGGCACGTCCGGCTGCTCGCAATGACTTCTTCAACTCCATCTGAGCGTTGACCGCCGCGGTGCACTCCGGACAATTGCGCAGATGAGCGGCAAACTGCTCCTGCGCGCCGGCGTCCAGCTCGTTGTCGACATACAAAGCGACCTTATCGCGCGATGGACAGTTCATGCTTTGACCCCTGCCGACTGCAGAATGGAATCCCGCACCTGCTTTCTGGCTCGCGCCAGCCGTGACATCACGGTCCCAATGGGAATGCCCAATGCGTCGGCTACTTCCTGATACTTCATCTCTTCAATATCAGCCAGCAAAAGCACCTCGCGGAACGGCAACGAAAGCTGCGCGATGGCTTTGCGTACCTGGTCGATATCGGCGCGCCGTACCAGAGCGGCTTCGGGAGAATCATCGGGACCCGGCGCATCGGCGAAACCACTCTCATCCTCCTGCTGTGTATTACGATGCTCCAGTCCGGTGCGGCTGGTCAGAAAGGTGTTGCGCAGGATCCTGAACATCCACGCCCGGAAATTCGTGCCCTCCTTGAAGCTGGCAAACCCCTTCAGGGCCTTGAGAAACGTCTCCTGCACCAGGTCCCGCGCCTCGTCCGGATCGCCACAAATCCAGCGGGCGAAATTGTAGAGAGGATCGAGCAGGGGCAGCGCCAGCTTCTCGAAATCTGTGTTTTGAGGGCGGCTCACATCCTCCACCTGTTTAAAACTTGCCGGAAGTCATTCTATTCCCGCGAAAGGCTGCTGTCTTTGACGAGTAAGATTTAACTAAGTAATCACTGGGTTTCCCGCCTCGGCCGGCCGGGCGCCAGTCCGCGCCGCGGCTACACCTGGACCTGCACATTGGCCCGCTCCCGGGCGTCAGCGGCGAACATCTGCGACGGCGAAAACCCGAGAAGTCCGGCGATCAGGTTGCGCGGAAATTCGCCCAGCGACGTGTTGTAGCGCCGCACCAGCTCGTTGTAATGCTGGCGAGCGAAGGCAATGCGGCTCTCGGTGGAGGTGAGCTGCTCCTGCAGCAGCAGAAAATTCTGCGAGGCCTTGAGCGCCGGATATCGCTCCGCCACTCCGAGCAGGTTCTTCACCGCGCCGCCCAGCGCCATTTCCGCGGCAGCGCGAGTGGCCAGATCGACTCCGCCGGCCGCCATCGCCTGGCTGCGCGCCTGGGTCACAGCTTCCAGGGTCGAGCGCTCGTGGTCCATGTAACCTTTCACGGAAGCCACCAGATTCGGCACCAGGTCATGGCGGCGCGTCAGCTGCACGTCAATGTCCGACCAGCCATTGCGCACGCTGTTGCGCTGCGACACCAGGCTGTTGAACGTCACAAGAAGGAAGATGGCCACGATCGCAACGATCCCGATGATGATGTAGGACAGAGGCAAAGGGAGCTCCAAAAAAACCGGTAGTTAGTGTTTAGTACTTAGTATTTAGCAAAAGCTGACCTCGCAATGCGATGCGACTCCAGGCCCTCGACTGATTGCGAACTACCCAATACTAAGTGCCCGCAGTCAATCGCGGCGCCGCTAACTGCCCTTATTCCACCACACAAAAATCGCATGGATCACCGCCATCCAGATGGCCAGGATCACCAGGTTCAGGCCGATCATCATGGCGATCACCACCAGCATCATCCCTGCCGCCAGCGCCAGCAGAGGCACGATGATCAGCAACAGCACCCCCAGAATCATCTTGCCGGCGAAAGAACTCTTTCGGGGAGCGCCGGCCGCCAGATGCGCGCCCATGCGCTCCAACCGCTTGAGCCGTTTCTTGAGCGGCGGATGAAACGAGAGAAAGCTTGAGCCCTGCAGGCCGCTGCTGCCGCTTTTGGCTTCCTGACGGGCGGTGCGCTGCTGGCTGACCGCCCGCAGGCGGGCGATGGCCGCGCGATCGCCCTGTCGCGCCGCGGCCAGATCGGCCAGATTCGGCATGTGTATCTCGGAGGCGTCCTCGCCGTGGGCCGCGGCCATGGCCTGGACGAAGGTCTGCATCTTCGCGGCCGCTGCCGTGTCACCCTGCATGGCGGCCACACCGCTCTTCATGATCTCGCGCTTGAAAGCGGTGTAGTCGGTGGGGACGGAAGCGGCCGACGTTCCGCTCGCCGTGGCCCATATGGCTGCCGCCTGGCGCATCTGCTCCTGCGAGGGCTGGGTGGCGCCCAGGCTGTGATCCCCAGTCGGATTGATGACAAACAAATGCGTCGCCCAGCCGCCGCCGGGAATCGCGGAATTGTCCTGGGCCAGGCGCTCCAGCGCCCCGGCCAGCGCATCAGGATTGCGGGTCAGTTCCACGGAGCTGGCATCGGCCAGATAGCGCCGCGTCCGCCACACCAGCGCCATGCACGGTCCCACCAGCAGGCTGAGGAAGAACCACAGGGTCATCTCGATGGAGATATTGGTAAACAAAATGGGAAAGAAGATAAAGCGCAGGAGCTTGCGGATGGGCCCGGCGTGTTGCGAGGAATCGAAGAAGCGCGAGATATCGTCGGAGCCCGCGTCCATGCTGCCGCCCAGAAGTTCGCAGACGGCGTCGGCCTCGGCCGCCTTGTCGCTGCTGCGGAAGAGCGCGTAGCGGAACATGCGCCACAAGGTGCTGCGCGAGTGCGAGCCGAAGGGCGAGTTGATCAGCGTGACCAGCAGGCCGCAGGTTTCAAAGACGCTGGTTACGGTAAAGGCAATGCGCAGGTCGCCGTTGCCAATAGACCCGATCAGGTGGCCGAGCAGGGCCTGCAGCTGATCGCGGCTGAGGTCGTCGATCAGCCGCCGCGAGATCACGATGCGCGCGTCATGCACCGAAGTTCCGATAGCGGCCGCATTGGCCCCGGGCGAATCCACCAGCATGAGCTTGGGAGCGGGAAGGCCGGCGGCGATGGCCATTTCCTGCGCGGTGTCGGCCAATTGCAGCTCTTTCAGGTCGGCCGGATTGGGCTCGCGCGCGGCCAGGCTGGCCAGGGCTCCACCCACGCCGCCGCGGCGGAAGAGCACCATCATTCCCGTCCATAGAAAAAAGGCGATGGCCATTCCCGGCAGCAGCACAATCGCCAGCGCCTGGACCAGTTCCTGCGGGTCAAGGGTTCCCTTGTGGTTGAAGAGGAAATCGGCCAGGCGGGAAGCCAGCCGCGCCAGCGAGTTCGCCTGCTGCCAGAATTCCGGCGGCAGAGGAGAAAAGTGGTTAACGATCTCGGCCACGAGAAGCGTCCCCGCGTAGAACAGCGGGGTGAGCGCCAGGGTGAGCGGGATCCCCATAATGAAGGCCGCGAACACGCCCAGCGCGGACATTCGCCAGGTAGCGCGGCGATTGCGTTTCTGCGCGTGGAAAAATGTCTCCGGATCGCGAAGAACAAAAGTTGTCGCCGGCTGCGGGGATTCCTGGGTGCTCATTGGGGGTTGAGATTAGCATTGTCCACAAGCGCGGACAAGGCTTCAGGTATGCTGAATTGATGCGAATTTTACTGCTTCCGGCCATGCTGGCGGTCTGCGCAGCCCAGGCGTTCGCCCAGCAGGACGCGCCTAAGTCCGATGTGCCCAAACTTGAGGAGCTGGTCAACCACTACAACTACAGCTCGCGCATGGCGCTGGACTTCAACGAGGCGGGCGTGGAGGACAAAGGCAAAGCCATGCTCATCGAGCTGACTTACGTGGGCCAGAGCGATGAAGACCACGTGCCGGCATACCTGATCATGCCGCACGGAGGAGGCTCCTATCCGGCGATCATCTGGGGACACTGGCTGAAGCCGGGATCGAAGCTGGCGAATCAGGATGAATTTCTGGAAGAGGCGTTGGCGCTGGCCCGCTCGGGAGTGGTTTCTCTGCTGATCGAATCGCCCCAGGCCCGGCCGACGTACGTGCCCGAAAAGGAAGCCATGGACGCCCTGCGCCAGGCCAGCGACAACACCCTGCGCCAGGTGATTGATGTGCGTCGCGGCGTGGACCTGCTGCTCACCCGCCGCAACGTAGACCGCAACCGCATCGCCTACGTGGGACACAGTTGGAACGCCGGTGCGGGAGCCATCCTGGCTGCAGTGGAGAAGCGCATCGGCAGCTTTGTGCTCATGGCCGGTACGTATTCAGAGCAGGAGTCCATGATGACCAGCAAAGATCCCAAGGTGCAGGCGCAGATCAAGGAGATCGGGAGCGAACGACTGAAAGATCTCTTCGACGAATATGCCTGGTCCGATCCGGCCAACTTCCTCGGCCACACCGACGGCAAAGCCATCCTCCTGCAGTACGGCCAGCAGGACTCAGTCACCCGCGAGCAGGCGCAGAAAGCTCTCGATGCCTTCAGCGCCAGGGACAAGCGCATGGAGTTCTATCCCGCAGGTCACGCGCTCAACAACGCTGCGCTCATCGACCGCGATCACTGGCTGGAGCAACATCTCAGGTTCAAACATCTGGACGAGCAGCTGCTGAAGCAGATTCCGCAACTGAAGTAGCAGTCAGCAGTCAGCAATCAGCATTCAGCCAAGCCAACTCTCGCGATGGAAATGAAGTTAGTCGCAAAGCGGAAGACTCTTGGCTGAAGGGCTGCGCTTTAAATTGGGATCAGCCCGCGCCGGATGCCCTGGCTGACCGCTTCCGCTCTGCTGCCGACGTGCAACTTGCCCAGGATGGAACTGATGTGAAACTTGGCGGTGTGCTCGGAGATCTCGAGCCGCGTCGCAATCTGCTTGTTGCCCAGGCCTTCGCCGATCAGGCGCAGCACTTGTTTTTCGCGGGGCGTCAGCGGTTCCGCTTCAGCAGCGGCGGACTCGGGGGAAGAGAAAGCCAGTGAGGACAGGCGCTCCGCCGAGCTGGGATGGAGAAGGACCAGTCCGGCGTCTGCGGCCTCCAGGGCGAGCCGCAGCTCCTCGCCATCGGGGTCGCGCGTGATGATGGCATGGATGCCGGCGTCCAAGGCTGCCCTGATCAACTGCAGGTCAGGATCGTCGATCAGGGTGACGATCCCCAAGTGTTGCGGCGAGTCTTCCAGGGCCTGCAGCAGGCTCGCCCCCGCAGCCGGCGTTTCCAGGTCGGCCAGCCAAAGATCGGGAAGAGCGTCTCCCGAGTGATCCAGCGACAGGCGTGAGACGCAGACAATCGAGGCCCGCTCCACATTGCGGCGTACCAGCTCCGCCAGCCGGGAGCGGCGCGCCGCAGTCGCCGCAGAGATCATTATGTGAAGCGGGTCTTTCATGCTGTGCAAAATCACGGAGCTCCCAGGCGGCTGCACCGGGCCCAACCGCCTTGCGAGACGCGAGGTATCAGCGCGCGGGCCGGGCTTCGAGCTTGACCTTGAGCCGCGCTGTGGCGCCACCGCGGATAACTACCGCTTCCACTTCGCCGCCGACTGCACTGGCGCGAAGCGCCTCCTGCACCGCGTCGGTGTCAGCCACCGGCTTGCCCGCGAGTTCGATCAGAATGTCGCCCAGCATGGCGCCGGCTTTCTCCGCGGGAGCGCCGGGCTCAAGGTGTACCGCCAGCAGGCCTTCGGTGGAAGTTAGATTCAGTTGGTTCCGCAAGGATTCCGGCAGGACCACCGGCTGCATGGCCAGGCCCAGGTAGGGCCGCTCGATCCGGCCTTTTTCCAGCAGCTCGGCGGCCACGCGGGTGACGGTCGCGGCGGGAATGGTGATGCCGGAGCGATGCAGCCCGGCAGTGTTGATGCCGAGGAACTCACCGGCGCTCGATACCAGCGGCCCGCCGGAAAAGCCCGGGTAAAGAGTGAGACCGGGGCGGATGAACTGCTCTAACTCACCGCCGCGCCAAGTCCGCCACGGCCCCGGGATCAGGCCGGAGACGATCCCCGAGCTGGCCACTACATTGCCGCGCCAGGTGCGGCCCAGGGCCAGCACCAGCTCGCCCAGGCGCAGGCTGGTGGCGTCGCCCCAGCGCGGCGCGGTTGTTTTCCTTTCTTTCTCGATGCGCAGCACGGCCAGGTCGGTGGAGGGATCGCGCCCCGCAACCCGTCCGGCGACGCGCTCGCCGCTCTCGAAGACCACCGTAATGTCTTCCTCGCGCCGCAAGCCGTGGTTTACGGTGACCACCGAGTCGCTGCTCATCAGAACGCCGCTCGAAGGATGTCGGCGTCCGTGCACCGCGACCACCGAACGGCCCGCCTCTGCCACCGTGGTTGAAATTTCGTTGGATAATACTTGCCAGATTTTGTCCGCCATAACTGCCCCTTTTCGCTTCTGCCGACAACGAATATGCATCCGCAGCCGGGGCTCATACATCAGCCATTCGGGCAGGTGGGTGCGAAGACGCCAAGTGCTGCGGATTGAGTAAAATCAAGCTCAGGGCAAGAAAAGAGTTTGAGAGCAAGGCCCGGATAGTGACCGTCTCCGCCGCTTCCTAGAATGAATGGCGGAGGGAAGAAAAATGCAGGCAGCAATGAGTTTCAACGCAGAACAGCAGTGGACGCTGATCATGGCCCGCGACGCCCGGGCCGACGGCGAATTCGTCTACGCGGTGAAGTCCACCGGAGTCTTCTGCCGGCCGTCATGCCCCAGCCGCCGGCCGCGGCGGGAGATGGTGGAGTTCTTCGACTCGCCGGCGCAGGCCCAGCAGGCGGGATACCGCGCCTGCCGCCGCTGCACGCCGACCGAGCGCAGCCGCCAATCGCAGAGAGTGGAAGAGGCGTGCCGCTACATCGACGCCAATCTTGAGACCACCATCAGCCTGGCGGCGCTGGCCCGGCACGCGGGCATGAGCCCGTTTTACTTTCAGCGCATGTTCAAGCGCGCGCTCGGCATCAGCCCGCGCCAGTACCAGCAGGCGCGGCGCGCCAGCAAATTCAAGAGCGCGCTGCACAGCGAAGGCCGCATCACCGACGCGGTCTACGAAGCCGGCTACAGCTCCAGCAGCCGCGCGTATGAAAACGTGGCAGCGCAGCTGGGCATGACGCCCTCGGCCTTCCGCCGCAACGGCGCCGGCACCGAGATTCGCTACGCGATCTTCTCCACCCAACTGGGGCAGATGCTGATCGCGGCCACCGGGCGCGGCCTGTGCGCGGTGCGCTTTGGGGAGAATGACCGGGTGCTGGAAAGCGAGCTGCGCCGCGAGTTCAGCGCCGCCCAACTCTGGCGCGACGACGCGGGCCTGGGTCTCCTGACGGAGCAGATCCGCGGCCTGCTGCGCGGCGGAGTCAATCCAGCAGAGATCCCGCTCGACATCCAGGGCACCGCCTTCCAGCAACTGGTGTGGAACGCGCTGCGCCGCATTCCCCGCGGACAGACGCGCAGCTACTCGGAGGTCGCTGAGGCGCTGGGACATCCCAAAGCGGTGCGCGCCGTGGCCGGCGCCTGCGCCGCCAATCCTGTGGCTGTGGTGGTGCCGTGCCACCGCGTGGTGCAGAAAAACGGAAAGCTCTCCGGCTATCGCTGGGGGACGAAACGCAAGGCTGCGCTGCTGGAGAGTGAGGGCTCGCGCGCAGCCGCACTCCAGGCGTAGGAAGCAGAGTGGAAAAGAGGGTGGCCGCGGAGTTAGCATAGTTTTGTTTCCGGTCGAACTCCATGCCGGCCATCACTCTTATCGTCAACGGCACCGAGCGCAAGACGGAGTGCACGTCAGGCGAGTCGCTGTTGATGGTCCTGCGTGATCGCCTGGGCCTGACCGGAACCAAGTACGGTTGCGGCGAAGGACAGTGCGGCGCCTGCACCGTGCTGCTCCGCGGCAAGTCAATCCGTTCCTGCCGCGTGCCTGCCGACTCGGTCTCCGGGCAGGAGATCGCCACCATTGAGGGCCTGGCAAAAGACGGGCAACTGCATCCCGTGCAGCAGGCCTTCCTCGACGAGGAGGCTTTTCAGTGCGCCTACTGCACCTCAGGCATGATCATGTCGGCGTGCTCGCTGCTGGCGGCCAATCCCAATCCTGACGACGAGGACATCGCGCAGCTGATGGACGGCAACGTCTGCCGCTGCGGGACCTACCCACGCATCACGGCGGCGATCCACCGCGCTGCGCAAACCATGAAGGCAAGGAAATCATGAGCCCTCGCGCCATAGATCGGACGACGACAAACGGTGCCTGGCCGGCTGAGGCTGAACAGCATGAAGTCGATCGTCTCCGCCACCTCTTTGAGGTCAGCCGCCGAGATCTGTTCAAGCTGCTGGGCGCGGGAATTGTGGTCGGCGTGTGCGCGCGAAATCCGCTGGCACAGGAATCGGGCGGGCGGATGCGCTCCGAAGAGCTGCCGCATGACGTGGCTTCCTGGCTGCACATCGGCGCGGACGGCAAGATCACCGTCTTCACCGGCAAAGTCGAGATGGGGCAGAACATTCGCACCTCGCTGGCCCAGCAAGTGGCCGAAGAGCTGCGCGCCCCGCTGAGCTCCATCGCGATGATCATGGGCGATACCGATCTTGTCCCGTTCGACATGGGCACTTTCGGGAGCCGCAGCACGCCGCAGATGGGATCGCAACTGCGCAACGTCTCGGTGATCGCGTGCGAGATGCTGATCGACATGGCGGCGAAGCGCTGGCACGCCGACCGCAGCGGCCTGGTGGCCCATGACGGCGCCATCACCAACTCCCGCACCAGAGAGAAGCTGACCTACGGCCAGCTCACTGAGGGACAAAAGCTGGTGAAGCTGGTGGAGGATCCTCCGCTGACTCCGGCCACCCAGTGGACGGTCGCCGGGAAGCCGGTGGCGAAGGTGGACGGCAAGGCGTTTGTAACCGGAGCACACCAGTACACCTCCGACATTACCCGGCCGGGCATGTTGTACGGCGCGGTGCTGCGCCCGGACGTCTTCAATGCAAAACTGGCATCGCTCGACAGCAAACAGGCGGAGCAGGTTGCCGGCATCAAGGTGGTCCATGACGGCGACTTCATCGGCGTGGCCGCGTCTGATCAGCAAACTGCGGCCGATGCCCTGGACCTGATTACCGCCCGCTGGGACGCGCCGCAGCAGATTTCAGAATCCGCGTTGTTTGACGCTCTGCGCCAGCCCGCCGAGGCAGGATCGCGCGGCGGTGGCTTCGGGGGTGGCAATCACGAGACGGGATCGATGGAGGCGGGAATGGCGGCGGCGGCCAAGACGCTTTCCCAGACTTACACCGTAGCCTACATCCAGCATGCGCCTCTGGAACCGCGCGCGGCTGTGGCCGAGTGGGAAGGCAACAAGCTTACGGTCTGGACGGGCACACAGCGGCCGTTCGCGGTGCGCGACGAACTGGCTGCGGCATTCCATCTTGCCAACGATCAGGTGCGGGTCATGGTCCCCGACACTGGCTCGGCCTACGGCGGCAAGCATACCGGCGAGTGTGCTGTGGAAGCAGCGCGCCTGGCCAAGGGTGCAGGCAAGCCGGTGAAGCTGGTGTGGACGCGCCAGGAGGAGTTTACCTGGGCCTATTTCCGGCCCGCAGGCGTGATCGATGTGAAGAGCGGCGTGGCCGCCGATGGCACTATCACGGCCTGGGAGTTTCACAACTACAACTCTGGGCCGGCGGCCATCGGCACGCTGTACAACGTAGCCAATCAGAAGATTCAGTTTCATCCCGCAAAGAATCCGCCCTTACGCCAGGGGTCATATCGTGGACTGGCGGCCACCGCCAACTTCTTCGCCCGTGAGAGCCATATGGACGAACTGGCCCACCTGGCGGGGATGGATCCGCTTGCGTTTCGCCTGAAGAACCTCGCCGACGCGCGCCTGAAGGCCGTGTTTGAAGTCGCGGCCGAGCACTTTGGCTGGGGGAAACAGCCGCCGGCCGCGGCCCGCGCCAATAAAGATGTGCTGCACGGCTCCGGCATGGCCGGAGGGTTCGAAAAGGGCGCCTACATGGCGGCCTGCGCCGAAGTGGCAGTCGACCGCCGCACCGGGCGGGTAACGATTGTCCGTGTCACGCAGTCGTTCGACTGCGGCGCGGTGATCAATCCCAACGGGCTGCGCAACCAGATTTCCGGGGCCGTCGTGCAGGGGATCGGCGGCGCCATGTTCGAGGCGGTTCACTTCGATAACGGCCGCATCCTCAATCCGCGGTTCTCCATGTATCGCGTCCCGCGCTTCAGCGACACGCCGCAGATCCATGTGGAGCTGATCGACCGCAAGGACCAGCCTTCGATGGGCGCCGGCGAGACGCCGCTGCTGGGCCTGGCTCCGGCGGTCGCCAACGCCATCTTCAACGCCACGGGAATCCGCCTGCGCAGCCTGCCGCTGCTGGCCAAGCCGTTGACCTTCAGCAGCTAGCCATCGCTCAAACCCGGCCAAGCTTCCCATGCCGGCCGCGAAATTTGTTCGCGTCCTCCACGCCCTGAGTCTCTCGCTTGAGGCGCAGTAGCTCGCGTGGACAAATGTTAGACTTTTCTTACCATGATTATCCGACTGTTATTGTTTGTCGCTGTCGCGGGAGTTGCTATGGCAAAAGGGCAGGGAGTTTCCCGTCCCACAGTACCGGACGCGATCAAGGCTCCGGCAGGTGAAGACGTGGTGTTGGTAGCCCGCGCCGCGGGAGCGCAGATCTATACGTGCACCAAGGGGTCGGACGGAGCGTTCTCGTGGACGCTCAAGGCGCCGGAAGCCGATTTGCGGGATGACAAGGGAGCGGTCATCGGCAAGCATTACGCCGGACCTACCTGGAAGCTCAACGATGGCAGCGAGGTTGCGGGCAAAGCCGCCGCGCGAGCGGACGCGCCGGAGGCGGACGGGATTCCCTGGCTGCTGCTGACGGTCACCGCCAATTCCGGAAAAGGCGCATTGGCCGGGGTAACGACCGTTCAGCGCATTCATACCCGCGGCGGGCAGGCTCCGGCCGACGGTTGCGCAGCTTCGTCGCAAGGGACAGAGAAGAGAGTGAGCTATACCGCGGATTATTATTTTTACGCGGCGAAGAAGTAAGCATGCGCAAGTTCCTCTACTTCACCTCTCGTACCGAACGCTACAAGTGCGAAGCAGCCGTGGTGTGGTGTTTCGACAACCGCTTTGAGCTGGTCCTGCGCAAGCTGCTGAAGCGGCTGAACGTAGAGTATTTCGATCCGATCCGCATCGCCGGCGGCACCAAGTGCCTGGCCTCGCCCGAGCACGAGCGCGATCGCGACTTTCTGCTGGAGCAGATTCGCATCTCCATGCGCCTGCACGATACCAAGTCGGTGATCCTGATGCTGCACTCCGACTGCGGCGCCTACGGCGGGCTGGCGGCCTTCGAAGGCAACGCCGAAAAAGAAGCTCAGCACCATTGCCTGGAACTGCAGCGCGCCTCATCGTACCTGCTGTCTCAGATTCCGGAACTCACCGTCCAGCCTTTCTTCGTGGATTTTGAGGGCGTCTGGCAGGTGGACGCGCAGGGCGCGCAGTCGGAAAGAATCGCCTAGGCTCGCCCCAGACGAAACCGGCGGCGCTATACTGCCTTCATCTTCGATCTTCATCTATGGCCAACATTCTTTACGGCGTGAACGGGGAAGGTTCCGGCCACTCGACTCGCGCCAGCGAAGTGATCACTCATCTGCAGAGCCAGGGCCACACCGTGCGCGTGGTTTCGTTCGACCGCGGGCTGCGCAACCTCAAAGAAAAGTTTGACGTCACCGAGATCTTCGGGCTGCGCATTGCCTACGTCAACAACCGCATGCGCTACCGGAGGACGCTGGCCAAGAATCTGATCAACGCCCCACGCGCAGCGCGCAGCCTGGGCCGGCTCCTGCGCCAGGCCGAAGAATGGAAGATCGAGCTGGTGATCACGGATTTCGAGCCGCTCACCTGCCACGTGGGACGGCACCGGCGGCTGCCGGTGATCTCCATCGACAACCAGCATTGCCTGACCAACGTGGAAGTCAGCATTCCCAGCCGCTCGCGGCGGGATGCCGCGGCGGCCAAGCTGCTTACGCGCCTGATGACGCCGCACGCCCAGGCTTACCTGGTGACGTCGTTCTTCCCGGCGCGGGTGCGGCGGCGCAACACGTTTTTGTTTCCGCCCATCCTGCGCAGCGAGGTGCTGGCGGCGCGGTCAACGCTGGGAGAGCACCTGCTGGTGTATGTCACATCGCCGTCGCCGGAGCTGGCGCGGCTGCTGCAGCAGGTGCGCGCGAGCTTTGTCGCTTACGGCTTCGCGCGCGAGGGGCAGGAAGGCAACATCCTCTTCAAGAAGCCAAGCATGGAGGGCTTTCTCGCCGACCTGGCGAGCTGCAAGGCGATCGTCGCCAACGCCGGGTTCTCGCTGGTCAGCGAGGCGCTGCACCTGGGCAAGCCCTACCTGGCGGTACCGGTACGCAACCAGTTCGAGCAGATCTTCAACGCCTACTACCTCCACAAGACCGGCTACGGCGCGTGGTGGAGAGAGCTGAACAAGGAGCGCGTGGAATCGTTCTTGTTCAACCTGCCGACGTTTGCCGAGAACCTGGCCAGGTATCCGCGGCAGGGAAATTCCGCGCTCCTGAACAAGCTGGATGAGCTGATCGCCCAGTTGAAACCGAGCGCCAGAAAATGACCGTCAGCGCCAGACCTGAGCTTCCCGCGGCCGAACGGACTCCTCCACCAACGCCGCTGATGGACGTGGGGCTGCTGGTCAGCCTGGGCGCGGCCGCTCTCCTGCTGTTTCTGTTTGCCTGGATCGCGGAGGAGATGGGCGAAGGCGCCACCATGCGCTTCGATCTGGCGGTGCGCGATTGGGTACACCAGTTTGCTTCGCCGGGGATGACCCGCGCGATGACCGTGATCTCCATGCTCGGCTACTACACCCTGGCGGTCGAGCTGGTGGTGGCGCTGGCAGTCTTCCTTTATCTGGGATGGAAGCACGCAGCGGGATGGCTGGCGGCGTCAGCGGCAGGCGCGCTGGTGCTGGAGCTGGCTCTCAAGCAGGCATTTCATCGTCCACGGCCGCAGACGTATTTTGGCGCGGCGCCGCACTCTTACAGCTTTCCCAGCGGCCACGCCTTGTTTTCGTTCTGCTTTTATGCGGTGCTGGCCGGGCTGATCGTGGAGCGCACGCAATCCACGCTGTTGAAGATTGTCGTCGGCGTTGTGGCCGCAGTTCTGATCGTGGCGATCGGGCTCTCGCGAATATATCTGGGCATGCACTACCCCAGCGACGTAGTGGCGGGCTACGTGGCGGCTGCCATCTGGGTGTCAACGCTGCTGACGCTGGACCGCTGGCGAAAGCGGCGCAAGGCAAAGCCCGCAGACCCGCAAAGCTGATCCGACACACGTTTCGCAGGCAGCGCACGCGCTGCAGGCACAGCGGGTACATGGGATGTGCGGGTGTAAAATTCCCAAAATCTTTCCTCAAGACAACGATTTGTTCAAAACAGGAGAAACGATGAGACTGAGAACTTCGTTCGTTCTATTGGTATTGGCTGCGCTGACTCTGTATTGCGCGATGCCGCCCCAGAAAGTAGCTGCACGTCCACCGGTTAATGGACAATTCGGGCCAGCCGCCGGCTCCAGCTGCCGGGTTTCCATTCGCGGCCAGACGCAAGGCCAGTTTGCGGGAACCGCCGGTCCACGCCCCGAGCCCGGAATCGTTTGCACGCAGTTCCTGATGGCCATCAACTCGCCTCGCGACGCTGCCAGCGGGATGCCCTCGGGAAAACGACTGTACTCCCCCATCACCATCACCAAGGCATGGGACGCTGCGTCACCGCAGATCATGAAGGCGGCTTCCAGCAACGAATCACTTCCTCTGGTGGAGTTCCAATTTTCGCGGGCCAATAGCAGCGGCGGGGAAGCGGTGTTTGAGACCATCCGGCTGACGAATGCGACGATCACAACGGTCAAGCGCTACATCGGATTCCCCGATGCCGGCGAGCCATCGAACCCGCGTCCCCAGGAGGACGTTGCTTTTACCTTCCAGAAAATCGAGATCAACAACAGCGAAGGGAAGACCGGATTCTCAGATGACTGGAATTCGCCAAGGTAGGAATGTTTAGCGCGTGGTGATGTGAAAGTTGCCCTCCACTCGCTCCGCCGCCAGCTTGACCACGCGGCGAGTGTCACGCGCGGGGCGAGTGCTTTCGTAGGCAAAGAACTCGCGGATTACCCGGCTGGCGTCCTTGTAACCCTGGACGATGATCGGCCCGATGATTTCGCCGTCAAAGTCCAGGGCCAGAGCGGGCAGGGGCGCAGCGGGAGCGATGGTGAAAGACTGCACGTAGCGGTAATGCTGCTCGCCGATCTCCAGCTCCAGCTGTTCCGGCTTTACGCCTAGTTCCGCGGCGTAGGCCGAGCACAGCTGATTGATGTTGTTGAGCAGCATGATATCGGACTTGAAGTTCTTGGAGATCAGGATGTCGACAGCGTGCACGCCGACGTCGAGAAACGTCTCGATGGCGCCGGAGTCGTCGCCGCCGACCAGCGGCGCCAGCAAGACGAGAAAGAGAACGTCGGCGCCCAGGCGCAGGGCGGGAAGCACCGGCTGGTTGGTCATGATGCCGCCATCGGTCCACAGGCGGCCGCCCATGGGCACGGCTTCATAAGCGAACGTATAAGAAGAGGACGCCACCGCGGCCTGAACCAGGTCGGGCGGCTTCTCCACCTCACGGCGGACGAAATCCTGGTTGACGCCGGGGTCGGCGAGCAGGGCTTCCGGCGTGGCGTTGGAGAAGAACCGCCCGGTGCCATGCTCGATGTCGGTGGCGGTCATGATCACGCGGATGGCAGAGTTGGCCAAGCTCTCCTGGGGAATGCGGGCGCGCAGAAACTTGATGCGCTCGAAGTTGGGAAACAGGCCGGTGCGCAGCGGCAGGCGCAGGAACTTGTGGCTAAGCTTGCTGATGGGCTCGCGCAGCAGGTGATAGATGCCCCAGAGCATGAGTGCCAGAAGGATAAGCGGAATCGGCGCGCTGAATTCCAGGGTCTGGCCTTCGCTGGTGCTCATCAGGTGCAGGTGGGTGAATCCAAGAAAGAGGATGAGGAAGCAGAGCACCAGCAGGTTGGCGCCCAGCGAGATCCAGGCTTTCCCACGGTCCGGCTCCCAGCGGCGGTTGTGGAAGCGGTTGCGAGCCACATACACGATGTAAGAGAGCTTGTCGGAGAAGAACAGGACGACCGCTCCCGCAGCCGCCAGGGCCAGCCATGTGATCTTGGGATGGTGAGCGTGGAGGTAAATACCATGCTCCTTGAACCACTCCCAGATGAAGTTGCCGACGCCGGCGGTAGCCGCTACCAGTCCGGCGAGAATCAGGATGTAGCGCGACCAGTCGATTCCCAGGGTAGCCGGCGTGAGGTCAATCCAGGCCTGGACCAGGGAGTCGGCCTTGCCGATCAGGCCGTCGGCATGTGAGGCATAGGAAGCGGCATTGATGCTGCCCACCGAGCTGGCGGTGATGATGTGGGTGGGGACGGCGGCGTCCTGGAAAGCCATAAGCGCGCCCGCCTCGTAGGCGCCCCGCGCGCCACCGCCGGAGAGCACCACGCCGATGCGAGAAGCAAACTGTCCCGGCCGGCCGCCGAGTGCGGCCTGCTTGAACTCGCTGCGTAGGCGTGCCAGTTCCTCGAGCGCTGCCTGGCTGCGCGCTTTGGAATCGCGAGGGGCCATGGTCCTCCTCAGCATAACCCAGCGCCAGGGCAAAACCGTATGTCCTTGAGGTTCAGGCACCGCGGGGAATCGCGATCATGGCTCCTCGAGGCCGGAAGACGATGATGTGGCGAATAAGAAATATCATTGACGCTGGTGAGAGACCGACTTAATATCCGAAGCAGGCGCTTCGTCCAGGAACATGCCAAAGACTCTCAAGCAGACCGCCAGTAAGCGATCTTCGGGCGAAGTTGTGATTCCCGACCGCCTCTACTTCCGTATCGGCGAAGTTAGCCGCCTGTGCGGCCTTCCCAGCTACGTCCTGCGTTTCTGGGAGACGGAATTCCCGCAGCTAAAGCCTCCCAAGAGCAACACCGGGCAGAGAACCTACCGCCGCCCCGACGTGGAGAACATTCTCCGCATCAAGAAGTTGCTTTATGACGAAGGCTTTACCATTGCGGGGGCGCGCCAGCAGTTGCGCACGGAGACGAAGAACAGGCAAAACCCCCTGCCCTTTGCGCTGCCTCCGACGGCCGCTAAAGGCGACCTTCGCCATGTCCGCCAGGGGCTGCGCGAGATCCTGGGCATCCTGAACAGCAAGCGTCCGGCAAGGTGAGGTTTGCCTGGAAGTTGGCCTCGACCCTGGGTAATGCTGCGCCGCCAGAATCCAGAGCCGCATCCAATAAAAGGCACGCTATAATAAACATTGCCCTCACCTTCGCGGTGTGGGCGCGTCTTTAAAAAAACAAGGGCTTTCGATGTCAAAAAAACTGCAGGTCATTCTCCTCTCCACGTCCTTTGCAATCCTTGCCTTTGCGCTGGTCAGCGGCTTCGGCGTAAACGCTGCATCCAGCAGCAGCAGCTCGGATACAACCTACACCCACATGCAGGTGTACAGCGAAGTGCTGTACCGCATCCGTACGGAGTATGTGGAGGAGCCCAATATCGGGAACGTGACCAGCGGGGCGTTGCACGGACTGCTGGAGGCGCTGGATGCCGACTCCAGTTATCTGAGTCCGTCTGAGTACAAAGCCTTCAAGCAGACCAGGAGCGATGGGAAGGCGGGGATCGGGGCGACGGTATCCAAGCGATTCGGCTACGCCGCGATCGTTTCTGTGATTCCCGGCGGACCGGCGGACAAGGCCGGCATCAGCTCGGGGGACATCCTGGACACGGTGGAAGGCGTGAGCACGCACGATCTTTCGCTGGCGGCCATTAAGACCCGTCTTTCGGGCGAGCCCGGCTCGCGCGTGGAGTGCGCGGTGATCCGCACGCGCAAGGTCGAACCGCAGAAGTTGACGATCGTGCGCGAGACGGAGAATCCGCCGGCGGTGAGCGAGCAGGAGATGGCGGACGGAGTGGGCTACATCAAGGCCCAGGTTCTGACCAAGGGCAAAGCGCAGGAGATTGCCAACAAGATCAAGTCGGTGCAGAAGCAAGGCGCCAAGAAGCTGGTGCTGGATCTGCGGTATGACTCGGAAGGCGATGAAGAAGAAGGAGTCGCGGTAGCCAACCTCTTCCTGAACAAAGGCCTGATCACTTACCTCCAGGGGCAGAAGTACGAGAAAGTCACTTATAACGCCGATCCCCAAAAGAAGATCACCGACCTTCCGGTGGTGGTGCTGGTGAATCATGGAACGGCGGGCGCGGCGGAAGTTGTCGCGGCGGCTATCCAGGAGAACCAGCGCGGCGACGTGGTGGGCGACAAAACTTTCGGCGAGGGTTCGGTGCAGAAGCTGATTGAAGTGCCCGATGGCTCCGCCCTGATTCTCTCGGTCGCCAAGTACTACACGCCTACGGGCAAGGTGATTCAGGAGAACGGCATTACGCCCAACGTCCCGGTTGCATCCACCGCCGATCTGGCTGCGCTCAGCGACGACGACGACGGCAACAATGCTCCTGACGAGCCGCAAAAGGTGCAGCCCAAGGACGACGATCAGCTGCATCGCGCCATCGATGTCCTGAAGGCCAAGACACCGAAGAGCTAATACCTAAAGCAATTCTCATCGACAAGAGCGCGTCCGCGGACGCGCTCTTTGGTTTTTGAGCAGATTGATGCCGGGCGAACGAATCGTGCTATTCTGGCCCCGGCGTTCCCCGCACATGAAGTTTCTCTATTCACAACTTCCGTCCCTGCGTCTGGGCGGACAGAAAATGGTCGGCCGCGTGGTTTTCTCCATCCTGGTGGTCGCCGCGGTTGTGCTGGGAACAGTGACCGGACTGCTCATCGTTTACTCTACCGACCTTCCCCAGATCGACGAACTGCAGCGCTTTCGCCCCAGCACGGTGACCGAGATCTACGACGGTCAGGGCCGCGTGATCGGCTCGTTCGCGCTGCAACGACGCGTGATCGTCGCCTATGACGATCTGCCCCGAATCCTGCGCGACGCGGTGATCTCCACCGAAGACAAAACTTTTGAGAGCCACTGGGGCGTCAACATCTGGCGGGTGCTGGGTGCGGGCTATCGCGACATTTCCTCGGGCTCGCGCGCGCAGGGAGCATCCACGTTGACCATGCAGCTCTCGCGCAACCTCTTTCTCTCTCCGGAGCGGCACTTCGGCCGCAAGATCCAGGAGACGCTGCTGGCGTTGCAGATCGAGCGCCACTTTACCAAGCAGCAGATCTTCACCCTTTATGCCAACCAGATCTTTCTGGGACACGGCATCTATGGCTTTGAGGCCGGCGCTGAATATTACTTCCACAAACACGCGCGCGATCTCAATCTGGAGGAGGCAGCGCTGCTGGCAGGGCTGCCTAAAGGCCCGGCCTTGTATTCGCCAATCAATTATCCCGACCGGGCGATCAAGCGCCGCAACCTGGTGATCAACAACCTGCTGGAGGACGGCAAGATCACAGCGGAAGAGGCAGGGCGGGCGAAGGCGGCGCCGTTGCGGCTGAACATTCGCGGCGAGATCTCTCCGGCGCCGTATTTTGTGGAAGAGGTCCGCCGCTACCTGGAGAAAAAGTACGGCTCCGACCAGGTGCATGAAGGCGGGTTGCGCGTCTATACCACGCTCGATCCCGACCTGCAGCGTGCGGCGACGCAGGCGGTGCTGGACGGGCTGGCGTCATACGAGCATCGCCAGGGCTGGTCGGAAGAGCGCAGGAACGTGTTGCGCGAAGGCGCGACTATCAGCAGCTTCCGCGACCCGGACTGGGACCAGCCATTGCAGCCGGGGAACTACGTGCACGGGCTGGTGGTGGATGTGGGGCTGCAGTTTGCCAAGATCAAGTTCGCAAAATACACGGCGTCGGTCGGCCCGGCGGAGCTGGCCTGGACCGGGTACAAGCTGGCGAGAAGCGCGCTGTCGCCGGGCGACCTGGTATACGTGAAGATTATTTCGCTGGGCAATGAGGGTTCAGCCCGCGTCTCGCTGGAGCAGGATTCTGGCGCGCAAGGAGCTTTGCTGGCGATCGAGAATTCCACCGGCGATATCAAGGCCATGGTCGGCGGGCGCGATTTCGAGCAGTCCAAGTTCAATCGCGCGACGCAGGCGCAGCGCCAGGCGGGATCGTCGTTCAAGCCGTTCGTGTACGTGGCGGCGATCGACAAGGGCGCCGATCCTGACGACCGCATCGTCGACGAACCCACCACATTCGACAGTAACGGCGTGGCCTACACACCGCACAATTACGACCATCACTATGAGGGCAGCATCACTTTGCGGCGGGCGCTGGCGGAGTCGCGCAACATCCCGGCCGTGAAACTGGCGCAGCAGGCGGGCATGGCGCAGGTGGCGGAATATGCGCGGCGTTTCGGCATCACTTCGCCCATCCCGGCGTTTCTGCCGGTGGCGCTGGGCGCTGCCGACCTTACGCTGTACGAGCAGACGGCCGCGTACACGGTGTTTCCCAACGATGGCCTGCGCATCGAGCCGCGTTACATCAAAAAGGTAACCGACTACGAAGGCCACGTTCTGGAGGAAACGTTTCCTGAAGCCAGGGACGCAGTCAGCGCGAAGACCGCGCGCACCATGGTTTCGCTGATGCAGGGCGTGATCGAGCACGGCACGGCGCGGGCGGCGCGCACGCTCAATCATCCGCTGGCCGGCAAGACCGGAACCACCAATGATTACACCGATGCCTGGTTCATCGGGTTCTCGCCCAGCATCACCTGCGGAGTGTGGATCGGGTTTGACGAAAAGCAGCCGCTGGGCCGCAACGAGACCGGAGGGGAGACGGCGCTGCCGGTATGGATGGAGTTCATGCGAACGGCGCTGGCCGATCCTTCGCGGCGCAACGAATCGTTTCCATCTTCATCCGGCGAGCCGCGGAAAAAACCGGCGGTGAGCCGCGCCGCGGCAGCTTTTCCGCAGCATCACGGGGCGGAGGGGCACTGATTGCTTCGCCTTCTGCGCTACGTGCTGGTCACGTTGATCCTGCTGCTGGTTTTTCTGGCGTCGGCCCTGGTTGCGATGCGCTACGCCATCCGCGGCCGCGAAGTGAGCGTCCCCGCCCTGATCGGGCTCACGCCGGGCGAGGCCGAACGCAGCGCCGGCAACGCCGGCCTGCTGCTGGCGATCGAGAGCCGCTACTACTCTCCGCTGCAGCAGGGAAGAATTGTTTCGCAGATGCCGGAAGCCGGGGCGCGTGTGCGCCGGGGCTGGAAGATCATGGCCGCGGAAAGCCTGGGGCCGCAGCGCGTGGCCATTCCCAACGTGATCGGGCAGAGCGAGCACGCAGCGGAGACCAACATCACCCGCCGCGGGCTGGAGATCGGCTCAGTGGCGGTGATGCATGCGCCCGGAACGCAGCCGGGAACGGTGCTGGCGCAGAGTCCCGGGCCTGACAACAAGCAGGCCGCGTCGCCCAGGATCAGCTTGTTACTCTCGGCGCCCGACAATGCGCAGATGTACGTGATGCCAAGCTTCGTCGGCAAACCGATCACCGAGGCGACGGCGGTGCTGCAGAAAGCCGGCTTTACTGTGGGAAAAATCTCAACGGTGGCCGTGGATCCCGGCGCAGGCGGTCCGGGAATGATTGTGCGTCAGTTTCCCGCTGCAGGACAGAAAGTGGCGGCGGGGAGAGCGATCAACTTTGATGTGAGCCGGTAACACTCCGGGTGGCACGCGAAGGCACAGGCAAGAGTGCCTGTGCCACACAGTCATCTCTCGCTTGGAGATTCATCTCACCCCAGCCGGTCGGCCGGATCCGGATAATGTGTGCCGGTAGCGCTTCAGATGAACTGGGAAGGACAGGCAAGAGTGCCTGTGCCACAACGATTATTTCTTGGTTTCGAATTCATCTCACCCCAGCCGTTCGCCGGGCTGGAGGCGGTATCCGCTCAGGAAATCGCGCGCCGAAATAATCTTCTTGCCTTCGGGCTGGAGTTCGAGGAGTTCCAGCGAGGTGTCATTGCCGCAGCCGACGAACAGGCGGTCGCCGCTGGCAAGCAGTTCTCCGGGGGAGAGTGTGGCGTAGAGTTCCGTGGGCTGGGCGGAGGCGATCTTCAAATTCTTGCCACGGAAATTGATGTAAGCGCCGGGCCAGGGCTGGAAGCCGCGCAGGCGGTTGTAAATCACGGCTGCCGGGCGGCTGAAATTGATGAGGCCGTCCTCCTTTTTCAGAATTGGCGCCAGCGTGGCCCGGGAATTGTCCTGGGGGGTGGGGCGCAAGGTCGCGTTTTCCAGTCCGCGCAGGGTGGCCACCAGCAGATCGGCGCCAATACCGGCGAGGCGCGGCGCCAGCGTGACCGCCGTATCGTCAGGCGCGATGGGAATTTCCTTCTGGAGAAAGATGTCACCGGTATCCAGGCCTTCGTTGAGCAGCATGGTGGTGACGCCGGTCACGGTCTCGCCTGAGGCGATGGCCCACTGGATGGGGGCCGCGCCGCGATACTTCGGCAACAGCGAGGCGTGGACGTTGATGTTGCCGGCGGGCGGTAGGGCCAGCATCCAGGGTGGGATGATGCGGCCGTAGCCCACAACCACGATGGCGTCGGGCTGCAGCTTGCGCAAACGATCTCGAAAATATTGGTTGTTTTTGATTTTTTCCGGCTGGGTGATGGGCAATTCCATATAGGTGGCGGCCTGCTTCACCGGCGATGCCGTCATCTCCATGCCTCGGCCGCTGGGGCGATCGGGCTGCGTGACCACCAGAGGAATGTCGAAGGCCTCGGCGTACAGCCGCTCCAGCGAGGGAACGGCGAACTGCGGCGTGCCGCAGAAAACCACTCTCATGCCCACTCGCCGGCGCGCGCCAGCTTCCTGATCTTGCGCTTCATCAGGTCGCGCTTGAGCGCGCTGATGTGGCTGATGTAAAGCTTGCCCTGCAGATGCTCGGTCTCGTGGAGCAGCGCCCGGGCCAGCAAGTCCTCGCCGGTGACTTCAAACCACTCGCCTTCCAGGTTCTGGGCGCGGGCAGTGACGATTTTGGCGCGCGTGACCTCCTCGCGAAACTCGGGCAGGCTGAGGCAGCCTTCGCTTCCGCGCTGCCGGCCCTCCTTCTTCACGATCTCGGGATTGACCAGCACCAGTTTGTCTTCCGGGCGTTCCTTGAAGCTGATGTCGATCACGGCGATGCGTTTGCCGATGCCGATCTGGGGCGCAGCCAGGCCGACACCATGGGCGGCATACATGGATTCGAACATGTCCTCGGCCAGCTTTTTCAACTGGCCGTTGAACTCGGTGATTGTTTCCGCGGGCTTTTCCAGGACGGGATCGCCGTACTTCACGATGGGATAAATCATCTCTTTGGTCAGTACTTCCTCAGTTGTTGTTGGTAGCCTTCAAAATTGCGCAGGGTCTCGCCGATGGAATCTCCGCCGAACTTGTCGATCGCGGCGCGGGCCAGGGTGAGCGCGACCATGGCTTCCGCGGCCACGCCGGCGGCGGGCACCACGCAGACGTCAGAGCGCTCGTAGGCGGCCTTGACCGGCTCGCGGGTGGCAAAGTCCACGGATGCCAGCGGGCGGCGCAGAGTGGAGATCGGTTTCAGATAGCCGCGCACCAGGATGTCTTCACCGTTGGAAACTCCGCCTTCGATGCCGCCGGCATGATTGGAGGCGCGGGTGAAGCCGGTGGTGCGGCTTCCGCTTGTGCCGCGCTCGTAGCCGATCTCATCGTGCACGGTGGAACCGAAGGCCACGGCGGATTCCACGCCGCTGCCGATCTCGACTGCCTTCACCGCCTGCAGCGACATCACGGCCATGGCCAGCATGCCGTCGAGGCGCTCATCCCACTGGGCGTAGGTGCCGAGCCCGGGCGGAACATTGTGAGCAACGACCTCGAAGATGCCGCCGACAGAGTCGCCGGTGCGCAGCGCCTGATCCACTTCGGCCTTCATGCGCTCTTCGGTTTTGGCGTCGACACAATTCAACAAGACCTCGTTCTTCGCCGGCATGGCTTCGATTTTCTCCCACTCGACGTCTAGGTTCTCCAGCGCGGCGTTGCCCACCGCGATCACGTGGCTCAGAACCTCGATGCCCAGCTCGCGCAGAAACAATTTGGCGATGGCGCCCACGGCGACTCGCGCCGCCGATTCGCGCGCCGAAGCGCGTTCGAGAACGTAGCGAGCCTCGGGAAAGTTGTGCTTGAGGGCCCCGGCCAGGTCGGCGTGCCCGGGACGCGGCGAAGCCACACGCTTGTGTTTGGCGGGATCACCGGCTTCTATAGGCAAAGCCTCCTGCCAATTCTTCCAGTCCTTGTTTTCGAGCAGAACGGCGATGGGCGAGCCGATGGTCCTGCCCTGGCGCACCCCGGAGACGATGTGCGCGGTATCGGTCTCAATCTTCATGCGCCCGCCGCGGCCAAATCCCTGCTGCCGCCGCCACAATTCGCGGTCGAGGAAGGCCTGGTCGATGGCCAGCCCGGCGGGCATTCCTGAAAGGAAGGCGACCAGCGTCTCTCCGTGCGATTCTCCGGCAGTGAAGTAGCGCAGCATGGTTTTACGACGTTGTCCGCTTGCGTTTACGCCAAGGGCGCGCAGACAAAACATTTGATTGTAGCCGATGAACGCCGGAATCGCCTGGCACCGGCGCGAGCCGAGCATTTTTCTGCATGCGGCCAGGGTCTGCGAGAAAGATTTCTGAACAGACTGTAACAAACCGCCTACGCCGAGCACTACTCAGCAGCCCCCAATCCAAAAACGAAACCCTTCTGAAGATCCGGAGGAGCACCATGCTGAGCTGCGCGCGTCTGACTTCCCGCGGATTCCACACTCTCGCCCTGCGGGCGATGTTCTGCTTTCTCTTAATCGCCGGTCCGGAAATGCTGGTGGCGCAAAATCCCATCAGCGGCATCAACTGGTTTCCCGTCGGTCCGGCCGACATTGCCAACGGGCAGACCTACGGCACCGGTCGTCCCAACGTGAGCGGGCGGGCCACGGTGATTACCGTGAATCCCAGCAATCCCAATGATGTCTGGCTGGGGACGGCAACCGGAGGAGTGTGGCACTCCATCAACGGCGGCGTGAACTGGCTGCCGATGTCGGACAATGAGGCCTCGTTGTCGATCGGCGCGATTGCTCTGGATGGTTGCAGCGCCGCCGGATGCGCCACCGTCTATGCGGGCACGGGCGAGAACGCGATCCGACGCGACACGTATTACGGCATGGGCCTGCTGGTGGGCACGACCTCAGGCGGCGAGTTTCCGGCCTTCGGCTGGACGCTGCAAGGGGCGACGCCTTTCAAGTTTGCTTCAATCAATAACGTGGTGCTCGATCCCTCGACTTCCGGTGGAACCAAGGTCATCTACGTGACGCTCTCCAGCGGTGAAACGGCGTCGGCAACGGAGTCCACGGTGACCGCGCCCACGCCGCCGCAAAGCTTTGGGATTTTCAAGTCGAGCAACAACGCCTCCGCCTGGACCAAGCTAACTGTTCCCGGAGGCGATGGATTCAAGCCCACCGATCTGGAGATGGACCCGACGAACAGCCAGGTCCTCTATGCGGGTTACATGGGCCGCGGCGTGTTCAAGACGAAGGACGGCGGCGCCCACTGGTGTCCGTTGAACCCGGGGCTGACGCTGCCGCCGGGCTGCGTGGCAGCCACAGGTCTACCGAATCCGACGACCACGACCTTCGATCACGTGGAGATCGCCATTTCTCCTGCCAGCGCGGGGAGCCAGGTGATTTACGTGATGCAGGGCAACTGCACGAGCTTCATCGTCGATAGCTGCCTGCCCACGGTTTTCAAGTCGACTAACGGAGGCAGCAGTTGGACACAGGTTTCAGCCACCACCACGGGTTGCATCGGTCTCCAGGTCTACAGCCGTTACACACATGGCTTGACGGTGGATCCAAAAAATTCTTCGGTCTTGTTCCTGGGAGGAGTCTACCTCTACAAATCGACCGACGGCGGCAACACCTTCTGCGATATAGGGACGAACACCGTTCACCCCGACCACCACGCCATCGCCTATCCCGATCCGACGAATGAAAGCCTGGTCTTCGATGTTTCCGACGGCGGTTTTGCCACCTCCACCGACGGCGGCAACACCTGGAACAGCGGCAACAGCGACCTGCAGATCACGCAATTCCAGTCGATTGCGTCTTCGGTGGCCCCGACCAACCCGACGTCGCGCGTGATCGGCGGCACGCAGGACAACGGCACGGAGATGTGGGTGGGCACCCGCATCTGGAACCATGTATTTGACGGCGACGGCGGTTTTACCATCATGGACCGCGATGACGGCATGGTAATGTTTGCCACGAACTACTACGCTGCCTCGAACGCAGAATCGACCACCGGAGGCGCCTTCGGCAGCTGGAATTACGTCAACAACGGGATTACGGGCAGCGATCCAGCGGCCTTCTATCCGCCGATCATTGAAGCTCCTTCCGGCGCGCATAATCTTTATTACGGCACGAACCGCCTGTATCAGAGCACGAACAAAGGCGGTTCGTGGACCATCGTCAGCCCGACGCTGGGCGGCACCGGGAACACATTCCCCGACATCAACACCACCAACGTGATCACGGCCATTGCTGTCGCGCCCAGCAATGCCAACCGCATCTACGTGGGCTACTACGATGGCGAGATCTTCATGACCAACTCGGCGTGTTCCGCGAACAACTGCTGGAAATCGGTCAGCAACGGCCTGCCCAGCGCGCCGGTGACCCGGATCGCGGTGGATCCCAACAACGCCGACATCGCCTATGCAACCTTCTCCGGATTCTCGGCGGGAGCGCATCTTTTCAAGACGATCAATGGCGGCACCAAGTGGACAGCCTCGGCTACAGGCCTGCCCAGCATTCCGGTTGACACGGTAACCATGGAGACCAGCAGCATCCTGTGGGTGGGGGCCGACGACGGCGTTTATCGCAGCTCGAACAGCGGCGGCAACTGGGCCCGCTACGGCAACGGCCTTCCCCACGTCCCGGTGTACGAGATTTCCATCGACAGCGCTCGCGGGCGGCTGTGGGCGGGCACGCAAGGCCGCGGTGTATTCATACTGACGCAGCCCTTCCTGAGCAACTTTGAGGGATGGGTCAACAATGACATTTGGGACATCCCGGTTTTCGGTAACGGCTTTACCCCGACCTTGAGCAATCCAGCTGGATCGCCTTGCACCATGCAGCTCATCCAGCAGAACGGCCATGTGTGCGCCAGTTCAACGGTGGATGCCATGGGCGGGAACATCACCTTCGACAATTCCGGCAACCTGGTGACCAGCAAGAACACTTTCTGGAACAACAAACCGGTGGCCTGGGGCTGTTTCAATGGAAGCTGCATCGGTGGGACGACCATCGCGCAGTGCAATCAGCCGGGAAATCCGATTACTAGCGTAGTCGTCTCCTGCGGCGGCGAGGTGGGTATTGACCACATCACCGGCTGTCCGGCGCAGGCGAATCCGCCAAGCAGCTTGCTGGGTCTCTCGGGAGTGGGAGCAGGAGCCGGGGCCGGGGCCGGAGCGGGCGCCGGGGGAGCCGCGGGAGCAGGAGGGGCGCCGGCGCCGATGGCCGGGGCGGCAAACTTTGATTTGATTCCCACCGTGCAGGGGAGAAATGGAGTACAGACGCTATGTACGGCCAACGTCCAGCTCCAGGCAGGAGACACGCCCCTGCACGCGCTGATGAAGACCAGCGAGGCCGTGAACTCGACTCCGAGCTGCCAGCAGAAGTCGGTGTCCGCCGCCGTGCGCGGTGTTCCCCCTGAAGCCGGACTGCTGGAAGACTTGCTGGCCAGCCCGCCGAGCCTGCTGGTAAAGGCGCCGGGAGCCGTGGGCGGACAATTGTTCACCTCGTTGCGCACTGCGCCGGGATCGGCCACGAACGAGTGTTTTGACGTCAATGGCCTGGGCTCACCCGTCCAGAACCAGATTGCGGTGATGAAGGTGGATCTGGAGACGGGGCCGGGCGGAGCTGCCGGCGGGGCGCTCACGGTGGTGGAGCGCTCGAACCTGGGCGTCTGCCGCACAACGGTGAAAACCGATCCCGGCGAAACCGCAGCCCAGATCGCCACCAGCCTGGCGAATACCTTCCAGGCGGCCGGCATACCCGGACCCAAGAATTGTCCGGCGATACAGAACCCGCGCGACATCACGGCTGACGGCACGTCAATCATCAGCGTGGTGGCGTCCGAGCTGCAGGTCTGCAACAGCGACAACAACGTAGGTCTGCTGATCGGGCCCAAAGAGCTGCCCAACGTTCAGCACCGGGCGCTGCAGTACGCCGCCAAGTTCCTGTGCGGAAGCGGCGAGCGCGAAGGCGAGGGCGGGCGACGCGGGGATGATCGCGATCGCAAGGACAAAGACAAAGACAGAAAGGACAAGGACGACAAGGATCGCGACAAAGACAGAGATAAAGACAGGGACAAAGACGACCAGCACGGCCGTGAGACCGGTGTAGCCCAGGGCAGATACTACACGGCAGTGAACGTCCACAATCCCACGGAGAGGCCGGCGGCGATCCGCGTGAAGTTCGCGGCAGCCGGAGCCGATGGCAAGCCGGGACACATCTCCCGCTTCGTCGACATGACGGTGGGACCGGACGAAGTGATCTCGCTCGACTGCTACCTGATTGCGCGCCTGCTGGAGTCGAAGCAGGGATTCATTGACGGCTTCGCGGTGATCGAGAGCGACGTGGAGCTGGATGTGGTCGCGGTCTACACCGCGTCAGGCAGGGAGGGAGGCGTGGAAAGCCTTCACACCGAGCGCGTGCCCGCCCGCCTGCTGCAGTAGGGAGAGCGTTCACTTGAGCTGGCGTGAACATTTCGCGAGAAGCGCCGCGCGCTTCATGGCCATAGCCGTTGCAACAGCGGCTGTGGTCGGAAGCTGCGCGGTAGCTCAGCCCGCCGCGAAAGACAAAGACAACGCGGTGATCCGTTGGAACCAGGTGGCGCTGGAAGCCATACGGATCACGCGAACGTCGCCACCGGTCGGAGCCCGCGCGCTGGCCATCGTTCATACCTGCATGTTCGATGCCTGGACAGCCTATGACGAGGCCGCGACGGGAACGCGCCTGGGCGGCAGCCTACGCCGGCCGGCACGCGAGCGCACGATAAGAAATAAAGAATTGGCGGTCAGCGCGGCTGCCTACCGCGCGCTGGTCGATGTATTTCCCAGCCAGAAAGCCACGCTGCTGGATCCCGCGGCGGAGGCGCTGGGTCTGGAGGCCGGGAAGGACTCAGACGATTCGGCGACTGCGGCCGGAGTCGCCAACGTTGCCTGCAACGCCGTTCTGGAGTTTCGCCATCACGACGGCGCCAATCAGAACGGCGATCTGCATGACGGCGCGTATTCCGACTACACCGGCTTCACGCCCGCCAATACGGTGGAGGTCCTGCGCAATCGCAACCGCTGGCAGCCGCTGCTGGTGAATGGCTCGCCGCAGCGTTGGCTGCTGCCGCAGTGGGCGGTGATTACGCCGTTCGCGCTGACTTCGGGGGCGGAGTTTCGCGCCGCGGTCCTGACCCAGGGGCCTTACGTCTATCCCAGTGCCGCCTTCTGGAAGCAGGCGGAGGAGGTGGTGGATCTGAGCGCGCAGCTCGGCGACCGGGAGAAGACGATCGCGGAGTATTGGGCCGACGGCGCGGGGACGGTCACGCCGCCGGGGCACTGGAACGTGATCGCCCAGGAAGTTTCGCGCCGCGATCATCATGGGCTCGATGAGGACGTGAAGATGTTTTTCGCTCTCAACAATGCGCTGCTGGACGCGAGCATCGCCGCGTGGGACGTGAAGCGCTACGCCGACTCCATCCGCCCGGTCACGGTGATTCGCGCCTTGCTGGGCAACCGCGAGATGCGCGCCTGGGCCGGACCGGGGCTGGGCGTGCGGATGATCAACTGCAAAAATTTCCGGACGTATCTGCCGACGCCCCCGTTTTCTTCGTTTGTCTCCGGGCACAGCGCATTCAGCGCTGCGGGAGCGGAGATCCTCAAGAGATTCACTGGCAGCGACGCCTTCGGCGGGTGGTTTACGGCGGAGCCGGGATCATCGTTGATCGAGCCGGGCCTGACCCCCACCGCGGCGGTCACGCTCTCCTGGGCGACCTTTTCCGATGCTGCGGACGAGGCGGGAATATCGCGGCGCTGGGGCGGAATACACTTTGAATCCGACGACCTGGCCGGCCGCGCGCTGGGACGCATGGTGGCGGATAAAGTGTGGAACCGAGCCATAGGCTACATACGTGGCGCGGCCAATTAGCGGGCTCACACGAGGTTCCGCTGTAATCAAGGATATTGCTCTCTTTGTGATCCCGGTCACAGCGGCCGGGTTCAACTACCGCTAAATTTTTCGGGGTATTCCCCGGACCTTTTATGCGGCAGTCATCCCACCGTTGGACGGACAGGGCGGCGGCCGACTCGCTGCTGCAGGAACTCCGCCTGTCTTTGCGCGTGCTCTGGAAGAGCCGCGGGTTCTCTGTGGTTTCCATTGTCGTTCTCGGGCTGGGCATCGGCGCCAACAGCACCATCTACAGCACAGTGAAGGCGATGGTTCTGCGTCCGCTTGCGTTTGAGGACCTGGACCGGATTCTGCTGATTCACGAGACGGTCGTGGGCACCGGATGGGAAGGCAGCGTGGCGCCGGCGAACTATCGCGATCTAGCTGAGCGCAATACAGCATTCGAGGGCACGGCTGCCCTGCAGGGCCGGGAATGGGACGCCAATGTCACCGGCGCTGGGGTGCCCGACCGGCTCGAGGGTTACCTGGTTACTCCCGGCTTCTTCCGGCTGCTGAGGATGGCTCCGCTGATGGGGCGAACGTTCACAGAGTCCGAAGCCGCCGAGGGCGACCTGCGGGCAGCAGTCATCAGCTATACCGCATGGCAAAAACACTTCGGGAGCGACGCCAACATCGTTGGCCGCGAAGTGGTTCTCAACGGGGGCCAGACGGCCATTATCGGAGTGATGCCGCGGGAATTCGATTTCCCGATCGGAGCGGAGATCTGGGGCGTCCTGGCTTTGAACTCACCGGAGATGTATAGCCGCGGCGACCATACTCTGGACGTTATTGGACGGCTGAAGCCGCGAGTGTCGATGGAGGAGGCGCGGGCCGAGTTGCGGACCATCGCCACTGCGCTGGAGCACGACTATCCGGCGACCAATGCCGGCCGCGGGTTTGAGGCCGGGCTGCTGAGAAAAGAAGTAGTGGGCGAGACCCGCCAGTACATTTTGATTCTGATGTGGTCGGCAGCGTTTCTGCTGGTGCTGGCGTGCGCCAACGTGGCCAACCTGCAGCTGGCGCGCGCTCTAGGGAGACAGAAAGAATTGCTGGTGCGGGTGGCCCTGGGCGCTTCGCGCTGGCGGATCGCGCGGCAGGTCCTGACGGAGAGCATCCTGCTGGGTTCGGCGGGAGGAGTTGTGGGCGTGGTAGTGGCTGCATGGGCCATTCCCGTCACGCGCGCGGGCGTGCCGCCGTTTATCTTGCAGCACATCGCCGGAATCAAAAATATCCGGCTGGATGCCGAAGTGCTGGTTTTTACCGCTGCCATCGCCCTGCTGACCGGCGTTCTCGCCAGCCTGATACCTGCGATGCAGGCCGGCTGGTCGCGAGATCTCCACGAAGGGCTGCAAGCGGGAGTCCGCGGACTATCGACGGTGCAGGTGCGGAGCCGCTCACGGTCGCTGCTGGTGGTGGTGGAGGTGGCGCTGGCCCTGATTCTGCTCGTCGGCGCCAGCGTGATGGTGAAGGGATTCAACCATCTCGTAGAGCGCTACCCCGGATACGACGCGCCTGCCGTTCTCTCGTTCCGCGTTACCTTGCCGGAGAAGAAGTATGGCGAAGCACGCGCGCGAGCGGAGTTTTACGATCGCCTGACGGAAAAGCTTGCGGCCATGCCGGGCGCGGAATCAGCCGCGGCGGTTCGCTTCCTGCCTTCAGGCTGGCAGTGGCAAACCGGCAGCTTCAGCATCGAAAACGCCGCGCCGCGTCCAGGAGAACAGCTGCGGGCGGGAATGCAGTCTGTGACTCCCGACTTCTTCCGCGCTCTGCGGATTCCTTTGCGCTCGGGACGACTGCTCAGCCCTCAGGACGGAATCGACGCGCCGCAGGTGGCGGTGATCAATGAGACCATGGCGCGTCGTTACTGGCCGGGAAGAGATCCCATCGGGCACCGTATTCGTTTTGCGGCCGGCGATCCCTGGCGAAGCATTGTGGGCGTGGTGGCCGAGATCCGGCAAAACACTTTTGACGAAGAGTTTCGACCCACGGCTTACGTTCCCATGACGCAGGCGCCGCCGCAGTCGGCGGGGTTCGTGCTGCGCAGTTCTCGCGATCCTATGGCGCTCGCCGCGCCGGCACGAGCGGTAGTGCAAAGCGTGGATCGCGACCAGCCGGTCTATGACATTCGCACTTTGCAGCAGTTGATCGGCGACAACGCCAGCGGGGTGCAGTATTCGGCGCACATGATGCTGGCTTTCGCCTTGATTGCCTTGCTTCTGGCCGCCGCCGGAATCTATGCGGTGATGGCTTATGCCGTGGTCCAACGCCGCCATGAAATCGGAGTGCGCATGGCCCTGGGCGCGCAGCATGGAGACGTGTTGCGCATGATCGTGGGCAATTCGGTGAAGCTGGGCCTGGGAGGGCTGGCAATCGGGGCGCCAGCGGCCTTCATGCTGATGCGCCTGCTCGCCAGCTTGCTGAGCGGAGTGATTGAACTCGACGTCGCTCTCCTGGCGGCATTGACGGCATTGCTGGCGGTGGTAGCCGCGATGGCCGGTTTTCTTCCTGCACGCCGCGCCAGCCAGGTGGACCCGATGATCGCGCTGCGCGACGAGTAGCCGCGCGGAGTCCCGGGACGATGACGAGTTCTCCATCCTTAAACTGGCGTTGTTGACAGGCGGGCGTTGGCCCAGAAATAATCCGGCTTTGCCCACGCCAGGGAATCTTCGCAATTGTCCACGCTGTTCGCATGCACTGGAGCCGGGCGACACAGAATTCTGTCCGGGCTGCGGACGTCTGCTGGCGTGGACGCGCCGCCGGCGGTTTTTGATTCGCGCCGCGATCGCGGCGGGAGCGATCTGCATGCTGATCGCCGCCTACGTCTTCTACGACGGTATGACCAACCCGCAGAACGTGTTCCGCAAATTCGGCGGGCCGCGCGATCCGGTCTATCAGTGGGTGGAGACGGACGCGCGCACTTTCGACTTCATGCCCGGCGAAGGCAAGGCGTGGGGACCTGTGGACCCGCAGCAGGGCGAGATCCGCTACCAGATCAAGTCGGCCATGGCGGTGGATACGGGGCTGATGGACGCGAAGTGGGCCGACCGCATGGACGGATGGGCGGCGATGCGCCGCGCGTCAGTGTGTTACGAAGAGAGCATTCGCAAGTCGGCCAAGATCTGCCGCATGAAGACCGGCAAATCGCACCTCATCTTTGTTCGCGACCTGCGCGCCAAGCAGGCCGGCCTGCAAATGGAGCATCTGTTCGGTACCAAGGGCACGTTGCAGGAGCCGAACGGTGTGACCATCACCATTCTGAGCCGCAAGTGCGTGGAGAACTGCGAGTACGAGCCGAAGTGAGGCAGGACGCTCGGCAGGGGGATTCAGAAGGCGTGCGACGAGGGTCGAGCTATCGGTCGGTGTCCCTTCAAAATTTCTGTGGGTCGTGGAGGTGAGACAGAAATCTACCACGGAGACACGGAGGCACGGAGGCTGGGCAAGGCTCAGCGATGAGGTCCCGCAAGAACGAGTTATTTCTGAAAGTACTCCTTCCAGAGCTGGATGGTTAACTCGTGCCGGCCTCTGTTGGCGATCCAAGGCGCCATTTCCTGCTGCCAGCGGCTGTAGAAGGTTTGAAAGTCGAGTTCCAGCTTCTGAATAAGGTAAGTGGCATCTTCGCGATCCTTGGGGGAGTTGCGGGGGAGTTTGGAGAGCAGCAGATCATAGGGCTCCAAGACCCAGAGCCGGAGCCGGCTCAGCCCCAATTGGAGTTCCTGCGCTCTAGAGGCATAGCCATCGGGCAGGTCGGCAATTCCAACACTCTGCAAGAACAGCCGGTATTTTCTGGCGATCACTGAGCCCAGACCCGCCAGATCCTCGATCTCCGCAGCCGCGTCCTGCGGGATCACCTGAACGTAATCGAGATCTCCAGTGCTTCTGGGAAGTCCATAGGAAGCAGTCAAGACGAATCCGCCAATGCAGTGCAGGTCGACGGGACGGGAGATCGCAGAATCAATTTCCTTTAAAAAATCGGGCCAGGGTTTTGGGAGAGCGTCAGCGGTGCGTTCGTCAT
The DNA here is from genome assembly GCA_035307585.1 of Candidatus Angelobacter sp. Taxonomy (GTDB): domain Bacteria; phylum Acidobacteriota; class Terriglobia; order Terriglobales; family Acidobacteriaceae; genus Angelobacter. The sequence continues at coordinate 143,187 of DATGHX010000061.1, forward strand.
AGAAGATCACTTCGTGTACTGCAATAGTTCCGGACGCCAGTCGGTCAGGAGATGCCAGGCTTCCGCGTCTTCTGAGCGGTTGGCGCGGAGCCAGTTGCGTTCGGCCGCGGTCAACGATTGCTGGGCAAGAGTGTCTTCAGCTTCCAGACGGCCGGCGCGCAGAGAGTCGGACAGGCGGCTGAGCGCCAGGTATCGCGTGGAGTTGGCCTCGCCGGCTTTTTCAGCGACGCGGCGAGCGAGATCTACAACGAAGCCCAAACGGTTGGTGATATTCAACAAGCGGGCCTGAGTTACCAGCCAGTCGCGATCAAGCTGCGGGTAAGCGAGAAGAAGCCAGGGAAGAGCTTCGGCGATGCGCGAATCCAGCTGCGGGCGGGCCAGCGCCGCCACAAGAACTTCAGCCGGATTTTTCATCCATCCGCCCTTCAGAAAAGCGAATCCCGGATAGCCCAGACGGCTGAGATCGCGCGCCAGGTCATCTGCTGCAGATGCGGACAGCGCGCGGCGAAGGGGGAGCAGCTCCGGCGAAAGCCTGAACACACGAACTACTTTGCGCGCCAGCGCAGACGGGAAGGCGCGGCGGCCTTTTTCGAGCAGGGCGACATAAGCTTGCGATATGCCCAGGCGCGCTCCCGCCTCAGCCTGCGTCCAGCGGCGGCGTTGGCGGGCGTTGCGCAAGGTTTCTCCAGTCATCATCCGCATCTGCGCTGCGAGTTCGCAGCAAGCAAATATTACATAAGATGTAATTATAGGTCAATCATAAATATATGAATAAATTGGTTGTTACTTATGAAGCTAAAAATCATGTAAGAAAATAATGAAAGGCGGAGATGGTGGCTGTCCGGAAAATTTAATGGCAACTGTTTCCCGGAGTTTCTACTATGATCTTGAACATGGTGGATTCAACCGGCGCCCTGGTTTCGGAGATGCACGAGGCCCTGCTCAAGGCATTCATGCGCACGTTCCAGAAGAGATATTTTCGGGCCATGCCCGAGGTGGCCGACCTGGTGGTGGTCCAGATGGAAGGCCCGTCGAGCTACCAGGCGGAGGGGAACAAGATCCAGATTCATCCCGCGGTGGCGCCGTTTCCCAAGCTGGCGCGGATCGTGATCCTGAGCGCCCTGATTCATTGCAAATTGCACAAGGAAAACGGCGACCAGGATGTGGCCGAGGGTCCACGCTTCCAAAACGAGATCAAGAAGCTGCTGGAGTCGGGGGCGTACAAGGGGCTGCTGTAGCTTCGTTTGTCGGCGACCTCGCCGGGCAACGCGGGAAAGAGCTGCGCGTCGAGCGAAAGATTCAGCTTGCAACGGCCGAAAGGTGCGGAAAGACTCTTCTTTTGACCGCAACCGGCGGGGCGGACTAGCGAACGATATTCGATGTTTGTAACGGCCGTGTACGGTTGCCGGGGACCGGCTACGCTTACCGCTACATCCTCGGTTCAGGTACGGGCATCGATCGCTACTGCAGGGTGGCGCTGTTCCGGCAAGTAACGCCTGGCCAGACTTTCTCCAATAGTATGGAATTGAAAACCCGCCTGTGTCGCTGCGATCAAAATACAGACTTTCGGTTAACCACAGCTTTGTATGTAAGACCCACGGTCATTTTGTTGTCTACCAATTTATAGAGCGGAGGAACCCTGCCATACTCATGACTAAAGGTGATACTCCAGTAGTCAGTTATGTTCAAAGAGAGTGTGTTCTTGACATCGTCTTTTGGCTTCGTCGTGCTGTTGACAGCGGTCACTTTGCCGGTCTTGTCCGTATCGACCGCAACTTCATTCCGCAATAACCAGCGACGCCCACCGTTCGATTCTATAGAGACGCTCTTGAGATATGTTTGATTCACATCGAAGACGAGAATCAGGTCTCCGCCAGCATTGGGACGCGCGATCAGTCCCCCCTCAGCAGCGGCAATCGGGCTGCTGATCAGCGTTCCGACTTCCTGGCCAACGTAAGGCAGAAAGTAAAACGAGGCCATCCCCTTCCGCGCCACACGGCTTAAGAGCGTAAAACGCAACCCATGGACGAAGTTGAACGAGTCGAGGTCGTGCGTCCCCTCAATTTTGGGTGAATTCGTTAATAAGAGACGCGTGAATGGTGATGGCGAGAGATCCCGCACGGGGAAAAGCGACCAGTCCAGTCCGATGCCCAGCGTATCCGGATTGGCTTTGGGATCGGTGCTGGCGTTATACGTGAATAAGGGCGCAAACGTGTTGACGCGCGAGAAATGTACCGCTTTGAAAGGAAATGAAAGTTTGACATCAGCGGTATAGGTAAACTTCTGCCCGCTTGCGCCGTTAGCCTGGCCAGAGAGATAGACGTCGGAATCGTCTTTGCCCTTTCCCGCCGTCAGCAAATGCTGGGACCCCTGGTCAGCCACGGTGCCGGCCGTTCCACGCGTCGCGGTTGTGGGCGGCGGAGGCGTGCAAACCATCTCTACTTCACTATTGACCTCGAGGCGAACTGAGACGTCTTTATCGAGAGTGCCTGCTTTTTCATCTTTCAGCAGGCGGATGTTTTTGATGAAAAGATGAAGATGAGCTTTTGCCTTGGCCGCAGGAGGATAATAAAGCGTCGGATCGAGCAGCAGTTGCAGATTGTTGCCGCACTGCTTGAGTTTCACGCCTGTAATCGGCAGGAAACGGCCAGAATCGACGTCGAGCAGAATATAGTTGCTTATGTCGAATAGGGCCGCTGAACTGGATGCAGGAACGTAATCGCTGAGCAGCACATCCACCATCAACTGGTGCTCCTCGTTGTAGTCCATGGTGGCGCCTATGATCGTGCTGGTTGCGGCGGCCGCACGAACGCCGACCAACAGCAAGAGGATGCGAAGAGCGATTGTCAGAGCAGTGGGAATCCTCATATTCATCGTCGTGACTCCTTTCAGCTCCTCTTGGTCTTCTTCGCCGGCAGGGGGAGTTGGCGGCGCAGGTCGCTTGTATTCATAGAAAGCCGCGCAATTGCCTTCTTGTCCGGTTCCGCACTCAGAGCATTCACAAAAGCTTGCAACAGCGCCGGATGCATTTTGGTCGACTTATCGTGCACCTGGCCAATAACCGAATTGACGACTGTGTCCGTGGTCAGGTCCAGCGCGTTTTCCTCAAGATGTTCGCCCACACTGGGGACGCCAATGTTGACGTCGGTACATATCGAGTCATTCAAGGCGTCGAGTGCGGTAGAGGTTTGAATTCCCGCTGCCTTGAGTGAAGCCGACAGATCAATCGTGTCCTGACTTCCGGTTACGCTGTGAATGCAATCGGTAACGATAGCCGTCGCTTGATTAAAGGTCATTTCTTTCTCACCTCAGTCTTTCCCCCAGCTGTTTTTCGCACTGGCGCATTGCGACCGTCGCCGGACTTAACCTGGGGTTGTGTTGCAGAGTCATAAAAGGTCACTACCTCAGGTTTTGACGGACAGTCACCGCCGTCAGCGGTTTTGCACGAGTAGTCCAGCCGATAGCTTCCGGCGGGAACAGAAATCTGGATCGTGCGGGTGGCGGTTCCGGATTCGTCAGTACGGAGCGCAATTTGGGCCACGGTAACGGGTTTTTGCGGATCGTCTGCACGCGCTATTTCAAAACTTGCATTTGAATCGGGCGCCATGTGCGTCAGCGCCAAAGATACTTCCAGGGTTCCTTTGGAGTACGCGTAGGAGAGCTTGGAGAATGTAGCCCCTGGGAGACAAAGTGTTGAAATTGCAGGCGCGATTCCCGCAAGGACCAATGCACCCGCAAGGCTATAAGCCGCTACGACGGTGAACCTGTGGCGATTTTTAAATTGAGAGGCCAGCGCCTCGCGCATCGAGTCCCTCGACCAACGGTTGACCGCGAGCCACTGTGGCGCCAGCAGCAGAGCTGAGCTCGCCAGGCTAACACCAGACAATATGATCGCGAGTCCAAAACATAGCTTGCCTGGAGTTGTCAGTGACCTGAAAGCAGAATTGGAAAGGCCGGCTCCCAGAGCGGTAATGCTGGCGATAGCAGTGAAGATCCACTTCCCATAGTCCTGCACTCGTTGCAGTGACGTGTTGTAGTCGAACACCTTTCGCAGATCGGCCAGTTCTTGCAGATCATCTGTGGACATTTGTGTGGCCATTAGGAGCACTCGCATTCAATGGCAATCTCGTCATGTCCATTGCTGCAATAGACCACAACAGTCGTCGGTTTGGTTTCCACCTGGTCGAAGTCAAAAGTGGGCAAGATAATAGTCTCTTTGCATTTTTCGTTGGCTTCGGCAGAGAGGTCAGCATTGCATTTGGGGCATTTACACATAATCTCCTCCGGATAGGCCAAGAGCATCAGAGCAAACAAGCCTGACGTCAGGCCATCAACAGGTTTTGGCGCCCACAGGGTGTGCATCAAAATACCGGTGGTGACGGACTCGACGCACTTTCAGAATGAAATGGATCGGCTCGATTTGGGGGGTCGCCAAAAGATACGATACCTGTGCTGGCTCGTGCAAGTAGAAATCTTCCTCGTTCTTCTCATTGTTCCCAAAATGGAAATGTGCCTTGCGCCTTGTTCGCGCGATCCGGCGCTTCGCTCGGCTTTCCTTCGAGGGCTGCGCCCTGGTGCGACTTTATCGAAAGAGAGAAAAAAGATGACTGGTGGCGGCGGTTGGATTCGAACGAACGACCTATGGCCTAGGGGCAGCTCCGCTGTCCCGCCGAAACGAAGCCGAGACCGTCGGGCTTTTCTTCGAGGGCTGCGCCCTCGCGCCCTGTTCGCGCGTACGGCGCTCACCCGGGCGCTCGGCTTTTCTTCTCACCCCAGAGCGACAATGAATTGAACCGAAGATTTACTGGTGGCGGCGGTTGGACTCGAACCAACGACCTACGGATTATGAGACCGTCGCTCTGACCACCTGAGCTACACCGCCAATAGGACGCCGCAAACGGGGACAAAAAGAATGCTGCGCGATAGGAGATCGGCAGCAAACTGATTTTACGTCCGGGGCTGGGTGCTGTCAAACCCGGTGGGATGGGGTTGGAGGCGAGCCTTTGCTAAAAAACCTCAAAAAAGAGCTTGACAAAACATACAATATCGCTCTAGTATCGTAGAGAAATAAAATACAATTGGTTTTCCGGCGGACCGTCCCAGGGGCGGGCTTTGGTTTTTGAAGCTCTTAGCTCTTAGCTCTTAGCTCCTAGCTAATAGCTGCCGGCAAAGACGGGGGACCTCAAGATGTAGTGGTTGGATAGCTACTGTTTGATAAACCATCCCAAGATGTTGGGTTGGAATGGGCGGGAGCTAAGTCCTTTGGAATCCTAGTGGCCGGGGGGAGAGGGGCGTACCCCGGCAGGGTACAAACCGGGCGGATGGATGACAGATTAGATCGGGTGATCGGGAGATCTAAAATGGCCGAGATCGCCGTCATCGCACGAGATCGCCGCCATCGGGAAAGGCCAGCTTGGATTTGGTAGTTTGGCAATTTGGTAATTTGGCAAGCGAAGGCGGGGAGGATCGTGTGACCAGAAAGCAGAACTATCACGCGGCATCGGGCCGAAAAGGCAAGAGCCAAAGCCGGCGGAGTCAGGCTGGTTGCTCGGCGTCCTGGGAGGCGGCGGATTCTTCGCGGTGGGCGGTTTCCAGCGAGAAGGCGGGGACGCAGATGGCGATGTACTCGGTGTCCTCCTCGAGAGTGGAGTAGCGGACGCGCTCGCCGGGGTGGGCGATGACGGCCTGGCCGGCGGCGACATCGAGCGTGCCCTGGTCATATTCAACGCGCAGGCAGCCGCGGAGGACGACAGTGAATTCGGCGAACTCGGGCTTCTGGGCCGGCTCCTGCCAGCCGGCGGGACTGCGCATGTGGGCGATGCTGATGCGGTTTTCGCGGGTGTTGACGCGGCCCACGTATTCGTCGATGAGCTTGGGCAGATTGCCCGCGGCCTGGATGCGGGTGGCGGTTTGAATGAAGGTGGGCAAGTTGGGCGCTCCGTGGGTGCTCGAGATGTTGGACGCGCGATTTTACTTATCCCACCAGAAGAGGAAGATTTAGGCAAGAGTTCTTTGATGATCGACGGCGCGAAGGAGTAAAGAGGGTGGCGGACGCTTTGCAAGCCGGTAACGAACGTGGTTGCTGGTCTTTGACGGCGGCAGCGATTAACATTACCCGTTCGCAGGCAATGCTCAGGGAGAAAAGCTCGTGAAGATCGTCCGCTGCATCATTCTTCTCATCTCGCTTACGTCCATCGCTTTCGCACAAAAGATCAACGAACGGCTGCGCGTGGATGCCACGGACGCGCCCCGCAATATCCTGCATGCGGTGGTCACGATTCCGGCCGCGGCGGGAGATGTCACGCTGGTTTATCCGAAGTGGCTGCCGGGCAATCACCGGCCGACGGGACCGATACAAAACCTGACCGGGCTGCATATCAAGGCCGGCGGACAGGAGCTGGAGTGGCAGCGCGACCTGGTGGATATGTGGGCCTTCCACGTGAAGGTTCCCAACGGAACAAGAGAGATCGAGGCCGCGTTCGACACCATTACTTATTACGGGCGCAGCTCGCTGGCCTCGAGCAAGTTGCTGGACCTGGTGTGGAATCAGGTAGTGCTCTATCCCAAGGACGTGAAAAGCGATGACGTGGAGGTGACAGCGTCAGTGGTGTTGCCGGACGGATGGAAGTATGGGACGGCGCTGACGCCGATAGGCAAGTCCGCCGACGGTTTCACGTTTGCTCCGGTGACGCTGACGCGGCTGGTGGATTCGCCGCTGGTCGCCGGACAGTGGTATCGCCAGGTGCAGCTTTCCGCGGCGGGAGAACCGGCGCACGTGATCGACATGGTGGGCGAGAGCGAAGAGTCGTTGCAGATGAGCGATCACGATCTGGCCAGCTACAAACAGTTGGTGGCGGAGACGGGAAAACTGTTCGGCGCGCGGCATTACGAGAAGTATCACTTCCTGTGGACGCTGAGCGACTACACGGCACATCACGGGCTGGAGCATCATGAGTCCAGCGACAACGGCACGGGCGAAGACGTTTTCAGGAATCCCAACGCGCACAACCTGGAGGCTGACCTGCTGCCGCACGAGTTTGTCCACTCCTGGAACGGGAAGTACCGGCGGCCGGAAGGGCTGGTCACGCCCAATTATCAAGAGCCGATGAAGGGTGACCTGCTGTGGGTGTACGAGGGCTTCACCGATTATCTGGGGAACATTCTGGCGGCGCGAGTCGGGTTGCGGTCGCCGGAGCAGTTTCGCGAGAACCTGGCGTACACCGCGGCCATGCTCGACCATCGCGCGGGACGCACGTGGCGCCCGCTGCAGGATACGGCGACGTCAGTGCAGATACTGTTTGCGGGAGCGCCGCAGTGGATGAACTGGCGGCGGTCGGCGGATTACTATCCCGAGGGCTACCTGATCTGGCTGGACGTGGAGGCGCTGATCCGCAAGCAGAGCAACGGGCAGAAGTCGTTGAACGATTTCTGCCGTCTTTTCTACGGCGGCGCGAGCGGCGCGCCTACGGTGGTCCCGTACAAGTTTGAAGACGTGGTGGCGGCGCTGAACAAAGTTTCACCCTACGATTGGGCGCATTTTCTGCGGGAGCGTCTGGATACGAAATCGGCTCATGCGCCGCTGGGCGGGATTGAGAACGGCGGCTGGAAGCTGGTCTACAGCGATCAAAAGAACATCACCATGGAAGCCGCGGAAAAAACCGGCGATGGGCTGGACCTGAGTTTTTCCCTGGGTTTGATCCTGAGCAAAGAAGGCGAGGTGCGGGACGCGATTCCCGGATCGCCGGCCTATGCCGCAGGACTGGGACCGGGAATGAAGGTGATTGGAGTGAACGGACGCAAGTGGTCGAAAGACAACATGCGCCTGGCGCTGCGCGGCAGCGTGCAAAACAAGCAGCCGATCACGCTGATCGCGGAGAATGCGGATTACCTGAACACGTACCAGATCGACTACCACGGCGGAGAGCAGTATCCGCACCTGGTGCGCGTGGAAGGCAAGCCGGATATTCTGGGCGAGATCATCAAGCCGCAGGCGCAGTGAAGCGAAAGGCCACACTTCTCCTCCCGTGTCGACGAACGTCAAAGCGCGGCAGCGTTCATGGGGTAAATGCTTCAACGAGCGGAGAGACTACCTGTCGATGACCACTTCCGGGTCATTCTTTCCGCCGGGTCCTGTCACGGTGTACTTGAATCTCTGGTATGGGCTTGCGCCCTTAGCGGCGCCTGTGGAAACGCTGCCGCCGGCCGGAACCGTAAATATCGAATCATGGAACGGTGAGTGCTCAAAGGTGATCGTCGCAGTCTGGTTGCCATGGGCAAACCAGGTCACTTCCTCCTGGGCGCTCAGGCGAATCGTGACGCTGTCATGATCGACGCCGCCTTTGTCGCTAATGATGTGCACGGCCTTCGCGGCTGGGGCTGTGAACCGGTCAGTCCTAGGGTGCATTTTTCTGACTGCCGCAGTTTGCTTCATGATCTCCTCCTCCAGTGTTGCGTTTCATGCTGTTCAATTGCTCCGCCCTCTGGCGATAATGCCGGTAAATCTTGGATTGGCTTGAAATCTCTGCCAGACGGGATCATTGGTGATTTCCGAAGCCGAGGTCCCTTGTCTAACTGCCAAGTCGAGATCGTGCAGCGCCGGTCCGTCTTTGCCCATCAGCGCGAGCACCTGAGCAGAACGCAACCGCACCAGCGGGTCATGGGCGGAGAGTTTCAGCGATTTTTTGCGGTACGTCTCTGCCTTGACGTCTTTGCCAAGATGAGCGGCATAAACTGCGGCGTACGACATAGCCTTTCGATCTTTTGGATTCACGATCAACTGTTGCTCCGTCAGCTTGAGAGCCTGAATGTAGTTGTTGCGGCTCTCTTCCAGCTTTCCAGGAATCTGTCCGTAAACCTCGCCGAGGTTGCCGAAAACCACGTTGGCCGTAGGAGTCAAATTCGCGGCCTGCTCATAGGTGCGTGCGGCCTCTTCGTATCTGTGTTGATAAGAATATGCAGCGCCCAAATTGTTCAATGCCGACCACGCGGGATGTATCGCGATCGAGCGTTCCAGCACACCGATCGCATCATCGTACTTTCCTTGCAGCGCGTAAACCGCTCCCAGGTTGCTGTATCCGCTGAAGCTGTCAGGCGCGAGTTCAATCACGCGTTTGAACTGCTGCACCGCTTCATCCATGCGGCCGTGCGCGTTGTAAAACCCGCCCAGCCTTTTGTAGCCAGCCCAGAACTGCGGTCGAAGCGCGATCGCGCGCTTCAACGCATTCTCCGCCTCGACCAGGCGTTTCTGTCCTTCATAGGCTTCTGCCAGTTCGCGAAACGACTCATCCCGCGTGGAATCCAGCCTGATCGCGGCTTCCAGATGTTGTGCGGCCTTTTCATATCTTCCGGTAGCGTTGAGCAGCATTCCCATGCAGATTTCGCCATCGGGACTGCCGGCATCGAGTTGCACTGCATGTCCGCACGCCTCTTCGGCCCGAGCGACGGATTGAGACAGGCGCGTAAGGGAATACTGGTCGAGATAAGCCTGGCCGAGAGCTGCATAGGCCAGAGCAAAACCCGGATCGGCGTGTAAGCTCTGCTGAAACGCGGCGATGGCGCTATCGAGGCTATCGAGGCGATCGTAATCCTGCAGATAACCCCGCCCGCGGAGGTAAAAATCGTAAGCATGAGGCTGAGTCGTTCCATGTGTCGCCAGGCGGCTACGGTCATCTTTGCCTAGCTCGATGTCCAGGTCTCGGAGCACCTCGTCGATGACCCGGTCCTGGACCGCGAAGGGATTGGATGCATCGGCGGTGATGACACCCGAGTGCACCTGGCGAAGTGATCGCGTGTCAAGCAGGCTGTAGATCACACGGACGGTAGTGCCGGATTGCTGCAGGCTTCCATCGAGGGCCAGAGTAGCGCCGAGAATTGTGCGTGCCTTCACCGCGTCGTCTACGTGAAGTGCGCGCACCTCGGATGCGGCCACAACTTCCAGGGGATAACGTTCAGCGATCTGGCTCAGCTTGGCCGCCAGACTCTCCGTCAGTCCATTGGCGAAGGCGCGGCTGCTTGTGTCGAGTCCCATCGGTCGGAAAGGAAGCACCGCCAACTGCCGGCTGTTGGGCGAAACGGGATGTACCGGCGCCGACGACGGCCACGATGACAGAAGCGCGCCCAGGGCAACCACAGCCGCCAGCGGAAGGGCGAGCTTAATCGTCCGACCAGTACTGGTTGTCGAGGTTCCGGCCAGCACCGGTTTCTCGCCGGCATGAACAGCGCGAATATCCGCGAGCGCGTCCGCACAGGTCTGGTAGCGCCGCGCCGGATCCTTGGCCAGCATGCGCAACAGGACCAGGTCGAGTCCGGCGGGTACGTATGCGGGAAAAGGATGTGGCTTACCGCGCAAAATCGCGTCCGCAGCCGGTCTGGAGGAATGTCCGCGGAAGGGATGGCGCCCGGTGAGGGCTTCATACAGCACCACGCCGGCCGAGAAGATGTCGGCACGGGCATCAGGCACAGCTCCCAGAAGCACTTCCGGCGCCATGTAGCCGAGCGTTCCGCCGATCGCCGGCGAGCTCAGGTCCATGGTGTCGCGTGTTTCTTCAGCGGCAGCGCGCCGGGCAAAGCCGAAATCAAGAATCTTCAGCAGTCCGGCGGGAGTGATCATCAGGTTTTCCGGTTTGAGGTCGCAATGTAAGATGCCGTTGCGATGCGCCACCAATAGTCCTGACAAACATTGCTCGGCGATACTGAAGAACTCTTCCGTCGTCAGTGGCTGGCGCATTTTCTCGCGCAACGTCTCGCCTTCCACGTACTCCATGACTAGGAAGCCGCGCCCATCGCTCTCGATGAAGTCGTACACCTGGGCGATGTGCTCATCGTTGAGCTGCGAGGCGCGTTCGGCTTCTTTGAGCAGCCGCTGGTAAACACTTCCGCCCAGGCTGCGATCGGTGCGGATGGCCTTCAGCGCCACCTGGCGCTTGAGCAGCGTGTCTTCCGCCAGGAACACTTCCCCGATTCCACCGCTACCCAGTTTTGCTTTGAGCAAGAATCGGTCGACGCGGCTCCCGAATGGATCCAACGATACTGCTGCCGGTTGATGCATGGCTGCCAGAACGAAAAGTCGCCGGACCGCGATGAAAAGCAGTACGTGCCTGCTCGCGGAGATTTGGCCCTTGGCGAGCCTTCCGCCCCCCTGAAATTCAAGCGAAGGGTTTCAGCGCCGGCTTCGAGCTGAGGTGAGCATAAAAGAACTGGCGCGAAGCGACGTCGGGCGCTTAACTCTTCCTATACCTGGATTACCCCGAGCACTTTCTTCTGATTCCTAGTGACAGGAACCGGGAAGACGTTTCAACCTGCTTGGGATAACGTCATCCTGGGCCACCAGATCAGGAACATAGAAACTGGGATAATCAGACTCCTTCAGCAATCGAATGTCAATGCATTTGAATAAGGTGATCCGGGCTGCGAAAGCTTGAGATGCAGGACGCGATGTAAGATGATCTCGCTCAGAGTATCCGGCTGGTTGTCAGCGCACGCCAGGTGCGGAGACTGTTCTCCGCCGTCGTAATCGATCTGGCTAGGTGTTCAGGTAATCCGCATTCTTCGCGATCATCAAGCAGCAGGCGCAGTAAGGTCAAAACACATATTGAGCGTCACCCGAATCGGGTGTAGTAGAGTTCGTGACAGTTATGCCAGGCAAGATCTTCAACCGCGCAATTTTTGTTGTGGTCACGCTGGTGGTGATCATCGGGATCATCGGCACAGTGCTGGTGCGCTACTGGATCAGTCCCCCGGAAGTGCCGCCGGTCACGAAAGCCAAAGCGTCAACGGCCGAACTGGTTGACCAGCAGCCGCTGGTTACGGCACAGCACCTGGCGGCACTGGCAACAACCCCGGACGAGCAGGAGCTGGCGCAAAACGCGCTGCGCCTGGCCGATCACGAAGTCGATATGGCCTTTGCCGCGGCGCTGCACAACGCTACGGAACATACTCCGCCGATCCCCGCCAAAGCCCGGCCGATCCAGGCGCGGGTGCAGAAGCTGCAACAACGCGTGCAATTGGAGCAGGCGCAGCTGGCCAAACTCAAACAGTCGCTGGCCAAAGCCGACGATGCGCACAAAGAAACTTTGGAAGCGGAAGAGCAGCTGGAGGAGGCGACGCTGGAGGTCGATCAGGAAGACCTGGACCTCGCCCATGAGGAACTGATTCGCGCGGGCGGCGATCCGCGCAGCAAAATCCAGCAGCTATTGGAGCAGCACGAATCGGTCGGTCACGAGAAGCCTGGAGCCGGAGCTGCGCAGGCACACGCGGAGGCGCAGGCGGTGCAGTCGCGCACGCTGATCGTCCGGTTTCGCGCGTGGCGCGAGCAGGCCGACAAAGAGAAAGCGCTGAACGCAGCCCGGGCTGAACTCGCGGCCGGGGAGGCGGGGCTGGCGCATGAACGTCAGCTCCTGGATGAAGAAACCAAGGAAGAAAAGGCGCAGGAACAGGCGGGTTCACAGTCGCACGCACCGGGCGCGGCTGCGGGCAGCGCGAACCCGGCCACACAGCCGGCCGGTGCGCCGGACATCACCAGCCTGAAGCAGGCTGCGGGCGAGCGCAAGCATCTGGCCGAGCTCGATAAGCGAACTTCCGACCTGCAGCAGATCGATGGTCTCTACGCGCAGTGGATTACCCTGGTGAAGCTGCGGAAACAGCAGCATCAGTCGGCGCTGGTTGAAGGCGCCATCTGGGTTGCGGTGCTTCTGCTGCTGGTGCTGTTCTGCGATGGCCTGGTGCGCGCCATGGTGGCGCGTCTGGCGCCGGAGAGCCGAAGGCGGCACACAGTGCATACCGTCACGCGTTTCGTCACGCAAGTGGGAGGCGTTGCGCTGATCCTGCTGGTGCTGTTCGGACCGCCCAGCCAGCTGGCGACGGTGCTGGCGCTGACCGGCGCAGGATTGACGGTGGCGCTCAAGGACTTCATTGTCGGCTTCTTCGGATGGTTCATCCTGATGGGACCGGGAGGCATTCGTCCGGGCGACTGGGTGGAGATCAACGGCATCGGCGGCGAGGTGGTGAACGTGGGCGTGCTGCACACGGTGATTCTGGAGACCGGAAACTGGTCAGACGCGGGACATCCCACCGGCCGCAAGGTCACCTTCGTGAACAGCTTCGCCATCGAAGGCCACTATTTTAATTTCTCCACGACGGGCCAGTGGCTGTGGGACGAACTGGAGGTCCCGATTCCCGCAGGAGTGGATCCTTATCCGATTGCCGAAGCCGTGCAGAAGGTGGTGATGGAAGCTACCGAAGCCAATATGCGCCAGGCAGAACAGGAATGGCAGCGCGTGGTTCCGGGGCACGTGGGGCGAGCGTTCTCTCCGGCGCCGGCGATCAGCGTGCGGCCAACGTCGTTGGGCGTGAACGTGGTGGTTCGTTACATTACTCGCGCCAATGAACGGCATGAGGTACGCACGCACCTCTTCCGTCGCGTCGTGGACCTTCTGCGCAGGAATCAGATCGCGTCAGCGCCGCTGGAAGATGCGGCGGCGAAACCGGCGACTGCTCCAGGGTAACTTGAGCATCGGGCGCTTTTACCCACGCAAGGCCTCGTGGGGAAATAAGAAACCCGCCGGCCAAGAGACCGGCGGGTTTGACCCGAAAAGCCTTAGATCAGAAAGTAACCTTGGCTCCTATGTAGACCTTGCGGAACGCGTCTTGGATGGCTGGTGTGGTAGTCAACGATGGATCGGCAAAGCCAACGCCGTTCCGAGCAAGACCTGCATCAGCCAATACCGGATCCACTGTGGAGTAGTTGAAGTGGTTGAAAGCGTTCAAGGCTGTAAGGTGAATTTGAGCGGTCGCGCGTTCACCGAGCTTGAAGTCCTTGAACAGTGAAAGATCAACCACGTTGGCCGGTGCGTCCGTGAGACTGTTGCGTCCCACATTGCCAAACGGAGTTCCGAACAGCTGCTGGGCAATGCCGGTGTTCATAATGAACCGGACCTGTTGATTGGTCACCGCTACGATGTTGAGGGGTTGGCCTTTGGGCGTGTTGTTTATAGCGTTGACGCTGATCAATTGATTGTTCCCCACGCTGGAGCATGACACGGTGCTGCCAAAATCAATATGCGCATCGCCACAGAAAATGCCTACCGTATTCACCGGCGCACTGTTGCTGCCGAGGAACGGGCGAGCGGTTTCTACGCCGACAAAGGCGAGATTGAACGTATTGTCGTAGAAGTTCCCCCCGGTACCGGTGGCTTCCTGGATCTGCTCCGGGCTGTAGGGCTGTCCCGTGGCAAAAATGTAGTTTCCAGTGATCGCCCATCCCCCGAGCAGGTGTCCGACGAGGCCATGCTGCTCTTTAAAGAAAGGAAGCTGCTCGACCAGAGTCAGAGTAAAACGGTTGGGGAAGTTGAGCCCGGATATGCCGTGCTCGCCGGCTCCTACATTTAGCGGGTTCTGAGCAAAAGCCAGAGTGGTGCCGGCAGTTCCGGTGTTAAAGATCTCACTCACGTTATCGGTTGTTTTGCTGAAGGTGTAGCTGGTTCGCATGGAGAGCTGTTTGAAGAGATTGTTAGCGCGGAACTCTGTTTGTATAGCATTGTAGTCAGAGTATCCACTGTTGTTGCGCGACCGCACCACGCCCAGATTGCAGTTGATCCGCCCAATGGCAGCAGGAGCGAAAGCCTGAGTCGCAGAACAAGGGGTAAAGCCGGTGGTGATGCTGGGGAAGGCTGTCGCTAAGGCGCCAATGAATGGATTCGCATTGACTGATTGGAAGAGGTTCTCGCCGGTGTTGCCGACGTAGCGAACCTCGAATGCTGAAGCTCTGTTCAACTCGCGCTCAAAGCCAAAGCTCCAGGACTGTACCCGGTCCGGCGAAAAGTCCGGTGCCATAGAGGTTTGAGTGAAAGTACGGGGATCGAAGAACCCTTTTTGCAGCGTTGAGCTGAGTTGACTGCGTACATTGGGTCCAGTCGGAACCGCGGGCAAAGGCAGGCCGGCTGCCGTCGTTCCGGTAAAGGTCTGTGAGAGAACCTCAGGAGTTGAGGTGGCCATGTTGATGAAGATGTTGTAGTACGGCGGGTCATAAGCAATGCGGTATCCGCCGCGAATCGTGGTTTTGCCGTGGCCGGTAAAGAACCCGCCCCACTGCGGAGAGTAGGCGAATCCTACGCTTGGGCCGAAGCTGTTCTTGACCGACGGGAATTCGGGGAAGGTGCGCACACTGAGGGGGATCGCCGCGCCGGGATTCAAGAAGGGCCCCCCGCAGGCGCTGGTCGAGCATGTGGGTTCGGTGGCCGACCAGAATGCCGTCGCCGGATTGCTTTCACGCGGGTTTGTAATGCTGTTGAACAGGTTTGCCGGCTGGCCGTAATAAGACCAGGTCACACCCAGGTTCAGGGTCAAGTTCTGTGAAATCTTCCAATCGTCGCCGCCATAGATGAAAGTGTCATACTCGCGGAAATCGAGACTCGACGGTCCATCGGCGATCGACACTGAAGAGGGAGTGTTAGCAAAATAATTCGCCCAGCTGCTAAAACGATATTGGCCGTTGATGGTGGGCAAAAAGATGTTCGGCGAGCGTTGGTAGGTCCAGTTCACACCGGCTTTCAACGAGTGTCGTCCGAGAACATAATTCCAGTTGTCCTGCGCTTGCCACGTATTCACGATGCGGGCTTGGGGAATGTTGGTGGCTGGGCCATAACCCATCAAGGCACCGCTGGTGAACGCGACGTTGGTCAAGGCCTGCGACAGGTTACCCGCGGTGGCCACGGTGCCGAAGGCGTTGCCCCCGAACTCGACATTCAAGCGACCCCATGAGACGCGGGCTTCGTTGACCATGCGTGAAGTGAAGTTGTGGTTCCAACTCGCCAGGATAATCTGGCTGATGGCAGGCACATCATCGGTATATCCTGCAGCCGCGTTGGCGGTTCCGCTGTCATTGCGGTTGAAGGTCGTGTTGCGGTTATAAAGATACCGGGTGGTAATCGTGTCACTGCCCAGTTGGACATCATTCTTGATTACGAAGTCATACTCATGTGCCGGCGAGAAGAGTGTTCGTGTTACGCCCGCAAATGTAGCTGTCGGGCAGGAACCAACAAGAGCCACAGGTGTGCCATTTGGCTGGGGGTTACCAGCACTGATGGAATATGGTCCGAACTTCTGCAGGGCTTGCATCGAGGTGGAAGCGGGGAAGCAGGCTGCTAACGCAGCCAACCCGGAGGGCGTCGGCGTGAGCGCGCCGGAGCTAAAGATACTGTTTTGAGCCAATATCTCCTGGTCGAAACCACCGAACAAGAACACTTTGTTCTTGATCCACGGTCCTCCGATTGTGCCGCCGCCGAATTCGTCATTCAGTCGTGGTGGCCCGCTCAAATGCGTTACACCGTCCGGTTTAAAGCTGAAGCGCTTTTGGGTCACGGTCATGGCATTCAGGAAATTACTGTTCTCCGTGCCAAAGATGCTTCCATGCCAGCCATTGGTTCCGGATTTAGTGATGAGGTTAACTACCGAGCCGGCGTTGCGGCCATATTCGGGACCGAAATTGTTGGTCACGATCACATACTGTTGGACAAATTCGGGGTTGGACAAAAACAGTCCCGGACCGCCGACGCTGTTGTCGTTGTTGTTCTGTCCATCGATTTCCTGGTCGTTGTTACGGCCACGCAGACCGTCGACACTGAATCCCTGTCCGTTCTGATTGGAAAAATTGTTTGACCGGCTCGCATTTACACCGGGGACAAACTCGGCCAGTTTATCCAGACCCTGATTTTCCTGAATGCCGGCGAAGGTCTGCAATGTGGTGCCGGTAAAGGTGTTGGTGACCTGAGCCTGAGTGGTATCGATCAAGGGAGCAGCAGCCGTTACCTCCACAGTGGTTGAGGCTTCGCCCACGGAAAGTCTTGCCGAGCCCATGCCGCTATCGGCGCCGGCGGATACGGCGATCCCCTTGGAATCGGTGGTCTTGAAGCCTTTCGCGCTCATGCTGACGTCGTACGTTCCTACCGGTAGCAGATTGAGCCGGAAAAGGCCCGAACTGTCCGACGTTGTCGTGAAGACAACTCCTGTTTCAACATTTTTCGCCTGGACCTGGGCACCGGATACAACCGCACCCTGAGGATCGACCACTGTGCCTGAGATTGAACCCTTCAGCACCTGACCCACAGACGGGATGCTCCATGCCAATGCCAAAGTCACAGCGAACAGAACTGCAAATACGCGCAGTTTGCTATTCATTCCTGTTCTCTCCATTTTTTGGAATTGGTTCTTGAAAAAAGACAGCGGGGGAAAATCTCTCATTTCCCTACAAAATGAAGCTTGCCCTTCCCCCCAACCCCTGTTGCAACTATTAAGAATTGTTGGCAATCGGAGTACCAGATGTATCTGCCTCTGAATCAATAGCTTATAGGTAGGTTACTTAGGTAATATCTAAGTTTATGTATTTCTGATGGGCGACAATCCTGAATTCCGTATCCCTAAGCTCAAATAGTGCATACTCGGTGCGCGTATGCAAATTTAAGGCATAGCCCCGATTGTTCCTTCAAATCATCTCTTTATCCTCTTCTGGTCAATGCCTTTCAAAAGAGCTCGAAGAATTCTTCCGCCCATTTTCCTGGTCGCGGTTGCCACTGTGGCTTGGGCCGAAGATATCCCTGGCCGACACCATGAGCCGGTAGCCGGCACAGGTTCAGGGCCTTGTTCGTATAAAGTGCAGGCCGGCTTGGATGGTGAGATCTACCCGGTTTTCGCAAACTACGCCTCGCTGCGGAAGCAAGACGAGCGCAGTTTTGCCGTAGTCGCTGTCACGATCACCAACCTCACCGACGAAAAAGTGAGTCAACGTCTGACGGTTCAGGTACCGGGCTGGAGCGACCGCGAGGTTCAGGCCGCCGAAATCGACCCGGGCAAGGCGCGCACGTTACTGTTTGCTCCATCGTTCCTGCCACGGTTTTATGCAAACCGCGAAATTATCGCCGCCACCGTCCGGATCTCGGCCACGGATCTGCAAGGACGCACCGTATATGAATCCACGCTGCCGGTGCGCCTCCGCTCCAGCGAAGACATGTATTGGGGAGCGGATTTTAAGTACGCATCATTCATTGCCTCGTGGGTCACGCCGCATGATCCGCAAATTGAAGCGACTCTGGCCAAAGCCAAGCGCTATACCGCCGATCATCGTCTTCCCGGATATGAAGGATGGAAGGATACCCGAGGCCAGGAACTGGAGACCTATCGCGAAGCCCGCGCGATCTTCACGGCGCTGCAGAATTCAGGGCTGTCATACGTAAAGAGTTCAGGCACATTGGGCGATCACCAGGCCCTCAGCGAACGCGTGCGCATGCCCCATGCCAGCCTGTTGCATTCCAGCGCCAACTGCATTGACGCAGCAGTGGCCTATGCCTCGCTGTTTGAAAACCTGGGAATGGACGCCGAGGTAATCCTGGTTCCCGGGCACGCCTACGTTGGTGTGCGCGTGGCCCGGGCAGCGGATAAATTCCTGATTATTGATGCGGCCCTCACCGGGCGTAGCACCTTCTCTGCTGCTGTGGCCTCAGCCCAACGCGGCCTTAGCAGACTCGCTCCGGCCTCGATCAAGCCCATCCTGGTGAGCCAGGCCCGCCTGGCAGGCATTTATCCCATGCCGCGCTAACCCGCCGGATTTCTATCGTATCGTGGCGTCCCCGGCGTCCCGCCCAAGGTAAGGACTTGACAACTCGCAGGACGAGCTTAAAATACCGCCAATTCGCGTACCTTTGCTTGGTCCGAATTATGAATTCGATTCAGATTCCAACCATTGCGAGACGATCTCCCTCAAAAAGACAGTTATGGAGAAAACCTGCAGGCACACGCGTGTCCGGGTAGTAGCCCGCGACGACGACGCTGAATTTGTGGAATGCCAGGAATGCGGCGATGTCTTTGAAGCCAGCGAATTCAAAGACATGGCTATCGAAGACGAGATCCAGCCGGAAGAAGGCTGAGATCATCCCACCGCCTTCATCGCTGCGCGACCCTCTTCAGGAAACGCCGGCATCTTTTTGACTGCGGGGAATCCTGTTCACAGGGCCAGTGATGCCTCGGCGGAGAATGCCGCATCGGCGAAATCCTTCGCCAGAAACTTAGGATAGGCGGCCGCCGCGATCATGGCTGCGTTGTCGGTAGACAGTCTGCGGGAAGGGAAAAACACGGGCAGGCCCTCGCCAGCTGCCCTGGCCTCGAATGCTTGCCGCAGTTCGCTGTTGGCGGCCACACCACCGGTCACAAACAGCGTGCGAGCTTCGCACGCGCGAGCCGCCGCCATGGTCTTGGAGAGCAAATCATCTACCACCGCGCGCTGGAATGAAGCAATCAGGTCCAGCGTTTTTTGATCGCATTGGGGCAGAACGTCCTGCGGCCTGGGTTTGGCAAAGCTGGCCAGCGCCGCTCGCCGGGCTTCGATGTCGGCGCCCATGTTCTCCAACTGGACATAACGCAGCACCGCCGTTTTGATGCCACTAAAAGAGAAATCGAACGCCGTCTGGTCTTCGTGCGATACTCCCCGGTTGCGATGCTTGATCTGAGCCGGACCAAACCTGACCGCGTGCGAATTCCCTCGAGGCGCAAGCGCGTCGATAATCGGACCTCCCGGATACCCCAGCCCCAGTAGTTTGGCGACCTTGTCGTAGGCTTCACCGGCGGCATCGTCACGGGTGCGGCCGATGTTGCGATAGCTCCAGCCATGCTGTTGTTCGTCGGCGATGAAGAGATGCGTGTGTCCGCCGGAGACCACCAGCGCCAGCACAGGAAATTCCACGCGGAAGTTGCCTTTCTGCTTTTCTTCGAGTAGTACTGCGTGGATATGTCCTTCCAGGTGGTTCACAGTGATCAACGGCTTGTTCAGCGCGAAACTCAGCGCTTTGGCGAAACTGATTCCCACAAGTAGTGCGCCGGCCAGCCCTGGTCCCTGGGTGACGGCGATGGCGTCAACCGACTGGTAGCTCTCTCCCGCTTCGGAAAGGGCCTGGCGAACGACAGGCACAATGGCGCGCAGGTGTTCGCGCGAAGCCAGCTCCGGCACCACGCCTCCATAAGGCTGGTGCGTAGCGATCTGCGATGAGACCACGTTGGAGAGCAGACGCTCGCCCGAGGCGACTACCGCCGCTGCGGTTTCGTCGCATGAAGTCTCGATCCCCAGAATGCGCGCTTCGGACATACATTTATATTATTGGATTAAGCCCGAGCTGTGCTGGACGGAGGGCGCTCGCGGCTGACACCTTGAATCTGACTTCGGAAAAAGCGCAACATGCCGCAGCCATCGTTCGCAAGCTGCGGGAGAGCGGCTTCTCCGCTTACTTTGCCGGCGGCTGTGTTCGCGACCTGCTGCTCGAACGCGAACCTGCGGACTACGATGTGGCCACCTCGGCTACGCCCGACGCAGTGATGCGCCTTTTTCCCAGGACCTATGCCGTGGGCGCGCAGTTTGGCGTGGTGCTGGTTCCGGGCCGAGAGGAACAGGATCAGGCTTCGGCCGTTCATGACAATTACAACATTGAAGTCGCCACCTACCGCAGCGACGGCGCATACTCTGACGGCCGCCATCCCGATCAGGTCCGTTTCTCGACCGAGGCCCGGCTCGACGTGCAGCGCCGCGACTTCACCATCAACGGCCTGATGCTCGATCCAGTCAGTGGCGAGGTGCTGGACTATGTCGACGGGCGCAAGGACCTGGAGACCGGTACCATCCGCGCCATCGGCGACCCGGAATTGCGTTTTGCCGAAGACAAGCTGCGCCTGCTGCGCGGCGTCCGCTTTGCCGCGCGTTTTGGCTACACCATGGAGCCGAAGACCTTTGCCGCCACCCGCAGGCTGGCGCCGCAGATTCATCAGGTCAGCCAGGAGCGAGTCCGCGATGAGATCGTGAAGATGCTGACCGAAGGCCGGGCGCGGCGCGCCTTCGAGCTGCTGGATGAGACCGGGCTGCTGGAGCAGGTGCTGCCGGAGATCAAACGCATGCAGGGAGTCCAGCAGCCGCCGCAATTCCATCCCGAGGGCGATGTATGGATCCACACCCTCATGCTTCTGGAAGGCTTGCCTTCGGGAGTTTCAAAGACTCTGGCTCTGGGCGCGCTGCTGCACGATGTCGGCAAGCCGCCAACCTTTCGCGTCGCGCCCGACCGCATCCGCTTCGATGAGCACGCCGAAGTAGGCACGGCCATGGCTGCCGAGATATGCCGCCGCTTCCGCATGTCGAACGATGAGACGGCTGAAGTCTGCGCGCTGGTGGCCAACCACATGCGTTTTGCCGACGTGAAGCGCATGAAGGAGTCGACCTTCAAGCGCTTTGTCCGCCTGCCGCACTTTGACGAGCACCTGAAACTGCACCGGCTCGACTGCCTGGCCAGTCATCGCGATCTTGAGCTATACGATTTCACCTGCAAGAAGCTGCGTGAGTTGCCGCCGGAGCAGATTCGCCCGCGTCCGTTGATTACCGGAGAGGACCTGATCGCGGCAGGCTACCAGCCCGGTCCGCGCTTCAAGGAACTGCTGGCCGCGGTGGAAGATGCGCAGCTGGAGGGATCGGTCCGGACGCGGGAAGCAGCAATGGAGTTGGTTCGCAGCCTGACCACATCGCAGTAAGGCTGCGGAGAGCTACGTCCGGGCAGCTTTTCGCGTCCGCCGCCTTTGTTTCCATTTGTTTAACAGGAGCTGGATCGGCCAGAGCACGACGGCAAAGACTACGACATTGACCACGATGGCCACAGTCTCGAAGATGCTGACTGAAGCGGCGCTGTCGTAGTCCGGCCGAGCCACCAGCAACGCAACCTGCTCGCCGATGTAGGTGATCTTCCAGACAACCGCATTCAATTCGCTCATCCAGATCCGCTGTGCGAGATAAGCGATGATCAGCAGCAGCAGAGCGCGGATGATTTGGCGTCGTCTCGAAATCCAGTCTGCCATCTACTTGCTCGCCGCCTTGTCGCGATAATTGAAATAGGCCCAGACCTGTTCGCTCATGCGCGCAATCGCATCTTCCAGCTCGGAATAATATCCGCGGTGATGCGCTGAAAAAAAGACGACCACCACGCGGCCCGCATCGGTCTGAATGTAGCCCACGTCGTTGGCGATGTAGGGAGGAAAGTCGCCGGTCTTGTGCGGCACCCGGGTTTCGCCGTCCATGTATTTGGGAATGCGTGTCCGCATCTGCTGCAAGCCCATCATGCGCAGCATCTCTTTGCAGGATTTTTCGCTGGCGGCCCGGTTGCCGGCGATCCACTCCAGGAGCTTGCCCATGTCGCGCGCGCTGGAGAGGCCAAACGGATGTTTGCCTTCAAAATGAAAGCGCTCCACATCGGCGTCGGTGAGTTTATCGGGGAAACCGTGGGTGAAGAGCTCTTCCGGCGAGAATTTCTCCCATGAGGGATCGCCGGCCGCGGCCAGGGCGCGAAACCAGTCGTAGGTGGTTCCGGTGGCGGTGATCGAGTTCAATCCCAGCAGGCGCATGGTCTGGGTTACGTGCGCCGGCCCGCCGGCATGCGCGAATGCCATATCCGTCCCGGTGTTATCGCTCTGAATGATCATCAGCATCAGGGCATCGTGAAAACTCAGCTCCAGGCCGGGATCGAGCGTCCGCAACACTCCGGTGCCGAAACGCTTGTCGGCCGTGGCCATGGCGATGCGCTCCGTTGGATTGATCTTCCCCGCGTCAACCTGGCGGTAAACGTCCACCAGCAGCGGGATTTTGATGGCGCTCATGGTGTCCATCACCGCATCGGCGTTGATGGCAATCTCCTCGCCCGTGTCGAGCGACTTCACGTAGATGCCCCAGTCGGCGCTGACGCCGTGGGCGATGGTTTCCATCTTGGCTTTGAGAAGGTCCAGCGGTTTGGGCTGGGTTGTAGATTGGGCCGGCGCGGTCGCGAGAAGACTCAACATCGCAAACGCTGCAAGAGCGAAGTTTCTCATTTCGAGTCCTGTTGTCAGGGGATTCTCACAACAAGCCGCGATTGTACTCTTCTTTGTAGAGTTCGATTACGGAGCATTGAGGGTGCCACGGACCTTCGAACATGGGTCTTGCGGCCACAGAAAGCGCTGACTTCCAGCCAGAACGAACAGCGCGTAAATACCCGGAAGCCTGGGTCGCGATCCCGCTAGTAGTGAATCGCGGCTACTCCGCGCGCAGGGCGATCATGGGATCGGCCTTGGTGGCCCGCCGCGCCGGAATATAAGAGGCGCAAACCGCGACCACCAGCAACAGCATTGCTGATCCAGCCAGGGTGAGCGGATCGGTTGGTTTAATCCCGTAGAGCTGGGTGGCGAGCAGGCGCATCAAAGCCAAAGATCCGAGCACGCCGATGCCGGCGCCGGTCACCGCCATGCCCAAACCTTGTTTAAGCACCAGGCCCAGTACGTCGCCGCTCTGGGCTCCCAGCGCCAGCCGGATTCCCAACTCACGAGCGCGCTGGTTTACCGAATATGAAATCACGCCATAGATGCCGATCAGGGTCAGAGCCAGTCCAGCCGCGGCGAAAGCGCTCAGCAGCCAGGTCTTAAAACGAGGCTCCGCCACCGAGTTGGCGATGACCTCGGACATACTGTTCACATGCGTCAATGGCTGATCTTTGTCCACGGACCAGACGCGCTGCTGCAGCAGCCGCACCAGAGTGAGCGGATCGGCTCCGCTGCGGACCATCACGCTCATTCCGTTGTAGGGATCCTGCAGAATAGGAAAGTACACCTGGGGCTGGAGCTTCTGCCCGAGATGGATGTCCCGCGTGTCGGCCACCACGCCCACCACCTGGAAAGCATCCGCGGGATCAGTTCCGACTTTGAAGACCTTGCCCAGAGGTTCCTGCGCCGGGTAGAACCGCTTCGCCAGAGATTGGCTGATTACGACTACAGGCGGACTCCCCTTGACGTCGCGATCGGTGAAGCCGCGTCCGGCAAGCATCGGGATGTTCAGGGCCTCGAAGAATCCGGGAGAGACGGACTTGGCTTCGAGTGGGGTTGGCTTTTCGTGGATGCCGATCAATTCGGGATCAAAGCTCATAACCGCGGTCATGTGCGTCAGCAGGGAATTGTTGGCCAATGCAACGCCCCGGAACTGCGGCTCCGCCCGCAAAGCTTCAAAAATCCGCTGAATGAACAGCCGGCGCGCGTCCTCGGAGGCGTATCGCGTGGGACTCATCTCGATTTGCGCAGTCAGGAGATGGTCGGTCCGGAATCCGGTGTCCACCTTCATCAGGCGCGCCAGGCTCTGCACCAGCAGAGCCGAGCCGGTGAGCAGGGCCAGCGCGAGAGATACTTCCGCTACCACAAGAAAACTGCGCAATGAAAAACGGTGCGTCAGGGACGTAAACGCGGACCGCTCTTTCAAGGCCAGGTTCAAATCAGCCCGCGAGGTATGGAGCGCCGGCGCCAGTCCGCAAATTATGCCGGCGGCGCAGGCCACCAGCAGAGCGATCAATGCCACTACCGGCTCGAAGCGTATTTCGCTGAGCCGCGAGAAGGTGGGTGGTGAAAGCACACGAAAAGCGCGAATGCCGATACTGGCCAGCGCCATTCCCGCCACGCCTCCCGTCAGAGCTAAAACCAGGCTTTCGATCAGCAGCTGCCGCAGGATTCGCGCACGGCTGGCTCCCAGCGCTGCGCGCAGCGCGATCTCCCGCTGTCTTTGCACGCTGCGCGAAAGAATCAGGTTGCTGACGTTGGCGCAGCCGATAAGCAAAAGAAAGCTGACGGCGCCCACCAGCGTGGCCAACTGGGTGGTGGTATCGCCGTTGACGGCTGCCGCAAGCAGGGGTTGAACTTCGAGCCGGCTGTCGGACTCTTCTTTCGGATAAGCCTGGGCAAGGCCTGCCTGAAAACTGTCGGCTTCTGCCTGAGCGGTGCGGGCCGAGACCGAAGGCCTCATCTTCGCCAGGGTAAAGAACATCCAGTTCTCGCGCTTGGTTTTCTCCTCTGCCTTGGGGATGAGCGGCACCAGCGCGTCTATATCGGCATAGCTGAAATCTTTGGGCAGGACTCCGGTCACGGTGTACGGCACTCCATCGAACGTGACAGTCCGGCCCACAATACTGGAGTCAGCGGCGAAGCGCCTTTGCCACAGCCCATAGCCGAGCAGGATCACGCGGCCGTTTTTCATCTCGTAGTCGTCCGGCTGAAAGCCCGAGCCGAGAGCCGGTTGCACGGAGAACAAGCGGAGGAAGTCTGAGGAGACGGCGGCGACCGGCGCCTGTTCCGGTTCGCCCGCGCCGGTGAGGACCAGGTTTCCCGAGCGGTACCAGGCCACAGTTTCAAAAGAGCGGGCTTTCGCCCGCAGGTCTTCGGCGTCGGGGTAGGACATTCCCATGCTGAACTCAGGGAATCTGGCGGACTTGCCCCAGACATGCACCAGGCGCGGGGAATCTTTGTAAGGCAGCGGGCGCAGCAGGACCGCGTTGGTGATGCTGAAGATGGCCGACGAGGCGCCGATCCCTAAAGCCAGGGTGAGAATAGCCACGGTCGCAAACCCAGGCGCGTTGCCCAGGACGCGCAGGCCATAGCGAGTGTCCTGCACAATGCTTTCCAGCAGCGGAAATCCCCAACTCGTACGGCTTTCTTCCCGGTGCCGGGTGAGATTGCCAAGCTGCCGCCGCGCGGAGGCGTAGGCTGCCTCGCGCGACATTCCGGCGGAGACATTCTTCTCCGCTTTGCGCCAAAGGTGGCCTTCGATCTCTTCCTGCAAGTCACGCTCGAGTTGCTTGCGTTGCAGGAGGAATAAGAATTTGCGCAGGAATTCGCACCTTCGCGCCATGAGGCTTTCTCCTATGCCGTCTGCATGACCCGGGCGATGGCCTGGACCATGCGATCGAAATTCTCCGCTTCAATGCCCAGTTGCTTCCTGCCTGCGGAAGTCAGGGTGTAATAGCGGGCGCGGCGGTTGTTGTCAGACGTTCCCCATTCCGCTTTCACCCAGCCTTTGACCAGCAGGCGCTGCAGGGCCGGATAAAGCGAACCTTCTTCCACCTGCAGTATCTCTTCGGAAATCTCCTGGATGTGCTGAGCGATTCCGTAGCCGTGCATCTGGCCGCGGGTAAGCGTCTGCAGGATCAGCATGTCCAGCGTGCCCGGCAGCAGGTCATTTTTGGACGCAGTGCGTACCATAGGCCCTCTTCATAGACTGTCTATTGGAATTGGACGCCGCCAGGGAAGGAATGTCAACGGAGACTTTTGTAACGGAGTCTGCCGGCTTACCTCGCGTCGCGCATATAGCTCAGGCGCAGCGCGGTCAACCGTTCCACCTCGCGCTGGTCGAGTGGCGTGGCCGCACCCAGTTGGCGCGCGGTCAGAACGATCTTGGCGAAATGTTCCACAGCCTCCATGCGAAGGTAAGCCTGGGAAAGGTCGGCACCGTAGGTGACCACGCCGTGGTTGGCCATGAGAATGGCGTTGTAGTCGGGAATAAACGGTTTGAGAACCTCGCTCAGTTGCGGGCTGCCGGTGGTGGCGTAAGGAGCCAGGGGAACGGAGCCAAGGGTCATCACGATTTCCGAACACAACGGTTTATCCAGGGCAATGCCCGCGGAGGCAAAGCCGGTAGCGGTGCAGGGATGAGCGTGCACGACCGCGCCGACATCGGGGCGCATGCGGTAAATGGTCAAGTGCATGCCGATTTCGCTCGAGGGTTTGGTTTCCCCTTCCAATTTGCGCCCCTCGCAGTCGACGATGACCATGTCCTCAGGATGCATCATGCCTTTGCTGAAACCGGTGGGCGTGATCATTACGCGGTGCGAATCGAGCCTCACGGAGAGGTTGCCCTCCGTGGCAGCCACGAATCCCTGGCTATGCAGCATTTGCCCGAAGCGCGCCAGATCCAACCGGACCTGGAGTTCGGGACTCATGGATCTGCGGACAAACGGCAACACCGTGCTGAGCACGGGTAAAACCGCGGTCGTGTCGAACATCTTCTTAAGGAAGCTCATAAAAGTCTGCACACCCCGCCAACAAGCACTGGTGACGAACCCTTCGCCAAGCGCAGGCCCGCAAACTGCGAGCATGCGTCATCAAGCAAGAAATGGCTGGAGGAAAACCTAACAGAGCCTGACGCAGAACCGGTCAAGAACATCATCCCCGCCGGAACGCGCAGTCACTTCCACCGGATGCACTCCCGGCGCAAGTTGCAGCCAGGCCGGTTCCACCAAGGTATGAATGACCAAAGGAACACAACTATAGAGCGCCTTGCCGGCACAGAGATTGGCGAACCCCGGCGGCGAAACCAGTACATAGATGATGCCCACGCTCAGGGCCAGGACAATGCCGTGTTTTAGGCGCACGGACACGCGCAAATACTAGCCCATTTCCTAATGATTGGAAAGGTTAAATCCACACGCGGCAACTACACTCACCAGGGCGGAGTCCTAAACAAGCAAGAGTCAACGCATTCGGCGGACCAGGCTAACGCCGCTTGAACTTGCCGATCATTTCCAGGGCAACGGGCAGCGCGCTATCGGGAAGAACGTCAATCAGTTTGTGGAGTTCATTGCGAAAGAATGATCGCGCTTCGCGAGCCGTGAAGGTCTGATTGAAGATGAAAGACTCCGGCTGCTGCAGCTTGCCCCCCTCACGCAGGCTGCCGGTATCGACCGGGGCAAAGCCGATCTCCTCAATCAGCCGGCTGACGACTGCTTTGGCCTGGAGATCGTCCCCGGCGAGGTAGATGGCGTGCCGCTCCTCGATCGGCAGATCTTTGCGTCCACGATTCCCCAGATGCTCGTAGGAAATTGTATTGAAAGCCTTCACCAGCCGCGCATCGGGTATGCGCTTGAGAACTTCTTCGCTGGAACTGGAGTCGCCCAGGTCGAAAAATCCGCCGTCCGGGCGATAAGGGTTCATGGCGTCAATCACAATCTTGTTGCGGAGCAAGGCGGCGCCCGGCAAGGCGTCCTCCATGTGCCAGGGAACCGCCAGCAGGATGACTTCACCGAAGGAGGCCGCCTGAGAGGTCGACATGGCATGAGCCTTGCCGCCGAGTTCAGCAGCCAGATCGCGGAGCGACTCCGGGCCGCGCGAATTGCTGATTCCAACCTCGTGTCCGGCAGCGGCGAACAGCCGCGCCGCAGTGCCTCCGATTTTGCCCGCACCTAATATTCCCAGCTTCATTGGCCTTGTCGCGGTATTGCAAACAGCAGGCGATTCATCCTGAGCAACAGAAACTCGCTTCGATATTAACTCAGGCAGCAGCTAATCCACGCGGCGGCAGCCTCTCCACAGGGCCCGTGATCTTGGAGCTTTGCCGCAGACGGCATACAATCAGCGCAACTTCAACTTACGGGGTCGAGATGGCATTTTGGGGCATACTTCTGGAACTGGCGCGCGCGGTTGTGCCGCATGCTGCGCCTCACGTTGCCCGCGCAGTGGTGGATGCCGCCAAAGAGCGTCGCGCCGGCACCGGCCCGCGGCCTGCCAGTCAACCCAGCAACCAGTCCCTGGCAGATGCCATCTCCTATCTGGAAGGCCGCCTCAGTTCAGTGGAGGAAAAAGCCGTCGACCTGCAGGAGAAGCTGGAAGCCGTGGAAAAACATGCGGCGGAACGCTGGGAGTATGCCCGCAAACTCGCAATCGGGCTGCTGGTCTGGAACGGAATCGTGACCGCCGCGCTGCTTACGATTGTGATCTTCATGCTGGTGCGCCATTAGCGCCGGCCGGATCAGGCTGAGGCATTAAGAGGAATCTCGACCCGGATCTCCGTGCCTTGTCCCCCGCGGCTTTCGATTTGGAGCGTGCCGGCCAGCGACAGGGCCCGGTCCTGCATGCTGATCAATCCCAACCCGCCCTTGCGCCTGGCGCGCTCCACATCAAAGCCGCAACCCCAATCGCGAACGCGAAGGCGAAGCAGCCGGTCCGCGGCTGAGAGTTCAATGCTTGCCCTTTTGCTTCGCGAATGGTAAGCGGCGTTGCGAACAGCTTCCTGGGCAATATGAAACAGGCCGAGCGCGGAAGTGGAGGAAAGTTCGACAGGAAGTTCGCAGCCTCGGAATTCAACGTCGAGTCCATGGAGCAGATGAGCGTCGCTGCAGAGCGACTGCAGCGCGCGCGGCAGTCCCATGGCTTCCACGGCTGTGGGGTGTAATTGGCGGGAAAGATTGCGGATGCCGTCGGAAACCTGGCTCAACAGCGGCAGCACCGATTCCAGCTCCTTGCGCACATTGTCCGGCATAGCTGCCTGGCGCCTGAGAATGGTCAGCGAGAGCAAAACCCCGGTGATCTGCTGGGCGACTCCGTTGTGCAGCTCGCGGGAGATTGCTTTGCGCTCTTCTTCGTGCAAACTGAGAAGCTTGGAGCTCAGGTTCTGGATGTGGTCGTAGTTCTCGCGCAAATGTTCCCGGCTGCGGGCCAGGTCGCGCATAGTCTGGCGCAACGATTGCTCCGTGCGGCGCCGCTCGCTGATCAGGATGGAGAGAAGCAGGACGGGCACGGCAATCATGACCAGAAAGAGCTGCATGGCGACTACATTCTCTGCCGGTGACGAAACCACGAACGGGCCGCGGCCATGGCGCGTGCTCATCATGGCCAGCATGCCCACAATCGAGATTGCCGATGATGCTGCCAGAGGGCCAAAACGAGCCGCCGCCCAGATCAGAAACGGGATCGGCGCATAGAGCAGAGCGACGTTGGCGCCGGGGTTGTCGTAGATCCGCCCGAAGGCGGCGTAGGACGTCAGCAGCACGCCGCAGGTAAGCAGCGCGCCCTCGATATAGCGGCGCGTTGTGGTGCGCAGTGCCTGGGGCGGCGCGGTGATCCAGTACACCAGAGCCGGCGTGATGGCCAGCGCGGCCAGAGCGCAGCTCAGGAACCAGCGGTACCACACCTGCCAGAATGGCTCGCCCGCGATATGGCGAACCGCGGCGCCACCGAAGGCGGAAAGCAGCGGGCTGCCCAGTACGGCTACGAGAAAGAACAGCCGGAACTGGTGGAGGCTGTCCAGGCGGAAGCGCTCCCGGGAAAAGATCCGCAGCAGACCGGCGGAGAGCACCGCCTTCAGGATGTCATTGGGATAATTCGCCAGTAACTGCCATTGCGGCAGGCCGGTCTGCGTTCCAAAGTAAAGACGCAGAGGCAGGGCAATCGCGATGTAAATCCACCAGCGGCGCAGCGGGCTGAACAGGAGGCAACACAGCAGGACAGAATCGGGCAGCCAGAGCGCGGACAGTATATTGGGGCTTCCGGAGACGCCGTATTTGTATGCCAGCAGGATTCCAGCTGCGCCAACCAGCACGTTGCGAAGGTCGCGGATTTTTGCGGCGTCCAGAGGCTGCGCGATGCGCAGGTTTGCGAATGGAGGAAACAAGTCTGGAAGCGCGCCGTCGACGGCGCGGGTGGTTTTGCAGTCTGAACTTCGCGAGCGTCCTGCTGCTGCCATTCGGGATTCCCCCGGCAAGGGCTGGGCAACTTTTCCTTCGCGCGGGAAGTGTAACACGAGTCGCAAACCACCGGTGCAAGATGGACTGAAATGGAACGAATGAAACCCCGGGCCTTTTGACGTTGAAGCGCAACAGCCTTTACTGCTCGCCCCTGAAAACGGTTCATTCCCATAAAGCGTGCGACGAGTGCGGCCGGGGCGGGTTTGATTCCATTACAACCATACTTTAGACTCAACTCCAGCCTTCCTCAGCCGGGATGGCGGAACTGGCAGACGCAGCGGACTCAAAATCCGCCGAGGTTCACCCCTCGTGGGGGTTCAACTCCCCCTCCCGGCACCATTTATCTCTGTCGCTGCGCTCCAAACCGCCGTTGAATCTCTACACGTTCGGCATTCTTCTGCAATCGCAGGCAGCGGGCTCGGCGCGCAAGTCGGCCTCGCCCTTAGACGCCAAATTCTGTCGCTGCGCTCCAAACCGCCGTTGAATCTCTACACGTTCGGCATTCTTCTGCAATCGCAGGCAGCGGGCTCGGCGCGCAAGTCGGCCTCGCCCTTAGACGCCAAATTCTGTCGCTGCGCTCAAAGCCGCGGTTGAATCTCTACACGTTCGACACTGGGCGGCGATCGAAGTCGTGAGCTGACCTAGCTCCATTCAACTCGTGAGTACTTTTGTCAGTCGTGCGTGTTTCCGCGACGTGACGGCGGTCACAGCGCCCGCCCTACTGCTCGCCATTTAATCGTGGATAGCTTCATGCGCATATGTGCATGAAGCCATGAATCTATGTTGAGCCAATCCATGACCGAGCGCGTCGCGCGGCGATTCCGAGCGTTGGCGGAGCCCATGCGCCTGCGCATATTGCAGGTGCTTGAAGGCGGCGAAAAGTCCGTCACTGAGATTGTGGAGCTGCTGGGAAGCAGCCAGTCCAACATCTCCAGGCACCTGAAAGCGCTCTGCCAGGAAGGGCTGCTGGAGCGGCGGCGAGCGGGCCTCAACGTCTGCTATCGCATTGCCGACCCGATGGTCAACCGGCTCTGCGACCTGATCTGCCGGGGCGTGGCCGAACAAACCCGCTCGCAGCTGGCCGAACTGGAATCCTTCTCCGCGGCGAGAGGAACAGACACGGAGCTCTTAGGCTCAAAGTGACGGCTGCATGCGAAATATCTTCATCGCGTTGGTGATGGCCTTCGGGCTGGCGGCGATAACCGCCGCCCAGGAAAAGTCGGAGCTGCTCAGCCTGCAACAGGCGATTGCCGGCGGCCTGCAGCACAGCCCGCAGCACAAAGCGGCACTGGCGGAAACGCGAATCGCCAAAGCTGATTTTAAGGAATCGCGCTCATTCTTCTTTCCTCGAGTCGATTTTGCCGAAACTGCAACGCGCAGCAACGATCCGGTATACGTGTTCGGCACGCGGCTGCGCCAGGGGAGATTCACCGCCGCAGACTTCGCGCTCAACCAGCTCAACAGCCCCAAGCCAATCGGGAATTTCGCCACCCGCTTCGGCGCGCAGTGGACCGTGTTCGATTCGTTCGCAACCTTATTCACCGCGCGGAGGATGAAGGAATTGAGGCAGGCGTCGGAAGAGAAATTGGCCCGAAGCGATCAGCTCATCGTGTTCCATGTGATCAAGACCTACTACGCGGCGCTCTTCGCGCAGCGCCAGGCGGACCTGGCAGAGCATGCCGCAGCCACGGCGCAGGCCTCGGCAGACCAGAGCCGGTCGCGCATGGAGGCAGGCACGGTGGTGGAATCGGACTACCTGGCCGCGCAGGTCGAACTGGCCGGCCGCCAGCAAGACCTGGTGCGCGCCCGCAACGCCGTGGAACTGTCTTATGCCGAGCTGGATGTCGCCATGGGGGTTTCTCCCAATCGCCAGTTCCAATTGACGGACGAGATGGTGGAAACCGCCTGGCCGCCGCTCGTGCTTCTCGAGGCAGAGAGCAGAGCGCTCAAACAACGTTCTGACCTGAAGGAAGTTGCCGCGCGAGTGAAAGCCGGCGATGAAGGAGTGAAGGCGACCCGGTCGGCCTTTGGTCCGCGCATCGCAGCTTTTGCCGACTCGGAGCTGGATAACGTCTCGCTGTTCGGAAACGGCAGCAACAACTGGATGGCCGGAGCGGAGCTGCGCATCGAGCTTTTCTCCGGCGGACAGAAGACGGCCGCGCTTTCGCGAGCCCGCGCCGATCTCGAGTTGAACCAGGCGCTGCAGCAATCGGCGGAAGACCAGGTGCGACTGGAGGTCCGCCGCGCTTTTTACGATCACGACAGCGCCCGTCGCACGCTCGAAGTAAGCAAAGCCGCGGTGACGCAGGCGGAAGAAGGTTTGCGGATCGTCAGCAACCGCTACGGCGCAGGCATGACCACCATCACCGATCTCCTGCGCGCTGAAGATGCCGCGCGTCAGGCGCGCACGAACTACTGGGAAGCCGTCTATCGCTGTGCAGTGAGCTACGCGGCGTTGCGCCTGGCCGGCGGAGATCTGACTGCCGATTCCATGAATTTGCGCTCCCCGGGGGTGGCCCAATGAAATTGTTAACACCCGCTCTCATCGCAGTCTTGGCCACGGTTCTCGTCGAGGCCGGCTGCTCGTCCGACCACACCGTTGCCGCCAAGACGCCCGATGTCGTCCGCGGTCTCAACGTGACCACCGTGCAGGAGCAGGTGGTGGCTGATGTTTTCGAGTCCGTGGGCACGGTGCGGGCGCTGCGGGCTGCCGACATCTCCGCCGAACTTACCGGCCGGGTGTTGCGAGTTAACGTTCGCGAAGGCGACAGCGTGAAGCAGGGCCAGGAATTGGCCGCGATTGAAGACGTTCAGCCGCGCGCCGCCCTGGAGCAGGCCGAGGCCGCCCTCACGGCAACCGACCACGAACTGGCCGCCGCCGAGACGGAACGCGCTCTGGCCACGTCAACCTTCGCGCGCCTCAAGAAGCTGCACGACGAAAAATCCATCAGCCCGCAGGAGTTCGACGAGATCAACGCGCGCGTGGCCTCGGCCACCGCGCGGCGAGACGCGGCGGCTTCGGCGAGGGCACAGGCCGCAGCAGGCGTGCAACAGGCGCGCGTGGTTCTGGACCGCACGCGGGTGCGCGCGCCGTTTGACGGCATTGTGAGCGAGCGCCGGGTTGATCCCGGCGTGCTGGCCGCGCCCGGGCTGGAGCTGCTGAGGCTGGAGAGCACGGGACATTTTCGCCTCGAAGCTGTGGTCGCCGAAGGCGATCTGAAATTCGTGCGCCTGGGTGCGACGGTTCCGGTTGCACTCGACGCCATCGGCGGAAAATCGATGGGCGGGAAAGTTACGCAAATTGTCCCGGCAGGCGATTCTGCCAGCCGCAGCTTCGTGGTCAAGATCGACCTGCCTGCGGTTGCAGGCTTGCGTTCGGGACTCTTCGGCCGCGCTCAGTTTGCCCGCGGCGAGAAGAGAGCGGTTATGGTTCCGAGCAGCGCGGTGGTGGAGCACGGGCAACTGCAAAGCATTTACGTGCTGGACGAGAACAGCACTGCCGATCTTCGCTACGTGACTCTGGGACCGGCGCGGGAGCAGGGCATTGAAGTGCTCTCGGGATTGTCGGCGGGAGAGCGAATCGTCAACGATCCCGCCGGCCGCGAGATCGCCGGAAAGCGTGTTGAGGTGCGGTGATGAACGGCCTGCGCCTTGCCGGAAGGATCGCTTTCAGCTTCATTGAATCGAAGCTGACGCCGCTGGCCATCGTGGCCGCATTGCTTCTCGGCGCCATGGCCATCTGGCTGACGCCGCGCGAGGAAGAACCGCAGATCATCGTGCCCATGCTCGACGTCGTGGTGCAGATGCCCGGCGCTTCGCCGCAGGAAGTGGAGCAGCGCGTCAGCGTTCCCATGGAGAAGCTGCTGCGCGAGATCCCCGGCGTGGAGTACCTGTATTCAATCTCTCATCCCGGCATGAGCATCGTGATCGTTCGCTTCTATGTGGGTACCCGGGAAGAGGACGCGATCGTCAAGACCTACAACAAGCTCTACTCGAACTTCGACCGCATTCCTCCCGGCGTCTCGCAACCGGTGATTAAGGCCCGCTCCATCGACAACGTTCCTATTCTTGCCCTGACGCTCTGGGGCGCGGGATACGACGGGTTCCGCTTGCGGCAGATCGCGGGCGAGATGGAGCACTCCATTAAGCAGGTCGACGACGTGTCGGAAACCACGCTCATCGGCGGGCAGCCGCGGGTGGTTCGCGTGGTGCTGGATTCGAGCAGGCTGGCGGCTTACGGCCTGATGCCGGGCCAGATTGTCAGCCAACTGCAGGCAGCGAACTCGCGCGAACAGGCGGGCAGCTTTGCCCGCGGCAATCGCGAGTTCCAGGTGGAGGCGGGCGCGTTCTTCACCAGCGCCGAAGACCTGCAAAAAGTTGTGGCCGGCGTACACGGCGGCCGCCCGGTCTACCTGCGCGACGTGGCGCAGAAGATCGAAGACGGGCCAGCCGAGCCGGCCAACTACGTTTCCTTTGGCGCTGGAGCGGGAGCCGCGCGCAGCGCCGAGCGTGAAGCCGGCGCCGCTCCGGGGAGCGACTTTCCGGCGGTCACCATCACCGTGGCCAAGCGCAAAGGAACGAATGCAACGTTCATCGCCCAGCGCGTGCTGAAGCGGATCGACGAACTGCGCGGCAACGTGCTGCCCGGCAACCTGAACCTGACCGTGACCCGCAACTATGGGGAAACTGCCAAGGACAAGTCCGACGAGCTTTTGAAACACCTGATGCTGGCCACGCTTTCGGTCACGCTGCTGATAGCGCTGGCGCTGGGCTGGCGCGAATCCGGAGTGGTCCTGCTGGCCATTCCCGTGACCCTGGCCCTGACGCTGGCCATCTTCTTTCTGTACGGCTATACGCTCAACCGGGTCACGCTCTTCGCCCTGATCTTCAGCATCGGCATCCTGGTGGACGATGCCATCGTGGTGGTGGAGAACATTGTCCGGCACTTCCGCCTGCCGGAGAGCCTGGGCCGTCCGCTGGCGCGCGTGGCTGTGGAAGCGGTGGATGAGGTCGGCAACCCCACGATTCTGGCCACCTTCACGGTCATCGCCGCCATATTGCCGATGGCCTTCGTGCGCGGATTGATGGGACCGTACATGCGGCCGATTCCGGTGGGCGCGTCCGCTGCCATGCTCTTCTCTCTGGCGGTGGCTTTCGTGGTTTCTCCCTGGGCCGCCATGCGCCTGATGCGCCATTACGCTCAACCGGGCGCGGCCCACGGAAGCGCGAGCGAAGGCTGGATGACCCGTGTTTATCGCCGGGTGATGGAGCCCTTGCTGGCCAGCGGGAAGAGGCGGCTGATTTTCCTGGGCGGAATCGTGGTGCTGCTGCTGGCCGCCTGCACGCTGGTGCCGCTCAAGCTGGTCCACGTAAAGATGCTGCCGTTCGATAACAAGAGTGAATTCCAGGTGATCGTCGACATGCCCGACGGAACCACGCTGGAGCAGACCACGCGCGTGGCGCAGGAACTCGGACGATATCTGGCGCGGCAGCCGGAAGTGCTCAACTACCAGGTCTATTCGGGAACGTCCGGACCGTACAACTTCAACGGCCTGGTGCGGCACTACTTTCTGCGCGGGCAGGCCAACCAGGCCGACATCCAGGTCAATCTTCTCTCGCGGCATGAGCGCAGCGCGCAGAGCCACGAAATCGCGAGACGCCTGCGTCCCGGCCTCGACCGCATCGCGCAGCAGTTCGGCGCGCGCATCAAGGTGAGCGAGGTGCCGCCGGGCCCGCCGGTGCTGCAGACGCTGGTGGCCGAAGTCTACGGCCCGGATTACAAAGGACAGACCGAACTTGCGTCGCGCATCAAGGATATTTTCCAGCGCACTCCGGGAGTTGTGGATGTGGACTGGTACGTGGAAGACGCGCAGCCCAAGTACGACATACGAGTCGACCTCGATAAAGCAGCTCTGCACGGAATTTCCGCGGCCGACGTCTCGCGCACGGTTCAGGTGGCTCTGCACGGCGCCGAAGCCGGCCTGCTGCACAGCCCCGCCAGCCGCGAGGACATTCCCATCGAAGTGCGGCTGGGACGCGAGAGCCGCTCGGGAATTGAAGAGCTGTCAAATCTCAAGCTGGCGTCCTCCGGCGGAGGGCAGGTCGCGCTGGGTGAAGTGACCAAAATCTCGCAGACGACGATCGACCAGTCCATCTATCGCAAGAACATGCAGCCGGTGGTTTACGTGACCGGCGATCTGGCCGGCGAGGAAGAAAGCCCGGTCTACGCCATCTTCAAGATGAACGAGGCCATCGACCGGTTGAAGCTCCCCGACGGTTATTCCGTGAAGCGATACAACTCGGTCCAGCCGGAATCGACCGAACACTTCGCGATGAAGTGGGACGGCGAATGGCACATCACCATCGAGGTGTTCCGGGATCTGGGGCTCGCCTTCGCCGCGGTCCTGGTCCTTATTTATGTGCTGGTGGTGGGATGGTTCAAATCCTTCCGTACGCCGCTGGTCATCATGGCGCCGATCCCGCTGACGCTGGTGGGAATTCTTCCCGCGCACGCGCTGATGGGAGCTTTCTTCACCGCGACCTCCATGATCGGCTTCATCGCCGGAGCGGGAATCATCGTTCGCAATTCGATCATCCTGGTGGACTTCATCGAACTGCGCCGCTCGCACGGCGTTCCCCTGGCGCAAGCGGTGGTGGACGCAGGCGCCATCCGCTTCCGGCCCATGCTGCTTACGGCGGCGGCGGTGGTGGTGGGGGCCAGCGTGATCCTGTTCGATCCGATCTTTCAAGGGCTGGCAATCTCGCTCATGGCGGGCGAAGTGGCTTCGACTTTCCTTTCGCGCATGGCCGTGCCGGTCCTTTATTACCTGAGTGAAAGGAAGCGCGCAGAGCATACTCCGCCCGGCGTGCACGCTGAGGAAAAGCTGGCGGAGACGGTGGTTTAACCGAGGAGGTACAACATGACGGTGGAACGCTCTTTACGACTCATGGCAGGCGCATTCGTGCTGATTTCGCTGGCCCTGGGATACTGGGTTTCTCCCTACTGGTTTCTCTTTACGGCGTTCGTTGGCGCCAACCTGCTGCAATCGGGATTCACCAACTGGTGTCCGGCGATGGCCATTTTCCGCTGGTTAGGACTTCGTGATGCCGGCGCTGGCGACAGCACCGCCGATAGAGGATTGCAGATACCGGAGGCAAAACGATGAGTACGACGTATAGCTTCGAATGCACCGGCGACTGGACGAGCGATCGCCAGGGTTGGGTCGACGGAGCAGCAGGAGCGCCGAGGCTCCACTTCTCTGCGCCGCCGGAATTCGCAGGTCAGCCCGCTACGTGGACCCCGGAACATTTCTTCCTGGCTGCTGTCGTGAGCTGTTTTATCACCACCTTTCGAGCGATTGCCGAGTTTTCCAAGTTTGATGCTGCGGCCCTGGAGGTCACGGCTGAAGGAATCGTCGAGAAAGAAGAGGGTGGGTTTCGTTTCACGCGCGTTGTTGTGCGGCCGCTGCTTGCGGTTCACGGTGACGCCGACCGCGAGCGGGGATTGCGTCTTCTCGAGAAAGCGGAACGGGCCTGCCTGGTCTCGCGGTCGTTGAGAAGTGAGGTGCTTCTGGAACCTGCAGTAAACGTTGTTGCCGTTACCGCCGGCTGACGCATTAGCTCTTCTCAGCTGCGCGTCTGCCGCTGGCGCGAATTATTGAAGGAGGTTAGTTGATGAAGCATAAGACGGTATTGTTGTTATTGCTGTTCGGTGTCACCCTTGCCCTGGCCCAAGGCCGTGGCAAAGGCATGGGCCCAATGTATGACCCAAATTCGGAAACCACCGTAACCGGTCCCATCGAGGAGGTCAAAACCCTGGACTCGATGTGTCATTCGGGAACGCACCTTCTGGTGAAGACCGATAAAGGCACCCTGGAAGTCGCGCTCGGCCCAAGCCAGTTTCTGACTGACCAGAAGCTGGACCTGAATAAGGGAGATCAAGTGCAGATCGTTGGAGCAAACGCGAACACCAGAACAGGTGAAATGTTCATCGCCCGCCAGATCACCAGTGGCGGCAAGACTGTAACTCTTCGAGACGGTAAAGGCGTTCCTGCCTGGCCGCGCGGCTTGTGCCGCTGAATTGGAAAGTCAACGGCGCCGCAGGGTCCATCCGCTGCGGCGTTATTTTTAGAAAATTCAGGCTGCAATCGATCAAGCAAACGGAGCTCACCCTATCACCGATCGCCTCAGCCGGCTACATCGAACTCAATCGCACTCGGGCATGCCGGAAATCTGGTCCTCCGACGTGCAGGGATGCGTGGTGGGCTGCGATCTGCGCCTGAGAATATAAAGACCGTCTTTCGCGGTGGCGACGAAGACCAGCCGCCGCCTATCGTCGGCGAGAACGCTGGTTACTCCGGAAAACGTCTTGTCCCCCAAAGGTTCCCGTGTGAACCGCGTTGCGACTAACAGTAATCAGATGCGGGAGCAGCGAGGTGCGCGGAATTAGACGTCGCCTGGCGTGGAGAAGGAGTCACGCTGCCGGTGTTATCATCCGCATATGAGAATCGGCGAACTTGCGAAGCGTGCCGGAGTGAGCGTGCAGGCTGTTCGCTTCTACGAGCGGCGCCGCCTGATGCGTGCCCCGCGCCGAAGTTCCGGGGGATATCGCATTTACAGCGAACAAGACCTTGAGAGCGTCATGCTGATCAAAAGGATGCAGCGGTTTGGTTTCAAGCTCGTGGAAATCCGGCGCGTGTTGCGGTTGTGGATTTTACCCGACGATGCGGGCGGGGCTGCTCCCTATCAGCAAGGTTCACTTGAATGTCTCCACGAAGCGTTGAAGCTTGGGGAGAAGAAGCTGCAGACTATGAACGACGAGATCCGTTCCGCCACTCAAATTCGGGATGAACTGGTGGAGGCGTTGAGCCAAATCCGCGCTTACCTCAACGCTCCGACACGACAGAGAACTTCTTCAGAACACACTGAGCTCCCCCGACCCACTGCGGTCTCCGTCTCCTAATTTTTCGCTTGACTCTATACCTAGATGCAGGCTTCAGAATGCTCGCATGGTCCCAATGATAGGCGGAACGCGGGAGGATCAGAGGATTATTGGGACCAATGCGGCGGGGGTGTATCTCGACGCTCACGTATCTCAATCAGGAGACAGCCATGAAGAGCAAGCAACTGCTGGAGAGACGCAAACAATCGTTTTGGCGAAGCTATCGTGTGCAAGGGGCTGGCACAGTTGTCCTCTGTATTGGACTGTGCGCCCTCTTAATACCGAGCCATGCCGCCGGGGGCAAATTGGAGGACAGGAACAAGGCTGTAGCGCGGGCTGCGTTTTTCGACTACCTGAGCCACCGGGACTTCAAACGGTTTGAAGAAATCCACGTCAAGGACTTTGTGAAGCACTACAACAACCGCCCGGCGGAGAATCTATCGGAAGAAATGCAGGATGCCAAGGGGCAGTTTGATTCGTCATCCGATCTTACGTTTACAGAGAACTGGATGATTGCCGAGGGAGACAAGGTCGCGGTGTGCTTTACTGCTAAAGGAACCCATGACGGAGCTTTTCAGGGCATTCCGGCAACGGGGAAGCACTATGAACTCGCAGCCATGACCGTGTGGCGCTTTGTGGACGGAAAGATCGCTGAAGAGTGGGTGTTCTCTAATGACCTCGACCTCTACCGTCAACTCGGCTTGTTCAAAGACCCGGGATCAACTAATCATTGAGTGTAGCCGTGCAACAGGCAGCGGGCTCGGCACGCAAGTCGGCCTCGCCCTTAGACGCCAAATTCTGTCGCTGCGCTCCAAACCGCCGTTGAATCTCTACACGTTCGACATTCTTCGCAATCGCAGGCAGCGGGCTCGGCGCGCAGGCCGGCCTCGCCCTTAGACACCAAATGCTGTCGCTGCGCTCCAAACCGTCCGGTGAGCCTCTAACCGAGGAGGTACAACATGACGGTGGAACGCTCTTTACGACTCATGGCAGGCGCGTTCGTGTTGATTTCGCTGGCCCTGGGATACTGGGTTTCTCCCTACTGGTTTCTCTTTACGGCGTTCGTAGGCGCCAACCTGCTGCAATCGGGATTCACCAACTGGTGTCCGGCGATGGCCATTTTCCGCAAGCTGGGACTGCCGGATGCAAAAGCCAGCCAGACAACGTGCGAGCTGAATGCGGTCGGGCAACCGGGAACGAAATAAGGACCGGCAATCCCGGTCCTTGATGGAAACTTTTGAGATCGCACCCGTCGGTGAGGAGCGTCGAGAGGGGTGCGGGGATTGGGGTAAGACTCTTCCCGCTTGCACTTTTTTAATTTGGTGGGGAACGTCCAGTCCCTTAAAGGTTCCAGTACACTTTGTGTTTATCATGCCGGACCATTTTCTCGAGCAGACTTCAGTTACCGATGCAACCAGCGCAATGCGCGAGGCGCTAAAGTCTGCCCTTCAGCAACGACAAAACAAAGTTTATAGTCGCGATGAAGTAGGTAGTGAGAGAGAGACATTTCGCCATGAGCTCCGCTCGCAACTCCGTGCGGTTGCACGAAGGTATAGCCAACCAGTATCGGACGCGGAGCATTTCGCCGACATCCACGAAATTTCTGATAGCCTTTCGGCTCGGTTCGGTCCGATTCTCAAAGACGGGCGATTTCGGTACGGCACAGCGCAAAAGGCTCTTAATCTTTACCTAAAGTTCCTCTGGCGCTTGGGAGAGATCATGCCTCCGCCACACTGCCCGGTCGACGGCATCGTATTGTCATCTGCTGGTATTGAGGGAAGCTGGACGCACAGTGACAGCGAGGCAGAATACGCTTCATGGATCAAAATTCTTAGGCAGAAGGCACGTCCACTGTCCCTTGCGGAATGGGAATATC
This sequence comes from Candidatus Angelobacter sp., assembly GCA_035307585.1. Classification (GTDB taxonomy): domain Bacteria; phylum Acidobacteriota; class Terriglobia; order Terriglobales; family Acidobacteriaceae; genus Angelobacter. The sequence continues at coordinate 184,315 of DATGHX010000061.1, forward strand.
GTCTCTGGTCGACCCCGGACAAGCGCAAGAGCAGGGGTGAAACCTGCTGTTGAACCCGTCGAAACCACAAGGCGTGGAAAGGACAAGGCACCTGTTCGTGTCGTGAGGAGTCGGAAGAGCAAAAGACCGGGCCACCCGTTTAGCTGCGCCGGGATGGGTTCTTGTGTCATTCAGTTGCTGCGGGCGGCGCGGCGCGAGGAACTTCGTGTGAAATGATTCTGATTTCTTTGAGTAATTCCTCGCGGGTCTCGCCTAGCAGTTGATGTGACCCGATTGCCTCAAATCCTTCATAAATGGCCAATACACAGAATGAGGAGAAAAAGAACAAGGTCCTCGAACAGGGCAGGAAACTCAAGCAGTGAAGCGCGAGAACTCCCAGGGCCGTAGAGACGGCGGCAAGAGAGATTCCTAACTCGAACTTGAGGCGCAGGACGACCGTGCGGACGTATCCTCTGCCGATCGGGTCGTCGACAAAAGCAGTCCGCAAGTATTCGTACCAGTTGGACGTATGTTTCCCGCCTGTCTTCTTGTCAAGTCTGGTGTCGAGATGTCATTCAAACCTTGATCCCAAATCCTCAATGATTATCCCGACTGCGGTTGTCACAAAAAAGAGGATCAGGGCGGCCTCAGTGTGGTTGTTTGATACCAAGTTGTGAAGATTTGGGTACTTCCAAAACAGCACTAGCACCCAGCTGCTGATTCCGAGGCCGCCCGGGATGAGCAACGTGACAAGCGGCCGGAATACTTCAGACTGGAAAGCCGCAAAGAAATTCATTTTTCGGCCTTTCTTAGGAGCGATCTTAGCCGACTCCGAACGTAGCAACTAAGTGACGACATGGATTCCTTTTTGCGTTTGAGAAACGCCGGTGATAGCCGCGCGCAATGCGCAGCTATCACCAAACAGAGGTCAGGCGGTTTCGGCTAGAACTGTGCTCTCAAGCAGCCTCTCCGCCTCCGCAATTAAGGCAATGATGGTCACCTCAGTACCGTCGGCGTCGGTGTTGATGCCTTCCGCGATTTTCTTCACCTGCGTAGCTTTGCTCTTGATATCGCGTAGAGCGCGCGCAGCGTCTTTAATTTTTGAAAGAACTGTCCGGACGCCAGCCACGTCAACGGTCCCGTCAGGTGCCTCTATCCCGGCCAGGACCCTAGAGAGACGATACGCAATATGAAGGTTGTCCGCGGTGGTCACGACCTTGTTTCCATAGATCTGGAACTCGCCTACATGTTGAGGGAGCATCTCCGTGCCGCTGGAAACGTAGATCGCCAAATCGGCTGCGCGTTCGACAAGCTCACGATCCAAGTCGGCTTTGATGGCAGGAAGGCTCATCTGTTTACGATTGCGCGCTTCAACAACTGCACTCTTCCCAATGCCGGCGAATGTCACAAGGAAATCGCCAGCGCGAGAGCCGTTGCTGCCCGAGGCTATCCACTGAACATCGTCTCCATGCTGCAGCGCCAAGCGCGAGAGTTCGGTTTGCACCCATTCTTCAAACGGCTTGCCCTTCAGAGAAGAGGATTCGATGATCTGTTCGGCCGCTTTCTTGGCCTCTAGTTTTCCTTTTACTTCTTGCAGTTCGGCAAAAACTGGCTTAAGCGCGTTCTGAAGGGTCTCTTGCAGAATGCCCACTTGGCCATCCATCCCGAAGACTTGCGAGAGTTGGTGGTGTAGCCGGAAAGCGTATGAGCTTCGCAGGTCCGGATTGAACATTTGCTCGAAACGTGAGCTGGCTTGCTGAATCAGTTCCCCCAACTTGCTGATACCGCTGGACTTCTTCTCCGGATCCAACAGTGCGTTGGCATTCGCCGTTAACTCCTGGTTCCAGCGCTGCACATCCCTCTTTGCATCTGACAGAAGGTCGCCTAGCTGCTTTGTATACGACCCACTCTCCGTTGGAGAAAAGCGCTGCGAGAGGGCATCCGTGGCTCGCTTTTCGAGTTGGGTTAGTGATTTTTCAAACACGCCACTGAGGGTGCCGAATCGACTTTCAACGAAGTCCAGGTCGATCGTTGTGCGCACGCGCTGCATAGCAGCACTGCCGACCGCGATTATGTCGAGCACCGTCTGGATTTGCGTTTCTTCCGGCTCTGACGATACCAGACCAAAGAACTCCGCATTTTTAACACTCAAATCATTGATGGTTATGGACTGTTCGGTCGCGTTAGCTTCAATTGAGGAAGACATTTAGATTCACCTCTTTGAAAATTTGCAGCTGTCGCGCTGCATGAGGTTCACCTTGCTCGACTAGGCCTTAAAAAGTATTTACCGGCGTGCTTAAATTGCGCTTAAAATGCTCTTAAAACCTTGATTCTTCCGACTGAGTCTCAGTAAGGATCGCCTGTAGCGTGAAGAAAGCAAACCGATACTACCGATTCGGCCCGTTTCGGTTGGTACCGGACGAACGGGCGCTTTTTCGCAATGCGACGCCAGTTGCGCTGACACCGAAAGCATTCAATATCCTTGTCCTCCTAGTGGAAAACCACGGCCATCTCGTGCGGACTGACGAGATTATCCGAAAAGTATGGCCAGACACCCACGGGGGAAACCTCCCGGTGCAAATGACCGCCATACGAAATGCTTTGCAGGCGGACTATATCGAGTCCAAGCAGAAATATGGGTACCGGTTCAGAGAGCCTGTCACTGAGGGGCAAGAAGACAGCGGCCACAGTGTGCCATCAAGCACGCTGTGGCGCCTAGGAGCCTTAGGCAGTGCGATGGTGGGCATGGTCTGTATTATTGGCCTCCTCCTCTATCTTGCACTTCATTCCAAAAGCGAGGCAATCCGACGCCCCAGCCCTCAGGCTGGCCTTTACCAACGAGCTCTTGAATACGAACGAGCGGGTGATGACGACCAAGCACTTACAACTCTCGATCAAGCGATCCAGTTGGACCCTAACTATGACGAGGCCTGCGTCCGAGCTGCCTATCTTGCCTACGAAGCAGAAGAGGGCCCTAAAGCAGCCAGCTATCTGAAAAACTGCAAAGCGTCGCAGGGCCAAGACGAAGCTTTGCGCCTAAAGGCACAAGCTTTAGAACAGGTTCTTGCTGACAACGGCACCCGGGCCATGCAGCTTTATCAGTTGTTGATCGACAGATATCCACGAGATACGGACGCGCTGTTTCGGTTTGCGGAAGTCGCTACCGACCGTGATCGTCTGGACGAGGCGGACAAGGTTAGCAGCAGGTGCATCGCGCTAGAACCGAACAACCCCTATTGCCGATTTCAACTGATGTACGTGAGGTTGAAACAGAACAAATTTGCTGACGTGCTCAATGATTCAAAATCGCTTCCTGCCAGCGTCCGCGATTATCCATGGTTTGACGAGCCAGTCGGCGTGGCGCTACTCGGCACCGGGCAACTTGATCTTGCGAAGGAAACATTTGAGCGTCTGGCTGGCCACCAGCAGCACCTGCACGGAACATCGCATTTCACTACCGGGAAGGAGTGGGTCGCGGACGTCTTGTTGTACCAAGGACGCGTAAGTGAAGCAACGCGAAGGATTCAGCAAATGATGGATACAGGAGAGAACGCGTTGGCCCGCGCTGGATACTTGGCATACCTGGCCAGAATATACATGCTCTTGGGCGATACCAAAGTGGCGAGGAGCTTTGCCATGGAAACTCTCACTGCTCCTGCTGAACCAGACAGTCTTAGTGTTGCCGCCGTTGTCTTGGCGAACACTGGTGATTCTGTTGCTGTCGAAAAAGTCTTGAAAGCGCGATCCGGCATGACGACCGCGACTCTGTCTCCAGCAAATGAGCACCTAATTCGTGGCCTGCTGGCAGCATCTAAGGGTGACGACACGAAGGCAATCGAGGAAATACAACTCACTCGAGACCTTAATTCGCATGACGAAGAAGCGACATATTGGCTCGGAATGGCCTACATGCGGTCACGGGATTTTAAGTTTGCTCTCGCAACATTTCAGAATCTTCGAGACTTAAAGGGCACGATTCTGCTTGACGATGTTCCATTCTTAGTGCCCCTCGCGACATACCGAATTGCTCAGTGCTACGAAGCCCTGGGTGAACCAAGCGCCGCCGCGGCTTACTACGCCGAAGCTGCTAAAGTGTGGGCAGGTGCAGATACGTCATTGCCGCCAAAAAGCGTGCCCGTCAGGCTAGGGTCTAAATAAGGCCAAATGTGCCGCCCCGCTGGGGCTCTGTCGTTTTTTTTCCTAACCCCGGGCTTCACCCGGGGCTACCCTCCACCCCGAAAACGCGCAACCGCGGCCCGTTTCGGGGACCGCGGTGTGGTCGCGCCCGTCCACACCCCAGTCCGCGCAACAGCGGCGCGATCCGGGGACCCCGGCGCCGGTGCTTGGGGGATTTGTTGGGCGATCGGCGTCTAAGAAGGATAGGAGGATCTGGGACCGCTCTGCCGAGTGGCGGCTGGTGGCGATAGCGAATCGCCTTGGAAGATCCAGCGGGGTGCATTTTCGAAGAGAACTCCCTGATGCGGCATGGTGTGGGACACATCCTCGGGATCCTTCGACTCGCCCTTGCTCCTTCGTCGCTACGGGCTCCCTCAGGATGACAGGGGTTGAGAGGGATCCGGTGATTCCACGCCAGTCGGCGCAAGAGCGGCGTGACCTGGGGACCCCGTGGGAAAACGGCGGGCTATTGTCATCCGTCCCGCGGGGGCGGGACTGCGGTGTGGTGAGTTCGAGATTTTTCTTCAGGCTCGGCGGTTGGCGGTCAGGGCAAGGGGCGTTTTTTCTGCAATGTGGTTGCTGCGATTTGCTGGGAAAGGGCGTATTTGTTCAGGGCGTTGGCAGTTAGACGCGGCAGTGCCGGGTCTCTACGGCCAGATTCTTCTTGCCCGCAGGTTGCCGCAGATCGACGCAGTTGAACGCGAGATGGGAGTCGGTGAATCGCGCGATCGCGTGATCGGGCGATCTGGCTCCCTAAATTGCCCCACCATAAATTGCCCACCATGCCGCAGTCTTCATTTGTCTTCAAGCGTCGGCAATGGTCTTCATTTGTCTTCACTTGTCTAAGTTGAATCCGGCCAGCCAATTACAGGCGTTTTGAGAGTTCGTGAAATGAGCCCGTTTCAAGAATCTGGTTGACGGCAATTTTGATTCGTTGTTTCCTGTCTATAGGCAGGCGTGAAGTTGATCTTGGGTGGCTGGGAGCGGCAAGCCTCACCCGCCAAACGGCCGGCACCGGCTGAGAAGGAGTAGTCAGTAGTTAGTATTCAGTTATGCCCCGAGGAGGGATCGGGAGCACCGGGCAGCGGCGCCGGTTGAGGCACAAACTAAGCCTCATAAACGGTCAGCACCCCAGCGCGGGCGTCCTTCAGATTTCGCCCTGTGCTACCAGGATTTTGCCGAAGGCATTCTTCGTCCCGTTTTTGGCATATCCGCAGAGGGGCAGGAAGAGTGTGCCTGCGAAGATCGCCGTGATCGGGTGATCGGGTGATCGAAAGGCGGGAAGGCCGGGCGCCTGCAGATGGCTCATAGCTGCTAGCTGCTGGCTTCTAGCTGCCGGCTTCTAGCTACTAGCTCCTGGCCAAACCCCAAACCCCAAACCCCGAACCCCAAACCGCAAGACTTGCACATTATCGAAGAGAATTCCCTGAGGCAGCTTGGTTTCTGCGCCCCTTCAGCATCATCCGTTGGCCGGGATTGTTGTCCGGCATTTATCTGCCATTTAGAAATCAAAAATCAAAAGATCGGCCACCTTTGGGGTGGCTTTTTTATTGAAAGGAACCTGGAAATGTTCGATGCCAGCGACGTTGTTCGCCCGGAAGAAGTCATTGCCGCGATCCGGGAGTTGGCGGCGGAATTGGAGAGAACCCCGACGATGTCGGAGGTCGCCAGCAAGTTGAACACGACGGAGCTGCGCATCCGGAGGCTCTTTGGCAGCTACGCGAAGGCAGTCGCGGCCAGCGGCCTGGCGCCGACGGTGAAAGGCAGGCTCAGGATGAGGGACGTGTTCGAAGACTGGCGGGTGGTGGCAAGAAAGCTGGGCAAGATTCCAACCATGTACGAATATGGGTTGGAGGGGAATCTCAGCATAAGGCCATTCAAGGACCGGTTTGGGAGCTGGAAGAATATTCCGGGGGGAATGCTGGAGTTCGGCGACGGGGCACAGCTCTGGCCGGGATGGGAGGACGTACGAGAGCTGGCGCAGCGCTATGTGGATAAACAGGCGAGGTTCACGGATGTGATATCGAGGTCCACGGACGTGCAAGCGGATGTACACGCGAAATACGGCAAACCGCTTACGGACTCGCCGATGTTTACGGCCCCGACCAACGAACTGGGGGTGATGGTGCTGTTCGGCGGCCTGGCCCGCAGGCTGGGCTTTGTGGTGCTGCAGGTGCAGGCGGGGTTTCCGGATTGCGAAGCGCTACGCGAAGTGACCGAGGACCGCTGGCAGCGAGTAAGGATTGAGTTTGAATTTTGAGAGCCGGAACTTTCTGACGCATGGCCACGATCCGGCGTCGTGCGACCTGATTGTCTGCTGGGAGCATAACTGGGAGGGATGCGAGGTGAAGGTGCTGGAGCTGAGAAAGGCAGTAGTTAGTAGTTAGCCGGATTGGCTGCTAGCTGCTGGCTGCGGATGGTAATAGCCCGCCGTTTCAACGGCGGGAAAGGAAGACAAACGAAACCAGTCCCCGCAGGGGACGGCTGAAATTCTCAATCGTGCGATGCCGAATGCAGCTTCATACCATGCCGTTCCAACATTCGCGCCAGCTCTTCATCGAACCGCACCTTCGCGTGATGCTTTTCCTGATTTTGAATGTAACGAATCGTATTGTCGACCTGGGCGATGCCTATGCTGAAGGCGGCATAGCCGTCCTGCCACGCGAAGGAGCGAGCTTGCAGATGATCGTTGATCCACTTGGAGGAGCCGCCTTTGATGAGTTGGATCGCCTTGGCCACCGTCATGGTGGTAGGCAGGGAGACCAGAGCGTGGGCGTGGTCTTCGATACCACCTACGGCAAGCGCTTTGAATTTGTTGAGCCGCGCGATGCCGGCGATGTACGGCCAGAGTCTTGTCTTCAGCTCAGCAGGAATCAGAGAGCGGCGTTCTTTGGTGGAGAACACGGAGTGAATCAAAATGCTGGAGTAAGTGTGCGACATGCCGCGAATTGTAATCTTTTCGTCCTCCGCGCCCAATAGAAAGGACCTCAGTCGTCCCCTGCGGGGACTTCCATCTTGTTCCTTGCTTTCCCGCCGTTGAAACGGCGGGCTATTGCCATCCGTCCCGCGGGGCGGGACTGCGGTGTGGTGAGTTTGAGATTTTTCTTCAGGCTCGGCGGTTGGCAGGTCGTTTTTTCTGCGATGTGGTTGTTGCGATTTGCTGGGAAAGGGTGCATTTGTTCAGGGTGTTTGGCAGTTAGACGCGGCAGTGCCGCGTCTCTACGGCCAGATTCTTCTTGCCCGCAGGTTTTACCGCAGATCGACGCAGATGAAGGCAAGGAAGAATCGGGAGATCGGGGGATCCGCTGATCGAGGGCACGCCGGGACAGGTCTTGTGATAGACGGGCAGCAATACGTAGTTATTTTCCTGGCGTCAGTGCCTTGCGCTTCCACAATTCCCAGGCACGCTGGTAGTTGTCGGGCGGAGTGGCCTTCACGGCTTCCTCGGGAGAGAGATACTCGGGGTTTTTCGAAAGCGCCATGGCCTGGGCCTGAAGGGTGGCGTTGATCTCCAGGTAGACGCTCCTGCCGACTACCACGGGCAGCGACGGTCCCACCACCACCGCGCCGTGGCCACGCATGAGAGCAGCGGAAGTATTGCCCAGAGTCCTGGCCAGGGCGCGTCCGCGGTCGGCATCGCGCACCAGCATGTCACTCATGCCGGCGACTTTGCGAATCTCAAAGATCGGCACGCCTTCGCCGATGAATGCCGCCATGTGATAAAGGGGGCGAAGAGTGACAGAGCAGGCGCCGAAAGGGATCAGTGACGGCGAGTGACTGTGCACGATGGCCTGCACGTCGGGGCGAGACTGGTAGATCTGGCCATGGATGAATCGCTCCACGTAGGTGGCGCGTCCGCGGGCGTCAACGGGATTGCTTTCGAGGTCGAACTCCATGATGTCCTCGGCGGTGACCAGTTCCGGGGCCAGCGAGCGCGAGAGGAGATAGCGATTGGGATTGGCGTTGTGGCGAACGCTGACGTGGCCGTAACCGTCGACCACGCCCTGGTTGGCGAGGATGCGATTTGCGGCCGCCAGGTCCTGAATGAGTTTGGGATCGGCGGGGCCGGCGGAAGAAAGAGCGCTCTGGCCTGGGGACTGTGAAGAGTCGTGGGCCGCGCCCAACAACATCATGCTGCTGCCGGCCACAAAGCCGCGGCGCGTAAGGCGCGCCGGTTTGGTTTTGTTTTCATCGCCATGGTGCATTTGCGCTGGACCTCTCAGTTTGGGGTGGCGGCTTGCCTAAACCGCAGAGGGGCAACACCTTAGGTAAGAAGGAATGCCGCTCGAATGACCCAAAGCTTCGTGTATTATAACGATGGACATGCATTTGCCTGCACAGCGCGAAAAGGATCTCCAGCCCATGTTTGTGATTGCGCTGGTCGTGATCCTGCTCGGGTTCGCAGTGTGGCTGAAGGTGCTGCCGAACCTGGGACCGAATCTGGGGGCCTCATCCACGGTCAAGCTCTGGGTGGATCCAAGCCACGATTTCGACACGCTGATCAAATTGGCTCCGGTGGGAAGCTTCCTCTTTCTGGTGCTTCTCATACCGGCGTCGATGGCGGGTTTGAGAAGGCCACAGCAATCCATTCCAGTCATCAAGTTCGCCACCAGGGATGTATTCACCGGGTCGCGGCACTGGTCTCGTCCTCCTCCGCTCTTCTAGGCTTTCTCGTTAGGCAGACTCGCCAGAGTCCACATAAAACATAAAAAACAATCGGATTTTTCTCTGGCGGGCAAAGCTTTAAGCCTGGCTGCCGCGCGTTGCGCCGTGCTCAAAGCTTCGGGGAAAAGATCGGATAACTTTTATGACATCCAATGCACCGCCGCCAAGGGGCGGCGTAACCCCTTTGCAGTTGCAAAAGCTGCAGGGACTGAGCGCGTGTGTTGTCGCCAGCGCCATTGAACTGTGCGACGTGCGCCTGCCCAACACCGGTTTCTCCAACGCGAGCGTTCGCTGCCTGTTTGAGGAGCTGCCTCCGGTGGCGGGATATGCGGTTACGGCGCGCATCCGCACCGCCGCGCCTCCCATGGAGGGCGGACGATACACTTACGCGCGCACCGATTGGTGGGACCACGTGCTCAGCGTTCCCGCGCCGCGCATCATGGTGGTGCAGGACATGGACAGCCGCCCGGGCCTGGGCGCTTTCATCGGCGAGGTGTACGCGTGCATCCTCAGGTCGCTGGGGTGCGTGGGATTGCTGACCAACGGAGCCGCGCGCGATCTGCCCCAGGTCCGGGAGGCCGGGCTGCAGGTTTTCGCCGGCAATGTTTCCGTTTCGCACGCCTACGCGCACGTCTTTGATTTCGGCGGTCCGGTGGAAGTTGCCGGTCTAAGAATCCGGCCGGGCGAGTTGCTGCACGGCGATCTACACGGGATCCAGACTGTTCCGGTGGAGATCATCAGCCAGGTTCTGGCCACCGCCGATGAGGTCGTGGAACGCAGACACGCTGTGACCAGCCAGTGCGGCGGCGCGGACTTCAGCATGGCCAAGCTGCGCGACGCGGTGATAAAGATCGAACAACAGTGGAAGAGCAAAGCAGGGTAAACCGACGAACATGAAAAGCCTATTCAAGAGCAGCCCCAAGCCTCTGGCCTGTACGGCGACGGCAGCGGTTTGCTTCGCCACTCTCTTCTTTTCCGGATGCCACTCGGAAGACCAGGTGCGGGCCGACACCCAGGCGAATGCGCCGCACGTCGCGGTGGTCAAGGCGACGCGAAAAAATATCGCCAGCACTCTGGAAATTGCCTCGGAGTTCCAGCCTTTTCAGGAGATCAACGTCTACGCCAAGGTTTCCGGCTACATTCGCAAGCTGCATGTGGACTGGGGCAGCCACGTGAAGCAGGGTCAGCTGCTGGCCGATCTGGAGATCCCGGAACTCGAACAGCAGGTGCAGCAGGACCGCGCGTCAGCGCAGCGCAGCATGCACGACCTCTCGCGCTCGCGCGAGGAGGTCAGCCGCGCGGAGTCGGCCTACACCGTCGCCCATCTTTCCTATCAGCGGCTGGCGGACGTGCAGAAGACGCAGCCCAACCTGATAGCGCAGCAGGAGGTCGATGAGGCCCTGGGCAAGGATCAGGAAGCTTCCGCCGGCGTTTCTGCGGCGAAAGCATCGCTGGCCGCAGCAGAGCAGGCGGTGGTTGCGGCCAAGGCGGCGCTGGCCAAGGACGAAGCCATGTATGCCTATTCGCACATCAGCGCGCCCTTCGAGGGCGTGATCACGGAGATGTCGGCGTACACCGGCGCCCTGCTTCCCGCGGGCACGTCGTCAAACAAAGGCGACCAGGCGCTCTGCCGACTGTCGGAAAACAATATGCTCCGATTGGTTATTCCGCTGCCGGAGCGGGCGGTGGGTGATGTCCGCGTGGGCCAGATGGTCGCGGTCCAGGTCAGCGGGCAGAACAAGACTTTCGACGGCAAGATCGTGCGCTTCTCCGACCAGATCGACCGCGATACCCGCACCATGCGCACCGAGGTCGATGTTCCCAATCCGAAATACGAACTGGTGCCGGGAATGTACGCTTCCGTGCGGCTTCCTTTGCACACAGTGCAGAGAGCCCTGACGGTGCCGGTGCAGGCGCTGCAGCCGACCAGCGAGGACCGCGGCACGGTGCTGGTGGTCAACGGGTCAAACAAGATTGAAAAGCGCGAGGTCACGATCGGGCTGCAAACCTCGACTGACGCCGAAATTCTGACCGGGTTGCAGGACAACGACCTGGTGGTCTTCGGCACGCAATCGCAGTACAAAGCCGGGCAGGTGGTAGCGCCCAAGCTGGTGGAAGCTTCGAAAGCGGAATAGATATTCATGGCCTCATTTTCACTTCGTCATCCTTATTTGATTGTCGTTATCTGTCTCTTCATCTGCGTCCTGGGCGTGACCGCGGTCATTTTCATGCCGGTGGACATGTTCCCGCCGATCAACATTCCCGTGGTGCAGGTGGCAACGTTCTATAGCGGAATGCCGCCGGAGCAGATTGAAGCGGATATAACCGATACGTTTGAAAGATTCTTCACCATGGGCAGCGGGATCGACCACATGGAGTCGCGCTCCATGGCGGGCGTGAGCCTGATCAAAGTCTTCTTCCAGCCCGGCACCGACGCCAACGCCGACGTCACGCAAATATCCAACCTGGCCATGGCCGACCTGCGCCGGCTTCCCCAGGGCACGCTGCCGCCGGTGGTGATGAAGGTAGATGCTTCCAGCCTGCCGGTTTGCCTGCTGACGGTGGAAGGCCAGGGGCTGGACGAGACGCAGCTTCACGATTACCTGCAGTTCTCGATCCGCAACCAGATCGCCGGCGTGCCCGGCGCCACGGTGCCGCCACCTTACGGCGGGCGCTACCGGCAGATCATGGTTTATGTGGACCCGCTCAAACTGCAGGCTAACCAGCTGAGTCCGATGGACGTGGCGCGCGCCACCAACATGTCGAACCTGATTCTGCCCGCGGGCGACGTGCGCATCGGTCCCCTGGATTACAACCTCTACACCAACGCGCAGGTTCCTGACGCCAAGGCGCTGAATGAAGTTCCGCTCAAGACGGAAGGGCAGAGGTCGGTCTTCGTTTCCGACGTGGGCAAGGCGGTGGACGGCGCGGCGCTGCAGTACAACATCGTGCGCGTGAACGGGCAAAAGTCCGTCTACGATCCCATTCTCAAGCAGGGCGGCAACACCAACACCATCGCCGTGGTCGATGGCGTCAAGAAAGCCATCCTCACGCTGCGCGACATTCCCAGCCAGCTGAAGACCCACGTGGTGTTCGACCAGTCGTTGTTCGTGAAGTCGGCGATCTCCACCGTGATGAAGGAAGGCGGAGCCGGGCTGGTGCTGACGGCCATCATGATTCTGGTTTTCCTGGGAAGCCCGCGGGCGACGTTTGCCGTGTTTCTGTCGATCCCGCTGTCGGTGATGGCGACTTTCTTCATTCTCAATTCCGCCGACAAGGGCATTGACAGCATGGTGCTCAGCGGCCTGGCGCTGGCTTTCTCGCGATTGATCGACAACTCCGTGGTGGTGCTGGAAAACATTTTCCGCCACCTGGAGCTGGGCGAAGATCCTTTCACAGCGGCCAAACTGGGCGCGAACGAAGTCGGACTCTCGGTGCTGGCCATCACCATTGTGACGGTGGTGGTGTTCTTCCCCGTGACCTTCCTGTTTGGCGTGAGCAAGTTCCTGTTCACGGCGCTGGCCCTGGGCGTGGTCATCTCGCTGGCGGCTTCCTACTTCGTGGCCATGTCGGTCGTGCCGCTCTATTGCGCCAATTTCATGCGCGCCATCGTGCACGGCCATGGGCACGTACAGCCACCGGCCGGCGAACAACCTGCCGAGGCCCCCCACCAGCCGCGCTGGGCGTTTCTCAGTTGGGGAACGCGGTTCCATGCCGGGTTCAACGTCCGCTTCGAGCGCATGCTGAACTCCTATGACCGCTGGGTGCAGAAGGCTCTGGACCGTCCGCGGGAAGTGGTTATGGGCTTCATCGGCATTTTCGCTTTGAGCTTCCTCCTTTATCCGATGATCGGTGTTGCGTTTTTCCCGCGCACTGACGCAGGCCAGTTCGTCATCAACGTGAAAGCTCCCACAGGAACGCGCATCGAGCTGACGAACAGATATGTGGCCGACGTCGAGGACATCATCCGCCGCGTGATTCCCAAGGACGAACTCAACACCGTGGTATCGAACATCGGACTCATGCCCGACCTGTCGGCGCTGTTTACTCCGAACTCGGGGATGCACACGGCGTTCATTCAGGTGGGGCTGAACGAAGAGCACAAGACCAGCAGCTTTGTGTACATGAGCCGCGTGCGAGCTGAAGTCGAAAAAGAACTGCCGCAATTGCGGACCTTCTTCCAGTCAGGCGGGCTGGTGGATGCGGTGCTCAACCAGGGCGCGCCGGCGCCGATCGACGTGCAGGTCAGCGGTCAGAACCTGGAGGCCGTGAACCAGATTGCCCAGGAGCTGGCCACCAAGATCCGCGCGCTGCACGGTGTGGGCGACGTCTATGTGCCGCAGGACCTGGATTACCCGGCGCTGCAGATTAATGTGAATCGCGGGCGCGCCGCGGAGCTGGGGTTGAACCCCAAGGAAGTGATCGACAACCTGATCACCTCGCTGACTTCCGACGCCATGATCTCCCCCAGCTACTGGGTGGATCCCAAGACGGGCAACAACTACTTCGTCACCGTGCAGTATCCCGAGAATCAGGTGAAGTCGCTTGAGGACCTCAAGACCATGCCGCTGCGGGCGCCCAACCTCAAGCTGCCCACTTACCTGAACCAGGTGGCCGACATCACGCAGATTCAGACGCCGACCGAGGTGGACCACTACCAGCTCCAGAGAACGATTGACGTGTATGTGTCGCCGGCCAGCGAAAACCTGGGAGCGACGGCCAGCGCCGTGAGCAAGGTCGTAGATGGAACCAAGCTGCCGTCCAACATCAGGATAAACATCCGCGGGCTGGTAAATACCATGCAGTCGTCATTCCAGCGCTTTGGTTTCGGACTCCTGCTGGCAGTGCTTCTGGTGTACCTGGTGCTGGTAGCCCAGTTCTCTTCGGCCATCGATCCGTTCCTGATCATCCTGGCCGTGCCGACGGGGCTGATCGGCGTGATCCTGACCCTGGCCTTTACCGACACCACGCTCAACGTGCAGTCGCTGATGGGGATCGTGATGCTGGTGGGCATGGTGGTCTCGAACAGCATTCTGATCGTGGACTTCGCCAACCGCCTGCGCAATGAAGGCCGGCCGGTGCGCGAAGCCGTGTCACACTCCTGCCGGATTCGCTTACGGCCGATTCTGATGACGTCGCTGGCCACGATCGTGGGCCTGCTGCCGATGGCGCTAAAGCTGGAGACGGGCAGCGAAGCCTACGCGCCGCTGGCGAGAGTGATCATCGGAGGCCTGATCGCGTCGGTGCTGCTGACGATATTTGTGGTGCCCGCGGCTTACCTACTGCTCTACTCGCGGCGTAGTGGACAGCAGAATGAGCCCGCCCCGCAGACGGCTTAAACGACTTCATCGGATGTTATGTTTTTGGATTCTACAAAGGGATTCACCACCATGATCCAGCGCAGATTTTTGTCGCGAATTCTTTTCTGGCGATTCCTGATCTGTACTGCTTTGTTAACGCTGCCCGCCATGGCACAGGAGCAGGCGCCGGCGCCGAAAGCGACGGCCCTGGCAGCGGTGACCGCCCGTGGCTGTTTCACTGAGCCGGATGCATGCGCGAATCAGGCGGACAACCAGTCAGGCGCTGTTCCGCCGGCCCCTGTTGGTCAGGCTAGCTCCTCGCCGGCCACGAACGCGCCCAACACGCCGCAATCGAACGCGGCTCAGCAGAGTGGCGCAACCAAACTGAACATCCACGACGCTGAGCAGCTCGCGCTGAAGAACCATCCCCGCATCACCATCGGCGAACTCAACGCGCTGGCCGCCAAACAGGTCGCAAGGGAGGTACGGGCCGCGTTTCTTCCCACCATCGGGATGAACGCCACCGGAGTCACGACCTACCGCGACGGCAACCGCATTACCGCCGGCATTCTGAACAATCCCAGTGTTTTTGACCGGGCCGCCGCCGGCGTTACGGGAGGGATGCTGATCACCGATTTCGGGCGCACCCGGAACTTGTACGCCTCGGCCAACCTGAACGCGCAGGCTCAGGCGGAGACGGCGCGCGCCACGCGCGAGCAGATTGTGTTTGCCGTGGACCAGGCGTTTTATGACGCCTTGTCTTCCGATGTGCTGGTCAAAGTAGCCCAGCAAACTGTTCAGGCCAGGCAAGTGGTGGCCAACCAGATTCTGGCTCTGGAAAACGCCAAGCTGCGTTCGGCGCTCGACGTGAGCTTTGCCAACGTGGCCCTGGCTCAGGCGCAACTTCTGCTGGTGGATGCCGACAACAATCGCGGAGTCGCGTACGCAATTTTGAGTGAGGCCCTGGGCATGCCCAGCGAGCGATTGTTCGAACTGGTGGATACGCCGCCCGTGCCCATACCCGCGCAGGAGGTTGACACCATCATCCAGCAGGCTTTGGACAACCGGCCGGACCTGAAAGCCCTGGAGCTCGAGCAGAGCGCGGCTGAGCATTTGGCAACAGCGGAAGAGCGACTGCAGTTGCCGGATATTAATGCATTGGGCGCTGCCGGCGTCACCCCGGTAGGCAGCGACCGGCTGGCCAGCAATGGCTATGGCGCTGTGGGCGTCAACGTTCACATACCGGTGTTCAACGGGTTTCTTTTCAGCGCGCGCGCCTCGGAAGCGCGGCTGCGCGCCAAGGCCGCCCAGGAGGGCGTGCGCGATCTCAGAGATCGCGTGGCCCGCGAAGTGCGCCAGGCGTGGCTCAACGCCAACAGCGCCTTCGAGCGCGAGAACGTGGCCGCCAAGCTGCTGGAGCAAGCCACGCTGTCGCTGAACCTGGCGCAGGCGCGCTACAATCTCGGCCTGGGATCGATCGTGGAATTGAGCCAGGCGCAGTTGCAGGAAACGCAGGCGGAGATCGGAACGGTGACGGCCAAGTACCAGTACGAGCTTTCGCTTTCGGCTCTAACCTATCAGCTGGGCAGCAACACTCCCTGATCGCTACGACGATGAAGAAACTGCTCTCCACCAGCGCTCCCGCAGCAACCTTCGCGATCCGGCTGCTGGTCGGGCTGGTATTCCTGCTTGAGGGAATCAAGAAGTTTCTGTTTGCGGCCCAGTGGGGAGCGGGCCGCTTTGCCAAGATTGGTATTCCCGCGCCGCACATCATGGCGCCGTTCGTCGGCGTGGTGGAGATTGTGGGCGGACTGCTGCTGCTGGCCGGTCTGCTGACGCGGCCCGCGGCGATTGCCTTGATCATCGACATCACGGTCGCCATCTGCACCACGAAAATCCCCATCCTCCTGAAGAGCGGTTTCTGGCCCATGGAGGCGGAAGCCAGGACCGACTATTCCATGCTCTTAGGCTTGATTTTCCTGCTCATTGTCGGAGCAGGAGCGTGGTCATTAGACGCGCGCCTCGCTCGCCCACCTAACAACCAGATCGGAACCTGAAAAAAAAGAGCGCCGGATATCCGGCGCTCAGGAGTTCTTAAAAATAACGGCTAGGGCAGCACGTAACGCAGGTCAACCCAGCCCATGGCCAAATGAGCGTTCTTTGGCGCTCCCGCGGCAACAAACCACGGGGCACGGGTCAGATATGACGCCTGCGTGATAAGCTGGAGCGCTCCGTACTGCGGGTTTTTCCAGAAAGTCTGTATCCATCCGAACGTAGGCTCCTGGATGGCGCGGTTCGCGCTGTTGGCTGAATTGGGGCCACCGAAGCCAACAAACGGCTTGACAACCGCCGTTGAGGTTGTGTCGATGGCGAAGCTGCGCTGGAAGTACGCGCCGCCGTAATAGCCGTAAAGCATCGTGTGGGGCGTCACCTGGGCTTCGAAGCCAAAAATGCCCGAGTACGAGTGAATGAGCGAGAGCGCGAGGTCCGTGCCTGCGGCGTTGGGCAGGACGACCGAGTCCGGACCCATTCCGAAGACATAACGTCCTCCGCCATCGCTCCAGAAACCGTTGGCCACGATGCGAACGTTCTTGACAACTTCCAGGTTGATGGCGCCTTCCAGTCCTCCGGCTTCTTTGGTGTGCTTGACGAAGGTTCCACCGGACAGGTTGGTGATCTTGATGCCGGTGAGCAGCCCGGCGGCTTCAACGTGGAAGTGTCTTCCGCCCATGTTGGTGTCATAGGCGATCTTGGGAATGATGTCGGGATGCAGGTTGGGCACGGCGTTTCCGGTGCTCCCGGCGGAGTTGGCATCGAACTGACCGCCAAGCTGAGCGTTAAAGGCAGTGGGGAAAGTTACGCCTGCAGCCCCGATGTATTGCTGCGGATTCTCCAAAGCAACGCCCAGGGCCCACTGGTCGTTGGCATGGTAGGCAACGCGGAACTGAGGAGCGCGCGTCCACGTCAGGCCCGCCTGGTAGTTGAAATCCATGTCCTGGCTGTAGAAGACATCGGATGGATAAGGCGACAGTCCGCTGCGGTTTGGAGTGAGCCAGCTCCATGACTGTCCTGCCAGGATTTCCCATTTGTTCCGCTTCACGTCGACAAAATAAAGGCGCTGGCGAACGGTATGGCTGTTGCTGGTCACAAAAACGTTGCCGGCGTCGTTGCCCAGAAAGTCCATTTCGACATAGCCGGTCACGTCGTTGGCGCCGAACTTGTCGGTGGCCTTGAGGCTGACGCGCGAGTTCTGCGCGGTAAACCGCGTTTCCGTGAGATGCCCACCAATGGTGTTGCTGAACGGGATAGCAGCGAAGCCGGTGCCCCCCGGATTTCCGGTGTTGGTGGAGCGAAAGATCGCGGTGAAGTCCATGAAGCCGCCCGGAGTGAATTCAGCGCCGCCGATCTTGAAAGACAGGGGCGATTCCTTGGGCTGGTCCTGCTCGGCAACGTCAGAGACATTACGCGCTGCCGGTTTCGGGTTCGCGATCGTCAGGCTTGCGTTGACGGCGCGGCCCAGCTGCGCCTCATTGCTCGCCGCCTCAGGCTGCGGAGTCAACTGCTGCTTGAGTTTTTCGATCTCCTGCTGTTGTTGGGTGATTTGTTGTTGCTGTTCGGCGATCGCCTTCTGTTGGGCGGCCACCGCGTCCAGCAGTTTCTGGATTTTCGAACTGTCAGAATCTGCCGGCGGGCTGCTTTGCGCCGCCAGCAAACTCGACGTCAGCACAACGAAAAATAATCTCTTTACCAGTCGCATTCCGCTGTTCTCCTCTCGTCTCCTTGTTTTGTGTTCACGATCTCTCAGCTGCTCTGTCCTCCCTGCGCCGGCTACGGCAGGGACAGGTCCTTCAGTCTTGGGATTCAACGGGCTTGTTCCAGACATGCGCCGGACTGTTCCTTTGACGCAAGATGCGCGGCCACAAACGCCCGAGTGTTTTAGTGCGGCTACGAATTTCAACGGCACCAAATCTTTATCAGAGTTCCATTAATCTCGTGTTAAAAGCCTCGGCAATTTCTCGGCCATCGAGACAGTTGCTGTTCTCTCTGCCGCATTGCCTTCCACGCACCTAAACTGGGTCACGCGCTCCGCTGCAAGAAGTCAATTCGAAACATCTTGGGGTCAAGACACGATTCAGGGTCGAAACTAAGGATCTATTCAGGGGCCGGCGAACACACACTGTCCCCAGGAACCCGAATCCTTATCAGAATTTCTCTGACGGCAATCGATTCCCGTTGCAGGCCCTTATTAAATCCAGCGCTGAAATTAGCGTCATTGTAGAGCCGTTTGGGGCGTAAAGATAGACAGAGAATCCCTTAGGTCAATGGTTACCAAAGTCACGAAAGGAGACTGAAAACAAAAACCAAAACGGAAACTGGCAAGCCCGTAGGATGTGCCTTAGATATCCCTAATATTAAAGAGAGGACACGACAACCAGCGTTCTGTTGCGAGAAACGAGGAGAGCGGTGTTCAAGAAAATTGGAGTGAACCTTTGCGGTTCACTCCATTATTTAAAGGAGACGAGTTGTTAGAAAGTAAATAGCGGGCCGATCTCAGAGCGGAAGTCCTTCCATTCGCGCATCGGTCTGCCGTCGAAGGCCGGGAACAGACCGGTTGCGGTCAGAGGAATAGCGCGAGTGCGATAGAGGGACTCTTCCAGAACGAAGGTCACCCAGTTGTTCATCTTGTACTGTAGCGTTCCGGCAGCGAGATCGCCCTTCTCGCGGCCTCCACCTAGGCGGCGGACGTCGCGAGCCAGCACCTGGTCATAGCCGTAATGGAGGTACATCACCCAGCCGGCGTTGCGTCCCGCCGGATTGGCATTGGCCAGTCGGGAGAGAGGAATACCCAGGTTGACGAAACCGCCTTGCGCGCGAGGAGCGCGCTGCGGAGCAACGACTAGAGTACCGCCGGTGCAGGCCGGGCCAATGCCGCCTCTGCAACCAAAAACCAACGTGGAGGCGCCGTCCTGGCTTTGCGCGGTCGCTGTGTTGGTCAGACCTGTGGTGTCGTTAAACTCAGAGAAGATCTGGCCACCGAAGTAGTATCTCATGTCGCTGCCGTTGTAGTACTTACCGATCAGAGTAAACCAGTGGGTCGGCAGTTGGATTTCACCCGTCCAGCCGTTGCGGTCGGACCAGATGTCTGTGCCTCTGGGGAAAGCAGCTGCGAAGGCAGCCGGAACCTGGTTAGCCAGAACGTCGACACGGCGGCTGCCATGGACGCCGCTCACAATGATCTGTGCCGGCGCCACGCCGGCGGCATGGTCAAGCTGCCACTGGCCGACCAGGCGGGCCTGAAATTCCGGACGGCCGGAATCCACACCCTGGCGTTCGCCGTAGCCGAGCTGGTTGCCGATTCCTTCGTTGCCGGGCACAACGGCTCCGGCCGCGGTCAGATCGGCGGGCAGGTTGCCGTAGGCCGGGAGCACGAGGGCGACCTCAGGTCCCAGCTTGAAGCTGCCGAAGTTGTGCTCCATGCCGAAACGAAATTGCGGATCGCGCTCGTACAGGGTTCCGAAGCCCACGCCGAGGCCGGTGGTTTCAAACAGGTTGGGCAGAGTGGAAGATGCGAACGGCGTCCAGTCCTGACCGAACAGGGCAAAGAAGCTGTTCGTGTCGCTGGGCTTGTAGTCGATGCGCGCGAACGCCAGCCGCAACTGGAACATGTTGGAGCGAATGGTGCTGATGTTGCGGTTGTTGACGCGGCTGAAGTTGCCTTCCCAATCCCCTTCGATCTTGGCTGTAACCACGACTTCCGGGCTGTCCAGCCATTCAAAGTTTCCGCCAAAACGGGCGAAACGCGCCTTGATGTGGAATTCCGGCAGAGCGTTCGGTCCGTTGGTGACGGGGTTGAATCCGGGCAGCGGGAAATCGTTGCCGTAAGGCGAGGAAGTATCGTATACGGCGCTGGCTTTGAAAAAGCCGTAGGGCTGAATACGCACGTTCTTGTTGACATTGATGACCGGCGCTACGCCTTCGCGCTTGGGAGGATCAATCTGGAGCACGCGAATGGGAGCTACAGCAGGGATCACCCCGCCAGCCGGGGATTGCGGAGGTTGCGGAGGACCGGTTGCCTGTTCCTCGTCACTTGATGTTTTGCCGACGGCCGCCGCGCCGGTGGTTTCCACCGCGGTTACGGTTGTCGCCGGGGCTTTCAAAGCGCTCATGTCGTCGGCGGAGAGAGCATTCTTGTTCTTCATCAGCAGGATCAGGAGCAGCCGGTCGCGGAGTTCGGCCGAGGGAACGCCCGCCAGTTTGCTTACGTCATCTGCTGTGAGTAACCCCTGGCTCACCATGAGCCGCAGGAGCGGATCACCCGGCACCGCGATTCCCGCGGCGGGGGCAGCGCTGGGAGCGGTCGCACTGGCGGCCGACGAAGACTCGCTGGTGCTGGCTGCGCTGCTGCTGTTATTGCTGTTCGAATTGTTGTCGGATGCGAACGCGAACACAGGCAGAAGAAACAGCGCTAGAACTCCTGCCCAAATACGAAACGAAATACGAATCATGATTGAAGCCTCCGCCTCGTGGAGTACTCTGTGGTTCCCGATTGTGATCTGCGAAGAGCGCGAACCGCCCGCCGACCTGGAAACACAAACAACCCACTCCGTTCCTGCAGCGGACAGAATGCGGCCCCAATAAAACTTTTATTCAACCAAAGCGTAGTCCGATTCTGAGCGAAGTCAAGAATAAAACGCACCAAAGTACATCAACTTCCAACACGCCGCCGCTTCCAATTTTTGTAGATTGATATCGAATTATCACGCACAAAAATGACGTCGCTTTATGTCGTGCGCTCTCTGAAGCGGCAAGGGATGCGATACATCCGCAAAAAAAAGAGAGGCTCCTCCTGTTTATCGGGGAACCTCTCGCGGGTTGAGAACTAGATTTTGCTCATTGTCGGGCAAACACGCCAATACATCCGTTCGAACTTTGCGTGCCGCACGGACCGCCTGACTGCATGGGTACGAAGACACGGTTGTTGCCCGGATCCACAGCCACGCTGTGCGAGTTGGCGTTGGTGGCGACGTTCTGCAGCCACAGATTGGTGTTGGCGTCGATCACGCCCAGCACCGGTCCGGTGGGCATATCGCGAGCAGCGACATAGTAAGTGTGGTCGCCGGGATTGAACCAGATTTCGTCTACGCCGCCGACGAACGGGATATTGGCGATGATGGCGCCGGTGTT
Source organism: Candidatus Angelobacter sp. (assembly GCA_035307585.1). GTDB lineage: Bacteria > Acidobacteriota > Terriglobia > Terriglobales > Acidobacteriaceae > Angelobacter. The sequence continues at coordinate 205,620 of DATGHX010000061.1, forward strand.
GCCGTTGATCACGATCTCATTCACCGGGAAGGCCACGCCATCGTGGTCCGCGCAACCCACCAGAAAGTTCGTTCCCGGTCCCTGAACGATACTGGTGGGCATGCAGTTGGTGAAGGGAAAACTGTTCACCACGACGGGCCCATTGGGATTACCGATCCGGGGATCGATCTCGTCAACGCTGCCCACGGTTACATCCGCGGTGGAGTTGGCATTGGTCACCAGGAAGTGTCCGGTGCTGGGATTAAATGCCGATCCGCCGATGCCGGCCAGCGAGACAGCTCCAAAGCAATTAGCTGCCGGCGCGGCCTGATTAGCACAGAAGTGGCCGTCAAGGGTCAACATGGGTCCGTGATGGCAAGGAACGTTCTTGCCGGCGGCGCCGACGCCAGTTCCGGAAACTCCTGACGGAGCGGATGTCGAAGGATCCGGGCAAGGCACCAGCGCGCTATCCACCGACACCGTGACATCGTTGGCCAGGGGCGCGTCGTAATAGATCTGCCCCATGATGCAGGTTGGGAAATTGGTTGGGCCGTAAGGTGCACCTGGATTCACGGGCAAGCAATTTCCGGTACGTGCGACGACGGCGGACACATCGATGAGAGTGATGAAGGGCAGCCCAGGATCGCCGTTGGCGACGAGAAGAATCTTATCTTTTTCGTCGTAGACCATCTCGTCTGCCCGCAGGTCAGCGCAACTGGCATCCGAGAAAGCGCGCCCGTTGGCTGAGGCGATGCAGGGGCCGATCCCGAGTTGAGTATCAAAGTCAGGCGACTGGCCGGTGGGAATGGTGGCAATGACCGTGGGAATCGCGGTGGTGAGATCAAAGACTACCACCGAGCTGCTGGCGTTGGCGGTGAACAGGGTCTTGCCATCGGCGGTAACGATTTCGCCGTCAGGTCCCGACAGGGGGTTCACACCATTGGCGCGCGCCGCGCAGCACTGCGCACCGGGAAATCCGCCAAACAATCCATTCGGGCCAAACCCGCCTGGAAGCGTGAAAGGGGCGTTGCGACAGCCGAACCTGGTGAACGAGGGAACTACAGGCCCCCCGTTGAAGCTGGTCGTGCCGGAAGCGCTCACGATGGGCGGAATGACGGGAAGACAGGGGCTGGCGTTGTCTCCCGCCTGGGCCACCGAGTTGGCGCCGTTAATCGTATTTACCGCCACGTTGTTGACGGTGTCCACCACCACAACGTCAAGGCCGATGCGGTCGGAGGTGTAGAGGCGGTGCGTGCCCGGGTCCACCCAACTTATGTCGAAGGAGTTGAAAGGACCGCCTGGCTCGCCGGTGGGGTTATGTTCCGGCACGGGAATAATGTTGATCAGCGTAATAGTGCCGTTCTTGGTGGTGCCGCAGGTGGGACAGCCGGGCGTGCTGCCGCAACTGGAGAAAAACGCAACCAGGGAGAACACCGCCAGAACTTTAAGAACGTTCGCTCTCATCGAAGCAACCTCCTGTGATTCGCTGTTGTGAGCACGACAACTTGCGGGGCCCTGTGGGTCGCGCGTTACGTCAGAATCGGAATTGAAGTCCCTGCACCGCCACGTAATAGTTCTGCGGCAGAATGCCCTGAACACTGGGGTTGCGCAGGCGGTCGACGTTCAGATCCACCTTGAGCAGGACCCAGTAATTCAGGTACCAGTTGAAGCCCATGCTGAACTGATCGGTGTGATCGCTGAAAGCGGGCACGCTCTCCGGAGTGAAGGCGTTGGGGAAGTTCTGGCCGCCGGCCTTGCCCTCCAGCCAAGAATAACGGAACTTGAGCTGCCATGCGCCCCAGCCCGGGGAGCCGCCGTCGACACCCGGCGTGGGCGGGCCGATCACCGGATGCTTCACGCGCGGAATGGCATTTTCCGGCTCACGCTCGCCGCTCAGCAGGTAGGTGGTGTAAAGGTACGCGCCCTTGCCGACTACGCCAGGCAGCGTCTGGAAGCCGATGCCCCCCGGAGCCAGCGCACCGACCCCGTCGCGCTTCTCGAGAATCTGCGTGTACTCGCCGCGCAGGCCCCAGGGACCTCTCAGGTACAGGAATTCGCCGTTGTAACGTTGAATGGCGCCGTTGATGCGGAACTGGGGGAAGAAAGAGTAAGCGCTGTCGTTGATAGTCCCGTTGAAGCTGAGCTCAGGTGACGTAGTTCCGCCTGAGTTGTTTATATTGAGGCCGCGTGAGCGTCCGTGGCTGTAAGAGCCGCCGATGATCAGCCCCTTTAGCAACCCGTCCTTGCTCTTCTTCCAGGGCGCGAAGCGCAGTCTCTCCACGGTTTCAACTTCATTGGTGGTGTTGTTCTGGACGATGCCCTTGCCGTTGAAGATTCCCGCCCAGTACTGGACGACGCCGCCATCAAGATCGCCGTGAACGGACACGCCGGGAGCGCGGAAGACGCCCGCGGCCGAGGGATAGAGCACGGTCACAATCGAGCGCTCCAGGAATTCCACGTTGGTGATGCCGGTACCGATTTCCTGCGAGAACGGTTCCTTGAACTGGCCGGCCTGAATCTGGAATTGGGGAATCGGCTTGAAATTCAAATACATGTCGCGAACCGCAATGCCGCTGGCCGCGGTGTTGGCAGCGTCAAAGAGGAAGGCGTAATCCACCTTGGAACCGTAGGTTCCGAGGAAGCCGAAACGGGCGCGGCGAACCGTGAAGGTATTAGGTGGCGCGCCATCGCCCTGGTAGAACGAGTAGTTGGTGTTGAGATAACCGAGTGGCAGCAGGGTGAAGGTGCCGTCCGGGCTGCGCAGGTAGAAGTGCTCGCCGTTCCATCCGGCGCTGGGAAGCGGCGCGTCTTTCTTGGCTTCCGGCTGCATCAGGTACATGGTGTCTTCGCCGTCACCGGTGGCGCTGGGAAAACGGACTGCGGGATTGATGAAACTCGCCGGGACAGCGACCGGAGCGGCAACATTGGCGGAAGAGGCATCGGTAGCCGGTACACCCGCCTTGGCGGCCAGCTGATCGATCACCGCCTGCAGGCGCTCGATGGTCTTCTGCTGATCGGCCAACTGCCGGCGCAGGACATCGATGTCGCTCTTGACCACCGTGACTTCCGGCGGAGTTACGGGACTGGCGTTGGCGTTGCTCGCGCTGGCATTCGCATTGGTGTTGGCATTGTTGGCCGCCTCCGGCGCGCGATCGGCAGGATCGCGATCACCGGCAAATAGTGTGGGCGTCAGCAGAGCAAAACAGAGAAGACCGCACAGTGCTGAAGAGCGCATGTTGCTCCTTTTCCCAAGCTGGCAAATGAAGCCGCAGCTTGCGCGACAAAAGTCCCTGCCGTCAGAGAACGGCAATTCCCCGGGGAAGACCCCTTCCCGATGGTCTGAAGAATGGACCTTTCCTATCGGGGGACGGATTTAACACGATGTTGAGAAAAGAGTCAAGAAAGTTTTTGGCCGAAGGGGTAACGGGTGCTCTTATCGCGTGGAACTCCCCCTTGCGACCAACTGAAGTGAAGGGCGGGAATTCTCGGGGGTAGCTCCCGCCAAACCAGCAGTTTTCCCGCTACGGCCTGCGGATGGGCTCAGGCTGGGGATGCATCTGCACCCGCCTGGATTCTTCCGCCTGCGCTGCCGCACCGGCCGCAGTGACTGCCCCGCTCACGGAGAAGGATCGTGTAGTGGAGGCGGGCGCGCCGAACTGGTCGATCACGCTGGCGGTGGCGGAAAAACTTCCTGTCGCTGCGAGCGTGTGCACTGCAGCGGGAGTAAAGAAAGTTGCGCCGTCAGAAAACACAGTTTTGTACTGCAGGATGAAGCCATCAGGATCGTGGGAGCCCACAGAACAGGCGAGCACGGTGTTGGGGGCGATGTTGGGCATGGGTGTAATGGTCAACGCCGCCGTGGGAGGCAGATCGCCAGGCTCGCCTGCGACGCTGATGGAAGCTTGCGAACTCGCGCCGCTGGTGTCGGTGGCCTGCACCGTGATCTGATGCGTGCCGACGAAGACCTTCAACGCGGAGTTGATCACTCCTTTGTTATCGGCGAATGCCGGCTGGCCATCGATGAAGACGTTCATGCGCGCGATGGGATTAGCGAGATTCGCCGAGGCTACGATGGGCGTGGGCCAGTTGACGGTGGCCGAGTTTGCCGGCGAGGCGATGGTTACTCCCGGGCCCTGCGCCTTCACGTCAAGGCGGGTGGCGGCGACCGAAGAGGCGCCACCGTTATCGACCACGGTTGCGGTCACGGTGAAGGTCCCGGGATTCGAGTACTTGTGCGTGGCATTGTTGCCGGACATCACGGTGCCGTCGCCGAAATCAATGGTCGAGCCGGTGATGGAGCCGTCGGGATCGGAAGATCCGGAGGTGCTGGCGGTTACGGTGAGGTCGGCGGTCAACGACGCGTTTAGAACAGCTTTGGGCGGAGCGTCGCCGGCCTTGAAAGCCACGGGAGACGACATTACGTTGCGGATGCTGGGCTGGCCCACAACTTTGACAAAGAGCGAAGTCGGAGAGGGCAGATTGAACTGCGAGAGATCCATGGAGTGCTGGCCGGCAGGCACATCGCCGAGCTTAGCCAGATTCTTGCCGTCAGTGGAAGCGAAGACCGTGTAGTGGTCCACAGTGCTCTCCGGGCCGCCGCCCAGAGTCCAATTCAGAGTGTTACCGGAAATCGCGGGGACGACGAAGGTGCAGGGATCGATGCCGCTCTCCATCTCGCTGCCCTCTTCGTAGTCGTTCCAGGTCACGATCTGCAGAGCGGCGAGCTGGTTGCCGGAAGAAAAGAATTTGTTGGTCTCATGAAAGCTGTTGAGCCAGGTCTGGCCGCACTGTGCGTGAATCTGGCGGTTAGTGCCCCACATGGCCAGGGGATCGTCAAATCCCTTATATGCGGCGCCCACTACGGCCCGCCCTGGAGAATTCGCCGCCTGGGTGTAGAAGGCGTCGAGAGCGCTGAGTTCCGGATCGAAGGCGTCAGTGGAGTTAATGTCGACCCACTGGAAGGCCCCGCCGGCGTAGCTTTGCTGCAGACCCTCGGGACCGCGGAAGATCAGGACATCGCCGGCAGGCAGAGCCGCCCGCACGCGCGTCCAGTCGATGAAAAACTGGCTCACGCCAAACATAAAGATGGCTGCCTTCCCGTTGATGTGCAGATAGGCGGGAGAAGGAACGAACTGCGAATCGATGAAAGTCAGGTCGCTGATGAGCTGGCTGGTGACGTCGCAATTGTTGGCCACGGCGGAGTTGAAGAGCGCACCGGAGTCTTCCATGATCGCGAACTGAAATCCGGAGTGCGCCTCGGCTTCTTTCTGCATGAGCAGCGAGGCGTTGCTCACGATGGGAACGTTGGGGCCAAACCAGTCGATGATGGCGCCCTGGATCCCGCGGCTCACCATATCTTCCACCTGCTTGTGGACCTGTGCCGGATCGTCAGAGTGGTAGCCGACGTCCATGTGGTTGGAGCCGCCGAACCAGGGCAGCCAGCTCACCATGACTTTGGTGGTGGATCCGGAGTAGAGCAGCTGCGAGACAGGTTGCTTGCTCACGTTGCCGGCAGAGGCATTGCCGTTGCCCTGAGCGGAAAAGCCGTCGGCCGCGCTGGTGTTGTTGGCGGTTTCAGCCTGCAATGTGGTCGTGGGCGTGAGGGGCGAGCCTGTGGGAGGCGTGGGGGAAGGACTGGGCGTACCCTTGGCGGCCCGGGTACCGCCGCATCCTGACAAGCCGGCAGCCCAGGTAATAAGGATGAGGGTAAACAGCATGAGAAACGCGGCGGAAGAGGCGCGACGAAGCGGCATAAGAGAACCCCACGGGCATGCGGCCGGAGCTGCGGATTTTGAAGAACTTTGACGGTGCGATGTGTGTGCTCGAACCGGGGTTGGCCGCTCAGGAGAGCAGCTGGACTCTCTGACCTGCCCCGGGAAGTACAATGTCGGGGATTCAGCAGAAATTTCTAACAATCGAGAGAACCTTCAGATGACCAGATTTCCCAAGCTGCTGTTGCTGGTTGTTTCGTTCATGCCTTTTACGGCCCTCGCTCAGACCGCCGCGCCCCGCCCTGCGCAAGCGTTCGCCGTCCCCGACGACGTGAGCCTGCGCGCTGTCGACATCTACAGCGAGGGCACGCGCATGGCCGGCGACGCGCTGGTGAGCAAGGCGAATGCCGGCAAAAAACTGCCTACCATCGTGATGGCGCACGGCTGGGGCGGGAACAAGAACGCTCTCCGGCCGGAGGCGGTGGCCTTCGCGCAGGCGGGATACTTCGTGGTGGCGTTCGATTACCGCGGCTGGGGCGAGAGCGACTCGCGCGTGATCCTGGTGAACAAGCGCGAGCCGGCGGAAAAACAAAACAACCGCTTCACCGCCGAGGTGCAGGAGGTGCGCGAAGTGGTTGAGCCTCTGGACATGGTGATCGACTGGCTCAACGCCATCAACTGGGCGGTGGGCGATCCGCAATGCGATCCCGATCACATTGGGGTGTGGGGCAGCAGCTTGTCAGGAGGGCTGGTGGTTTCCGTGGCGCTGGCGGATGCGCGCGTGAAGGCGCTGCACAGCCAGGTGCCTTCACTCGACGGGCGCTGGACGCTGAGTGCACAGGAGCGGGCAACCACGGAGAAGGAAGAGGTCGCGCGCGCCCGCGGCGAGCTGGGTTATCCTGCGCCCCGCGCCAACACTGTGCAGCGGCTGATCGGGGCGCCGATCCGCATGCAGTTTGCCGCATGGTTTCCCGTGGAGTACGTGGACCACGCGCCGAAAGTGGCTATGCAGTTCGTGGTCGCCGAAAAAGAAGAGCTCATGGACAATAAGGACAACGGCGTTCTGGCCTACCAACGAGCCAGGGGTCCGAAGAACCTGGTAACCATTCCGGAGATCACGCACTACGGGGTTTACATGGTGCCCGACGTAAGGAAGAAGGTGCGCGACCTGGCCATCGCGTGGTTCGACAAGTATCTGAAGGGGACGGCGACGGCGCAATCCGCGCGCGAGAATGCCTCCCAGCCGGCGGTGCGCTGACGCTCGGCCGGCCGGCCACGATTTAGAATTGACGATTCCTTTATGGCGGAAAAACCGGAAGTCATCTTTTTCGACGTCGGCAATACTCTTCTGTTCCCGAACTGGGCGCGCATCCTGGCTCCTTTGACGGAGCGCGGAGTGCTTCCCACCCACGAGCAACTCCGGGCTACGGAATGCAAGACCAAGGGCGAGTTTGATGAAATGATGGCGGGAGGCAGGCGGGACCGCGGCTTCTGGCGCCTGTTCTATGCACACCTGTTGGAGGAGCTGGAGGTCAGCGACGCCAAGCTCGAGGATGCCCTGGCCGCCGCCACCACTGTTTCCATGAACTGGGACCGCATTCGCCCCGGCACACGCGAGGCGCTGGAGCAGATCGGCGGCGCTTATCGCATCGCAGTGATTTCCAATGCCGACGGAAAGATTGCGGAGGTTCTGCAACAGTGCGGCATTGCCGACTGTTTTCTCTCCGTGACCGATTCCACGGTTGTGGGCCACGAGAAGCCGCATCCGGCAATCTTCGCCGCGGCGATCCAGTCGATGAACACCAGGGCGGAGCGGGCCCTGTACGTCGGCGATCTCTATTCCGTCGATTATCTGGGCGCCCGCGGCGCGGGCATGGAGGCGATCCTGTTTGACGTGGCGGGAGCGTATCGCGACAAAGGCCCGCTGCGCGTGGAGTCGTTGAGCGAATTGCAGCAGATGCTCCAGGCCCGGGAAGGCAAACCGCCGGGTGGGGTCACACCAGACTGACAGCCATCAGGGCCAAGCGAATGACACGCCCTAGCGTGATCAGTTTCCGCTGTTCCGCCATTCCCTCTTTACAAAGATTTTGCCTATACATTTGCGCGGTTTCGGAGTCTTTCTGAGATGATGGTTAGACCTTCTCTGCACCGCTGGGTCGAAATCGTGCGCGAGAAACACCAATCAGGCGGTAGCCCGAGCCGCGCTCATTTCACTCTCCAATTTGAATCCGCGCGACGGCGATGAGTGATTTCATGGCTTTTAATCAAAGGTGGAAGATCGGGGTGTTAACGGCAGCGCTGGCCGGAGTTTTGAGCCTGTCCGGGGGCGCGCAGCAGCCGCAGGCGGCGGCAGTGCGGAAGATCGGAACGGTGAAATCCATCAGCGGCAACACCCTGGTACTGAAGACGGACGCCGGCCCCGAAGTGAACGTCAGCGTGTCCGATTCGGCGCGCATCTTCAAGCTGGCTCCCGGACAGACGGTAAAAGATGCCGTACCCGCGGAGATCAAAGACATTCAGGCAGGAGACCGGATCCTGGTGAGCGCCGCGGCGGAGGCCGACCCGCTGACGGCCTTGCGAATCGTGCTGATGAAGCAAAGCGACGTGGCGCAGAAACAACAGCAGGACCTGCAAGACTGGCAGAAGCGTGGCGCAGGCGGGATCGTGAGCGCAATCGACGCGGCCAGCGGCGCAATCACGGTGGCGGTCACTCCCACCGTCAACTTTGTGGTCAAGACCAGCAACAGCACGGTGTTCCTGCGTTACGCTCCCGACTCTATTAAGTTTTCCGATGCGAAGAAGGGGAGTTTTGCGGACATCAAGACCGGCGACCAGCTGCGCGCCCGCGGCAATCGCAGCGCCGACGGGAAGGAAGTTGCAGCCGAAGAGGTGATCTCAGGCAGCTTCCGCAACATCGCGGGAACGGTGACAGCCATAGACGCCGGCAACAACTCGATCACAGTAAAAGACATTCTGGCTAAAAAGTCGGTGGTGGTGAAGATCAGCGGAGATACCCAGATGCGCAAGCTGCCGCCGCCGCTGGCACAGCGGATCGCGGCAGTTTTGAAAGGGACTCCGGGAGGCGGCGGACAGTCGCCGGACGGAGGCAGCGGGGCAGGGAGCGCACCGGCGGCAGGAGGAGCGTCCGCCACCGGGAACGGCGCCACGGCGGGTTCGGGAGGCGGACCGCGCGGGCCCGGCAGAGGAATGGATTTCCAGCAGATGATCGGCCGCCTGCCGGCCGTCACCGTGAGCGATTTGCAGAAAGAAGACGCGGTGATGATCGTTTCCACCAACGGTTCGGGTTCGGAGGTGGCGGCGATCACGCTGCTGAGCGGCGTAGAGCCGATTCTTACCGCGTCGCCCAACGGCATGAGCGCGGCGGCGCTGCTCTCCGGATGGAACCTCTCGGCGCCCGGCGGCGGCGAAGGTCCGCAATAGCTCAATGGAAAAGAGAAACCTGGAGACACGGGTGAGACTGAGATTTGCAGCTTTGCTGTTGTTCGTGTTGACCTTCGGCGCCGGCCTGTTGGCGCAAGAGACCACTGGACGGCTGCACGGCGCGGTGATGGATCCTTCGGGCGCGGTCATTCCCGGCGCGACTATCACACTCAAGAACTCCAGCGGGCTGAGCATGACGGCAAAATCGGATGGGGTTGGCGCCTACGACATCAAAGGACTGGTTCCGGGCCGGTACACGCTGAGCGTGAGCGCCCAGGGCTTTACCGCCGGCGCACAGACAGTGGTGATCGCCGCGGGGCAGGACAAGAAGCTCGATCTCTCCCTGCAGATCAAGACCGAAGAACAAGAAGTAGTGGTGGAGGGCGAGGGCGCGAAGGTCAGCACCAATCCTGACGCCAACGCCAGCACGCTGGTCATCAGCGGCAAGGACCTGGACGCGCTTTCCGACGATCCCGACGAGCTGCAGTCGGAGCTGCAGGCGCTGGCGGGGCCGTCGGCGGGACCGAACGGCGGACAAATTTATATTGACGGCTTCACCGGCGGGCAGCTTCCGCCCAAGTCTTCGATCCGCGAGATCCGCATCAACCAGAACCCGTTCTCAGCGCAGTACGACCGCATGGGCTTCGGGCGAATCGAAATCCTGACCAAGCCGGGCACGGACAAACTGCACGGGCAGGTTTTCTACAACGACAATCACTCGATCTTCGACTCCCTCAATCCCTTTGCCACCGTGGAACCCGACTTCAGCTCCGAGATCGTGAACGGCAATGTCGGCGGCCCGTTGAGCAAGAAGGCGTCTTATTTCGTCAACTTCGAGCGCCGCGACATTCACGACGCCGCCGTGATTAATCCCAGCGCATTTCTTGCCTCGGGTGTACCGGGGCAGGGGGTCCTGAATCCGAGGGTTCGCACCAACACCAGCGCGCGCCTCGATTATCAGTTTTCCACCAACAACACGCTGATGGCCCGCTACCAGTTCACCCACAATAACGAGCAGAACGATGGGATCGGAACCCTCACTTTGCCCTCGCAGGCATATAACCAGTCGAGCACGGAACATACTGTGCAGATCGCCAATACCCAGGTTCTCAGCCCCAGAGCCATCAATGAAACACGCTTCGAATGGCAACGCGATGTTACCGATCAGACGGCACTGAGTCCCGCGCCCGCTGTGGTCACGCCGCAATTTATCGGCGGCGGCAATACCATCGGCAACAACGAAATTACCCTCACCCACTACGAGTTGCAGAACTACACCTCGATCAACCTGGACAATCATTTCCTGCGCCTTGGTGGAAGACTCCGCGCCAATGCCGAAACCAGCGTTTCCACGCAAGGTTTTAATGGGAGCTTTACCTTCGCAACGCAACAGGGTTTCAGCTCGGGAACGCCGAGCCAGCTGGTTGTGATCACGGGGCAGCCCTCGATCTCCAATACGATGGTCGACGCCGGCATCTACGCCGAGGATGACTGGAAGATGCGTCCCAACATGACGCTGAGCTACGGGCTTCGCTTCGAGACGCAAAACGGAATCTCCGACCATGCGGATTGGGCTCCGCGAATCGGCTTTGCCTGGGGCATCGGAGGCAGGAAAAATACGCAACCCAAGACCATTCTTCGCTCCGGATTCGGACTTTTTTACGATCGGTTCGGGCAAAACCTGATCCTGCAAAGCGAACGTCTCAACGGCGTTAACCAAAAGGAATTCACCATCAATAATCAGACGCCGGCGGGCCAGGCGTGTTTAGTTCAGGCCTTTGCGGCCGGGATATCCTCACTGCCGGGAAGCTGCCTCACGGGCCTAGGCGTCACTACTTACAGCATCGCCCCGCAGGTCCGAGCGCCATACACCATTCAGGCAGTGGGGTCGGTAGAACGCCAGATCAACAAATCTTCCACCGCCACAGTGACCTACGTACATTCGCACGGAGTCCATCAGCTGTTTTCCGTGAATGACGCAGTGCTGGGCGAGATTGAGAGTGGCACATACAATCCTTTGCTGCCGCCCACTCCGGGAAATGAATACCTCTCCGAAGGCGTGTTTACCCAGAACCAGATGCTGGTCCAGTTCAACGTCAGAGCCGGCACAAAGCTCACGCTTTTCAGTTACTACGCGCTCAGCTTCGCGAATGGAGACACATCCGGCGCCGGGACGTTTCCGTCGAATCCCCTGTTGGGCATCGCCGCCGACTACGGGCGCACCGCATACGATGTCCGCAATCGGCTTTTCCTGGGCGGCTCGTTTTCTCTGCCGCGTGGATTCCGCGCCAGCCCCTTCCTGATGGCGAGTTCCGGGGCACCCTATAACATCACCATAGGAAGAGATGTGTATGGCGACTCTCAGTTCAACGCCCGCCCCGCTTTCACGAATGGTTCCACCATCCCGGCCAATACCGTTACCGAGCCAGGCTTTCCCGCATTCGATATAGCGCCAACTCCGGGCCAATCCATCATCCCCGTCAACTTCGGTGAAGGCCCGGCGCAATTCACGCTCAACATGCGGCTGAGCAAGACTATTGGCATCGGTCCCAGACTAGAGGCCGTGCAATCCACCAACGGCCAGGGGCAGGGAGATAACAACAGAAGAGGTCCGGGAGGAGAGAGAGGTGGGGGTGGCCACGGCGGCCCAGGTCCGGGAGGCATGGGAGGGCGTGGAGCGCCTATGGGAGGCATCTTCGCCAATGACCGCTCGAACCGGCGTTACAACCTGACCTTCAGCGCTTTCGCACGAAACATGTTCAATTTCGTCAATCCAGGCCAGCCGGTAGGAAATCTGAGCTCGCCGCAGTTTGGGCAATCGATCTCGCTGGCCGGTCCGGGTTTTTTCAACGGAAACCAGCCTGCCAATCGGCGACTCGATTTCCAGGTGATGTTTGCGTTCTAGAAGGCAGCCGTAGCCATTAGCGCTTAGTCAGCAAAGCATGAGCCTGACTTTGTTCGTCCTGGTGATCGGCCAGGAGAAACACCAAGAATGCAAAATGAAACGCAGCCGCGGGCGGCTGCGCTCCAGTGAAATAAGGTCTCTGCGCCAACTATTGCACGCGGATGGATTGCTTCAGTTTGAACTGCACGGCTGATTCCGCAGGCAGCTCAATCTCCTTGTTGCCGGTGTAGGCAGCGCCGGCGGTTCCGGCTCCGCCTCCGGCTACGGCGCCAATAGCCGCGCCTTTCCCGCCGCCGGCGAGACCGCCGATCAGCGCGCCAACCCCTGCGCCTCCACCAGCGATCACTGCCGTACGCTTGCCTTTGCCCTTCAGGGTTTGCGTCCAGACGGCGGTTTCAACGGGACGGCGTTCGCCGTTGATGGTCACGGAGGTCAGCTGCAGTTGCAGGAGGGCCCCGCCCTTGAAGTGGCCCATGGCCTTGGCGTCAACCACCGTACCGTGAACCGCGGCGCCACGCTCGATAGCCACACGGCCGTCAGCTTCCACCGATTCGGAGAGGCTTCCGGAGAAGGTATCGCCGGCATGGTTCTCTTTGGAGTTCAGAGGCTGCGAAAGACGAACCGTCAGCACTTTTCCCGCGGGAATCACTATGGGCTGCGGAGCCGCGCCCTGTTGTTGCGTGCTGCTGCCGCCGCTGGATGAGGCTCCGCCCGAAGAGGCGCCCGTTCCGCCCGCCGGATTGCCTTGAGCGCCCGCATTCGACGCCGGACTAGCGCTTGCTCCCGCGCTGGGGCTAGCCGAACGGTTGGCCTGATTATCGGCCTTGTTGCAGCCGATCCCGGTGATAACCAGGAACACTACCAATACCGCACAAACTTGGGATGCAGTTCTCACACGTCCTCCTTGTGAGCGGGAAACCCACGCGTTTTGATTAATAACAGGGCCAGATTGGTTGCACAATGCCTCGAAGGTGCCAGCCCAAATGAGGTAAGCCCATTGCTGGGTAACCGCTTAGGGCCGGCCATTCTTGCTGTCGTCAGTGGCGGCGGCTGCGGCGGCGGCTGACGCCGGCTCGGTCGGGCTCCCATCTGCCGCAGGCTCCGGTTGGGGAGCGCGGGCCCTTTCCAGATAGCGCCGCGAGTTCAGCAGCGGGCGCTCCAGGTTGGGATTGTAGCCAGTCCACTCGGCGCCGGGCTCGCGGGCAAAATGCGCGCGCATGCCCTCGATCTTGGAATCCAGGTCGTCGAGGTAGTGCAGCATGAGGGCTTCGGGGAACATGGGCAACTTGGGGCTGCCGAATTCGTATTTCCCGTGATGGCTGATGATCATGTGCTCGAGAAGCGTCTTATATTCCGCCGGAAAATCGGGAAGGTGCTCGAGCTTCTCGTGCAGCATTTCCAGTTCGATGATCATGTGTCCCAGGAGCTGGCCGCGAGTGGTGTAGGCGAAGGAGCGGGCGAAGGTTAGCTCATGCAGCTTGCCGATATCGTGGAGGAAGGCGCCGGCCAGGAGCAGGTCGCGGTCGATGATGTCGGGGTAGTTGCGGCTGGTGAGATCGCAGGCCTGAAAAAGAGAAAGCACGTGCTCCAGCAGTCCGCCGATAAACGCATGATGCAGCGACTTGGCGGCAGGGGCGGCTTTGTACGCCTCAGCGATCTGCGCATCCGCCATGAAGGCGCGGATCAGGGCCTTGAGGTGGGGGTCGCGGAAGCTCTCCACGAAGTCGGCCAGCCGGCCCCACATTTCTTCTACGTTTTTGGTGGTGCGAGGGAGGAAGTCGTCAAACTGGATTTCCGCTTCCTCCAGCGAGCGGATTTTGTGCAGCGTGAGCTGAAAACGCCCGTTGAACTTGTTGATGAGCCCGCGCACCTTGATGAAGTCGTCCTGCTCGAAACAGTTGATGTGATCGGCCACGTTGTCCCACATCTTGGCTTCGATGTAGCCGGTGCGGTCGGCCAGAGTCAGCGCCAGGTACAGTTCGCCGCTCTTCTTGGGCTTGGCCTGTTTGGACACCACGACGAAGGCCGAGGTAATGACCTGGTTTTCGAAACGGGCCGCTTCCGCGATGTAAAAATCCTTCATAACTCTTGCTGGTTATCTTACTGTACTTTCATACCCTCCGCGCTCGGGAAGACCACTTACGTTCGCGGCCTTTCGGCTTTTAAGGGAAACCGTTTTCCGGCGATAACCAGAGTAACGCGCGGATGGCTTATGCCGTCCGAGAGATGAGCCGAAAAACAGCGAATCCCCAATCCTCTCCGCTGCACCTGATCGTCACCTGCCGCCACTGCCGGAAGCCAATCGTAATCAACAGCAACGCGCTGAATGTTGGAAGAGGAGCTTTTGCGCGGGTGCGCCTCAGCAACCATGCCTGCGGACAGGTTGACTGGTACAAGCACACAGAGTCGTCGAGGAAGCGGCTGAGGGAGCCGCTGGAACCGTGCCAGGCGGCAGAATCTTTGTGCACGACATCTTTTCCGATCTCGTCAGTGTCAATGAGGAGCCTACCGGCACGCGTTGAGGCCAAGCCCTTTGGTTTTTGACGCCGACGCTGCACGCGTAACCAGCAAGCATTATGATGGGGCGCGTGAACCGGCCCCCATCCATCTTTCGCATTCGCGCACACAACACCGCCGCCGAGTCCGAGAACAAGATCCACGACGATCGCGTGGCCGCAGCCTATGGCTTTCGCGGCGGGCTGGTGCCGGGCGTGACCGTCTACGGCTACATGGTTCCGGCAGTGATCGACCGCTTCGGGCGCGCGTGGATGGAGCGCGGCGGCATCAGCGTACGCTTCCAGTCGCCCTGTTATGAAAGCGAGACCGTGGTGTCCCGCTGCGTAGATTCAGAGGTGACCGCGGAACGCGAAGATGGTTCGATCTACGCTTCGGGAACGGTGACGGAAAACTCCGATTGTGCGCCCGCCAGCTATGCCGCGCATACACTACCCGCACCCGATCAGCGCCCCGTGGCTTCAGCGGAGACGATTACCCCGGGCCGGGCGCTGGGGAACATTTGCGAAAACATCGACGTCGAGGTGGAGGTCGCCATTCCCGAGCGCCTGCTGCGGATGGCCAACGAGATCCTGGTGCGCAACTTCCGCATGAGCCCATGGATCCACACGGCGAGCGACGTGAACCACCACTGCCTGCCCGAACTCGGCCAGCAAATCACGGTGACGGGCGCGATTGAAGAATGCTTCGAGCGCAAAGGCCGCAAGTTCGCCGTCGCGGGGCTGGCGATGTCAGCGGGCGGCAAGCCGGTGGCCAGCGTTCGCCACACCTTTATCTATCAGCTCTAAGACGCTTACCGCTGCGGGGTGCGCGTGGGCCTCGGCAGAAGCATGATTTCCAGGCGCGACTTTGCCTCCGGCCACTCGGTATCGAGGATGCTGAAGTACACGGTGTCGCGCACGCGGCCGGTCCAGGTGATGAGGTGTTTGCGGAAAATGCCCTCTTCTTTGGCGCCGATGCGCAGGATGGCGTTGCGCGATTTCTGGTTCAAAGCATCAGTCTTCAGTTCCACGCGCATGCACTTCCAGGCTTCGAAGGCGTGGCGCAGCATGAGATATTTGGCTTCAGTGTTGATGGCGGTCCGCTGCCATGGCGGCGCGATCCAGGTGGAGCCGATCTCCACGCGATAGTTCGCGCGATCGATGTTCATGAAGCGCGTGCTGCCGATGACCTGGCGCGAGGCCTGGTCAACGGTGGCAAAGACCACCGACTCGCCGCGTTCCTGCTCGGAGAAGGCGCGCGCAACCAGGCGGTCGAAATCCTCGCGCGCCTTCATGGGATAAGGAATCCAGCGAAAGACGCTTTCCAGCGAGCCTTTGGCAATCTCCCAGAAGAGCGCCGCGTGATCGCGACGCAGCGGTTCCAGGCGGACGAAGGAACCTTCGAGGGTGACCGGAGTGGTTATGTTAAGCACACTCGAGTTTAACAATTCGTGCGGCCAGAACTCGACTGCACGGATGGCATTTCTTTGAGAAAATTAGACCGACGCCGGCAGGCGTTGCAGGCATGAACGACCACGAACAGTTGCTGGAGCAGTTCATCGCGAGCTTTGAGAAGCTCGACGATATGAGCGCGATCCAGGGCCTGTCGCCGGTTGACTGGCAGCTATCCACGACCAAGCCCGACGAGTACGGGCGAATCACGTGGCGTCCGCGCAAGGTAGGCTCGCCACGGGCGCAACTGGATCGCCTGTACCTCAGGTTCCCCCTGCGGTTTCCAACGCTCTTTGAAACTCTGCTGCTCTCGTACCGGTGGGAGGAAGTCGATCTGGGATATTACCGGCTGCTGGCCAACCCGCCGGGCGCCGATCTCAGTGGATTTTACGGCGCGATCTCGCGGGATTCCGCGGTGTGGGACGTCCTGGTGCCGTCAGGGCATCTTCCATTCGCGAAAGGACCCAAAGGTGACTTCGATCCGGTGTGCTTCGCTACCAAATCCCGCGACAAGGTTGGCGATTGCCGGATCGTCAAGATCAATCACAAAGAAATCATGTTCAACCGCCGCGTTAAGATTGTTAGCCAGATGGCTTTGAGTTTTAAAGACCTGGTCACGCAGACGGTCGCGAAAGCCAATGAGATCGCGGGCCCGGCCTGACGGTTTTTCGTTCTTACCAGCTGCAAACGTTTCCCGTTAGAATCAGTCCAAAAGACGCAGGAGCGTGTTCGATGGCAAGCTTCTGGCAGGACGTTCGCTACGCGTTGCGGCAGTTGCGCAGGGCTCCGGGCTTTTCGCTGGTGGCGGTGCTTTCATTGGCGCTGGGCATCGGCACGACCACGGCGGTGTTCAGCATCGTCTACGTGACCCTGATCCATCCCTACCCATTCCGCGACTGGGAACGGCTGGTCACGCTCACCCTCCGCGACCAGAACGGCAACTTTCGCAATCCGCTGGTCACCGGCGGACAATTCCAGCAGCTCCGCCAGGCTGCGCCGATCGAAGAGGCCGTAGGATTCTCCTGGCAGAATCTGGCGATTACCGGCGGAGATCTTCCCGAGGACGTGAGCGTAATCGCCTGGACACCGAACGCCACCAGTTATTTCGGCGTCGCACCCGCGCTCGGCCGGGGCGTGATCCTTTCCGACGCGCCAGAAGGCCAGGAGCCCCAGCCGGTGGTGGTAGTCAGCCACCGGTTCTGGCAGCGCCATTTCGGCGGGAACCCCGAGATCGTGGGCCAAAGCATTGAGCTCAGCCACGCGACCTACCGCATCGTGGGAGTGATGGCGCCGCGCATGAACTGGGGCGGCGCCGATGTTTACCTCCCGCTCAAGATCACGCGCGACGTGCGCCTGGGCACATCGATCCGGCTTAAGCCGGGCGTGAGCACGGAGACGGCCAGCACCATGCTGGAACCGCTGCTGCAGGATTTTGCCAAGGAAACACCCGCGAATTTTCCCCCGCGGTTCCACGCCAACATCCTGCCTTTGTCGTACGGAGTCGTTACGGGTTTGGGACCTTCGCTCTATCTCCTTTTAGGTGCAGTCTGCCTGTTGCTGGTGATCGGCTGCGTGAACGTTTCCATCCTGCTGATGGCGCGCGGCACGCGGCGCCAGTATGAGATGGCGATTCGCGCGGCCATGGGGGCGGCGCGCATCCGGGTGATACGGCAGCTGCTGACGGAATCGCTGCTGCTGGCGCTAATCGGAGAAGCGCTGGGCATTGGCCTGGCCTACGCCACGCAGCGCATGCTGATCAATGAGCTGCCGGCTTATCTGACGGTACGCGCCGCCTCTATCCACATCAATCTCCCCGTGCTCTCTTTCAGCATCGCGGCGACGCTGATGACGGTGCTGGTGTTCGGACTGTTGCCGGCGATTCAATTCTCGCGGCGCGACCCTCGCTACGCCATGCAACTGGGCGTGCAGAAAATTGCCGGCGGCTGGGGGAGACACACACGCAATATGCTGATCGGGGGACAGATCGCGCTCAGCCTGATGCTGCTGGCGGGAGCCGCGACCTCCATTCACGCATTCGTCCGGCTGCTGCATGCCGACCTGGGCTACGATCCGCAGAATGCGCTGGCGCTGGCCATTCCCATTCATCCCAACAGCTATACCACCTGGGAGCAACGCGCAGGTTTTCTCGATCGCATTCAGCAGAAGATTGCGTCCACGCCGGATGTAGTCGCGGCAGGGATTTCCATGGCTGCGGTCCCGCCTTCCAGCGGCTGGAACGCCGGATTCGAGATTCTGGGTGAAAACGTCCTGGGTGATCAGCAGGTGCGGGCAAACTTTGTCGGGCATGAGTACTTTGGCGCGTTGCACATTCCCGTATTGCAAGGGAGGTTGTGGGACCGAACCGAAACCATGCGCGGGGCGCGCCTTGCGGTGGCCAATCAGACCATGGCGCGACAATACTGGCCCCACGGCGACGTCATCGGCAGGCAGATCCGCTTCCCCAGCCTGCTTTCCGATCCGCCCAACCAGATCAGTGCGCCGGGGAGCGATCAGTGGCTGGAGATCGTAGGCGTGGTGGGCGACTCGCTCAACGACGGATTGCGCAACCCGGTAAAGGCCGCCGTCTACCTGCCGTATACCTTCCGCATGTCGATGTTCGGGCAGATGGTAGTGAAGACCCGCGGCAATCCTTTGTCGCTGTTGAGAACGATCCGCACCAAGGTGCAGGAGGTGGATTCCGAGCAGCAGGTGATGAACGGCACCGTCAGCCTGGAGGAGTGGATTGAGCAGGAGCAGGACTGGCAGCGCGAACACCTGGTGGCGCTGCTGTTCGGGGCGTTCGCGGTGATCACGCTGGCGCTGGCGGCGCTGGGACTCTACAGCGTGGTGTCATACACGGTGGCGCAGCGGACGAGCGAGTTTGCGCTGCGCATGGCGCTGGGCGCGCAGCGCAGCGACGTGTTGCTGAACGTTATGTTCTCTACCGTGGGAGTGGTTGGCACGGGCACGGCGGTGGGCCTGGGACTGTATTGGCTTGTCAACCGAGTAGTCGCCCGCTGGGCTTACGCGCCGCCCAACGACGCGCTGGGCTTGCTGCTGGTCACGCCGCTGCTGGTTCTGGTGGCGGTGCTGGCGTGTTACGTGCCGGCTCGTCGCGCCATGAGCCTGGATCCTGTGGCCGCGTTGCGCTACGAATAACGCCGCTGTCGCGGTCTGATTCCGGGACCAGCGCGGCCTTGTCTA
This sequence comes from Candidatus Angelobacter sp., assembly GCA_035307585.1. Taxonomy (GTDB): domain Bacteria; phylum Acidobacteriota; class Terriglobia; order Terriglobales; family Acidobacteriaceae; genus Angelobacter. Next base: position 224,807 of record DATGHX010000061.1, read on the forward strand.
AGGAAATGTTTAGATTCTTTCTGGTTCCGGGCTCAATTCGCAGCAGTGCATGGTATTCGTTGATATTGCCTCCGCAGTTCATTGACATTAAGTCGCGCGACCGCTACACTCACTCCGCACCGACCAATGGGTGAACGGAGCCTTTGGTCTGCTTTGCAGTTAATACCGGCTCCAACCGCTCGCCCGCTCTCGCGAAGCAGTACTCAGGCAGTACCCAGGAAAACAATCAAAAAAATTGAGGAGAGGTTTGAAGTCTATGAGCAAAAGAATGCGAAGGACCATTGTGTCCGCGATAGGCCTTTTGCTGGGAACGGCGGCGTTTGCCCAGCAGCAGGGTGAGATGAATGGTCCGCCGAAAGTGCTGGTCATCGCGCGCGAAGTCGTGAAGACGGGGCAGTCGGCGGCGCACGAAAAATGGGAGATGGGATGGCCGCAGGCCTTCACCAAGGCCAACTGGCCGGTCCATTACATTGCGGCCACTGCGTTAACGGGTGAGTCGAGAGCATTGTTCATCACCGGCTACGATTCCGAGGAAGCCTGGGAAAAAGACAATCATGCCCAGGCCAAGGACCCGGGGCTGAAAGCGCAACTGGACGCGCTTGCGGCCAAAGATGCCGATTACCTCAAAGAATCGGCCACCAGCGTGTTCAACTACATGCCGGAGATCAGCTATCACGCGGATGTTCCCATCGCCACGATGCGTTACTTCCGCATTGCCGCCATTGAAGTGAAGCCCGGGCACAACGACCATTTTGTGGAGGTGAGAAAGCTGATCCGCGCCGCCCACGAAAAAGCCAACCTGGGCGACCACTATGCGGTGTACCACCGTTCCGCAGGCGGTTCCGGCGGTTTGTACCTGATCTTTGTTCCCATGAAGTCGCTGGCCGAGAACGATCAGTTCGCGGCGATCCATGGCGACGCTTACAAAGCGGCTCTGGGGGAGGACGGCCAGAAGAAGGTTGCGGAGTTCGGGGCGCAGGGCGCGGAGAGCATGGAGACGCAGATCTTCGAGTTCAGTCCGAAGATGAGCTATCCGCCGCAAGCGTTCCTGGACATGAACCCGGACTTCTGGACAGTGAAGCCCGCTGTGGCCAAGAAGCCGGTAAAACAAGCGGCAAAACAAGCGGCAAAATAGTTAGGTGATCGACGGGGCAGCTTCCCAGCTGGGCTGCCCCGTTTTTTTCCGAACGATTTCGGCGCGCAGGGGATTCCGGAACTTTTTCCCGGGACCAGCTAGGCCTTGCCGCCTTGGGCGCGCCTGGCTGCAAGCCGTTCCATCACGCCGGCGAGATCGGGATACCCGGCGCCAAAGCTTCGCGTGAACCAGTTTCCGCCACGCCTGGCGACGGTTTCGCCGTCCGCGATCACTTCGAACTCGCCGGTTTTGCCGGGCGTGCTCACCGCGTCAATCCCAAAGCGCTTTTTGATCATGGCCACGAGACTCGCGGCCTTGGTTTTGTTGCTCTCTCAAGTTGGGCAGTGAACGATTTCAATCTTCATTTCCTGGCGATTCTCCCTGCATCATTATGCCGCATGCCGCAGCGCGAATGGTCGATGGAAGATTGACGGGATCAGGACGTGAGTTGGGGCGGTAAAGGGAAAGGCCAGTGTTATAATCGTCCGTGACCCCGCGCTGGTTTCCATCCTGAAACCGCGCTTTTGCCCGAGTCGGGACGTGGCTCAGCCTGGTAGAGCACTCGCTCGGGGTGCGAGGGGTCGGCAGTTCAAATCTGCCCGTCCCGACCAATTTTGTTCCTCGCGGATACATTGCTTAGTCCTTCACTTTAGCTTTTCGCGGGCCGACCCACGAGTTACCCCAAGGTGTGCTTGCGCGGGAGCGCAGCGGACGCGCACAAAAAAAGCCGTGCGAGGGGCCGCTCGGAACGAGCGTATTCGGCAGTTCAAATCTGCCCGTCCCGACCAATCTTCAATTTATCGGACGTCAGCAAGCAGCTAGTTCTTCGTTACCCGGCAGGCGGAGAATGCCAGCTCGATGGCGAAGGGCGCGCCGCCATAGCTGCCGCTCAGGCTCAGCTTCTGCAGCACCGAGAGCCCCTGAACGTCCTGGTAGTCCACGAAGACTTTCAGATGCGTGGCTTCTTCGGGTTTCTGCGACTGGTAAGAGGCTTCATACCCGCTCAGCCGCCAGCCGCGCGGCGTGCGCGTGAAAGTCGGCTGGAGGCTGCTGTTGAAATCTGGCGTCGTGACCTTGAGGTCGCTGATGGAGAAATCGCGGGCCATCGTGGTGACCACGTCGGCGTTGCCGTCCTTGTAGCTCAGCCGGTACTGCTGTCCCAGCGATTCCATCAGGTACTGCGAGTCCACGTCGGGAAACGGACGGCTTACCATGAAGAGCTTCCAGGTGTCGAAGAAGCCGGAGGTCATCTGTTCCATGCCGCCGAAGATCTGCTTGAGGGCGGCCATCATCTGCTCGCTCTGGCCGGGGAGATCGTTGTGGGTGAGTTTTACGCTGTCGTCGGCAGCCAGAGTGGTAACGAAGCGCAGCTGGTTGAGCGTCTGGATGGCGGTGTCGGTCGCCGCCGGGTCCTGCTTACGCTGATCTTGCAGCAGCAGTTGCCAGTTGGGCGTGATGCTGCACTCGAAGCTGGAGAGTCCCTGGCTGCGCAGATTGTAGTAAGAATCGCGCGCCTGCCCCACCAGGGCTTTTTTATTCGGCAAATCCTGCGCGGAGAGAGCAGGAAGAAGAAACGAGCACAGACAGACGACGAAAATTGACAGGCAGGGCCTGACCGGGGCCATTCTCCTCATGTTGGGCATCTCCAGTGGGGATTGACGCCAGTATAGGACCTGAGGGCACGAAGCGAACCGAAGAATTTGTGGGCGATGGTTACTGGAGTTACAGGAAAGATCGGGTGATCGGGTGATTTTGAAAGATCGGGTGATCCGGTGATCGGAAAGGCAGAAGATCGTTCGACAACGGAAAGCTCTCTCGCCCCAAAGGACACGATGGAGCGCGCCCGGAAGACGCTGGGCCGAAGAAGAAGGCTTCCATCTGTTTCAGCACGAACCTTTGGGCTTCGACGTGATCGCCGTGATCGCCGGAATCGGGAAGAACGAAGCCGAACGCAAAGAGCAAAGATCTCAGGCTTTGGGTGGGACGTATTCCTGGGGCAGGGCCGATCCGGGGCCGAAGAAGAAAGCTTCCATCTGTTCCACCAGGAACTGCTGGGCTTCGGGTTTCCAGGGCTGGAGGCGGTATTCGTTGAGCAACATTTTGGAGTGCTCGGCCCACTGGCGCCAGGCCTCGGCGCTGACGCTTTCGTAGATACGCTTGCCCAGGGGCGTGTCAAAAGGCGGTTCATCCAGGCCGGGAAGCTCGCGTCCAAGCTTCACGCATTTCACCATGCGGGGCATAAAGTCTCCTTGTCGATCCTCTATTCTACCGAAGGAAGCGCTCAGCATTCAGCGGCGGGCCGCAGGGTGTGCTCATAACCGCGACGGTTCGGAGCCTTGGAGCACGGGGCGACCTGGCGGTGGTGGCCAATCGTGCCAACGGACGATCGGCTTATGCGATTTTTGCCGACGTGGGCCCCAAGAGCAAGATTGGGGAAGTATCCATCGCTCTGACCCGGCAGTTGGGGATTCCTTCCAATCTTCGGCACGACAGCATGGCCGGGGGTGTAACCTACCTGGTTTTCCTCGGATCTGCGCTTGCCCCGGGCGCCAGGACCACGACGCACAGAATTCCCGGGGCGGCGGCGCCACTGTATCGCAACTGGGGTGGCGAGAAGATTGAGTGCGTGCCCGGCGGAGCCGCCAAAGCAAACTGACCCATCTCTCTAATCCTCTTCAATATCCCCTTCAGCGGCCACCAATTTGCTCTTCATTCAAGGGGGCCAGAAAGACGTGTAGGTATTGGGTCGTTTTTAGCCTAATGTGTTAAGACTGGCGCGTTTTTCCATGACCTGGGATGTTTTTTTTCAGTTCCCAGCCATTAGAGCCAGTAATGCTGGTGTGAATTTCTACCGCATCTACGGTTTTGGGATGTAATTTCTCCCTCCGGGAAGGTTTTTATGCCAGACGACCGCGATTGGAAGGTCCCTATCGGCCTTACCGCCATTATCGAGCGGCTGGGCCTGAAGATTCCCCATCCCGTGGTCCGGTCTGAGGTGGTGGCCGGATCGCGCAAGACTATCGTTACCAATACGCAGGTTTTGGAGCAGTACCCGCGCATCTACCAGCCGCCGGAGGGGATGGTGGGGCAGTTGCGCTTTGCCCTGCGTTATGAGCCTCTGGATTTGCGCGTTTACAAAGCCGCCTTCATGGCAATGGAAAGGTCCGACCTGGAGCTGTGGGTGCAGAACGAGCCCAACGGCATATTCGCGCGGCGGGCCTGGTACCTCTACGAGATGTTTACCGGCAACACGCTGAACGTTCCCGACCTGGAGTCGGGGCGGTACATCGATCTGCTGGATGAAGAGCTGCACATCACCGCGCCCGCGACACGGGTGAAGCGGCAGAGGGTGTTCGACAACCTGCTGGGCAACAAGGATTATTGCCCGCTCATTCGGCGCACCGACAAACTGAAGCTTGACTTCAGCAAGGACCTGGCGGAACAGGCGAGGACGCTGGTTTCCGGCGTGGATCCGGGAGTGCTGAAGCGGGCGGTGCATTACATGTTCACGAAGGAGACTAAATCGTCATTCGCCATCGAGGGCGAGACGCCCAGCAAAGACAGGACGGAGCGCTTTGTGGCCGCGCTGATGCGCGCGGAAAAATTCGACCCGGTGCAGAAGCACTCGTTCATCGAGCTGCAGAACGCGATCGTGGATCCGCGTTACGCGCAGAAGGATTGGCGCGAAGTGCAGGTATTCATCGGCTCCATCTCGCCCGACTACTCGCAGGAAGTGCACTTTATCTGCCCCAAGCCTGCCGACGTGGGGCCGCTGATGGCGGGCTGGATGCGCATGGTGGACCGGATGCTTGATCCGGAAAGCACGGTGCACCCCGTGTGCGCGGCGGCAGCCGCGGCCTTCGGCTTTGTGTTCGTGCACCCGTTTCTGGACGGCAACGGGCGCATCCACCGCTTCCTGGTGCACAACGTGCTGGCGCGCAGGAATTTCACGCCCGAGGGCGTGCTGTTTCCGGTGTCGGCGGCCATGCTGCGGGAGATGAGCGCCTATGATCGCGTGCTGGAGAATTTTTCGAATTCCATCCAACCCTACATTCAGTATTCGATGAACGAGGAGGATCAGGTGGAGGTGGCCAACGAAACCGCGGACCTCTATCGCTTTTTCGACGCTACCAGCCAGACCGAATACCTGTTCGAGTGCATCGAGGACGCCATCCGCCGCGACCTGCGCGCGGAGCTGGACTTCCTCAAATTCCGCGACGCCGCCGTGAAAGCAGTGATGGAGATCGTGGATATGCCGAACCAGCGGGCGGCGCTGCTGGTGCGGACCATCCACCAGAACAACGGAAAACTGCAGGACGAGAAGCGCCAGCAGTTTGCCGAGCTGACCGATGAGGAGATCGGGAAGATGGTGGCGGCCGTCCACAACCTCCTGCATCCCGCCCCCGGGCCGGGACCCGTGGCACATCCTGAACAGACGGAGCAGACGGAGAATACGGCGCAGCCGGACTCGAGCTCCGATCACGAGAGCACCGAGTCCAGCCACAATGAATCAGACCAAAAAGCCGATTGAAAGCGGCAGGCTGGTGTGCCTACTTTCGCGAGAAGCATGCGCTGGCACCGGCAAGAGTGCCGATGCCACGCAAGCAAACCTCCCTGATCAGCCGCGCGGACAAAGCCGCGGCGCCGGGGCCTTTTCGGCTAAATTGCTAACTGCGGGTTTTCAATGGCTGTCTACCTGCTGCAGACCAGCTTTCCGTTGTTGTTCTCAATCTCGCCAACGCACTGGTTGAAACGGCGCAGTGACGCTTGCCTCCATTTTCCGTTCTTCTTCTGGCAAGTGGCCTGCAACGTGGTGCCTACAGTATGAATGTCGCGGCAGCTCTGTGTGTAGCCGCCCCGCGGAATACCATCGCGGTCGTGGTGGTCATCGGCGTCGCGGCGGCCAGCTTGATGGTCATCGCCTCGGTTGCCCGGTTGATCGTTATGCGCGTCGTCGTGGTGGTCGCCTGATCTGTCGGCTTGGACGTTAGGGTTATCGCGGCGGTCGCCTGGCTGGTCGCCGCCTCGGTAGACCTGACCGTTATTTCCTTTGTTGCAGACCAGGCGTCCGTCATCATTCTCAATCTGGTCGGCGCACTGGTTGAAGTTCGGCAATGACGTCTGGTTCCAGTTGCCGTCGCGAGTCTTGCACTTGGCTACCAGCGTAGAGCCATCGGTGCGAATGTCCTGGCAACTTTGCGCGTACCCGCCGGCCGGCACGCCATACTGCTGGCTCCCATGCCGGTCACGGTCGTCCTGCGCGGCGGCGAACCCGGATGCGGAGAGCAGAGCTGCGCTGATGGCAAAGACCCAGGTGGCTTGTCGCATATTGAATTTCATTTTGAAAACTCCGTTTCTTCGAATAGGAATTGCAGTTGGGCAGTTAGAGAGCGGCAGGGCCGTTCAGGAAGCTGCGTGAGATCTGTTCTCGAGTGGCGGTGGCAGCAAAAGGGCCGAGTGTTTATATGAGCCGAAGTCCGCTTGCAATTCTACAGTAGATGCAAGAAACATCCCGGGGGTTGAGTAGCCGTGCCCCTTCAAAGCAAAGAGCGCGGGGGCTAAAGCCCTGGTTCTTTTTCAATCTCTTTCGCGGCCCTAAAGCGCCGCTCTTCCAACCGAGGGCTAAAAGCCCAGGAAATTTTTGGTGGCCGGGACGGCCGGACCTCCGCTTCGCTCGAGTCGTGCCCTGACACTTGCCGCGGTGTAAAGACGAGTGGTCAACCGAGTGCTGTGTCCTTCGACGTAACTAATCGCAGGGTCCGGCGTAGATAATCCAGAGGCGCAAATGGCGACCGGCGGAAATTCAAGAACGTCTCAGTGCCAGAAGCCCACGGGATGGTTGGGGCGGCTGGTTTTGCGAAGAATGAATCGGGGGCACTCCCGGGTGACGGACTGGGGGCTTTCGCACGTGGGGATCGAAAAGCACTACACCATCCTCGACATCGGCTGCGGCGGAGGCAGGTCGGTAAGCAAGCTGGCGGCGATCGCCACCCAGGGAAAGGTCTACGGCGTGGACTATTCGAGCGAGGCGGTAGCTATGGCCGGCAAGATTAATCGAAAAGCTGTGGAAGCCGGCCGGGTGGAGATTCGCGAAGGATCGGTATCGCGGCTGCCGTTTCCTGATGGCTCCTTCGATCTGGTCACGGCGGTGGAGACACACTTCTGGTGGCCCGATCTGCCGGCGGACATGCGCGAGGTCTTGCGGGTGCTGAAGCCCGGCGGAACCCTGGCAGTAATCGCGGAAGTTTATAAAGGAGCGAAGACGGCCACCGCCAGACTGGCGGAGAAATACCTTCCCTTGACGGGGCTGAAGCTGCTGAGTGTCGACGAGCATCGGGAGCTTTTGGCGGGCGCCGGGTACACGGATATTCAGGTGGTGGTGGAGGCGGGCAAGGGATGGATTTGCGCGCTGGGGAGGAGGCCGTAGACGGCTTCTACGAGGGAGACAGAGGCCACGGAAATTTACAGCTGGCGCCGATTGCCGTCGTACCGCTTATTTTGGCGTCGGAGTGGGGGGCGATTCCTTGGTGGAAGTCCGGGTGATGGCGCCGATCTCGCTCAGGAAGTTGATGGCGTCAGTGAGCTGCCAGACCTCGATACATTTGCCGTTCTTGAAGTGCAGGAACATCTGCCCCGGGCTGGAGAGGAACTTCATGGTCGGCGCCACGCCCCAGTACTCGCCCTTGTGGGTGCCATAAAAGATGAAACGACGGGCAATCTTTTCCCCCTCGGCGAGCAGCTCTTCCTGCTCGATGCGCATGCCGGGAAAAGCGAGGCGGAGGGCAGAGTAGTAGTCGCGAAGGCCGGCGATGCCGGGGCGCAGGTTGCGTCCGAATCCGTGGAAGATGACGCCCGGTCGTACATTTCCAGATAACCTTCGATATTTCCTTTGTTGAAGCTGGCGATGGAGTTCATCAGCAGCTCGATGTTTTCCTTCTGTGGCATGACGTTATCCCGCCCGGGCTTAAAGTGGAGGCAAATTTTCTAAGAGATTACACAGAAAAGGCGGGCGAGCGTTACATCTGAAGGTGTGGCGTATGAAAGTACCGTTACCCGGCGGTATGGGTTGGGGATCCCCGTTTATGTGGGTATGTCGGAAGCGCTGCGGAGCTCCTGCAGGACTCTTTGTCCCTGGAACCATTTGAAGACGAAGAAACCGTGGACGCCGATCGAGAGCCAGGAGAAAGTGATAGCCAGCGCGATCATGTCGGCAGCGTAGAGAAGCACGCCGGCGAGAAAGGCCCAGCGATAGCCTTTTTGGGCGGCGAATCCCAGCCCGACCAGGAGAACGACCCAGGCCGCGGCGGCGGCGTAGCCGAGCAAAGGCCGATCGGCAAGCAGCCGGCCGCCATACAAGTGGAGCAGGTCAATCGCGCCGATGCTGACCAGAAAGCCCAGCCGAACCAGAAGCACCCCGGTGCCGAGCCCAGCCAGAAGCGCAGCTACAAAAAAGTAGTTGGCATCAGCCCGGCTCTCGGCCAGGAGATCAGCGCGACGCTGCTCTTCCGCCGCCTTGTATTCTTGGTCGGTTCGACCGGCCCCGACGTTCAGGGTTTGCATGGTCTTGCTCCTCTCTCAGATTGCTGGCGGAATTTCGCCTGCACGAGGGCTGCAATTTGTCGGCGGAAGTTTATCGCGGTCTGAGTGTCGCAAAACAATAAAAGCAGGGGAGGACCGCCCGAACGGGCAGGGCTAAAGCCGTGCCCCTTCGAAAGGAGGGCAGCTGTAAAAAATGAACTCCTGGGCCGCTTTGCGCGTACTCGCGTTCGGGAGGATAGTGATGACCCCACTCAGCAAAAACGCCAGAATCGCCGGGTTCCTTTACATCCTGGCCTCAGCGGTTGGGATTGTGCGACTTCTCTACATCCCCAAAGTCCTGTTTGTGCAGGGGGACGCGACGGCGACAGCCGGCAATATCGCGGCACACGAATCGCTGTTCCGCCTGGGCATGGCCTGCTACCTGATCGGCGGAGTTATCTGGCTCTTCGTCCCTCTAGCGCTTTACCGGCTGCTCAAAGACGTGGACCGCGGCCTGGCTGTATTGATGGTGATCCTGGGCAGCCTGATGCAGGTTCCTGCCTATATCGTCAACACCGCGACCGATGCGGTTGCGCTGCTGCTGGCACGCGGCGGCGAATTTCTGACAGTTTTCGACAAGGCCCAGCGCGAGGCTCTGGCCATGGTGTTTCTCCGGCTGCATCACCATATTGATGTAGCTGACATCGTGTTCGCGGGGCTGTGGCTGCTGCCCTTTGGCCTGCTGGTCTACCGGTCGCGCTTCCTGCCGCGTTTGCTCGGCGTCTGGCTGATGCTGGCGTGCTTTGCCTGGGTAGCGTTTTGCCTTACCGGCCTGCTGTTTCCAGGTTACGAGGACAAGGTGTTCAACTACGGACAGATCTTTTCGCTTGGAGAGGTGGCGACAATGCTATGGCTGGTGATCGTGGGCGCCCGCGAGCCGAGCACGGCGGCGGGATGATCAATTAAAGTCCGTTTGCGGTTGGCATAATCCGGAGCAATGTCTGAAATAGTTATCGACGGCGAGGCATGTTCCCTATGGAGGTGCAAGCTCCCATTCTGAACAGGCCAATAGAGCCCGGGAAGTAGGACGAGTCGGATAATTGTCCTAATACACGCTTGATATTCAATACGATATCGTGTGATAATCGTCACTGAAAGCTGGCAGCACGCGCGGAATCAGGACTTGGTACTTAGACTAAAACACCAGAACAACAGAAGGGCGGGAGGGAGCAACGTGATTCAGGGCCGAAATGACGGCAAAAAGACACTTCGACCGGTCGGTCACCGTTCGGTCGAATTTGGGGTTCGGCCTTGTTTTCAATGAAAGTCCCATGCCCGGGCGGGGTTGCTCAGAAGCACAAACTCGGCGGATCCCTGACAGATTAGACCGGGAGATCGGGCCATTCTGGGTTTGGTAATTTGGCAAATGGGAAGAAAGCGATTTAGCAACAGCAAAAAACTTAGACCACAAAGGCACGAAGGAGCACGAAGGAGGGCGCCGGGAAGAAGATCGGGTGGACCGGAACGGCCGAAGGCGAAAACTGAATCCCCGGGGATGCGCGGGGATGATCGGGGGTTCATCCCAAGGGGGCAGGGGGGGTGTTCAAGATCGGGTGATCTGGTGATCCGGTGATCGGGTGATCGGAAAGGCAGAGGAAATCGCCGGCATCGCCGTGATCGGGTGATCGGAAAGGCAAGAAAGATCGCCGCCATCGCCGACATCGCGCGCCATCGCCGACATCGGAACATGGATCAGGACTTGGTAATGAGCCCTTAGTATCTGGCCGGAAAACAAAGTTGGGTGCGTCTTTTATCGGCGCGGTTTGCCTTTGCGTGTGGCAGGGTGCTGGGGGCGGTCTTCGACGACGGCGAACTGGATTTTGCGCTGGAGGTGGTCGATGCGGTCGACCAGGACCTGGACCTTGCCGCCGATGGAGTAAGTCTTGCGCGTGCGGCTGCCGGTGATCTGGCGGGTGTGGTCGTGGAAGGTGTAGTGGTCGTCTTCGAGCGAGGCCAGCGGCACCAGGCCTTCGATGAACATGTCGGTGAGTTCGACGAAGAAGCCGAACTTGGTGACGCTGACGATGAGGCCGGCGAAGGTCTCGCCCAGGCGGTCTTCCATAAACTTGAGCTTCTTCCACTCCAAGAGCTCGCGTTCGGCCTCGTCGGCGGCGCGCTCGGTCTGGCTGGAGGACTCGGCAATGTCGTGGAGAGTGGACTCGGGGATGGGGCCGCCGCGGGCCTGGCGTTGATGTTCGGGTTGCCGGCGTTCGTGCTGCGGAGAAGCCTGCTGGCGGCTCTTGGCGCCGGGCTTTGTTGCGGGTGAGCTGCGATGCTCGCCGGCTTCCGACCACGGGGACAGGCGGTGCTCGGGCGTTTGCAACACGCGGGAATCGCCGGAGCGCAGCACATCTTTAAGGATGCGGTGGACGATCAGGTCGGGATAGCGGCGGATGGGCGAGGTGAAGTGGGTATAGACGGGCGCGGCCAGGGCGAAGTGGCCCTGGTTGATCTCGGAATAACGAGCCTGCTTGAGGGAGCGCAACATGAGGAACGAGAGAATGCGCTCTTCGGGCTTGCCGGTGATCTTCTGCACCAGCTTCTGGTACATGCGCGGGGTGACGTGAACTTCTTCCGGCAGTTCGATCATCTGAGAGCTGCGCCCGCCGGAGTGTCCGGATTGGCGACCGCCGGAGTAACGGCTGTCGCCTCGCACCTGCATGCGCTTGACCGGCAGCGGGCCTACGCCGAGAGAATAGCCGAAGCCGGCAGCGATGGTTTCGAAGTCGTAGATGCGCTTGGGGTCGGGCTTTTCGTGGATGCGGTAGATACTGGCGACGTGCTGCTCGAGATGGCCGGCGACGGTTTCGTTGGCGGAGAGCATGAACTCTTCGATCAGGCGGTGGGCCCAGTTGCGCTCCGAGGGGGAGATGCTCTTCATCAGTCCAAAGTCGTCGAACTCGATGACCGGCTCGGGCAGGTCGAAGTCGATGGAGCCGCGCTTGGCGCGCTTGCGGTTGAGGATCTGGGCCAGCTCGTACATGAGGTCAAAGCCGGCGGCGAGCGCGCCGTATTTGTTGCGCAGGGCGGCGTCGCCCTCGATGATGGCATTGACCTGAGTGTAGGTCATGCGGGCGGCGGAGCGGATGATGCCCTCCGCCAGTTCGTAGCCCACGATCTCGCCCTGGGGCGTGATCTCCATAACGCAGGAGAGCACCAGGCGTTCGACCTCGGGGCGAAGGCTGCAGAGATCGGTGGAGAGCTCGAGGGGCAGCATGGGCACGGCGCGGTCGGGGAAGTAGACGGAGGTGCCGCGGCGGCGGGCCTCGACGTCGATATCGGAACCGTCTTCGACGTAATGGGCCACGTCGGCGATATGGACCTGCAGCTCGTAGTTGCCGCCGGGCAGGCGCGTGACCAGCACGGCGTCATCGAAGTCGCGGGCGGTCTCACCGTCAATGGTGACGATGGGCAGCGAGCGGTAGTCGCGGCGACGGTTGATCTCGCTGTGGGGAATCACCGGGCTGATCTGCTGGGCTTCCTCCAGCACAGCGGGCGGGAACGTATGACGGATGTGGTGCTTGCGGATGATGATTTCGACATCAACGCCGAAATCGTCTTCGCGGCCCAGGACCTCAAGCACGCGGCCGCGCGGCTGCTGAGTGGCGGAAGGGAACTGAACCATCTCGACCTCGACCACCATGCCCTCAAGATCGTCGGCGGCGGGGCGGCGCCGGGCTTCTTCACCGAGCACGCGGTGCGGGCTCTGGCGGCGCGGGCGCTTGGGAGTAGGAGCGCGATGCGAAGGGGACGAAGCGGACCGGGTTGAGGAAGGCGACTCGTCACCGCTTTCGGTCTCATCGGCGGCGGGCTGTTCCATGCCGGGAGGAATGACGATCTCAACCGTCAGCTTGTCGTCGATAGGGGTGACGTAGTTATGGCGGCTGCCGTAGTGGAATTTGCCGACCACGGTTTGGTGCTGGCGCTCATTGACGCGGAGGATGCGGCCTTCGGCGCGACCGTCAGGATGGATAGGCCCGAGTTCGACCAGAACCTGGTCTCCGTGCATGGCGTTGCCGATGGCGGGAGGAGGAATAAAGATGTCGCCGACCAGTTTGGACTTCCCTCCGGGCCCCAGGGCGCGGGGAGGAAGCGAGCCGGCCTCGGGAGTGACGAAGCCGTAGCCGTCGCGATGCATGCGCAGGGTTCCGACCACGAGATCCTGGCTGGAGGCGGCGGTGGGGAGGCTCCAGCGCTCCTTGCCGATAGCTACCAGCTTGCGGCGCCGGGTAAGGTCGCGGAGCAGCTCTTCGATATCGCGGCGCTGGCGGCCTTTGAGGGACAGATCGTGCAAGATCTGTTTGAATCCGGCCACGTGCCGGGGCTGTTTCGAGATGTAGTGGAGGAGTTCCTTTTCAGTTATCAAGGAGTGAGTCAATGGTCCTTTCACCGTAACCCTAGTCTAAGAGCGATTATGATTTCTATTAGGCGAGTTGGCGGATATAAGAATGAACACAGCGCGGGAATAATTACACGCGTTTGATAGCCCGCGCAATCGTTGGATGACTTGGACAGGGCCGCGAAAGCAGCGCGAATTCAGCAACTTTGCTTCGGCGGCAGGTCGACAGGAACTTTGGTCATATACGTGCGGCAGGCTTTAGGACGGTCCCAGAAATTTTTTTGAAATTTCCAATCAGCAGACGGCGAATAGCCAGGCCGCATGCTGTATCAATGATACCCGAAAGGAAGCATCGCAATGTGGAAAGCTACGCCGTCGAGTCCGAATCCAAGCCCGAAACCGGCCCTGCCGGAACCGGAGAAAACAACTATGAGCACTAGCAGCACCCCGTCTATGGAGCCCACGCCGGCGGCCGCGCCGCGCAATGCCACACTCAGCACCCAGGAACAGGCCAGCATCGGCAAGTCACTGGTAATCAAAGGTGAAGTCACCGGCTCGGAAGCGCTGTACATCGACGGGCGGGTGGAAGGCGCCATTAACCTTGCCGGCCACCGGGTGACCGTAGGCCGCAACGGGCAGGTGCAGGCCAACATCAGTGCCAAGGAAGTAGTGATCCTGGGCAAAGTGAAGGGCAACCTGACCGCCACCGATCGCGTGGACATCCGTAATGAAGGTTCGCTGACCGGAGACGTGATCTGCCAGCGCATCAGCATTGAAGATGGCGCGTACTTCAAGGGCGGCATCGATATTCGCAAGGCCGGCTTGAAAGATATGAACGGCGTGGCCAAGACCGAGTCGGTTTCGGCCGAGCCTACGCTGAAGGTTTCCGCGACTGCCTAAAGCTTTGGCCGGGGATGGCCGATGTTTCTGGTAAGCGTTAATCTTCTCTCACTCGACGAAGGGGCGTTCCCGCGGGAGCGCCCTTTCGGATTTCCGAAATCTGGGTTTCCTGATGGTCAATAAGCTTCTGCAACTGCTCTCAATCAAGTGCGCTCATAGAAAGATCTCCCAGCCATTTGCGAGTGCGAACGCTTCCACGAACCGTTCGGTCAATGCCGACTGGGACCGTCCTGTGGCGCAGACCGCGGCGCAGCATTACGTGGTCTGCCTGGAGTGCGGGAAAAAGTTCGAGTACGACTGGAACAACATGCGCGTGGTCACGCGGTAAGAGAAACGGCGCTCGCCGGATCGGCCTCTGATCACATGAAAGCTCTATGCCTGCGTGAAACGCCGCGTGAAGCGGCGGAAGAGCGCGGCCGTCTCATCGACTCCCAGCAGCGCGGTCAATCCCAGGTAGACCAGCCCGTAAGGAATAAGAACCAGGATTCCGGTGACGACTGGATGCTGCGGATGCGCCAGCCAACGCAGTCCCCAACCTGCCGCGGCAGCGATGATCGCCGAAGCCCAGAGTTTGACGAAGTAAGCAACGGGAAATTCGCTGCGGCCGATGCGCCGGTTCATGGCGCGGCGAAGCAGAGTGAATTCCACCCAGGCGGAAAAGCCCGCCGATGCGGTGAGTCCGGCAGCGCCCCAACTGGGATCGACGCCCAGCCATCGCGGCAAGGGCAGAGCGCAGAGGTAGCCGAGGCCGGTCGTCAGGATGACGCGAACCACGGCAAAGCGCAGCGGCGTGCGCGTGTCGCGCAAAGCGTAGTAAGCCGAGGAATAGAGACGCCCCACGGTGGAAGCCACCAGCCCCACGGCCGAACCGGCAAGAATCTGCCAGACGTAAACCGTGTTGGCGCGGGAGAAAGCGCCGGTTTGATAGATGGCTCCGGCTACGACGTCGCCGAGGGCGAGAAAGGCCACGGCCGAAGGCACTACGAAGAAGCCGATACGTCGCGTGCTGTCGGCGATGCGGCGGCGCAGGGTCGCGGCGACCTCCTCTTCATTGCCCAACTCGCTGGACATGGCCGGAAGCTCGGCGGCGGAGACCGACATGCCGAAAAGGCTTACCGGAAGCAGGGAGAGCGTCTGGGAGTTGAAGAGCGCGGCCACGGCGCTGGCGGGAAGGAAGCTGGCGAGGAAGGTGTCGACGTAGGCGCTGAGCTGGTTGACGCCGCGGCCCATGAAGGTCGGGAAGAAATTGCGCAGCACGATGCGCACGTTCTGGCCGATCGCCAGCAGAGAAAGCTTCAGAGACGGCGCGAGGCGCAGCACGATGGGAAGCTGAGCGAGGAATTGCAATCCCGATCCGATCACCGCTCCCCAGGCGGCTTTGGCCGCGAGATCCGGCAGCTCGGAGCGGCGGCCGTAGATGACCAGCGCGGCGATGATGGTGGCGTTCCAGATCACCGGCGAAACGTAAGACAGAAAAAATTTGCGATGGCTGTTGAGAATCCCCAAACACCAGGCCGAGAGCACCAGCAGCCCGACGCCGGGAAAGAAGATGCGCACCAGGCGGATGGTAAGGTTGCGGCGCAGAGGATCGTGAAAGCCGGGAGCGATGAGGTCGATCAGCCAGGGCGCGGCGAGCACGCCGAGCAGCACCAGGATCGAAGTCACGAGAGCGAGCAGAGAAAAGATGGCTCCAGCGACGCGTCCCGCGTCTTCTTTCTTGCCTTCGGCGAGCAGCCGCGCGTAGACGGGAATGAACGACGCCGAGAGCGCACCTTCGCCGAAGAGATTCTGCAGGATGTTGGGGATGCGCAGCGCAGCGCGAAAGGCGTCGGCGGGCGGAGAGATACCGAAGTAGTATCCGAAAACGCGGTTGTTGATGAGACCGAAGATGCGGCTGAGAAAGATTCCCGCGGCCACCAGAAAAGCCGATTTACCGATGCTGGCCTGCGCCGGCTGCGGCTTCGCGGGAGGTGTCATCTCGCTGCTGAGTTTGGCACAGGCGAAGGCGATGCGCAAATCAGGCGCAACCAGCGGCGGGAGAATTTCGTTACTATAATAAGGGCAGGTCCGCCGGGAAAACAGCATGCGGTCGCACATCAAGCTCGGGCGCGTCTTTGGGATCGAGATCGGGATCCACTACAGCTGGTTCATCATTGCCTTCCTGATCGCGTTTTCGCTGGCGGATCAGTTTCGCGTCAACAATCACGATTGGTCGCCGGAATTGGTCTGGGCTGCAGCCATACTCACGGCGGTCCTGTTCTTTCTCTGCCTGCTGGCGCACGAGCTTTCGCATTCGCTGGTGGCGCGCGCGTACAAGCTGCCGGTGCGCGAGATCACGCTGTTCGCGCTGGGCGGAGTTTCGGTGATCGAAAAAGAGTCGCCGAACGCCAAGAGCGAATTTCTGATCGCCATTGTGGGCCCGTTGACCAGCGCGGTGATCGGAGGCGCGATGTTGCTGGCCGCCTCGGCGTTGGGCGGCACGCGATCGTCGGCGGTCATTGCCATTCTGTTCTGGCTGGGCACCATCAACCTGATGCTGGCGGGATTCAACATGCTGCCGGGATTTCCTCTGGACGGTGGGCGTGTGCTGCGCGCCATCGTGTGGGGGATCACCGGCAACATGGAGCGGGCAACGAAAATATCGGCCCGCGTCGGCCAGGCCATGGCTGTGCTCTTTATTGGAGCCGGAATCTACGAGTTCTTCCGCGGCGCCGGTGTCGGCGGGCTGTGGATCGCTTTCATCGGCTGGTTCCTGCTGCAGGCAGCCGGCGCGAATTACCTGGAGGTGGAGTTGAAACACACGCTGGCGGGAATTCGCGCGCGCGATCTCATGTCGCGCGACTGCGCGCAAGTTCCCGGATACATCAGCGTGCAGGAGTTCGTAGACGAGTTCGTGCTGCGCACCGGACGCCGTTGCTTCCTGGTGAATGTGCAGGACAGGATCGCGGGAATGATCACGCCCCACGAAGTCCGCTCGCTCGACCGCAGCCAGTGGGGGTCGACGCCGGTGCAGCAGATCATGAAGCCGCTGGAGAAGCTGCATGCGGTCACGCCCGAAACCGGAGTGCTGGAAGCGCTTGAGGTGATGAGCAGGGAAGACCTGAACCAGCTGCCGGTGGTTTCCGATCATCAGGTGGAGGGAATGATCTCGCGCGGCAACATCCTGGAGGCAATCCGCTCGCGCCGGGAGTTAGGCGGCTCGAACCCGAGTTCCTGAAGGCCTTCTTACACGCCGCTGTGGTGGCTCGAATCCAGGCAGCTCTCTTCGAATTTTATTCACGTCATTGAAATGTTCTCAGCCGTCTTGTCACCACTCATCGAGGGGGGAACCCCAAGAGTTCCAGAAGCATGCAGTGGCATGCGCTGGGCTAAGACAATTCGCCGTGTAGTTTCTCAGGCGGGTCAAGTTTCAGGTGAGAGATTCAGTGCCTGATCCTCAAACACCTCCCGGTGCTGGCAATCGAGACCCTGATTCTAAGAGCCGGAGTTTTTGCTGGCAGCTGTTCTTCGCTCGGATTTCACTCAAGGCGCTCCAACCTGAATCTGCAAACAGGAGTAATCGCATATGGCCGGAACATGGCAACCTTTGAACAACCAACCACAATTTGGGGCCAGCACCATGTTGTTGCTGACGGATGGAACCGTCATGGTGCAGGCCGCGTCCAGCACCAACTGGTGGAAGCTCACGCCCGACGCAAACGGCAGTTACGTGAATGGCACCTGGCTGCGTCTGGCCGACGCTCCCAACGCGCCTTTGTACTACGCATCGGCAGTATTGATGGACGGGCGCGTCTTTGTCGCCGGAGGCGAATACAACAACAACGCGCGTGCCGACCTGGACACTGCCGAAATCTACGATCCCATCGCCAACAACTGGACATCCATCGCTCCGCCCGCAGGCTGGGCGAATATCGGCGACGCCCCATGCTGCGTCCTGCCCAATGGAAACATCCTGGTGGGATCGATCGACAACACTCAGACGGCAATCTACAATCCCAGCACCAACTCATGGACGGCGTCGGCTTCCAAGGCCTCAACGGCTTCAGAAGAGACCTGGACTCTGCTGCCCGACGAAACCGTGCTGACCGTGGAATGCTACAACTCGCCGCATGCAGAAAAGTATGTGGCCGCAGCGAACAACTGGGTGACGGCCGGCTCCACGCCTTCCGACATCATCCTCGAAAGCCTCAACGAGATTGGACCAGCTCTTCTCCTGCCCGATGGCAGGGCCTTCTATGTAGGAGGCAACGGAAGAACGGCTCTCTACACGCCTCCGCCGGTCGCCAATATGCAGGGTAGCTGGACCATGGGGCCCACCTTCCCTAACAGCTATAAGTCCCCTGATGCGCCGGCGATTCTTCTTCCCAACGGTCGCGCTCTGTGCGTCGCGGGACCCGACGCCGGAGGCTGGGCCAGCCCAACTCATTTCTTCGAGTTCGATGGAGTGAACCTCAACGCGGTTCCCGATCCTCCAACCAATGGAGAGGTGACTTACGTCGCGCGCATGCTGTTGCTGCCGACCGGACAGGTCCTGTACGCCAACGGAGGCAGCGACATCCAGGTCTATACGCCGGATGGCGCCGCCGACCCTGCCTGGAAACCGGAAATCACCAACGTTCCGGCCACCGTGCGGGTTTGCGGCACCTATGTCTTGAGTGGGCGCCAGCTCAACGGTCTCTCTCAGGCTTGCAGCTACGGCGACGACTGCTCCAATGCCACCAACTATCCCATCGTGCGCCTGGAAAAAGGCGGACAGGTCTGGTACTGCCGCACCGCCGACCACAGCACCATGGGAGTAGCCACCGGTGTTTCCACACAGACGACCCACTTCACCGTTCCCTGCGCTCTGGCGACAGGAACGTACAACCTTCGCGTGATCGCCAACGGGATCGCTTCCGATGCGGTTGCCGTCAACGTGCAGCCCTTTCGCCTGTGGGCGCCCATCACTGAAGCCATGGTCAACTTCCTTATCGGCAGCCTGGCCGACGGTCCTTTGTGGGCCCTCACTCCCCATGGTCCCGTGCCGGTTGATCCCTGGGGACCGGAAATCGCCAAGCGGGCTAAAAGCGCCTTCCGGCAAATTGTCTCGGGCTTAAGGGAACTGCGCGATGTGGGCGCCGAGATAACGAAACTGCAAGCGGCTTCGACGAAGAAGTTTGAGCCATTCGCTCTTCCGCCATCGGCGTCGCGGCAGCGCGAAGCGGTAAAGATCGCCAAAGCCTCGTAAGTTGCGGCGCAGGCGAGCGCAGCTTAACGTTCTGTGTACGATACAATCGTGCAGCATGCCTATGAAGTCGATGGATATGCTGCACGCTTTATCATTTGATCCGGGGCAGCACAGTGGATGCGCTCAGTGATGTCGCGGGCTTGAGTCCTGCGAGCGGTTTTCCCTCGTCGACTTCCACCGTCACTTTGATGTTCGCCGCCTTGTCGTCAATTTCGAACATCGAAATACTCGAGAATTTAAGGAACCCTCGCCCTCGGTAAGCGCTGCCCAGCTTGGCAACGCCCTCTCCGAGCAGACCGCATCAAAGACATCTCCGTCATGCATCGGGAAGAGCGCTCGCAGCTCGCTTGAAGAAAACTGCGAGTTAATCCGAAACTCAATGGCCTTCAGCCGGTAGAGCAGCCCCGCTGTGATGACGAAGCTGGCGGAGACGCCTTTGTCGGTTCCCGCCACCGCGGGTTCGGCGAACTTGCCATCGTCAAGGGTCACGCGAAAGTAACCGCGATGCTGCCACTCCCTGCGAATATCGCGCAGCTCGTCCTTCCAGCGCGTCCTGTAGTAAGGCAGTCGGGCCGCGAAGGTGATGATAGCTTTCAGGTCTTCCTCCGGGACTCCGGCCTGCCCAGTGAGAGCGAGCTGTTCAACTTTGACGTAATGCGATTCGTCCTGTCTGTCCGCAGGAGACGGAAGCTCCTGCGTTTTTTGCTGAGTCTGTTGGATCAAGACCGGCAAGAACCGGCGATGCTAAATGACTCGGGCTGTGACGCATTCACCCAGGTCAGTGAAGACGCAAGACAGGCGGTGAACGGCAGGATGAGGCAGCGTGACATACCATCCCCCAGAGGTACTGGAACATAGAACGCAGGATAGGAGCCTTGATGCAGGTGAAATCTTTTGCCTTGCCTTCAATGCCGAGTGGAAAAATCTGCAGACATTTGAAAACTTTGCCCCTCACCGTGCGTCATAATAATGAAGCTCGCGAGAACCCATGGAACGCATGCTGAATTCCGTTCGCTCGTCCCTGGCAATCGTTATTCTTTTCGCGACGGCAAGCCCAGCGCAGCAGCCTGCCTCTTCTGCGCCCGCGTCCCGCGCTCCAGCTTCCGGCCCGGAGGCCGCTGCTTCAACCGCGTCTC
The DNA here is from genome assembly GCA_035307585.1 of Candidatus Angelobacter sp. Classification (GTDB taxonomy): domain Bacteria; phylum Acidobacteriota; class Terriglobia; order Terriglobales; family Acidobacteriaceae; genus Angelobacter. The sequence goes on from DATGHX010000061.1 coordinate 245,122, forward strand.
CCACCGATCCCCGCGAGATCGTGCGCCGCTCGGTTGAAGTGGATCATCACAACTGGGAACTGGCTCGCAGCTACACCTGCCGCCAGCACGAGGTCGAAAAAGATCTGGACAGGCATGGTCAGGCCAGGTCGACCAAGACCAGGACCTATGACGTGAACTTCTACTATGGCGAGTTGTATTCGCGCCTTATCCAGAAGGATGACCAGCCGCTCAATGAGGCCGATCAGAAGAAAGAGGACGAGAAGCTAGAAAAATTTCTCGCCAAGTTGCGCAATCAGAGCGAAGAGGAGCGCGACCGCCGCCTCAGCAAAGAGAAGAAGGAACACGAAGAAGAGCGCCTCTTCCTTCGCGATATGGTCAACGCCTACGATTTCACTCTGGTCGGCTCCGAGACCGTCAACGGCACCGATGCATGGGTCATCGATGCCGCACCCCGCAAAGACTTTCGCCCCACGCAGCCTCATGCCGACATGCTGTCAAAAATCAAGGGCCGCATCTGGATCGAGAAGAAGGACTACAACTGGGTGAAGGTTGAGGCCGAGTCCATTGATACCATTTCCTTCGGCCTGTTCCTTTTCCGCATTCATAAAGGTGCCCATTTCAGCTTGGACCAGGTGCATCTCAATGACGAAGTCTGGCTGTTCCATCGCATCTACGTCAACGGCAGTGCTCGCCTGGCGCTGTTCAAGAACCTGGCCGTGGAACAGGAAGACGAGTTCACCAATTACAAGAGGTTCTCTGCCACCACCCGCATTCTGCCCGGAGTCCACGAAGTACCGTCGGATTCGCCCAAGCAGTGACAGCGGCTTCAGGCTCGTCGAAAAACGCAAAGGGCGCCTTGCGGCGCCCTTGCTTCTTCTGGGGAGGGAACTACTGGTTGACGGGAATTTTGATGATCTTCTTCTGGATCGCGTACGTGACCAGCTGCGCTTTGTTGTGAATATCCAGCTTGCGCATCAGGTTGAATTTGTGGGCTTCCACGGTTTTTACACTCAGGCCCAGGATCACGGCAATTTCCTTCACCGAATTGCCTTCAGCCAGCAGCTTCAGGATCTCGCGTTCGCGCGGGGTAAGCGTGGAGATGCGCGGGCGCATGCGCGTATCGCGTACGCGCGAGCGGAAATCTTCCACCAGCTTGCCCAGCACTTGCGAACTCAGATATTTGCCGCCTTTGAAGACGTCGCGCACCGCGGTCAGCAGCTGCGGCGCCGGCGTATCTTTCAGGACGTAGCCTGAGGCGCCGACTTCCAGGCATTGCACCAGGTAATCCTCGTCTTCATACATGGTGAGGAACAAGATCTTGGTTTCGGGACGGTTCTTCTTGATCTGCCGCGCGGACTCGAATGACGACAGTCCCGGCATGCCGATATCCATCAGCACGATGTCGGGCCGCAGCTCGCGGGCTTTTTCCGCGGCATCGCCGCCGTCGGAAGCTTCGCCCACCACCTCGAAATCGCTCTCGGTTTCGAGCAGCCGGCGTACGCCCTGGCGAAACAGCGTGTGATCATCGACGAGTAAACATTTAATCTTCGGCATGGAGGAGTCCTCTCAATTCATGACTTGTTAATTCGGCCGCGCCACGGCTTGCGCTGCAGCTCGCGCTGCCGGACGTGCTGCGGGCTCTGACGGCTCGCCCGCGGGCACGCTGATTTCAACGCGCGTTCCTTTTCCTTTGCCCGAGACCACGCGCGAGGCCCCGCCCAGCATGGCAATCCGCTCCTTGATGCCGGTCAGCCCAAACGACTGCCCGCGCGAGTTGGAACGGCCCTGAATCCCGATGCCATCGTCTTCCACGATCACGCGCACCAAGTCGTCTTCGCGCGCCACCTGCACCGTGGCGTTGTGCGCCTGGGCATGCTTGGCCACGTTGTGCAGGGCTTCCTGCACCACGCGGTAAATCGCCTGCTCCGCTCCTGGCGTCAGTCGGCCCACGTCCTCGGCGATCAGCACCCGGGTCTTCACGCCCGTGGTCTTGGTCAGATGCTTGGCTTCTTTGCGAATCGCCGCCACCAGTCCCAGTTCTTGTAGCACCAGCGGTGATAGCTTGCCAATAATTCTTCGGATACCTTCGATCGTTCTGTCCACAACTTCTACGGTCTCGCGAATCTTTCCCCGCACGTTGCGCGGCATCGCGCCCGATTCCATCATCCCCAAATAGAGACGGATCACCATCAGCGCCTGGCCGGTTTCGTCGTGCAGCTCGCGGCTGATGCGCTTGCGTTCCTCTTCCTGCACGCGCAACAGGTGAGCCGAGAGGTCGGCGATCTTCTGCTCGCGCTCGCGCAGCGCATCGGTCATTCGCGCACGCTCAATGGCCAGCGCGGTGCGGTCCCCGATGGCGCGCATCAGTTCGCGCTCCGTCGGCAGCCATTCATAAGGCTTCTGGAAGCCGATGACCAGGACGCCGATGGTCTCTCCGTTAGCTTTGAGCGGCACGCCCCACAACGATTTCGCGTGCGGACGCAGCAGCGGTGTCAGGCCATCGGTCTCGGGGCTGGTATCCAGGATCATTCCCGCTTCGCCCGTCTGGGCGATGCGGCCGGTGAAGCCCCAGCCCGGCGCGATCCGGAAATCTTCGGGCAGCTCCAAACGCATGCCGGCGGAGGCTTCCACCTTGAGCGATTCGGAGTCTGACTCGCGCAACAGCAGAACGCCCATGGAGGCCTGGAAGGTGCGCGTGGTGATCTCCAGCACGCGCTGCAGCAGTACGCCCAGGTCGCCGGCGGAAAGTTCAGCGTCCAGTGTGGAGAGCAGAGCCTGCGATTCTAGGGTCTTGGCGTCGAAGTAAGCGCCGGAGATGATCACGAATGAGACCGAAGAGAGCATTTCCAGCGCCGCTTTGGCTTCGGCCTCACGTTCGGGAAACAGGCCGGAAACGTACGGATCGCAGGAAAGCTGGTAGAGCTCCAGCGATCGCGCCACGGCTCGCGTATCCACTTGCAGCTTGGCCAGCCGGGTGGAGAAGTACTGCAGGTTCTCCTGGAACCCGGGGAAATCGTCGTGGCAGAAATAGGAACATCCGGCAGCCAGGGTAAGGCGTTCCAGGGCAGCCAGGGTACGTCCGTCAAAGCCGAACTCGTTGACCAGCTTTTCTCGCCAGTTATTCGTGATATCGGGAAAGTAAGGCTCTAGGGCCCGGGCGACTTCAACGATCAATTCTCGCGAAGATCCCTTAAAAGGCGGTACGGCGGTCACGGACATTCCTAGGGGTTTAGATGGTGTGCAGATTCCACCCTTGCTTACGCGGCGGTAAACCTTAGGGCGCATCTTGCTCTTCATGTATTCTACGCCTGGGTGTCCCGAATGTGAACCAGATAGTTACTAGGCTTTTAGTTAGCAGGGAAACACCTTAAACGGCTGCGGAGGCGAAACAAAAGCGGCAGGAGCCTTACACTACCGCTATCGCGCGGAACTGGAGACCCCAACCGGTTCACCGGAAGAGTTCCTGCCTTCCCGCGTCACGGCTTCGCGAAAGTAATCGAGGGAAAGCTTCAGACCGGTCTCGAGATCGATTTTCGGCTCCCAGCCCAGCGTCTGTCTGGCCCGGGTGATGTCGGGCCGGCGCTGCCTGGGATCGTCGTCCGGCAGCGGGCGGTGCTCGATCTTGCTCTTTGAACCTGTAACCTTGAGCACCAGTTTCGCGCACTCCAGCACCGTGAACTCATCGGGATTGCCGATGTTCACCGGATCGTGAATCTCCGACCATGCCAGGCGCACAATGCCGGCGATCTCGTCGCTGACATAGCAGAAGCTGCGTGTCTGCTTGCCGTCGCCGTACACGGTCAGCGGTTCGCCGCGCAGAGCCTGCTTCATGAAGTTGGAGATCACCCGGCCGTCGTTCAACTGCAGCCGCGGGCCATAGGTATTGAAGATGCGCAGAATGCGGGTGTTCACCTGGTGATACCGCATGTAAGCCATGGTGGCCGCCTCGGCAAAGCGCTTGGCTTCGTCGTACACCGAGCGCGGGCCGATGGGGTTCACATTGCCCCAGTAAGTTTCTTTCTGCGGGTGTTCCAGGGGATCGCCGTAGCATTCCGAAGTGGAAGCCAGCATGAACCGCGCGCTGTATTTTCGCGCCAGGTCCAGCGCATGAAACGTCCCCAGGGAGCCGACTTTCAGCGTGGCAATGCCGTGTTCCATGTAATCCACGGGGCTGGCGGGCGAGGCAAAATGGAATACGTAGTCCACGCGGCCGGGATCAAAGGGCTGGTTTACATCCTGCTGGACAAACTCAAACCGGGGCTCATTCTTCAGGTGAATAAGATTGTGCGCGCGACCGGTAACCAGGTTGTCAACGCATACCACGTGGTGGCCTTCACCCAGCAAAGCATCGCAGAGATGCGATCCAACGAACCCGGCCCCGCCGGTGACCAGTAAGCGCATAGAGCTCCGAGGAAAGATAGATTGTACATGACCCATTAATTACCACCTGTGTGCGCGCTATCGGCGCCGTTCGCACAGTGCCCGATGCTGCGTTCGATATCGGTCCCTTCTTCGTAGTCGTTCCAGGTCACGATCAGCAGGTAGGGTGAGGGATGATCGTTCCCATAAAAATGGCGAAAGACACGCAGGGTGTCTTCGAATGTCTTACCGCAGCGATAGGCCATGTGGCGGTTCAGGCTCCAGGACGCGCGGGTATCGTCGAATCCCGGCCACACTGCCCCTACCGCCAGTTTGTCGGGATGCTGCTCGTTCATGTTCTTGTAGAAGGCTTCCAGGTAATCTTCTCCGTCGTGGCTTCCGTCGCGGGCCCAGCCCGCTTTGCCCGGCTGCACCCAGGCGTAATATCCGTCAAAGGCATTAGGGTACTTCGCGCTCTGGTCCTTGTAGATGAGCAGCGGCGGGTCGGGCCATGACTGTGTCAGCCGGCGCACGCGGTTCCAGTCCGTGGAAGCGTCCTTGGGAAAGATGAAGATGACCGGGCGTCCCTGGTAACGCAGATACGCCGAGCGCGCCGCCCCGCTATTGGGACTGATGTAGCGGTCATACAAATACTGCAGGTCGACGAGCACGGCGTCGGTGGCGTACCCGGGATGGTCGACGGCTTCGTCATACTGCACCGCGACGTTGAAATCATTTTCCGCGGCCGCCTGCTCCAGCAATGCCAGAGACTTGTCTTCAAACTCTTTGCGCGGACCGTACCAGTTCACCACAAAGCCGCCGATGTTCAGCCCCTTGGCGCTCGCGATCTGACGGCGCAAAACCGCCGGATCGTGGCAGGAGTATCCGACATCGAGGTGTTGACCGTTGCCGAACCACGGCTGGTAAACCGCCAGCAGCATGGGGCCGCCCCGCGGCGCCGGGACCTTAACCAGCGTCTCGCGCGGGCTGGGCCGCGCGCACCCGCAGAGAGCGAGGAGAAACAGAGCAATACCCGTGAAATCGCGTAGCCGCTGCATGACCTTAACTCTTGCTTGGATGAAGAAGCAGCAGTTCGCGTTGGTCAGGATCGGCGACTGAAGTCACCTTCTTGCGTTTCGCTGCTTCCCTTGCTCTCCTCCCATGCGCGGGCGCTGGAGCGCCCCCTTCATTCAAAGGGCTTGGCACCAGGTGATTGGGACAAGAAAAAAGCCTCCTGCCCGAAGGCAGGAGGCTGCTAAAGAGGAGATTCGTGATGCGATCTAGCGAGGCGGCGCTGCCGGCTTTTCGCTGGACGCGCCATTCGTCGACTGCGAGGGAGATTGGTTGGAGGCAGTGGGAGCCGATGCGGCCATGGTTCCCAGGCTGTTCTTCATCAGGTCAACTTCCACGCGGCCACCACGAGCGCGGTGCAGTTTGCCGTCCGCAGTGGGAAGCGGCGCATTGCCCATGCCCACCGTGTAGATGCGGTAGACCGGAATCTCATGATTGAGCACCAGGTAGCGGACCACCATCTGAGCCATCTCGCGCGAATTCTCGATCGCCGAGATGCCCGAGCCGGGCGAGAACCCCTGTACTTCCAGGATGTAGCCCTTCTGGCTCTTCAGAGATGAGGCGATTCCATCCAGCGCCTCTTTGGCGTTCTTGCTCAGGACGGTCTGGCCGGAGCGGAAGCGGATTTCCGCCTGCGTAACCGGTTCGTACTGATCCAGCTTGCTTACCGTCTGCTCCACGCCGGCGATGCGGGTGTGGGCCTGCTGCGCGGTCTGGTTGGCCTGGTCGGCGCGGTTGCCCGCGTCCACGGCATGGGCATCGGCGTCGTTAGCCTTGCTCATGGCGTTGCGGATGCCTTCGGTCGCGCGCGAATCCACGTCGGCGATCTGCTTGGCGTTCTTCGCCGTGAGCTCGTCGAGCTCGTTCACGCGGCCGCGAATCGGGTCCAGCTGACGATTGACGTACTTTTTGCGGGCAAAGGGATTCAGGTGTCCCCAGAATCCTTCGTGCCGCTCGTACTTCAACGGATCTTTGCCGGAAGCTCCGGCTGCCTGCTGGTCGGGGTTCTGCGAAGGCTGCGTCGCGTTTTGCGACGGCTGAGCCTGCGTGCTCTGGTCCGACTGCGAAGGCTGCGCCTGGGTCTGCGCCGGCTGTGCCTGGTTGTTTTGATCTGACGGATTGGTCGACGAAGGCTGTTGCTGGGCCATGGCGGGAAGGGCCAGGGCTGCAGCCAGCGAAAGCGCCAAAATGTATGACTTCTTCATTTGGGGAATTCCTCCGAACCGGGGCTATTCGGGGCGTCGCAAGTCCTGCAAGATAAACTCTCGATCGCCAAGAACGCTTAGTCGTACCTTGCTAGTACACTTGGATTGCCAAACTGACGACCCCTTCACCAAAGATTATATGCCTTATTTTCAGGTACTTACAAAAAAGTGTCACGAAAGGTCAATGCACTTCTTGTGTAAATTTTTCTGGACCGTGCAAAGCCCGTATCATTCTGGCTTTTCTGGCCCTTCCCCACCCGTTACCGGTCAGCTCTGACGGGGTTCAGGAATTCGGGGAACCGCTGACGCGATAGGAAAAATGGTGCACATATGGCCCAAACCTGCAGGCCCCTAGCCGGAGTGGCCAGCCGGGGAACACAGCCGGCGGTGCTGGTCGAGGATGTAGTTGTCAGTCATTCCCGCCAGGTAGTCGCAGATCACGCGGTGAACGGCGTCGTGCTGCGTCTTTTCCTGATGAGTGGCGGGAAGCTCTTCAGGAAATTTCAGGAAAAATTCAAACAGATCTGTGATCACCTGCTCCGCCTGTTCTTTTTCCGGCTGCAGCTCCGGGCAGAAGTAGAGGCTTTGAAAGAGAAACTCGCGCAGTTCGCGGTGCTCCTGCTGCACCGGCTCGCTGAAGGCGAAAAGGCTCCGGCCCAGTTGACGAACCTCTCGCGCGGAATGCACTCCGGCTGCGGCAATCATTCTCCGGCTGTTGGCGATCAGGTCGCTCACCAGCCGGTCAAGCACGCGCTTCAGGGTTTCGTTGAACTTGAGTTTCTCCGCGGCCTCGGGATAAAGGCGGTCGACTTCAGCGTAAAGCTCGCCAAATAAGGGAACGCCCTCCCCGATCTGCTCCCGCGTCAGGATCTCGGCCTCCACGCCATCGTCCAGGTCGGCGGTGCTGTAGGCGATCTCATCAGTGATGTCGATCAGCTGCGCCTCCAGCGGCGGCTGCAGTTCGAGCATGTACTCTGCCAGTTCGGGAAACTCGCGCGGATCCCGGGATCCCGAGTGCTTCACGATCCCTTCCCGCACCTCAAAGGTCAGGTTTAATCCGGGAAAATCGGCGTATCGCTGCTCAAATTGCTCCACGATGCGCAGAGCGTGCAGGTTATGGTCGAAACGGTCGCCATGTCGGCGCATGGCCGCATCCAGCGTGCGCTCACCGGCGTGGCCGAAGGGAGGATGGCCAACGTCATGAACCAGCGCCAGCGCTTCAACCAGATCCTCATTCAATCCCAGCTCCGAGGCGATAGTGCGCGAGATCTGCGCCACCTCTATGGTGTGCGTCAGCCGGTTGCGGAAGTGATCGGAATAGCGGCGGGTGAAAACCTGGGTCTTGTTTTCCAGCCTGCGGAAGGCCCGCGAGTGTACCACGCGGTCGCGATCGCGCTGAAAGGCGCTGCGGTAAGGATGTGCCGGCTCCGGATATCGGCGTCCCCGGCTGTCTTCAGCGCGCAACGCGTAGGGAGCGAGCATGGCTAGAGTCTAAATGATCGCCGGAACTGCCGCCGCCAAAATCACGGCTGGGGACGCTGCGCGGAACAATCGCTGCCCGCCTATCCGCAACGCGTTGCTAACCTCACAATCCGGTCTTGGATTGCGAATTCTTCAGGGCTTTTTTCGAACTCGTCGCCGGGCTGCCATCCGGCAAGATCGGATTGCGAAGCCACATGCCAGCCCAGGGCGAACCCGAATCTGGCCAACTCGGCGTCGGCCGTGAAGTCCATATCAGGTTTGTACTCGTCGGAGGGCTGGTGGTAACGGTCGGCCTACTGTTTTTGCTGCGCCAGCTTGACTTTGGTCGATTCCAGCTTTTTCTGCACCCGGGAAACATCCTGCTGGTCGACGTCGGCAGCAATCGAGCGGTTCCACTCGGTCAGCGCGCGCTCCCAGTGCGTAGCGGCCAGTTTCAGCTTGCCGGTCTTGGCATAAAGCTCGCCCAGGTGGTCCTGGATGGTAGCGTCGTACGGAGTCTTCTCTGCGGCGCGGCGCAGATTGTCTTCCGCCTCGTCGTATTTGCCGAGCTTGAAATACACCCAGCCCAGCGAATCCAGATACGCGCCGTTCTGCGGATCGAGCTCCACCGCGTGCTTGATCATGTTGAAAGCTTCTTCCAGGCGCATGTTGTGGTCAGCCAGCATGTAGCCCAGGTAATTCAGCGTGGGCGGATTGTTGGGATCCTGCACCAGAATCTGCTTGAAGGCCTGCTCCGCCTGGTCGTATTTCTTCTGCCGCTCGTAGAACATGCCCTGGTAATACTGGACGTAAGCCTTTTCCTCGGGACGGCTGGCCAGCTTGTCGCTCTCGTTGAGCGCCTCTTCGGCGTCTTTCCAGCGCTTCAACCGCATGTAGATCTGCGACAGCGTGACGTAGGTCTCGCGGTCGGTCTTATCGCCCTTCAGCGTGGACTTGGCCAGCTTGATCGCGTCTTCAGGCTTGTTATCGTCGGCCAGCTGCAGAGCCAGCGTCATCCTCAGGCTTTTGTCGTCAGGAAGCTTCCGCACCGCGTCCTGGGCCACTTTCGTGGCATCGCCCCATTGCTTCTGATCGCGATAGGCGTCCACCATCTCCTGGTATCCGCGTGAGGCCTCATCGCCGCCCAGTTCCGTCATCTTCTTGAAGCTCTCGAGTGCCAGCAGCGGGCGGCCGGTCTCCTTATAAATGGTGCCCAGACGCTCCATGAAGAGAGCGCGGTTCTGGCGCTCGCCGGCGTTGTAGTTGCCGTCGGGCGAGGTGGTGCGGTTGATCAGCTTCTGCAGAAGCGCGGCCGCGTCGTCAAACTTGCCCTGTGCTTCCAGCACAATGGATTCTTCGTACACGATCTCCAGCGACTCCGGCGCCGAAGCTTCCGCATGCTTCAGGCTGTCGATCGCCTGGTCGAACTTGCCCATGTGCCGGTAGATTCGCGACATCTCCACCAGCGCCTGCCAGTCCTGCGGATCGGCGGCCGAGAACGTCTTGTAAGCGCTGAGCGCGGCTTCCATCTGGTTGTCGTTGGCCAGATTCTGGGCCAGACCGCGCATGGCATCCAGATTGTCCTTGTCCAGCGTTACGGCGCGCTGGTACGCGCTGACCGCGTTTTTGTAATCCTTCTGCAGCTCGTAGGTAGCGCCCAGCGCGGCATACATCTTGCTCGTCCGCGCGGCTTCCGGAACTGCATTGATCGTTTCAATTGCCAGCTTGGGATTGTTCTGCTCGTTGTAAATCCGGGCCAGCTGCGTGACGGCTTCTTCGGAATTGGGATCGGCCTGCAGAGCGATCTTAAGCTCGCCTTCGGCCTTAGTCAGATCGCGGTTGATTACGTACAAGCCGCCGAGCATCAGATGGTTGTCGCCATTCTTGGGCTCCAGGCGAGCCAGCGCTTCATACTGCTCTATGGCCAGCTTCAACACTTCCTGCGACTGGATTTCCGACGACTGCCCCTGGGAATCGCCCAGCGAGCGCAGGTAAATCCGCCCCAGCAGGCGGTGAGCCTCGAGATTGTTGGGATCGCGCTGCAGGATCTCCTGGGCTTCCATGACGGCGTCGCGAATCCGCCCGGTGCGGCTGTAAAGTTCGGCCAGGGCCGCGTTCAGGTACTCCGAAGAAGGATCGGCGACAATCGCCTGCCGGTACTCATCAATGGCCTTGTTCGCGTATTCGGAGCGCCCGTACATCGATGCCATCTCTTCATAGAGCCGCGCCATGGAAGCGTGGTAATACGAAGCCGCATGGTCAGGAGGCTTGATCGGAGCGGGCAAGGGCATGGCCGGACCCTGCACGGGCGATTCCTGACTCTGCGCCTGGGGCGCAGCGGCAGGGTTGGTTCCTTTTGCTTTATCTTGCTGGGCGACAGCCGAGACAGCCAAAAAAGAGGCCAGGGTTATGACGAGCAGACACGTGCGGTTTTTTGTTAAATCCATAAGGGCGAACCGAAAAGGACCTTCCTACTTGGATGCGGAGGAGCGCCTTCTGGGAGCGCTTTCTAACCGCTTCCAATTTTAGCCTGTTCCCGCGGCGTTGGGCACCCAATAACAATTCTTAATTTAGTGACGGAAGTGACGTACGCCGGTCATAACCATGGCCAAACCCAGGCGATTTGCGGCGTCAATGACCTCCGGATCGCGCACCGAGCCGCCCGGCTGGATGATGGCCGTAGCCCCGGCGCGCGCGATCTCCTCCACCCCGTCCGGGAAGGGGAAGAACGCGTCTGAAGCCGCCACTGTGCCCTGCAAAGGTAAGATCGCTTTCATGGCGCCGATCTTGCAAGAATCCACGCGCGACATCTGGCCGGCGCCCACTCCCACGCTCTGCCCGTCCCGCGCGTAAACGATGGCGTTTGACTTTACGTGCTTACAGACTTTCCAGGCAAACAAAAGTGAGCCCATCTCCTCCGGCGTGGGCTTGCGCTGGGTGGCGACCTTCAGATCGGCTTCCGTCAGGGAGCGAACGTCCGCGTCCTGGACCAGCATCCCGCCGGAAACGTGCTTCATCACCCAGGGATGGTTCCCGGCCTTGATCTCCACCAGGCGCAGGTTCTTTTTGCCGGCAAATTTCTCGCGGGCGGCAGGATCGAAACCGGGTGCGGCAATGGCCTCCACGAACAGCTTGCCCATCTCCTCGGCGGTCGCGCCGTCGATCACTCGATTCACCCCGATCACTCCTCCGAAGGCGGAGACCGGGTCGGCTTCCAGGGCGCGCAAATAAGCGTCACGCAAGGTGGGACCGGTAGCGGTCCCGCAGGGATTGGTGTGTTTGATGATGGCGCAGACCGTCTCGTTGAATTCCTGAGCGAGGTCCCAGGCTGCCTGCAGATCGACAATGTTGTTGTAGGAAAGCTCTTTGCCCTGCAACTGCCGTCCGTTGGCCACGCCGGTGGTCGAGCCGTCAGAATACATGGCCGCCCGCTGGTGGGGATTCTCGCCGTAACGCAGGTCCATTACTTTGTTGAGCGCAAAGCGCATTCTCTCCGGGAAGCCCGAAGAAGAAGGCGATGGTAGCTGAAATTTTGCCCCATCGAGGGAGATGGTCGCCAGCGTCTGAGCGATGGCGCTGTCATAGGCCGCGGTCGTCGCGAAGGCTCTTTGCGCCAGCCGCCAGCGCGTAGCCAGGCTCAGCTCGCCGTGGGCTTGCGCCATCTCCGCGGCAATGCCCGCGTAGTCATCGGGTGAGGTCACGATGGCCACGTCGGCGAAATTCTTGGCTGCCGAGCGCACCATCGACGGCCCGCCAATATCGATGTTCTCGATCATCTCTTCAAAATGCACACCCGGCTTGGAAGCTGTCTTCTCGAATGCGTAAAGGTTGACCACGACCATATCGATAGGCTGGATCTGGTGCTTCTTCGCCGCCGCCACGTGCTCGGGATTCGAGCGCACGTGGAGAATGCCGCCGTGGACCTTCGGGTGGAGCGTCTTCACCCGTCCATCCATCATCTCTGGAAAGCCCGTGAGGTCAGAGATGTCGCGCACGCGCACGCCGGCCTCGCGCAGCATCTTGGCGGTGCCGCCGGTAGAGATCAGTTCGACCTGCATTTTCTCGAGCTTCTGGGCAAATTCGACAATTCCAGCCTTGTCGGTAACGCTCAAAACAGCACGCTGAATTTTGGCCACGATGGATTCCTCAGGGATTGGGAAGGGTTAAGGAATAAGGTAACAGAAACATCGGTGATCGGGTTGATCCGGCGACCGGGCGATCGGAAGGCTGATTGTGGTCACAACTCTGCCGATCGTGCCGGTGCAACGCCCATTCGGCTAGAGCGCTTATCAGACCTTGTTTTTTCGATTGCGGCGAGTCCGCGCGATCGCGCGATTCCGCGATCTAAGACTTCGGCTTGGCTTTCAGCTTTACTTTTCCCTCGTTCATCTCCACCGAGTACTCCACGGCCTGGCAGCCGTACTGCTGGCGGATTTGCGAGGTCTTCTGGCGGACGAACTTACGGAAGGAATCAAGGTCGGCGGAGCCCTTCTCGCCGCTGTGGCGACGGGCTTCGCCCAGGGCGCGGAACAAGGCTTCTACCTGGTGCGGTTCGGCGTCGGCGTCGGAGCAGGCAATGCTGACCGCTCCTCCATGACGGGCTACGGCTTCATGCTTGCGCGCCAGCTCTGACTGGTGGGCCTGCTCGTCGCGCAGCCCCTGGATTCCCAGAATGGCGTCCTGAGGACGCCGATAGCCCTCTTCTTTGATCTGCAGCTTCTGCTGCCACAGGGAGTTGTAGAGGGCATAGCGCTGCTGGACGGTGTTGTAGCGAAAACGCTGGCTGAAGCTCATCCTCGAGCTGTCAGAGTACTTGCGCAGCAGGTTCTTGACCTTCCACTCGATTTCCGCCGGCGGCTTCTTGGATCCTCCCCCGAAATAGATGTCGTACTCCACCTTGAGCCGGCGCATTTGGTCTTCCAGCAAAGAAAGTTCTTCATCGATGGTCAAGGAAAAAAACTCCAGCCCAGAGGTTTCCCGAAGGGAGATCGAGCCGACTATACCATGGAAAGAAAAGACTTGCGGGCCCCTAAAGTCCAAGGCAAATCATTGGGCTTTCGATTGCATCTAAGGAAAAGGTTAAATGGTTAGAAATGTACTCAACGGCGCCATCCGGGTAGTGATAGCGGATGACCACTCGGTCCTGCGCGAATCCTTGGCAGCCCTTCTGTCGACCCAGGGTGACTTCCTCGTGGAAGGCCTGGCCGCCAATGGCCAGGAGGCGCTGCAATTGACCCGCGACCGGCATCCCGACGTGCTGGTGCTCGACCTGTTCATGCCCGAAGGCGACGGCTTTGAAGTCTTGCGGACGCTGGATCATGCCGGCAGCCGCGTCGCCGCCGTGGTGCTGACGGGTTCGGAAAACGAGTTGGACTACGCCCAGGCCGTGCGTTTGGGAGCCCGTGGGCTTGTACTCAAGGCCGATGGTCCGCAAAAACTGTTTTCCGCTATCCGCACAGTGGCCAACGGCGAGTTGGCATTTTCCGATGAACTTGCCCAGCGCGTCCTGAGCACCATGAGCGCCGAAACCCGCAGCGCCAGCGACTCCCTGGCCCGGCTCTCCGAGCGCGAACGCCAGATCGCCTACTACGTTGCCCGCGGGCTCAAGAATAAGGATATCGGGCAGACGCTCAGTATCAGCGAGAACACCGTCAAGCGCCACCTACAGAGCATCTTCAGCAAGACCGGGGCGCGCGATCGCCTGGAGCTGGCGGTAATGGCCCTGACTGAAGTCGGCCGCGCCGCCTAGACGCATCAGGAACCGGGATTCCTTCGCGCCGTCATAACTACAGCAACCAATCCCAGAAACAGAGTCCCGCCCTCCAGCCGCGTTGACCAGACGTGAAGGGAGTTGAACCGGTCGCGCGCAGCTGAACTTTCCAGCGCCCCCGGTGAATTGCGCAGGTCGCGCATCTGGGCGGTTATACTGAACCGCGAGATCGCCGTCATCACCAGCATCAAGACCAGCAGGACATGGGTTGCGCTTATCAGGCGCAGCTGCGCATATAGCATCCGGTTGTAGGCTATCGAGCAGACCAGGAACACCACCCCGGCGATCAGGCCGATGGCGTGAAGCCGGCCAAGGACCACGCTGACCACGTCGCCGGCCATCCTGGTGCTCGGCAGAGTCGTGAACAGGACAGGGGCAGTAACAAAGGAAAAGAAAATGATGCCGCCGATCCAGATCACCAGGGCCAGCAGCATTATCGCGCGCAAGATCCACATGGCCGAGCAGTATAAATGCCTGGTGACTTAGACCGGAACCGGCACGGCCTCCAGAATGTCGCGGATGATGGTCTCCGCCTGGTGAGACTTTTTGAGCGTTGTCGAATAGCGGACGTTGACGGCCACGCGATGGGAGAAGACGGGAATGGCCAGAGTCTTGAAATCGGCAGGCGTGGCGAAGTTCCGTCCATCGAGATAAGCCATGGCCTGGGCGGCGCGATAGATCATCAGGGAACCGCGCGGCGAAACCCCAAGCGTGAGAATCTCAGACTCTCGAGTACGCTTCACGATTTCCAGCGCGTAATCGACCAGTGAATCGTCGACCTTCACCTGCGCTACCTCGTCCTGCATGGCCAAAAGGTCGGCTCCGCTGGCTACCGGGCGAACGTCGTCCAAACGCGCGGCTCCGGCCTCAGCGCGCAGGATCTCGCGCTCATTGGCCGCCTGCGGATAGCCCATGCGAACGCGCAGCAGAAAACGGTCCAGCTGCGACTCCGGCAGCGGGTAGGTGCCGTGGTGTTCTACCGGATTCTGGGTGGCCACCACCAGAAACGGCTGCGGCAGCGGATGCGAGTGGCCGTCCATGGTGACCTGGCCTTCGTTCATGGCTTCCAGCAGCGCCGACTGCGTTTTCGGCGTGGTGCGGTTGATCTCGTCGGCCAGCAGGACATTGGTGAAGACCGGTCCCTGCTTGAATTCGAATTGCTGCTCCGCGGCCGAGTATACGGAGATGCCCAATACGTCGGATGGCAGCATGTCGCTGGTGAACTGAATGCGCTGAAAGCCGCAGTCCAGCGCCCGCGCCAGGGCATGGGCCAGGGTGGTCTTGCCGACGCCGGGTACGCCCTCGATCAGCAGGTGGCCGCGGGCCAGCACTGCGACCAGCGACAGGCGCACAACTTCGTCATTGCCGCGAATGATGGAGCGGAGAGACTGCTCAATCGCCGAGGCGCGCGATGCCGTGGAGGACTGGAACTGAGTGGGAACCATGCGGTTGACGTTTATTGTATAGCCAACAACTTCCGATCGCGGCGACCTTGCACGCCATTCCCCATTATGAACGCAATCCCGGTTTTTCATGCCGGGATTTTGTGGATCAGAGTGCCCAAAGTAACAGGTCTTTCATTCCCGAAGCCGCGGAGCGACTGCGCTCGGGATGGATTACTGATAAATCTCCGGCCGGCCGGTCAGGCGCTCGATCCGCTTGTAGATCGGCGGGTGGGTGGAAAACAGGTTGCCAAAATTAATCCTCAGCAACGGCTGCACGATGAACAGGTGCGCGGTCGAAGGCGACGCCACCAGCGGCACGCGCTTGGAATAAGCATCCAGCTTCTGCAGTGCCCGGGCCAGTGCGTAAGGATTGCCGGTGTAGTGCGCGCCACTGGCATCAGCCTCATACTCGCGGGTTCGCGAGATGGCCAACTGGATCAGCATAGCGGCAAACGGAGCCAGAATCAGCATTAGCAGCGCGCCCAGGCCGCCGCCGCGGCGATCGCGGTCATCGCTGCCGCCGTAGCCACTGAACATCGCACCCCAGGCCGCCCAGCGCGCCAGCATGGTGATGGCTCCTGCCATGGTGGCCACGATCGAACTGGTCAGGATGTCGCGATTGCGAACATGGCCCAGTTCGTGGGCCAGCACGCCTTCGAGTTCTTCATCGTCCAGCAGTTTGAGAATGCCCTCAGTCACAGCGACGGATGCGTGATTGGGATTGCGGCCGGTCGCAAAAGCGTTCGGTGAATCCGAAGGGATCACAAAGATCCTGGGAACAGGAATATTGATCTTGGCCGCCAGGCGCTCCACCACGGAGTACACGCGGGGAAGCTGCTCCCCGGTTACCGGCTGGGCGCGATACATGGCCAACGCAATCTTGTCGGAGAAAAAGTAGGAGACAAAATTCATGATTGCGGCGAAGATGAAGGCGTAGATCAGCCCGTTGCGTCCGCCGAGGTAATCGCCTACCGCCAGGGCCAGCAACGTCATGACCGTCAGCAGGAAGGCAGTTTTAAGTCCATTCATAGCTAAATAGATGCTACAGAAGCAGAGAAGATGCTGCTGCAGGAAGGTGTGCAAGTCCTTGCAAGTCAATAAAACTCCGGCAACTTCCGCCGCTGCCGCGGGTTAGTGAACTGGCAGAGAAGCGCACGAACAACTGATAGGGGCCCGGAACGAAAAAGCGTATGATGCGCTTCCACTGAGAGGAGTCGAGTTACATGACCAAGAAGGTTCTTGCATCCCTGTTTGTTTTGAGCTTGATGTGCCTGCTGATTCCCGCGCTCCACGCTGACGCCGATGACTGGGTTTTCCTGGGCAAGGCGCACGTTGACGGCCAGCACGATCACGACAACATCGATGTCGGCGATAAGGGCGGGCGCTTCCGTTTCCTGCAGATCCGCGTGGTCAGCGCGCCGATTGAGTTCGACCACATCATTGTCCACTACGGCGATGGCGAGCCGCAGACGCTGCACGTCCGCGACGTGATCCCCGCCGGCGGAAAGAGCCGCGCCATCAAGCTGGACGGCAATCGCTTCATCAAGAGCTTTGAGCTGTGGTACAGCAAGGCCAATCCCGCTTCGGGGAAGCCAGAGCTCGATCTGTACGGGCAGAAGTAACTCAGCTAGTCGACTGTGAGCCGGTTTATGCCGGAGAGCGAACGGCGTTTCTGATCGCCAGCAGCTCTCCGAGAACCGGCTCAAGTCTTTTGAGGTCCAGGGCGTTGGCGCCGTCGGACTTGGCATGGGCCGGATCGTCATGGACTTCCATGAAGATTCCGTCCACTCCCGCGGCCACCGCGGCGCGCGCCAGCAGGGGGATAAACTCTGGTTGGCCTCCGGAAACGGCTTCGCCGTTAACTCCCGCCGATGGCAGCTGCACGGAATGGGTGGCGTCGAAGACCACCGGGGCGAACTGGCGCATGATGGCCAGCGAGCGCATGTCCACCACCAGGTTGTTGTAGCCGAACGAGCTTCCGCGCTCCGTGAGAAACACGTTGTTGTTGCCAGACTGGCGAACCTTGTCGACCGCGTGGCGCATGTCGGCGGGCGAGGCGAACTGGCCCTTCTTGATGTTGATGGCTCGGGCGTGCTTTGCCGCTTCTACAAGAATGTCCGTCTGGCGGCAGAGGAACGCGGGAATCTGCACGATGTCCACGGCCTCGCTGACCGCCGCCACGTCAGCCGCCTGGTGAACGTCGGTCAGCACGACGATTCCCATTTCTTTCCTGATCTTCTCCAGAATGCGCAGGCCATCTTTCAGCCCCGGCCCGCGGAAACTCTTGAGCGATGTCCGGTTGGCCTTATCGTAGGAAGCTTTGAAGATGCAGGGGATCCCGGCCTTTTTTGCGACGCGGCTGATAGCCTCGGCCATTTTGAGCGCGTGCTTCTCGCTCTCAATCACGCAGGGACCGGCAATGAGGAACAGTGAGTCGCCGCCGATCGTCAGAGTGCCGAGTTTGAACGGGTTGCTAGCCGACATCACAAAAAAGCTTACATGATTTTCGGCATGGGCGTTTCGCAGCCGAAGGAGACACGCTCTCAGCTTCTTAAGAGGCAGGCTGAACGGACGATCGGAACTCGCGTGGCCACGGGTCGAACCCGACTTATAATCTCCGTCTATGAGCGACGCGCCCCAACTATGGCTGGAGGAGCCCGCGCCTGAGCCACGGACAGGCCCACTCTACCTCGGAGTGCAGGGAGTCAACGTCTTTGTCCGCGATATCGATCGCAGCCTGCAGTTCTACGTGGAGCAGCTGGGGTTTGAGGTAGTTTCCGACGTGATTATCCAGTCGGGGCAGCGGCGCGTGGGGGTTGCACCCCCGGATGGGACCGCGGTGATCACGCTGATCGCGCCGGAACCGGATTCCGAAGAGTACAAGAGCATCGGCAAGCCCACGCACATTGTCTTCGTGACGGAGGACGTGCCGGCGAAATATCTCGAGTGGCGGAAACGAGGAGTAAAGTTCGGGCACACACCGCGGCTGCGCCGCATCAAGTACCAGCAGCACGCTGCGGCGCGCCGGACCAAATCGGCATTCGGCGCGGACGACCCGCCGCCAGTCTGGGGAGGAGTCTTTACCCGCTTTGAGGACCCCGACCGAAACTCCTTCTCGCTGGTTTGCCTCGATGAGGTCAGCAGAGCCATCACGGCCCAGCGCCGGGCCGCGGCGGAGAAAGCGGAGTCCGAACGCCGCGCAGCGCGGGAGCTGGAGATTGCCAAGGAAGTCCAGCTCAAGCTCTTCCCGCAGACTTTACCTACGCTCAGGACGCTGGAGTATGCAGGTACCTGCATCCAGGCGCACCAGGTGGGCGGCGACTACTATGACTTCCTCGACATGGGGCGCGATCACCTGGGCCTGGTGCTCAGCGACATCTCCGGCAAAGGCATTGCCGCGGCGCTCCTCATGGCCAACCTGCAGGCTAACCTGCGCACGCAGTTCGCCGTGGCGCTCGACGATCCAGAGCGATTCCTGCGCTCGGTGAACCAGCTCTTCTGCGAGAACACTGCCGACAACGCGTACGCCAGCATGTTCTTCGCGATCTACCACGACCAGTCGCAGCGCCTGCGCTACGCCAACTGCGGCCATCTCTCGGGACTGCTGTTACGCCGCGACGGCTCGCTGGAGCGCCTGGATTCCAACTGCACCGTGCTGGGACTCTTCCCCGACTGGAAGTGCGCGATGTCGGACTGCCTGCTGTGTTCGGGCGACACGCTGGCGCTCTACACCGACGGGGTGACCGAATCGATGAATCAGAAGCTGGAGGAGTTCGGCGAGGAGCGGCTGGTGGAGATTCTTCAGTGCCATCGCGACCTGTGCATGCAGGAGCTGATCTCAGCCATCGTCGGCAAGGTCCAGAGCTTCAGCGGCAACAAGCAGTTTGACGACATCACGCTGATCGTGGCCAGAGGAAAATAGGTCTAGTGCTGTTGCATCCACGAGGAAGCGAAAATGGGGGGTCCCAGAAGATCCATTTCATACTTCGCCATCAGTTCTTTCATCTTCTCAGGGCTCTTCTTGTCGGTCGGAACATTCCCCATCTCATCAAAGAATCTCTCGTACCCGCCCGGCTGGCAAAGCAGGATCAGCTTGCCTTCGGAAGCGGTCGTGTTCGCCCACACGTGCGGGATGCCGCGGGGCAGCCAGATGCTGGCGCCCGGCACCAGGTTCCGCTCTTCACCACCGGCACGAAACAGAAACTCTCCCGACAAGACGTAGTGCCACTCGTCTTCGCGATGGTGAACGTGAAGAAATGGCCCTGAGCGCGCCAAAGCATTCAACTCAAGGATGGTGCAGGCGCCGGCGGTATTCTCGCTGCTCAGCTTGCACGGCGTCCCCTTGGCCTGCTGCGCAGTGGTAAATGGAAAGCGGCTGTCACCCGGCGGCGAGAAGACTACGTTCCCTGTCACATCGGCGGACCAGCTGATGAGCGGGACTACCGAGGCCAGGCCAAAGGCGTACAGCAAACTGCGACGATTCATAGACGACCTTGCCGGCGAATATAACCCTCAAACCGCACAGTTTCAACGGCGATAATCAGTGGCCCAGCGCGCCTGGTTTTCTGTTCTTCAGTTCCGCTATCGTTTCCCGACCCGCTCCGGTCTGCGAAACATCCCCACCTCTTCCTTTACCTGGATCTCGCGGTGCATGCGGCCGTGCTCGTACGAGGCCTTGATGAACGCGTTGAACAGCGGGTGCGGCTCCAGCGGCTTGGACTTGAATTCGGGATGGAACTGGCAGCCCAAGAAGTAAGGATGGTCGGGGATCTCCACGATCTCCACGTAAGTTCCGTCGGGCGTGCTTCCGGTCAGGCGCAGGCCGCCGCCGGTGAGCACGGCTTCGTACTCGCGGTTGAATTCATAGCGATGGCGGTGGCGTTCGCTGATCTCCAGCGCGTTGTACGCCTTTGCCGCCTGGCTGTTGGGTTCCAGCTTGCACGTCCACGCGCCCAGACGCATGGTGCCGCCCAACTCGTCAATGCCGCGCAGCTCGCGCAGCTTGTAGATGATGCGGTGGGGGGTAGCGGGGTTGAACTCGCTGGAGTCGGCGTCAGCCAGGCCGCAGACGTTGCGCGCGAACTCAATGCACGCCGTCTGCATGCCCAGGCAGATTCCGAAATAGGGGACCTTCTTCTCGCGCGCGTAGCGGATGGCGTTGAGCATGCCTTCTATGCCGCGCTTGCCAAAGCCGCCCGGCACCAGAATGCCGTCAAAACTCTCCAGCTGCGATTCGGCCTCGCCCCGGCCGTCTTTCGCTTCTTTCGTTTCCAGGCCTTCGGCTTCCACCCAGGTCAGGTTGAGCTTCAGGTTCTGCGCGGTGGCGCCATGCACCAGCGCTTCCTTCAGCGACTTGTAGGAATCCTCATACTCAACGTACTTGCCCACAATGGCGATCTTCACTTCGTCTTCGGGGTTGTAGATCTTGTGCACCAGCTCTTCCCAGCGGCTGAGGTCGGGGTTCTTCGCTTCCACGCGCAGGTAGCGCAGCAGCAGCTCGTCTACGCCTTCATGGGCGAAGACCAGCGGGACTTCGTAGATGGAGGCAACGTCTTTGGCGGTGATCACGGCCTCTTCTTCCACGTTACAGAAGAGCGCGATCTTGCTCTTGAGATCGTGGGAGAGGAAGCGGTCAGTGCGGCAGAGCAGGATATCGGGCTGGATTCCGATGCTCAGCAGCTCCTTCACCGAGTGCTGCGTGGGCTTGGTCTTGAGCTCGCCGGCGGCGCCGATCCACGGGACCAGCGTCACGTGGACGAAGACCGTGTTGTCGCGTCCCAGTTCCTGGCGCATCTGGCGGATAGCTTCAAGGAAAGGAAGCGACTCGATATCGCCCACCGTGCCCCCGATCTCCACCAGGGCGATGTCCACATCTTGCGCCACCTTCTTCATGGCGGCCTTGATCTCGTTGGTGACGTGCGGGATCACCTGGACGGTCTTGCCCAGGTAGTCGCCGCGCCGCTCCTTGGTGATGATCTGCTCGTAAATGCGGCCGGTGGTCCAGTTGTTATCGCGGGAGAGCTTCGCGTGGGTGAAGCGCTCGTAATGGCCCAGGTCGAGGTCGGTTTCGGCGCCATCGTCGGTCACGAAGACCTCGCCGTGCTGGAAGGGCGACATGGTGCCGGGATCGACGTTCAGGTAAGGGTCAAACTTCATCAAGTTGACCTTGAGTCCCCGGCTCTCCAGCAGGCAGCCCATGGAAGCTGCCGCCAGGCCCTTGCCCAGGGAAGACACAACACCGCCGGTCACGAAAATATATTTCGCAGCCATGAGCTCCTCACGCAGTTAGAGTTGTCTGATTCTTGTGCTGAGTGGATTTTTGGGGGTTCTGGTCCCCGGCTCGAAATTGGCTTGCGCCAGTGGCCGTGGAACCTTCTGGGGTGCACGATCAATTATACAAGAGGCCGGCTGTGGAAAGGTTGGAAGAATTTCGATTGGCGGCTGGCGACGGTCGAAAATCTTTGCAGCACCGTCGCGAAAAGCGATGTTTGCCGGGATACGAGGCAAGACTGCTTGAAACAACTTGAGTTCCGCGTACCAAAGAACGGCGCTTTGAGCTTCGCCGAACAGGCGATTGAGAGAGTCTGCGGGCAACGAGGGCTCATCGTCGGGATGAAGGGATCCCTGGCCAGTTATCGCGGCTGCACTCACTGGCATTTCAAGAAGAAGAAGGAGAAAGGAACGCTGGAGATTACACTCCATCCTGCTGGCCGGCGGATCTGGGCCCAGGTGCAGGACGGGCGAAAGGCCCCGGATTGACGTGGAGCCACCGGATCTGCAACGTCTCATTGAAAAAGAATTGCGCGCAAACTCTTCCGCATCTACAGCAAAGCAAGTCTAAGAATGAAATGAAGACACTTGGCATTGTCGGCGGGATCGGGCCGGAGTCGACCATCGAGTACTACCGCGCCATCATCGCGGCGTATCGCGAGCAGCACGACGGCAATTATCCCTCGATCATCATCAACAGCATCAGCGTCAAGCAACTGCTGGACCTGGTGGGCGCCAACCGGCTGGAGGAAGTAACCGGGCTCCTGGTGACGGAGATCGAGCGGCTGGCGCGGGCCGGAGCCGACTTCGCGCTGATGGCTTCCAATACGCCGCACATCGTCTTTGACGAAGTCCGACGCCGCTCCTCGATCCCGCTGGTGAGTATTGTGCAGGCCGCGGCAGAGGCCTCGAAAGCGCAGGGACTCAAGAAGGTCGGCCTGTTCGGCACGCGTTTTACCATGCGCGCGCCCTTTTATCCCCAGGTGTTTGCGCAGGAGCGGCTCGCCGTGGTTCTGCCCCATGACGACGAGCAGAACTTCATCCACGAGAAATACATGGTGGAGCTGCTCAACAACATCATTCGCCCGGATACGCGCGACCGCCTGCTGGCTATCGTGAGGCGGATGAAGGAGCAGGATGGGATCCAGGGGTTGATTCTGGGCGGCACCGAGCTGCCGCTGATCCTGCGCGACAGCGGCGATACCGGCGTGACCTTGCTCGACACCACGCAGATTCACGCTCGCGCCGCGGCGCTGATGATGGAGTGATTGTCAGAGACGCAGCCGCCGTCGTTGTACTTCGTACTTCTTTTTGGACTGATTTCAAAACAACGGCTGCGCCCCCGGTCCGTCTGCTCTTGTTTTGCCATTACACTTTGGGCTTGGGGAACTCGGCAAAAAGAACCACGTGCCCTGCCGGATCTTTCACGCCCAGTTCTCTCGCGCCGTAGGGTGCGGTGCGCTCCGGAACCACAACCGGAACGCCCTTGAGCGAATCGCGGACAGTCTGCAGGCTCTCCACCTCGATGTACAGGAAGGCGCGGCCGCCACTGACTTCGCGGGCTATGCTGGGCGCGTCCTTTTCCGCGCTGGCAAAGGTCTGGTACATGATCTCCAGGCCGTCTTTCTCCAGGATCACAAAACCCAGGCGGCCGCCATCGGGGACCTCCGCTGTTTTGGTGAAGCCCAGGCGCTGGGTCCAGAAATCGGCGCAAGGCTCGATCTCCTTCACATACAAAACCGGCGTGATTCGTTTCACTCGCATAGTCGTAGTCTCCTCTATTGTTGATGACCCTGATCCGGCACCGAGAACCGGCGCCAGCACCAGGAGCAAAGCGCAAAAACCGCGCATAAAACCTCCTTGACAAGATTACTAGTCTAAATTAGACTAGCAGAGAATAGAGGAGACATATGGCATTGTCAACAGGAATTTCTCGCGGTACTCGCCGCCTGGAGGATCTGATCTCAGTGGGGCCGGCGATCCTCCATGACTTCCACCTGCTGGGCATCCATAATATGAGACAGCTGGCCAAGGCCGATCCGCAACGGCTTTACCGCCGGCTGTGCCGCACCACCGGCGAGCGCCAGGACATCTGCGTGCTCGACGTGTTTCGCGCCGCGGTGGCCCAGGCGCGCGATCCGCATTTGCCGCCCGAGCGCTGCCTATGGTGGTATTGGAGCCGGAAGCGGAAAGCCCGCCGTGGCCAAGCCTAAACCGAAACGCGAACTCACCACGCCCGACCTGGTTTTGCTCAGCCTTCTGGCGGAGCGGCCGATGCACGGCTACCAGGCAAACCAGGAGTTGGAGCGCCGGCAAGTGGGCGATTGGGCGGGCGTTTCCCGTCCGCAGGTCTACTATTCGCTGGAAAAGCTGGAAAAGCTTGGCCTGCTGCGCGCCGCTAAAGACGCCGAACCCGCTGCCGGTCCCGAACGTCGGGTGCTGACAGCAACCGCCGCCGGACGCGCGGCGCTGGCCGCAGCCCTGGGGCGCGAAGACTGGGCGACGCAGCGCGACCGGCCCGTCTTTCTGACCTGGTTGGCGCTTTCATGGCAGGCCAGGACGGGCGTGGTGAAGCAGCAGCTGCAGCGGCGGCGCAAGTTTCTGCAGTCGGAACTCGAACGCGAGCGCGCCACACTGAAAGCAGTCCTCAAAGAAGTGGGCCACGCCCACCACGAAGCGGTATGGATGCTCAGCCTGATCGTCGAGCAGTTGGAGGTAGAGGTGAAGTGGCTGGACCGGATTGAAGAAAGCCTGCGCGATCGCGCACCGGCAAAGCATCCGGACTACACGCCGGAATAAGCCGCGACTGAAGATACTTTTTTTGTCTGATTATTTCCCAGCGGGGGTCGCGGGATTCACGGCTGCGTTGAGATTGAGGACGATCTCCGGCTTGGGCCGCAGTCTCTCCCGCAGTCGTGGTCGGCGCGCCTCCTTGACTGCGAGAACGATCAAGGCAATCCAAGCCGCCAGATATCCCGCCGCAAGCGAGGCCAGCGTCCAGGGTCCGGGACGGAACTGAGTCAAGCGGAATAGCGAACTGAGTTGTACGGGAACCATGGTCAGCAGAATCATCAGCAGCGGCGCGCGCCGCGGCATGAGTTCGAGTGCTGCCCGGCAGTTGGGGCACACCAGCCTGGCCGCGCGCAGAGTGGCAAAGCGCTCGAGTTTGCTGCTGCATTTAGGACATTGCATAGCTCGATCTCTTAGATAGTTTCCTTCGCCGGCGAAGGGCAGTCAATAGCCGGCTCTACGGAAATCTATATCGAAAGTCGTGGTACTCCTACAGGATGCGGTAGTTTCCCGATACCCGGATTCGCAAAAGCCCGCAAAAAATCAATGCAAGAAGCCACTCTGCCTCGTTCTTACTTCAAGCGACCACTGGCGGGCCGAGGGCCCATGAAATCTGCAGTCAGTGACTCAGTTCGACTCCCCCAAAGCTGCGCAGAGATCGCAGACATTTTCTCGGAAATTTTCAAACAAGGGGCGTTCTCCATGAGAAGGTCAAAGGCTTTTATTTACTCGCTGCGAGAGGCGTTGCTGGTCTCTCTTTCCTTTACGCTGGCGGCTTTGTTGCTGGCCGCCATTAGCGCGCACGCGCAGGACACTGCGGCCACCAACGCACCAGGATGGGTTGTGATTCCGGTTGAGGAATATCGCACGCTTCGCGCGAAAGCTTTCCCAGCCGAACGCGAACCAGAGCCGCCGCCGGTGGAAGCCACGTTGACGCGCGTTGACTACAGCCTGCGCGTCAACGGTCCCGGCGACCTGGCCACCGGCCAGGCCAGCCTCACCGTCGACGTGATCAAGGACGGATGGGTGCGCGTGGCGATTCCCTCCGGCCTGCTGGTGCGCGAGGCGCGGCTGGACGGTAAGCCGGTCTCGCTGGTTTCGGGCGGACCCGGCAAGGCCAGCAGCCAGTTGTCGGCAGTACTGGCCCATCCCGGACGCGCGGTGCTGCAGTTGGAGATTGCGCTCCCGGTCTCCGCATCGGCGGGCGAAGAGCGCATCACGCTGCCCTCGACCGGCTCCGGGGTGACGCGGGCGGCCGTGGAGTTGCCGCGGCAGGGGGTGGATGTTCAACTCACCGGCGGACTGCTGGCTGAATCCGCCGAGGCGGGCAGCGAGAGCAAATGGCTGGCCTATGGCCGCGGCAATGAGCCGTTGACCTTTATGTGGCGGCGCAAGATCGACGACCACCACATCACCCTGCCGCTGCGCGCGCGGGGCTCGATCAGGCAACTCATGGGCCTGGGAGAGGATGCCACATCGCTCTCCGCTGAAGCCGATCTTGAAATCATTCAGGGCGCGGCCAAGGAGGCGCGGTTGCTGCTTCCCGACAACATCACCATCAACCAGGTTTCCGGCGCCATGGTCGCCGACTGGGAGGTGAAGTCGGGCGAGCTGCGCGTGATCTTCCTGGAGCCGGTGGAGGGAAGCGCGCGCTTCGTGATCAACGGTGACACACACACGCCGCGCGAGGGCAAGATCGAGATTCCTCTGCTGCGGATGCTCAACGTGGAGCGCGAAAACGGCGGCATCGCAGTGGAGGTACTGGGCGCGGGCGAGATCAAAGACCAGAAGCCGCACGGCCTGGAGATCGCCGACGCCTCTGAGCTGGGCGACGGCATCGCCAGCCACGAATCGCCGTCAATGGTGAGCTATCGCTTCCGCCCCGGCGATTCCACGCTGGCGCGGTCGCTCAGCTTGGATGTTGCCCGCTACGCGCAGCAGGCAGTGTTGACCGCTGTGATCGACGAGGCCCGCTATCACATCCTGATGAGCTATGAAGGCAAGGTGCTGATCCAGGCGCGCTACGCGGTGCGCAACAACCAGCGCAACTTCCTCAAGATCACTCTGCCGCAGGGCGCGGCCATCTGGAGCGCGACGCTGGCGGGGAAGCCGGTGCGTCCCGGGCAGGCGCCCGACGGCGCGGTGCTGCTTCCGCTGGAGAAATCGCGCGCCGGCGACGAGGCCCCGGTTTTTCCGGTGGAGGTGCTGTACCTGAGCCGCCAGCCGGCCTGGACCGACAAAGGCAAAGCCCGGATGGAGCTGCCGGCGCTCGACCTGCCGGTTTCGCGCAGCGCGGTGATGTTGTTCCACGCGCCGCAATTCAAAGTCACGGCCGAGCCGGGCACGTTTCGCCTGGAGCCGTATGAAGCGCCGTTCTCGCCGGCGTTGACCGCGGTCTATTCGCCGGAAAGCGGTTTTTCATCGAATGGCCTTCGCGGCCGCGACAAGGTGATCGACGGCCAGAACAACAACGACGCCGACTCAGTGACGGTTAAGGATCGGCTCTCGCAGAGTGAAGCCAAAGCGCTGGAGGATTTCCGCGCCAAATCCATGGGCGGAAAGAGCGCCAAGGTGCTGCCGATCAAGGTTTCCTTCCCGGCCTTTGGCACTTCGCTCTTTCTGGTGTCGGAACTGACTGCAGAAAACCAGGCTCCGGCGATCGAGCTGAGCTACCAGCGTGCAAAGAAGGATGGTGGACAATGAACGCGAAGAATTCACTCACAAGCAAGCTCTTGGCTTTGATTCTTACTTTACTGGCTTCACTGAACCTGCTGGCCGCGGACAAGACCAATCTTCCGCTGCCATCGTCGGGCAATGTCACGCTGACGCTGACGGAATACGACCGCCTGACCGACCTGGCCGGTAAAGCCGCGCGGCAGAGCGAGAAGCCACCGGTGGCCTACACCATCAAGCACGCCGATCTCAAACTGCGCGTGGGCACGGAGAACGTGCTGGGCACGGTGACCGAAGAAGGCGAGGTGTTCAGTAAGAGCGCTGCCAAGGTCCCGCTGACCAGCGGCCTCACCATCCTCAACGCACGGCAGCAGGGCAAAATGCTGCCGCTGCTGCAGGAAGGCTCAGTGGCCACCGCTGTGCTGCCGGGACAATCGGAGTTCGCGGTTACGCTCGACGCCGGCATGCCGTTGGCGATTGAGGCGGGGCGCGCTTCTTTCGACCTGCCGGTTCCGGCCGCAGGCAGCGTGCGGATGTCGCTGGCGATACCCGGCGACCACACCAACGTGCGCATCAATCCCGGGCTGATCACGGCGCGTTCGTCAGAAAACGGTATGACCATGGTCGAAGCCACGCTGGCTCCAGGCCAGCCGGCCACGGTCTGGTGGACCACGCGCGAGGTGACAGCGCCGGCAATTCCCAAGGAAGTGCGTTTTCTCTCCGATGTGAAGACGCTGGTCTCGGTGGGTGAGGCCGATCTGCGCGTCGCCGCGCTGGCCGATGTGACCATCGTTCAGGGCGATCCCACGCAGTTCACCGTCAACGTGCCGGCGGGATATGAGGTGACCGCCGCCAGCGGAGCTACGGTGGAGTCGGCCGACATCCACACCGGCGAACTGGTACTGACGCTCTCCAGCGGCGCCCAGCACAACCAGCAATTCCTGATCTCCATGGAGCGGCCATTAACCGACACCAAAGCCGAAGCGCCGTTTCTGACTTTCAAAGACACGCAGCGTGAAACCGGCGAGGTATTGGTGGAAAGCGCCGGCGCCATGGAGTTGACAGCCAAGGAGGGCGGCGGGCTTAAGCGCATGGACTTGAAAGAGGTGAATCCGTACTTGCGCTCGCTCTCGCGTTATCCCATGCAGGCGGGGTTTCGTTTCCACCGCCAGCCGGATGAAACGCCTTCGCTCACGCTCGATTGGGTGCGCTTTCCCGACAGCACGGTTCTGGCCGCGGTGGCCGAGCACGCGGTGGTAACCACCATCGTGACGTCGGAAGGCCGCTCGTTGACCGAGGTGAAGCTGACGGTCAAGAACCAGGCGCAGCCGTTCCTGAAACTGGATCTGCCCTCGGATGCGAACATTCTTTCCGCCGAAGTCGCCGGAGAAAAGGTAAAGCCGGTGCAGGGAAGCGACGGCGCACGCGTGCCGTTGTTGCGTCCGGGATTCCGTCCCACGGGCGCCTACGAAGTTTCATTTGTGTTTCTACACTCGGGCGCGCCGTTCGCCAAGAAGGGAGGTTCGGAATTATCACTCCCCAGCATGGACGTTCCCATCAGCGTGCTGGAGTGGGAGGTCTACCTGCCGGAGCGCTACAAGGTGAAAGACTTTCGCGGCGACGCGATTTCGGAAAGCTTCTTCCCGCTGGCGTCGCTCGCGAATAACGGTCAGGCGGCTGTTGCCAACACCTATTCGGGAACCGTGCTCTCCAGCTTTGCCGGCGTGCAAGACAAGGAAGGCCTGGACAGTCTGGCCCTGTTGGTTCCTGGCGTGGTCAACGGCGAAGCGATCGGCGGCCCCGTCAACTTGCGCTTGCTTCCAGGACAGTTGAGCGGAGTGGTCACGGATCCGCAGGGCGCGGTCGTCTCCGGTGCACATGTGAAAGTGACAAGCACGGTCAGCGGAGCCGCCCGCACCGGAACCTCTGATTCTTCGGGGCGCTGGACAGTCTCCGGTCTGCCCGCCGGCCAGATCAAGGTGGAGGTTTCGGCCAACGGCTTCCGGACAACCGTGGCCCACAATACCATCCGGGACGCAGCGCGCTCGTATGAGTTCCCCGAACTGAGACTCTCGGTAGCAGGGGCGAGTCAGACGATTGAGGTTACGGCTGCTGCGCCAATGATCGAGACCACCCAGTCGCAAGTCACCAACACGTTCTCAAACTTCAATGGTTCCTTCGGCGGCAATGCGGGTGGAACAATCAACACTAAAAAGAAGCAGGAGGCGCAGCAGCAGGCTTCGGCCAACGTTTTCAATCTGCAAAAGAAAGTTGCCGGAGTGCTGCCGGTGCGGGTGGACGTGCCGCGAGCCGGCGCGTCATACCGCTTCGCGCGCGCTCTGGTGCTGGACGAGGAGACCAAGCTGACGTTCAATTACAAGACGAAGTGATATTTTCCGGCCGTAGGGAGGGAGCCCTTTTATCAGGAAAGACTCCGGGGTTTTCGAGGGCGGCTTACTAAGAAGATTTTTCGCCCAAAGACCGTAGAGGTGTGTAGGTGATCCCTCCCTGAGGTCGGGATGTTTGCTCGAAGGTCATGGGCGTCCCTCCGTGCGGTCGGCAGCACGGGAGGCTTTGCGGCGATCTGTGACGCTCCCGAGCGATTTGCGTCCGTTTTATCTGAATGAGGCGCTCTTTCTCTCCTGCAACCGCATTTCCTGCACCACCTTCTCCAGCGCCTCTGAGATTGAGACGGCTTCGGCCAGGTGATACAGCTTCTCTCCGTTGCGGGCCAGAACCTGCGCCGAGTAGATTTCCTGGGTCCCGCGATAGCAAGCCGAGATCCCAATCGTGAAGAGCAGAGTGGTCATGCTCCCTCCATCAGCGTCACGGTCAAACCTGTCTTTGCTGGCAAACCGCGGCAGTTCCTGAAACTGTTGATCCAGAACGGCGACGCCTTTCGCTCCAACTAAAACGTAACAGGCGCCGGCGCTTACCGTCTGTCCAAAACCGCTCAAGAACACCGCGTACAGCTCTGCTCTCACCCGCCCAGGGATGGCATTTTTGGCGATCTGGGAGCGAGGCAGGCGTGGCTGAGATACTGGGCAACGTCCTGACAAAGGAATCCGCATTTATGACAGCGGATACGTCCCTTCACAATGGACTTGGGCTTACGAACCGGTGGAGGCCGCACATCAATTGGGGTCATAGTCCAAGACTACTCCCTAAAGACCCCAGCGCAACCGGAATCCCTGCGACATTTCTTTGGACAGGCGGACCTGCTTCCTCTACCAGGCGCCGGAGGCAGCTTCGAAGTTTTGCACGAAACGTTCAATTCGGGACAGATCGTTGCCTTGAAATCAGACATAGTCGATAGTTGCCATGTTTGTTCCCAGGCAGCCTGGCGTCGCGATCACACTGCTGGTGTTGTTGATGGCTTTTCGGAGCCCATCCCTGAATTACGAAACGCTAATGCGAGCCGTGGTATTTTCAGCCGCCTGCGCCGTGGCGTTTCGAACTGCAAAAGACGGCAGATACCAGGTGGCAGCGGCGTTCACCGGAATTGCCTTGCTGTTCAATCCCCTGGTTCCGGTCGTACTTTCTCCCGCGGTTTTTCCCTGGGTTGGCCTTGCCAGCGTGCTGATGTTTCTTCGCGCCCTGGGACTGGTTGCGGCGAGGGAACGAATGCCCATTGCCTCGATTGCAGACGGGATCAAGAAGAGTGAGTCAGTCGAAGCTGTTTGGGCGTGGAAACGTTAGTCTGGTTCGGTTAGGACGGACAGCTTCGGGCGGGCAGCGCTCCCGCTAAGTTCTCGCAGAGCGAGACACCATCACCTCAGCATCCATCGCAAGACTCGCAGGTCCCAACCAACCTATCGATCAAGGCGGGGCGCTTTAAGACCTATCTGAAGCAGCAGTCGCCTGCGAAGAGTTGTTCCCCTGGGTCCGCCAGACGTAGAAGTATTTGTCGTCCGTGGATGTAGATACGGCGAGTCCCTTTTGCTTCGTGGCGCGGTTCAAGGCCGAGCGGACGTTCGCGATCTTCTCCCCATTCATGCCGTCCAGCGGAACCAGGATCGCAGTCTCCATGTCCAGCCGCTCCAAATCAGCCATGATCTTGGCCACGATGGAGTTGTGTTTTCCTTTTCTGCCGTGGGGCACTGAGGCGATCAACCGGCTGGCGAAATTGAGCGGCTCTTCAATCTTGTGGCCGTTTCCGTTGCTCAGGCCGCGATTGCCGTTTCCATTGCTTAGCTTGTTTGCCATTCTCTTCCCGCTGTTAGGCATAGGGGCCTCCGCGTTTTTCGGGCTGCGTAGCGTTAACCTAGCGAGCCACTAACACGACGTAGAGTAAACCTCGACGCTCGGAATTGCAAATGAAATTATCGTAGCGCAGAAATTACGCTGGCATAGCGCCCCCCCCTGGCGATTTTTTTCTAAGTACCGATAACCACGCAATCGATCCGCCGCTGGCGAAGAAAAGATTCTGGCGCAGCCTAAACGCTTTCCCCGCAGCGCTTGCGGCCTGCTATGCTTGGATCAAGCGAAGAAACATTCGGCCGTGATTGCGAATGTTGGTAGTGAAGGCGGAGCCGCTGAACTAACCGCGACCGGGACACACCGGATCTCCCCATCCGGCTTTCATGGCAAAGCAGGACAACAATGCCGCTTCCCGTGAGAATAACGAGGACAACCGATATCCGCATCCCACGAACCCCGGTTAGAAAAATACGACTTTTCGATCCCAACGCTTTTCTGGCGCAGGCCGGCCTGGGGCGGACCATTGTCGAACTGAAGAAGAAGCAGACTATTTTTTCACAAGGCGACCCCGCGGACGCTGTGTTTTACATTCAGCGCGGCAAAGTCAGGCTGAGCGTGATCTCCTCCGCCGGCAAGGAGGCGACGATCGCCTTGTTGGCGCCGGGGGACTTCATCGGGGAGGACTGCATCGCCAGTTCCCATCCCCAGCGTATGGCGACGGCGACGGCCATGACCGACAGCGCGGTACTCAAGATCGAGAGAACAGAAATGGTGCGCGCGCTCCATGAGCAACATGCGCTCTCCGACATTTTCGTTTCCTACCTGCTGGCCCGCAATCTTCGCGTTCAAGAGGACTTGGTGGATCAGCTTTTCAATTCCAGCGAAAAGCGCCTGGCCAGGGCCCTGTTGCTGCTCGCCCAGTTCGGCAAAGACGGCACGCCGGAAACGGTGATTCCCAAGATAAGCCAGGAAGTGCTGGCCGAAATGGTGGGGACAACCCGGGCGCGGGTCAACTTCTTTATGAATCGCTTTCGTAAGCTGGGATTCATTGAATACAACGGCACCCTCCTGGTGCGGCGTTCGCTCCTGAACGTGGTCCTGCATAACTAGTCAAACAGGTGGCGGCCTGGACTGGTAAAGGGCAGGGGGTTGCCGTGACGGCCCGATTCCACCCTAAACAAAGGCCGGGCCGCAAGGCGCAAGCTGTCCAGCTAAGCGCTCTTCTTTGCCGCCGTCTCACGAACGATTGTGACGTTCTCCCCTGCGGGCCGCGGGGAAGCAATCGCCAGTGAAAAATCGATAACGTAGCGCACGGTGTTGGGGCAGAACAGGCAGGGTGTCTCCTGAATTTTCTGCAGGTCCTCCGTTGCTACGCTTAGAGGAAATGAGCGCAGGCAATCCGTGCAGGTCAGAACCACAAAGGGGATTCCGGAGGAGTCCTTTCCGTTGCGGGGTATCCAGACCGGGGCCGACTCTTTCTCATGGTCCAGCGCGTGCGCCGCAGAAGTTTGGATCAGATCGGCCACAATACGCAGCAGCGTCTGCGGGTCGCATTGACCCTTGGCGTAAAAAGCGTCGGCAATTACGCCCCCGGGCACCGTATCGCCGGAATGGTAGGCGCCGCTCATGGCAATCACGGACACCTGGGGAAACCTGCGCCGTACCACGGAAAGGAACTCGAAACCGGACATTTGCGGCATATTGAGATCGGAAAGCACGATGGCGGGAAGCCTTCTCTTCATCTGCAAGAGAGCATCGAAACCGTCCTCCGCGGAACTGACTTGATATCCCGACGCTTGCAGCATCAAGGCAAAGCTCTCACGAACAGAGCGTTCGTCGTCAACCACGAGAATTTCATGTTTTGAAAGGCTAGACATGCTGCACTCTCTTTCTGTCCTGGTAACACATCTTCACGAGACTAATGAGGAAACAATCATGACATTCAGCAGCTCACAAGACTATCCCGAATGGCACACTTGTCACAGGGTGCAATTTTGAACATGGCACCGGACTGAGGGCGTCACGCGGACGATTCGCGCAATCCGTCAGGCGCCCGCTAATTTCTTGCCGCTGCTGTGCGCGATCGTTGTCACCGACTCCACTTCGCGCCGGGGAGAAACAATCGAAAGGGAAAAATCGATGATGTATCTGACGGTATTGGGACAGAACAGGCACGGAGTCTCCTGGATCTTCTGGAGGTCTTCCGTTACTACATTGAGAGCGAATGAGCGCAGGCACTCGGTGCAGGTCAGGACCACATAAGGTACTCCGGAGGAATCTTTGCCATTCCTGGGTATCCACACCGGTGCCGATTCCCTCTGATGGGCCAGCACCCTTCCGCCAGAGGTTTGAATCAGTTCGGCCACAACTTCTAGCAGCTCTTCGGCAGTGGCCTGGCCTTTGGCATAGAAAGCGTCCGCAATCACTCCGCCCGGCACCGCAGATCCGCTATGATACGCGCCGCTCATGGCTATCACCGGCAGGTGCGGAAACCGCCGCCGGACCACGGAGAGAAATTCGAACCCCGACATTTGCGGCATATTCAGGTCGGAAATGATCAAAACGGGGTGCCTCTTACGCAGTTGAAGGAGGGCGTCAAAGCCGTGCGTAGCCAGGGTCACGTCATAGCCTGCCGCCTGCAGCATCGATCCAATGCTGTCGCGAATGCTCTGGTCATCGTCTACTAACAGGATTTCGTGCTTGCCAGGCTCTGACATCGTCCCTCCCTTCCCAGGTACTTTAGGAGGCAGTTTTCTTAAGAACAATCATGTTGCTTCACAGATAGAAAAGCTGTCTCAAACGGGACGTACGTTTGGCCATGTCTGCCGGATCTAAAGTTCGGTTCCCGAAAAAGGTCTTCCCGGCTGGAGGGAAAATCAGTCGTGAAGAATGACGTTCAGCAAAGAGCTATGAACGCTCAATTTGCCGTTGTACTCAATGAAACCGAGCCTGCGGAAACGATTCATGAAGAAGCTAACGCGGGAGCGCGTTGTACCCACCATTTCGGCCAGCCCTTCCTGGCTTATCCTGGGAATCACCGTTTCCGGCGTGCCGTCTTTGCCGAACTGGGCAAGCAGCAACAGGGCCCTGGCCAGGCGCTTTTCGCTGGAATTAAAAAGGTGGTCGACCAGATCTTCCTGATGCGGGCGTTGCGGGCGAGCAGATAGGAGACATCAACAATGGTCCGCCCCAGGCCGGTTCTCTCAAAAAAGGCCTCAGGCTCAAATGCCGCTCTGCTGCTTCTTCGCGTACTGAGGTTTTCACCACTAGAATTCCAGGTCGCGGAACCAATATAAAGTGGTCAAATCAGCACAGGTTCGGCCCGTCTCTACGGGCGCCCAGGGCCACGCCTTTTTCTCTGCAAGGCAGAACTAACTCGCGGTGGGATTGCTTTCCGCGTTCCAGGCCGCGCCAAGAAAGACGATCATTGCAGAGAATACCATCCAAACCATGAAGGCTACGGCCTGGGAAATCGCCGCATTGCGGGATCAACCTTCCCAGCGTCCGGACCAGTTTCTTGATAAGGGAAGTGAGCGTCATGGCGCGGAGTCAGGGAATGGGCTTGCCTGTCTCCTTGACCCTATATTTACGATACGTTCCCCGGGCTTACACGAGGAGGAACTTGCAACCCCGGCATTGGCGGACCAGCAAACAAGCGGCGGCATGCCCTTGCCAGCCAGCGCGCCCACCGGGCAGACCATGCGAGCCGGGCGCTATCTGTGGCGATCCCGGTGTCAGCATACATGCGGCGGTAGAGCTTTGAAATTAACACGAAGGCGAGCCGTCCCTTCATCGAAGGGATGAACTGGGCGCGCTTCCAGATCAAGCCAAAGCTGTAGAAGCGGTCCCATACGGCTTGTGTCCTGCGCCGGATTTCGTCTACTGACATGGCCGGATGATCCCAGAACATTTGAGGACGAACAGCCCGGGGGATGAGCCACACTCGAGTAAGGGGAACGCCGCCAATTCGGGTGGGATTGCCCTCCATGGTTCTTTCCCAGCGAGCAAAGTCAACCGTTCCGGGGTACGGCGTGAGCATCACAAACTGCGCAAAGGCCAGGTCGGCTTGCTCAGCGAGGTCCGCTGTGGCAGCAAAGGTCTGGGGGCGATCGCTGGGCAGACCGAAGATGAAGGACCCGAGGACGTAAATCCCATGGCGACGAAAAGTACGCAGGCGCTCCGCCAGGCTTGCTCCCACGCAGTTGAAATCTTTATATACGTCTTTCAGGCCTTCAGGAGTCACGGCTTCCACGCCGACCAGCACACCTTGAATATGCGCAGCTCGCATGGCAATCAGAAACTCAGGATCTTCGCCCGCTTCCATGGTGATCTGGGTAAACAGAATTGTGTCCCCAGGAAGCTGGGCCAGGCGCGCCATCAGTTCGAACCGTTCGGCACGAATGGCTTTGAGTTCATTCAATCGTTGGGTATGGTTCTGTTTCTGGGCCAGTTCGAGATCGGTGAGGGTCACAGGATAGAAGTTATCGTCGGCCAGCGCGATGAAGCGGAAGCCGAGCCGGCGCAATTGGACGACTTCTTCTATGACAGCATCTGAAGAGCGCTGACGCGGGCGTTGTCCGTCAGTGCGCCACACCGAACAGAAGGAACAGTGCTTGGGGCAGCCACGGACGGTTTGCACTGAGGCCCACATGTAACGGTTGCGCGGCAGCAGGTCCCAGCGTGCGGGAACAAAGTCATCGGCTTCAATCCTTCCGCCGGCGTACAAGGGCCCAAGGGTGCCTTTGGCGTGGTCAGCCAGGACCCTGGCCCAAACCACGTCGCCATCGCCTTTCACTACGGCATGTGCGCCGCCCAGTTCTGCCGCTTCCTCAGGATAGAGCGTGGCGTGGATTCCGCCGAAAACTACTGTGGCCCCACGAGCACGAGCCATGTTGCCTATCTCGTATCCGCGCAGCGCGTTGCCGGTGTGAATGCCAATGCCAACAACGTCACCAGCCTGGATGTCGGACGGCCTCACTGGAGACAGGGTCTCATCCACAAGATGCGGAGGACCCCAGCATGAGGGTGTTGCCCCGGCCAGGACGTACAACCATCGCGGAGTTATGACCGCCGTACCAAAAGATACGCTGCTCGGATTGATTAAGTGGACCTTCATGAGGCGATGCTCTGCGCCATTTTGATCATTCGCCATCACTCGTGGGCTTTACGGAGGGCAGAAGCAAAGTACGGTACCTTGCACTTCGCGAACTGTACAAAAGTGGACACTCTGATTTTTTCTTCGACACGGTGCTTATTTGCACCCATAAAGGTGAGATGCCAAAGCACAGGCGGGCGACACGGAGTGTTTAGAAGCGCTGTATGCCGGCCCCAAGCGGGGTATTTTCTTGGATGTGCCGGACTGGTAACAATGCCCAGGCGGAGGATTCTGTCCGAGGAAGCATTTCTGCAGCCCTGCCGCAAAATCGCCCTCAGCCCGCTCACCCATATTCTTTTCTTTCAATCCTGACCTCGGTCGCCGGTGTGATGATCGAGTTTGGCCAGCTCACCGGCAAAGAGCGGGTTTCCCGGAAATTCTGCGACGAGGTCCCGAAGCTCGGTGCGGGCCAGTTCCGTGTTTTTTTCACGCAAGGCAGCCAGGGCCAACAAGATTTTCGCAAAAGGTCTCAGGTAATGGCCGCTTGTGGCGGCGATCTGGAGTTGCTGGATGCCCACGCGGATGTCGCCGTGGATCCCGGCGAAAGCCAGGAAAAACCGCTTGTGTGCCGGCAGGCTCCCAATCACGTAATTCGCGGTCCCCAGGCCGAGATAGGCATCAGCAGCGCCGGGCGCTACAGCGAGGAGTTTTCTTGAGTACTTGTCCGCTTCGCGAGTCATTTTCAGACTTTCGACCTGGTGCCTATCGATCAGGCTGGCATAGTCGGCCTGCAGTCCCAGGCTTAGGGTCATGGAAAAAAGGGCGTTGGGATCGTCCGGATTCTCCCGCAATCGCAGCTGCGCAAGGCGCTGCGCCTCTTCGTCTGCGGCGAAAAATCCCGCGCGGAGTTCCGGATTCGGTTTGAGGCTAACCTTGCCCAGAAAACGTTTGTTGTCGAGGAAAAAGTCCGAGGTCAAAACGCCCTGCCGGTAGCACTCCTCAAACAGATAAGCTGCCGCCGCCGCAGCACTCCCCAGGGGATCTTCAGGATGGGACTTCTGCCAGAGCCCAAACTGGGCACGAGCATCTTCTGGTTTCAGTTCGTAAAGAAGGTGAAAGCCGGCGTCGAGCTCCGGTGCGTGCGATACCTTGGCAGGAGTCTGCCCTGAGGCTGCCAGCACCATTATCACACCGCACAGAAGCGACCAGACAAATGCCCCAGGCACGAGAAAGCCCTGGAAGTTACTTGCAGCCGACTCCATTGCGGAAGAGATCGAGCCAACTGACATGGGTCATACTCATCGTTGAACCTAGTGTCCCACTCCATTGCCTGGGCCACGTGATCAATACTGAACTGACCTGCAACGAACAGTACGCGGGGCGTTTTCGCAGCGCAGCACTCTGCTGGTCCACTCGAATATCTCAGGCTGCTCGCGTGATAGAATGAACATTGAGGCGGTTCCTACCTTCTCCTCTTTCAGGTTCCCTGAACTAAGCATCGCATCTGAAGTTTTCTCTCCTTAGGCTCTCAGAAAAGCCGTGTGCACCATGAATCCGACCGCAATCCTGCACGAAGTTCAGGAACTCCACAACGTGAGTGGCCGCCTTGATACGCTGGCGGAACTGCATCCCCCTGTATCAGAATCACTCCTGGGCATCTCAGGAAGCGTTCGAAACTGCGCCACGCTATTGCAGCTGCTGCTTGCCGCAAAGCCGACGTGGACTCCTGGATCAGATACAGGAAATGCCTGATCGCCGGCTGCTGTTTTTGAGTTTGAGGCGTCCGAGTTGGCATGTACCGCTCGTGGATAGCGTCCCTCAAGAATGGATTACGGCGCGGGAGTTCAAGCCGGATGGGGCCGGCCGAGAGGCAGCCTTCTTCTGCGCCAAAGGCTCCGACTTCGGCTCGCTCACGTCCCAGGCCAGGCGCAGTGCGCGAAGAGCACAGATGGCGTACCAGCTCGTATCGAACTCGTACCAGACCAGGCCATGACGCGCGAACTGAGGGTGCGCGTGGTGGTTGTTGTGCCAGCCCTCACCCCAGGTCAGCAGCGCAACCCAAAAGCTGTTCCTGGAAGTGTCCGTAGTAGCGAAGCGCCTTGTCCCCCAGAGGTGCGTGGCTGAGTTGACCAGCCAGGTGCAATGGAGTCCGACGACCGTGCGCAGGAATATTCCCCACATCATAAGGGGTAATCCGCCCGCCGCGTACAGGATCACGCCCAGGACCGTGATGGGGACCCAGTGCCACCTGCTGATCCAGGTGTGGAACTTGTCTTTGCGAAGATCGGGAACGTAAGGAAGCAACGCGGGCGAGTTGTTGCTCAGGGTGCTTCCGGTGATGATCCAGCCCGCATGCGCCCAGAAGCCTCCCTCGCGGGGTGAATGGGGATCACCTGGCCTGTCGGAATGTTTGTGATGAACGCGGTGCGTTGCTACCCAGAAGAAGGGCCCACCTTCCAGGGCCAGAGTGGCACAAATAGTGAGGAAGTACTCCACCCATTTGTAGGTTTTGTAGCCGCGATGCGTGAGAAGCCGGTGATAGCACATGCCTATGCCTAAACTGCCGGCCATCCACAACAGGACCACGGAAACGATCAGGGCCGGCCAAGTGAACATAAACAGCGCTACCACGGCGCCCAAGTGAAATGCGACCATGAAGAACGTTGTCAGGGGACTGAATTTCTCGTGAAATGTCCGATCACGACTGAAGATACTGAAGGCGCTCATAGGTGTGCCCTCTTTTCCAAATCCTTGCCTCCTCACTGATGTTTCATAGCGATGACAGCGACACCAATCACTTTCATTATTCGCCTGGACAAATTGGGCTGACTGTTCAATTGGGAACAGGACGCTTCAGTTAGGGTTTGCCATCTCACCGGCAGGCCAGAGTAGCCCTGGCGTGGCACCATGAAAGCCCGAGACGTAGACCGTCCTGGCAGGATGCCAGTTAATCGTCGACGGGTTAGAAAGGGTTGACCTGGGGGAAACGGATGTTCAGCTTATAGCAAATGAAGAGAATCAGGATCGCGCCGAGTGTGGAAAAAATGAGGCCGGCGGGATGATAGCGTTCGTTTTTGGGGCGCGAAAACATGTGGGTAACGGCGCCGCCGATGATCGATCCGATGATGCCGAGCACGACGGTCCAGAAGGTCGTCATGTGCACGTGCATCACCGATTTTGCTATAACCCCTGAGATCAGCCCAATGAGAACATACCAGATCATGTGAAACATGCGTTTTCCTCCAGGTTGCCGCCCTCAGAGACGTAGTCGAGAGTGGCCAGGGATTTGAAAAATTCGACTCATGCAAAACGGCGGGCAGGATTACCACCCGTAGCAAAAGGTGATAATCCCATCCGGTTTACCGATCCGTGCCTTCGTGAGCTTCCTCTGCCTTGGCCTTGTGGATCGTCTCGCGGACTGCCCTCATGAAGTCCCTGGCGATCTCAGGTGTCGATACCTTCCCTTGGAGAACGGATTGGAACGATACATCGCGACCATACACCGACCGCGTCGAATCGCTGTCCTGTTCGATCACTGCCCCGTCCAGGGTAAGGCCGGCAAAGATTCCTTTGGAACGCGAGTAGGTGAGCACCTCTGCGTCCATTTTCCAATCGGTGCCTGCCGAAGCATGACGTCCGACCGGTCCGGCGGCTGCCGATCCTTCTCCGCTGAGCTGGAATTTGCTGGAGAGCAATTGTTCCATGCCCTTGTGATTCATGATCACCATGATCAGATCTATGCCTTCTATGCCGATCTGCAGGCCCGCTGTTCCGCCGCCTATCGATATGAAAGCAGGCGCGCTCCAACCATCTTCTGTCCTGCAAGTAGCGACGCCGCGGCCGTGCTTACCGCCGAGGATGAAGCCGCCCTTGACCAGATTCGGTATCACGGCAATGCACTTGGCGCCGCCAAGAACCTCTTCCGGTATCCCTTTGTCAGGCGCGGAAGTCATCTGGTTTAATACGTCGGTCGCCTTCTCCAGGCGCTCGGTCACGTCTTTGTTCTGCTCGCCGGCCCAGCCGAGAGAACCTAAACATCCCATTAACAAGAATACGATTAGTTTCTTCATACGTGTTACCCCTTTGGATCCTGAGATCCTGGTTGTGAAACGAAGGACTGATTTTTGAGGCGCCGGCGAGTTGCTCAGCTGTGGCGGAGTTGAACCTTCCGGTCTTCTGGGCGTCGAAGCGATCTTGAATGAAATCGCGTGCACCGAATTGTTTCGCGCAACGCTATGTCACTGCCGAGAACCTGTAAGTCTGTTCAACGCTGAAACACCGTTGATCGTGCTTACCTGCTGCAGACCAGCTTGCCATTATTGTTCTCAATCTGGCTGACGCACTGATTGAAGTTGCGCAGCGACGCCTGCTTCCACTTTCCGTTCCTCTTTTTGCAGCTGGCCTGCAGTGTGCCGCCGACGGTCCGGATATCCTGGCAGCTCAGCGTATATCCGCCCCGCGGCGCACCGTTGCGAGCGTACCTGTCGTTTTGGTTGTTGTCGTGGCGATCGTTGCGCTGGTCGTTTTGGGCGTTGTCGTGTCTGTCCCCTTGCTGGTCTCCACGCTTGTCATCCTGGCTCCGGTCTTGCCCCCCATGGTTGTCCTGGGGTTGATACCCACTGGAGAACTCGGGTGTGGCGAGCAGTGCAGCGCTGATTGCAAGAACCCATAAAGCGTGTCTCATCTCGAATTTCATTGGAAAACTCCATTCAGCTGGTGGCAGCTGGAGAGCGGCATGTCCGCTCAGGAAGCTGCGTAGGGTCTGATTCTTTGCGGCAGATTGAAACAAGAGGGCTGAACCTTGTGCAAGAACCAGACGGTAACCCTTTAACCTATAAATCTAAATCCAGGCACAATCGATGCTAGCGGCTCAGCTCGGACGAAGTCTGGTCACAATTGAACAAGAGGTCATAAACACGTCTTCACCTGCGCCTTTGCGTGTTCGTGCCCTCAAGCTGATTGAAATAGTGGTCCGTCCCTCCCGTCGGGATCTTTAACGAACGTACCTGGGGCTCTCGCCTTTGCTCCAGGGATCGTACTCATGCGCGAAGCGGACGCGGTCGGGGATGCTGGGATGGCTGTAGTACCAGAAGACCACCAGCTTGCTGGGATACGGATAGTCGAGACTCAGCTCGCCCAGGACCTGAAACGCGTGGGCCGCGACTTCCTGGGAGTTGGCATTGAGGCCATGCGTGACTTCCAGCCCGTAAATGTCGGCATTGTGCTCGATCTGACGGCTGATGGTGTTGGCGATAGGCGTGGCTACAAAGCCGAGAACGCTGAAGATCACGAAGATCATGGGCAGTGCAGCCCAGTCGCCCAGTCCGCGTATTTTCCAGCGCTCGCCGAAGCGGCGCAGGAACCATCCGGACAGGCGGTACGTCAGGTAAAGGCCCACAAGCAGCCCGAGAGCGGAGAGTCCGAGCCCGATCAGGACATGATTTAGAACGTAGTGACCCATCTCATGTCCGAAGACAAAGAGCGTCTCCGGGATTGTTGATTTCTGAATGGTGGTGTCCCAGACCACCACGCGCTTGGAAGGACCGAAGCCGGCGACGTAGGCATTCAAATCGGTCACTTTTTCGCTGGCCTTCATCTCAAACATGCGGTCGCGAGGAATTTCCAGGCCGCCGCGATGAGTGACGGTTTCAATCGCATTCACCAGTTGAGGATGATTCTTGTCCAGCGGCTCGAAGTTGTTGAACATGGGATCGATGACCACGGGTTCGATTACCGCGAAGAAAGCGAAGAAGGGAAGAGCCACCAGCCAGAAGTACAGCCACCAGCGGCGTGGGCTCCTGCGAATCATGCCGATCATGCCCCAAAGGGCGAAGAGCCCGATCACGATCACCAGCATTTCCCCTTTGAGAAGATCGCTGAACCATGAGCCCCAGCCCTGCACTACGAGCCCATATTCGACTCCGACGGAATGCCGGTAAGCAGCCAGAGGCCAATCGGGAATATCGAGGGTAAGAAGCAGCAGCGGAACCACAATGAGCGCCTGGACGAAACTTTTGCCGGTAGCCCGCTCCGCCCAGTCGCGATACCGGGCAGTTGCGCCGAAATAGAGGATTCCCAGCAGCACGGCAAACGACCACACCGGGCCGATGATGCGCAGATATCCGCCAAGATCGTAGAGCGCTTTGGCCTTGGCCAGCTTGTCGGGAGGGAGGGTGTAAGCAATGGTCGGCCCGCTGGCGCCGGCGCTGTCTGCGGCGGGCTCCAGAGAGGAAGGAGATGGTTGCGCCGGGACTGGCTGCGCTGACGCAAATGTCGCTGCCAGAGACAACAGCAGAACCCCGGCGAAAACGGCTCTCATCAAATGTCTCCGTATGTTGAGCGAAGGGAAAGATAACAGAAAGCGGATTGCCCCAGATATAAAATGAAGGAACCGGATCTCTCGCATGGCACGCTGCCGCAAATGCGTTTATCTCTCCGTGGTTATCGCGGCATTCCTGAGCGCGCTTCTTCTCGCGCAGCAGGTCCCTAAACGTCTGATCCTGAAAGATGGCTCCTACCAGACCGCAACCAAGTGGGAAATCAAGGGCGATCGGGTTCATTTCTACAGCGCAGAACGCTATGACTGGGAAGAGCTGCCCACGCTGCTGGTGGACTGGCCGGCTACGGAGAAATTCAACCGCCAGCTGGAGGAGGATCGCGCGGCCGGCACTATCAGGTTGAACAAGGAAGCCGCCGCCAATGACCAGCCGGAGAAACCGGAAACGCCTCCGGTTGCCCCCGGCCTCTCGCTGCCCGACGATGGCGGCATTTTTTTGCTCGATACCTACAAGCAGCAGCAGCAGCTGGTTGCGCTGGAGCAGAGTGGCGGCGAGTTGAACAAGCACACCGGGCGGAACATTTTGCGGGCAGCCATCAATCCGCTATCGCTTTCCAGCAAGCAAACGATTGAACTGGAGGGCGCGCACTCCGCGGTGCAGGCGCACGTGAGCCAGCCTGTCATCTACCTGCAACTGGACGCAATGGAGACGCCGGCGGACGGCGCGCAGGTCCAGCATCCACCTGACGCTTCCCATCCGCCGGAGGACCACTATCGGATTGTCCGGCTGCAGAGCAAGAAGGATTCGCGCGGGGTGGGAGACCTTAATGTTGCCGTGACCGGCCGCCTGAGCCAGAAAGAAAACTGGATCAAGACCACGAGCGC
This sequence comes from Candidatus Angelobacter sp., assembly GCA_035307585.1. Lineage (GTDB taxonomy): Bacteria > Acidobacteriota > Terriglobia > Terriglobales > Acidobacteriaceae > Angelobacter. The sequence continues at coordinate 288,605 of DATGHX010000061.1, forward strand.
ACATTTCGGCGACTGGACAAAAATCACTCCCGATGAGCCATTGGCCAAAGGCGAGTACGCAGTGGTGGAAATTCTGGATAAAGGTCAGATCAACCTGTTCGTGTGGGACTTCGGCGTGGATGCTTCGGCGCCGGAGAATGCCAACGTCCGCAGCGCTCGCCCGCCGGACACGCCGCATGAGCCGCCGGAGTTGAAGAAGCACTGAAAGAGCACTCAGCAATCAGCAGTCAGCCAATGGGTAACGCGTCTCAGGGGCATCTTAGGAATCCGCCCGAACTCGGACCGCAGTCTGCGAGGCGTTGATCTCGCCGTCTGGTTTTTGGCTGAAGGCGGAGCGCTGAATGCAGATTTGCTTTACTTCAGCAATCCCTGCTGGGCGACAGCGATGTTATCGCGGCTGGAGTTTTTGACCATGTACATCATCTCGTCGGCCTGGCGGATGATCTCGTGCGAACTCTTGGCGTCTTCGGGATAGGTGGCCAGTCCCATGCTGGCGCGGACGTTCAGGTTGAGCCCGTCTTCAGCCAGGAAGATGGTGTTGCGCATCATCTCCTGGATGCGCTTGGCCACCACCAAGGCCGCGGCCTTATCGGTCTGCGGCAGCAGGATGACAAACTCGTCACCGCCGTAGCGGAAGGCGTAGTCGATCAGGCGCAGCTGCGACTTGATCTTGAAACCGATTTCCTGAAGCAGCTTGCTGCCGACCAGGTGGCCATAGGTATCGTTCACGTGCTTGAAGTGGTCGAGATCCAGGAAGACTACGCTGAACTCGTAACCGAAGCGGGCTGAACGGTAGACTTCGGCCTCCAGAGTCTTATAAAGATGCCGGGCGTTATAAAGGCCGGTGCAGTCATCGGTGATGGTCAGTTCCTGAATCTTTTCGACCGCGCGCGCATTGTCGATGGCGATGGCGGCGTAATCGCAAAGCGCGTGCAGGAAGAACATCTCCTGTTCGCCGAAACTCTCCATGGCGCAATTGATGAGCTGAATTACGCCCAGGACGCGGTGCTTGGACTGCAGCGGCACGCAGATGATGGAGCGCGTCTTCCACTTGGTCATCTCGTCGACGCGGCGGGCAAAGCGGGGATCGTTGTAGACGTCGGGTACTATCAGCGACTCGCCATGACGAGCCACCCAGCCGGCGATGCCTTCGCCCAGCTTCATGCGCACGGTTTTAAGAGTCTCGGCGGCATCACCCACGGCGATGGCGAAGTAAAGCTCATCGCGCTGCTCGTCCACCATCAGCAGGGACCAGGTATCCGGACGGAAGAATTCCGCCATCTTGTCCATGATGGTCTGCAGAATGGAATCGAGGTTCAGGGACGAGGTCAGGGCCTTCGCAACATCATTGAAGATGGCGACTTCCTGCATCTGTCGCTTAGTTTTCTTCTCTGGCGCTGCGCTGTCATTCATCGGGAAGGTCAGATCCTCTTGCCGTGTTGGGGAAAGCCGGACTTTCGCGTATTATCGCCTGATTCAGCAAAATCAGCAACCCGTGAATGATGTGGAAACCCGCGAGTAATATGCCTTTAGTCACTTGAAAGTCTTTGTTTTTTAGACAGTTACAGCCAAGATAGAATTGACACCGGGAGCGCCTCTTCCTATCATGGCGCTCTCCGCGAAAATCTGGCCAACCTGGCGAAGGGTGGCAGGGCGAGTCTAGCAAATGGGATCTTTTGGCGAACGGTTGCGGCGGGAGCGGGAGATGCGGGGCGTCGCCCTTGACGAAATCTCCGGGTCTACCAAGATCGCCCGCCGCCACCTGGAAGCCCTGGAGAGCGAGAACTTCGACTCGCTTCCCGGCGGAATCTTCAATCGCGGCTTCGTCCGCGCTTACGCCCGCTTCCTGGGGATCGACGAAGATCAAGCGGTAGCCGACTATGTCGCCGCCAGCGGCGAGGAGACCCAGACCGAACCGAGCTTTCCCGTGGAGGTCCAGGATCAGCCCGAACCGCAGCTAAACCCGCGTCGCTCTTCGTTACCCTTGCTGCTGGCGCTGATAGCTCTGGTGATCGTGTTGGCCATCTTCTGGGCGCGCAACAAGCGTCAACCGGAAACCAGCGAGAACTCTCCTGCGGCCGCGACGGCCACTCCCACGCCGGCCGCGACGGCAGCGGTCGCCACGCCATCTCCCACACCGATCACCGGCACGCTCCCGGCCTCGCCCGCGCCGATGCCGGCGTTATCCAGCGCGGCCGCGGGTACGCCTACTCTGGCCGCGAGCGAATCGTCGCGGACGCCAACTCCGGCACTGGAGCGAACGTTCTCGGTGGTAGTTCAAGCCAAGGAAGATGCCTGGGTGACAGTCACCGCCGACGGCAAGCTGATCGTCTCCGGCAGAACTCTGAAGGCGGGCGACCGCCAGGCAGTTCGTGCCGCCAGGAAGCTGGTGCTGACCACCGGCAACGCCGGCGGGATAGACATCAGCTTCAACGGCAAGCCGCTGGGCCCCATCGGCAGCGAGAGCGAGCGGCGCGAACTGACCTTCACACCTTCCGGTCTAGTACAATGATGTCCAGCAAGTATGCGTCCATGCTGGGGAGCGGTTGCCGCTTCAGCGTGGAAAAAGCCCCGTTCGGGCGCGTTTCATAACCGCGCAGCGGCAAATCATTGTTGCCGGTCGCTCTGGCGACTAGTCTGGCGGATAGCCCTAATGATGCGGTAACCATTTATTCAGGAGGAAGTCACCTTGGCTCCAAGGGAACGTTTTTTGTTTACATCCGAGTCGGTCACGGAAGGCCATCCGGACAAAATTGCCGATCAGATTTCTGACGCCATTCTCGATGCCTGCCTCGAGCAGGACCCGTTCAGCCGCGTGGCGTGCGAGACCTTGACCACCACCGGACTAGTAGTGATCGCAGGAGAAATCACGACGGAAGCTTACGTGGATTTTGCCAGCATCGTGCGCGGCACCGTCCAGGCCGTGGGTTATACCGACGCGACCTACGGTTTCGACTGCAACACCTGTGCGGTGGTCTCTTCGATCCATTCGCAGTCGCCGGACATTGCCATGGGTGTGGACACCGGTGGCGCGGGCGATCAGGGCATGATGTTCGGCTACGCCACCAACGAGAACGAGAACCTCATGCCCACCCCCATTGACCTCGCCCACAAGTTGACCTCCCGTTTATCTGAAGTTCGCAAGAGCGGCCTGCTTCCTTACCTGCGGCCTGACGGCAAATCCCAGGTGACAGTAGAATATGGTCCCGGCCACAAGCCGGTGCGCGTCGACGCCGTGGTCATCTCCACGCAGCACGCCGAGACCATCGACAACAAGACTCTGCGCCAGGACGTCCTGAAGCACGTCATCCAGGTGGCGATTCCCGCCCACCTGCTTGACGCCGATACCAAGTACCACATCAACCCCACGGGGCGCTTCGTGGTCGGCGGGCCGATGGGCGACAGCGGCCTTACCGGACGCAAGATCATCGTCGACACTTATGGCGGCATGGGACGCCATGGCGGCGGCGCGTTCAGCGGCAAAGACCCGACCAAGGTCGACCGCTCGGCCTGCTACATGTGCCGATACATTGCCAAGAACATTGTTGCCGCAGGACTCGCCGATCGTTGCGAAGTGCAGCTGGCCTATGCCATCGGCGTGGCCGAGCCGGTCAGCGTTCTGGTGGATACCTTCGGCACCGGCAAAATCGACGAGACAAAACTTGTGGCCCTGGTGCGCGAGAACTTCCAGCTCACGCCCAAAGGAATCATCGAGTCGTTGCGGCTGCGCCGCCCGATCTACAAGAAGACCGCCGCCTACGGTCACTTCGGACGCAAGGACCCCGACTTCACCTGGGAAGCCACCGACAAAGCCGAGCGGCTTCGCGAACAGGCTGAGGGAAAGACAAGCTCGACCAGCAAAGCGGGCGTCAGATAGGCTTCAGCCGCTGGAGGTTTCCCGGGATTGAATCTTTTCTGTTTCAACATAGGAGCGTATGGCGACATCTGTGGTGACCAACATTTCGTCTGACATCAAGAGCCTGGATCTGGCCGATCTGGGGAAACGCCGCATCGAATGGGCCAACCAGTCCATGCCGGTGTTGCAAAGCATCCGCAAGGAATTCATCAAGAACCAGCCGCTCAAGGGCATTCGCGTTTCCGCATGCCTGCATGCGACCACGGAAACCGCCAACCTGGCCATTACCCTACGCGATGGCGGCGCTGACGTGGTGCTTTGCGCCTCCAACCCGCTTTCCACGCAGGATGACGTGGCGGCATCGCTGGTCCGCGATTACGGCATTTCCGTTCACGCCATTAAGGGCGAGGACAATGAAACCTATTACAAGCACATTCTTTCCGCGCTTGATCACAAGCCCCACATGACCATGGACGATGGCGCTGACCTGGTTTCCATTGCGCTTACCAAGCGCAAGGACGTGCTGGATGGAATCATCGCCGGGACGGAAGAAACCACGACGGGCGTGATTCGCCTGCGCGCCATGGCCAAAGACGGCCAGCTGAAATACCCAATCATTGCCGTCAACGATGCGTTAACCAAGCACATGTTTGACAATCGCTACGGAACGGGCCAGTCCACCATGGACGGCGTGATCCGTTGCACCAATTCTCTGATCGCCGGCTCCAAGTTCGTTGTCGCCGGTTATGGCTGGTGCGGACGCGGTCTGGCTTCACGCGCACGCGGCATGGGCGCGGACGTAATCGTTACGGAAATCGATCCCACCAAGGCGATTGAAGCCGTGATGGATGGCTATCGCGTCATGTCAATGGCGGAAGCCGCCAAAATCGGCGATTTCTTTGTGACCGTGACCGGCAACAAGAATGTAATCGGACGCGACCATTTCGATCAGATGAAGAATGGCGCTGTAGTGGCGAACTCCGGCCACTTCAACGTGGAAATCGACATTCCCGCGCTGGAGAAGATGTCTTCCTCCAAGCGCCAGACCCGAGACTTTGTGGATGAATACGCCATGAAAGACGGCCGCAAGATTTATCTGCTGGGTGAAGGCCGCCTCATCAACCTGGCTGCCGCTGAAGGCCATCCGGCTTCAGTGATGGATATGAGCTTTGCCAATCAGGCGCTTTCCGCCGAGTATCTGGTGAAGAACCACAAATCGCTGGAGAAGAAAGTCTATCCCGTGCCGGAAGAGCTGGACAAAAAAGTGGCGCGGCTCAAACTAGAA
>DATGHX010000062.1:0-120604 GCA_035307585.1 Candidatus Angelobacter sp.
CTGAGCTTATGCTCGCGCTCGTTGGCCGACCTGAGGAATTCCGACTTGTCCTCCAGCAGAGTAAGAATCATTCCGAACGCGACAAAGAATTTGGGCGTATTCCACAGTTCGGGATTGATCTTGAGATTGGGCGCGTAGGAATCGAGCAAGCCGCCGACAGGGAAGACCAGTCCCCACAGCAAGAAGCCGCCAGCGCTGGTGATAACGCCCGGCGACCAGCGACGGTAACGCCGCCAGTAGAAATACCCGGGCAGAGCGAAGCCAACCGTCAGCATAGCCAGATAGCCAAAGTCGAAGTCGCCGCGCCAGGCACGAATCACAGCCCAAGCGCCAGCAATCAAGGAAACCGGCATCCAGAACGCAGCTTCCGCGGTCAGGCGGCGGAACATCACCACGAACAGCGGGCCACCGAAGAAGATGGCGGCGAGGGAGAGGATGTACAAAGCGCGCCATTTCAGCTCATAGTCCAGGCCCGCAGTGTAGACCACAGTAGGCAGGCCAATCACGGCCAGGAGGCACAGCGTCAGCTTGCGTTCGGTGAGAAACGAGGTCAGCGAAGCTACGAAGAACAAGGCGGAGAGCGCCAAACAACCGTCATCGAGAAGAAAAAGCGCGGGAGCGTGAGCGCCGGCTGGAGGTTCAAACAGCCCGACAAAAAAGTGGAAATAGATGAGGACCCAGGCGACCGTCCAAAGTTTAAGCCGCAAGGAGCGGACATGCCGGCCAAGAGAGACAAAAATGCCCACCAGTACGGCCAGTACCAGAATCGTCGGCAGCTTATCGAACAGGGTTGCCATCAGGGAGTAATAAAACCGGGGGGAAAGGCCTGTAAGGCTAGCATATTCAGCTTAGTCGGAGGCAATCGATGGTACAAGGCACTTTAGTAACCAACCGCTGCGGCGAATTTTGACAGCCGACGAGCGACGCGGGAGCGCCTGGGGATCGCGGTTGCGGTGAGGCCCTTCCCGGGAGGCGTTTTTTGACCGCGAATGCGGGCGGCTTCTATACTGCGTTCGGCGCCTGATTTTTCGCTTAAGGGCGGTTAGCTCAGCTGGTTAGAGCGCGTGCCTTACAAGCACGAGGTCGAAGGTTCGAGTCCTTCACCGCCCACCAGAAAAATCGCAGTGATCGCTGCGATCGCACGTGATGGCAGTTCTCTGAACCTACTCCTGAGGAGAGCAATGATGTTGAAAAAATTGATGTTGATCGCCTGCGTACTTGGTTCGCTAACGCTTCTGCCGGCCCAGGCCGACGGTCCCACCAAGGTAACCGGCAAAGGCACCACCACCGCCGACGGGCTGCAATACTGGGACATCAAAGTCGGCACGGGGGCCAGCGCAACCTCCGGAAGCAAGGTGCATGTGCACTACACCGGCTGGCTGACCAATGGCAAAAAATTCGACAGCTCGGTCGGCAAGGCAACATTTCCCTTCACTTTGGGCGCCGGGCAGGTAATCAAGGGCTGGGACGAGGGAGTGGCGGGAATGAAGGTCGGCGGCAAGCGGCAACTGAAGATTCCACCAGCACTGGCCTATGGCGCGCAGGGTTATCCCGGCGCAATACCGCCCAACGCGACTCTGATCTTCGACGTAGAGCTGATCAGCATTCCGTAAAGTTCGTTCTGATCGTAAAACTCAACCCAATGAGCACGGCGGCCGGGATGTCCGGTCGCCGTGTAGTTGTGACTTCCGAAGTTCTTAGTGGAATTCCTGATTTCAGAACAAAGGCTGTTAGAAGAGGAGCGTAGTCGTTCTATACCGCTCCTCGGAACGACGAGTTAGAGCCTGTTTACAGCTGGAACCAGAAGAAGAGGACGTTGGAGACGAACATGCCCAGCGTAGCGCAGGCCAGCCAGAAATTTTCAAAGCGGCTGTTGGTGGTCTGCATGATTTTGGAATTGTTGGAGAGCAGCAGGATGCAGGCGAAGATCGGCACCAGCACGATCCCGGCCAGCACCTGCGACCAATAGAGCACCTTCACCGTGTTCACTCCAAAGCAATCGATGGAGAGGGCCAGAAACACCGTGACTGAGATCATGGCGTAAAAGAGGCGCGCCTCCCAGGGTTCGGCGGAGAGGCCTGACTTCCAGCCAAGCGCTTCAGTCACGCTGAAACATAACGACGCCACCAGAATCGGCAGCGCGATCAATCCCGATCCGATAATGCCCAGGGAGAACAGGATCGGCCCCATGAAGCCGAAGCTGCCCAGCGCCTCCGAGGCGGTGCGGGTGCTCATGCCGGCGGGGTCGGGAACGTGAAGGTGGGAAGCGGCGATCATGGCGCTCAGCGAGATCAGGCAGGCCACCACGGTTCCGGCATGAGACTCGGTGATGTGGGCCTGAGCCAGGCCTTCGGGCAGCCCGCGGCGCGAGCTGGTCTGCCAGACGATGACGTCGGGCGTCAGCAACGAGCCGAAGACCGCCACCACTCCCATCAGATAGGCGGTGTTGGCGTGCATCCGCGGGAGAAAGATTCCATGGGCCAGGCCGACGAAAGAGTCGGTCCGCTGAAAGGCGGCCACCACGTAAGCGATGAGGATCAAAGTGAGCGTCCCCAGGGCCTTTGTGGTTTTCCGATAGTTCCCCAGGATCAGGACATACCAGATGATGAAGCCGACAATGACCAGAAAATACGATCGCGGGAAGACGGTGATGAGGGAGAGGCCGTCGCTGACGGCGACCAGGTCGCCGGCGATCATGGTGAAGTTCACGGCCACGATCAGCAGCGCGATGGTGAGCGCCGTAGCCCGGCCGTAGTGCAGCCGCACCAGCTCCACCAGGCCTTTGCGGGTCTGGCTGCCGATGCGCGACGAGACCGCGAAAATACTGAACAGCACCGGCACGCACAGCAGCACCACCCAACCCAGCGAGTAGCCAAAGCTGGCGCCGGCCACCGTGGCCGTGAGCACGGCCGCCGGATCCAGGTCGGCGGCGCCGGCGATGATCCCCGGCAACACCCTGGCCGCACGGTTTCCGGCCGGCCGGCGCGGACCGGGGTTGTTAAAGTCCGGAGGGCCCGCCAGTTGATGGATTGCCATGAGCGCTTAAGATTCGTTCCCGGGTACTTAGAACGTAAGCAGCTCACGTGGGGTTGGAAGGCAGCACCTGGCAATTAGCACTTAGCCAAGCCCGGAACAATCAGAGGGATCGAGGAATCGCCCTGATCGGGTGATCGGGTGATCGGGTGATCGGGAAGGCAAAACCAAGTTTGACGCAGATGGATACAGATTCTACGATTCCGGCGATCGCGGCGATCTTCCTACCTTGGCGTCCACGACTGGCACTCTTCTTCCGTGGCCAAGGGCTCGAACTGCGGGCCGCTGCTGAAGCGGATCACCGAGTCACTTCCCGAGCAGAAACTTTTGGTTCCGGTGCTCGAGTTTGCCGGCGTAGCCGTGATCACGTAGGCGGTGCAGTTGTTGCCGGCGCAGATGGCGGTCAGGTGGTACTTGTATCCGCCCTTGGCGCACCAGGTATCGCTGCAGGCCAGCGCGGCGTCGATCAGGCAGGCGTGCTCGGGATTCTCCTGCGAGCACTGGGCTGCGGCGCCCGGCCCCAGCGATTCCAGCGACGGCGCGTATCGCCCGTAGGTCACCTGATAGGAGATCTCGGCGGTGTTCAGCGTGCGAAGTGTAGAAATGGCCGCCCTTTCGTTAGCGTCCACCTTGGCTCGCAGAAGGTTGGGGATAACGATGGCGGCGATGATCAGCACAATGGGAATCGCGGCGATGCTGACGTAGCCCATGATCAGCCCAGCCAACGCCATGCCGTCGCCCTTCAACCGGCCCAGGCTCTTGCGGATGCTGGCCCGCGACATGTGTCCTAGAATGATGGCCGGTATCCCGGCCAGCAGTCCCAGGGGAAAGATAGCCAGAATGCCGAGAATCAGGCTGCCGACGGCTTTGCCCTCGGTCTCCTGCTGCCCGGTGTAAGCCGGCGCCGCCGGGACGTTGAGCCAGGGACTCACAGGCTGCTGCGGGAGGACGGGCGTCCCCGGTTGCGGACGTGGCGCAGTCGCCCCCGCCTGTGGCGGCTGTGATGGAGGCTGGGTGGCAGCTCCCTGCTGTACCGGCGTCGCACACTGCGGGCAAACCGTGGATGTATCAGGCATTGAAGCACCGCACTTGTAGCAGAACATGGACTTTCCTCCGGGAAATCAGTTGTTGGCTGCTGCCAGAATCTACCACGGAGACGCGGAGGCGCGGAGTGCCTGTCGGGTTTCCGATTCCGGCGATGCCCCCAATCCAGAGACCCGTGATCCCAGTAATGGGTCACTCCGGCTTCAGGGATTCACGCTACGCGATGAACGTCTGCCTGAAGGCGCGCGGAGACTTTCAAACGTCGACGAGTTTTTGACGAAAGCTACTTTATCGCCGCAGAAACAGCAATCGGCAATTCAGTTGAAAAGAACCGACAGCTATTTGGTGGCGGCAATTTTGTTCAGGTCGGTCCTGGCGGCAAAGGCAGCTACGACGGACTGCCGGTTCTCGGGCTTGTCCCATCCGGCTCCGCCTCTGTAGGCAACGATCTCCACGTAGGTCCCTTTTCCGGGCACAATGTCGAGCGAGTGGCTCTCCTCGCTGGGAAGGGGAACCGTTTCGTATCCACGATAGCCGCCCACCTGCTTCTGCTCCTTGAATGAGCCCCGTTTCTCGATTGACATTTCCTGCAGTTTCTTTGGGTCTGCGTTTTGGTCCGCGACCAGAATCTGAACGGTGACGCGCCGCACTCCCAGGTCCGGAGCATTTCCGCTGGGCACGTAGGATCGTGTGGAGCTGTGGCCCACCCCGGTGAGGTCCTGATTGTTGGCGCCACCCTCGGCCTTCCAGCCGTCCGGAGCGTCGGGCAACAATACCGCCAGCTTGCTTGACTTGCCACAGCCCGCCATCAGGACCAGAACAGCTACCAGGATCAAGCCACGTCCAGCTCGCATGTAGCAGAACATCGAGTTCCCTCCCTGAAATGCAGATAAAAACCTACCACAGACGCGGAGGCGCGGAGCGCCTGCATGGCTTCCGATCACGCCAGACTTGGCGCGATCTTTGGCGATTTCTAGCTCCGATCAGCGTCATCAATGGCTCAGCCTTTTGCCTTTCCGATGTCGGCGGTTCCCCAAATCTCGCAACGCCCCCAATTCGCCGCCTCCGCGTCTCTGCGTTTCGGTGGTGGGTGTGGTTGGGCTAAAGGCTTAGAGCCAAAGGCTAAAACCCGATCCAGCACGCTGGCACCGCCACCATGCTCCAGCCTTTACAGTCCACAAGTGCTCGTGTTATCCTTTCCAAGTCACTAAAAGGACAAGATTTAGATAACAGGAGCGCCCAGCTTAAGTGTTAGCGAGAGAACAAAAAGCAGACGTCATCAGCCGATATCGCACGCACCAGTCGGATACGGGAAGCCCGGAAGTGCAGATTGCTATCTTGAGCGCGCGGATCGGCGAGTTGAACGAGCATTTTAAGATGCACCAGAAAGACCACGCCTCCCGGCGCGGTCTGCTCATGATGGTCAGCAAGCGTCGCCGCCTGCTGGACTATCTCAAAACGTACGACACTGAACGTTACAAAGACGTCATCCAGAAACTTGGAATCCGCAAATAACCGATTCTTCGGACGTTTTTCACGGAAGCTTCAGGCCGAAGACGGACGTGTGCTCTTCGGCGTATCGTACTGATTGATCGAGCCCCGGTTCTCTCGCTTTGCGCAAGACCGACACTGCCGCTGGTCCTCTAGCTCCTGGAAAAGAGGAACTCGTGAAACAGACAGCCACCGTTGAACTGGCAGGCGGCAAAACTCTCTCATTTGAAACCCAGCATCTGGCCAAGCAGGCCCAGGGCTCCGCGGTCGTCAGGCAGGGTGACAACGTGGTGATCGGTACCGCCTGCTGCAACCCCGAACCGCGCGAAGGCATTGACTTCTTCCCGCTCACGGTCGACTACCGCGAATACACTTACGCCGGCGGCAGGATTCCCGGCGGCTTCATCAAGCGCGAAGGCCGTCCCAGCGAACGCGAAATCCTGACCATGCGCCAGATCGATCGCCCCATCCGCCCGCTTTTTGCTGAGGGCTTCAAGAACGAAACCCAGGTCATTGCGCTGGTGCTTTCCGCCGACACCGAAAACGATCCTGACGTTCTGGCTATTAACGCCGCATCGGCCGCGCTTACGCTCTCCGATATTCCCTTTCATGGCCCGGTGGGCGCGGTGCGCATCGGCGTGGTCGACGACCAGCTGATGGTGAACCCAACCTACGCGCAGATGGCTGAGAGCCTGCTCAACATCATGGTGGTGGGCACGGCCCAGGGCATTGTGATGGTGGAGTCAGGCGCGAAAGAAATTCCGGAAGACCGCGTGCTCGAGGCCATTGAGTTCGCCCACGAGCAGATCAAGAAGATCTGCTCGACCATCTCCGACCTGGCGGCAAAGGCGGGCAAGAAGAAGATCGAGGTCAAACCGCCGGAGTTCGATCAGGCCTACTATGCCTCGTTAAAAAAGAAGGTCGGGGCGGAACTCGCTGACGCGCTCGACACCAGAAAACATCCCAAGATCGAGAGCTATGGCCTGGTGAAGCAGATCTCCGACCGCCTTGCCGCCGAGCTGCCCGAGGACGATGAGGAAGCCGCCCAAAAGCTCAAGCACTACTACGAAGCTCTGCGCGAGCGCCTCTTCCGCGAGCAGGTCACGAAGGAACGCCGGCGTCCCGACCACCGCGAGTTCGACGAGATTCGCCCGATTTCGATCGAGATCGGGGTGCTGCCGCGCACGCACGGCTCGGCCGTCTTTACCCGCGGCGAGACCCAGGCTTTGGTCACCACCACGCTGGGCACGCCCGACGATGCACAGCGCGTCGAGCGCTTTGAGGGTGAGACCAGGAAGCGATTCATGCTGCACTACAACTTCCCGCCGTTCTCGGTGGGCGAAGTGGGCCGCATGACCGGCGTGGGCCGGCGCGAGGTCGGGCACGGAGCGCTCGCCGAACGCGCCATCTCCGCGGTTCTTCCCACCGAAGACAAGTGGCCTTATGCCATGCGCGTGGTCTCCGACATTCTGGAATCGAATGGCTCGTCGTCGATGGCTACGGTCTGCGGCGCTTCCCTTTCCCTGATGGACGCCGGCGTGCCGCTGGCGGCGGCCGTGGCCGGAGTCGCCATGGGACTGGTGAAGGAAGAAGATTCCTACGCCATCCTCACCGACATTGCCGGCGCGGAAGACCACTACGGCGATATGGACTTCAAGGTCGCGGGCACGCGCAAAGGCATTACCGCGCTGCAAATGGACATCAAGGTGATGGGCATCACGTCGAAGATCATGCATGAGGCGCTGGAGCAGGCGCGCCGCGGCCGCATGTTCATCCTCGACAAGATGGAGGACGTGATTTGCGGCGGACGCGCTGATATTTCCAACTTCGCCCCGCGTATTTACACCCTGCAGATTCCCGTGGACAAGATTCGCGACCTCATCGGCCCGGGCGGCAAGATGATCCGCAGCATCATCGAGCAGACCGGGGTCAAAATTGACGTGGACGACACGGGAAAAGTGAATGTCGCGTCCAGCGACGGCCCGTCGGCGCAGAAAGCCATCCAGATGATCAACGATCTTACCGCTGTGCCCGAGGTCGGCAAGACCTACCTGGGCAAGGTGGTGCGCATCGCCGATTTCGGGGCTTTCGTCGAGATCATTCCCGGCACCGACGGACTGTTGCACATCAGCGAGATCGCCGAGCATCGTGTGCGCGAGGTCTCTGACGAGCTCAAGGAAGGCGACCAGGTGCTGGTCAAGGTCCTGGGCATTGAAGGGAACCGCATCAAGCTGTCGCGGAAGGCTATTCTGCGCGAACAGCGCGCCAAGATGCAGGCGGCCGGTCGCGGCGGCGAAGGCGAGGGCTCGGCTCCCGCCGGCGGCGAACAGGGCGGCGAGCCCGCGGCGCCGCGTGCGCAAGGCGAAGAAACTATCACCATCGAAGGCGGCGGCGACTTCGAGGAAGAAGAAGGCAGCGAGCCCAACTTCAACCGTGAAGATGCCAACCGGGAAACCGTGCACGCCGGCGGACGTCATGACCGCCCGCGCCACGGCGGGGGCGGAGCCGGCGGCGGACGCGGCGGAAGGCATCGCCGTGGCGGACGCGGTCCGCGCCGCGACGGCGGCGACCGCGGAGGAAACCGTGGCGGCGGTGGTGGCGGTGATCGCGGCGGCGAAGGCGGCGGCACCCGGTAAGCCTTTAAGCCACAAAGGACACGAAGAAAGATGAGAGAGCGGACTTTGAGCCCGCTCTCTTGTCTTTTGCAGTCTTTGGGTGGGGGACACCCATGTCGACTTTAACGAAAGTTCTCAGCCCGTGGGTTAGGGTTCTCTCAGAAACAGAAGAGAATCCCACGGGCGGGCAAAAAGCCGCCTACGCGGCCCCGTGGCACTTCTTGTATTTCTTCCCCGAACCGCAAGGACAGGGATCGTTGCGCCCGACCTTGGCCTGGCCGCGCACCACTTGCTGTGGCGCGCTGCTGCCGTTCGAGCCCGCCATACGCGCCTGCTCCAGTTCGCGCTTCTTGCGCCGCTGGAACTGCGCTTCAATGTCGTCGACCGAAGTCGACGCCCGCTTGCGCGGCAGCGCCTGCTGCTCATCGCCGTTCGGCTCCGCTGCCGGCGCAGCCGGCCGCGACGGCGCCTCCATGATCTGCATGTGGAAAAGGTAGCGCGCGGTGTCTTCCTGGAAGCGCGTCATCATATCTTCAAACATGTCGAACGACTCGCGTTTGTACTCCACCAGCGGATCGTGCTGCCCGTAGCCGCGCAGCCCGATCCCCTCTTTCAGGTGGTCCATATTCAGCAGGTGGTCTTTCCACTGCGTATCCAGCACGCTGAGCATGATCATGCGCTCGTGATAACGCATGGCGTCCGGGCCGAGCTGTTTTTCTTTGCCTTCGTAGAACTCGCGCAGCTTCTCAAAGATGGCGTCGCCCAGTTCCTGGCGGTTCAGTGAGCCGGGATCGATTCCCTGCTTGCCCAGGTCGAGCCCGAAATTTTCCAGCAGCGTCTTGCGCAGCGGGTCCAGATCCCATTGCTCGGGATGGACGTTGCGCGGCGCGAAGCGGTCCAGCGCCTCAGAGACCATGCCGGCGACGTAGTCTTCCAGGATCAGCTCCTTCTGGTCGACTCCGGAGAGCAGCTCGCGGCGCAGCCCGTAGACAGCCTCGCGCTGCTTGTTCATCACGTCGTCGTACTCCAGCAGGTGTTTGCGCGACTCGAAGTTCTGCGCCTCCACCGCTTTTTGCGCGGCCTCAATGCGCCGCGTGATCAGCCGCGACTCAATGGGAACGCCTTCCTCCATGCCCAGCTTCTGCAGCAGCGTGGAAACCCACGCCTTGGCGAAGATGCGCATCAGGTCGTCTTCGAGCGACAGATAGAAGCGCGAAGAGCCGGGATCGCCCTGGCGGCCGGCGCGTCCGCGCAGCTGGTTGTCGATGCGCCGCGCCTCATGCCGCTCGGTACCGAGAATGTGCAGCCCGCCCACGGCCACCACTTGCTCGTGGTCCGTATCCGTATCTTTCTTGTACTTGCTGAAGATTTCGTTCCACTTGTCGGCGGGACACTGGTACTCCACGCCGTTGTAATAGAAGACGATCGACTGCGAGGTGTCCTGCTGCAACGCGACCTCGCCCCCGGCCGCGCGCAGCTGCTGGGCGATTCCTTTCTTCACCGTCTCCTGGCGCGCCATGAACTCGGGATTGCCGCCGAGCAGAATGTCGGTGCCGCGGCCGGCCATGTTGGTGGCGATGGTCACCGCGTTCAGCCGTCCCGCCTGGGCCACGATCTCGGCTTCCTTCTCGTGGAACTTGGCGTTGAGCACCACGTGCTTCACCGCTTTTTTCTTGAGCAGGTCGGAGAGCCGCTCCGACTTCTCGATGGACGTGGTGCCCACCAGGATCGGCCGGCCTCCTTCGCTGATCTTCTGAATTTCGTCGGCCGCCGCGAAGTACTTTTCCTTCTCGGTGCGATAAACGATGTCAGCATTCTCTTTGCGCAGCAGCGGACGGTTGGTGGGAATCACCGTGACCTGCAGCTTGTAAATCTTGTCGAACTCGGCTGCTTCGGTTTCGGCGGTTCCCGTCATGCCGGCCAGCTTTTTGTACATGCGGAAATAATTCTGGAAGGTGATGGTGGCCAGCGTCTGATTTTCGCGCTCGATCTTCACGCCTTCTTTGGCCTCGATGGCCTGGTGCAGGCCGTCAGACCAGCGTCGTCCCGGCATCATGCGGCCGGTAAACTCGTCCACGATGATGACTTCGCCTTCCTTGATCACGTACTCCACGTCCTTGCGGTAGAGCGCGTGCGCCTTGATGGCGGTCTCCACGTGGTGCTTGAGCGCCCAGTTTTCCGGATCGGCAATATTGCCGATCCCCAGCAGCTTCTCCACCTTCTCAAAGCCCTCGTCGGTCACGGTGATGGCCTTGTGTTTTTCGTCGACCACGAAGTCGCCGGTATAAATCTTGGGCTCTCCCGTCGGGACCTCGATCTCCTCGCCTTTTTCCAGATTGTGGATGATGCGGTTCACGCGCTCGTACTTGTCGGTGGACTCCTCGCTGGCGCCGGAGATGATCAGCGGCGTGCGCGCTTCGTCGATCAGGATGGAATCCACCTCGTCGACGATGGCGAAGTTGTGCCCGCGCTGCACGCAGTCTTTCAGGTCGAACTTCATGTTGTCGCGCAGGTAGTCGAAGCCGAACTCGTTGTTGGTGCCGTAGGTTACGTCGGCGCCGTACGCTTCGCGCCGCTCGTCATCGTCAAGATCGTGGACGATCACGCCCACGCTCAGCCCCAGGAAACGGTAGAGCTTGCCCATCCATTCCGAGTCGCGCTTGGCCAAGTAGTCGTTGACGGTAACCACGTGCACGCCGTCGCCGGAGAGGGCATTGAGATAGACGGGAAGAGTAGCCACCAGCGTTTTACCTTCGCCGGTTTTCATTTCCGCGATCCGGCCCTGGTGCAGCACCGCGCCGCCGATGAGCTGCACGTCAAAGTGGCGCATGTTCAGCACGCGCTTGCCCGCCTCGCGGGCCACGGCAAAAGCTTCCGGCAGGATCTCCTCCAGTGCCTCGTTCCGGGCTTCCAGCCGCCGCTTGGTGACGGCCTCCATCTCGCCGCGCAGTTCCTGGGCGGGCGCGTTCTGCATCTCTTCCGTGAGGCGCGCGATCTCCGCCTCCGCCTGATGCATCCGTTCTTTGACGCGCGCGCGGAAATCGTCGGTCTTGGCGCGGAGCTGCTCGTCGCTCAGAGCCTGCATTTGTGGCTCAAGGGCGTTGATTTCCCCGACTAAGGGGCGAATCCGCTTCAGGTCGCGTTCATTCTGTGTGCCAAAAACCTTGGCAGCAAGTTTCCCGATCAATTCTGGTTTCCTCTGGTTTTGCTTCCCTTTCCTTTGGATTATCGGTCCTTGAAGTCGGTGCTCAGCAGGCGGGAAGACGTCAAAATAAAGCCTAACACATTGGATGCGCGAGAGTTGCTAACGGACCATGGGCACCTTGCGGCGCCCACAGCGGCCTTTCGGCGCCCGCCGGCCTGTTTACAATACTCACTCCCCTCGCTTAAGTTTCCACAGGATTTGCCGCAGCATTCCCATCCAGAGTTCGGCGTCGTCGATCGAAAGGCGCAGGCGATGTACCATCCGCCGTATCTTTTCCGTGGTTACCGCAGTCGTTTGGCCCGAGGTGTACCCGCTGGCCTCGAGCGCCGCCAGCAATGACGACGCGATTCTTTCCATCTGGTCTGACGTTCCTGACTTTGTCCTGGCGGTCGTTTTGCCTCTGCCTCCCCCGCGTTGCACCACTCGTGCGAGCTCGTACAGGACAACCGCCACCGCCTGCCCCAGGTTCATGGATCCATGCTCCGCGCGCGTGGGAATCCGCAGCAGCCAGTGGCAGTGGCTGAAATCGTCGTTGGATAGTCCGCGTTTCTCCGACCCAAAGAGCAGCGCCACGCGTCCGCCCTTAGCCTGCCGGCAGATGAAAGCGGGCGCTTCATCCAGTGGCTTGAGTTCGTGCTGCAATTGCCTGCGATCGGCGGATGTGGTGCCCACCACCAGCGTGCAGTCGGCAACCGCTTCGGCCACGCTCGCGAACTCGCGCGCTGCGGCCAGTATCTCCGACGCGCCCACCGCCGAGCGCGCTTCGCGGAACGAAGGCTCAAACGGCTGCACCAGCCGCAGATCGTGGAAGCCAAAGTTGCTCATGGCCCGCGCAGCGGCGCCGATGTTCAGCGGGTTGCGGGTGCAGACCAGCGCCACGCATAACTGGGAAGGTAGAAATGAGCTGTCCGATTTTGCCCGGGTCAAACGCCCAGCTCAACCGACGGCTGCAGGCGCTCCCGCACCGCCTGATTGGCCAGGTGATTGGCTTCGTGATTCTGCTCGCGGGGAATGTGGGCAATGGAAAAATCCAGCGATCTCGCCAGCTTGCGGCAGGTCCAGTTCAGCGAATAGAGGCGCGGGCTGCGGCACTCGTACTCGCCGGTCATCTGCTTCACCACCAGCTCAGAGTCGCAGTACACGTGCAGCGCTGTCGCCTGCAGGTCCAGCGCGCACTGCAGCGCCTCGATCAACGCTGCGTACTCGGCCACGTTGTTGTCGTGGTTACCGATCCATTTGGCGATGCGCATGGTGCCGCCGTCGGACGTCTGGATGATGATGCCAATCCCCGACGGCCCCGGACTGCCGTGCGAACCACCGTCAATGTACGCGATCAGGCTGGACATTCTTGCTCTACTCACAATGCGGCAAGTCGCTTTCGCCGTCAAGATGATTGATTGGATTCGTTTAGACAGGTACTTTCGATCTCTCCTATCTGTGGAAAACGTTGTGGAGAACCCGAACCGGCAGCGCCAGGATGCTCTGAAGCCGCATTTTTACTGCTCATCGTCCGCCGTTGTGGCTTAGGAAAAAATCTTCAATTGCACCGTTCTTCGGCGTTGACTTTTTCGTGCTTTTAATTAGGATTGCTCACGTCGACGGTCGAAAGGGGCAGCTTCAATAAACCGTAGCTGAACCGAAGTAGACTGAGTGGTTCGTTCGGGGAAGCGATTTCACGGACGCCCGGACCCGAAAAAACCGACAGGCTCTGCGAGGACCTGTTGGGGTCAGGGACTGCGAGAGCAGTGATCGCATCAAGGGCTGTGACGGTACATGTTTCCAAGCTGTTGGCTCCCTCGCAGGAGCTGGCGGATGGGACATAACCAATGTCACAGCCTTTTCTATTTTGTGCAAACCGGCACTCATTCCCTGGCGAACTCCCGAACGTAGAGGCGCGGCATTACCGCGTCTCACTGCCTAGGGGACAAACAATCCTCCTTGCAACGGGCTCCTCGTCGCCCTCGCCGTCTTGTTACCCATTCGGCTGATTCGTCGCCAGCGGTGGAGCTGTTCCCAACCCCGTCCCGCAATAAGGGCACCGCTGCCATCCCGATTCCACATTTCTCTTGCACCCAGGGCAGGCTGGAGCCAGTTGCGTGCCGCACTGCGGGCAGAAGGCGAAATTCGCGCGTCCCTGGGTGCCGCACTTGGGGCACCGCGCCAGCAGCGGATCGCGGAAAACAAAGTAGAGAATGATACCAATGGAGTTGGGAACGAAGATGGCCAGCAGCGTCCACATCACGTGGCGCATGCCGCGGCGGCGCGCGTCGGCGTTGATGTAGCAGATCAGAAGCACAAAGATCCCGACCAGTATTCCGGGCCAGATGCAGAACGCGACCTGGCCGGCCAGCGGCCACACCCGCATCTTGGCATCGCCCGGGACGGCCACGAACATCAGCATGAAGAACACGCAGACCCATACCACCACAGCCAGCACCCAGCAGAAGCGGGGGATGATGCGAAGTTCATCTGAAAAGCGCGTCATATAGTCTGTTCCTCCTGCATGCGCCGCTTGCCCAGAAAGCCTGCTGCCAGCGCGCCAATCGTGCCCACCAGCAGCATGTAGCCGATCCACGCGCCGGTTGCGCCGATGTGCGTCCAGGACAGGTCGACCACTCCGCCCACACGGTCTCCAAAGTACTGAAACAGGGGCCAGGTCAGCAGCGTGGTGCCCCAGGCAAATACCGTCAGCCAGAAGAACAGCCAGCGCTGCTGGCGGCGTTCGGCTGCAATAGCGGCTTGCGCCTCCAGCCGGCGCCGCGTGCGCTCTACCAGTCCCACGGGAGCCTGAGGCGTTGGAATCTCTTCCAGAGCTCCGGCCAGCCGGCTCCAGGCGGCAAAGTCGGCGGAGCAATCCGCGCACAGCCGCAGATGATCCCGGACCTTTTTCTGTTCTTCCGCGTCGAGCGCACCCGCCGCTGCCAGCGTCAGCAGGTCGCGAATCTCGTCATGTTCGTAAGTGTTCAATTCAATGTCTCCGATTTCGATTCCAGCGTGCTGCGCAGATGTTTCATGGCGCGATGCAGCCGCGTCTTCACCGTACCCAGCGGCAGCGACAGCACCGCGGCGATCTCTTCCAGCCTCATCTCTTCCTCAAAGCGCAGCGTCAGCACCTCGCGAAAGACCATGGGCAGCTCGGCCATGGCGCGAGCCAGCCCCGCCGCGCGCTCCTTCGCCAGGACTTGCTCCAGGGCGCCTGGCCCCGATCCGGGAATCAGCTCTGCGCGTGAGTCGCCGCTGGGCAGAGGCTCGTCGATGCTCTCCGGACGATACCGCCGCAGATGGTCGATAGCCAGGTTGCGCGCCACGGCAAACAGCCAGCCTTCAAAACTATGGCTGGGATCGAAGCTGCCGATGCGCTCCATGACCTTAATCCAGGTTTGCTGAAAGATGTCCTCGGCCGTGGCCGGCTCCCGCAGCAGGCGCAACAGGTAACGGTACAACCGGTGCTGGTAGCGCTCCATGACCGCCGCAACTGCTCCAGCGTCACCACCGCGCAGCCGGGTCAATTCGCTCTCAACAGTCACCGGAACTCCCCATCGGGCTTCCTGGAACCGGGTCATCATAAATGCCTGTGCCGTATACGGACGGGGGTAGCAAAAGGATTCACGGATTGAATCCTGAGCAGAGCGAGGGATCCCTATCCTCTATTATTCTTAGCGGCATCCGGAAGGTGAACGTCAAGGGGAAGAAGACTGCAAGTGATTCAGAAGCAAGCAGATGAAAGCGTTCAGAATCAGGCCTCTTTCGCCTACTCGTAGCGCAACGCGATCATCGCGAACGCCCTTCGTCACATCTAGCTTCCACTCACACTCTTACAAACCGCCTGGAAGTCGTTCTCGGTCCCGTAGGCGATCGTCCCCCAGACATGCTCCTTGCTGGGCGAAACAGTTGTCCATCCCTTTCCTGCCAGAGTTCCGTCCGGCTTGAACGACATGCGCATGTTGCCCTTATCGTCGAGAACCAGCTCACCATTGCGCCACACGCCTACAAAGTCGATGCCTTCCAACTGCTGGCTTCCCTTCGGCCGGTAAAGGTACACATAAGTGGTTTTGCCTTCAGTGGTGGACCAGGCCTTGGTCACGTTGGCCCCGAGTTGATACTTGTAGGTCATTCCTTTGGGTGTGCAAAGGATCGCATTCCCCTGAAGATTGTTGCTCGGGCCCGGTCCGCGATGAGGCTTCAGCCAGAACTGCAGGTAAAGACCGTAGGTCGCGCCGGTGGAAGACTGCAGCTTGCCGTAGCCGTTCCACATGGTCCACGGCGAGAAGCGTCCGCCGATGTTAAACGCCCAGGGATAAAGCCCGAACAAAAGCAGGCACAGCATTGCCCCCGCGAGCAGCAATCCGCTGACCGCTCCCAGACGCCCCCGGCCGCTCTGGCCGCGGTGTCTTGAGTCGAGGTAAAAGCGATTGGCGATTCGCATTTGGTTGCGGGGATTATACAAGCCACGCGAATGGCGGAGCTCGAATCTTTTGCGGAGAGGAGATGTCGAGGTGAAGGCTCGCGGCGATTCAAAACAAATCGCCGCCCGGCAGCTAGCGCCGCGCCGCTCCGCCAAAATCGTAGAAGCGGCTGATCTCGCCCACGTCGCTGCGGATTTCCGCCCGGCCGCTGGCGCGCACGTCAGCCCGAACCGCTTTTCCTGATCCGTCGGAAACATCCTTCCACTGGTAGAAGAAATCTTTGTAGTCCACGGCGTCGGCCACGTAGAGCGAGTGCCCCTGGTTCCCCAGGATTCCGTACACCGGCCCGTAGCTGGAGGCGATCAGGTAAGAGCTGCGGATGTAAGGCGAAGTTTCCGCTTCGGTCATGGTCAGTAACGGCCGGCCAAAAATAGTGTTCTGCGCGATCGGCCGCTGCCCCAGCAAATAATAAAGAGTGGGCGTGATGTCGGTGAGAAACGCCGGATCGGCCTGATCGACGTAAGGCGGCTGCAGCCCTGCCGGCAAATGCATGATCAGGGGAATGCGCGCGACCTCCGGGACCACGTTGTAGGCGTGCCCCCATCTTCCCTTCTCGCCCAGAGAGTCACCGTGGTCCGCGGTAAGGATCACAATGCTCGAATCGTAAAGCCCGCTGCTCTTGAGAAACTGGATGAACTCTCCAAAGCACTTGTCCACTCTCCTGACGCGCGACGCGTAAGCAGCCTCAAACCCCGGATAGCTTCCACCACCCGGCACCGACCGGTTCTGGCGATTGATCACCGAGACGTGAATGTCCTGCGGCTGGACATAAGCGAAGATCGGATCCGCGCTACCCTTGGCCGCTTCCACCTTCTCCTGCAGCTCGCTCAGCGCCGGGCACGCCTCCAGGTTCATGGTGGCCTGGCCCGCCTCCAGGTCGATGACGCGCGCCGAGGGCTTCATGATGACCTTCAGGATTTCATCCCGGGCCACGAATTGCCGGTAATTCTCCGCCTCCAGCAGTCTCTGCAGCGAATTCATCGGGTAAAACGGAGTGATGTACTGCTTGTGCAGCATCAGGGCGCCCGTCCAGATCGACGGCTCCGACAGCCCGGTTCCCGTATATCGCGTAAACGCGTTCTGGAAGACCACACTCTCGCGCGCGAACGCCTGCATGCCCGGCGTGAAGGTCACATCCGGGTTGTAGGCAGAAACGTAGTCGCGCCGCAGGCTGTCGATCACGATCATGAAGATGTTGGGCTTGTTCCCGGTCGTTGGCGCGATCTTTCCCGTCAGGTCGATCTCCACCGGATCGGTCCGCACCGATCGAGGAATGTTGGTGTTCTGCGCGAGAAAGGCGTACAGCGAATCGTCGGCCGCCACCGCGACCGGAGGCGCAGCCAGTTCCTGGGTAAGGCGAAAACCCACGTCGTAATTGCGGTAGTCATCCAGAAACCCGGCGGCGTCTGGAGTCACCGCGTTTCCGCCCAGGCGAAGATGCGGTTGCAGGATCACGTAGCCCATGTAGAGGCAAGGCAGCAGCGCTGCCGCCACCACCAGCGAATCCCCACGAGGCTTCCGCGGCAGCGGAATAGCTACGTAGAAAAAAGCGAATGTCGCTCCCCAGATCGCGACCATCATGACCTTCTGGATCAGAAATTCCCAGTCCGTAGTGGTCGCGCGGGCCAGAAGATAGATGCCCAGCCCGGAGGCCGCCAGCAAAAGTGCCGCTTTTACCGCGGCGTTGGCTGGTTTCAGGAATCGGAGAAGCCCCAGCAACAGATCGAGCGCGGTCTCCATCGCGCCGTCATCCCTGCGGTACAGCCGCGCGCCTGTACCGGCGAAGAACGCAGTCAGGCTCAGAGCAAAGAGCAGCGCGGCGGCATTGGCCCAGCTTCCGGAAAACGAGAGCGGCGTAAAAACGATGTACTTCAGAACCAAGGCCGACGCGGCCACTGCGCCTGCCGCGTAGAAAATGACCGGCACCGCCGGGCGATCTGAAAACATTGCGGCAATTGCCCGCAACACGTTCAACACCAGGAAGAAGGCCATGAACACCACCAGGTGTAGAACCAGGCTCCACGCCAGCGCCGCTGCCCATTGCCCGGCCGCCAGCGGAGCATTGACCGTAAACGCGTAGCGGAAAAGGACGAGCGCGGCGGACAGCAGCCACGCCCAGATTGCGGCCAGCAAGCAGGCGCGAAACATTCGCGCCGCCTCGCTTCGCGCCGGCAGCCAGGGCACGGCTCGCCACTGCGCCGCCCAATCCAGGGCCGCCAGCCACAGCAATGGAATCAGCGCCAGCAGTGCCCAGTAGAGACTCTGCAGATTGTTGTCGAGCCTTGTAAGCAGCGGATGCCATACCAGGACCGCGCCGGCAATTCCATAGACAGCCACGAACAGGGCCGAAAAGAGCTTCAGCCGGCGGCCGCTCTTCCACGGCAGAGTCAGTCCGGCAGCGATCAGGGCCAGCCAATAGAGATAAGGATGGATGTGCGCAAACGTGCTGACCCACGCTACCAGGCCTCCGAGGTGAATCTGGTGGTAGGTGAAAGGAATGTAAGCCAGCAGGCAGTACAACGACGTCAGGACGACAAAGGTCGCTACTACCAGCCGCGCCAGCACGAACCCCAGCCGCGCCATCATTGCCGCACCGCCAAAGCGTCGCGCTTGGCGCGCACGTTCTGATCGCTGGGACGATCCTTCAATACCCGGTCGTACTGCCGAATCGCTTCGGGATAGTTCTTCTCTTCTTCCGCGATCTCGGCCAGCGCAAGATGGAAATCCAGGTAGCTGTCGGCGAGTGCAACTCCCTGCTCCAGATACTTCTTCGCCCGCGGCAAATCCTGCTCGCGCGTATAGATCAACCCCGCAACCAGCAGGGCGTCTACATCGTTGGGTCTCTTCTTCAGGGCTTTCTCCACCAGGCCTTTCGCGCCTTCCACGTTGCCCTGGCGAAGCCATATGCGCGCCAGCCCCAGTTGTATGTCGGCGTAGTCGGGCGCGATTTTCAGGCCGCGCTGGTAGAGCTCCCCGGCGCGCCGCGTCTCGCCCGCCTGCTCCAGGGCATGCGCCAGGAAGAAGATGGAATCGGAGTTGTCCGGATCGCTCGCCAGGCAGCGCTCAAACGCCGAGAGCGCCTCTTTGTCTTTGCCCTGCTTCGAGTACGCTTGCGCAATCTGCGGGCAAGCTGTCACCGGGTTGGGAGCGCGATCAAAATACATTTCCCAGAATTCGGCTTCCTGCGGGTAGCGCCCCAGCTTGTCGTAAATCTCCGCTGCCATCTCCAGGTAAATGTGGTTGCTGGGATAGCTCTCATGCAGGCGCAGCACTCCGGGAAGAGCCTGCTCGTACCTTCCTTCGCGAAATTGAGAGTTGCATTCCTGCCAGAGCTGTTGCGATGCCTCGGGGCTCAGCACACTGGAAGTCGACGATGACGTGGAAGAAGGGGATGCCGTGGAATGAGAGCGCGCTCCGGAAAAGGGCCCCAGGTAGATTGCGGCCAGCAGCAACGGTAGCGCGATTGCCACCAGCGCGCTCGATTTGGGTTCAGGAGCAGCCTGCCCTGTGCGACCTTGCGATTCCGTGGGAG
This sequence comes from Candidatus Angelobacter sp., assembly GCA_035307585.1. Lineage (GTDB taxonomy): Bacteria > Acidobacteriota > Terriglobia > Terriglobales > Acidobacteriaceae > Angelobacter. The sequence continues at coordinate 19,387 of DATGHX010000062.1, forward strand.
CCCGCGTTTCCATTCGAACTGGAACTTCCTTAGAACCTGTAAAACAGGTATCCCGAAACTTCGTACTGCCTGATGTGGCTGAGCCCCAGTTGTTGCGACTGCGAAATGCTGCCCGTGAATGCCGCCACCCAGCGGTTGCTGAGCGACTTATCCAATACTACGCCGTAGCGCGACGCACTCAGCACCTCAATATCCTGCGCGGTTTGTGCCAGCGCCGGCGAGGCGCCGTGGCTGTAACGGAATTCAACGTAGTCGTGCAGCCCTTCCGAGCCGATGAAATACCGCGCGGTAAGCAGGGCGGTGCCCGAAGTCCCGGGCGAGCCCGGCACCACAAATCCGCGGCCGGTAAACAGGAAGTTGCCGTAATACTTGGCCACCGCGAAGGTGTACACATCCACGCCGGTGGAGAAGTCCATGCGCCGGTAGCCTCCCGAGAGCTCAAACCCGTGCGGGATCGACTGGAACAGGTCCCCGCCCACCTTATAAGAAGGATACAGACTGCCGTGGACCGAATACCCCACGTTGAAATCGGCATATGTGCCGGAGCGGAAATGCGGATAGAAATCTATTTCCGGCTGGTAATCCACTTCGCCGTACCGGTCCGCTCGGTTCAGCCGCGTCAGCACTGATCCCACCGGAGTGGGATTACTGAAGCTCAACGTCGTCTCCAGCTGGCCATTGCGGCCGTCGCTGAACCAGTCGTACGAGTGATTGATGTAGACCTCTCTCTTCAGATTGGAGACGGTCAGTTCCCGGCGCATTCTCCTGGCATCGCGATTGTTCGGATCCAGCGCAAGAGCATGATTGAGCACCCGCAAGGCATCGGCGCTGCGGTTCATGCGGATCAGGGCTTTGGCATCAAGCAGCAGCAGGTTGATCTTGTCGGGCTCGCGGGTCAGGGCGTTCCGGGCCAGCGATTCGGCATTTTCCGGATGGCCGGACCAGAACTCCACGTTGATCAGCGCCGGCAGAGCATCGCCGTGATTGGGCCGGTTGGCCAGCACCATGTTCAGCTGGGTGCGCGACTCGTCATAACGGCCTTCCCAGGAGAGCACGGTTCCGTAGAGCACGCGGGCTTCATTGTCGTCGGGCTCCTGGTCGAGATGCTGCTTCAAAAGAGTAAGCGCTTCCGCCCGATGCTCTTTGCCGCTGTAGGCCAGCTGCCGCGCATGGGCCACCACGTCATCGTCCGCCGCCGCCGGCTTCGCCATGCAGGCCGCAAGGGCCAGACAGATAACCAATTTTCCGACAAACTGAAGATTTACTCGTTTCAATCCGACCTCCCAACAACGTTCTGTTCGATAGTTTCGAGCAACTACTTTAGTGACAAATGTACGTAAGCTGCCGGCGGCGGTCAGCTCGCGACCATCAGGCTTTGGAGCCGGTCAGCTCGGTTGTTCCGCCGGCCGCGCCCATCCCGTGGTGCTCCACAAACTCCCAACGGTTCCAGCGGCGTCCGCGAAACGCCTGCAACACCCCGGCCGCGCGGAAGAAGGTCACGATCTGCCGGTAGCCGACGTTCTCGATCACCGAATACAGCATCAGGGTCATCACGTGGCGCAGCTTGGGATAACGGCCCTGCGTGATCTCTTCCATCACCACCGATCCCATCGACAGCAGCGTTCCGTAGCCGATGGACAGCACCAGAAACAGCAGGAAGATCCAGAACGGCGTATGCAGAACCAGCAGGCACAGCGGGACCAGGATAGTGCCCAGCGCTTCGACCACGCATCCGATCACCTCAATGAAGAAATGGAAAGGCATACTGAGCACGCCGGTAGCGCCATACTTCGGGTTGAAGATCATGTCCCGGTTGGCCCACAGAGTCTGCGTCATGCCCAGCTGCCAGCGGCGGCGCTGGCGGGCCAGCATGCGCAGGCTGCGCGGCGCCTCAGTCCAGCAGATGGGGTCTGAGGTGAAAACCACCCGGAACGTTTCTTTCTGTGCAACCAGATAGCGGCGCATGGCCGCGATCATGTCGATGTCCTCCGTGACGGTGTCGTCGCGGAACCCGCCGCTGCCGATCGCGCTGGCCCGGTGCAGAACGCAGAAGGCGCCGGAAGCAATGAAGGTCCCATTCAGCATGTTCCAGCCCGGCCGTCCGAACATGAAGGTGCGGATGTATTCGACGACCTGGCACAGCTCCAGCCAGCTCCTGGGCAAATCCACGCGCTGCAGGCGGCCATCGCTCAGGACGCATCCGTTGGCGATGCGCACGATCCCGCCGCTCACGATCACCTTCTCCGAGGAGTGCACTACCGGCGCCATCAGGCGCAGCAGAGCGTCCTTCTCGATCACGCAGTCGGCGTCGACCGTGCAGAAATAAGGACTGCGAGCCATGTTGATGCCGGTGTTCAGGGCATGCGGTTTACCGCCGTGCTCGGCCGCTACCACCGTCAACTGGGGGAACGTGGGATTGTGATAGAAGGCCACCGGCGCGCCGGTCTTGATGTCTTCGCGATAGATCAGGTCCATGCGCTTCAGACGGAACCGCTCGATCAACCGGTCGAGAGTGCCGTCGGTGGAGCCGTCGTCGACCACGATGATTTCCTTCTCCAGGTAGTTCAACCCGAGCACGCACAACACGGTATCGAGAATGGTTTTCTCTTCGTTGTACGCCGCAATCACGATGGCCACCGGAGGCGTGACCGGAGAGTCCGCCAGATCCTTGTACGGCTTGCGTGACGCGTATTTCGCGTGCAGCGAGACAGAGTACAGCGACAGCGCCATCAGGCACGTGTACCCCAGGTTGGCGGCGATGAAATAGCCAATGAAAACCCAATCGGCGTAGTAGACAACGCGACTTAAAAATTCATGCACGGCTGCGTTTTCCTCCTGCGGTGGCGGCGTTAGATCGCTCGGGAGCAATGGGAACGTGAACGCTGCCCGACTGCAACAAAGACCGCGCCCTGGCGCTCAGCTCATCCGTCTTGCGATCGGCGAGAGTCCGCATGGCATCCATCAGGTGCGCGGTCGGAGCCACCAGCAGGATGTCCAGCAGGCGTTCCCGGGCCCGCTTAGGATCTGACGCCGGAGCTCCATCGCCCCAGCGGCTCATGCGTGTCTCCTGCGTGAGCAGATCAGTCAGCAGTGAGGTCTTGCCCATGCGCACGAGTTTGAAGAAAACGTTGCTGGCCTGAGGCATGTTGCCGTTCGCGCTGCCCAGCGCCGGCAGCATCTCGGCCACGATTCCGCCGCGCTGCATCTCTTCGGCGATCTGTTCGCTGGCGTAGCGGTCGGAAGTATCCAGAAAACCTTGCGCCAGTTGTTGCCGGCCCGTCATTCCAAAGGCTGCCAGCGTCTTCACTGAGGCCTCGCGCACGCGCCAGCGGTCGTCGGTCATCCGCCGCACGATGTCCTGCAGCAGCTCCGTATAGTAGCGATCGGCGCAGGCGCGAACCGTGTGCAGACGAACGAACTCGTCGGGATCGAGCAGCAGGGCGCGCAGAGCCGCGGTCGCGCGAGGATCATGGAAGTGGCGAAGCACGCGCGCGCTGCGGGCGCGTACGTCGATCGATCCATCCAGCGGCGCATGGTTCAGAAACCAGCGGAGCAGAGTCTCCGGAAAATCGCTCACAGAAAGCGGCGCCGGCGCGGCGTCGCAAATCTCGCGGATGCTGTCGACTACCAGAAACCGGAACCGCGCATCGGGATCAGCCAGGAAAGGCACAAAATGTTCCAGTTGCGCGACCGGGTAGCGCACCAGGGCCGTCTTCACGGAAAGCACCGGAATATGGCTGACTCCTCCCGTTGACTGGCGGAGGAGCTCCAGCAGTACTGTCACCTGGAAGGCTTCGCGGTTTCTCCCCATGGCGGAAACGTTGGCGCGTCCCACGTAAGACGAAGGATCGCGCATGGCTTCGTTCATGAACACCTGGGCGTATTGCGGATCCAGTTGCCCCAGCTGCGCCACCGCGGCTGCCCGCGCAACGCAAAAGAGACGGCGCTGCCGGATCCTCTCGAACCGCGGCTTCCTGGCCGGTGGCAGCGGCTCAAGGTCAACCAGGTGACGCATAATCTCCCGGGCGCGGCGTTTTCCGAAGGCGTCGGCCGCCCAGCGGTCGACAATTCCCAGCTTTAACAGGACCGCGGCCAGGCTGGGGCGATTGCTCTCGGTCAGGCTGCCCATCAGCAGGCCCTGAATGGCGTCGCGCACCGCGCGGCTTCGGCCGTTGCGCAACAACGGCGCCAGCTGCTCGGCATCGATCTCGCCGGCCAGGAACCGGCCTACGGGTTCGGAATACTTCTTGGTCGCTGCGTCCTTCACGTCGAAGTAGCGACGCCGGGCCATACGGCGCAGAAAGATGTAGAGCACCATGACTAGATCGATGGCCAGCACTATGGCGGCCAGCCACAGCACGACCCGAACCAGATGTTCTGGAACTAAAGTCTGGAAGTTGAGCAAAGTGGCCTCCCTGTTTCACCTGGGGTTGCGGAATAAGTGAGTGCGTGCTGCAGGCGTGACAGGGGGGAAGACCGGCGCCGCATCGTCGCGGCGATCCGGGTGCACATCTGCATGGCTAACGTCGAGCATTGATTCTTGTTCAGGGCGAAAATCCTGGACTGAAACCGCACCAAAGGAGAAGATCTTCCTACCTTCAGACCTCTTCTCCCTGACATATTCTTCGGCATAAACCTGCCGAGAACTGCGGCCTCAATCCCGGAGTGAACGCGCGTGGGGATAATGATTCTTCTGTCCTGTAATGACCTTACGGATGTAACGTAACAGGCGAGGTGATGAACCTGTCGGCGCGAGTGGACAAGCCGCGACGACCGCGCGACAACGCGTTCGAGGGAGCCGCAAACCTGCATGGTGCGCAGGTGTACGACGTTTCCAGACGGCCAGTCTGAATTCTGTATCACCAACGAAGTGACTCTCGTGCTTCCTTTTTTCCTGGGCCTGAGGGGAGTAGATGGATTGTACTTTGGTACATGTCCCATTGCAATGCGAAAAATGTTGCGCTGCAACCTACTGCAAGATCACCAACTTAGCTATAGGTCGAGAAGAAACAGGGCAAAAACCAGGCTGCTGAGGATATTTCGCCTATAGATGCCGGGCGACATCCGGCGAAGCCCTGTGTGAATAGCGTGTTAAATTCCACCTACGGCCGCGTGGCCCATCACCTTGGCGGCATCCGCTCGTATCCTTCTTCCAGTTGCACTCCGACCGAATTGAGCATCATGCAGACCAACTCGTACTGGCCAACTGTGAAAAGAAAGTCAAGCATCTGCTGCTCGTTGAAGCCCGAAGCGAGCGCCTGCCACGTGGCATCGCTCACTAAGGAATCGGCGTGCAGCTCATCAACGGCGCGCAGCAGCGCCGCATCAAACGGCTTCCATCCGGCCGCCTGCGGACCATCGGCCACACGTTTTATTTCCGCATCCGTCAGCCCGCACTCTTTGCCAATGGCCACATGATGCCCCCATTCGTATCCCGCGCGGCACAGCCAGCCAACACGCAGGATGGCGAGCTCGCGCTCGCGCACAGGAAGCGTCGACTTCCCCAGCACATGACCGGCGAAGACCGTCCATCGCCGCAACAGGTCGGGATGGCGCGCCAGGGTGGCAAAGATGTTGAATACCTGGCCATCGCGCTCCAGCCGCGAAAGATACTCTCGAGTCTCGGCGTCCCATTCCTTTGCAGGCAGAGGCGCAATGCGAGGACGGCTCAATCGCATCCTGAAATTCTCCTTTATGTAGGGATCGTCTAGTTTCCGCTGCTCACTACCAGCGACAACGGTGGCCGGCGCGGCTTCTCCGTTGGCTCAGCAGTGTCCAGAACGACAGCGGCGGCCTTTTCTTCATTGACTACCTGCTGCCGGCCTTGCGCCTCCGCCGCGCCCCACAGGCCGCGCGACAGCACGTCGATGAATTGCTCGATGGCCTGCCCGTCGGAGACGCCGAGATGCTGGTTGCCGTGCATCAGCCGTTCGATCACAAAATAAGTGAAGAAATAAAGATAGATGGCGGCCAGCGCGAACGCCGGATCCAGTCCGCACCAGCCTTTCTCTTTCTTTACCTTGTTCAGCGCCGGGGCCAGCACACGGCGAAACTGCTCGGGAAGTTTGTAGAACGTGTCGGCAAAGTGCTGGTTGCGGAACTCGATGATGTCGATGAAGGTCAGCAGCTGGTACTCGGCGTCGTGGTAAACCATCGAGCGCACGGCCAGCGCCAGCAACCTGAGATCATCGCGCGAGAAGGGATTCTCCAGCGCGCAGAACACCTTCTCGCGGAAGACGCGCATGCAGGCGCGATAGTTCTTCACCAGACTCTCATACAGCGCTTCTTTGCTGGCGTAGTAGGTGTAGATCGAGCCCGAGGAAACTTCTGCTTCTTCGGCGATCTCGCGCATCTTGGTGGAGTGAAAACCCTGGCGCGTAAAAAGGTCCAGCGCCGCGGCTTCAACCCTGATCTGGTTGTGATCGATCCGGCTGCGCGTGATCTGGGGAATAAACAGCATGGGTGCAACCTTGCTCTGCGCTCCGTCCGAGGGCACGTCGGGCGGCGCGCTCCACAGCCTTCCCGAGAGCAGGCGCATCAGCCCAATACGATCCAGCGCCGGCTTGTGCAGGGCGTGGATCTCCGCCTTGCTCAGATGCGCCGTAGGTTTCTGGTCGCCTTCAGCAGCCGAATCCCCGCCGGACTCCCACAAGCCCCGGCAGAGCAGTTCGGCAAACTGCTGCGCTGCCTGGTCGTCGGAGACGCCCATGTGGCGATTACCGCGATAGAGCTTTTCTATCCCGGCGTAGGTAAAGAAATAAAGATAGGCCGAAGCCAGCACAAACGCCGGATCGGGCCCCTGCCAGCCGGCGTCCTGACGCGCCTCGCGCAGCCGAGGCGCCAGCATGCGCCGGAACTGTTCAGGAACGTCGTGAAATGTTTCCGTGAAGTGCTGGTTCTTGAACTCAACCACGTCGATGTAGAGCAGCAGCAGGTACTCGGGGTCGCGATACACCAACTTGCGAATCTCCGCGCCCAGAGTCCGCAGCCCGTTTTTCGACAGCGGCTCTTTCAGCCGCTCGCAAATTTGCTTGCGCCAGGCGTCAATGCGCGCGCGATATCCGCGCACCAGGCTGGCAAAGATCGCTTCCTTGCTGGGATAGTAGGTGTAGATGGCGCCGGTGGAGACGCCGATCTTCTCCGCAATCTCGCGAATGTTGGTACCATGAAAGCCCTGCCGGGTGAAAAGCTTCAGCGCAGCGGCTTCAATGCGTCGCTGGTTCTGCTCAATCCGGTCTTTGGCGATCTTCGGCACTGTGACTTCTCTTGCTATTCCCGAAACTTGGGCCGCTGATTATATGCCATACGCCTGTTAGCGTCGCTGCGCTCAAGAGAACAGAGGCGGCAGCGTCGCTACGGTTTGAAAGTACGGCGCATCGGCCGATCAAAGCTAATGCACTGCCGGAACTCAGCCCGCCCGTTTTTTTCACCGGTTCGCGGCAAGTGCCACCGGTGAGAGCCATTCACCACCATGCAATCAATTTCTTTTCAGTTCACCCTCGGCGCAGGGACGCTTTCGCAACACGGCTTATGACTTCGTGGTTCGAAAACTATGTCGAATGCTTGCGCACATTCGGGATGATCGAATACAGGACCTCAAGATCTCTTGAATTACCGGCGAAGATGAGACAGAGATCACCTGAAGACGACCAGCATTCCGCCGACACAATCTTTTCGCCTCCCCTTATTCGCTTGAGTTCGTGGCCACCTAGGCACGATACCTGTCCGTTGGCAAAAGGGAATGACCGATCTACAATAAAATCAGTCCCACTCTCCTTGAGCGACCGCCGCCTAAACAATTTCCAGCCTTCAAGATTCTTTACGGCAGGTGATTCGATGAGAATCGTAATGACGTTTCTCGTAGACTGATCCAGCTCCGAAGATGCATCTATCAGGACAATCGAGCCTGGCGTTGTCTCGACAGTCCAACTTCGCGGCACAGGCACTTCGTACGCTCCAATTCGCGCAAAATCACCATTCCGCCAATGCCATATTCTTGCCTCGAGCTGTCTGCCCTTCGAATAAATGAGAACAGCGCATAAGATTAACGCGACCGAAATGAGGCCCCACTTCAATTTGCTTTTCACTAAGTATGACACCCTCTCGATACTTGCCCTGCAATCGCTAATAGCATCAATTTCTATTACTGAAGTTGGCAACCATATCTCCGATTTGTATAAAGAAGGCCACCAAGCGTCTGCACCTGGTGGCCCTGATTTGTTGGTTCCGCACTTGCTTCGCTAAAAGGCCAGTTTCAGACCAAACTGAATCTGCCGCGGCAGGTCCGCGCCGGAGAAGAACAGCGGCTGAGTGACCTGGCCCGGAGATGTGGGCTTCACACCGTGGAGACCCGTGTATGGCCCAGTCAAAAGATTCAGCGGTCCGTCAGCGGTCTGCACGATGCCGTTGGTGGGAATGCCACCAGCGATATCAAACAAATCGCTGACGCGGTTGAAGTTGACCCGATTGAAAATGTTGGTACCGGCCACACTCGTCTCCAGCTTCACGCCGCGATCGCGATTGATGAAGAAAGCTTTCTTCAAGCTCACATCCGTCGTGCTGTAGGCCGGACCGCGGTTGGCATCACGCGTGGCGCCGAACGGCATGGCATAGTTCTGGTCCTGTCCGGTCTGGAGCGAGGGTCCGCTCGCCGATGGGAGCACCAGGTTTGCCAGACTGGGGGTGCGGATCGAGAACGGCAATCCGCTCCTCCAGGTCTCGATCGGAGCAATGGAAATGTCGGACAGGATGCTGCGCAGGATATTCCCCGTACCCGCCTTGAAGGGCGTGGTATACACCGCATTCGCCACCAGGGTGTGTGGAATATCAAACACTGAAACCGCCCGGAACGCCTGCATATCGCTTGGCCGGAACCAGTTCTGGAAGCTGGCAAAGTCAATCACGTTATCGATGCTCTTGCTCCAGGTATAGTTCACCTGGAACTGCAAACCATGCGTGTAGCGCTTGGTCAGCGAAGCCGTCATGCCGTGATAGATGGAACTGCCGCCAGACTCATACGTAGTGTGCTGCAGTTGGTTGGAATTCAGGGTGTAAAGCGGACCACCCGTGAAATCCGTGCACGACGCCGCCCCATGCGGACTAGCTGCGCATAACGGGTTCCCGGAATTGATCTGCGTAAGGCCTGTGTCCACCGGCTGCTGCAGATGGACGCCGTGATACATCAGGTAACCGAGTGACACGGCAAAGTTGTTTCCGATCTGCCGGTCGATGCCCAGGCTGGCCTGCACGGTGTACGGGTTCTTGTAATTGGGAGCTACTCCGTAAGCCACCAGAGCGCCCGGCGTCAGGAAATTAATTCCTACAGCGGCAAAATCCGCCGGAGTCAACCTTCCGAAAGGCAATTCGCCCTTCGCTAGCCCCAGGCCCCAGAGTTGCGCAACCTGGGGATTGGTGGGACTCAGGATGTCCAGCACCTCATTGATGTACCGGCCACTTCCATCCAGCAGAGACCCATAGGAGGGAATCAGCACATCCACCGGGGCTACATAGATGCCGCCACCGGCGTGGATCACGGTCTTCTGGTCACCGAAGGGATCCCAGGCAAATCCCAGACGCGGCGAAGCGTAGAAGCTGTTGGTCAAAGGCGCAGGTTCGCCATCCACATCAAAGCGCACGCCCGCACTCATGGTCAGCCGCGAGCTGAGTTTCCAGCTATCCTGAATGTAGCTCCCGAAATACTTGCCCCATCCTGCCCATTGCGGATTGCTCGGGCCGGCCGAAGTAGGCAAGTTCCCTGCCAGCACGTCGACCGGGATTCCAAAAGCGAAGGACTGCGGTGCGCTCAGGTTGGTGTTGGGCGGACCGAAGGCCGGGAATCCGTGCGTCAGATTGAAGCCGACAAGCTGTGCCTGCACTGCAGCCGGCGCCAGCGAGATCAGCGGAATCAGTCCATCTCGGAAATCGAACTCATTGTTAAACCAGAGATCGTCTTCCACGTGATAGTCAGCCAAACGCATGGACGCGCCCACCTTGATCGTGTGCTGTCCATGATTCCACGTTAAGTTGTCTTCAAATTGATAGCGCCGTTGATGCGCCAGGTACGGAACCAGCGCGGGGCTGCCGAATGACGAAGTGCCGCCCAGGTTTCCCACGTTCAGGTTGCCCAAACTGAAGTTTGTCCCTTGGAATGGATTGGGAAGGTTGTTGGCCACATTCTTGGGGACGATCTGTACCAACACCTGATTGATTGTCGATGCCCCGAAGTTGTGCGTCCACGTGCCCAGGATGCTGAAATCGCGCGTAAAAAGCCCGCTAGCGTCCGGATTTCCCGCGGCGTAGTCGTTGTGTGCATACTCCAGGCGCAGGCTGATCGAATTGGCGTTATTCGGCTGTGCATCAAACCGCACCAAAGCGTTATGTTGCCGGAACGGATCGTTAAAAACCCCGTTCTCCTTCGTCAGAATGCTCTTGAGAATCGGGTCGTTGAGCGGGCTTAACCCCGGCGAAATTCCGTTGGCAAAACCGATAAGAAACGGGTTTCCCGAAGCTTTCAGCGCGCTCACATAAGATGCCTGCGCGGCGCTGGGACCCACCACCGTGGGTGCGCTCAAAATGTTGGCATTGGTGTAATCGGGAGTATTCAAATTCCGGTATTCGTAGCTGAGGAAGAAGAACAGCTTGTCTCTTTTGATCGGGCCGCCGGCCGAAAATCCTGTGAAGATGCTCTGGTTATAGGCAGAGGGAAGGTTCTCAATCCCATTAAAGAAGTTCTGCGCCGAAACGCTATGGTTCTGGAATTGACCGTAGACGCTGCCGTGATACAGGTTCCCGCCGCTCTTGGTCACAATGTTGATGGCGCTACCGTCGGTGAATCCGAATTCCGCGGCAAAGCCGTTGCGGTTGACCTGGTATTCCTGGATCGTGTCCTGAGGGATCGTTGTGACGCGATACTGGCCGGTTCCGTACTCATTCTCGCCGCCGTCAATGGTCGAAAGATTGTTGCGGCCGTTGCTGCCTCCGATGGAGAAGCCGGTCGTACCGAAGCCGGTGAAGCCCGGGTTCTGGCTGCGCGGCGAGTCGGCGTTGGACACGCCGGGCAGCGTGTACACCTGCTGCGTGATGTTGTGGTTGATATTGGGCAGCTCATCAACCTGAAGCTGGTTGATGGTGTTGGCCTGCTGGGTCTGCTCGGTCTGAATCAGGGGGATGGAGTCGGAACTGACCTCGATGGTCTCCGAAGCGCTGCCGATCTTGAGATGGGCGTCATAGACCTGGATTTGTCCCACCGTGAGCTCGACACCCTTGGCCACCTCTTTGGAGAAGCCCGGAGCATCGATGGTCACCTGGTAGGTTCCAGGCGGAAGTGCGGGAATGCGGTACGCGCCGTCGCCCCCGGTTTTTGCCGATTTACTCAGGCCGCTCGCCGGATTGGTCGCCGTGACCGTTGCCCCGGAAACCACCGCGCCCTGCGGATCCAATACGGTTCCCCGCAGCGTTGCGGTCGCATAGTCAACCTGTGCGTTGGCCGATAGCAGCCCCAGCACCACCAGCAGCCCACACAAGAAGCAGAACTTGATGAGACTTTTCATTGTGCCCCCTCAGTAAGGTAAAAACTTTCTCAAAGATGGCGGGGGAAGAAGTAACTATTCAACAGGCACAATGTCTCCGTTCGCGCAGTTCTGTTTCTTGCCGGACTACGTGAGAACCACTGTTTTGGACTCTCCTTTCCCAGCACGCTCCGTAACACGAACTGCATGACTGCGGAAATAAGGCAAACATTCGTGAGGTTCGATTGGACGCTCGTTCTTTTTTTTGCGCGCTCCCCACAGTCGTTGGCAGTGCTGCAAGGACTATACGAACCAGCGTGCGCCCGAACCCGGGACAAAATCTGCCGCGAGACTATAGCTGATTTTCAAGCCCTTTGCACAAAAAAATTAACGAATCCTATATGTCAACAGACGCTGCGGGATTGCAGGGTGGCCTGCAGATTCGTCCTAAACTACTTAACGGCAAGGGGATGAGCGAAAAGGATTGCAGAGACGCCTGCGGAAAGCTAAAATGACCGACCGTTCAGGCGCTATTGCGCCTCATTCGCTTTAAAAAGGGCCTTGGCCGCATCATTTCTTCGGAAGGACGCCAGGCGCAGGTCAGGCTCCCGAAGCGGCTGGTTTTAATCTAACCGACCTTAATTAGAAGAGGGAGAACATGCTACGACGCTGCATCTTTGCTTCAGCCCTACTCATTGCCACCGGGAGCTCAGTCATGTTCCCTCAGACGGCGACACCCAACCCGTCGCCGGCCGCGGCGGAAAAACCGCCGGCGCCGCCTAAAAACGATTACAGCAATGGCGACAACTGGCTGTGCCGGCCCGGCCGCCAGGACGCCTGCGCGGTTGACCTGAACACCACCATTGTCTCCGCGGACGGCAAGCTGAAGACCGAAAAATGGGCCGCCAACGCCAACGCGCCCATCGATTGCTTCTACGTCTATCCCACGGTTTCCAACGATCCCACGCCGAACAGCGACATGATTCCCGGCCCGGAAGAGAAGTCGGTGGTCAAGGTACAGTTTGCCCGCTTCGGCTCCAGGTGCCGCCTCTACGCGCCCATGTACCGCCAGATCACGCTGACCGCGCTGCGCGCCGTGCTCGCGGGCACGCCGGTCGCTGTCAGCCGGGAGCTGGCTTACAACGACGTTCTCGATGCCTGGAATTACTACCTGGAACACGACAACAAGGGCCGGGGCGTAGTTCTGATCGGTCACTCTCAGGGCTCGGGCATGCTCACCCAGCTCATCAAATCAGAAATTGACGGCAAGCCGGTGCAGGCGCGCATTATCTCTGCCCTGCTGCTGGGAACCAGCCTTCCCGTGCCGAAAGGAAAAGACGTGGGGGGCGCCTTCCAGCACATGCCGCTGTGCCACGCCGCCAACCAGATCGGATGCGTGATCACGTTTGCCTCTTTCCGCTCCAATGTTCCTCCACCGGCGAACAGCCGCTTCGGCAAAGTTCCCGGTGAGAACATGCAGTCGGCCTGTACCAACCCGGCCGCGCTGGGCGGCGGCAGCGGCGAACTGCATTCCTACCTGGGTTCGGGCGGCAGTGGAATTCTCGCCAACTCCGAGCTCGCACCTGGACCATGGGTGAAGCCGGAGCAGCCCATCAATACGCCATTCGTAAGCGTCCCGGGAATGCTGACGGCCGAGTGCGTGGTCAACGAGCACGGCTCTTATCTCGCGGTAACGGTTCACGGCGATCCCGCCTCTCCACGCGCCACCGACATCGTGGGCGACGTGGTGGTCAACAAGCAGGTGCTGCCCGATTGGGGACTGCACCTCATCGACGTGAACCTGACCATCGGGAATCTGCTCGACATTGTCGACAAGGAGACCAAGGCCTACCACTCGGCTTCAGCCAGGAAATGACCGGGCCAAGAGCGAGTGCCCGCGCCGTTCGCAACGCAGCGGGCACTCCTCACCCGGCTGCACTGCATTTGTCGCGGCATCTACTCCCGCCTTACAATCACCCGTTCCACGAAAACGAGGCTTGCGATGCATTTTGAATACTCGGCTAAGACCAAAGATCTCGAGAAGCGCCTGACGGCGTTCATGGATGAGCACATCTACCCCAATGAGCACCGTTTTCACGAAGAAGTAGAGCGCAATCGCTGGCAGCCTACGCGCGTCATCGAGGAGCTCAAGCCGAAGGCCCGCGCCGCCGGCTTGTGGAATCTTTTTCTTCCCGAGAGCGAACGCGGCGCCGGGCTCACCAACCTGGAATATGCCCCCTTGTGCGAGGTCATGGGCCGCAGCCACATGGCGCCGGAGGTTTTTAACTGCTCGGCGCCCGACACCGGCAACATGGAAGTCATCGAGCGCTACGGCACCCCGGAGCAGAAAGAGCGCTGGCTGAAACCGCTGCTGAACGGCGAGATCCGCTCCTGCTTCGCCATGACCGAGCCGGCCGTGGCCTCGTCCGACGCAACCAACATCGAGTCCAGCATCCGCCGGGAAGGCAATGAGTACGTGATCAACGGGCGCAAGTGGTGGTCTTCCGGCGCCGGCGACCCGCGCTGCAAGATCTCTATCTTCATGGGCAAAACCGATCCCACAGCTCCCAGGCACAGGCAGCAGTCCATGATCCTGGTTCCCACCGACACGCCGGGCGTGAAGATCGAGCGCATGCTGACCGTCTTTGGCTACGACCATGCACCGCACGGCCACGGTGACGTCACCTATACCAATGTGCGTGTGCCCGTCTCCAACATGCTGCTGGGCGAAGGCCGGGGCTTTGAGATCGCGCAAGGACGGCTGGGCCCGGGACGCATTCACCACTGCATGCGCTGCATTGGCGTGGCCGAGCGGGCGCTGGAACTGATGTGCAAACGAGTCCGCTCGCGAGTGGCCTTCGGAAAAACCATTGCCGAGCAAGGCACCATTCGCGCCGACATCGCCAGGTCGCGCATGGAGATCGAGCAGGCGCGCCTGCTGGTGCTCAAGGCGGCGTACATGATGGATACGGTGGGCAACAAAGTCGCGCAGGCGGAGATTGCCATGATCAAAGTCGTGGTGCCCAACACCACGCTGCGCGTGATCGATCGCGCCATTCAGGCGCACGGCGGAGCCGGCGTATGCCAGGACACATTCCTGGCCTCGGCCTGGGCGAACGTCCGGACACTGCGCATCGCCGATGGCCCCGACGAGGTCCACACCGAAGCCGTGGCCAAGCTGGAGCTGCGCAAGGGTCAGGAACAGCCGACGGCAAAAATCGTGCATCACCAAATGGCGGATTGAAGCGTCTATTTTCAGTCAGGAGACGCCGTGCTTCACGAATTTCGCTACGCCCTGCGCACCCTGAAAAACTCACCAGCGTTCACAGCCGTCGCCATGCTGACGCTGGCCCTCGGCATCGGCGCCAATACCACCATGTTCAGCGTGGTCAATGGCGTCCTGCTGCGGCAGCTGGATTATCCGAACGCCTCCCGCATCGTGCAGCTGAATACTTCGTTCCTGGACGAAAGCCGGTCCATCCCGCGCCTCACCGGGCCCGACCTGGTGGACATTCGCGCCGGCGCCTCGGACTTCGAACAGCTGAGCTTCTACTACGGCGGTGAGATGGGTGTGCAGCTGGCCGATCACGCCGAGTTCGTGGGGACATATTTTGTCGCGCCGAATTTCTTTGCCGTTTTCGGCCTCGCCCCGGCATTTGGGTGCGGCTTCGAGAGCCGGGAGTTCCAGGGCAATGACGTACCTCGCGGCGCGGTCGTGAGCCTGCCCTTTGCGCAACGTAATTTCGGCTCCGGCGCGGGAGCGCTCGGCCAGACTCTCCACATGGAAGGCGAGGCTTATACGATTGTCGGTGTCGCCCCCGGCAGCTTTCGCTTCCCGCGCGAGGCCCAGGTATGGCTGGCGACTTCCCCGCAGCCGGGAAAACCCTGGGGTGTGGAGCGTACCGCGTACAACTACCGGGTGATCGCCCTGCTGAGGCCGGGCGCATCGCTGGACGCGGCCAACATGCAGCTCGGTACCATCGGGCTGCGACTGCAAAAAGCCTTTCCCGATTCCAACAAGAAGAAATCTTTTCTGGCCATGTCGCTGCGGGACCAACTGGTGGGCTCGGTCCGAAACACGCTTTACTTTCTGATGGGGGCGGTCTCTCTGGTGCTGTTGATTGCCTGCGCCAACGTGGCCAACCTGATGATGGCTCGCGCCACGACCCGGCAACGCGAGATGGCGGTACGCTCTGCTTTGGGCGCAACTCGCGCCGCCATCGCCCGCCAACTGCTCGTGGAGAGCAGCCTCATCGCCCTCGCGGGAGGCGCGGTGGGATTGCTGCTGGCTATCGCCGGTACTCGTATCCTCACCCATGCCACCTCGCAGCAGGTTGGGTTGCCGCGCCTCGCCGATATTCAGGTCAACTGGACGGTCTTCAGTTTTGCCATCGGCGTGTCTCTTCTCTCGAGCTTCCTCTTCGGCATGAGCCCGGCATGGCAGGCGGCGAAGGTGGATCTGAACAACGCGTTGAAGCAGGCCGCGCGCGGACTGGCCGGATCGTCCAACCGCTTGCGAAACTCCCTGGTGGTGGTGCAGGTGGCGCTGTCGTTCGCGCTGGCCATCGGCGCCGGACTTCTCTTCCGCACCTTTCTGGCGCTCAACAGCGTGGACCTGGGCTTCCGCACCGAAAGCATGCTGGTGATGTACGCCCACGATCCGGCGCACACTCTCGAAGATTATCTTCAGGCCGGACGATTCTTTGAAAACGCCGTCGCGGAGATGAAGCGGGTTCCGGGCGTTACCTCGGCAGCAGCCGCCATGGGAGTACCCACGGCTGAGTATGGCTCCAACGGCGGATACACTGTCGACGGCCAGGAATTCAACGTCGCTCTCTATCCTCGCGTGGCCCACGCCAATTTCAGTCTCTCCGGTCCGGGATACTTTTCGACCATGGCCATCCCGCTGCTTCATGGGCGAGATTTCAATGCGACCGACCGCTATGATCGCGTATACGTGGCCATCATCAGCGAATCGCTGGCGCAGCAGAGCTTCCCTGGCAAAGATCCCATTGGCCACACCATCGAGTGCGGTCTGGACGCCCCGCCCAGGTGGATGACCATCGTCGGCGTAGTGGCGGATGTGCGGCAGGACTCACCGGCGTCCTCGCCGGGACCAACGATCTACATGCCGCTTCTGCAACATCCTTTCTACGGGAACGAGGTCGAGCTTGTTCTGCGCAGCGCCGTTGCGCCGGCTTCTCTGATCGAGCCCGTGCGGGGCAAGATGCTCGCGCTCAATCCTCAGGTGGCCACTCGGTTCACCACCATGCAAACCATGGTTTCCGACTCGATCGCCACGCCGCGTTTGCGAGCGATGCTGGTTGGTCTATTTGCCGGAGTGGCGCTGCTGCTGGCTGTGGCCGGCATGTACGGCGTGATGAGTAATATAACGGTCCAGCGCATTCCTGAGTTTGGCGTGCGCATGGCTCTCGGCGCGTCGCCGGACAGCATCACGCGGTTGGTGCTAAGTGATGCGACGTACACTGCCGCGCTCGGCGCAGCCGCCGGGCTGGCGCTCGCGTTTGCCGGGGCGCGGGTGATGAAGGCGATGTTGTTCGGCCTGCAGGCCACGGACGCGGTTACTTACGCCGCGGTGCTGCTGGGCGTCATGCCCATCATGGTGATGGCCGCGGCCATTCCCGCATGGCGCGCGGCTCGCGTGGACCCCATGGTTGCACTGCGCAACCAGTAGCGTTACTCGTAGCGCATGGCGATGAGCGGATCAACCTTGGTGGCCCGCCGCGCAGGAACATAGCTCGCCGCCAGCGCTACCAGCAGGAGCAGACCGGCTACGGTGATGAGAATGACCGGATCGGTCGGCTTCACCATGAACAGCAAGCTGTTCATCAGGCGTCCCAGCACCAGCGCCCCGGCGAGACCGGCGGCCATACCCACAATAGACAACGTCAGCGCCTGCGCCAGAACCAGGCGCAGCACGTTGCCCCGGCTGGCGCCCAAGGCCATGCGCACGCCGATCTCATTGATCGACTGGCTCACCGTGTACGACATCACTCCGTAAACTCCCACCATGGCCAGCAGCAGGGCCAGCCCGGCGAAGATCGCGATCAGCAGCGTGCGGAATCGCGGCACCGCGATATTCTCTGAAAGCTGGGCCCCCATAGTGGTAAAGCGCACCGGTGTATCCGGCGAGAGCGCCCGCATCTTGCGCTGCAATGCACTTTCCAGGGTCGCCGGCGCCGCCGAGGTGCGCACGATCAGGTTCAGCGAAGTCGCGGTCAGCGGATGTTGCTGGTAGGGCATGTAGATTTCCGGCTCCGGCGGGCGGGCCGGGCCGTGCTGGCGAATGTCGCCCACTACGCCCACGATTCTCATTCCCTTCATCGAATCGAGCCCGCAGAAGATGCTTCGGCCAATTGGATCCTGGCCGGCGAACGACTCCCGCGCCAACGCCTGGTTGATCACCGCGGTAAAGGGCGCGTCGTAGGTGTCGCTCTCCTCGAAATCGCGGCCCTGCAGCACCGGAATGCCCAGCGCAGCAAATGCTCCCGGAGTCACTACGGAAAAGACGGCTTGTGGCGCGCTCACGTTGAGCTGCGCCGGCAGGTGATCGATCCAGTAGCCGCCGGTGGAGGGCACATCCGTTGGGACGGCGCGGGTAGCGGCCACGGCCGCCACCCCGGGCATGGTGGCAACCTGAGCCATCAGGTCGCGGTAGATGCCCGTGGCATGGCGCAAGCTCTTCAGATCTTCTTCCGAGGGAGGATAGTGTGCCGAGGCCGGCACATCGCTAGCCATGATCAGCAGGTTCTCCGGACGATAGCCCAGCGCGACGTCATGCAGCGCCGCGAAGCTCTTGATCAGAAGCCCCGCGCCGGCAAGCAAGATCACTGAGAGCGCAACCTGAGCCACCACCAGCGCGGAGCGCGTGCCGCGGCCACGGCCGCCGGCCACCGCGCGGGCGGCGCCTGGCTTAAGCGCTTCATACAGATCGAGTCGCGACAGCTGCAGCGCCGGAAGAAGTCCGAAGAGAATGCTGGCAACGATGGAGATCACCAGAGTAAAAGCCAGCACCTGACCGTCGATAGAGGCTTCACCGATGCGCGGGACTCCCGCCGGGGCCAGCGCCACCAGGGTGTGCGAAGCCCATGCGGCCAGCACCAATGCCGCCGCCCCGGCGGCCAGAGACAGCACAACACTCTCGGTGACGAGCTGGCGCACGATGCGTCCGCGGCTCGCTCCCACGGCGGCACGAATCGCCATCTCGCGGCCTCGAGTTGAGGCCCGGGCCAGCAAAATGTTGGCCATGTTCGCGCACGCAATCAGCAGAACCGCACCCACGGCGCCAAGCAGGAGATATAAGGTAAGGCGCACGCCGGTGACCATCTCGTCGAGCATGAAGGTTACGGCTGCCGATTTGTTTTCGTTGCTGTCCGGATACTGCCGGGCGAGGCGTGCGGCGATGCCGGTCATCTGCTCCTGGGCCTGCTGCAGCGTGACTCCGGGACGCAGGCGTCCGACGACCAGGTAATTGTGGGCTGAACGGGCGGCCATCTCCTCGGCGATGGTGTTGGCCGGGATCCAGATGTCGGCCCTGCCGGGGAAGACCATTCCCGACGGCATCACGCCAACGATGCTCACGCTCTTCTCCAGCATCTTCACCTGCTGCCCCAACGCTCCGGGACTGGCGCCAAAATGCGAATGCCAGTAAGCGTTGCTGATGATGGCGGCCCCGCCGCTGTGCGGCTTTATCTCATCGGCGCTGAACATCCTTCCCGCAACCGGAGCCGCCTGGAAGACACTGAAGAATTCGGGCGTCACCGCGACCACGCGCGTGTACTCGGTGGACGAGCCGCTGGTCACGGCAATCTCTTCTTCCTCGTAGTAGGCCAGGGCGGCGAAGGCGGTGCTCTGATCGTGCCAGTCTCGGAAGTCGGGCGCCGACACCTGGCCGTGTCTTCCGTCTTTTCCCCAGAGGGTGGAGAGAGTCACGATCCGGCCGGCATCGCGATAGGCCAGCGGTTTCAGCAAGACGGCGTTGACTACGCTGAACACCGCAGTGTTCGCGCCGATCCCGAGCGCCAGTACGGTGATAGCCAGAAGAGTAAAGCCCGGGCTTTTGCGCAGCTGTCGCAGCGTGTAGAGCAGGTCTTGCAGCACTGTTTGCATCGAGCCAGTATAGAATCACGCCCCGAGCACACCGATGGTTTTTCTTTTAGCCGGTGGAGATTCCTGGTTGAGCACAGCGGCCGCTGCCCCGCCAACTTGAGGTTCAGCCTAAACGGCAATCAGAGAGAAAACCAATTCAAAGTTTTGATGGCAGTTATGCGTGCGGCCGATTGCAGTCGCACAGTGGGATTCTTACCACTTCCCTGCCAGAAACTTTCCGATATTGTCGTTCAGGAATTTTGCATCTGCCGGATTGCTGGCCGCGCCCGCCGTGTGCCCCCAGAGTGACGGGATCGGCAGCAGTGTCACGTGAGGAATAAACGCCGACTCGTAGCGCGCGTCGCCGACCGGGAAATAAAGGTCGGTCTCCGACGGCATGTAGAGCACCGGAACTTTGATCGAACGCAAGGCTTTCTCAACGTCGCCGTTGAAACCGGGAGTAGTGCCCACATCGTGCTTTTCCCAGGCTCGCGCCTGCAGAATCAGGTTGTTGGCATCGGCGCCTTTACCAATGGCAGTACGGTACTGGTTCAGCACCTGCTCGAAGGTAGTGCCGGCCGGGGAACGCTCACGCCACAGCTCTTTGCGCCACCACTCCTGGGAGTAAAGCCACGCGGCCCAGACGGTGGAAAAAGCCTCCAGGCCTTTGGCCGGAGGAGAGGTGTAGTCGCCATTGTTGAAGGCGGCGTCGGCGGTCAGCGCGGCAATCTGGCCTTCCAAGCGCACCACTCCGTGGGGATAGCACTTGGCGGTGCCTGAGGTGGCCACGATGCGATCGGCAAAATCGGGATAACTCACGGCCCACTGAAACGCCTGCTCGGCGCCCATGGAAAAGCCGACGACGGCGCGCAAGTGCGTAATCTTGAGTTCCTCAGCCAGAAGCCGGTGCACGGCCTCCACGTTGTCGCGGATGGTAGTGACCGGAAATCGCGGACCGTGAAAAGGCTCGGGAGTGTTGCTGGGCGAAGATGAATGCCCGTTGCCGAACATCTCGGTGGTCACCAGAAAGAGTTTGTCGGGATCGAGCGCCCGATCCGCTCCCATCAGCCACTCGTAGCCGTGGAAGTCGGCCATGTAATGCGAAGGCAGCAGAACCGCGTTGTCGCGCGCAGCGTTCAGGTGTCCATACGTACCGTAGACGATGACCGCCTTGGGCAGCGTTACGCCGCTTTCGGTCTTGAAGTTGGCGATCACGAATTCGTGGCGTTCGCCGTGCAGAGCGTCAGGCTTCTTGACTTCCTGTGCCCCTGCAAACCGCGCTGGGCCAACGGATAGGAACAGGATCAACACGGCAACGGCAAAGCGGCTGGTCTTCATCTTCATCGATAACCTTCCTTTTCTTAGGCTTGAAATCCTACGTGTTTGGTTCAGTTCCCGGATTCATCACTTTGCGCGCCGTTTCCGCGCCAAACACCGGTAATCGGGAATCGGGGAGCAAGCCGATCTGCTTTAAGACTGACGCCTGGTCCCAATAGATGTGCTCGCTGACCAGCTTTCCGTCGCGAAAACCAACGATCGCCACCAGCGGAATCTCCACCCGACGATTGGTGGGAGCAATGCCGGGCAGCATCCACGGCATCTCCTGCGTATGAGTGAAGGAGAAGATCATCTCGTCGACCAGGCGATCTTCTCCGATGGTGCGTGAGACGGGAGTCAGCTTGGTATCCGGAGGCACGCAGGGAATGAAGTCACGCGAATAGAAGGCGCGCAGCGCGGCCTTGCCCCGGCCGCCGGTCATCACCGGAACGTGATTCACGTGGGCATCATCCACCATGGTGGCCAGAGTCGATTCCGCATCGCGAGTGACAAATTCATGCTGGGTGTGCTCCTGCCATAGCGCGGAGAGATCTGTCTTTGCCATGGCCGAGCATTATAGGGGGAACGGGGCCGTCAGCGATTTTCGGGAAACGATTTTCACTGTCAGGCCACTTACCTCTTGTGGTAAAAAGTCTGCTATTGTGCGGGGCCAGGAGAAGGGATGTTGGGCCCTGCGTCCGGACCTCCCAACGGCCGGACCTGATCGCAAAGGCCAGCGTTGAAGAGAAATTGGGCACCGACTCAGGACGCGTTTCGGAAGTTTCTCACGTGGCTGGACCAGGGTGTAGAGTCCGGCGGCGAGAGATACCTGGAAATGCGACGCCGGCTGACATTTTATTTCGATCGCAAGAACTGCACCACGCCCGACGAACTCGCTGACGAAACCCTGAGTCGCGTAGCCCAGAAGCTGGACGAGAAGGGCACCATCACCGGCCTCTCTCCCATCCATTACTGCTACGTGGTTGCGAAATTCGTGTTCCTGGAATATCTGCGGCGGCCGGAACAGTCGCAGGCCAGCCTGGAAGATCTGCCGGGCATGCCCGATGGTCCCGGCGGCGGCATCCAATCGGCCAACCAGGAGAAGCTGGAGTGCCTGGAACTCTGCCTCAACAAGCTTCCCGCAGCCGACCGGGAGCTGATTCTTGAGTACTATCAGGGCGAATTACGGGCCAAAATCGAGAGTCGGGCCCGGCTTGCCCAGAGCCTTGGGCTCTCCACCAACGCGTTGAGCATCCGCGCTTGCCGCATCCGGCAGCGGCTGGAGCTGTGCGTGCGTCGGTGCTGCATGCAGGCATGAAGGATTTTGCCGCTTTTTATCTTATATATGTGAGGTAACCGTGCCGGAGAAGAGGTTTGATGGCTGCGCAGGATGAACAAAAGTACGATGAGCGTCTACTGGTTCGTTACCTTCTTGGGGCATTGTCGCGGGAAGAGACGGAGCGCCTCGATGAGCTCAGCATCGTGGACGACGACTTCGCCGCGCAACTGAACGCGGCGGAGAACGACCTGGTCGATGCTTACGTCCGCAAGGAGTTGTCGGGCGGGGACTTAGAGAGATTTACGACTTCGTATCTCTCGTCGCCGCGGCGCCGCCGCAAGGTGGAGTTCGCGGAGACGCTGCGGACCTTCCCCAGCACCGCCAGAAAGCCTGCGCCGGAAACGCAGGCCATCGCGATCGAGGAGGTCGCACCCGCACCGACGCCGGCATCGTTCCAGGCTTCATCGCCCAAGCGGTCGAGTTGGGGCTGGGGGCCGCGTCTGGCTTTTGCCGGCTTCGCCCTGGCATTGCTGGTGGTCGCCGGGTACTTGTGGCGGGAGAACAACGGTTTGCGGCGCGAGCTCAAAGATGCGCAGGCCGGCCAGGGGTCGGTCCTGCAGCATCAACAGCAACTTGAAGCCGAGAATGCCCAACAGCGCTCTGCCAATGACGATCTGCGCAAGCAACTGGAAGAAGCGCGCCAGGCTAAACCCAACGTTGATCAGTTGAAGACCGTGGCCATGGTGCTTCCGCCGCCGACGCGAGGCGCGGCGCGCATCCCGGTGCTCACTCTGGGTTCGGGCGCGGACCTCGCCATCCTGACGCTGGGGCTCGACACCGACGACTTCCGGGCGTACCATGCCGCGCTCAAAGATCCTGCCACCAATGCCGTGGTATGGCACAGCGCCACCCTGCAATCTTCGCCGATGGGTGAGAGAAAGGCTGTATCCCTCAGCTTCCCGGCCAGCCTTCTTAAATCGCAGAATTATGTTCTGGAACTCACGGGGCAATCAGCCAAAGGACGCGCGGAACTCGTAGCCTCATATCCCTTCAGGGCAGTGATAAAATGAGCCCCCTTTCTACGCCCGGGAAGAAGGCTTTTGGGTAACTTGGCAATGGCCCGTAACTCAGGCTCCGTTTCTTTCCGCCTTCGCACTCCTTGCGCCGTGGCGGCGCTCGTCCTATTCGCCTGCTCAACCTGCCTTGGAGCCGGCGGGACCGGCCCGCAACAGAATCCATCTCCCCCGAAAGATTCGGAAAAAGCAATCCCACTTGAGACGGGCAAGGTGATCACAAGCGAACTCCCGGCGGGATCAAAACATACTTACAGCTTCGAGATGGGCCAGGGCCGGTACAACAGTGTTCAGGTTGAATGCCCGAATCTCAGCGCGACCACCAGTGTGTCCAACAGCGACGGCGATGTCATCGACCGCAGCTTCGGTAACGCACGATGGACGCGGGAAATGGTGGAAGTGGCGGCCGAGAAAACCGGCACATACAGGCTGGAAGTCGGATTCAAGGTAGCTCAAGACGGCGGAAAAACCTGCACGGTGCGGCTGGGCAATGAGCGGCCAGCCTCGGACAAAGACTTTCAGCTGCAGCAGGCCAGGACCCAGATTGCACAGGCCGCAACCATGACGAGCCGGGAAAAAGGAGATGAGGCGATCAAAAAGCTGGAGAAGGCCCTGGAGATCCGCGAGAGACTTCTTGGCCCCGAAGATCCTTCACTGGCGCTCCCCCTTGGGTTGATAGGCAGCGTTTACCTGCATAAACCGGATTATCCCAAGGCGGAAGTTTTCTACGACCGGGCGCTGAAGCTGGAGGAGAAGACCGGCCATGAATCCTCTCAGTTGTATACGTTCTTGAACAACACCTCCATCATCTATATAGAGACCGATCGATACGAGGCCGCCGAACAGTGTTTACTGCGGGCCGTCGCCGTTGCCGAGAAGGTGTACGGGCCGGGACGGCCCGCAGCGGTGAACGCCGCGGTCAACCTCGCCAATTTGTACGACGACAAAGGGGAATACATAAAAGCTCAGGCTATGTACGAAAAGGCCTGGGCTGACGGCAGCAAAGCTCTGGGGCCGGACTATCCGGGGTTGGCTGTGATTGTCGCGAACCTCTCGGGCGTTTATTCAGAACGCGGCGACTATGCCGGCGCGGCACGCCTGGGGCAGCAGGCAATCGAGATTGCCGACAAGCCCGGGCGCAAGGAGGACCAGAGGCTGGCGCTGGCTTTAGTGGCGCTGGGTGACGCTTACCGTTTCCAGAACGATCTCGATCGAGCCGAGCCGCTTTACCAGCGCAGCCTGAAGATCTACGAGCAAGTGGCCGGAGCCGACGATCCGCTGGTGGCGGACAATCTCGAATACCTTGCCGATATCTATCGCCAGCGACATGTCTTCGCCAAGGCCGAAGATTTTTACCAAAAATCTCTGACCATTCGCCGGACAACATTGGGCGAGGGCAGCTCCGGCGTGGCTAAGTCGCTGGACAGCCTGGGATCTCTATATCTGATGCAGGCCGACTACACACGCGCCGAGCCGCTGTTCCGGCAAGCACTGACGATTCGTGAAAAAGTGTTCGGAGCGGAGCATCCCCAGGTCGCGGAAACGCTGACCAGCCTGGCAGCACTGGAAATGGCCACGGGTCATGCCGTGGATGCGCAATCGAACCTGGCGCGGGCGATCGCCATCACCGAGCACAATGCCGACCTCAACCTGGTTGCCGGGTCGGAACGGCAGAAGCTCGCCTATCTCGAGCTGTCATCCTCACAACTGGACCAGGCGATCACTCTCAGCGCGGACCTTGCGTCCGACCAGGAAGCCGCGCGCAATCTTGCAGTCACTACCGTGCTGCAGCGTAAAGGACGCGTGCTGGACGCGCTGGCCGACAGTTTGCACGCATTGCGCCAGCGTCTTGATCCCGAGGGCAACAAACTTCTGGACCAGTTCGATGAGGTCACGTCGCACCTGGCCCGTCTGGCCCTCAGCACTTCAGAAAAATCCAATGGCGACGAGCAGCAAAAACGGATCGCCGCGCTGAAAGAGCAAAGAGAGAAGCTGGAGGCGGAGATCAGCCTGCGGAGCGCAGAGTTCCGCGGCGTGACGCGGACGGTAACTCTGGACGCGATCCGCGCGGCCCTTCCCGCAAGGACGGCTTTGGTCGAATTCGTCGATTATAGAAAATTCCTTCCGGCAAGCCTCATCGAGAAGAACCCTGGCGCACAGCGGCGCTATATCGCCTACGTCATTCGCCCTTCCGGCCCGGTGCAATGGAAGGAACTGGGCGACGCGGCCGAACTTGACCGCGCCATCGACGGCTATCGCCAGGCGCTCCGCGATCCGGGCAGGAACGACGCGACCAGGCTTGCCCGCAGCCTGGACGAAAGGCTTCTGGCGCCGCTGCGCCCGCTGG
The DNA here is from genome assembly GCA_035307585.1 of Candidatus Angelobacter sp. Classification (GTDB taxonomy): domain Bacteria; phylum Acidobacteriota; class Terriglobia; order Terriglobales; family Acidobacteriaceae; genus Angelobacter. Next base: position 45,019 of record DATGHX010000062.1, read on the forward strand.
CAGGCGATGCCACGCATCTGCTGATCGCACCCGACGGGCAGCTGAGCCTGATGCCGTTCGAGGCGCTGGTCGACGCGCAGAACCATTATGCAGTGGAGAATTACTCCATCACTTACCTCAGTACAGGCCGTGACGTTCTGCGCATGCAAGAGAGCTCGCCCAGCAAGAGCGACGCCCTGATCCTGGCCGACCCGCTGTTCGGCGAGCCCGGCACAACGCTGGTGGCGGCCGCGCATCTTCCCAATTCGCGCGACCGCCGGCGAAGCATCACTACTGCTTCAGATCTTTCCGGTGTTTACTTTGCTCCGCTGGTGGGCACCGCGCAGGAGGCGCGCAGCATACAATCGCTTTTTCCCGGGGCGAAGGTACTCACCGGCGCCGGAGCCAGCATAGCCGCGCTCAAGCAGGCCGAGGCTCCGCGAATCCTCCATATCGCTACCCATGGATTCTTCCTGGAGGACCATCCTCGCGCAGCGGCCGCCGCCATCGGCAAAGCGGACTCCGCGCGAGGACTGGAAGCGACTCTCGACGTCAACAACCCTCTCCTGCGTTCCGGACTGGCGTTTGCAGGAGCAAATCTCAGCCGCACCGGGAAAGATAACGGGATATTAACCGCCCTTGAGGCCTCCACGCTCAACCTGTGGGGGACCAAGCTGGTGACGCTCTCCGCCTGCGACACGGGCATCGGCGAGATCAAAGACCGCGAAGGGGTGTACGGCTTGCGCCGGTCATTCTTCCTCGCCGGAGCGGAGACCCTGGTCATGAGCCTGTGGCCGGTCAGCGATCGAGTGACCCGCGAGATGATGGTCGCGTATTACTCCGGCTTGAAACAGGGGTTGGGACGCGGCGAGGCCCTGCGCCAGGCGGAGCTGGCCATGCTCAAGCGCAAAGACCGGCAACATCCTTTCTACTGGGCCAGCTTCATCCAATCGGGTGAATGGGCCAATCTCGACGGCAAAAGATAGTCTGATCCAGCTCTTCTCATCACTGCTCACGAAATCCCACCGGATTCGTCTATCCTCTCGGTAACCAATATAAGCGGTAACCGAGATGATATGAGCAAACCATCCGACATTGTTCAAGGCACTCTGGACCTGCTGATCCTGAAGATCCTGGCCCTGGAACCGATGCACGGGTTCGCCGTCAGCGTGCGCCTGCGCCAGGTCTCCGGCGATGTACTGCAGGTGAGCGACGGTTCGCTCTATCCCGCGCTGCACAAGCTGGAGCAGGAAGGATGGATCAAGGCCGAGTGGAAGATGAGCGAGAACAACCGCCGCGTGAAGTTCTACGAACTCACGCGTCTCGGCCGGCGGCAGATGGAACAGGAAGCCGCCAACTGGCAGCGGCTCTCCAGCGCGATCTCGCAAGTCATCCGGCTCAAGGAGGCATGACGAATGCGCCTCGAAAACTGGCTTTACACGCTGCCGCTGCGACTGCGCTCTTTGTTTCGCGGCGGAACCGCGGATCGCGAACTCGACGACGAGATGCAGTATCACCTGGAGCAGCTGGCGCAGGACCACATGGCTCGCGGCATGCCGGCGGAGGAAGCGCGCTATGCCGCGCTTCGCGCCATGGAAGGCCTGACCCAGAACAAGGAAAGAGCCCGCGAGACGCGCAGGATCAGCGGCCTTCTCAACTTCGGCCGCGACCTTCGCTATGCTCTGCGGCTTCTGCGCAAAAACCCCGGCTTCTCGGCGGTTGCCATCCTGACGCTTGCTTTGGGAATCGGCGCCAACAGCGCGATCTTCAGCGTAGTCAACGCCATGCTGCTGCGGCCGCTCCCCTTTGCCGAGCCCGAGCGCCTGGTCAGGCTGTGGGAGACGCAGCCAGACCACGGCAAAAACGTGGTGAACGCGTACAACTTCATGGACTGGCGCGACAACACGCACAGCTTTGAAGACATGGCCGCGGTCTCCACCCTGGAATTCAACCTGACCGGCGGAGGCGCGCCGCTGGCTGTTCCCGGAGATCAGGTTTCCACCGGATATTTTTCCATCCTGAAGGTCAATCCATACCTCGGCCGCACCTTCGTGCCCGATGATGGAGTTCCGGGACGGCAAAGGGTGATCCTGAGTTATGGCTTGTGGCAGGAGCGCTTCGGCAGCGACCCGGAAATCGTGGGAAAGACCATCAGCGTTGACGGCTCACCTTCCGAGGTCATCGGCGTGATGCCCCGGGGTTTTTCCTTTCCCAAGAGCCGCGCGCAAATATGGGGGCCGCTGCCGATCGTCCGCTCGCAGGACTGGTTGCGCGGCAGATTTCTTACGGTCGTAGCCCGGCTCAAACCGGGAGTGACACTGCAACAGGCCCAGGAAGATATCGATCGAGCCGCGAAGATCACCGCCCAACTTCGCCCCGATTTCAACCGGGGCTGGGGCGCGACGGCTATCCCGTTGCTGAGGGACGTCACCGAGCAGTTGCGAAAACCTCTGTGGGTGCTTCTAGGCGCGGTGGCTTTTCTTCTTCTGATCGGGTGCGCCAACGTCGCTAATCTTCTTTTAATGCGGGGAACGGGCCGGTTGCAGGAAATCGCCATCCGGCAGAGCCTGGGAGCAACGCGGGCGCGCATCATGCAACAGCTTCTGGCGGAAGGACTGGTGCTGGCGATCGGCGCTCTTGCAGCAGGTCTTGTTGTGGCGGCTGTTTGCCTGCGGGGGCTGCTGGCCGTGATTCCTCCGACCGCTCCTCTGCCGCGAAACGAACCGGTGACTCTCGACGGAAATGTGTTTGCGTTCACGGTGGCCGCCTCGCTGCTAACGGCGGTTCTGTTTGCGTTGGCGCCGGCGCTTCGCCTCTCGCGCGTGCCGCCCCAGGAGGTGTTGAAGTCAGGCAATCAGCAACGGTCGGGAGAGCATCGCGGCTTGCGGCAGACCCTGGTTGTGCTGGAGATTTCACTCGCTATCGTGCTGACGATCGGCGCCGGGCTGATGACGCGAAGCCTGCTGCGGCTGCTGAACGTGGACCTCGGCTTCGACGCCCACCACGTGCTGAGCATGCGAATCTTCACTTCGCCGGCCAAGTACGACGACCCACACACGCGCTCGCGGTACATGGCGAGAATGCTGGATGAGGTGCGGGCTGTGCCCGGAGTGGAAAGCGCCGGCACCGTTCACTTTCTTCCTCTGCAGGAGCGCAACTCCGGGTCCTGCTTTGAGCCCGGCGCACGCAACCCGACACCAGCCAGTTCTCCGAACGCCAATTTTCTCATCGTCAGCCCGGGATACTTTGGCGCAATGAAAACCCCGATCCTCGGCGGGCGCGATTTTGATCCGCGCGATCAGATTGGCTCGCCCAGCGTGATGATGGTGAACCAGGCATTCGTGCGCCGCTTTATTTCCGGCAAGAATCCGATCGGCCAGCAATTCAGCGTCTGCTGGGCCGATGACTTCCCCAGTCCCGCCGAGGTCGTAGGAGTAGTGGCGGACGCGCGCCAGATGGGACTGGAATCGAGGGCGGAGCCCACCATCTTCTTATCGAACCTGCAGACGCCGATGTATTTTGCCGCGCTGGTAGTGCGGAGCCACGGCGAGCCTGCGCAGATCACGAATTCGGTGCTGGCGGCGATCCACCGGGCAGATCCGGAGCAGGCAGTCTCCGGGATTGAAACCCTGGACGAAGTGATGAGCGATTCGGCCTCGCAGCCGCGGTTTCAGGCGGTGCTGCTGCTGGCCTTCGCGGGATTGGCGTTGTCGCTGTGCGCCATCGGCGTGTACGGAGTGATCTCCTACTCCGTGGAACAGCGCCGGAAGGAGATCGGCATTCGCATGGCCCTGGGCGCCGGCCGCGCCAACGTTCTGCAACTGATCGCCAGAGAAGCGTTGCTGCTGACGGGCATAGGGTTGGCGGTGGGGCTGCTGGCGTCGGCCGTGCTGACTCGACTGCTCGGCAGCCTGCTGTTTGAAATCACGCCGCTCGATCCGGCAACGCTTTCCTTTGTCAGCCTGCTGGTGATGATCACCGCGGCTGCCGCGGCATGCCTGCCGGCAAGAAAAGCAACCAAGGTTGATCCCATGTTCGCCTTGCGATACGAGTAGTTTGGCAAGGTCACGTTCCCGAGCCACCAATTCGTCTTAGGTCAGGGTTGTATCCTGCGGCCAGAAGTTCTTCAGCCGCAGCTCTCTCCAGTTCTGCTTTTAGAGTGATTTCGGGCCTGTGTGAGCAAACTCCGTCTTCGGCACTGCCCCTCTAACTCAGGAAAGGAAGGACGGAAAACAACCATGTTATGGACAATTTTCGTGATCTTACTCGTGTTGTGGCTGATAGGCATGGTCAGTAGCTACACCATGGGCGGATTTATTCACCTTCTGCTGGTGCTGGCGGTCGTAGCGTTGATCGTGCAGCTCATCACCGGCAGGCGAACCGCAATTTGAAACATTCAAGAACAAAGCAAAATTTTCCGGGATTGAATTTTAGCTAAGGTGGGGACAATGGATAAAGATCGTATCAAGGGCAAGGCCGAAGAAATCAAAGGCAAGGTGAAAGAAAAGGCCGGCGAGTGGACCGGCAACAAGGAAACCGAGGCGGAAGGACTCCTCGACCAGGCCAAAGGCAAAGCGCGCAATACAGTGGGCAAGGTGAAAGATGCCGGACGCGATGCCATGGACAAGATAAACGAGAAGCCGCGGCCGGAGATTAAGAAAGAAGAAATCCGTCGCGAGGTTCGCGATGACGGCACAACCGAAGAGGTAGTCAAGCGCGAGAAAGACGAAGAGGCGGCGTAGGACTTTCGGCTCACCTGTCGACGAGAGATAACTTATCGCAACAACAAAAAGGCGCCCGGATCGGGCGCCTTTTTTTAACCAAGTCCAATGAGGAGATTTCCTGCCTTATCCACTTGAAAAATTGAACCCGGAGGAAGCACGGAAGTTGCGCTGTACTCAGTCACGATGGCCGGCCCGTGATAGCGCTTTCCCGCCCGCAGCGTGCGCCGCGGCAGCACCGGGCAGCGCGTCTTCTTCCCCGCGAACCATACCGCGGTCTGCGTGGTCTTGAGTTTCTCCTCGCCGGCAGTAATCTTCATTCGGGCAAGCTTTTCTTCCGAGCCCACGCGGCCGCGCAGGCGCACGGTCACAATCTCAATCTCGCTCTCCGGGCTGCTGTATCCATAACGTTTTTTGTGTTCGGCCTGAAAACGCGCCAGAAGATCGGGACCAAAGCCCAGATTAATTTCGTATCCCTGTCCGCGATAGCGCACGTCGGCGCTGGGCTGGTAGGCGGCTCTTCCCTTCCACTGTTCCGCCTTCAACTCGGCGGCGACATCGCGTTTCAGCTCGGCAAAGATCGTTTCCAGCTTCTTCCGCGGGAGGGCATCGCGACTATTTGCTTTACCTGCCGGCGGCACGCGAATGAGCACCGTCCGGGAATGGTCCTTGACCACGTCGCTGATGAGAATCCCCAGCGCGGAGAGCGCGCCGGGGTGTGCGGGAACGATGACGGTGGGGATGCGCAGAGCCCGCGCCAGCTCGCAGGCATGCATGGCCCCGGCGCCTCCGAAGGCGACCAGCGCGAACCGCCGGGGATCGTGGCCGCGCTCGATGGAGACCACGCGGATGGCTTTCTCCATGTTGGCGTTCACCACGCGAACCACGCCGGCGGCAAATTCCTCGATGGAAAGCTTGCTGCCGTTCTCTTTCAGCCATTTCGCCACGAGCGTGCGCGTGCGGGCGAGGTCGAGTTGGAACTCCCCGCCCAGAAACTGGTCGGCGGGCAGGCGGCCGAGCAACAGGTTGGCGTCAGTCACGGTGGGCCGTTCGCCTTTGCCGTAACAGATGGGGCCGGGATCGGCTCCGGCCGATTCCGGACCTACGCGAAGAGCGCCGCCGGCATCGAAGCGGGCCAGCGATCCACCACCGGCGCCGACGGTGTGAATGTCGAGCACGGGAACGCGGACGGGAAGGCCGGCGACGTCGGCTTCGTTGGTGGTGGCTGGAGCGCCGTCGATGAGGGCCACATCGGTAGAGGTTCCACCCATATCAAAGGTGATGAGGCGGTCGAAGCCGCTGCGCGCAGCGACCGCGGAGGCTCCCACCACGCCGCCTGCCGGTCCGGAGAGCACGGTGCGCACCGGCTGCTCGGCCGCGGTGGCAAGAGCCGTAATGCCTCCGCTCGATTGCATCACGAAGATACGCGAGCCCTGCACGCGCTGCTGCAGGCCGCGCAGGTAGTTCTCCATGATGGGCTGCAGGTAGGCGTTCACCAGCACGGTGCTGGCGCGCTCGTACTCGCGGAACTCGGGCAGAATGCGGTGCGAGACCGACAGCGGCAACTGCAACCCAGCCAGCTCTTCGGCGACTGCCTGCTCGTTGGCCGGATTGGCGAACGAAAACAACAGGGAGAGGGCGATGGCCTGCGGCTGTTGGGCACTGATGCGCTCCGCCAGGCTGGCAAGATCAGGCTCTTTCGGCGCGAGCAGGATGCGGCCGTCGCTGGCGGTGCGCTCTTCAACGCCGAAGCGCAGCTCCGAAGGAGCCAAGGGAGGATCTTTCTCGAAGAAAAAATCGTAAAGACGCGGCCGGTGCTGGCGTCCGATCTCGATGGAATCTTCAAAGCCGGCCGTGGTCACGAAAGCCACGCGCGCGCCCTTGCGCTGCAACAGAGTGTTGGTCCCAACGGTGGTACCGTGCAGCAGAATGCACGGGGCGCCGGCCGCAATCTTCTTGACCGCGCCGGCGATGCCCTGCGCGGGATCGCGCGGCGTGGAGAAAACCTTCAGGACGTGGAGCGTAGAGTCAGAGGAGAGCCAAACGCAGTCTGTGAAGGTACCGCCGCTGTCGATGGCGATGCGCAGAGCAGGGCTGGGCATGAAGTGAGCTTGATTCTCCTTTGAGATTCCTTCCACGGCGAATTAATGAATGTAGCACTTCATGGCCGGCCGGCTGAAGCCGCCGGACGAGCCGCGTCCAGGAAGACTCACAGCTTCTTTCCCATTAGCAGGCCGTCGATGGAATTGAGATAGTAGCGCGGCAAGGCGCGCAGTACGGAGTAGCCGTGCTTCTTGTAGAAACGGAGCGCGGCATCGTTATTGACCGCGGTTTCCAGCGAGACGTATTCGCAGCCGGCCTCGCGCAACTGTTTTTCCGCAGAGGTGAGCAGCAAAGCGCCGACGCCATGTTTCTGCCGCTCCGGCACGACGTCGATAGTGATAACGCGCCCCATGGTTCGCGTGGCCCGGCGCTGGCGGAAATGATCGGCAATGATGAATCCCGCGATGGTCTGGGGATCGGCGCTGTCCACAGCCACCAGGTTGATGGCGGCAGGCATACTCAGAAAGTAGCGCAGCTCTTCCTCACTGTAGGCGATTCCCTGGATGAAACAAGCCCGGTCGATTTCCAGCAAGCGCTCGAAATCTGCGGGCTGGTAAGGACGAAGGTCAAACACAGCGGCTACAGCCGGCGGGGCGCCGCTTTGCGGCAGTCTTCGCAGATGCCGTAAATCTGAAAGTTGTGGCGGGTGGCATCGAAGCGATACTTGCGCCCGATTTCTTCTTCCAGCTTGCCGACCTCGGGGGAGAAGAATTCCACCGATCCGCCGCACTCGGTGCAGACCATGTGGTGGTGGCTACGGCGGTTGAACTGGTGCTCGTAGCGAGTGGTGCCGTCAGGAAACGGGACCATGCTGGCCAGGCCGCATTCCGCCAGCAGCTTCAGGGTGCGATAGACGGTAGTGAAACCGATCTTGTCGTCGCGTTTTTTGACCAGGCGAAAGAGTTCGTCGGTGGAAAGATGGTCGCGAGTATCGAGGAAGGCGCAAAGAATGGTGTCGCGCTGCTCGGTATGTTTCAGGCCCACACGCTTGAGGTGACGGTAGAAGATCTCCTGGGCTTCGCGCACGGCTTCGCGGGAGGGCGGAGCGTGATCGTCAATCCGTCGCTGGAGCATGGTGAGTCAGGGAAAGCTGGTGCTTGTGCCGTGTTTCATCCTAAATGAAAATGAATTTCATTTTCAATTGTCCCAGGCGTTTAGCGCGCAGCTTATCGGTACGATGAGACTCCTGATAGCCCGCTGACTGGCTGTTCATTCATCTGGCATTCACATACAATCGCAAAGCCATGAGTACTTCCACGGTTGCTGCTCCTGCAACCCGCCGGTCGGCCTGGCGGATTGCTTTCCGGGCCCTGATGTTGTTGGTGTTGCTCGCCTTTTTAGTGTTAGTCGCTGCCGGGATCTGGTTTTACCGGGTGACGCACAGCTCCCTGGCTCAGCTTGACGGCTCCATCGCAGTTGCCGGCCTGAAGGCTCCGGTAACGGTCATCCGCGATGCGCAGGGCGTGCCACACCTGACCGCGGCCGGCCTGGAAGACCTGTTTTTCGCTCAAGGCTATGTGACCGCGCAGGACCGACTGTGGCAGATGGACATGACGCGGCGCGCTGCGGCGGGAGAGATGGCGGAGATCCTGCCCGCATCGAGCGCTCCGGCGCCGGCGCCTTCGCGTTCGACGGCAGTGGTGCGCAAGAATCCGAGCTGGGTGGAGTACGACAAGCGCCAGCGCACTGTGCGCCTGCGCGCCGTTTCCGAACGCGTGGCCGCGCAGCTCTCGCCGCGCGACCGAACTTTTTTTGAGGCCTACGCGCGCGGCGTCAACACCTATATCGAGCAGCATCGCGACAATCTGCCGGTTGAGTTCCGCATCCTGCGCTACTCACCTCGCCCCTGGACGCCTGCCGACTCAGTGCTGGTGGGCATCGCCATGAGCCAGCTTTTGAATCCACAGTACGAAACCGAGTACTGGCGGGGAAAAATTGCCGAGCATCTTGCCCCGCAGTTGATGGCCGACCTCTATCCGGTGAGCTCGCCGAGCGACCATGCGCCGGGCGACGACAAGCAGATCGCGAGCGCACCGAAAGAGCCGGCGAAGAGTTCCCAGTTCTCGCTTCCGAAAAATTCGCTGCTGTCGGCGGTTTTGGCATCACAGACTTTCGATGATTGCGCGGAGTGCGTGCCGGGGTCGAACAACTGGGTGGTCTCAGGGGCACATACGGTCACGGGCAAGGCGATGCTCTCCAACGATATGCATCTTCCCCACCGCGTCCCAGGTGTTTGGTACGAGTTGCAGCTTCACTCCGGCGATTTCAACGTGGAGGGATTCAGCCTGCCCGGCATTCCTATGATCACCGTGGGCCACAACCAGCGGATTGCCTGGGGATTCACCAACCTGAATCCCGATGTGCAGGACCTGTTCGTGGAGAACTTCAACGATAACGGCGAGTACCAGACTCCTACCGGCTGGCAGAAGCCGGAGATTGCCCACGAGGTTATCCACGTAAAGGGGCAGCCCGACGTAACCGTGGACGTGGTGATTACGCGCCACGGGCCGATCATCAGCGACTTTTTCCCCGGCGAAACGCGAAAGATCGCGCTGGGATGGATGATCTACGATTCGCGCAACATCTCCATCCCGCTGTTCGATCTGGATTCGGCGCAAAACTGGGAACAGTTCCGCAAAGCGCTGTCTACTTTTTCTACGCCGTCGCAGAATGTGGTTTACGGCGATGTTGACGGCAACATCGGCTACCAGGCCATGGGGTTTGCCCCGATCCGCGCTTCCGGTGACGGCACGTTGCCGGTCTCGGGCGCCGACGGCAAGCACGACTGGACCGGCTACCTGCCCTTCGACCACATGCCCATGGTGTACAACCCGCCGTCGGGGATTATCGCCACGGCAAATTCCCGGACCGCGCCCAACGGCTATCCGTACCTGCTGGCGACGCAATGGTTCCCGCCATACCGCGTGGAGCGCATCTACCAGGTGCTGGAGTCAGGCAAAAAACTTTCCGCTGCCGACATGCTGTCTTTGCAGACGGACATCACTTCGGATTACGACCGCTTCTTCGCCGAGCGATTCGTTTCCGCGGTAGACCACAGTTCTAAAGCCACGAACCGAGCGCACCAGGCGGCCGACGTCATGCGCGGCTTTGACGGCCGCATGCTGGCCGACTCGGTGGCGCCGACGATTGAGGTCAACGCGCGCAAGGAGCTGTGGGCGCTGCTTCTCGAGCCCAAGCTGGGCGCGGATTGGGAGCACTACGAGTGGTCGGAGGCCGCGGTGGCGCTGGAGACGATTGTTCGCGGCCGACCGGCGCGCTGGCTGCCGGCGGGAGTCGACAACTTCGACGATCTGCTGGCGGCGGCAGTGGACAAGGCGGTCAGGAACGCTCCACCGGATCTGAAGACGTGGCAGTACGGAGCCACTTTTCCGGTGGAGATCAACCATCCTTTATTCGGCGGTATTCCTGTGGTGCGCGGATGGGCCGGCCCCGGACGCCAGGCACAGGCGGGCGGCAGCTACACGGTGAAGCAGGTAGGGCGAACCTTTGGGCCGTCGGAGCGCATGACCGTCGACTTCTCCGACCTGGACGCTTCTACTTTCAACATTGTTATTGGAGAGTCGGGCCAGATTTTCAGCCCTTACTATAAGGACCAGTGGCCTGCCTGGTATGGCAACACCACCTTCACGCTAGCCTACTCGGACGCAGCGATCGAGCGAACGAAAACACATGAACTGACCTTGGAACCCAGCCACTAAACACATCGGCCCGCCCAGGGCAAAGTTGCGCCGATGGACAGAAACTTTGGTGTGTCCGAGGAAACTTTTGTGCTCTCGACAGCCGGGTCATTATTACGTCTAATGGCTGGTAGGCGACAACTCCATAACGCTTTAATTCTAAAGACTTTGTTTCATGTTTAACTGAACAGGGGGACTCTTCGATGGTGATTTCAAAGGCTAAAAAACATGGTGCGATTTTCTCGGTCGGCGTGATGCTGGTGCTGCTGGCCGGCCTGGCGGGCGCCGACGACAAGAAGAAGGATAAAGAGCACGGCAGCGCTCAGCCGTCGCACCAGAAGCATCAGACGTCGAACTCGTCCCCGTCGAGACGTCAGTCGAACAACAACAACAATGCATCGGGCCAGGTGAATACGAATCGCAACGTGCGATCGGACAATGGCAATCGCGACCGAAAAGATTCTACGGTCAACCGGAACGTGGGCAACAACTCCTATCAGCCAAAGACACAGACTTATCAACCACGCGAAACGTCGAAAGTAAATGACGATCGCGGGAACAAGAACGCTGGTTTTAAGAATGACGGCAACTCGGTGCAGCCGGGCCGAAACGATTCCGGCGCGAAGTTCAACAAGGCTCAAATCTACGAGGCCGATCGCGGGAAGAATAAGAACTTCGGCAAGCCGGACAAGTTCAACGACCGCAACGGCGATCGCGACCGTGGGCGCGATCGCGGGCGGAACGACTTTCGTGCCGACCAGCAACACAGGGTCGAGGCGCCGCGGACAGTGCGCCAGTTTGGCGACCGCCGCGTAGCCTACGATCACGGCGGGCGGGTGCGCGAAATTCACGGACGCAACATGGAGATCCGTCGCTCGCTGCGCGGTGACCGCAGGTTTGTGTCGGAGTCTCACGGGCGCAGAGTCGTCAGCGTGGGCTATCGCCAGGGCTACACGGAGCGGCATTACTACAGCCGTCGTGGAAACGTTTATGTGCAGCGCACCTACGTGGTTGGCGGCGTGAGGTATGCGCGGGCGTACCGCACGTACTATTGGCACGGAGCGGTCTTCTATCACTACGCGCCGGTCTACTACTATCATCCGGCGTTCTATGCGTGGGCGTTCAACCCGTGGCCGCGGCCGATCTACTTCCGCTGGGGCTGGGCGAGCGACCCGTGGTATCCGGCTTACGGATACTACTTTGCTCCGGATCCTTACTACCCGACCGCATCGTTGTGGCTGACGGATTATCTGCTTGCGGAGAATTTGCGGCTGGCGTACGAAAATCGCCAGTATGCCGCGGCGCAGCAGCAACAGCAGTACGATCAGGGTCCGCAGGATTTCCAGCCTCAGCCACAGGACCAGCAGGGACCGGATCCGCAGTCGGGAAACACGGTGCAGCTGAGTCCTGAAGTCAAGCAGATGATCGCCGACGAAGTGCAGCGGCAGCTTGCGGAACAGCAGGCTGCAGCGGGCAACGCGCAGTCGCAGGCGGCGCCGCCTGCCGATTCAGGCGGCGAGGAGACGCCGGCGGCGCTCGATCCCAATCACCGCGTGTTTGTGGTTGCCGAGAGCCTGGACGTGGTGGGAGACGACGGCCAGGAGTGCACGCTGACTGCGGGCGACGTGATCCTGCGCACCAGCAACACGCCGGACGGAAGCAAGGTGGCGATCAACGTGATCACCAGCAAGCGGGGCGATTGCGCCAGCAACACCAACGCCGCGGTCGAAGTCAGCGATCTGCAGGAGATGCAGAACCGCTTCCGCGAGCAGCTGGATTCAGGGCTGAAGGCGATGGCCACCGATCAGGGCAAGAACGGCTTGCCGGCGGCTCCGGATACGGGAACGATTAACGGCGAAGCGCCTGCGCCAACGCCCGACGCTGACGCGGAAAACGAGCTGCGCGACCAGCAGAAGGCGGCGGACAAGGAAGAAGGCGCGGTGCAGTCAGTGGCGCGCAATCCTGGCGACTAACGAACGCGTTGCCGCTCGCGCGACGGCTTAGGGATCGATTTGCAGAACGTAGCTCACGGTCCCGGAAATGAACAGCGGCGCGATGGTGGTGGAGACGTTATCGGTGGTGAGATCGAAAATGTCCAGCGATCCGCCCTGCACCACGTACAGAACATTGCGGGCTGAAATCTGCTGCAGCGCCGTGACGTTGAAGTTAGGACGAAACGCCGACTCCAGGATCGGGCCGGTGTTGGCATTGGTCGAGGTGTTGTAAACGGTCAGGCAGCTCTGCACCTGGCTCTGCGCGTTGGTCGCGCCCACCGAGCAATCCTTGGCACCGATATAAAGATGGTTGGTCGACGCCATGGCCATCACGCCGTGCAGACCGTCGGTGATCGCGGCGGTATTGCCGACGGTCAGCGATCCGGTGTTGATCACCGACACCACGCCGCAAGCGACAAAGTTGCATCCTGACGGCGGCGATGCCGGCGTGCCCGCGACAAACAGATTCGAGCCGCTCATCAGGCCCACCGTCGCGCCGGCAACAGGAATCGGAGTACCGAACGCGGGAGCAGAAGTGAAGTCCACGGTCTCCACGCTGGCGGTGGCGCCGCCGCACTCCGGTCCGCAATTCAGAATGAAAGCCTTGGTCTCGCTGCCGTTGAAGACGCCGGTATACGGCTGATCGAGTCCGGCGCCGGTAATCGGCGTCGCCACCTGATTGCTGGAGGCCGTGGCCACGTCGATCACGAAAAATGCGTTGGTGTTGGGCGCGGGAATGGCCTGAGCATCGTCGCTAAAGACCAGCAGCTTGGTTCCGCTGGGACTCATCACCAGCCGCGCCGGCGAAGGCACAGGGATCTGCGCCACCAGGTTGCCGCTGGCCGTGTCGATACCCTCCACCACGCCCTTGTTCTTTACCGCGGCGAATGCGGTCTTGCCGTCGCTGGTGATGGCAATGTCCACCGGCACCGCCTGCATGGGCGTGGTAAAGAAGACAACCTCGCCGGGATTGTTGAAGATCGTCACCTGAGCCTGGGAGGTGCTCAGGATTGCGGTTTCGCCGCCGGCAGTCACCATCTTTCCCGGGTTGATGACGGTGACTGTCTGCAAGGCCAGAGCATCATGCTGTCCGTCGACGATCAGGACACTGCCGCCCGTAGGGGTGTCGTTCGAAACCAGGACTCTCTTGGTGAAATGCGTCGGATTGGGATTGCTGGGAGTCGGCGTGGGCGTGGGGCTTCCGTTGTTGTTGGAATTGTAGTTATTGCAGCGGGCCAGAAGCACTACCAGAACGCCGGCGCAGATTGCCAGAACAAACTTGTTTAGCCGCATTTCTCCCTTTGAATCAGCCATTTGGTCGTGAATTCGCGATTATAACAGAGCCCGTTTGGCGGCTCTTGCCGGCCACGCTGCGCCCCTGCGGACACACGTGAGCCCTGAGGCCGCAAGATGTAGAACGCAGGCAGGCGGGTTTGTTGCGAGGAAAATTCACGGTCGTTCGCAGAGCGTCGGGGCATCGGGGCAAAGGTGATCGCAATGTAGAGACGCGATACGGTCGCGTCTGGAGACGTGGCAGTGCCACGTCTCTACGTCGGGAACATCGGTTACCCCCGCGGCCCCCAGAATCCGCGATAGCTCCCAAACCCAAGGATTTGCGATATTCTGAGAATCAGTGATGAGCAAAGACCTCCTTTCCCGGCTCAAGCAGGGCCCGGTGCTGTGCGACGGCGCCATGGGCACGCTGATCTACGCCAAGGGCATCTTCATCAACAAGTGTTATGACGAGCTGAACCTGAGCCAGCCCGACCTGATTCGCAACATTCACAACGAGTACCTCAACGCGGGCGCCGAGATCATCGAGACCAACACCTTCGGCGGCAACTCTATTCGCCTGGCGCGCCACGGGCTCGACAGCCAGGTCCGCGAGATCAACCTGAAGGGCGCGCGCCTGGCCCGCGAGGCCGCCGACGCCTTCAACCTCAAGAAGGCCGCCGACGTGCTGGTGGCCGGATCGGTGGGGCCGCTGGGCATCCGCATTGAGCCTCTGGGCAAGACCTCGCGCGAGGAAGCGCGCACCGCGTTTCGCGAGCAGATCGCGGCGCTGGTGGAAGGCGGCGTCGATCTGCTGATGCTCGAGACCTTCGGCTACCTGGAAGAGCTGCATCAGGCCATCCTGGCGGCGCGTGAAGTCTCGCCGCAGACGCCGATCGTGGCCCAGGTCACCATCGACGAAGACAGCAACTGCCTTGACGGCGCCAGCCCTGAGACCTTCACCGCCAAGCTCGACGAGTGGGGGCCGGACGTGATCGGCTGCAACTGCAGCGTGGGCCCGGTGGCCATGCTGGAAGCGGTGGAGCGCATCCGCCGCAACACCGAGCGTCCGCTGGCGGCGCAGCCCAACGCCGGAATCCCGCGCAGCGTGGAAGGCCGCAACATTTATCTGTGCTCGCCGGAATACATGGCCAGCTACGCGCGCAAGTTCGTGGCCGCCGGCGTGAGCCTTATTGGCGGCTGCTGCGGGACGACGCCGGAGCACGTCAAGGCCATGAAGGCGGCGCTGCGCATGAACGACGCCAAGAGCAAAGACAAGCCCGGCAGTTTTCGCGTGGTCCACGAACGACGCCGGGATTCCAGCATCACGCCGCTGCCGCTGGCGCAGCGTTCCGCCCTGGGACGCAAGCTGGCCGCGGGCGAGTTCGTCACCCTGGTGGAGGTGGTGCCGCCCAAGGGCATCGACTTCCGCAAGGAAGTGGAGGGCGCCAAGTTCCTGAAGGGCGCCGGCATCGACGCCATCAACATCCCCGACAGCCCGCGCGCCTCCGCCCGCCTCAGCAACCTGGCGCTGTGTACCCTGGTGCAGCAGCAGGCGGGGATTGAGACGGTTTTGCATTTCACCTGCCGCGACCGCAACGTGCTCAGCATGCAGTCAGAGCTGCTGGGCTGCTACGCCATGGGCATCCACAACCTGATCTGCATCACCGGCGACCCGCCCAAGCTGGGCAACTATCCCGACGCCACCGCGGTCTTCGACGTGGACGCCATCGGCCTGGTGAACATCGTCCACGGGCTGAACTTCGGCCTGGATATCGGCGGGAACCCCATCGGCACCGGCACCCGCTTCGCCATCGGCGTGGGCGCCAACCCCGGCATCGGCAACATCGATGAAGAGGTGCGCCGCTTCGAATACAAAGTTGAAGCCGGCGCCGACTTCGCCGTCACCCAGCCGGTCTTCGATGTCGCCCTGCTGGAGCAGTTCCTGCGCCGCATCGAGCACTGCCGGATCCCGGTGCTGGCGGGAATCTGGCCGCTGGTCAGCGTGCGCAACGCCGAGTTCATGAAGAACGAGCTGCGAGTCTCCGTGCCCGACGCCATCCTGGAACGCATGGCCCGCGCCGCCAACGCCGACGCCGCCCGCGCCGAAGGCGTGCTGATCGCGCGCGAGATGCTGCACCGCGTCCACGGGCTGGTCCAGGGCGCGCAGGTGGCCGCGCCGCTGGGACGATATTCGTCGGCTATCGATGTGCTGGACGGGATGGGGGGAGCAGCGGCGGCGATGTAGCACAGCCGCCCTCGGCTGTGGGGCCCGGCGGTCTAGCACAGCCGCCCTCGGCTGTGGGGCCTTGTTTTGGTTCTCCTTAGCCATGAGATTGTTGCCCTGAAACTCAACGAAAGAGCGCAAGTACTCCTACCGCCGCAACCTTCCGCATATTGAAAGAGCAGGTCGAGCCCACTTCATCACCTTCGACACTTACCAGCAATGGCTGCTCCCTCCAGTTGCCCGCGACCTTGTGATGGGCCATTGCCTGCACGGCAACGGCACCAAGATGCGGCTCTTCATTGCGGTGGTCATGCCCGATCATGTCCACCTGATCTTTATGCCGTTAATAACTGAGACAAACGAGACTTACACCTTTGCCGAGATTGTGGGGGGTATTAAAGGTGCGTCGGCGCACACCGTCAACAAGCTCTTGAAGCGGTCAGGGACAGTGTGGCAGGACGAGTCTTTTGACCACGTCATCCGCAGGGCAGAAAGCCTGCAGCAGAAGATTGATTACGTCCGGCAGAATCCGGTGCGAAAGGGTCTAGTGGAGAAGCCTGAAGATTACAAGTGGCTTTGGGAAGAAAAGTAACCCCCACAGCCGGGGGCACCTTCCACCCCAGCTCGCGAAAACCGACGCGACCTGGGGACCCCGGCGGCTGTGCCACACGGTCAGGACGAGTCATTTGACCACGTCAGCCGCAGGGCAGAGAACCTGGAGCAGAAGATTGACTACGTCCGGCAGAATCCGGTGCGAAAGGGTCTGGTGGAGAGACCTGAGGATTACAAGTGGCTTTGGGAAGAAGAGTAACCCCCACAGCCGGGGGCGGCTTCCACCCCAGCTCGCGAAAACCGACGCGACCTGGGGACCCCGGCGGCTGTGCCACACTAAAACTGCACCGCTGGGACGATATTCGTCGGCTATCGATGTGCTGGATGGATGGGGGGAGCAGCGGCGGCGATCTAGGGAAAGCAGCCGTTAGCCAGAAACTTCGGAGCGAAACGGCATCTGAAAATTCCTCGCTGCCGCAGGCTCGCGCGCAGCGAAGCGGAGCACGCGGGATTTAATTAGCTCGGATCCGACGCTTCCATGGGTTTGAAACGATCGATTTTCGACGTCTTTCTTTCCTGCCATGATGAGGTGAGCCCAGGGCTGGCGGACAGTAAAGGCTTTAGTCACAAACGTTGAATCAGCGACAGCTTTCTTCTTCATTGTTTTTTCAAATCCGCGGCGATCAGGGCGAATTCGTCTAGAGCCGCCTGTAAATCTTCTACGATTTCCGCCGCGATTACGTCCGGATCAGGGAGATTGGCCGAGTCTTCGAGGCTTTCATCTTTGAGCCAGAAGATGTCGAGGCTGGCCTTGTCGCGCTTGATCAGTTCGTCGTAGGTAAAGCACTTGAAGCGCTCGGTTTCTTTGCGTTTGTGCCGGTTTTCCGCGTTGTAGCACTTCACGAAGTCGTCGAGGTCTTCGCGTTTAAGGGGATTGGTTTTCAGGGTGAAGTGCTGGTTGGTGCGGAAGTCGTAAATCCAGAGCTTCGTGGTCCAGGACTTGTCGGCGGCTGGGCGGCGGTCAAAGAAGAGGACGTTGGCCTTCACGCCCTGGGCGTAGAAGATGCCGGTGGGGAGACGAAGCAGCGTGTGCACGTCGCAATCGGTGAGCAATTTCCTGCGGATGGTCTCGCCGGCGCCGCCTTCGAAGAGAACGTTGTCGGGTACCACGATGGCGGCGCGGCCGTTGATCTTGAGCAGGGATTTTACGTGCTGGAGGAAGTTGAGCTGCTTGTTGCTGGTGGTAGCCCAGAAATCGTCGCGCTCGTAGACGATTTTTTCTTTGGCCTCGTCGCCTTCTTCATTGACGACCATGATGCTGGATTTCTTGCCGAAGGGCGGATTGGTGAGGACCACGTCGTAGTTGGTGCTGGGAGGCTGACGCAGGCTGTCTTTTTCCTCGATCGGAGAATCCTGCCCGCCGATGCCGTGCAGGAACATGTTCATGACGCAGAGGCGGGCGACACCGGCGACCAGCTCGGTTCCGGAAAGAGACTTGGTTTTGAGCTTCTTGAGTTCGTCGCGGTCGAGTTTGTTGTTCCGGCTGACGAAGTCGTGGGCCGCGAGAAGGAAGCCGCCGGTCCCGCAGGCGGGATCGTGCACGGTCTCGCCGGGCTGGGGACGGATCACCTCGACGATTGCAGCGATGAGAGCACGGGGAGTGAAGTATTGTCCCGCGCCGCCTTTCACGTCGGCTGCGTTCTTTTCGAGCAGCCCCTCATATGCGTTGCCTTTGACGTCGACCTCCAAATCAAGCCATTTCTCTCTGCCGATCAGGTCGACGATCAGGCGCTTGAGCTTGGCGGGGTCCTGAATCTTGTTCTGCGATTTGCGGAAGATCATGCCCAGCATGCCCGGCTTTTTCCCAAGTTCGGTGAGGATGTGCCGGTAGTGGATGTCCAGGGCTTCGCCGTCGAGGTCCTGCAGACTAGCCCAATCGAGCGGCTTGCCTCGGTCGTCTTTGGGGATCGGATTGGGGCGGCTGTGCGGCGGTCGCGTCTGCTCGTCCGCCATTTTGAGGAAGAGCAGGAGTGTTAGCTGCTCGACGTAGTCGCCGTAGGAGAGGCCATCATCGCGGAGAAGATCGCAATAGCTCCAGAGTTTTTTAACAATTCCGTTAGAGGTCATGAGTTATCGCTGTGATTTCAACCAGCCGATTAATGCTCGCGGATCGACTCGCGGCGTTTTGATTGTATTCGTCGTGAAATAGGCTATGAAGCGGTCCCCTTTGTATATCTTAGGGGGTCGCGATGTGATCTCGTTGAAGGGGGATAGTGGTGATATCGTGCTGCCGTACTTGCCGATCTCATTGACAATCGGGTGATCGGGACATCGCGTGATCTAAAACCCGAACCGCCAAAATCGCCGGCATTGCTAAAGAATCCAGACTGAGAAGCGGGAACCGGTTTCTCGATGGCGTCGCTAGAAACGACGCCGACGAGGCTGACGAGGCCGCAGGCGATGGTGCCGGCAATCTCATGGCCGGCGACCGTCCCGGCGGCGGCTTGCGGGTCTCCCCGGACGACGGCGACCAAGATGGTCATGGCCGACATGCGGCGGGCCAGGCTCTGGAGGTCGAGCACGGTGTCGGCAAACGCTTCCGCGGTATAGCGCGAGCGGTAAGGCGCGAAGGCTTCCGCCAGGCAGAGGAGGATCCCCGGCGCGTCGGCGGGGACGGCCTTGCGGACCGAGACATCTGGCAATTTGGCAATTTGGTAATTTGGCAAGCTGGAAAGATAGCACTCAGTCGGAACCGAACCCAAAACCTACCACGGAGACACGGAGACACGGAGACACGGAGGCAGATGGGATCGGTGATCGGAAAGGAGCCGCTAGCTGCTGGCTTCTAGCTGCTGGCTAAAGCCAGAGGTGGCAAGCTGGAACCCCAAGCAGATGACGGCGAAGTCGGATCACTTGAGCTTTAGCCGGGCTCTCTGCTCATGGTCTGGCGCTGATGCGTACCCGACCGGGCTCGACTACGGCGAACGAACCTTGCAGTCGCGGGCCCAGTCGAGCGACGGCGTCGACGACCGTGGCCGCCTTAGAAAAGCGTACGCTGCTATGAAAACGCAGCAGGACGACACCGGCTGTAGAGTGACCCCGAGCGTAAACCAGTTCGCCAAAGTCGCGGTCCTCTGTGATCAGCACCCGCTTTTCGTTCAGGGCTCACGCCAGCACCTGCTCGTCAAAGGAGCCGGGCTCGGATTCGGGCGATGGCAAGCACGTCGTGACCGGCGCCGCGAAGCGCCCGGATTACAGGCGCAGCACAGCTTTCATCAGCCAGGAATTCCATGTTTTAGGATTTGCCTGTGCTGGGAAGCAGCACCACTTCCTCGTGGGCGACGCTGGCCGCACCGTAGGCGACGGCGGCCCGGATGTCTTCGCTGGTCAGATGCGGATAATCTTCCAGCACTTCGCGTTCGCTCATGCCCTCGGCGAGCTTGCGCAGGATTAGCTCCACGGTGATCCGCGTCCCACGAATCACCGGCCTGCCCATCATGATGGCCGGATCAATCTCGATTCGCTCGGTCGTCATCAGAAACCTCTGGGATCATGATAACGCGGTACTTAACGAAAACAAGCACTCAGCAAGCGGTTTCCCAATTTGCCAAATTACCAAATTGCCAAATTACCAAATCCTAACGTCCCTCCGTGCCTCCGTGCCTCGGTGGTGGATCTTGGGGCCGGTTTGGCTGAGCGCTGACGGCTGATTGCTGAGTGCTTCTCATCGCCAACGGCTGGTCTTAAGAGCGTACCAATTTTAATGTTGGAAAAAAGCAGAGTACTCGGGGTCAAGTCGCGCTAGAATCAGGTGGTGGAGCGGGGCCCGGTGCCGAAATTTGAAGAGTGCCTGCAGCGTCTGGAAAAAATCGTAGACGAACTGGAAAAGGGCAACGTCCCGCTGGAGCAGGCACTGAAGCTTTTTGAAGAAGGAATGCAGCTCTCCACTTCATGCCGTAAAGAGTTGGAGCAGGCGGAAGGCAAAGTGGAGATCCTGCTGAAGCAAAACGGGAAGCTACAGCCCGAGCCGTTCGAAACCGCCGAGCGCGCTCGCAAATAAGCTCAATTCCAGCAACTGAAGCAATTCACTCCGGCCCACGAACGACGGCGTGGTCAGGGATTCGATCCATCGGCGGAAGCGCAACGCGGCAATTTCGCCCCTCACCCCCAGGAAAGATGCGTGCGTCAATGAAACCGCTAAGTGTCATTGTCTTTCAGAACAACGCAAAGAATGCGGAATCGCTGGCCAAGTCGCTTTATCCGCATTTTCGCGTGGTCAACGTGGCCCGCAATCTGGACGAGCTGAGGAACTTTATTCCCCGGCATCGCGCCGACGTGGCCATTGTCGACCTGGAACTGGCCGGCCTGAACGACGTTCAGAGTCTGAAAAAAGATTTCGCCGCCACCACCATCGTGTGCACTCACCGGCTGGCCGACGAAAAGATGTGGAGCCGCGCCCTGGCCGCGGGAGCGGTTGATTGTTGCGCCAGCTCCGATGTGCGGTCCATCGTGCTGGCCGCCAGCCAGCTGACCCAGATGGCCCACAGCCATGCTGCTTAGTGGGTCACAAAAGTGACGTGCTGAGCGAGTCACATGATGCAACGGTGAGGCCTGTCTGGCCGTGCTGCTCGGTAGCGTTGTTCTGGCGGACAAAACCCGTGGCTGAAGCTGAAGCGTAGCGCGTCATTGGGATGATTGAAGTTGGCCTCGTTGTACGCCAAAAGTAACAATCGCCGGCAGCAGCCAGGCCAGGTGACGCCGAGGAGACAGATTCGTGGGACTTCTCGTTTCAGGCAGGCATTACACAGGAATCACCAACCTGACGGGCGAGAATGATGGAATGTCTAGAAGCGGTTGGATCCTGTGGGAACACGACCTGGCGTACCGGTTTGCAGGCGGGCGAGTTCCAGCAGAGCTGTCGCCAGCGCGTCTTCTTTGCTGTTGGCGTTGTGCCGGGCGACTACTTCCGCAGAACCCTCACGGCGAATCACACAAAACCACAAATGCTGCTGATCCATGTCTTTTGTAGGAGCGATGCTGGCATGGTAGGGGGCACGAGCAATCTTCATGGTCTCACGTCCTTTTACTCAAGTTCCGCTAGTTGGCGTGCTGGCTGGTGGCGAACGCAAGCGCACTGAACCATCAGTGCTGCAGTTTTTTTAGTCTTTCAATTACCGCCATTTTAAATGCTCTGCCTGAAGGCGACCGGTCGCCAGTGTTAAAAACACGTTAAAAAACGGGGCTGAAAGAGCTCACCAATGTGCATGGATCACGGTGCAGAACTGCGGAACGAGAAGGCGATTTGAGCAGCTTTGGTCGCACATAAATGATTTCAACGTCTTCGCCCAGCTTTTGGCCGTACGAAGATCGGGCGAGCTAAACTTAATTCCAGAAGATAGCGACCCGCAGCTATTTTCTCGGCCAGAGCGCTCTGAGGGTCGAGTCCGTCAGCGGAAATCACGAGAGCTTCTCCTGACCGGCTGATCGAAATTCTGCGAACTGAACCATCGTGGTCGGCGTCGAGCGCATTGGCCAGCCGGGCGATGCCCGCCAGACGCTGTACCAGCCGCCTCACGGGTCGAGTGAATCCGCGCAAGCTGCCGCGCCCGCGGGCCGGCAACGAGCCACGATGAAAGCGGGCGATGGCGGCGATCACGTCCAGATCGCGCTGCTTCCAGGAGAACGGCTTCTCAACTCTCTTGATCATCCGCTCACCCCGCTTGGGGCGGTCCTTGCCGCGCGAGGAGCGGCCCACCCCGATCACGCTGGTGGCCGCTATCAGCAGCTCGCGTGAGCGTTTGGCGTCAAGGCCGAGCACTCCCAGCCGGAGAAGTCCCTGATGGATCTGCAGCGCCAGACGAGCGACGTGCCGGCTGTGGCGGACGTCGGGATCGAGAAATGAAGCCCATGTCTGCAGTTTCTTCAATGCCGCAGCCTTGGCCTGCTGGCCGCGAGGCAGCCCGGCTCGCCAGACCTGCCATAAGGAATCTTCGCCCGCAGTCTCATGCTTGTAGCGTTCGATGCGAGCTGCTCTTTCCCCCAGAACCAGCTGCTCCCAGCGCCCGCGAGTTTCAGGGTCGTCGACTGCGCCGATCCTCGTCACTGTATCCCACAGGACGGTCAGGTCCTGGATTTCGCCGAGAAGATCCTGGAAATGCTTGAGCCCTTCCGACCATTGCTGATGGCGTTCGGGGAGAAAATTTTCGACGACGTAGCGGAATTTTTTTATCGCGATGCGCAGGCGGTGCAGCGGGGCGATCCGGCCGGTCCGCATGGCGCGGTTATGCAGACTCCGGGCCTGCGTCCAGCGCTCCAGGGCCAGCGCCTCAAAGGGCTCCCGGCGCGATTGCACTCGCGAAGCCCGCTGCGGCAACACTCCGGCCCAGACCTGCCATTGCTTGCGGTCAAAGCTGTCGAGGACCCGCGCTGCCTCCTGCTTGAAGGATTGTTCCTGGGTCTGACAATAGGCGAGCAGCGCCTTGGCGGCGGGATCGTCGGCCGGAAGAAGCTTCGCGATCCACTCCATCATCACCTGGGCGTCGCGCAGGCGACCCAGGCTGGAGAAAAGCTCTTTGGCGGAGCGGCGCATCTTCTTCCATCGCGGATCGGGATCGATGGCGCGCAGGCCCTCGGCGATGGAGCGGCAACGGCGAATCGCGACGCGGAGATCATGCACCGGATCGGCGTGAAAGCCATCCGCGGCTTTCTCTGCCTGGCGAAGGACTTCCTGCATCCACAGGGCGAGACCGCTGACGACAGGTCGCGAGCGATGGGCAGACTTGGGCATGTTGCGGACTCAATATTAACTGCTGGTCCGGTTACGCAGGAAAGGTCACTGCGCGCTCAGGTTCTGGACGATGCGCTGGAAGGCGGGGTCGGAAGCGAGCGGCTGCAACTCAGGATCCTGGGTGAGGCTCTGCGCATGTTTCAGCCCGCGGTGCACTGCCTGCTCGATGTCCTTGAGGGCCGCTTTCTTGTTGCCGGAGCGAACCTGCACCTCGGCCAGCAGAACGAGCGGCCAGGCCTCGCCGGGAGAGGCTTCAGACATCAATTGGAAATAGGCCTGCGCGGTGGGAAGATTGTTGTCGTGAAAAGCGTTCTGGCCGGCCTCCAGCGCCTGCACCCAGAGCTGGGTAAAAGCCCGCGCGCAAACCAGGTGATCGTGGCTGGAGGAACTTCCCCGGCGTTTCAAATCGGACATCACGGAGACAATGTGGTGCTCCAGGTTGGCCGGGGCGCCCGATGGCGAAGCGCCGAGCTGCCCGGAGCCGGAGCCGGTAAGGTCAGGCGAACCATACTGAGCGAGCTCACCGGCCACAGTCGCGGTTAAGCTAGCCTGCTCTTCGATGTCCTTCTGTTCCGCGTGCTCAGCGCTCTTCAGGGCCCTGGAACTCTTGATCTCGGCCAGCTGAGAAGCAAACGGCGCAATCTCCTTCAGGCCGCGAAAGTCCTCTACCAGCGACCGCAGCGCGTAGTACTGGGTCAGGGCATCGCCATGCTGCTGAGCCTGGGCAGCTTCCGACTGCGTCCGGTCGAACAGTTTCTGCACCAATGCCGGATCCGCTTTTTCGGTCCCGGCCTGCATGGCTTTCAATTCCAGCCACTCGATAGCGTCTTCCGCGATCTCCGGCGGCGCCCACTGGTGCGGGCCGGGATAGACCTTGACCTTGAAGGGAGCGCCGGCCTGGTCTTTCTTCCTGCGCAGGGCCACAATCTCGGGGAAGTTGAAATCGGCATCGCCGATAGCCACGTAGTAGGCGAAGTGTTCATTGCCGGGCGGCTTCACGTTCGTCATCACGGGGTATCCGGCGCCGTGTGCAATAACTCCGGCGACGCTGCAGGTATAGCAATAGAGAGCGAAGGCTGTGGCGACGCGGGCGCCGCCGGAGAGCCCGGTGGTGTAGACGCGGTCTTTGTCGATGGTCAGGCGGCGATGCGTATCGGCCCACATAGCCTGGGCCGCGGCTAGCTGGTCGGCAGAGGGGCCATTTCTGGAGTTGTTGGAGCCGGCAACGATGTAGCCATACTTCTCTGCGGCGTCCTTGTAAACCTCAACCGCGGTCTTGCCCCGCGCGAAGGGATCGAAGGCATAAAGGATGGGCCAGGCGCGGTCAGGCGTGTAGTGCGAAGGCAGGTAGAGGGCGTAGCTCTGCGCGGGGTCCTGAAGACAGGTTACGCGAGTGATGCTGCCGCGCGCGGCCTGGAGATCGAGATCGGCTGGAGACGGGCTTTGCGCGAGAGCAGGCCAGCCGGCCAGCAGGAACAGGATCCCCGAAAGCGTGTGCGAGAAGCGCTGACGATGCACACTATCAGCCTAGGTGAACAGGCCCGGGAAAATCAATCGCGGCAGAAGCGGATGCTGCGGGTTAGCGCGAAGATGATGAAGTCAGACTTGCGGCTGCAGCCTGCGCGCGGCTGTCCGGTGCCGGGCCGAGGCATTGCTTTGAGGCGCAGTGATGCGCTCGACCGCGGTATCGACCAGGGCGGCCAAGTGTCCGGAGTACTTGGAAGCGCGCCGCTCACCCAGCTTCTTCTTGGTCTCGTGCGGCGTGAACCAGGTGGGATTGCGGTCGCTCTCTTCGGGCACGACGCGGGTGCGAACTTCAAACATGTATGCCGCGATCATGACCTCGCAAATCCGGTTGTCGTCGCCGGGGATGCGCTTGGTGTCGAGATAAGATCCAAAATGGACCGGCTCGATCCGGCCAACAGCGCCGGCTTCTTCCAGCGCCTCGCGCGCAGCGCTCTCGCTGCCGGAGAGAAAAGGATCGATGCGGCCCTTGGGAAAGGTCCACTTTCCCGCGCTGGTGTTGACCAGCAGGAATTCCACCGCGACGCCGCGAACCCGATAGCACACGGCTGCAACCTGGACGGGTAGTCCAGTCATAGATGCTTGTGAAAATGCCCGGCTGAAAGGCTTCCTCATCAAGTGTGATCCCCGCAAATTTTCTCTTACCTGAGGCCACGTTAACGTGGAATGGAGTTTTCCACAAGCCCCAAAGGTAACCATTTCATCAACTTTTCACGGGTTATTTACTAAACATTCACCGCGTGGTCAGGACCACCTTGCCGGTGGATTTGCGGTCGCGAAGCAGTTTCATGGCCTGGGAGACATCTTTAAGGTCCATCTGGTGAGAGATATGAGGCTTGAGCTTGCCTTCCTCGAACCAGCGGAAAAGCTGGGCAAAGGATTGGCGCAGGAACTCAGGCTTGTGCTTCTGGTAAGAGCCCCAGTAGAAGCCAATGAGGTCGATGTTTTTGACCAGGGCGATATTGGCGGGAATCTGGGGAATGCGTCCCGAGGCAAAGCCAATAATAATGATGCGGCCTCCCCAGGCGATACAGCGCAGGCTGGCGTCGAAGACATCGCCGCCGACCGGATCGTAGATCACGTCGGCGCCGCGGCCGCCGGTGAGCCCTTTCACGCGTTCGCGAAAGTCCTCGCGCGAGTAATCGATCAGGTGATCGGCGCCATGCTGGCGGGCAACTTCGAGTTTTTCCGGGTTGCCGGCGCAAGCAATCACCTTCGCTCCCATGGCCTTGCCTACTTCGACGGCGGTCAACCCCACGCCCCCGGCAGCCCCGTGGACCAGCAGCCATTCGCCGGGCTGGAGGCGCGCCCGCCACTCCAGCGCTCCGTGCGATGTGCCATAAGCTACGGGAAAACCAGCAGCGCTGGGGAAATCCATCTTGCCGGAGATGGGAAATATGCGGGCTTCATCGACGACAACTTCTTCGGCATAGGCTCCGCCGCCGGAGAGGGCCATTACACGCGCGCCGATTTTGAAGTTGGTGACGCCAGGTCCGATCTCGGTGATCACGCCGCCGGCTTCCGAGCCGGGAGTAAAGGGCAGGGGCGGCTTCTCCTGGTACTGTCCAGAGACCAGAAGCAGGTCGGCGAAGTTGATCCCCGCAGCTTCCACGGCTACGCGTACAGCGCCGGGTCGGATGGCCGGCGAGGGCACATCTTCCACTACCAGCTTGTCCGGTCCGCTCCACTCCTTGCATAAGACAGCGCGCATGATCACTCCTTCACCGACGACGGTCTTTTGGCGAATGGACATTGTAATCGCGGCGGTTCCCTGCCAACGACCGGAACACCCGCGGCTGGTTTTTGCGCTTGACAAATTTTTTATGTAACCGTATGGTTACCTGTAATGGGAAACCAAAAGGTTACGCATTTTAACGATCGATGCTTTCACGCCCTGGCCGATCCCACGCGGCGCGCGGTGCTGGATTTGCTGCGGAGCGGCAGCCAGCCGGTGGGCCGCATTGCCATGATGTTTCCCATCTCCAGGCCCGCTATCTCCAAACATCTGCGGTTGCTGCGCGCGGCCAACCTGGTGAGGGAGCAGCGGATAGGGCGGCATCGCTTCTGCCATCTCAATCCTCAGCCGCTCAAGGCGGTAGACCGCTGGTTGGAGGACTACCGCGCCTTCTGGAACACCAAACTGGCCGGCCTAAAGGAATTCATCGAAGCGGACCAATCGCAGACTGCCGAGGCCCATTCCGGAACAAAGAAAACAAGAAAGGAAACTCTCTGATGAGGCGCAACTCCCTGTTGCTTATGCTGTTGCTTTGCATTTCTTCTGCGCCCGCGCAATCGCCGGCGCAGCAGTCATTCGATACGCTGAAAACCTTAGCGGGCGAGTGGAGCGGAAAAGATAACCTCGGCCACCCGGTGCAGGTTACCTTCCGCGTGGTGAGCGGCGGGACAGCACTGCTTAACGAGATCGTCGCTTCCTATCCTGCTGACCCAAGCATGAAAGAAGACATGATCAGCATGGTTCACCTGGATGGCAGCCGACTGCTGCTGACCCATTACTGCGGAGCCGGTAATCAGCCAAGACTGGCAGGCAAAGCCGCGAACGACGGCAAGACCTTTACCTTCGACTTCGTGGACGGCACCAACCTCTCGTCCAAGACCGGATACATGAGCCGCGTGGTACTCAACATCCTTGGTCCGGACCGCCACCGCGAAGAATGGTGGTTTGTGAAAAATGGCAAAGAAGAAAAGTCTGCATTCGATCTGCAACGGCCGGCAAAGGCAGGAGAACTGCTATGACAGCGTTAAGAGCGATTGACGCGCAAGACTCCGTGTCTTCTGAGATCGAGATCGCAGCGCCGCCGGAGCGAGTCTTCCTGGCACTGACGGATCCCAAGCAGCTTTTTGTGTGGTGGGGGAAGGAGCCTTCCGTCGAGCTGACAATCTTCGAAATGGACGCGCGGCGGGGCGGCAAATGGCGTTTCAGTTGCCGGCCGGCCCCAGGCTCGGATCACGGAGAAGTAGGAAAGCGCATCCAGCGGCTGAACGCGGAGGAGTTCGAAGCTCACGGCGAGTTGCTGGAGTACGATCCGCCCCGGCTACTGGTGTGGAGCTGGATCGCCAACTGGCATGAAAAGCCTTCCCTTCAGACGACTGTCCGGTGGGAGCTGACGGCGACGCGAAAAGGAACGCGAGTCCGGGTAACTCACAGCGGTCTGGCGCAGGATTCGACTGCTTACAAGGACTACACCAGCGGATGGCCGGGCGTGTTGAAGCTGCTCAGCGAGTACATCCACACCGCATAAGCGCAAGAAGCGGCGGCGGCCGCGGCCTTCCCGCTGCCCGCCGCACTTCAGCAACGGCTGTCTTCGCCAACACCGGCATCGAGAACCTGGACGATGGCAAGATCGCTGACCCGGCGAAGCTCGAGCCGCTGCGCATTGCGATCTTGCCGCTGAAGTGATCTAGGCCGCTTTCGCCGTTGCCGTCGCGGCCCATTGCCGGCTGGCCGGCCGCGTGAAATAGGAAACGGCCAGCATGACGAGCAGCAAGACCGGAGCCAGGGCTTCGACGCCGTCTTTAGCCAGATAGTGCGCGAAAAAGGCGCACACCCAGGCGAAGGTCAGCCCCGCGTAGGCCCATTCCTTGAACCTGCCCAGGCCGGGAACCAGCAGCGTGATCGCGGCCAGCGGCTTGGCAATGCCGAGAATGATTCTGAGCTGCTGGGGATAACCGACGTGATTAAATCCCTGCACTACTTGTGGACTGTTCGTCAGATAGCTGAGAGCCATCAAAGCCCCCAGTGCGATAAACCCCGTGGATACCCAGTAAACAATCTTTCTTGCCATTCTCTCTCTCCCTTTGCGAAACGAGAGTAAAAGGCTACTTGATGCGGTGCCGGCAAACGGTGATTCAGATTTTACGGCGGTTGCAGCCGAGGTATCCGACCCGGCCAGACTACGATTCATCACCAGCTTCTCGGCAGATTCGCCTCTGCTAAATGCGGGCAAAATAGGCCATTCTGGCGCGAATGGGCGGCATACCCGGATCAAAGAAGCGCATCCAAAAGGGCAAATGGGTCGATTCTTTCTGGTATTAGTTCTTTGCGGGGGATTTGCCGGGGCGCCGTACAGGGCCTGCGCTCAGGACAGGGACGCCGGGCTTCCCGATAGCCCTTCAGCAGCATCGTCAACCTCCAGCGGCAGTGACAGCGCTAGTGGCGATCAGCCTTCGCAGCGGGAAGTATCGTGGCGAAGCCTGCCGAAGGACTTCCTTCACGACCAGAAAGATATCTGGCTCTTCCCCGTCCAACTGGCGAAAGGGCGCCACTGGCTGCCGACGCTCAGCATCACGGGAGCGACCGCAGGGCTGATCGTGGCCGATCCGCACGTGATGCCGTACTTTCGATCGCACGCGGGAAACCTCGACGACGTGAATGACGTTTTCGACTCGTCGATCACGATCGCCGCGGTGGTGGCGGTGCCGGCCTCGCTGATGATGGCCGGCTATGCCGGGCATGACCCCTACGCGGTGAGCACATCGCTGCTCGCGGGTGAGGCCTATGCGGACAGCGCGGTAGTGGATTTGGTAGTCAAGGCGATCACGCGAAGACAGCGGCCCACTGACATTCCGCCCGGAGGAAATTTTCATAACACCTTCTTCGCCGGAGGCAAATCGCCTTTCAAAGGCAGCAGCTTTCCCTCGGGACACGCCGCCGGCGCCTTCTCCGTAGCCACGGTTGTGGCGACTCGCTATCACAAGCACCGCTGGGTACCGTGGGTGATGTACGGGTTTGCCACCGCGGTCAGCTTCAGCCGGGTGACCACCATGGCTCATTTTCCCTCAGACGTTTTTCTGGGCGCGGCGCTTGGTTACACGATTACCCGCTACGAGGTGCTCCGGCCGCGCGTGAACTTCTAGCTTCACACCGGTCCCCACCGGATCGCAGAAATTTCGCGAATGCCGTCCTTCTGCTAGAATCCAAGCCTCTGCAAGAGGGACATAATGAGCCAACCTTCTCCCGCGCTGGGTGCGCGTCGCCCGAATTCGGCATTGTGGACCGGGCTGCTTCTGGTCCTGCTCGGTATCGTCAGTAACTTCTTCATCTTCTGGCATATTCCCGGAGAGACCGTGTGGCCGTGGGTAAGCCTGCTGCTGCCGGCTATCGGCGTGCTAATGATGATCGTGGGACTGGCGCGGGCTTTCCGCCAGCCGCAGATTTTTCGCGGCAAGATCGCCGGCTCCATTCTGACCGCAGTCGCGGCACTGCTGTGCGGGCTCTCCACCATCGGGTTCTTCCATGCCCGCGACATTCCCGCATCGGGCGGAGCGCCCAAGGTGGGGCAGAAAGCGCCTGACTTCACCCTGACCAACACCAGCGGAAAAAGCGTCTCTCTGTCGCAACTGCTTACAACGCCGATTGACACTAGGTCAGGCAAGGCGCCCAAGGCGGTGCTGCTGGTTTTCTACCGCGGCTGGTGGTGACCGTACTGCAACCTCGAGTTACGAGGCATCCAGCAGGACGTTCAGAAATTCCAGGCCGCCGGGGTGCTGCCGGTAGCCATCAGCGTGGACAGCGCGGAAGAGTCCAGCAAACTTTGCCAGCAACGCGGCTATAGCTTTCCCTTTCTCTCCGATCCTAAAGCGGAAACAATCAAGCGCTACGATCTGCTGCATCCGGAAGGCGGCCCGGGGAAGACGGATATTTCCCGGCCGGCGGAGTTCCTGGTGGATTCCTCGGGGACGGTGCGCTGGGTGAACTTCACGGAAGATGTCCGCGTACGCGCCAAGGCCGAAGAGATGCTGGCGGTGGCCAAGCAACTTCCCGGGGGACAATAGTCGCGCTAAATGCCCGAGGCTTCGGGGCGGAAATCTTGGTAATTCAACGTCCGCCGGATATCATGCCGTAAGCCGATTCCGTCACCGCCCCTCATGTCCGGGTTCTACACTCGCTTTCTTCAATCCGTGGAAAGTTATCCTGCGAGCGTTGCCGTGGAGCTGCAGCGCAGCGACGGGACCCTGGAAAGCATTACCTACTCGGAATTGCGGGCGCGGAGCGAATCCGTGGGCCGCTGGTTGCGCGACTCGGGAATGTCGGAGGGGATCCGCTGCGCCATTCTGGCCGGCAACGGGCCGCTGTGGGTCACGGCTTACCTGGGCGTGATGTCTGCGGGCGCAGTCGCAGTTCCCCTGGACACGGCATTCAACCATCAGCAGATCAACAAGCTGCTTTGGGATTCGGGCGCCGCGGTCATCTTCACCGACTCGGCTCACCTGCGTGAGGTGCAGAAGGCAGTCGACGAGACGCTGGTTCGAATCGTGATGATCGATGGCTCGGGCGAGGGGCGCTACGCCAACCTGCTGGGCATGCTGGCGGCCGGCCCGGGGAACTTTACGCCGGCGCCGGTGCAAGACGATTCGCCGGCGGTGATCATGTACACCTCCGGCACCACCGCCGATCCCAAGGGAGTGATACTGACACACGGCAACCTGCTGGCGGAGGCCGGCGCGGTCTTTGCCTCGATTGACGTGAGCGCCAGCGATTCAATCCTGGGAGTGCTACCGCTGTTTCATGCATTGGCGCAGATGGCCAACCTGCTGTTGCCGTTCGCCGCCGGAGCGCGCGTGGTTTATCTGGCGGAAACCAATACGGCAGAACTCCTGCGCGCACTGGGCGAGTGCGGCATCACGCTTTTCTGCTGCGTGCCCCAGTTCTTCTACCTGATCCACGAGCGGGTGATGAAAGAAGTGGCGGCCCGCGGCGGCGCGACCAGGTTTCTATTCCGCACGCTGATGGCGATCTCTTCCCTGCTGCGCAAGTTGCACGTAAACGCAGGCAAGGTGTTCTTCGCGAGGATCCACCGCCAGCTGGGCCCGAAGATGCGCTACCTGGTCACGGGAGGCTCGGCCTTCGATCCGAAAATAGGCCGCGATTTTGTGAGTCTGGGCTTCAACATGCTGCAGGCTTACGGACTGACGGAGACGACAGGCGGCGCGACGGTGACGCCGACGAAGGCCAATGTCATGGGATCGGTGGGGCAGCCGCTCAAGGGAGTAGAGGTGAAGATCATGGATGCGCAGCCGGCGGAGGGCGCGCCGCTTCCAGTCGGTGAAATTGCGATCGCGGGCGGGATCGTGATGAAGGGTTACTACAACCGGCCGGACGCCACGGCGGAGATCCTGCGCGACGGGTGGCTGCTCACCGGCGATCTCGGCTACCTGGACGCGCGCGGGAACCTGTTCATCACCGGGCGGAAGAAAGAGATCATCGTGCTGAGCTCGGGCAAAAACATTTATCCGGAGGAAATCGAGGCCCACTATCTGCGCTCGGCTTTTATCAAAGAGATCTGCGTGATGGGGCTGGCCAGCCGCCCGGGTGAGCCGCTGTCCGAACGCCTGCACGCGGTAATCGTCCCCGATTTCGAGGTGCTGCGCGAACGCAAGATCGTGAACGCGCGCGAGGTCATACGCTTCGACGTGGAGAATCTCTCCCTGGAGCTGCCCAGCACCAAGCGCATCCTCAGTTTCGACCTGTGGCCTGATCCCCTGCCGCGCACCACTACGCGCAAGCTGAAGCGCTTTGAAATCCTGCGGCGGGTGATGGCGGGCGAGCACGGAGCGACGGACAGCGGGAGCGGAATCGCCGAAGAGCCGAGCGGCGAAGAGGCGCTGTGGCTTGCCAATCCGGACGTGCAGCGAACGGTCGCCATGATTCGCGAGGCAGGCAAGACGCAGAAGCAGGTATTGCCCTCATCGAACCTGGAACTGGACCTGGGGTTTGATTCCATGGAGCGCGTGGAGCTGGTGGTGTCGCTGGAGCGGGCGCTGGGGGCCGAGGTGGACGACAAGATCGTCTCGCAGGTGTACACGGTGCGCGAGCTGGTGGATGCGATCCTGGGGGCGCGCGGCGGCGCGGGAACGGGAGCGCGGGCCGCGAATGCCGGATGGGAAGCGGTGCTCGCGGTCCCGCCCGACGATCCGGAGGTCATGCGCGCCCTGAACACGGGATGGCTGGTGACCGCGGCGTGGTTTGTGGTGGGCAAATTCTTCGGGCTCTTCTTGCGGCTTTTCTTCAGGCTGCGCGTGAGCGGCAAGGAAAAGCTCCCGAAGAACGGTCCGTTCATTCTTTCCCCGAATCATCAGAGTTTTATTGATGGTCCGGTGGTGGCCAGCCAGATTCCCTGGCGGCTGTTCCGGAACATGTTTTACGTCGGCACCAGCGAGGTCTTTGGCCAGGGGATTTTTAAGTTTCTTGGCCGCACATTCAAACTGGTCGCGGTGGATCCCGATTCCAACCTGGTAAACGCCATGCGCGCGGGGGCGTTCGGCCTGCGCGAGGGGCGCAACCTGGTTCTCTACCCCGAAGGCGAACGCTCCATCGATGGCGCGCCGAAGAAATTCAAGAAGGGTGCGGCCATCCTGGCGGCGCACCTGAAAGTCCCTATCTACCCGGTGGCGCTGGACGGCTTCTTTGAAGCCTGGCCGCGCGGCCGGAGATTCCCGCGCCTGTCAAAGCTCCGCGTTCGCTTTGGCGATCCCGTGCAGCCTCCGGCAACGGAGACGCCCAACGAGGAAACCTACCGCCAGGTCACCGACGAACTGCGCTCGCGCGTGGTAGAGATGTGGGACGAGATGCATACCGACGAGCGGGCACAGGAAGCAACCGTCCCGGGCGACTGAAAGACAGCATGGCGGCGCACACTACCTGTATCCGAAAATCTCCGGCGTAGCCGGAAGAGTTTAAGGCGCTACGATCTGCAACTGCATCGCCTGGACCTCTTTCACGCCGGGCGTGAGGGCGACGAGCTGGCGCACCCAGTTCCAGCTGCGCTGCGTGCGCACGGCGCCGTGAAGAGTAACCGCTCCTTCGTGGACCGCAACCGTGATCTCGGGATAACCGGCGTCGGCCAGACGGCTGGCGACCAGATCGCTGAGAATGTTATCGGGCACGGCGGCGGGAGAGAGCACGATCTGATTCACCACTTCGGCCACGTGATCGATGTGGCCGATTTTGACGGCGAGATCGCGCCGAACGCTATCGAGCTCCACGCTGCCGCCCAGGATCACGACGCCATCTTCCACCTGAACCGTAACGTTCTTGAACTGGGCGTCGGCGCTGAGCACGCGGGCGACGTTGGAAAGAATCTGCTGGTCGTAGCGCCCGCCCTTTTCCTGGCCGCGGGCGGCAAGCGTCGCCAGGGCCACAAAGCAAATCAGCGCTGCATAGAGAACGCGCTTCATGGCACACCTCCACTTCCTCTCATGTTCAGGTTAGGGCCGGGAGGCTGTGATGGCTATGACGGCGGTCACAGGGCCTGGTTGCGTATGAGAATGCGTTTAGGACTCTCGATAACTTTGGCAGCAAGCGGCAAAAACGGTGAGCAGCAGCGAAGCAAGCATCTATAATTCGCACCGAGCAAGCCGGAGCCCGGTAAGCTGGACCGAGGAGAGAAAAATGCGAGCCATCAAAATTACAGCGCTTATTGCACTTTGGCTTTCGCTGGCAGCCAGCGCGATCGGCCAGAACACGGTGAAGATCGGAGTGATCACGTCGCTGACGGGAAGCCTGGCGGCGTTCGGAGAAGCGCACAAGAACGGCTACGCCATCGCCCTGGAAGAGATCAACAGCAAGGGCGGAGTGCTGGGCAAGAAGGTGGAACTCGATTTCTACGACGATCAGAGCAAGCCCGACCAGGCGGTGCAGGGGGTTTCCAAGCTGCTGGACCAGGACCACGTGGCGCTGCTGCTGGGCGCGTACTCGAGCGAGAACACCAAGGCCATCATCAATCCTGTGATCTCACACCAGATCCCCCTGGTGATTCCCACCGCGACCGCGGACAACGTGATGGACTCGAAGTCGCCGTGGGTATTCCGCATCTGCTCCGGGGCCAGAGACTACGCGACAGCCACCATCGCGTTCCTGAAGAGCAATGGCGCGCCGAAGACTATGGCCATCGTTTATGAGAAGACTAACTTCGGGCAATCGAACATGGAGGCCATGAAGGAAACGGCGCAGGCTGCCGGGATCAAGCTGGTGGCGGTGGAGCAGTATGAGGCCAAGGCGCCGGATTACAAGGCGGTGCTGCGGCGCGTAAAGGCCGGGAATCCTGAAGTCATTTACTTCTGCTCTTACCTGCTGGACGCGACCACGCTGATGCGCCAGGCGCAGGAGGTGGATTTGAATCCGAAGTACTACACTTCGGCGGGCACCGGCTTTGCCGCCGCCGAGTTCCCGACCGCGAAAGGCGCGGGGAAAAACGCGGATTTCACGTTCTCGGTCTCGCAGTGGCTGGCGGACGCGCCCTGGCCGGGATCGAAGGAGTTCGATGCTGAGTACGTCAAACGCACTGGAACGCATCCGCAATACCACGCGATGGAAGCGTATGAGGCGCTGATGGCGGCGGTGCAGGCCATCGCCAATGCCAAAACGCTGGAGGCAAGAAAGGTGGCGGATGCGCTGAGCAAGCTGAATCTGAAGACCAGCGCATTCGGGCCCATCAAGTTCGTGAACGGCCAGAACCAGCATCCGGTGCTGATCACGCAGATCCAGGGCGGTAAGTATCACGTGGTGTTCCCGCCGGAAGTCGCCGACGCCAAGCCGATCATTCCCGCGCCGGCGTGGTCCAAACGTTAGAAGGGATTGCGGCCCTGACCTCATTTCTCCAAGCCTGCATCGACGGCCTGCTGACGGGCGCGCTGTACACGCTGATCGGCATGGGGCTGGCGCTGATCTTTGGCGTGATGCGCATTGTGAACTTCGCCCACGGCGCCTTCCTGATGCTGGGCATGTACGCCACGTGGGTGCTGTTCGACAAGTGGCAGGTTAATCCCTACCTGGGACTCTTCGCCGGCGGGCTGGTGCTGTTTGCGTTCGGGTGGCTGGTGTACGCGGCGCTGATCCGGCCCATCCACAACCGGTCGGACTTCATGCAGATCCTGATGACGACGGGGATCTCGCTGATCCTGGTGGACAGCGTGCAGCTCAAATTCAGGGCCGATTACCACCAGACGAATATCGAGCTGGTGAATAAGACGATGCGGCTGGGCTCGTTCACGGTGAACGAGGCTTCCCTGCTCTCGTTTGTGATTGCAGGCGTGCTGATCGTGGGACTGCAGCAGTTCGTGGCGCGCAGCCGCACCGGGCGGGCGCTACGCGCGGTAGCGCAGAATCGCGAGGTCGCGCCGCTGATGGGAATCAACTCCATCCGCATTCAAGGACTCAGCTTCGCGATCGGGATCGCGATGGCGGGAATTGCGGGAGGGCTGCTGCTGCCGGCGCTGTACCTGTTTCCCAGCGTAGGCGACGACTACACTCTGAAAGCGTTTGTGGTCGTAGTGCTGGGCGGCATGGGTTCGATTGAAGGCGCAGCCATCGGAGGGCTGGTGCTGGGGGTGGCAGAGAGCATTACCAGCCTGTATCTGGGCAACCAGTGGGCGCTGGCGGTGGACTTCGCACTGTTTCTTCTGGTGCTGTCGCTTAAGCCCAGCGGAATCTTCGGGAGACAGCGCGCATGAGCCCGTTCCGCACATGGAAGATCCTGAGCTTCTTTGCGGTGGTGGCGGCCTGCAGCCTGGTTCCGCGATTTGCGCACAACGACTACCTGATCCAGGTGTTCTTCCGCATCGTGCTGTTCGCGGCGCTGGGACTGGCGTGGAACCTGGTGGGCGGGTACGCGGGACAGCTGTCGCTGGGGCATGCGGCGTTCTTCGGGCTGGGGGCTTACGGGCTGGCAATTTTTGCGGCACGGGGATTGCCGGTGTGGGCGGCGGTTCTGCTGGCGGCGATCATCGCGGCGGCGTTCGCCGCCATCATTGGACAGATCGTGTTCCGGCTGCGCGGGCCTTACTTTACGCTGGCAACCATCGCGTTCGGTGAAGTCTTGCGGCTGGGCGCGGCCAACCTGCAAGTGACCGGCGGGGCGATCGGGCTGAGCACGCCGGCGCTGTTCCATGGCGGCAGCGTCTGGCGGCTTTACTATCTGGCGGCGGTGGCGCTGGCGGCAATCTGCTTCCTGGTGAACTACGCCACGGAGCACTCGCGTCCCGGTTACTACCTGATGGCCATACGCGAGGATGAGGACACGGCGTCGGCGGTGGGCATCGATACCGCGAGCTACAAGGTGCGGTCGCTGGTGATCAGCGCGTTTCTCACCGCGCTGGGCGGAGCAATTTACGGCAGCGCATTTCAATACATTGTCCCCGACAGCGTGCTGACGCTGGAGATTTCGGTTCAGGTGGCGATCATCACCATGCTGGGCGGCGCGGGCACGTTGATGGGGCCGATTGTGGGCGCGGTGCTGCTGCTCTCGGCATCAGAGGTGTTCAAGAACCAGTTCCAGGAGGGCCATCTTCTGATTTACGGCATATTGATCGTAGTGGTGGTGCTGTTTCTTCCCGAAGGGATCGTGGGCGGGCTGCGGCAACTGGCGCGGCGCGGGTTCGGCGGCAAGCCTGTAGCCGGACGTCCGGCCACAGCGGAAGTGAAAGGAGGCAGCTGAGTCTTGGCTGCGCTCCTTGACGTACGCAACGTCTCCAAGCGCTTCGGCGGGCTGCGCGCGGTGAAGGACGTTTCCTTCACCATGAGCGAAGGCGAGATCCTCTTCATCATCGGGCCCAACGGCGCGGGCAAGACGACGGTCTTCAACCTGATCAGCGGCTTTTTGCATCCCGATGAAGGCTCGATCACCTTCGGCAGCCAGGAGATCTCGCGCATGGCGCCGCACCGCATTGCGCGGCTGGGCATCGGGCGCACATTTCAGATCGTAAAGCCGCTGCCCAACCTGAGCGTGCTGGAGAACGTGATGCTGGGATCGTTCATGCACCACGCCAGTCCCATCCGCGCAGCGGAGGACGCGGGCACGATTCTGGATTTTCTGCAGATGTCGCATCTAGCCAAGTCCCAGGCACGCGGGCTGCCGCTGGCGGCGCTGAAGAGGCTGGAGATCGCGCGGGCGCTGGCCACGCGGCCCCGGCTGATCCTGCTGGACGAAGTGGTTTCAGGCCTGACCACGGGCGAGGCGCTGGCGCTGGCCGACCTGCTCAAGCGGCTCTCCGAGTGGGGCGTAAGCGTGGTGGGCGGAGTGGAGCACGTGATGCAGGTGGTGATGAAGATTGCCGATCGCGTGGTGGTGTTGGATTACGGCGCGAAGATCGCCGAGGGCGTTCCCGCGGAGATCGTCAAGCAGCCGCAGGTCATCGAAGCCTACCTGGGACCGAAGTACAAGGAGCTGACGCAATGAACCTGCCGGCTCAGGCTGCGACAATCAACGCCGGCACGAGCGAGGCTGCGACACCATTGCTGGAACTGGAGAAGGTGACGGCCTTCTACGGAGACTTGCAGGCGCTATTCGGCATTACGCTGCAGGTTAGAGCCAGAGAGATCGTGACCCTGATCGGATCGAACGGCGCGGGAAAGACCACGCTGCTGCGCGTGATCTCCGGCGTGAAGCATCCGCGGACGGGCAGCCTGCGGTTTTCGGGAAAAGATGTGGGCCGGGTGCAGGCGCACGAGATGGTGGCGCGCGGCGTAAGCCATGTTCCGGAAGGACGGCAGGTGTTCCCGTTTCTCACGGTGCGGGAAAATCTTTCACTGGGCGCGTACACGCGGCGGGCACGGGCCGCGATGAAGCAGTCGATGCAGGAGCAGCTCGAACTTTTTCCCCGGCTGGCGGAGCGGATGCAGCAGATGGCGGGCACCCTCTCCGGCGGCGAGCAGCAGATGCTGGCGATCGCCCGCGGCCTGATGGCCCAACCCAAACTGCTATTACTCGACGAACCATCGCTGGGCCTGGCGCCGAAGGTGGTTGACGAGGTATTCGACAAGATCCAGTCAGTGCGCAACACCGGCATCGCCATGGTGATCGTGGAGCAGAACGTGGTCAGCGGCTTGAGCATCGCCGACCGCGGCTACGTAGTGCAGAACGGGACCATCCTGCTGGAGGACACATCTAAGAATTTACTCAGCAATGCCATGGTTCGCGCCGCCTACTTAGGTTTGTAAAGCTTAAAGTTAAAGGTTAAAGAAGGACGTGGGGAGTAGCGCCGAGTAGTGCCATGCGAATCGTGAGAGCCGGGCCAGTCGCGAAGTGGTGTACAATCCCAACACTTGGAAAAACCCAAACTTTCAAGGCTGTGACCCACCCAGGCTCGTTCGGCCGGGGACCGGGGTCCGGGGAGTCTTGTAACCTGCTCCAGGAAAAAGTTGGCTATGGGGCAGTCTGGCATGAGCAAGGAATACATGACGGATATGGGACGGCGACGCCGTCTCGCAATCCTGGTGCCCCGCTTTGCCATAGTAATCGCCAGCGTCCTGCTGCTCACCTATGCACTGAGTTATGCCGCCGATAGTTTGCGAGCCTACGCGTTTGCTA
The DNA here is from genome assembly GCA_035307585.1 of Candidatus Angelobacter sp. GTDB lineage: Bacteria > Acidobacteriota > Terriglobia > Terriglobales > Acidobacteriaceae > Angelobacter. The sequence goes on from DATGHX010000062.1 coordinate 84,200, forward strand.
CGCTGCTTTGGCAAACTACGCAAAAGAAGGCCCAGCTTGCTCTTACCCGATGCATCGCACAAGAGAACCTGGAACAGTTTCCGGAATTCCAGGAGCAAATAGGGATCATGCAGGCGCTAGCCCAGGCCATTCAGGCAGGAAGGCCTCCGCGCAATGCCAACGCGATCCGCGACGGGCTGCGGCGGGCACACATCTCCGAGCAAGACGCCGAAAAGATCGTCCGTTTCAGCGGCGTGATGTCATGGCTTAACTCATCAGTCACGCGCAAGAACCAGGAGGATGGCGAGCGGGCGGCAATTCGCGTGCAACGCCAGTTCGAGATCGGAGGCCTGGTCAAGCAAGAACTGCAGTCGGCTGCGCCCAACCGCGCCCACCTCGACCAGTTGCTGCGCGAGCTGGAAGCCATTGATGCCGAGGCGGACCAGTCCGCGCAAGGATTCGTACTGCGTACGCGGTCGCTGATCCAGCGGATGACGAAGTTCCTGTTCCTGACGATTGCCATGGGCACGCTGGTGCTGCTCTATTTGAGCTTCTACGAACTGCAGGGAATGCTTGGCCGGCTGCTGAAGACGGAGAAGAACCTGCGCCGCCGGGAAGAGCAGCTGTTCGAGGCCCGCAAGCTGGACGCGATCGGCAGGCTGGCAGCCAGCGTGGCCCACGACTTCAACAACCTGCTGATGGTGATCTCCAGCGCCGTGGAAATGATCATGTGGCAGCTGCCGGGCTCGAGCCGGCAGAGAAAGCTTGCGGACGGAATACTGGAGGCCACACGGCAGGGATCGGCGCTGACGCGGCAGTTGCTGGTGTTCAGCCGCAAGCAGGTCAACGCACCGCAAATACTGGAACTCGACCGCGCGATCGAGGAGAACAAGCAGTTCGTGCAGCATCTGCTGGGATCAAGCGTGGAGCTGCATTGCCTGCTGCAAGCAGGCCACACTACTTTCCGCATTGACCGCCCCCAATTCAGCCAGGTTTTGCTGAACCTGGCGGCGAACGCGCGCGATGCCATGCCGCATGGCGGAGAGCTGATCATTCAGACCAGGGTAGCGTCAGCGGAGGAGGTGCCGCTCAGTCCGCAATCGCCCGACGGCTACGTGATGATCCAGGTCTCCGACCAGGGCGAGGGTATGTCGGAAGAGACCAAGATGCGAATCTTCGAACCTTTCTTCACCACCAAACCGGCGGGCAAAGGCACGGGGCTCGGGTTGTCGACGGTTTACGGCATCGTGATGCAATACGACGGCGCCATCACCGTGGAGAGCCAGCCGCACCGGGGCACGACGTTCCAGATATTCTTTCCGGTGTCGCGAGAGATGGCAGCCCCGGAGGATACGAAGACGGTGGTCCATGCACAGCGGGCAAGCGGAGGAGAGACCATCCTGCTGGTGGAAGATCAGGACGCTCTGCGCGAGCTAAGCCGTTCGGCGCTCGAGCTTGAGGGCTATCACGTGATCACCGCCAGGAATTGCGAAGATGCAGTGGAGTTGACGAAAGTTTACTCGGGACCCATCGATCTGGTGCTCACCGATGTGGTTTTGCCCAAGCTGAGCGGGCGCGAGGTAGCCCGCCAGGTCCGCGCGCTTCGCCCGGAAGTGAGGGTGATCTATATGTCCGGTTACGCGCCGTCGGAGTTGTTTGACCGCGGCGTGATCGAACCCGGTTCGAGCTTCCTGCAGAAACCGTGCTCCATCGTGGAAATCGCGCGCAAGGTGCGCGAGGTTCTGGCCACCACACGCAAAAATCAGACCGCGTGATAGAGGTGGGGGATTCCCTACGCTCAACGTGCGCAGCCGAGAACGGCTGCGATTCCCAATCGAGAACTATAAAGACGCGAAGCGATCGGTGAGATTGGAGTCGCGAGGGATGTTGGCCAGCCGGTAATGACTGGGCAGGAACCAGGTCAGGCGATACATGGCCTGCTCGAACTCGCTCTGGCCGGCGAAATCCTCAGGAAAAACCGAGAAGACCAGCGATTGCGGAGGATCCTGGCGGGCGTCATTCAGCAGCAGAACCTGGGGATCAGCGTTTCCGGTGGCGGCGACCAGGAAAGCTTTCACCGCTTTGCGGGCGTAGGCAGGAAATAAGTCGAGGCTGGGCTGGCCGACCAGCAGAGGTTGCGGCGAAGCGACCGGGGCTTTGGGCTCAGAGGGCGCAGCCGGACGTTCCATCTCGAATTTGCCGAAAGATTTGAACGACCACAGATTGCCGTAGTTGAAGACCCACTGCGGCGGGTTGGCATCGGGCTGAATCACGATTCCGAAGCCGTTATCGAGACAGACATCGAGGACGTGGGAGACGCAGAAAGTCTCAAAGGGCTGTCCGGCGGGCGGAATATTGAGAACGAAATAAGAGAAGCCGTCAGGCCCGCGCAGAACCTGCTGCGGGGTGGTGGCCATGCTGGCGTCGACGACGGCGGAGTAGAAGCGCTGTTTCCAGTTCTGGTCGCGTTGCGCGCGGGCGGTGGCAAAGAGATCAGCCAGTTCGCCGGTCTTGCTCAGATCGAATTTCGCCATAAGCGGCTCAATTGTATAGAGCGGGTAGCTTACAATCGTTCATGGTGACTTCCGCCATCCGCGTAGTCGCCGTCGATATCGACGGCACCCTGACCGATCCCCAGTTCCACGTTTCCGCCCGAAATCTGGCGGCGTTGCGCGCGGCGCACGAAACCGGGATCGAAGTGATACTGGCCACGGGCAGGCGCCACGATTATGCCCTGCCCATCGCCCGCGATCTGGGGTTTCCGCTGCTGCTGATCAGCTCCAATGGGGCGCTGGTGCGCTCGACCGAGGGAGAGACTCTGTTCACCGACCGGCTGGCGGCAGGAACGGCCCGCAAGCTGATCGCGCACATGCAGGACTTTCGGGGAAACGCGGTGCTGACGTTCGACCGGCCAACGAGCACTCCCGGAAACGATTCGCTCATTCTGGAGTCGGGCGACGAGCTGAATCACACGGTCTCGCGCTGGCTGGAGGTCAACCGTCCTTACATCAAATTTGTTTCTCCCCTGGAAGATGCGCTGCGGAGTGAAGATCCGCTGCAAGCCATGTATTGCGGGCGGGTAGCACGGATGGAAGTTGCCCAACGGCGGCTGGCGGAGGCCGACTTCCTGGACGAGATCACCGTGCTCAAGACCCAGTACGATCACCGCGATCTGTGCATCCTGGACATCCTCACCGGCAACTGCTCCAAGGGGCATGCGCTGCGGCGCTGGGCAGGCGAGCGCGGCATTCCCCGGGAGCAGATCATGGCTATCGGCGACAACTACAATGACCTGGAAATGCTTCAGTTTGCAGGGCTTCCCGTGGTGATGGCCAACGCATCTGAGGATCTGAAGCAGAACGGCTGGCGGATAACCGCCAGCAATGCGGACAGCGGCGTGGCGCAGGCGGTGGAAGAGCTGTTAAGTCAATCGGCGCACGCCGGGACCACTCAAAGGTGACACCGGCTTCGTGGAGCCGCTTTTAACCGGCCCAGCGCTGGTTTTCCGCACGGGATTAGGAGACAATAAGCAGGTTTGCCGGATATGAAGTGGCTACGAAACATCGCGGTTGGCCTGGGAGTTCTGTCCCTGGCCGCGCCGGCATTCAGCGCCGAGGTAGCGGTGCTGCGCAACGGCTTCTCCATCAACTTCGAACGCAAAGAAGTCAAGGGCGATGTCACCCGGCTCTATGTTCGCGGAGGGTTTCTGGAGGTGCCGTCGTCCGAGATAGTCTCGTACGAACCTGCGGCGGAAGAACCGCCGGACGTTCCGCCAGCGCCGCCGGTGAACGCGACTCCTGCCAATCCCATTGCCACTAACGCCGTAGCCCAGACCCAGACTGCTGCCGCCAGTCCCAACGGAGATCAGCTTGATCTGGACCAGGTGGTGCGCGACGCCAGCAGCCGCTATCGCCTGGACCCCGACTTCGTTAACAGCGTGATCAAGGCGGAGAGCAACTTTAAGATTCACGCCGTATCGCGCAAGGGCGCGCAGGGACTGATGCAACTGATGCCGGGAACAGCGGCGCAGCTGGGAGTTTCAAACGCGTTCGATCCCAAGGCCAACGTGGAGGCGGGCACCGCGTACCTGAGTTCCCTGCTGGATCTCTACCATGACGATGCCGTGAAAGCACTGGCAGCTTACAATGCCGGTTCGCACCGCGTCGACCAGTATCACGGCGTGCCGCCGTACATGGAGACGCGCGAATACGTGGCCAAGATCGTGCGCGACTTCAATGCCAAGAAGATGGCGCAGAGGAAGGCCGCGGGCGCGCCGGCAGCCAACGCCGGCAAGCCGGCGGGGACGGCGCTGAAGCCGGTCACAAAAAAGAAGAGCCGGCGCACCCAACCGCAAGAAGCGACGGTTTCCAAACCCCAGAAACCAGCGTAGACTTCCAAGTTACAGGTCAAATGGGCAGCAGCCGATAAAACACCCCTGGGCCAGCTTCTGTTCGGGGGAATGCAGGTCTGTTCCGACTCCATGAGTAAAAAAAGAATGGTAATAACCGCCGTAGTGCTGCTGGCGCTGGCGGCGCTGGTCTATCTCCAGGTAAATACCTGGAAGAAGTTCGACTGGCACACCTTCAAGGAGCAGACCGAGGATGTGAACCTTCTCTATATAGGTTTGGGCGTGGCGATCATCTACTTCGACTACTACCTGCGGGCTCTGCGCTGGAAGATTCTGCTGCGCCCGGTGTGCCAGACCACGGGCGGACGCCTGCTGGCGCCGACCATGGTGGGCTTCACGGCGATGGCCCTGCTGGGCCGTCCGGGAGAGTTCATCCGGCCATTCCTGATCGCGAAGCGGGAGCGGCTGACCATGTCATCACAACTGGCGGTCTGGGTGGTAGAGAGAATATTCGACGTGGGCGCGTTCGCGCTGATCATGGCAATCAACATCATGCTCTCGCCCAGCCTGCGCGACCTGCCGGGTTTTGCCGAGGGCGCGACCAAGAGAATCGCACGGCACGACTTCACGGCCTTCAGCATCTTTCAGTTTTCCGGCTTCGCTCTGCTGGCGGGAGTAGTGCTGGCGGCGGTGGTGGCGGTGCGCGCGCGACGAAATCCGCAGCGCATTGCCAGAGTCTTTCAGCGCCTGTTTTCCGTCATCTCGAAAGGCGCGGGCGAGGGCGCTTACCACCGGGTGGTCAAGTTCGGCGAAGGGCTGAACACTATTCACGACGCCAAATCGTTCGTCCAGATCAGCATCATCTCCCTGCTGCTGTGGGGCACGATCGGCGCCACCTACGTGCTGGTGACGCACGCCTACTCGGAGATTGGGCCGGACATGACGCTGGCCAGCGCTTTCCTGCTCACCGGCGCCAGCGTGGCCGGCGGCATCCTGCAGCTTCCGGTAGTGGGCGGCGGCTCACAGCTGGCGACCATTGGAACACTGGTGGGAGTGTTCGAACTGCCCAAGGAGCTGGCCATCAGCTGCGGCATCATGCTGTGGCTGGTAACGTTCATGTCGGTAATTCCCGCGGGGCTGATTCTGGCCCACTTCGAGCGCATCTCGCTCACCAAGCTGGAGAAAGAGAGCCTGGCGGAAGAGGAGAAGGCGCTGGAGAACGAGGGGGAACAGCCGGAACAGCCGGAACCGCCGGAACCGCCGGAATCGCCGTAATCGCCGCAATCGCCGCAATCGCCGCAATCAGCAAAACAACCCCCTACCGCGGATTCACGCGGATGAACGCGGATCAGGAAAATCCGTGAATGTAAAATTCTGCGAAGATTGACAAAATGCATTTGACCTTTGATTTATTTTACGATATCGTGATAATATTACAAAGATTTCTTTTCGTATCCAATGTTCACCCGTGATGCCAACTTTAGGGTTTTAACGCAATTCGTTGTTTTTGGTTTACGACTTGCGGTCGGACTAAGTTGGATTGACATGGATTGGAATGGCTTGAAAGGGGGGAGGGGGGAGGTCAGATCGGGTGATGGGGACATCGGGTGTACGGTAGATCTGAAAAGAAAGAACTTGGAGGCTTTGGGCTGATCAAAATTGAGGTCAATTCACCTCCGCTTAGGTTCAGAAACGGGGCAATCGGCGGAGATGACGGAAAACTTAGATTATGAAGCAGTCGACGGAAAACGGATTACGGGCTGTTGAGTTTGCGAAGACGGGAATGAAGGCCATGCGATGACCGATTTGCGGCGATTCCTTGATACAATCGAAACAGCCCTAACAAGCGCTAACTCTAATGAAATGTCCATTTTGCGGGTTCGAGAACGATAAAGTGGTGGACTCGCGAGAGAGCCGGGAGGGAGCTTCCATCCGGCGACGGCGGGAATGCCTGAAGTGCGAGAAGCGCTTCACCACGTACGAACGCATCGACGAAATTCCCTACATGATCGTGAAGAAAGACGGCCGGAGGGAAAAGTTCGAGCGGCAGAAGGTGCTGTCAGGAGTGCTGCGCGCCTGCGAAAAGCGGCCGATTTCGATGAGCCAGATGGAGCAGATCGTGAACTCGGTGGAGCAGTACGTGATGGATGCCGCCGACCGCGAGCGCACGGCGCCGGAGATCGGCGAGCGCATCATGGACAGCCTGAGACAGATCGACAAAGTAGCTTACATCCGCTTTGCTTCCGTGTACCGCGACTTCCAGGACGTCAGCGAGTTCCATTCCGAACTGGAGCGGCTGATCAGTAAAGACGAAAAGCCCAAGCCGGTCAAAGCAAAAACCAACGCTAAATAAGAACGGAGTTTATGGCAGGACACAGGGTCACATTAATCCCCGGAGACGGCATTGGACCGGAAGTTACCAGCGCGACGGTGCGCATCCTGGACGCTGCCGGAGCCAAGATCGGCTGGGAAACTTTCGCCGCCGGATCCGAGGCCTACCGCAAATATCAGGAATACATTCCGCGCGAGCTGATCGAATCGATCGAGCGCACGGGCGTGGGGCTGAAGGGCCCGGTCACGACTCCGATCGCGGGCGGGTTTTCCAGCATCAACGTGGCGCTGCGCAAGCGCTTTGAGCTTTACGCCAACTTCCGGCCGATCCGCAACCTGCCTTCGATGGCGACACGCTATCCGGCCGTGGACCTGGCGATCGTGCGCGAGAACACTGAAGGTCTGTATTCGGGGATCGAGCACGAGGTGGTGCCGGGGGTGGTGGAGTCGCTGAAGATCATGACGGAGAAGGCGTCCACGCGCATCGCGCGCTTCGCGTTTGAGTACGCGCGGCGGGAGAAGCGCAAGCGCATCCACGCCATCCACAAAGCCAACATCATGAAGATGAGCGACGGGCTGTTCCTGCGCTGCTGCCGCGAGGTAGCCCAGGAGTATCCGGAGATCACCTACGCCGAGCACATCATCGACAACACCTGCATGCAGCTGGTGATGAATCCTTACCAGTACGACGTGCTGGTAATGGAGAACCTGTACGGCGACATCATCTCCGACCTGTGCGCGGCTTTTGTAGGCGGCCTGGGGCTGGTTCCGGGAGCCAACATCGGCGAGCGTTGCGCGATCTTCGAAGCGGTGCATGGCTCGGCCCCGGATATTGCCGGCAAAGGCCTGGCTAACCCCACAGCTCTGTTGCAGTCGGCGGTTCTCATGCTTCGCCACCTGGGCGAAGTGGAAATTGCCGATCGGGTGCACATGGCGCTGGAGAGAACTTACAAGGAAAAGAAGTGCCTGACTCGCGACGTGGGCGGGAGCAGCGGCACCGTGGAATTTACCGACGCGGTGATCGCCAACCTGGAAGCCGTGGCCGTGGCCAGCGGAGATTAGACCATTGGTTTTCAGAAAGTCGGAGACGCGGCGGCGTCTTTACGTTGAGATTGTCGGGGCCATGAAGAACATCGTTTTCGTCTTTCTGTGCGGGTTGGGGCTGTGCAGCGCGGGATGCCGGCAACCGCAATCGTCACCGGCAGGCTCGCCGTCACCGGTGAAGCAGATGATGGTGACTTTGGATTCAGCGACGGCGGGGAGCATCGCGGGAACCATCAGCTTCCAGGGACCGGCGATCAAGTTGCCGGCGATCGACATGACGGCCGATCCGGCTTGCCCGCAGAAACCGCAGGCATCGGATGCGATCGCGATCGATCACGGAAAGCTGGCCAACGTTTTTGTCTACGTGAAGGAAGGCTTGCCGCCCGGTAATTACGGCATTCCTACGGAGCCGGTGGTGCTAGATCAGAAGGGGTGCCGGTATCAGCCGCACATGCTGGGGATGGTCGCCGGACAGCCGCTGCAGATTTTGAACTCGGACAATGCCGATCACAACGTTCACGCCATGCCAGTCAGCAATCAGCCGTGGAACGAATCGCAGGCGGCAAAAGATCCGGCGATCACGAAGACCTTTGCCAAGCCGGAGATGATGGTGGCGGTGCAATGCAACCAGCATCCATGGATGCGGGCCTACATCAACGTGATGGCGAATTCGTATTTCGCGGTGAGCGGGGCGGACGGCAAGTTTGAGATCAGGAACCTGCCTCCTGGGCAGTACACGATCACGGCCGTGCACGAGAAGTTCGGCGAGCAGGCGGCCCGCGTAATTGTGGCTTCCAGGCAGACCGCGAAGGCCGATTTCACTTTTCATCCGGCGGAATGATGGTGTTTTTGAGATGGTAGAATGATGAGTTTCGAGGGGCCGTCCTGACGCAACCTGAGTACAACGCGGCGCACCACCGCTTCACGGTTTTTGTGGCCGCTCTGGCTCTCCTGCTGCTGATCGCGGGGGGCCTGGTGACCAGCAACAACGCGGGGCTGGCGGTCCCCGACTGGCCCACCAGCTTCGGGTCGCTCTACAAGATGCCGCGCATGATCGGCGGAGTGAAGTTTGAGCACGGGCACCGCGTGGTGGCGGAGATCGTAGGCCTGCTGACGATCGTGGTGGCGATATGGACGTGGCGCGTGGACCGGCGGCGCTGGATGCGCGGGCTGACGCTGGCTGCGGTGGCGGGCGTGATCTTTCAGGGCGTACTGGGCGGCCTGACAGTGCTGAACTTCCTGCCTCCGGCCATTTCCACGGCGCATGCAACGGTTGGACAGACCATGTTTTGCGTGCTGGCGGCGATCGCCGTCTTCACCAGCCGGAGCTGGCTGGAAGAGCCGGCGGAGAAAATCATGCGCGTGGATTCGCGCAAGCTGATCCGCCACTTGTGGATGCTGATCGGCTTCATGTACCTGCAGCTCATTCTGGGAGCGGCCTTCCGCCATGTGTGGACCAAGTGGGGGCCAATGGGAACCAACCAGTGGCCGGTGCACAAGATCGTCCACGCATTTCTTTATCCGCACATTCTGAACGCGCTGCTGGTGGCGGGCCTGGTGGCTTATGTGAGTCTGCGCGCGTTGGTGCAACATGCCGGTATCCGGCAACTGCGGAGGCCGGCGATCGCGCTGCTGCTGCTGCTGATCGTGCAGCTGCTGCTGGGAGTGAGCGCTTATGTGGTCCGGGTGGTGCAGGGAGTGAATGAAGTGCAGCCGACGCCGGCGCTGGTAAGCGTCACGGTGGCGCACCTGAGCGTGGGAGCGCTGATGCTGGCGCTGGCCGTGGTGATGATCATCCAGACCTACCGGCTTAGCGGCGAGCCGGCGGCGGTGCTTCCTTTTGATCGCGACCGCAAGGTGGCCACGGCATGAGCACATCGGCGCAACCGGTAACCGAGCAGGCTGCCGCAAGGAGCGTGGCCACAGCTCCGGTCGTGCTGCGTAGGCCATCGCTGCTGGGCGACTACGCGCAACTCTTCAAGCTGCGGGTAACGTCGCTGATCGTGATGACGGCGTGGGCGGGATGCTTCATGGCGTCGGCGCGCAGCGGCATCAGCTCTCTTTCGTGGACGCTACTCAATGCGCTATGGGGCATCGGGCTGACGTCAGCAGGAGCGGCGGCACTGAACGAAGTGCTGGAACGCGATCTGGATGCGCGCATGAGGCGCACACAGAACCGGCCGCTGCCGTCAGGACGGATGGAGTTCAGCACGGGATTGCTGGCGGGCCTGGCGGCCACCATCATTGGTCCGGCGGCCCTGGCGCTGACCACCAATGTGTTGACGGGCGCGCTGGCGCTGGCGACCGCGGTGACGTACCTGGCGCTGTACACGCCGCTGAAAAAGATCTCGCCGATTTCTACTTTTGTGGGCGCATTTCCGGGAGCGATGCCGCCGCTGCTGGGCTGGACCGCGATTCGCGGCCAGCTGGAAGCGCCGGCCGTAATCCTGTTCCTCATCGTTTTCTTCTGGCAGTTTCCGCATTTCCAGGCCATTGCCTGGATGTATCGCGACGATTACGAAGCGGCGGGCGTGAAGATGCTGCCGGTGGTCGATAAAGGCGGCCACAGCGTTGTTCGGCAGATGGTGGTGTACGCCGCCACGCTGCTGCCCATCAGCCTGATGCCGGCGTTGCTGCGGATGTCGGGAAAGATATATATCTTTGGCGCGCTGGCGCTGAGCCTGGGGTTCCTGTGGTTTGTGCTGCGGCTGGCGCGCACCAAGCTGCCGACCACATCGCCGGAGTCACGCAAGCTGGCGCGGCAGTTGCTGCAAGCTTCAGTCATTTATCTTCCCGTGCTCTTCGCGCTGATGATGATTGACGCGGTGCGCTGATGCCGGACCTCAGCCTGTTCCCCGCCCTGAACGCCTCGCTGAACGGCGCGAGCGCAGTGTTGATCACCACCGGGCGGGTGCTGATCGGGCGCAAACAGGTAAAGCTGCATCGCGCGTGCATGATTGCGGCGGTGGTTACCTCGAGCGTGTTCCTGGGTTGCTATCTTTACTACCACGCGCATGTGGGCTCGGTACGTTTCCCCGGACAAGGCTGGGTGCGGCCGGTGTACTTTGCGTTGCTGCTGTCACACACGATTCTGGCGGCGACAGTGGTGCCGCTGGTTTTGCTGTCACTGGGCGCGGGGTTGCGCGGCCGGTTTGATCGCCACCGGCGAATTGCCCGATGGACTTTTCCCGTCTGGCTGTACGTTTCAGTGACCGGGGTAGTGGTGTATGTGATGCTGTACCGGATTTACGGGGCCCATGCCTGATGAGCCACCTGGCCGGCATCCCAAAAAAAAGTGACGGCGAAAGCTTTACGAAACCATCAGGCACTGATATATTGAGCGGAAAATTTTCTAACGAAAGCGGTCTCCCATGGCTAAGAGCGTAAACAAAGTGATTCTGATCGGCAATCTCGGGAAGGATCCCGAGGTCAAATACACACCCAGCGGAACTCCGGTAGCGAAATTCAGCCTGGCGACGAATGAAAAGTACAAGGACAAGTCGGGCGAATGGCAGGAGCGGACTGAGTGGCACAACATTGTGGTGTGGCAGCGGCTGGCGGAGATAGTCGGCGAGTACGTCAAAAAGGGATCCAAGATCTATGTTGAAGGCCGCCTGCAGACTTCGAGCTGGGAAGACAAGCAGAGCGGCGAGAAGAAGTACCGCACGGAGATCGTCGTCAACGATTTGGTTCTGCTGAGCGGCAGAGGCGAAGGCCAGGGCGACGGCGAAGGCCGCGCGTCGCGTGGCGCTTCAGCCGCATCCAGTTTCGACCAGCGTCCGGCGCACGCGGAAGAGCCCCATCCGGCTGAAATCACCGACGAGGATATCCCGTTCTAAAATTCGCTGGAGAGAATTTAAGAGACTTCGGGCAAAAGTCCGTCAGAGTGTGTTCTGCACGTTAAGGTGCCCTTCAGGTACGGATGTCCTGCTTGTGGTAAAGTGTCAGGAGATTGACAAAATCTGTCATAATTCCGCTCTAGCGTCCTGATTCATCTGCGAACGCCCCTCGCCACTTGAGGTTGATTCCATGGAGGTTAGATGGATTTTGAGTTAAAACAGGCGGTCAGACCGGCTCATGGTCGGCCACGTGCACCGTTAACAGCCGGAACACGGTCAGGTAATTGATCCCTGGGTGTTCAAAAGAGGAGAATTCTCACCATGCGCAAACAGAAAGGCTTTTCACTCATCGAGCTGCTGATCGTGGTTGCCATCATCTTGATCATCGCGGCCATTGCGATTCCCAGCTTGTTAAGATCCAAGATGGCGGCTAACAACTCAGGCGCTACCGCCACCATTCGCACCCTTAACACGACCGAGGTAGCCTATGCCACGAGCTACCCTACTATTGGGTATGCTTCAACGCTGCCTCAACTTGGACCGGCTAACCCTTGCAGCCAGCTTGGCGCGTGCTTGGTTGACCAGAACGTGGGTTGTGCAGCTCCCGGCGGACCCTGCCCAAAGAGCGGCTACAACTACTTCTTGAATGACGGCCTCGGCACAAACGTCGTTCCGGTTCCGCCCGCCCCACCCAATGTGGACTACTCGGCAACCGCCTCACCGATCACGATCGGCACTAGCGGTGACCAGAACGTTTGCTCGTTCTCCGATGGAGTACTCCGATCCACGAAGAATGTCAACCCTCCGGTCATTCCACCGCCCCTCGTACCCGCGCCTGGCGTCACCTCCGCGGCTTGCAATACGATCACAGCCTTTGGCCCCGTCCAATAAGCGAAGGCCTTCGGCCGACAGATGTTTTTTTGGCAAGTACCTGGGGGAGGGTATGAGCCACAAAAGGAACGCGACGCAAGTCGCGTTCCTTTTTGTTTCTTCAGCCAACACGACAAAGAGGCGGTCTTTGACAGAATTTGTCATCGTCGGCCGAAGACATTCAAAACCATCTTCTAAGCTATTGAGTCGCCTTGGCTTATAAGATCGTGCACCGCTGCAAGATGGTCGCCTAAGTGCACATAAATTATGCAAAGGCCCTTCCCGGTTCCCCCCACCCTGGAAATTGACTGAACGATGGGCCTTGAAAACTCTAGGGGCTTCTCCCATGCGCTGGCAAAAAGGCTTTTCATTAATTGAGTTGTTGATCGTGGTAGCAATCATCCTGATCATATCGGCTATCGCCATTCCCAGCCTGTTGCAATCGAAGATGGCGGCAAATACCTCAGCGGCGGCCGCCACCATGCGCACGATAAATACAGCCCAAGCCACTTATTCCGCAACTTATACGTTTTCGGGCTTTGCCGGGCAGTGGCCGCAACTTGGACCGACCCCGCCTGGCGCCCCATGCACTGCCGCGGCATCGTGTTTGCTGGACCAGTGGGTGCTCTGCGGAGCAATCAGCGGTCCCTGCCCCAAGAGCGGATTCAGTTACTTCATCAATGACGGAACCGGTGGCCCGGGTGTCGGCTCGGCGCCTCCGCCGGGAGCCGTGCCCGACAATAACTATGCGGTTAGCGCAACGCCGGTGGCCATGGGGAGGAGCGGTGACAACAATTTCTGTTCTTACCCTGACGCAGTAGTGCGCTCCAGCAGAAATGCAGTACCGGCCTTACCCGGTTCACCGCCAGCGCTCTCGGCGCCTGGCGAAACAGCAGCTAGCTGCAATGACTTGACGAAATACGGTCCTATTGAGTAGGTCCCGATTGGGATAATTGGTTGCGGAAAGCGCAGCTCAGCATTTTCTCATCTGCGATTGGTGGGACCGTTACCGACGAGTTACCTAAATAACCGCCTAAGTCGTTGTGTGGATTGCGTGCCCTAGCAAGTACCCCTACAATGAACTCACAAGACACTCTTCAATGACAGGCTGATGAAACCGAAAATGTATGCTATAGACATACGTGGCCTCTCCAAAGATTACGCGATTGGCTTCTTCAAAAAGCAGTTGCGCCCAGCAGTAAAGTCACTCTCCCTGACGGTAAATTCCGGGGAGACATTTGGCTTTCTTGGACCGAACGGCGCCGGAAAGACTACCACTCTGAAGATGCTGATGGGAATCATCTTCCCCAGCGCGGGCTCAGCCACAATCCTGGGACAGGATTGCATGGACCCGACGGTCAAACAGAAGATCGGCTTCCTGCCCGAGCAGCCCTATTTTTACGATTACCTGAGCGCACCGGAGTTGCTCGACTATTACGCCCAACTGTCGGGCGTGTCTGCGGCGGATCGCAGGCACAGGATCGGGGACTTACTGGCGCGGGTGGGACTGGGTGACGTCGGCAACAAGCAATTGCGAAAGTTCTCCAAAGGGATGCTGCAGCGCGTTGGAATTGCGCAGGCTATCGTTCACGATCCCGAGGTGGTTTTCCTGGACGAGCCCATGTCCGGCCTGGATCCACTGGGCCGGTATGAAATCCGTGAGTTGATCCAGGGATTAAAGGACGCGGGCAAAACGATTTTCTTCTCGACTCATATTCTCGCCGATGCGGAAGCGCTTTGCGACCGGGTGGCAGTGATCCACAAGGGCGAACTGCGCGGGATTGGCGTGGTGAACGATCTGCGCTCCAGCATGGCGGAAAAGTCAGAAGTTATTTGGCAGGGAGCGGGGGCCTTGAATAGCGTTGCGAAACAAATCGTGGATTCTCATGTTAGCGGTGACGTCGTTCGAGCCACCGTATCCAGCCAGAACCTTGATCGCCTGCTGGAGGGGTTGCGCCAACAAGGCGCGCGCCTGGTTTCGGTAACTCCTCTGCACGGAACTCTGGAAGAGTACTTCCTCGAGAAGACAGCGGAAGGGTTGGTGCGAGTATGATTTCCCGCCTGTCCGCCATATCTCTGAACACGTTTCGTGAGGCAGTTCGCGACCGCGTGCTCTACAACCTGATCGTCTTCGCCCTGGTGCTGGTCGCGGGAGCACCGCTGCTGGGCCAAATCTCCATCGATATAGAGCAACTGGCACTGATCAACGTGGGGCTAAGCGCGATCTCCCTTTTCAGCGTGGTCATCGCCATTTTCATCGGTATCGGTCTGGTTTCCAAAGAGATCGAAAAGCGGACGCTCTACACCATTCTGGCCCGTCCCGTCCGGCGATGGGAGTTCATTGCGGGGAAGTTTTTCGGCCTTCTGATGACCCTGGTAGCCAATATGGCGTTGATGACTGCCGGGTTTTACGCGGCGATGCTGGTCTACCAGCATCATCTCACGGGCGCGGACGCCCGCCTGCTGATCGCGGTGTACTTCACTATCCTGGAACTACTGATGGTGACGGCCATAACGCTTCTTTTTTCATCGTTCTCCACGCCCATTTTTTCCGCAGTGTTCTCTTTTTCCCTGTTTGCGATCGGGACGTTTTCCGAAGACCTGCGCAACTTTGCAGCCCTGGCTCATGGGGCCACTAAGTGGTTCTCCACCGTTGCGGCTTACGCTGTGCCGAACTTCGCCTCGCTCAACGTGATCTCCCAGGTCGCACACCAGCAGCCGATAAACGGCAGGCTCATCCTCTTCAACACTCTTTATGCACTGCTGTACTCCGCCGCGGTGACGGCAGGCGCAGTACTGATCTTCGAGCGCCGCAACCTGAAATGAAGGCAAATTACAGAGCCCGTGTAGTGGCCGCGCTGCTGTTGATCACCATGGGCGCAGGCTCCGTGCTGGCGCTGCGAAAAGTGGAAAGCGTACGCGGCCGAGAGGCGACCCTCGAAGAGGTGCTCTACCTGCCTTCGGGAAAAACGCTGAAGCGTATCAGCCTGGGCTACTCCGGTTTACTGGCTGACATCTACTGGACGCGCGCGGTGCAGTATTTCGGCGCGAAGCATCACCAACATGCCACGCGCTATGATTTGCTTTACCCGCTGCTTGATATCACCACCGATCTCGATCCGCACATGATTCCTGTTTACCAGACAGGATCGATTTTTCTTTGCCAGAAGGTGCCGGAGGGCGCCGGCCAGCCGGAGAAAGCAGTGATTCTGCTGCATAAGGGCATTCGCGAGAATCCCGAGTACTGGCGGCTGTACTTCACCCTTGGCTTCGTACACTACATGGATCTTAAGGACTACAAAGCGGCCAAGGACGACTTCGAAACCGGGTCGAACATCCCCGGAGCACTGCCCTGGATGAAAATCATGGCGGCCAGGATGGCGGAACACGACGACATTGAGACCGCCATCACCCTGTGGCGGGCGGTTTACGAGATCACGAAAGAAGACAGCGTCCGCGACAGCGCTCTGAAACACATCGTCTCCCTGCAGGCCGATGCCCTGATCGAGGAGCTGGAGCGGCGAATACAAACGTATCGCGAAAAAACCGGATCGTTGCCGGGGCGGTGGTCGGACATGATCCATGCGGGCCTGTTGCGCGAAGTGCCCAACGATCCCACGGGCTCGCACTTCAAGCTGATGCCGGACGGGACGGTCGATGTTCAGGACGCAACGCAGTTTCCATTCCTGGGCGAGGTTCGCACAAATAAAAACTAGCCTCCAACGCGGAACTTGCATCCCATCGACCGAAGGTACATGAGACTCCCTCAAATGATCGCGTTCGCCATGCTTCCCCTGGCATCGCTCGCCGCGGCGCCCGCTGATACCAAGTCCGTCGCGGCCACCGCGCACGCCGTGGATGAACACTACAATCGGCTGCAAACCTCAAAAGCGGCGTTCACGGAGATCTATCAGGCTCCGGGTATTTCGCGAACCGAGAGCGGCACGGTCTGGCTGAAGAAGCCCGGGAAAATGAGGTGGGAATACCATCAGCCGCGGGAAAAGATCTTTCTGGCCGATTCTAAGAATGCGTACTTCTACGTCTCGGGCGAACTTCAGGCAAGAAAAACGCCGCTGAAGACGATTGATGACATCCGCTCACCTTTGCGTTTTCTGCTGGGAAAGACCAGGCTGGAGAAAGAACTCGACGGCCTTTCCCTGGCCCCGGACACCGCTCCGCTGCAGGCGGGCGATGTCGTTCTGCGCGGGATCCCCAAGGCCATGGCCGACCGTGTTTCCGAGGTGCTTCTTGAGGTCTCTCCGGCCAGCCAGATTACGCGGATCGTAATCCAGGGTACAGACGGATCGGTCACGGATTTCCGCTTCTCTGACATCCAGGAGGACGTGGCCGTTCCAGAGAGCTTTTTCCGCTTCAATGCGCCGCCCGGAGTAGTTGTAATCCCGGATCAGCAGGTCGCCCACTAGCCGTCTCTGGATCAGAGCTAAAAGACGGCGGAGCCCTGGCTACAAGGGCTTCTGGCAGAGTCGCACCATTTTGCACTAAAACATGCAAAAACAGTCACTTCCGTCATTCCTGTACTGTGGGGACCAAAGGCCAGTTGATGCTAGACTCTAATGGGGGATGGAGGGCTTTTTCTGCCTAGTTTATGGCTGAATTCCTGGTCAAAGTAGCCGACGAGCGCGGTAACGTGCTTGAGCAGTTGGAAAACGGAGCTTCCGAAAAGGAGGTCCGCGACCGCTTTGTCCAGCAGGGGTACCTGGTTTACTGGGTGAAGGGCCGCGGCCTGGTTCCGGGATGGTTTTCCCGCCGTCGATCCAACATCAAACGCGACCAGTTTATTATCTTTAATCAGCAATTCCTGGCCCTGATCAGAGCCGGGCTGCCCATCCTTAAATCGCTGGAGCTGCTCTCCAAGCGGCAGCGCAACGCCTACTTCAAGAACATGCTGGAAAACGTGCAGCAACGGGTAAGGAGTGGAGAACTTTTGTCAGACGCCTTCGCTGCCCAGGGATCGGTATCCGGGATCTACACCACCACGTTGCTGGCCGGCGAACGAAGCGGCAACCTGGAAGAGGTGCTGGCGCGTTACATTGCCTTCCAGCGAGTCACCCTGGCGTTTCGCAAAAAGTTGCTGTCGTCGCTGGTCTACCCAGCGGTGCTGGTATCGGCTCTGACCGTCATGCTCACCTTCCTGATGGGCTACGTGGTCCCGCAGTTCGCCGATCTGTACAACTCGCTGGGCGCCAAGCTTCCTGAGATCACAGTGTTCATGTTAGGCATTGGGACCGCCATTCGCAGTTATTACTACATCATTCTGCTCGTCATCGTCGGCGTTCTTTTCTTCGGCTGGGCGTGGATGCGCTCGGAGCAAGGGTCGCGCCTGATGGACGCGCTGCGCTATCGCCTGCCGCTGTTTGGGGCGGTCTGGCTCAAGTACCAGATCGCCATGTTCAGCCGCACGCTTTCCACTCTGCTTTCCGGCGGCCTGCCGCTGGTGCCGTCGCTGGAAACGGCATGCCAGTCGATCAACAGTTACAAGATCGCCCACACCGTGGGGCACGCGGCCCAGCGCGTTCGCGAAGGCCGCTCTCTTTCTTACAGTCTGGAAGAGAGCCGGTTCTTTCCGGAACTCGCTGTGGAGATGGTGGAGGTAGGTGAATCCACCGGTGCGCTGCCGAGCATGCTGAACTCGGTGGCTGAGTTTTTTGAAGACGACGTACAGGTAGCCCTGGCTGCTTCGCTGCAGCTGATCGAACCGGTGCTACTCATCATCATGGGAAGCACGGTGGCAGTGGTTCTGCTCTCGCTGTACCTTCCAATCTTTTCTCTGGGAGCCCAATTGGCGAAGTAGGTTGGTTTTATGAATCAGAAGAACATCAATCCCGCCATCGTGAACGGTGCCCAGGCGGACCTTCTGGGCATCGGCAGCGAGCCGCGCGCTCGCGAGCTCGCCACCCGCTACCGCTGCGATTTCATCGATCTTCGCGGCTACCATCTTGACGCTGAGCTTTTCAAGTCCGTGCCCGTGGACCTGATGTTCCGCTACAGCTTCATCCCGCTGGAAGAAAAAGACGGGGCCCTGTGGATTGCCATCGCGGATCCCAGCAAGCTGATGATGATCGACGAAATCGGCCTGCTGCTCAACCGCCGTATCAAGACTAAAGTCGCAACTCTGGTCCAGATCAATGACATCCTGACCAAGACCGAGCAGTCGCAGCGCGTGCTCGATGAGGCCAGCGAAGGCTTCGTGCTCGACGTGGTGCGAGATGAAGAGAGCGCGGGCGACGAGAACCTGAACATCGAGCGTATCTCGGCAGAAGCCGATATCAGCCCCATTATTCGCCTGGTCGATACCACGATTTTTACCGCACTGCAAAAGCGGGCCAGCGATATTCACATCGAAACGGAAAGCGACTCCGTGGTGGTGAAATACCGCATTGACGGCGTGCTGCAGCCGGCCATGCAGCCCATGGCCAAGGAGCACCACTCCACCATCATCACGCGCGTGAAGGTCATGAGCGAGCTGGACATCGCCGAGCGCCGTGTGCCCCAGGACGGCCGCTTCCGTGTGAAGTACAACAACCGCCTGATCGACTTCCGCGTCTCCATCATGCCCACCATTCATGGCGAGAACGCCGTGCTGCGCGTTCTGGACAAGGAGTCGATGAGCGAGAAGTTCCGCAACCTGGTGCTGGATGTAGTCGGCTTTGACGAAGACGATCTGCGCAAGTTCCGCCGCTACATTCTGGAGCCTTACGGGATGGTGCTGGTCACCGGGCCAACGGGCAGCGGCAAGACCACCACTCTCTATGCGGCACTGAATGAGATCAAGACCGACGAAGACAAGATCATCACCATCGAGGATCCGGTTGAGTACCAGATCAAAGGAGTCACGCAAATTCCCGTCAACGAGAAGAAAGGGTTGACTTTTGCCCGCGGGCTGCGCTCCATCCTGCGCCACGACCCCGATAAGATCATGGTGGGCGAAATCCGCGATACGGAAACCGCGCAGATCGCCATCCAGTCCGCGCTGACCGGCCACCTGGTCTTCACCACCGTGCACGCCAATAACGTGGTCGACGTGCTGGGACGCTTCCTGAACATGGGCGTAGAGCCCTACAACTTCGTTTCCGCCCTGAATTGCGTGCTCGCCCAGCGCCTGGTGCGAACCATCTGCAAGCATTGCAGAGGCCGCGTCCGCTACTCCGATGAAGAACTGGAGAATAACGGCTTGAAGCCCGCGGAATGGAGTGACGTTGTATTCTATGAGGGACAGGGATGCATTGAGTGCGCGGGCACCGGGTACCATGGCCGCACGGCGATTCACGAACTGCTGGATCTTTCCGACCGTATCCGCGAGCTGATTCTGGCCAAGCGCCCGTCCTCGGAAATACGCAAAGCGGCCCATGATGAAGGCATGCGTTTCCTGCGCGACTCAGCTCTGCTGAAAGTCCGCGCCGGCCTCACTACCATGAAGGAGATCAATAAGGTCACGTTTATCGAGACCACGCGCTGAAGTCCATGGACAGACTGAAGACCTACAGCAAGCGTCCGCGTCTGGCGTGTGAAATCATGCCAGGCGGAGTGATTGCCGCGCGCGCCGGCGAGAAAGTCGGGCGGTTGGATTCTTTTACCTCGCGCCGCCTGGCGGCAGGCGCGGTTGCTCCCGGCCTGAGCGCGCCCAATATCCACGACGGCGCCGCGCTGCGCACCGCGCTGCGCGGAGCGCTGGAGGCAGTGGGAGGAAAATCACGCGACGTAATCATCATTCTCCCCGATTCCGCCATTCGCGTGCTGCTGCTCGATTTTGAAACCATGCCGACGTCGACTGCTGAAATCGAGCCGATGATCCGTTTCCGGCTGAAGAAATCTCTGCCGTTCGACGTGGAGCAGGCTGCTGTTTCCTGGGAAGTCCGTCGCGACAACGGCGCGGTTCATGTGGTGGCGGCGGTTTCGCCGCGATCGATCATCGAAGAATACGAGCGCGCCTTCCGCGACGCTGGATTCACTCCCGGTGTCGTGCTCCCTTCGTCGCTGGCCGTGCTGGGCATGGTGGAAGGCGAGCGGCCGACCTTGTTGCTCAAGGTGGACCCTTCCAGCATCATCATCGCCGCGGCCCAGAAGAAGGATCTGCGTCTGATCCGCACGCTGGAGAATCCCCACGGAGCCGCGGTCACGGCCGGCGAACTCGCTGAGGCCGTGCTTCCCTCCATCGTGTTTTTTGAAGACACGTTCCACGCGCGCATTGAGCAGGTTTTTGTCGGCGGAACCGTTGCTGTAGACCAGCTTGGTCCACTCCTCCAGCAGCACACCGGGGCGGAAGTGCACGAACTGGCCCCGGCAGTCACGCCGGACCAGAACCTGAGCGGAGAACCATTGCCGCCTTCGAGCCTGGCCGGAATTGCGGGGGCGCTGCTGGGATAATGCGGGTTAACGTCAATCTCGCGTCGCGCAAGTATGAAGATGTTCGCCGCTTCTATATCGGCTGGACGGCAACATTGATCATTTTGTCAGGGCTTACCATTGGCCTGGCTATCTTCGCTTACTGGAAATGGTCCGGAGACCGCCATGCCGCGGTGGAAGCCCGCGACCTGCAACAAAAAGTTTCAGCTTTGCAAAAAGAGAAAACCGAGTTGCGGGCCTTTGAGAACCTGCCCGAGAATCGCGAGGTTACGCTGCAGAAAAATTACTGGAACTCGCAGATCCTGAAGCGCTCGTTCTCCTGGACGTTATTTTTCAATGAGCTGCAGAAAATCATGCCCACTCGCGCCTATCTCAATTCGGTTCAGCCCGAACTGACACAGGACAACCGGCTGAAGCTGCGCATCAACATTGTCGGCGAGCACAAGTCTGACGACATCGAGCTCATCGAACGTATGGAGGGGTCGAAGCGCTTCCACAATACCCGCCCGATCAGCGAGGTTCTGGAAAAAGGCAAGCACCCGGGCGAACCGCCGGTGTACAAATTTGAGATCGAAACCTTCTACACTCCGGCGGGTGCATCTTCCACAAAAGCCGCCGCCGTGGAGGGATCGTAAATGGAGCTGGCGCGCTTAAAAAGGCGGTTCGTCGCCATCGCGACAATTCTGGGGGTGATCAGCGCGGGGCTGCTCACCTATCTGCTGTGGCCGGGCTCTGCCGGCCCGCGACCGGCTGAGCTGCGGGAACAGTACATTAGTCTGAAAAGCGAAGTCGCGCTGTGGAAGAAGAGCAATCCCGATGCTGTTCGCTCGGATCTCAACCAGTTTTATTCTGCCGATGTTCCGTCCAAATGGTCGGAGATTTCACAGCGGATGGAAAAATTGATCCAGGCCACCGGCGTGACTGCTTCCTCGGGAATACATTATCCGGTCGACAATCAGGAGAAGGGTACGCTCCCGGGCGTGGAGCAGGTAAAGATCGAAACCACAGTCACGGGCGATTACTCCAAAGTAGCGCGCTTTATCAACGCGCTGGAGCAGGACAAAACGTTCTTCATCATTGATAAGATCGCTCTCAGCAGCCAGGAAGGGGGGACCGTCTCCCTCAATATCAGCGTGGTCACGTTTCTGCGGCAGACGTAGAGTGTGAGGAGAGGACAAAGGATTTCTAAGCAATGAAAGTTGGCGTCGAAAACAAGAAGGAGCTGATGGTTATGGCCGTGTTGCTGGCCGTTGCCATTCCCCTGCTCTTGTACAACTTCAGGGACCAGATTTTCGGCTCGGCTTCTGCCGCCAATGTCCCTCTTCCGGCGATCGCCTCTTCTGCGTCCAAAGGCCCAGCCGCTATTGGCGCGCGCGACAACGATCCCCGGTTGCGCACTGACATCCTGGAGGCCAGCCGCAAGGTAAAGTACGAAGCCGGCGGCCGCAATATCTTCCGGATGGAGATGCCTAAGATCGATCCGGTGAAAGTTGCAGTGCGTCAGAACCGAGAATTCATCGTTCCGGCGCCGCCGACACCGACTCCCACCCCGACGCCTCCGCCGATCCCCATCATCTACTACGGCTATGCCAGCCATCCCGGCGAGCCAAAAAGAATTTTCCTGCAGAAGAAGGACGAACCCGGCATCTTCGTTGCGGCTCAGGGAGACATCGTGGCCCGGCGCTATCGCGTGGTCCAGATCCAGCCGACCACCGTCACCATGGAAGACGTAATTACCAACAACCGGCAGCCGATACCGCTGACGTCCAAGTGAGAGCTTTGAGGGCGCATCAAGAGCACAGAGAAATGAAAGAGCTGAAGATGACCAGGGCTAAGTCGAACGCGAAAAACCAGGCCGGCTACATGCTGTTGTCGGTGATGCTGGTGATGGCCCTGATGCTGATCGCTCTCTCCGCCGAACTTCCGCGTATTACCCAGCAGATCAAGCGCGAAAAGGAAGAAGAGCTGGTCCACCGCGGGCGCGAATACGCCATTGCCATCAAGCGCTACTACCACAAGACGGGAACCTACCCCGCATCACTCGAGCAGCTGGACAGCACCAACAACCTCCGCTTTCTGCGCCGCCATTTCAAAGATCCGATGACCGAAAAAGGTGAGTTCAAACTGATCCATCTGGGCGAAGCGCAGATCAACACTTCGATCGCGCCAGGCGGCGCCAACAACAGCCAGGGAAGCAGCCTGACCACAGCTCCCGGTAACGCCGCCGCCGGCTCGAGCGGGTTAGGATCGAATACGCCCAATTCCATGGGCCAGGGCGGCTTGGGCTCGGGAGGACTTGGCTCTGGCAGCCTGGGCTCGGGAGGCCTGGGCTCGGGAAGCTCCGGCGGGGGACTGAGCACAGGCGGTCTCGGCACAGGCGGTCTGGGCTCGGGCACCCAGGGAACGACCGGTGGACAAAACACCGGTGCTCCCGGAACAAGTCAGCCCAGCACCGGCCAGATGGGAACGCTGACTACGCAGAACATCGGCAACGGGCTCGGCGGGCAGGGCGGCGGCGCCATCATTGGCGTCGCCAGCACCAGCACGAAGACCTCGATCAAAGAGTTCAACAACAACAAAGAATACGATCAGTGGCTCTTCGTCTACGATCCCCGGGTGGAGCAAGTCGGCGGAGGCGGTGTTGTTATCGCCGCGCCAACCGGCAATACACCACCCAACTCCGCCATTCCGCAGCCGGTGCAGCCGGTCCGCACGCCCAACAATCCGCAATAGAGTTTGTTGCTGCAAACAAAAAGCCCCGGCGTCTGCCGAGGCATTTTTCAATTCGCTTTTTTGAAATCTTAAGAGCTGAACGAAGAAGCGTCCTCGTTTAGACGTTGAACGACGAACCGCAGCCGCAGGTGCTCTTGACGTTGGGATTCTCGAACTTGAAACCCGCCGCTTCCAGGGTCTCAACATAATCCACCACGCAGCCGTTCAAGTACATGGCCGAAGTCGCGTCGACATAAACCTTCAGGCCGTCGAAATCGTAGACTTTGTCCATCATCCCCGGGGCATTCTCAAACGACATGGAGTAGGAAAAACCAGAGCATCCGCCCCCGACCACGCCAATCCTCAGCCCAACAGGCGCGGGATTCTGCTGCGCCATGATTTCCTTCACCTTCGACACCGCATGCGGCGTCAACGATACCGACTTGGGCGCGGTTTCAACATTCGGGGTTGTGGTTGTGGCCATTTCAGGTTCTCCTTGGGAATCAGTAGGATTTCCAACCCATTATATACCGATTCCTTCACGCCGGTTTCCGGCTGATTCTAATGATGTTACTCCATTAGATGACGCGGCGAACCGGGACGACTCAGAACCCCCTGTAACTTGGCAAAGTGGCGATTCGAGTCGAGACGGTCGACCCGCAACTGTACTCTGCCCGGGCCTTCCGCAACTGTAAGCAGCAACTCGGCTTCCAGCACTCCCGTATCCTACTCTCATCAGCCCGCGCCTTCCCCACCGGCCCCCAGCGGCAAAAAAGGCTGGATTTCTGCCTGAAATCCGGCGCTATAATTGCGGCATAGAGGTTCCACCTACCCCCGGCCGGCACGCCAAACCGGCCCCGAGTAAGCGGGACCGTTCCAGATCGAGCCAAGGTGGTGTTCTATGATGACAGCACTGCTTGTCGCTTGGGGCGGTTTTACACTGGTCCTGGTAATACTGTTGATCTACCGCGGCACCCTCACCATGCATGAGGACGACCAACTCTTCCTCGACTCCGCCGAAGAACACATGCAGAAGGAGCAGGCCGAGCTGATCGGCAAAATGAACCGCCTCACGCCGTGGGTTCGCGTGTGCGGCGCCGGCTCCGCGGTACTGATTTTGCTCATCGGCGGCCTGGCGCTCTACAACAACATGACGCACTAGCGTCCCGTCTCGGTCACTTCCTGACCCGCGCTTACGGAGCGGTGCTCCGCCTGCGGTGACGCGTACTTTTCCCGGGCGCCACTGCCGCCTGCCGATTATGTATCGGGTGACCGGCAAGGAGGAAAGGCCCATTCGCCGCAGATTTTACGCGGATGAACAATGTTTGATGTCATGGCGTAAATCTCTTTGCCTGTCTCGCGACTTCGCTCCGAAGATCTTCAACAATGCTGGCGGGCATCACCTCAGCAACTTGGCGGCGATCTCAATCACACATCGACAGGTTTTGACCGGGAAGTGCAGTTCTATGTTGCTTGCCTTGAACATGTCGCACTGCGCCACAGCGTTGTTGTGTGCGGTGTCATGCGAAGTGAAGATCA
Source organism: Candidatus Angelobacter sp. (assembly GCA_035307585.1). Classification (GTDB taxonomy): domain Bacteria; phylum Acidobacteriota; class Terriglobia; order Terriglobales; family Acidobacteriaceae; genus Angelobacter. The sequence continues at coordinate 109,226 of DATGHX010000062.1, forward strand.
GTGTTACCGTCCCATGACCAGCAGCATCTATGACCGGTTGCCAGGCGTCGGGATTGGCTTTCAGTTCGTCAAAGTGACGACTGCGGAACTTGTCCCACTTGGCGGGATTGTGACTGAACCATTTCCGCAGTTCCGCGCTTGGGGCCACATCTTTAATCCCACTCTTGACGAGAGTGGGATGTCTTAAATGCAAGTTGCCTAGGATCGGATTCTTTGGTGGCAAGAATACAATGAGGAGCGAACCTCCGCTCCTCACCTTCCCTCCAAGCCGCTTTTTCGGCTTAATCGCCGTCTCCATGCTTAGTGTTGCTAGGCAATGACTTCAAATACTCAACCAGATCGCTTTTCTCCTCACTGGCCAGTCCCAGGCTCTTGCAGCTGTCATAGTGATTTACAACGTCCAGCAGCGTGGAGAAGCGTCCATCATGGTAGAAGCCGCCCTTCGTGTGCGTCCATAGACCGTTCAATGGTGACGTGCGATAGCGGTCATCCGGAGCACGGCTGGCCTGGAAGTCATCAATGCAGACTTCAGCAGCGGTGTGCATGTTCCATCCCGGCTCGGTCATCAGCGGCGGAGTGTGGCAGGTGCTGCACTTGGCTTTGCCGTTGAACAGGGCTTGGCCGCGTACAGCCGCCCCCTCGTCAAAGCTGCCTTTCGGAGGCGCCGGCGCCGCAATGGCAAGCTGGTAAACTTGCAGCGCTCCCAGCTTTGCCGTGATCAAGTCAGTTTGGTTCGTCACATGGCCAGATGCGTTCCGGGCGGCAACAGGAAACTTGGCTGCATCGTCTAACCGGGGATCGAAGAAGGTTCCTTTACCGTGCATTTCCAGGTTGGCGACAAAGGCGTTCCAGTAAGGCACCGAACCCCAGCCAGTCCAGGTGTGCAAGTTTACTCCGGCCAGGCCAAACGCAGGTGGAATCAGCACCGAGCCGCTCTTTCCATCAGGACGAAAAGCCTTGCCATCCAGGGCCAGCTCGGCATCGAACTTGCCCGGACCCCAGCTATTGAGGACCGCCTTCACGGTAGCCACATCCACGCCAAGCTCGTCCGCAACCGGCTGAAGATTGGGTGAAAGGGCAACAATCGCGCCAACATTCAGATCGCGGTTCCCCCAGCCATCCAGGCGGTGACCAATGCCCGGCGCAAATGCGTTGTCCACGGTTGAGTGGCAAAAGGCGCATTGAATGCCGACGGATTGAAGAGTGCCATCGGATTTAAAAAACCCGGTTAACCCCACAACCGCATTCAACTTCAGCAGCGCCAAGGTCACTGCAGGGTCATTCAAATTCACCTGGCCGGCTTTTATCTGCTGAATCAGCCCCGCGGGAAGAGCGTCCTGATCAACTTTCAATCCAACAGTCAGTGCGGTGGCGGGGGAGACGCCGGGCCCTACGCCACCTAATTTCGCTCCTTCAATGGCTTGGTGGAGCCCGAGCATTCCACCCCAGTAATCCTGGTCTCCGAAGGTATCGAAACGGAAGATCTGTCTGCCTTGATCGACCAGCGACGCCCCGTTATGGTTGACCGCTACATCGACGGCAGTGAGGGATTGCGTGTGCTCGTGCTGAGCATACACTGCGAGAACAAAAATCCCAGTGAGTGCACACATGAATGGGATCTTTAACTTACTCATGTTGTTTTAACCTCTTGCAGGAATGCGAAGTTGGTGGAACTCGAAAATGGATATACGAAACACGCGGAAGGACTCGTCTGTGTTGATGCTAAACAGCAAGCAGAAGATGTAAGTCGTGACACGATGTATTTAAAGAGTACTGTCCGGTTAAGGGCATTTGCGAACTCGCTTCACCTTTCATGAAGCGTTCTTCTTTCTTCGACTGGGACAAGGAACCTGTTCGCTTTTGCAATGAGGCTCGCTCAAACGTATGCCCGTCATATGCTGCGCTCTCTCTCAGCGGTTTGTATTCATTACGATTGTCTTCATGCGTAGTACGAACAAACCATTGTGAGAGAAAGCTACCGGGTCTGATGATGATGTGTTGAAGGGGTTTCTCTTCTGGGCCTACCGGCTGTTGAATGCTTCTTCCGAGAGTGTTGCCACACTTCCAAGTCCGTTGAATGCATTCCGAGTGGGTACCCGCACCAAAAAATGCTTCTGCATGACCAGACCGAACAACTTTGGACACTGGGTGTTTATTTCATTCTCGTGCTTTTGCTCGTAGCAGCGATGCTTGCCGTCTCGAACGTCTTGGGGCAGCGGCACGATGAGAATGCGACTGGGCAGCCTTACGAATCAGGAATCCTCTCTGAAGGATCGGCCCGAGTTCGGGTCGCGGCCAAGTTCTATCTGGTGGCGATGTTCTTCGTCATCTTCGACCTGGAGGCTGTTTTCGTTTTTGCCTGGGCGATTGCCGCCCGTGAATTAGGCTGGATGGGTTACTGGGAGATCTTGGGTTTCATTGTGATTTTGCTCGCTGCCCTGGTGTATCTATGGCGCCTGGGAGCACTCGATTGGAGTCCCAAGTCGCCGCACCATCCGCATGGGTCACTGACGTCTTAATGCGCTGGTCGATGAGCAAACTCGATTCTCGAAAAAGCCTGTCTGAAGCTGACCAGGCGCCGATCGAGGAGGCAGTGCGGCGGACCCTCATTCTGTCCCGACTGCAAGACCTGCTGGGCTGGGGCCGCAAGAACTCCATCTGGCCGTTCAATTTTGGCCTCTCCTGCTGCTATGTCGAGATGGCTACAAGCATCACCAGTAAATACGATATTGCGCGCTTCGGGGCAGAAGTGATTCGCGGTACGCCCCGGCAAGCCGACCTGATGGTGATTGCGGGAACGGTTTTCATCAAAATGGCGCCGGTGATCCAGCGGCTCTATGAACAGATGATGGAACCGCGCTGGGTCATCTCTATGGGTTCGTGCGCCAATTCCGGCGGCATGTATGACGTCTACAGCGTGGTGCAGGGAGTGGATAAGTTTCTGCCCGTCGACGTGTATGTGCCCGGTTGCCCACCTCGTCCTGATGCTTTTCTGGAAGGTCTGCTGCTGCTGCAAAACGCCGTAGGCACTGAACGCCGGCCGTTGAGTTGGGTGGTTGGACCACAAGGAACAGAGCGGTCGCAACTGCCCTCCATGCGCAACCTCAAGGCTGCAGAGCGGGAGAAGATGACCAGTCTACGTTCGCCAGATGAAGTTTAATGATGTCCACGGTTGCAAACTCGACTATTCACGAGGAACTCCAGGACAAAGTTGGGGAAGGTGTCCTCTCGTCTCAATCAGCGTGCGACGGAATCCCTACATTCTGGGTGACAAAAGAAAAAATCCACGGTCTTCTACACCATCTCAAAAACGAAGTTCCACAGCCCTACCGGATGCTGTACGACCTGACTGCGATCGACGAAAGGGGAAAGAAGCATCGCGAGGGCCAGCCAGACAGCGACTTCACCGTTGTTTACCACCTGCTGTCCTTCGATCGCAACGAATATGTCCGATTCAAAGTACCGCTGAAGAGCGACCACCTCGCATTGGATACTGCTACCGATGTCTGGCCAGCGTCCAACTGGTATGAGCGCGAAATATGGGACATGTTTGGCATCGTGTTCGAGAATCATCCGCACTTGACGCGGATTCTGATGCCGAAGACTTGGATTGGCCATCCTTTGCGGAAGGATCATCCGGCGCGGGCGACCGAAATGGGTCCCTTCCACCTCCCGGAGGAAAAACAAGAGGCGGAGCAGGAGGCATTGCGCTTCCGTCCAGACGAATGGGGAATGAAGCGGACGCACGACGACGAAGATTTCATCTTTCTCAACGTGGGGCCGCAGCATCCTGGAACGCACGGCGTGCTGCGTATTGCGCTTCAGCTTGATGGTGAGGTGATCGTGGATGCGGTGCCGGACATCGGCTTCCATCATCGCGGCGCCGAGAAGATGGGCGAGCGCCAGAGTTGGCACACCTACATTCCATACACAGATCGAGTCGACTACCTAGGCGGTGTGATGAATAATCTCGCCTACCTCAACTCGGTGGAGCAGCTTGCGGGAATCGAGGTGCCGCCTCGCGCGCAGGTGATCCGGGTCATGATGGTGGAGTTGTTTCGCATTATCAGCCACCTTGTGTGGTATGGCACTTTTGCTCAGGACCTGGGGCAGATGTCTCCGGTCTTCTTTACCTTCAACGATCGTGAGCGCGCTCTGGCCATCGTGGAAGCCGTTACTGGCGCGCGCATGCATCCGAACTGGTTTCGCATTGGAGGCGTAGCTCAAGACCTGCCGCGTGGCTGGGAACTGATGTTCCGTGATTTTCTGGACTACTTCCCACCGCGCCTGCGCGAGTACGACCACATGGTTCTATACAACCGGATTTTCAAGGCGCGCACCAAGGGCATAGGCAGTTTCACGACTCAGGAAGGAATCGAGTGGGGCGTTACCGGTCCCAACTTGCGCGCAACTGGCTTCGCCTGGGACTTCCGCAAGAAGCAGCCATATTCCGGTTATGAGCAGTTTGACTTCGACATTCCTACTGGCCAGAAAGGGGATTGCTATGACCGGGCGGTAGTGCGTGTCGAAGAGATGCGGCAGAGCCTTCGCATCATTGAGCAATGCGTCAAGAACATGCCGGAGGGTCCATACAAGTCTGCTGCTCCCCTGGCCACCCCGCCAGAAAAGCCGCGCACAATGCACGACATTGAAACTTTGATCACGCACTTTCTCGGCGTGACCTGGGGACCAGTGATCCCGCCGGGTGAGGCGCTATGTCCCATTGAAGCTACCAAAGGAAATAATGGCTATTACCTGGTCAGCGACGGTAACACGATCTCGTATCGGACACGAATTCGCACGCCATCGTTTCCACACATCCAGTTGCTTCCTGTGATCTGCCGTGGGCTCATGGTTCCGGATCTACTCGCCATTCTCGGCAGCATTGACTTCGTTTTGGCCGACATAGACCGATGACCCATCAACCATGAGGAGCTTACAGCCATGCTGGCGCCCGAAGAAAGACAGGAGATCGAAGCTGAACGTGCCCATTATCCCACCAGGCAGGCGGTTTGCATTGAAGCCCTGAAAGTGGTCCAGCGCCATCGCGGATGGGTGTCGGACGAAGCCTTGCAAGATATTGGAGATGCGCTTGACATGACTCCCGAGGAACTGGACGGAGTCGCAACATTTTACAATCTGGTCTTCCGCAAGCCCGTAGGACGCCACATAGCACTGATCTGCGACAGCGTGAGCTGCTGGATCCTGGGATACGAAAAGCTATGCCAAGGCCTCACGTCGCGGCTCAAGATCAGCTTAGGCGAGACCACTGCCGACAATCGGTTTACGCTGTTGCCCATCGTTTGCTTAGGGGTCTGCGATCACGCGCCGGCCCTGATGATCGACGATGACCTTTATCGAGACGTCGAGCCCGGCCAACTGGATCAAGTGCTGGAAAACTACAAATAGACAAGTGCATGGAGAAGCCGCTTACCAAGAACATCCCGTCGCATGGAGCCGAACCGCCGGACCGCAAGGCCTACGAAAACTCCGGCGGCTACGCAGGCTTGCGCAAAGCGATACGCATGGCGCCGGCCGAGGTCCGCGGCCTGGTTGATAAATCCAATCTGCGAGGCCGTGGCGGCGCTGGATTTCCTACCGGCAAGAAATGGAGCTTCGTGCCCATGGGCGAGGATGCGCCCCACCCCAAGTACCTGGTCGCCAATGCGGATGAGATGGAGCCAGGGACCTTCAAGGACCGCTTGCTGATGGAAGGCGATCCGCATCAGCTGATTGAAGGCATGATCATCTCCGCATATGCCATCCAGGCAGACGTCGCCTATATCTTTCTGCGCCAGGAATACAAACTGTCCGAAAGACGCTTGCGCAAGGCGCTTACCGAGGCCTACGAGAATCACTACTTGGGCAAGAACATACTCGGCTCGAGCTTCAGCGTCGAGATGCACCTCCATGTCAGCGCCGGCCGTTACATGTGCGGTGAGGAAACTGGGCTGCTGAATGCCCTTGAAGGCAAACGTGCAAATCCCCGTTCCAAGCCGCCATTTCCCCAGGTCTCCGGCCTGTGGGGAAAACCCACGGTCGTGCAGAACGTGGAGACGCTCTGCAACGTGTCCCACATCGTCAGCAATGGACCCGATTGGTTCAAGAACCTAAGCCACACAGCGGACGGGGGAACCAAGCTATACGGCGCAAGCGGTAAGGTAAAGCGACCGGGCCTATGGGAACTGCCCATGGGCACGACCATCCGAGAGTTGTTGGAGGAACACGCGGGTGGAATGCGCGACGGTGTGAAGTTTCGAGGTCTGCTTCCGGGGGGCGCTTCGACCGATTTTCTTACCGAGCAACATCTGGACGTACGCATGGATTTCAGCGAGGTCCAGAAAGCTGGCAGCCGGATGGGCACCGGCACCATGATTATCTTGGACGATCAGACCTGTCCGGTCGGCATGGTGTGGAACCTGGAGCGTTTCTTCGCGCAGGAGTCCTGCGGCTGGTGCACGCCCTGCTGGAGCGGGCTCCATTGGACAGAACGCATGTTGGGCGCCATGGAAGAAGGACAGGGACGGCCCGAACACCTGGAACGGCTGGAGTTTCAGACCAAATTCAACGCGCCTGGAAATACTTTTTGCGCGCTCGCGCCCGGCGCCATGGAACCGCTGCAAAGCGCGCTCAAGTATTTCCGTTCCGATTTTGAGCGGCATGTCCATGAACACCGTTGTCCCTGGAGATAGGATGGCGCGGATCTACGTCGAGGATCGAAGTTACGTGGCGGACCCCAAGCAGAACCTGTTGCATGCGTGTCTCTCGCTTGGATTCAACCTGCCTTACTTCTGCTGGCATCCCGTCATGGGTTCGGTGGGCGCGTGCCGGCAATGCGCCGTCAAGCACTTCAAGGATGAAAAGGACACGCACGGAAAACTTGTCATGGCTTGCATGACACCTGCCGCTGAGGGGACGCGAATTTCGATCAAGGACCCGGAAGCCGTCGCGTTCCGGGCCGGAATCATTGAAGGCATGATGACCAACCATCCCCACGATTGTCCGGTTTGCGATGAGGGCGGCCATTGTCATCTCCAGGACATGACAGTGATGACTGGTCACGCCTATCGCAGGTACGCCTTCCAGAAGCGTACTTTCCGCAATCAATACTTGGGTCCGCTCGTCAATCACGAAATGAACCGCTGCATCCAGTGTTACCGTTGCGTGCGTTTTTATCGCGAGTATGCGGGAGGAAGGGACTTTGATGCGTTCGGCTTGCGGGACCAGGTTTACTTCGGTCGTCAAGCAGACGGGGTGCTGGAGAACGAGTTCAGCGGCAACCTAGCCGAAGTCTGCCCGACAGGCGTCTTTACTGACAAGACCTTGAAACGGCATTACACGCGAAAGTGGGATATGCAGATGGCGCCGTCGGTCTGCGTCCATTGCGGTTTGGGCTGCAACACCACCGCCGGCGAACGCTACGGAATGTTACGCCAGATCGTCACTCGCTATAACAGAGAGGTCAATGGATATTTCCTTTGCGACCGTGGGCGTTATGGCTATGAGTTCGTAAACAGCGATCGGCGGATTCGCCAACCACGCCTCGCCCGCGACCAGCAACCCAAGAGCATCACGAAAGCAGAAGCCCTTCAGCATCTGGCTCCGCTCATAGCCGAAGGCAAGAGAGTAATCGGCATCGGCTCACCACGGGCTTCACTGGAGTCTAACTTCGTCTTGCGCACGCTAGTTGGACCTGAGCGCTTTTACGCCGGCGTTTCCGACGACCACTTCCCATTGATTTCGGCCATGATTGAGATCCTGCGACACAGTCCCGTGCATTCACCATCGCTGCGCGAAATCGAACTTTCCGATGCGGTGCTCATCCTGGGCGAGGATGTCACCAATATCGCACCAAGAATGGCATTGAGCCTGCGCCAGTCCGTTCGGCAACAGCCCATGCAAATCGCCGACAAGATGCGCATTCCGCTCTGGGATGACCACGCCGTAAGGGATGCGCTGCAGGATGCAAAAGGTCCGCTATTTATTGCCACTCCCGCGGCAACACATCTGGATGACGTCGCGACCCATAGCTACCGTGCTGCTCCCAATGATGTGGCGCGGCTCGGTTTTGCCATCGCCCACCTGCTCGATAAGAATGCGCCTGCGGTCTCAGACTTGCCGGCTGACGTACGGGCTCTGGCTGACAGCATCGCGCAAGCACTGCAAAAAGCGCAACGGCCACTCGTCATTTCAGGCGCCAGTTGCAATAGCATGGCGATTGTTCAGGCAGCGGCGAATGTGGCCCGCGCGCTGGTCATCGCCGGGCTTCCCGCCGCCCTCAGTTTCATCGTGCCGGAGTGCAACAGCTTCGGACTGGCCCTGATGGAGGGCGCGTCTCTGAGCCAAGCATATGACGCTGTGCTAGGCGGGGCAGTGGATGCGATCGTGGTCCTGGAAAACGACCTCTACCGGCGAGCGCCGGCGCGATCAGTCGACCCATTTCTGGCCGGTGCGAAGCATGTGATAGTCCTCGATCACTTGCTGAATCAAACCGCGGCGAGGGCCACACTCGCGCTTCCAGTAGGGACCTTCGCAGAGACGGATGGCACGCTGGTGAGCGGCGAAGGGCGCGCGCAGCGCTTCTATCAGGTCTTTGTGCCGGACGGAGATATTCAAGCAAGCTGGCAGTGGCTGCGCGATGTGATGGCTGCTGCCCGACGGCAGGAGGGGATCGCCTGGAAGCATATCGACGATGTGATCGCGGCCATGGCTGCGGCCATTCCCGCACTAGCCCAAGTTCAACAAGCTGCGCCTGACGCAACTTTCCGGATCGCCGGCGAGAAAGTACCTCGGGAGCCGGAACGCTACAGCGGGCGCACGGCCATGTTGGCGAACATCAGCGTGCACGAGCCCAAGCCGCCGGATGATCCTAACACGCCGTTTTCATTCTCCATGGAAGGTACGCTCGACCAGCCTCCTGCGGCACTGATTCCTTTCTTCTGGTCACCGGGTTGGAATTCGATCCAGGCGACTAATTTTTACCAGACCGAAATTGCCGGCCCATTGCGGGGAGGTGATCCTGGGGTTCGGTTGATTGACCCCGCGCCGCAACTCCATGACACGTATTTTGGTCAGATCCCGACCGCATTTACACGGAGCAGTGATGAATGGCTGCTTGTTCCCCTTTACCACATCTTCGGCTCAGAAGAGTTAAGTCTGTCGGCTTCGGGAGTTGCTGAGCTGGCGCCGAAACCGTACCTGGCCCTCAATGCGGAAGATGCCAAACGCCTGGGGATCGAGCCGGGTGAACAAATCACGATGAAACTTGAGGGTACGGCTCACTGTCTTCCCACCAAGATCAAGGCTGAGTTGCCTCTGGGTATTGCGGGGCTGCCGGTTGGGCTTTCCGGCTTGGCCGGAATCAGCCTCCCTGTCTGGAGTGTCTTGGAACGGGAGGGCAAACCGGCACATTCTTCATGACAGGCCCCTATCCCATTGCGACGATCATCGGCCTGCTCATTGTAGCGTTGAGCATTGCCTCAGGGCTGATTTGGCTCGAACGCCGGGTGCTCGCGTTGTGGCAGGACCGCTACGGACCTAACCGCGTCGGACCTTTTGGCCTGCTCCAGGTGGTAGCGGACATGATCAAGATATTCACCAAGGAGGACTGGATTCCTCCTTTTGCTGATAAGCCGGTGTTTGTGCTGGCCCCCGCCATCATTGTGGTGACCGTGCTGATGACTTTCGCAGTGCTTCCCATTGCACCCGGCATCATCGTAACCGATATCAACGTGGGGTTGCTCTTCTTCCTAGCCATGTCTTCGCTGGGGGTTTATGGCGTAGTGCTTGCAGGCTGGTCATCGGACAACAAGTATTCGCTGCTGGGCGGATTGCGTGCAGCGGCCCAAATGATCAGCTACGAAGTCTTCATGGGCCTATCTCTAATGGGAGTGGTGGTGCTGGCAGGTTCATTCGACCTGGTCAAGATTGTTGAAGCACAAAGAAAGATGTGGTTTGTGATTCCACAATTTTTTGGCTTCGTATTGTTCCTTATCGCGGGCATTGCGGAAACGCGCCGCTTGCCGTTCGATCTGCCGGAAGCCGAGAGCGAACTGGTCGCCGGGTATCACTCGGAGTACTCCGGAATGAAGTTTGGAATGTTCTTTGTGGGCGAGTATCTGGGCGTCACGCTGATTTCAGCTCTTATCGCAGTATTGTTTTTCGGCGGCTGGCTGGGTCCTTGGTTGCCGCCAATCGTTTGGTTTTTCATCAAGATATTTTTCTTTATTTGTTTTTTTATCCTGCTGCGTGCGTCATTGCCGCGGCCGCGTTTTGATCAACTCATGTCTTGGGGATGGAAGCTGATGCTGCCATTGGCCCTCGCCAACATTCTGATAACGGGTGCAATCGTGCTCGCGTTTCGCTAGCGCGCTTTTACAGAAAGGCAGGTTGAGAATGCTAAGTGTGCTCAGGACGATGTGGGACGTTTTCCTGCATGCCTTTCATCGCCGGATCACGGTGCAGTACCCCGAACAGAACGCCTACCTCGCTCCGCGTTACCGTGGACGCATCATTCTCGCCCGCGACCCGGATGGCGGAGAACGCTGCGTGGGCTGCTATCTATGCGCCGCCGTATGCCCTGTGGATTGCATCGCGCTTCAGGCGACCGAGGACGAACACGGACGCCGCTATCCTGAGTTTTTCCGCATCAATTTCTCCCGCTGCATCTTCTGCGGATTCTGCGAGGACGCTTGCCCCACATATGCAATTCAACTCATTCCCGACGTCGAAATGGGCGAGTACCATCGCCCCAGCCTGGTTTATGAGAAAGAACAACTGTTGATCGATGGTCCCGGAAAATATCCCGGATACAACTATTGGAAGGTCTGCGGCGTCGAGATCGGCGGCAAAGGAAAAGGCGAAGCCGAGAACGAGGCGCCCGCTACCGACTTGCGCAGGCTATTACCTTGAGCTATTGATGGATGCAATGTTCTATATCGCGGCAGTGGTGGCGATTCTGGCCACGGTGATGATGATCACCCGGCTGAATGCGGTCCATGCCTTGCTTTACTTGATCGTTTCGCTGTTTGCGGTAGCAGTAATCTTCTACACGCTGGGTGCCCCCTTCATAGCCGCCCTGGAAGTGATCATCTATGCGGGGGCGATCATGGTGCTTTTCGTGTTTGTCATCATGATGCTTAACCTTGGTCCAAGAACAACGGAAACAGAGCGCACCTGGCTCAAACCTAACATGTGGACAGGACCGTGCGTCCTGTCTGCGATCTTGATCGCCGAAGTGTCATACCTGCTGTTGCGAGCGGGATCCGCGCCACAGGGCGACGCCTCGGTTCAGCCCAAACAGGTCGGCATGGCCTTGTTCGGTGCCTATTTAATCGGCGTGGAACTGGCTTCCATGCTTTTGCTGGGCGCCATCGTCGG
>DATGHX010000063.1:0-43817 GCA_035307585.1 Candidatus Angelobacter sp.
CAACTTTGCATCCGTTCCACGATCCGCCGCTTCTCTTCCGCACTCCATCGTCGATTCGCCATCCCACTCTCCATTCACTGCATCGTGGGACTTTATCCGCTGTCTCATTTTAGGGGGTCACTCCAGATCCCCGGGGATAGCCTGCTTGGGGGTGCCGCCCTCTCCCCCGGCTCGCTAGGATTCCAAAGGACTTGGCGCCCGCCTATTCCAACCAACCCCACATCTTGGGATGATTTATCGAGAGTAACTAACCGACCACAACATTGGTTGCCGGTCGGGCTGAAATGCCGGTTGCTTTGTTCTCAAACAGTCATGACACTGCGGACACGCCAGACAATGAGAATCCCGGCGCATGCGGCGGCTTCAAGAATATTCAGTTTTCACAGAGCGCGTTCCCTCAGACCGGGTGCTCCCTCGGAGGCATTTTCGAGGGAAAGAAACACCACAGACCGCCCTGGGACGGCCTGTGAAACTGACGATTCAACCTTCCTACGCAACGACAGTATCACGATATAGTATACTTGTCAAGCGAGCAATAGGCCAGTGGCCGCCCTGTCCTACATTCTTCCCGCCATCGTCCTTCTTCGTGGAAGTTTCGTTTTGTCCCGCCTGCCGCCGTCCCGAACGCGAGCGGTCAGCGCGAACCCTCGGGCCTTGATATCAATCCCATCAGTGCGTTCAGTGTCATCAGTGGCTGGATTAATGGAAGAGCGTCTCTTTGGAGCCGCGAACGAGATTAACCACGATGTCTCCACGCCGCCGGCGGCGTAAGTCTTTGTTCGTTCTCGCTCGGGCCAGGACATTGCGCGAAGAGTAAAATCGCGGCCGGGTCATGCCGGCACTCGTTTTCCATGCCGGCTCATCGCGCAATGAATGCGCAGCGCCCGAAGCTTGCCTTTCTCCTCCCCTCTCTTTAATCTTGCCAGTTTGTCTTGGGAGGTCACGGCAATGATCCTTCGTTACCGGTTCTTTATCTGCGCAGTCTTGTCATTTGTTCTTCTGAACCCTGCCTGGCTCCTTTCCCAGCAGGACTCTCACTCCAGCGCGCGCACGACCGGCAAGAAGAACATCAAGCGGCCGGCCGAAGCCAGGAGCACGGCGTCTGCCGGCCCCATCAAGCTAGTGGTCGATGCCACCCACGCGACCGAGAAAGTTCTGCACGCGCGCATGGATATCCCCGTCACGCCCGGGCCGGTGAGGCTGGTCTATCCCGAGTGGATTCCCGGCGAGCACGGCCCTACCGGCCCTATTGTCGACTTCACCGGCCTCGAGTTCTTTGCCGGCGGCAAGCGCCTGACCTGGCGCCGCGACCTGGTGGACATGTATAGCTTCCACGTCAACGTCCCCGAAGGCGTCGGCACGCTCGAAGCCCGCGCCGATCTGGTGATGCCTGCCCCGCCCGAAGGCTTCTCCTCCGGCGCATCCTCCACCACCCAGCTCGACCTGCTGAGCTGGAACCAGCTCGTTCTCTATCCTTACACTCCCTCGACCAACACTGACGACATCCAGGTAACCGCCTCGGTGAAGTTACCGGCCGGCTGGCACTACGGCACCGCACTGCAGGTGGCTGGCGAGAGCGGCAACGAGATCGCCTTTCAGCCGGTCTCGCTCACCATGCTGATCGATTCGCCCGTGATTGCCGGCGCACACTTCCGCCGCATTGCCCTCACCCCGGAAGGTCCCATTCAGCACTACATCGACATCGCCGCTGACAGCGAAGCCGCTCTGCAGATGCCGCAGGAGACCATCGATCACTACAAGCGCCTGGTCGCCGAAACCGGAGCGCTCTATGGCGCGCGCCACTATCGCGAATATCACTTCCTCCTCACCCTCAGCGATCACACTGCGCACTTCGGCCTGGAACATCACCAGTCGAGCGACGACCGTGTCGCTGAGCGCACCATGATCGATGATGACATGCGCTGGCTGGCCGCCAGCCTTCTCCCCCACGAGATGACCCATTCCTGGAACGGCAAGTATCGCCGGCCGGAGGGCCTGGCTACTCCCAACTATCAGGACCCCATGAAGGGCGATCTGCTCTGGGTGTATGAAGGCCTCACGCAATACTTTGGAGAAATCCTCGCCGCGCGCAGCGGTTTGTGGACGCCCGACCAGTTCCTGCAGGAAGCCGCCGAGACCGCCGCCGCGCTCAACAATACTCCCGGGCGGAGCTGGCGTCCGCTGCAGGATACCGCCGACGCCGCGCAGATCCTTTACGGCGCTCCCCAGGAATTTGAAAGTTGGCGGCGCAGCACGGACTACTACCCCGAAGGCTTCCTCATCTGGCTTGACGCCGACACCGTCATCCGCCAGCAGAGCCACGGCCAGAAGTCGATGAACGACTTTGCCCGCGCCTTTTACGGCGGGCCCAACACGCCGCCCATTGTGGTGAAATACAACTTTGACGACGTAGTCAAGACCCTCAACTCAGTCGTGCCCTACGACTGGGCAAAGTTCCTGCGCGACCGCCTGGATACCTACGGTCCCGATGCTCCGCTCGGTGGCTTCACCAACGGCGGCTGGAAGCTGGTCTACACCGAGGAGCCCAGCCAGTTCACCAGGGACATGGAAAAAACTCGCGACGTGGTCGACGCGCGCTTCTCCATCGGCCTCACCCTCGACGACAAAGGCGGCATCCACGACGTGCTTTGGGGCAGTCCTGCGGCGCAGGCTGGAATCGCGCCGGGAACCATTCTGGCTGCGGTCAATGGCCGCAAGTACTCGCCTGACGTGTTGCGTGACGCCCTGCGCGGCGGCAAAGACGGCCGCAGCCCGCTGGAGCTGCTGGTGATCAGCGGCGACTTCTACAAGACCTACTCACTCAACTACCACGGTGGTGAGAAATACGCCCACCTGGTCCGCGACGAAAGCAAGCCGGACGTGCTGGGAGACATCATTAAGCCTTTAGCGAAGTAGACATTTGACGCGGAGATGCAGCTGTTCTGGCAATTTGCCAAATGAACTCCGTGTCTCCGTGCCTCCGTGGTGGGTTTATCCGATTCCCGCTAACAGATCCGTCTCTGTCTCGCCTTTCCTCGGCGTCGCCGCCGCGGCCAGGTGAAACAACTCCATGAGCCCGCGCTGGCGCACAGTGTTCTCGAAGATCGGAAACAGCGGCGCTTGTGATGTGTGGCATTTGAAGGCGGCGACTTTGGTTTCAAATTCCTGCGCCTGCAGCTTGATCACCGCCGACGAAGGCGAGAGCGAAACCGGCTGGCGGTCGGGGATAGTGAAGAGCGCGGTCGCGTAGTAGAGCTTGCGCGCCTGGTGAGGGCTGAGCCCGTTCTGCAATTGCTCCGGAAAACGGTTGCTGCGTCCGGCCCAGTGAAAAGCCGCGGTGGCGAAGATCGCCGCCATGGAGTGGTCGGGATGAGAGGTAACTCCGCCTTCCGTCCCGAAAGTCATAATCACGTCGGGGCGCAGCCGGCGCACGCGCGCCGTCAGGTCGGCCACCACCTGGTGGAAGTTCTGCCGGTCCAGGCCGCCGTCGGGATAGTCCAGCACCGTCCCCGAGGTTACGTTGAGCATCTTGCAGGAAGCCGCGAACTCCTGGCGCCGCGTGGCCGCCAGCTCTTCATCTGACTTTGCGCCCCCGCGATGCGTTGCCGCCTGACCGGGAGTCAGGCAGATGACATGGGTTTCCACGCCGCGGGCGGCATATTGCACCAGTGTTCCGCCAAAACCACCCGCCTCATCGTCAGGATGGGCCGTGAAACACAGAAGGCTAGGCATCTTTATTGGCTTCCAGACCTTTCCAATCAGAGTGACAATGATTTGTTTATCACGCCGCCGTCGCCGCGCGCCAGCCGGGAAAGAAGGGCGGCATCGCGCACGGGCCGGCCTTTGCGTGGCCGCAGTTTGCCTGGGCGCCATGCTGCTCGCTCTTGTGATGCCGCTTTCCGGTACCGGCCAGTCGTTGCAGAGCGCCTACCCGTTTCATTCGCCCGCGCCTGCCGGCTACCAAGTGATCATGCTGCTGCCCTGGCACAGCCAGGTTTCTATTCTCGGGCTGGTCGAGTGCCGGGAAATAGAAGGTTTACAGCGCATCTCTCGGGGGAACAAAGCGTTCCTCATCTCCCCCGACGGGGCACGCGTGGAGGAATATCCCCGCGAGTTCAATTTTCGGGTCACCGCTACGCTGCGCAAGACCCTGCTCGATCCGCCGTCCGAGAGCGTTACCACCACATTCATCCCGCAGCAGTTTCTGATGAAACTGCGATACAAGCTCAAGGTGTATCGCGGACTGGAGCGCCGCGTTTTATTCCCGCAATCGGTGAAGATCATCGGCGTGCCTGCGGACCTGCCTTATGACGAGCGCGTCTATCGCGTCAAGTTCGATGTCGACAATCTCGCCGTCACCGACCGCATGGTGCTGGAAGTGCTTTCCCCGCAGGACGAACTCCTCACTCACTTCTCCTTCGGACTTCTGTAGGAGCTGCGGGCGGGCGCCAAGAAGAAGACAGTTACTTTGCCAGTGCGGCCACCGGAGAGGTAGTCGAGCCGCCGGCTGCCTGGATGGGAAGCAGCGCCGGTTCGGGCAGCCATGCCAGAATCGCGGGCAGGGCGGCGCGGGCGGCTTCTTCTCCCGCGCGGATCAGTTCCCCAGCGCGGGCAAAATCGTCATAGCTGAAATCGCCGATAGCCGGTTCCAGAACCACGTCGGAAACCGCCTTCCATGGCCCGCACATGCGGTCCTGGGCAATCGAGAAACATTGTCCGATGATGTCGAACACGTGGCGCGGACCGTGTTTCTTGACCCAGTGTGCGCTCAGGTGGACCGCGATCACCTTCTCCGCGCCCATCTGGCGCAGCGGAACCGCCGGCACCGCGTGGGCCAGCAGTCCGTCAACCAGCAAATGGCCGTCAATGTTCACCGGCAGAAACATGCCGGGATAAGCGCAGCTGGCGCGCACCGGATCCACCAGCTTGCCGCTGGTAAAGATAGCCGGCTCGCCGGTCACGATATCGGTGGCGGCAATGGCCAAAGGAATGCGCAGCTCCTCGAACGTTTTGCAGCGCAGAATCTTCTCCAGAAAAATTGCCATCTTGTCGTTGCTGAAAAGGCCGAAGCGCGAAAAAGTCCAGCGCGAAAAATCCTTGAAGCGCACCAGCGATGCAATCTCGCCCAGTTCGCGGGCCGAGATTCCGCTGGCATAGCCGGCGCCGATGACAGAGCCAACGCTGGTTCCGGCAATAAAACTGATGGGAATCTGCGCTTCTTCAAAAACTTTCAGCACGCCGATGTGCGCTAGTCCGCGGGCAAACCCGCCGCCCAGCGCGATGCCGATTTTTGGCGCAGCCGGCGCCTGTGCCGGGGATATGATGGGTTGCGCTTGGCGTTTCAGTTCTCGTCCGAACGCCTGAACGGAGCGAATGATTTTGTTCAGCGAATTCAATCCAGTATCCCTACCCGGCGCGGCGCCTTAGTACCTGTATTCTAAGATGCTGCCTACTAATTAGAACGATGTAGGCTGGTCAGAGTTTCACGTTTAACCTTGAATTCTAAGTAAAAAAGGCAGACAACCTCCGATGACCTTCGTAACCTCCCGCAGGAAGTCTCAGCCCCGGCCGCCGGTCCCAGCCGTGGCCACGCTGGGAACGCTGGTACTGATAAGAGAGAGACGCCCATGATTCGCGAGTTCTCCGCCGGCGCCGTGGTGGTCCGCCACATGAAAAATCGCTGGTGGATTGCCGTCATCGAGCCCGGACGGGACGGGGAACCGGAGGAGCGCAAAGACGTAACCGCCCTGCCCAAGGGCAACGTGGACAACGGAGAAAAGCCGCAGGAAACCGCGCTGCGCGAGGTCAGGGAAGAGACCGGCATCACCGCTGAACTGGTCGCTAAGCTCGCCGACATCAAGTACGTCTATGCGCGCAAGTGGTCCGACAACGCCAAAATCTTCAAGATCGTCAGCTTTTTCCTGATGAAATACCGCTTCGGCCAGATCGACGACGTGAAGGCTAACATGCGCCATGAGGTCCGCCGCGCCTACTGGCTACCCCTGGACGAAGCAGCAGCGCGCCTCAGCTACAAGGGCGAAAAGCAGATGGCGCAAAGAGCTGTGGCCTATATCCAGGAGAAGGGACAATCTCTGCTGCGCCCAGGTAAGGCCTCGGCAAGTCGTTAGAGGTACGGAAGTTACTGATAGTAAAAAGGAATACTTGACTGAATGAAGGCTCATTCATTATTCTGTTATGCGGAAGCCCTGATCCTGCGGGCTCCACAAACGTCATCATTGCCAGGCATAGGGACTGCTATGATTCTGGCGGCCTGTCGGCTGGATTTTGCCCCCACAAATAGCGGGATCAGGAGCCGGAAACATGAGCAGTAACCTCGTCACTGCCGCGCCCGAGGTCGGCGCTAAGCCCACAGAGTCCGGATTGAAGCCCGGGCACAAGCGTATCAACAAAGTCGCAGTCCTTGGCGCGGGCACCATGGGCGCCCGCATCGCCGCTCACCTGGCGAACGCCGGGGTGCCCTGCTACCTGCTCGATATCGTTCCCTCGGACGCCGCGCAAAGCTCCGACAGAGCCGCGCGCAACAAGATCGTCGCCGCCGGGCTGGACGCGGCTGTCAAATCCAAACCCGCCGCCTTCTACGAAAAAGGCCTGGAGCGGCTGATCACCATCGGCAACTTCGATGACGACCTGAAGCTGCTCGCCGATGCCGACTGGATCATCGAGGCCGTCGCCGAGAACCTGGAAATCAAGCGGGCCTTGCTCAAGAAGGTGGAAGCGGTGCGCAAGCCGGGAAGCATCGTTACCACCAATACCAGCGGCCTTCCCGTGCACAGCATTGCCGAAGGCTTCAGCGAAGACTTCCGTCGCCACTGGTTCGGCACGCACTTTTTCAATCCCCCGCGCTACATGCGCCTGCTGGAAATCATTCCCACCCCGGAAACCGATCCCGCCGCAATCGAAACCATCTCCCACTTCGGCGACGTTCGCCTGGGCAAGGGAATTGTTACCGCCAAGGACACGCCCAATTTCATCGCCAACCGCATCGGCAATTTTTCCGGACTGAACATCTTTCGCGTGATGCAGGAGATGGGCCTGACCGTGGAAGAAGTCGACGCGCTCACCGGCAGCGGCGGCTGGACCAAGGCGCCGCTCTTCCGCACCATCGACCTCGTGGGCCTGGACGTGATGGCCAGCGTGGTCAAGAACTTCTCCAAGAGCGTCCGCGACGAGCGCTCCGACCTCAAGCTGCCTGACTTCCTGGAAAAGATGCTGGAGCGCAAGCTGCTCGGCGACAAGACCAAAGGCGGTTTCTACAAGAAGAGCCGCGGGCCGCAGGGCGAGGAAGAGCGGCTGGCCATCGATCCCAGGACGCTGGAATACCATCCCGCGCAGCGCCCGAAGTTCGCCGCGCTGGAGATGGTGAAAAATATTGAAGACATGGGCGAGCGCCTGCGCGCTATTCTCGGCGGCGATCCTCGCGACCGCGCCGTGCAGTTCGTCTGGACCACGCTCTCCGAGATGTGGACCTACTCCGCCAACCGTATTCCCGAAATCGCCGACAGCGTAGTCGAGATCGATGCCGCCATGCGCATGGGCTTCAACTGGGAGGTCGGCCCGTTTGAGTTGTGGGACCTGGCCGGAGTGGAGCCGATTGTCGCTCGCATGAAGAAGGAAGGCAAGCCTGTCGCCGCCAATGTCGAAAAGCTGCTGGCTGCGGGGGATAGGACCTGGTACAAAGACGATCCCTCGGCGGCTTCCGGTCGGGCCTACTTCGACCTGCGCACCGGCAGATACCGCCCGGTGGAAGTGCCCGAAGGCGTGGGCTCGGTCGCCATCATCAAGAAGAAGAATGGCGTGGTGAAGAAGAACGCCGGGGCCTCGCTCATCGACCTGGGCGACGGCGTCGGCTGCATCGAGTTCCACTCCAAGATGAACGCCCTTGGCGGCGACATCGTGCAGATGGTCACGCAGTCGCTCAAGACCGGCGGCGCCGGCGACCAGTTCGACGCCTTCGTCATTACCGGCGACTCCGCCAACTTCTCCGTCGGCGCGAATCTAATGATGCTGGTGCTGGCCATCCAGGAAGAAGAGTGGGACGAAATCGACCTGGCCATCAAGCAGTTCCAGGGCATGACCCAGGCCATCAAGTTCTGCTCGCGCCCCGTAGTGACGGCCTCTTTCGGCATGACACTGGGCGGCGGCTGCGAGATCAACCTGCACTCGGCCGCCCGCCAGCCGCACGCTGAAACCTATATGGGACTGGTGGAAGTCGGCGTGGGACTCCTGCCCGGTGGCGGCGGCTGCAAAGAGATGCTGCTGCGCGCGCTCGACCACGCTCATGCCGTCCGTCCCGACGGCCGCGCCGAGTCGGTGGAAGTGATCGAGGGCCTGAAGCGCGCCTTCGAAATCGTGGCCATGGCCAAAGTCTCAACCTCGGCCAACGAAGCCCGCGGCCTGGGCTTCCTCTCCGACGGCGATTTGATCACCATGAACCGTGAACGGCTTCTGATGGACGCCAAGGACCGCGCGCTGGAACTGGCCCGCGCCGGCTACAAGGCTCCTGTCCCGCGCAAGGACATCCCCGCGCCCGGCGAGAGCGTGCTGGCGACTTTGAGGCTGGGAATTCATCTAATGCGTCAGGCGGAGTACATCAGCGACCACGACAAGAAAGTCGCCACCAAAGTGGCGGAAATCCTCTGCGGCGGCAACGTCACGCCCGGCACTCCCGTCAGCGAGCAGTATCTGCTCGACCTGGAGCGCGAAGGCTTCAAGTCGTTGTGCGGAGAAAAGAAGACGCAGGAGAGGATTCAGTTCACTTTGAAGACAGGGAAACCGCTGAGAAATTAACCACAAAGGACACGAAGGAACACAAAGGTGAGAACGAATCGAAAAGATAATTCCTTCGCGCTCCTTCGTGACCTTCGTGGTTTGAGGTTTTAAAAATGAAGGAAGTCGTAATCGTAAGTTCAGTTCGTACCGCGGTAGGCAAGGCTCCCAAAGGCACTCTGCGCTCCACCCGTCCCGACGACCTGGCCGCCGTGGCCATCAAGGCCGCTGTCGAGCGCGTGCCCCAGATCAATCCCAAAGAGATTGAAGATGTAATCATCGGCTGCGCCACGCCCGAGGCCGAGCAGGGCATGAACGTGGCCCGCATCGCCGCCTTGCGCGCGGGACTGCCCGTAGAAGTCTCGGCCATGACTGTCAACCGCTTCTGCTCTTCGGGACTGCAGGCCATCTCTCTGGCCGCCGACTCTGTCATGGCCGGCCGCGCCGAGATCGCGATCGGCGGCGGCACGGAATCCATGTCCATGATTCCCATGGGCGGCAACAAGATCTCCGCCAATCCCTGGCTGGTGAACAACTATCCTGACGCCTATCTCTCCATGGGGTTGACCGCGGAGAACCTGGCCAAACGCTTTGGCATTACCCGCGAGATGGCTGACGAGTTCTCCCTCAACAGCCACAAGAAAGCCATCGCCGCCATTCAGAGCGGCAAGTTCGAAGACGAGATCGTTCCCGTCCCGGTAAGTTTCACCACGCCTAACGGCTCCAAGCCCAAGCGTATGGAGATCGTTTTCAAAGTCGACGAAGGCCCGCGTGCCGATACCAGCCTGGAGGCCCTGGCCTCGCTGAAGCCTGCATTTCACGCCAAAGGCACCGTGACCGCGGGCAATTCTTCGCAGACCTCTGACGGCGCCGCAGCTGCAGTGCTCATGACCGCCGAAAAAGCCAGGCAGATGGGCATCAAGCCGCTGGTGCGGGTGGTTTCATTCGCTACCGCCGGCTATCTCCCTGAGCAGATGGGTCTGGGCCCGGTCTATGCCATCCCCAAAGCCCTGAAGATGGCCGGCCTGAAGCTGGAGGACATTGCGGTAATCGAGCTCAATGAGGCTTTTGCCGCCCAGGCGCTTTCCGTCATCAAAGAAGCAGGGCTGGATCCGGCCAGGGTCAATCCCAACGGCGGGGCCGTGGCCCTGGGGCATCCTCTGGGCTGCACCGGCGCCAAGCTGACGGCCACCATCATCCGCGAGCTGAAACGCCGCAACGCCAAGTATGGACTGGTGACCATGTGCATCGGCGGCGGTATGGGCGCCGCGGGAATTTTTGAGAACTTGCAATGAGTGTTTCACCACAGAGAGCACAGAGTACCACTGAGGGAAGTGGGGTCAATCGCATCACCGAGGCGATTATCGGTGCGGCGATGAAGGTCCATTCTGCTCTTGGTCCTGGCCTTTTGGAGAAGGCTTACACTGCGTGCCTTGCGTACGAACTGCGCAAAAGTGGCTTCGATGTCCAAGTGGAGGTCGAGCTTCCTGTTTGCTACGAGGGCGTGCGCATAGAAATCGGATATCGGGCTGACCTTATTGTCAACGATCTCGTGATCGTTGAGCTAAAGTGTGTTGAAAGAATCATCCCCGTTCATGAAGCTCAGATCATTTCGTACATGCGGCTGAGTGGGAAGAATGTGGGCTTGCTTATCAATTTTCACGTACGTCAGCTTCGAGATGGCATTAAAAGATTTGTAGAGGGTACAGATTGGAAGCGACTCTGTGTAACTCTGTGTCCTCTGTGGTAACAAAAGGAGAATTCCATGGCGACAGTAGCGGTCCCGAACAAAACCAAGCTGGTGGGCGGAAGCTTTCTCATCGATGAGCATTCCACTGACCAGGTTTTCACCCCTGAGGATCTCAGCGACGAACACCAGCAGATCGTGCAGACCACGCAGGAGTTCGCCAAAAATGAGATTCTGCCCAACGTGGAGAAGATCGAGCACAAAGATTTTTCCGTCACCCGCGCGCTGATCCGCAAGGCCTGCGAGATCGGCATCGCCAATGTTGATATTCCGGAGCAGTACGGCGGCTCGGACATGGACAAGATCTCCTCCGCGCTGATCAACGAGCACATCTCCGTCTCCGGAAGTTTCAGCGTGAGCTTTGGCGGGCACGTGGGCATCGGGACGCTGCCTATCGTCTACTTCGGCACGCCGGAGCAGAAGGCCAAGTATCTGCCCAAGCTGGCTTCGGGCGAGCTGATCGCTGCTTACGCGCTCTCGGAAGGCACCTCGGCCTCCGATGCCATGAACGCGCGCACCAAGGCCGTGCTCTCGCCCGACGGCAAGGAGTGGATTCTGAACGGCGAAAAAATGTGGATCACCAACGGCGGCTTCGCCGACGTCTATGTGATCTTTGCCAAGGTCGATGGCGAGCATTTCTCCGCCTTCATCGTGGAGCGCAAGTTCCCCGGCTTCCAGTCGGGTGCTGAAGAAAAGAAGATGGGCATCCGCGGCTCGTCCACCACGCCCATCATCCTCAACGACTGCCACGTGCCCAAAGAGAACCTTCTCGGCGAGATCGGCAAGGGGCACATCATCGCCTTCAACACCCTCAACATCGGGCGCTTCAAACTGGGCGCGGGCGTGGTCGGCGGCGCTCGCCACTCGCTCAATCACTCCATCGGCTACGCCAAGCAGCGCAAGGCGTGGGGCAAACCGCTTTCCGACTTCGGCCTGATCAAGGAAAAGCTGGCCAACATGGCCGTCGGCGTCTACGCCGGCGAATGCATGTCCTACCGCACGGTAGGCATGATTGACGCCGCCATGTCCGAGGTCGACAAGAATGCCGCCGACGTCTACAAGCAGATTGCCAAGAACATCGAAGAGTACGCGGTCGAGTGCTCTATCCTGAAAGTCTACGGATCGGAGATGCTGGACTATGTGGTCGACGAGACGGTGCAGATTTACGGTGGTTATGGCTTCGTGGAAGAGTACCCGGCGGAGCGCGCGTATCGCGATTCGCGCGTCAACCGCATCTTCGAAGGCACCAACGAGATCAACCGCATGATCATCACCGGCTGGCTGCTCAAGCGGGCCATGAAAGGCCAGCTGGCGCTCATGCCCGCCATCAAGAAACTCACCGACCAGATCATGTCCGGCGAGCAGCCCGAGCCGTTTGAGGGCCCGCTGGCCGCCGAGCGTACCCTGGTGGCCAACGCCAAGAAAGCCGGTTTGATGCTGGCCGGCGCAGCCGCGCAGAAATACATGATGGATCTGGAGAATCAGCAGGAGATCCTGGGTGCGATTGCCGACATGGTGATCGAAACCTTTGCCATGGATTCCACAGTCCTGCGCACGCGAAAGCTGATCGAGCGCAACGGCGAAGCCAGGTCGCAGCACGCGATCGCCATGACTCAGGTCGGCCTGGCCCGCTCCATGGACCAGATCGAAGCCGCGGCACGCAAGGTTGTAGCCGCTGTTGCCGAAGGCGACATGCTGCGGACGCAGCTGGTCATTTTGCGCCGGCTGTTCAAGTACGAACCTTACAACGTGATCGCTCTCACCCAGCAGATCGCAAACCGCATCGTGGAGGCCGGGAAATACGCGACCGTCTAGCTCGATTGCAAATTCGTGAATCGATCTGCGGCTGGCAAACATCTTTTTGGCCAGCCGCATATTTTTATGAATACCGAATGCCTTCGCATCGCCGATCAAACTCGCCGCGCTTTTGAAGGTAAGGCCTGGCATGGGCCGTCGCTGAAAGAACTACTCGATGGCGTCACCCCGGAACAGGCCAACGCGCGCCCCATCGCGGGCGCCAACAGCATCTGGGACCTGGTGCTCCACATTGAATTCTGGACCCGCGCCGCGTTGCAGGCGGCCAATGGCGTTGCCATGCCGAAAATGGCGGGAACGGCCAGCGGAGATTGGGAGCCAGTAAAAGACGCGAGCACCGTGGCGTGGAGCGAAGCCAAGAACAAGATGTTTCAGACTTGCGGCCAGCTTGGGCGCGCTATAGAACAATTCGGAGACTCTCGTCTCACGGAAACCGTGCCGGGACGCCAGTACGACTTCTATTACCTGTTTCACGGCATCGTGCAGCATAGCCTTTACCATGGAGGGCAGATCGCGCTGCTGAAGCGGGCGTTGTCCTGAATCCGTTGCTTCCACGCAGCCGTCAACTGGATCCCGCAAGCCCTGCCACTGAAAATGTTCCTTGCTGTGAGCAACATGGCGCCGAGTCTTCGGCGCTTTCCTGTTTGGCGCTCTTCCGCCGAAACCAGGTGATTGTTCTCGTATTAGGAAATGACTTCTGCAGGGGGATAGGGTAAGTTGCCACTTTTTGTCAACAAGGTGGGATCAGGTTTCCCCCATACTTCTCTTTTGCTGGTTGTAAAGAAGACCCCCACGGCAATGCCTCAGCATCGGCAAGAGTTTGCTTTGTAAGGACATGTGGTTGCTTTCTTTTCGCCAGCGTAAAAAGTGTGCAATCTTTTTGCGTTTCCCCCCGATTTTCGCGGCCTATTCGGCGCAGCAAGTTTCTTTGAAAGTTCATGTAAAGAACGTTTACGCATATCCAGAGTAGGTGTATTGTTTGAGCGCCCTGCAAGTCTCAATCTGCTCCCAGGAGAACGTAATGCAATTTCGATTTGCCACTTTGTTGTTCCTGCTACTTTGTTTCTGCGCTGTCGTCAGCTTTGCTCAGGCTGGCGACGATGCCATTGCCCGCGCCGCCATCGCCGGTGGCAGCCCCGATGCCGGTGCACGCGCACCCATCGTTGCTACATCTGTGAAGAGCGGATCGCCCAACACGCTGGTCTTCGATGCCCAAACTGGCGTTGTGGTCAGCGGCGGCTTCAACATGAGCTTGAGCTCAAAGGCCGGCAACAGCTCGCCCCAGGTGGGAAACGATGACGGCTTCGATATAGGCGAGCGTCGCCCGAACGTGCCGACGATCGCGGGATTGGACACTTTGGCGACGTTTGACGGCGCTTTTCACGCCCAAGCCGGACCAAACAGCTCGATCACCAAGTTGTTCCGCTGGACAATGGTCGGCAACGATCCCCGGCAAGGCGGAACCACAGAGATTCCATTCTCAGCCGTCACCGTTGATCTGCAATTGCTGAACGCGGACGGATCGGTGTTCATGGTTGTTCCGTTCGCGCCATTCCAGACGCTTACGTTGGAGTCTCCCAACTTCGAACCGCTCGACTACCGGTCTGGACACCGCATAGAGTACGCCGATGCCGTTCACCGCGCTCAGTTCTTCCACATCATGCGCGACCAATGGCACACTCTCTTGATTCCCGCAGTACAGGACCACGTGACCATCACCGTGCCCCGCTTTGTGAATGTCCAACTTTCGAATGGCAACATTATCCAGGCGCGCTCCTATTTCACGGGACACGCCGCTGACGGGCAGACGTTTGTGCTCATGCTCAACCTGCTGTTCAACTTCTTCTTCGACAACCTCGTAGTGAACGAGATCAATACTGGCAACTTCACGACCGACGCGATCAACGCCACTCTGTTCCCCAACACTTACCTCTTCAGCCTGAACGTGAACAATCCCAACACGCCGGGAGGCTGCTGCGTGCTGGGCTTCCATACTTACTTCTTCGACCCCAGCGCGACGCCGCAGCCGCGCTGGATCACCCAGTATGCAAGCTGGATCTCGCCCGGTATCTTTGGCGGCGGGTTCCAGGATGTGACGGCTCTCTCGCACGAAACTGCCGAAATTTTCGGAGATCCGTTCCTCGACAACGTCACCCCCAGTTGGCAGTTCCCCGGAGAACCGCCCACCGCCAAGGTTTGCCAGGGGAACCTGGAGGAAGGCGACCCGATCGAGGTGTTAGCCAATGCAACTACCACTATCACGGTGAAGGAGGGGGGGTTCAATTTCACCTACCACCCGCAGAACATTCCTCTGCTGCAGTGGTTCGAGATGGGCGCGAAGTCAGACGCCATCGACGGTGCGTTCAGCTTCCCCGACGAGACGTTGCTGCCGCACTCCGCGCTGCCCTGTCCGCAGTAACCAGATTTTTAATCCTTACCAAAAGAGGCGCCGGCTTCCCGGCGCCTCTTATCATTTGCGGCACAAAGCTTGCATCCTTGCGCCTTTTCTGCGAGTCTAAGGGAATTAACCGTACGGTTAATTCAGTGATTCTTGCGTGGACGCCGTGGTTGGGGCTTTTCCTTTTTTGCTCGGGAGCCGCATCTGCATCGCACGGAAGCCTTTACACTTTTACGTGTCGGAAGAGAGACTTTGAGAACCAGAATGATGAAGAGCGCGGCGCTGTTGCTGGGCTTGGCCGGGTGCCTGACCATTGCCGAGGCTCAGCTTCCGGCTGGTTCCGCCGGATCGTCCCCTGCCCCCTCAGCAACGCCGCTCAACCTGACCCAGACTCCTGCTCTGGAGACGCTCAACGGCAGCGCCATGATCGATAAGCCGGTGCCTGGCGTTCTTTCCATTTCTATACTCGACGCCATCGACCGCGGCTTGCGCCATAACCTGGCTCTGCTGCTTTCCCAGCAGGAAGATCAGACGGCCCGCGCGCAACATCGCCGGGAGCTCAGCGCGTTGCTGCCCAACGTCAGCGGCAGCGTGAGCGACAGCGTTAACCAGATCAACCTCTCGGCCTTCGGTATTCCTCTGCCTCCGGGTCTGACTTCGCCCGTTGTCGGGCCGTTTGGCCTGATGGACGCGCACGCCGCCTTCAGCCAGACGGTTTGGGATTTCAGCCAGCTGAACCGCGTGCGCGCGGCCGCCGAGAACCAGAAGGCTGCCGTTTATTCCATCCAGGATGCGCGCGAGCTGGTGGTGCTGGCGGTAGGGAATCAATACCTGCTGGCTCTGGCTAACGCTTCACGCTTCGACACGGCTAACGCTCAGCTCGCCACAGCGCAGGCGGTCTTTGCCCAGGCCCAGGACATGAAGAAGGCCGGAGTCAGCGCCGGGATCGATGTTCTGCGCGCCCAGGTCCAGATGCAGACACAGCAGCAGCGCGTTCTGGCGGCGCGCAACCAGTTTGAGCACCAGAAAATGGTATTGGCGCGGACCATCGGATTGCCTGTCTCCCAGCAAATCGAGCTGACTGACAAATCGCCCTATGCACCGCTGCCTGCCCTCAACCTCGATGAGGCTCTGGCTCGCGCCTACCAGCGCCGGCCCGAATACCTGGCAGCCGAGGCGCGGACCCATGCTGCGGAACTGGAGCTGACCGCCGCCCGTCGTGAGCACATGCCGGTAGCGCAGGTTGGCGGCCAGGTCGGAGTCAACGGGCCCAACCCCGGAAACGCGCATGAGATCTACAATCTAACCGCCGGCGTTACCATACCCATTTTCCAGGGAGGACGCGTTAAGGCTGACGTCCAGCGGGCCGAGGCCACGCTCCGGCAGAACAAGATGCAACTCGAGGATCTCCACAATCGCGTGGAGCTTGAGATACGGTCCGCGCTGCTGGATGTGAAGACCGCTGAAGACCAGGTTGCGGTGGCCCAGCAGTCGATTGCCCTGGCCGGCGAGCAACTCTCTGAAGCCAAGGACCGCTTTCGCGCCGGCGTTTCCGACAGCCTGGAAGTCGTGCAGTCGCAGGAAGCCGTGGCCACGGCCAACGAGACCCTCATTCAGGCGTTGTACCTGGATAACGTCGCCAAGCTCTCGCTGGCCCATGCTCTGGGCGAAGCCGAGCAGCGGACCAAAGCTTTTTTGGGAGGAAAATAAGTGGCGGATATTGCCAAGATCGATCGCGCTTCTGCGGAGGATCAGCCCATCGCCATCGACGAGAAGTCTTCGCGAAGCCAGCGTGCTGCAGGCTTCTTTCGCCAGCACCCCTGGGCCAAATGGTTCGTGCTCGCTCTGGCAGTGGTCGTGGTCGTCGGCGGAATCCTGGTATGGCGGTACTATGCCGTGCGCGAATCCACCGACGACGCCCAGATCGACGGGCACATCGATCCCATCAGCGCGCGGGTCTCCGGGACCGTCATCCGCGTACTGCACGACGATAACGAACTGGTCCATGCCGGCGAGCTGCTGGTGGAACTGGACCCCAAGGACTACCAGGTAGCCCTGGACCGCGCTCGCGCCGACTTGGCCAATGCCCAGGCCAGCGCCGTCGCCGCTAATGTAGGCGTTCCCCTCACCACCACCACCAGCTCCAATCAATTAGTCGCCGCTGATGCTGCGGTCAAGGCCGCCGATCGCGCCATCCAGGCCGCGCAGGCGCGCGTGGAAGAAGCCCAGGCCAACTACACCAAGGCTGCCGACGATCTGAAGCGCTACGAGCAGCTGGTACAGAAAGACGAGATTTCGCGCCAGCAATATGACGCCGCGCGTGCTGCCGCTACAGCCGCCAAAGCCACCCTGGATGCGTCCGTCGCCAGCGAAGCCAACGCTGAAAGCCAGGCGGCGCAAACCCGCGCACAGGCCGCTGCCGCGCACACTGTCCCGGAGCAAGTCCGGATGACCCGCGCCCGCGCCGGCGCAGCCGATGCCGACGTCCAGAAATACCAGGCAGCGCTGGAGCAGGCGCAGCTTAATCTTCAGTACACAAAGATTCTTGCTCCGGTGACCGGCGTGTTGAGCAAGCGCAACGTCGAACCCGGCCAGGTCATCCAGCCCGGCCAGCCGCTGTTCTCCATCGTGAACCTTGACGATATCTGGGTCACCGCCAACTTCAAGGAGACGCAGCTGCGCAACATGCGCCCCGGACAAAAGGCGACTATCACCGTTGATGCGTATGGCCGTAGCTACACCGGAGCTGTGGAGTCGATCGGCGGCGCCACCGGCGCCCGCTTCAGCGTGCTGCCTCCGGAAAATGCCACCGGAAACTATGTGAAAGTGGTGCAGAGGCTGCCGGTGCGCATTCGTTTTGACAAGAACCAGGATCCCAACCACCTGCTGCGTCCGGGTATGTCGGTTGAGCCGA
Source organism: Candidatus Angelobacter sp. (assembly GCA_035307585.1). Classification (GTDB taxonomy): domain Bacteria; phylum Acidobacteriota; class Terriglobia; order Terriglobales; family Acidobacteriaceae; genus Angelobacter. The sequence continues at coordinate 17,662 of DATGHX010000063.1, forward strand.
CCGTCATGCTCAAGTAATGCCGGAGCAAGCCAAGCCCGAGGTTAATCCCTGGATCGTCGCCATCGCCGTCATGCTGGGCACTTTCATGGAGGTGCTCGACACCACGGTGGTCAACGTCTCCCTGCCGCACATTGCCGGCAGCCTCTCCGCCACCACCGACGAAGCCACCTGGGTGCTGACCTCATATCTGGTCTCTAACGCCATCATTCTTCCTCTCACCGGCTGGCTGGCCAACTACTTTGGACGGCGGCGCCTGCTGCTGCTTTCGGTGGGAGGCTTCACCGTCTTCTCTCTTCTTTGCGGCATCGCGCCCAATCTGCCGCTGCTGATCATCTTCCGCGTATTCCAGGGGGCAACCGGCGGCGGCCTGCAGCCGCTCTCGCAAGCCATCCTGATGGAGGCCTTCCCGCCGGAAAAGCGCGCCAAAGCCATGGCCTTCTGGGCGCTGGGCATTGTGGTGGCGCCCATGCTGGGACCGGTGCTGGGCGGCTGGGTTACCGACAGCTACAGCTGGCGCTGGCTCTTCTACATCAACATTCCTGTCGGCATCTGCGCTGCCAGCATGATCTCGCTGTTCGTCTTCGACCCGCCCTATATTCGCCGCGGAAAAGGAGGTGTGGACTACTGGGGCATTGGAATGCTCGCCGTCGGCATCGGTGCGCTGCAAATCATGCTCGACAAGGGCCAGGAAGAGGACTGGTTCCAGTCCAACTTCATTCTCATTCTGTTTCTCTTCTGTGCCGCCGGCCTGATCTTGTTTGTCATTCGCGAACTGCGGGTGCAACATCCCGTGGTGAATCTCAGGATTTTCAAGAACGGCACCTACAGTACCGGCGTTTTTCTGATGACCGTGCTGGGCTTCGTTCTCTACGGCAGCACTGTGCTCCTGCCGGTCTGGCTGCAGACCATCATGGGATACTCGGCGATGGAGGCCGGGCTGGCCATGCTGCCCCGCGGCCTGGGATCGTTTTTGTTCATGCCCATTGTGGGCATGCTCATGACCAAGATCGAAGCCCGCAAGCTGCTCGCTGCCGGACTGGTGGTCTGCGCCTTCAGCCTCTATCTCCTATCCCGCCTCAGCCTCGACGCCGGTTACTGGGACATCTTCTGGCCTCAACTGATGCAGGGAACCTCCATGGGCCTGCTGTTCGTGCCCCTGACCACCATCACCAATGGGCCTATTCCTAAAGAGCAGATGGGAAACGCCACCAGCCTGTTCAACCTGATGCGCAACATCGGCGCCAGTATCGGCATTGCCAGCGTGATCACCCTGGTCGCCCGCCACTCCCAGGCCCACACCAATGTTCTGGGTGGGCACATCAACCCGTATGATCCCGGCTCCGTCGCCCTTCTGGGCTCCATCAAAACAGGAATGATGGCTCAGGGAGCCGACGCCGCCACCGCGACTCAGCAAGCCTACGCCGTCGCCTTCGGCATGGTGCAGCGCCACGCCGCCATGCTCTCCTACATCGACGCTTTCTTTCTTTTGTCGGTGCTGTTCATCGCCGTCATGCCGCTCATCCTGATCATGAAGAAACCCAAATCGGGCGGCGGTGGACCGGGAGCCATGGGCGGACACTAATTCCTCTGTCGCTGCGCTCTAAACCGCTCGCGATCCTCGACGCAGGAAGATCCTTCAGCTCCTGGGGCACGCGGCTCGGCGGGCAAGCCGGCCGTAGCCACCCGAAGCGGCAGCCCGCCTTCTACTTCTGGGCGTAGACGTCAGCGCCGAGAAAGTGCAGGGAAATGTACTTCTCATTGCCGACTACCCAGCTGTCATGCCCGGGCGGGATATAAAAAATATCCCCGGCTTTCATCTCGATGACCCGGCCATCGTCCATGGCTGCCGTCCCGCGGCCGGCTATGACCATGCCCACGTGCTCGACGGAACAGCTCTTCGCCCCCTGGGCTTTGCCCACGTGGACTGACCATTTCCATCCCGGTTCATAAGTGGCCCGGCCGATCGTCATGCCGCCGATGCGGACAATCTCAAACTTGCCTTTCTCAAAAGTGCGTATTTCGTCGGGGTTCTCAAATCTTTTTAGAATCACATCAAGGGCAGGCTTTGTGGTCATTGCGACTCCCGTTTTCTTTGTGCACCCTCAATGTCGCGCGCATCGAAGGAGTCCTGAGTTCTGTTACCATTTTAGTTGCTCATCCCACCTTTACACTTGAGGAAAATTTCTGCCGGTTTTTGGCAAAGTGCTCACAATCTCTCCGAGGTTTCTCGGCGCGCTTATCCTTCTTCTTGGACTCACCCGCGCCTGCTCCGCGCAGGAACGGCCCTACTTCGTCACCTATTCGCACGAGATGGAGGAGCCGGGCAACCTGGAGATCGAAACATACAGCGCTGTCGGACGCCCTCCCTCCGGCAATCGCTTTCTCGGCAACGCTACTGAACTCGAGTACGGAATCAAGGCCTGGTGGACCACCGAGTTCTACCTTGACAACTCCGCCGTCGCTGCCGACAGCACCGTCTTCACCGGCTTCCGCTGGGAGCACCGTTTTCGTCCCCTGGCCCGCGAGCACTGGATCAATCCCGTGCTTTACGCCGAGTTCGAGAATATCAATGGCGCCGACAAGAGCCTGAAAGAAGTCGTAGGGCATGATGGTGTGCCGGACTTCTTCGCTCCCAACGCGCTCACCCGCCCGGAGAAGTTGCGCGAGATGGAGCTCAAGCTCATCCTGGGCAGCAACTTCAAAGGCTGGAATGTGAGCGAGAACTTCATCGCCGAAAAGAATCTCGACAACAGTCCCTGGGAGTTCGGCTACGCCCTTGCCGCCAGCCGTCCGCTCAAGCTCGCCGCGGACGCGAAGAAGTGCGCCTTCTGCGCCCGCCGCTTTGCCGCCGGCATCGAGATGTATGGCGGCCTGGGTGATCGCTACACCTTCGGCCTGCATAACACCTCGCATTACCTCGGCCCGGCGATGAACTGGTCGGCGCCCGCAGGATTCACCGTGAGTTTTTCGCCCCAGTTTGGCCTGAACGACTACAGCCTGTCGCGCCTCTATCGCTTCGGCATTTCCTACGAGATCGCTCAGGTGCTGGAAAAGATGGGCTTCCATCGCAGCCAGGAAGGGCAGAAGAAATGAAGCGCATCCTGAGTCTGGTCTTCTTTTGCGTTCTTCCAGCGTTGTGCCTGTTTGCCGGTAGCAGCGACTGGCTCGCTCATGTCCCGGCCCGCGATCGCCAAAAATCCAATCCTTATCATGATCGGCCCGAAGCCGTGGCCGCCGGCCGTCTGCTTTTCTCCGAACACTGCGCGCAGTGCCATGGCGATGACGCGTCGGGCAAGGGCAAAAAGCCGTCTGTGCGCACGGAGCGAGTCCAGTCGGTGGCGACAGAAGGCGATCTGCACTGGCTGCTGGTGAACGGCAACATCCGCCGCGGTATGCCTTCGTGGTCCAAGCTTCCCGACCAGCAGTTGTGGCAGCTGGTGAGATATCTGAAGTCCCTGCACTGATCCCAACTCAAAGCCGCGAGATCAGTATCACTTTATTTTCCCGAATTAGAATCGCGAATAGCAGGTATAATCCTCAACCCATAGGGAACAAACACCTTTGCATCGAGGCCTGATCTCATGAAAAACCTTATTCGTTTGGGCTTTTCTGTCGCACTTTTGTCTCTGGCTGTGGCCGCGCAGAGTTTCCGCGGCGGCGTTCAAGGCACGATCACAGATAGCACGGGGGCAGTGGTCAGCGGAGCAAGCGTCACTGTGACCAATCCAGCAACAGGTTTCACGCGCAGCACGCAAACCGATGCCACCGGCAATTATTTTGTTTCGGAATTGCCGATTGGGACCTACCAGGTTGCGGTCTCAGCCAAAGGTTTTCGACCCGCCGCAGTAAAAGACGTGCGAGTGGAAGTCTCGGCCAGCCAGCAAGTCAATGTCGAGCTCTCGCCGGGCCAGGTTTCAGAGACTGTGGTAGTTACCGAACAATCTCCTTTGGTAGAGGTCACTCAAGACACCCTTGGCGCGACACTCAGCGCTGAGCAGTTCCAGGAACTGCCCGTGAACGGGCGCGATTTCACCAAAATGCTGGTCATGGTTCCCGGCTCAGGTGGCGATCCCTCGGGCGGAGCTGATTCCCCCGGATCCTTCGGCCTGTTCAGCATCAACGGCAATCGCGGACGCTCCAACAACTACCTGCTCGACGGCACCGACATGAATGACGGCTACCGCAACCTGCCCGCGATTAATCAGGGTGGCGTTTTCGGAACGCCGGCCACCATCCTGCCCATGGATGCTCTCCAGGAAGTTTCGATCCTTAACAGCACTGAGGCTGAGTTTGGACGCAATTCCGGCGCAACCGTCAATATAGTTACCAGGTCCGGGACCAACAGCTTTCACGGTTCGCTGTATGAGTATTTCCGCAACAACGGACTGGATGCGCGTAACTTTTTTAACCCGGTCGGCAACCCGCAGAATGTATTTCACAACAATCAGTTCGGTTTCTCCGCCGGCGGTCCCCTGAAAAAAGACAAGACGTTCTGGTTTGTATCCTATGAAGGGCAGCGAGAGGGCGTGGGCATTCCGACTGTGGCTACAGTCCCAAGCCAGGCCGATATCAATCAGGCTATCGCGGACAATGGCGGAGTGGTGAATCCGGTAATCGCCAAGCTGCTGGCTCTCCATCCCTGGCCGACCGCCCCGGGTGGAGGCGAAAACCTGGTTACTTCGGACAATGCCAGCAACCGTGTCGACAGCGTCATCGCCAAGATCGATCACCGTTTCAGCGAAAAGGATTTCCTTACCGGTCGTTACTATTACGGTAATAGCGACCAGAGCTTTCCTCTGGCTTTGGTAGGCGGCGGGCTGCTGCCTGGGTTCAATACGGTCACGCCGACCGACGTCAACATCATTTCGCTCTCGCACACGCACAGCTTCAGTCCGCGTTTACTGACGGAAATCCGTTTCGGCTACAACCGCTTTCACGAAAATTTCTTTCCCCAGGACCGCACCTTCGATCCCTCGACCATCGGCCTGAATATGGGCACCACCAGCCAGGACTTCGGGCTGCCTTCGATTGCCGTCTCCGGCTTTGCGCCGCTGGGAGCCAACACTTCGGTTCCGCGCGGCCGCACCGACACCAACTGGCAGTTCTTCGATAACTTCACCTGGACCGAGGGGCGCCATAATTGGAAGTTCGGTTACGAGTTCCGCAGAACCTTTGTGGACGGCTTCTTCGACAGCGGCTATCGCGGCAAACTGAGCTTCGCCAGCCTCGACGATTTCATTGCAGGCGTACCCGACAGCGGTCGCCAGGCCCAGGGCAATTCGTCACGCCAGACCTTTCAGAACAACAGCTCGCTGTATGCTCAGGATAATTTCCGTTTCTCGTCCCGCCTGACTGCCAGCTTCGGCGTGCGCTGGGAGTATTTTGGGGTAATCGGCGAGAAGCAGAACCGCTTCAGTCTGCTGGACTCGGCCGGGAACGTGAACCTGACCAAGCAGCTCTATCCTCGCGACCTGAACAATTTCGCACCCCGTTTGACCGTCGCCTACGATGTCAGCGGCAAAGGACGAACCGTGCTTCGCGCGGGTTTGGGCATGTATTACGATGCCTTCTCCCAGGATTTCTTCGTCGGCCAGTTGCCGTTTAATACGTTCAACTCTGGCCCCGCCTACAACGGGGTTGGCCCCGATCCCATAACTTTCAGCTTTTCACCGGCTGCCGTTCTTCAGCCGGGTGTGCGCGTGTTCGATCCTGGCAGCTTCGCAGCCACCGATGTCTTTACTGTCGACCCGAAAATCCGCACGCCTTACATTGACGTCTACAACGCCAACATCCAGCAGGAGCTCTCACGCAACGTGGTTCTGCAAGTCGGCTACGTGGGTTCGCAAGGACGAAAGCTCTTTCGTTACGTGGACATCAACCAGTTCAACCCGGCCACCGGCACGCATGCCTTCCCGGCTCTGGGCTTCGTGAACCAGTTCCAATCCAGCGCCAGCAGCAGCTATAACGCGCTGCAGACCTCGTTGCGCTTCCGGGAGTGGCATGGGTTCACTTCGACTGTGAATTACACCTGGTCGCACTCCATCGATAACGCCAGCGACGGGCAGGACTATGTCCCCAATGCTACGCAGCCCGATAACAGCTTCCGGCCCGACCTCGAGCGCGCCAGCTCCAACTTCGACATGCGCCAACATTTCAGTTGGGCCTACACCTATAAGCTGCCGAGCATGGGCGATATGAAGTGGATCAGTTCAGGATGGAGCCTCGACGGCGTGTTGACGCTCTCTGCCGGCCAACCCTACAACGTGAACTACCTGTTCGAAGGTGACTTTAATGGCAGCGGGGAATTCTTCGGCCGTCCCGATCTGATCGGCAACCCCTTTGCTGGAACCAATGGCCGTCTTACGCTTCTGAATCTGTCCGCCTTCGCTGCTCCGTGTACGGTGGATGCGGGCGGGAATTGCATCGGCAATCAGCACTTCGGCAATCTGGGGCGTAATGCCTTCGTCGGGCCTGACTACAAGAATTTTGACTTCAGCGTATCCAAAGACACCAAGCTGACAGAACGAATCAGCATGCAGCTCCGGGCAAACATTTATAACTTCTTCAACCATCCGAATCTGGCCAACCCACTGTGGCCAAATTTCGGCGTGGATTTTCTCCAGAGCGGTGGCGTGGTATCCGGGTCGCGCCTGACCGGAACCGGCTTCCTCTCCCCTACCACGACTCCTGATGTCGGACTCGGCAACCCCTTCCTGGGCGGGGGCGGCTCGCGCAATATCGAACTGGCGGCCAGGTTCACCTTCTAGGCCGTGAAATGCGAATTGTCCCGGGTTCGTGAGTTGGACTTCTACTAGTGGCGGCAATCTCCGCCCTGGCGCAAACCGTCACTACGCCAGGTCGAGGACGGACCGAGGTGCTGAACAATTAATTATTCGAACTACAGCCCAGGCGGTCCGCATCCCAGCGGCGTCAAATAGCTGCTTCGCTTCCGAAGCCGAATGCACACACCCAAAAAAGGGAAGTAGCGCCTTCTCGATTGAATGCGTAAATAGCTGACGGGCAATAGTTTAGTCCATGGCTGCCGAGCCGTCGATTTTTCTTGACAGAATATTACAAATCGAAATAACATTATCGCGATTTGCAATATGACGCTCGGCGAAAAATTACGCTATCTGCGGCTGGTGGAAGGCAATCTCCGCGGTCTGGGGCGCGACATGACGCAACAGGAAGTCGTCCGCGCCATGACCCGCGAGTTGAAACAGAAGATCAGCCAGTCCTACCTCTCGCAGATTGAAAACGGCTCGCGGCCGCACCTGACCAACAAGACGCGGCTGCTGCTGGCGAAATTTTTCAAGGTCCACCCCGGATATCTGGTGGACGATCCCAAGGGGTTTCATACCGAGCTGTTGTCGGACGTCAGTAGTGCAGAGGACAAATTGGATCTCTGGCTGATCCAGGGTGCGGAGCGGTTTCGCGACGACCCTGCAGTCAGCCGGGCGCTGTTGAATGTGGCCAAGCATGCCGATTCCCGGCGCTGCCTGGTCCTGATCGATGCGATCCTGGAGACGCCGGAGCTGGCGGAACGTCTCTTGAATGTACTGCGGCCTCAGGCCGGCGTAAGCCTGCCCGAGATGAGCGAGGCTTGATATGAACTGGGAACTCTTCTATCTGGTTTGTTTCGTAGTCGGCTTTGCCTTTACCGCCCTCTCGTTTCTGAGCGGCACGCTGCATTTTCATTTTCACTTTCCCGGCCAGGTACACACGCCGACGTTGGGGCACGGAGCCGGAGCAGCCGGGGCGCGTGGAACCGCTGGTGCTCACGGACCGGGCCATGGGTCGGGTGCGCATTTTCCGTTCTTCAATCCCATGACCCTGGCCGCGTTCCTGACTTGGTTTGGCGGCGCCGGTTATCTGCTGGAGCATTATCGCCACATTTGGCTCTTTACCGGGCTGGTATTGGCGTCGGCTGCCGGACTGGTAGGCGCCACGACTGTTTTCTGGTTTGTGGCCAAGGTGCTCATGGCCAACGAGCGCGATCTCAATCCGCTCGACTATGAAATGGTCGGCGTGCTGGGCCGGGTCAGCAGTGCGATCCGCAGCGGAGGCACGGGAGAGATTATTTTCGCGCAGGAGGGAGTTCGCAAAACCTGCGCAGCGCGTGGCGAGAGAGCGGATGCGTTCGCCAAGGGCGAGGAAGTTCTGGTTACACGATACGAGCGTGGCGTCGCTTACGTGCAGAAGTGGGATGAGCTGGAAAACTCCGTGGCAAGCATGCCGCAGGAAGACACGAAAGTTTAGCAACCTTCAAGGAGGGGATCATGCTGCAGGGGGGGAATGTTGCTGTGTGGGTCATTGTTGGGCTGGCGCTGGTGGGCGTCATGCTGGCGTTCGCCATGTTTGCCAGGCTATTTCGCAAGGCCGGACCGCATGAAGCGCTGGTGGTATACGGCTTTCGCGGTACGCGAATCGTGATCGGACGAGGCACGGTCATCCTGCCCATGATCGAAATGTACCGCCTGTTGTCTCTGGAGCTGATGTCCTTCGACGTCGCTCCGCAACAGGACCTTTACACCAACCAGGGCGTAGCGGTGACGGTGGAGGCCGTAGCCCAGATCAAGGTGAAGTCCGATCCAATTTCGATCAAGACCGCGTCGGAGCAGTTCCTGACGAAAACGCCGGATGAGCGCGAAGGCCTGATCCGCCTGGTGATGGAAGGCCACCTGCGCGGCATCATCGGACAGCTTACGGTGGAGCAGATCGTAAAGGAACCGGAGATGGTGGCCGACCGCATGCGCTCCACTTGCGCGGACGATATGAGCAAGATGGGGCTGGAAGTAATCTCCTTCACCATCAAAGAGGTCCGGGACAAGAACGAATACATCGCCAACATGGGCCGCCCGGACGTTGCCCGCATTAAGCGCGACGCCGATGTCGCGGCGGCGGAAGCGGACCGCGACACAGCGATCAAACGTGCGGAAGCAATGAGAGCCTCAGCCATTGCCAAGGCCCAGGCGGACCAGGAGCGCGTGCTCGCCGAAACCCTGTCTCTGGCCAAACAGTCCGAAGCGCAGCGCGATCTTGAGATCAAGCGCGCCACTTTCGCCGAGATGGTCAAGAAGCAGCAGGCGCAGGCGGACAAGGCTTACGAGATCCAAACCAACATCCAGCAACAACAGGTGATCACTGAACAGGTAAAGGTGCAGCTGATCGAAAGAGAACAGCAGACCAAGGTGCAGGAAGCCGAGATCGCCCGCCATCAGAACGAGCTGATCGCTACCGTGCTCAAGCAGGCGGAGATCGAGAAACAGCGCATTCTGAACCTGGCCGACGCCGAGAGACAGCGCCTGATCGCCGAAGCCGAGGGCAAAGCCAATGCCATTCGCGTGCAGGGCGAGGCCGAAGCCGACATCATCTTCAAGAAGGGCGAGGCTGAAGCCAGGGCCATGAACATCAAGGCTGAGGCCTACCAGGAATACAACCAGGCCGCGGTGGTAGACAAGCTGATCACCAGCCTGCCCGAAGTAGTTCGCGCCATGGCGCAGCCGCTGTCCAACGTGGACAAGATCACCATCGTGTCCACCGGCAACGGCAGCTCTACCGGCGCCAGCAAGATCACCGGCGACATGGCGCAGATCGCTGCCCAGGTTCCGGCGCTGTTTGAATCGCTCTCCGGGATGAGCATCACGGATCTTCTCTCCAAGGTGCGCCTGATCGGAGACAAAGCCCCAAAGCCGGCGGTGACCGATGGATCCCCCGATACCGGCAAGGGAAAAGCTGCGGGCAAGTCATAACCGGAGCGTGGTGCGCAGGTGAACGCCATGAAAAGGAAAATTTCCGCGGTGGGAATCATTCTGGGTGCGGTGCTGGGCGTGGTCGCTGGAGCTTTCCTGGGCAAATGGATTCTGTGGCTTGGCCTGGGCGTGGCGATCGGCTTGGCCGCCGGTGCAGTGCGCAGCCGGCGGCTTCTGGGACCGGGAAGGCACTCCGGCCAGGAGGCTCGGTCATGAAGGCCAGATTAGCTCTTCCTGTCATCTGGTCGCTGACCGGCGCCTTGCTGCTAAAGCTGTTCGTCTCCTGGAACCGGCTGCCGGAACGAGTGGCCGTGCATTTCAACATTCGCATGGAGCCCAACGGCTGGAGCAGCCGGGGAGACCTGGCGGCCATCGTGTTGCTGGCTGTGCTGGGCGAAGCAGCGCTGGCATCGTGGGCGGTTCTGCGGTGGGGCAGTGCTGGGGGACTCGGCGGGCTGATTCTGCTGGCGGTGAACATCGTGCTGGTCTCCGCTTTCTGGCAGGTCATCAGTTACAACGCGCAGGGGACGCCTTTCCAGCCGCTGTGGATTTATCTGCCGCTGATCGCTCTGTTTGCCGGGATCGCCGTTTTTTTGACCACGCAGATGCTGGCTTATCAGCGGCAATAGTTTTTTAAACGCAAGTCGGAAGCAAAGAAGCAAAAGAATTGGGAGGAAGTTATGGCACTACTGGAGCGAGTTACAACTTTAATTCGAGCCAATCTGAACGATCTGATTGACAAGGCGGAGCACCCCGAGATCATGATCAAACAGGTGATCCTGGACATGGAGAACCAGCTGCTTCAGGTGAAGACGCAGGTGGCCATCGCCATCGCCGACCAGCATCTTCTGGAAAAGAAGCAGAAAGAGAACGAAGAGAAGATCGCCGACTGGACGCGCAAGGCCGAACTGGCCGTCAACAAAAAGCAGGACGACCTGGCACGCGCGGCCATCGAGCGCTCGCTCCATTACAAGCAGCTGACAGAGAGCTTCGGACAGCAGGTGGCCGACCAGAGGTCGCAGGTGGAAACCCTGAAGACGGCCCTGCACAAGCTGCAGCAAAAGCTGGAAGAGGCGCTTTCCAAAAGCGAGATGCTCATGGCCCAGAGCCGGCGGGCGCGCACGCTGGACAAAGCCGCCGACGCCCGCAGCAGTGCGGCCTCACCCGATCACTCCGCCACCTTCGACCGCATGAAGAACAAGGTAACTCGCCAGGAGGCTATCGGCCGGGCCAAGACGGAGCTGCTGGAAGAAGATGGCGCCACCGTGGAAGCCCGCTTCGCCCAGCTCGAGAAGGAAGACGAGATCAACCGCATTTTGGGCGAGCTGAAGTCGCGGCACGGAAACTAGTTCGTTCTTTGCGGGCTGAGCGATACCGATTTGCAAACCTGCGGAGGTGTGCCATGCTCTTGCAAGACCGTCGCTGGCATCGGTGGAAACGCGAGTTCGGCCCGGGGTGTGAAGGCTTTGTCGGCCTGCTGGGCATTCTCGCCTGCGCCGTGGGAGTAGTGCTAGGGCTGGAGTTTTTCAAGTATTTCTTCACCCTGGCGCTGGCGGGCGGCGCGGTAACGGCCGCGATTTCGTATCTGGCCCGCCGCTGAGCGGTTACCGAAGTCAGCGCAACCACGGCCGAGCTCTGGATTACAATCCAGACAGAGATGCAACGGGTCATCATCGCCATCATGTTTCAGGCGCTGGCCTTGACCGGCGCGGCCCAGGCTCCTCCTGCGCCTGCGGCCGAGCAGCAGATGCTGAAGCTGCTCAACATCGAGCGCCAGCACGCCGGCCTGCCGCTATTCGAGTGGAATGCGCAGCTGGCGCAGGCTGCCCAGGCCCACTCGCGCAAGCTCGCCAGCCACGGCGATCTCTCGCACCGGTTTCCCGGTGAGCCGGAGCTGACCGAGCGCGTCGGCGCCACCGGAGCCCGCTTCAACGCGCTGGCCGAAAACGTGGCCGTCGCCGGCGATCCCCAGGAAGCGCACCTTGCGCTGATGAGCTCTCCCGGACATCGCGCCAATATCCTGAATCCCGAATACAACGCCGTGGGCGTGGCCATCACGTCGGTCAACAACGACATGTACGTCACCGAGGATTTCGCGCACGTGGTGCCGGTCTACTCCGAAGACCAGTTTCGCAGTGCCGTGCTGACTGCCTTTAACCAGGCGCGCAAGAGTCACCACATCGGGCCCATTGTTTCCTACTCCGATCCTCAGCTCGACCACGCCGCCTGTTCCGGCCGGACTGAACCCAAATCAGTGCTGGGGATGCTTCCCGGAGCGACCCAAGCCACCATCTTTACCGCCTCTGAGCCGGGTGAACTGCCTCCAACCCTGGAGAAAGCCGCGGGCGACTTTACCCTGCGCCGCATGAGCATTGGCCTGTGCTTCCGCAGCGATCCCGGAGACAAAGTTTCCAAGTTCTGGGTGATTGCCGCCTTCTTCACCGGCGCTTCGGCTCCGCCGCAAGCCATGCGCGTGCACTGATCAGGATCCGGCTTCCTCTTCCAGCGCTGAAATTACTTCGTCCTCCACCTTCCAGTTCTTTAAGACCTTGATGGAAGTGGAAACGCCGAACCCCGCGCGCAGCAGGGCGCGAAAGATGCGGGCGGCAGCGCGATTGTCAGCCGGGCGGCCGATGCGTTTGCGTTTCAGGAAAGATCGCGCCAGCTCAAGTTCGTCCACGCCGGTGTAAGCTTCGTCTATGGCCTTCTCGATCACCTCTCCGTGTACTCCCTTGGTTTTGAGGTCGGTAATCACGCGCCGTCGACCAAACTTCTGGTTGTCGCGGCGGAAGGCAGAGTAAGCAGCCGCGTAAGCGGAATCGCTCAGGTACTTGTGGTCCTTGAGCCGGCTGATCACCGAGCCGATCACTTCCTCGTCGCGGCAGCGGTTGCGCAGAAGCCGTTTGAGCTCCGCCACCGTTCGCATCTTGCGGCCGAGCGCTCCGATAGCGTAGTCGTACAGAACGTTCTCATCGCAGGTCTGGCTGGGTTTCTTGAAGGCCACCGTTCCGAAGGATAGCAAAAGATCAGAGTCCTGCCTTCCAGCAACAATGAATAAAAAGAGGCGCCTCGAAAGGCGCCTCTTTCTTGACCCTGATTTTCTCTGTGTCTCCGTTCCTCTGTGGTGGGTTTACGCCCTCCCAGCGCCGAAGTTGCTCTGCTCCATCTGCTCGCGGGCGGCATCGGCGGTGGAATGGATGCCCTGCACCTTGAGCTTGAAGTCGTCGGGATTGCTGGCGTTTTCCAGGGCGGTTTCGTAGCTGATCAGACCCTGTGTGAACAGGTCATAGAGCGACTGGTCAAAAGTCTGCATGCCGTACTGGGAAGTGCCCGCGCCGATGGCTTCGTGAATCAGCCGGGTCTTTTCCGGCGTCATGATGCACTCGCGCACAAACGCGGTTGAAATCAGAACTTCACAGGCGGGCACGCGGCCGGCTCCGTCAGAGCGGCGCACCAGGCGCTGGCTGACCACGGCGCGCAGGGTTGCGCCCAACTGCATGCGGACCTGCTTCTGTTCCGGCGGCGGAAAGACGGCGATGATGCGGTTGATGGTCTCCACGGCGTCGAGCGTGTGCAGTGTGGAGAAGACCAGGTGGCCGGTTTCGGCGGCGTGCAGCGCAGTGGAGATGGTTTCCAGGTCGCGCATTTCGCCCACCAGGATCACGTCCGGGTCCTGGCGCAGGCTGGCGCGCAGCGCGGAAGCGAATGACGGCGTATCTACTTCGACCTCGCGCTGGTTGACGAACCCCTTTTTATCGCGGTGCAGGAATTCGATGGGATCTTCGATGGTGATGATGTGTTCCGGCCTGCCGGAGTTGATGCGGTCGAGCATGGCCGCCAGGGTGGTCGATTTACCTGAACCGGTGACGCCGGTGACCAGCACCATCCCGCGGGCTTCGTCGCAGATGTGCTCGATCACCTTGGGCAGGTACAGCTCTTCGAGAGCGCGGATCTTGGTGGGAATCACACGCAGCACCAGTCCCACGTTGCCGCGCTGCTGAAAGACGTTGACACGGAAGCGGCCCAGGCCGGCCACGCCGTAGGCCATATCCAGTTCCGCCGATTCTTTGAACTTTTGCTTTTGGCGGTTGGACATCATGCTGAAGGCCATGTTCAGCATGTCTTCGGCGGAGATGCGCGGTTGGTCGGTCAGCGGCACCAGCTCGCCATCAACGCGCACATGGGGGTAGTTGCCAACCTTTAAGTGAAGGTCGGAAGCTTTCCGCTCCATCGCAATTCGCAGCAAATCATCTATATGCATATGAGACTCTTCGGCAGAAGTGGGCTGTTAACTGTGCTCGTCACGGTTACGAGCCGGTCCGGCGATACTGCATCGCACCCGATGCCGGGCCTGGGAAGCGCTTCCCAGCCCTGGCCACAAAGCTTTTGCCATCAAGAGTGTACGGTGGTTTTAGGAGGGCTACAATGTTACCGATGGCACAAGACCTTGAACGACCCAGACTAGTCATCATCGGGGCGGGTTTTGCGGGCATTAACGCCGCCAAGGCGCTCTCCGGTAAACCCCTGAGGGTGACCCTGGTCGATCGTAAGAACCACCATACTTTTCAGCCACTTCTCTACCAGGTGGCGCTGGCGGTGCTGTCGCCGGCGGAGATTGCTTCGCCCGTCCGGACGGTCCTGCGCGGCGCACGGAATGAGGAAGTCCTCTTAGGCGAGGTCACAGGCTTTGACCTGGAGAGGCGCCTGGTGAAGATCGACGGGCTGGATCTGCCCTACGACTACCTGATCGTCGCCTCGGGCGCGACCCACGCGTATTTCGGGCATCCGGAGTGGGCGGAGATTGCGCCCGGGCTCAAGACCATCGAGGACGCCCTCGAGATACGCCGCCGCGTGCTGCTGGCCTTTGAGACGGCTGAGCGCGAGGTGGTGGGGGGGCGGCCAAGCCCGCCGCTGAATTTTGTGGTCATCGGCGCCGGCCCGACGGGCGTGGAACTGGCCGGCGCCATTGCCGACATTTCCAAGCGCTACATGGAGCGGGATTTTCGCGCCATCGATCCCGCGAAGTCGCGAATCATCCTGTTGGAGGGCGGCTCGCGAGTGCTGCCCGCCTATCCTGAGGACCTTTCCGCCAGCGCGGAAAAGCAGCTGACGCAGATGGGCGTTGAGGTCCACACCAAGGCCATGGTCACCGGCGTGGAGCCGGGAATGGTGACGGCAGGCAAAGACAAGATCCCTGCCGCGGTCATCCTGTGGGGCGCCGGTGTCTCGGCTTCGCCCCTGGGCAGAATGCTGGGCGTTGCCACCGATCGCGCGGGCCGCGTCGTTGTTGAGCCGGATCTAACCGTCCCCGGGCATCCTGAAGTGTTTGTCGTGGGCGACCTGGCGGCAGTGAAACTGCGCAAACGAGACGGCGCCGTGATCGATGAAGTGAAGACCGTTCCCGGCGTGGCTCCGGCCGCGATTCAGATGGGAAAGTTTGCCGCCCGTCAGATTCGGCGCTCGGTCGCCGGTAAGCCGAGGGAAACTTTTGTCTATCTCGACAAAGGATCGCTCGCCACCATCGGCCGCTCCCATGCTGTCGCCGACCTGGGCCGGCTGCACTTCTCGGGATACCTGGCCTGGCTGGCATGGCTCTTCATCCACGTTCTCTTCCTGATCGGCTTCCGCAACCGCATTCTGGTGATGATGGAATGGGCCTGGGCCTATATCACGTACAACCAGGGTGCGCGCTTGATCACCGATACCGCCACCGCCGAACCGGAAACTAAGCCGAAAGCCAAAGCGGGATAATCGTTTTGCTATCCTGAATCATGACCCCTCCGCTGGAAACAGCGCGGCTCCTGTTGCGTCCTCTGGAGTTGGGGGATGCCGACCAGGTTGAGCTTCTTTTTCCGCAATGGGAGATCGTGCGCCTGCTGGCGAACCATGTTCCCTGGCCTTATCCGCGGGGCACAGCTCATCGGTTTTATAAGGAGACCGCCCTGCCGGAGGTCGAGCGCGGCAATGCCTGGTATTGGACCTTGAGGTTGAAAACCAAGCCGGGGCAGGTGATCGGAAGCATCAGCCTGAACTGCAATGAAACCGACAATCGCGGCTTCTGGATTGCTCCGCAGTACCAGAGACGAGGCTTGATGACCGAGGCGTGTGATGCGGTCACCGATTATTGGTTCAACGTTCTCAAATTCCCTCTGTTGCGTGCGCCCAAGGCGGTGGCCAATGTGGCATCTAGAAGAATATCGGAGAAACAGGGTATGAGAGTGGTGGCCACGATGGAACGCGACTACGTATCGGGACGTCTTCCCGCAGAGTTGTGGGAAATCACCCGCGAAGAGTGGAACGCACGCAAATCAGCTGAATCGGGCTAGACTCCCACCGGCTGCTTGGAGTGGTTCTTCACCGGCACCCTGGTGAACCAGTTGTGGCGGTCTTTCATGGTGCCGTTGACGATACCGAAGAACTCGCGCTGCAAGGCCAGCGTGACCGGCCCGGTGATGCCGTTGTTGACGTTGATCTTGTCGATGGAGCTGATGGGAGTAATCTCTGACGCTGTACCGCAGAAGAAGACCTCGTCGGCAATATAGAGCATCTCGCGGGGAATCATCTGTTCGACCACGGGTACGCCGATGTCCTCCGCCAGGGCCACAATGGCGTCGCGGGTGATGCCCGGGAGCACCGAATTGCCCAGCGGCGGCGTCAGCATTTTGCCCTTGCGCACGATAAACAGGTTGGCGCCGGAGGCCTCGCTGACATAGCCGTTCACATCCAGCGCAATGCCTTCCACGTAGCCGTTCACGATGGCTTCCATCTTGATCAGCTGCGAATTCATGTAGTTGGCGCCGGATTTGGACATGGCCGGCAGGGTGTTGGGCGCAATGCGCGACCACGATGAGACGCACGCTTCAATCCCATCGCTGGCTTTCCCCGTCCCCAGGTACTTACCCCAGGGATAGTTCACCATGTAGACCTCGATCGGCGAATTGAAGGGGTTCACCCCGGCTTCTCCGTACCCGCGGATCACGATGGGTCGCAGGTAGCAGGGCCAGACGCCGTTGACGCCGACCAGCTCGACGGCCGCCTCACAAAGCTGGTCGAGGGAATAATCGATCTCGATGCGGTAGATCTTGGCGGAGTCGATCAGGCGCTGCATGTGTTCGCGAAGCCGGAAGATGGCGGGCCCATCGGGATGGGCATAGCAACGAATGCCCTCAAACACGCTGGAACCGTAGTTCACCACGTGGGACATTACATGAATTTGTGCGTCGTTCCAGGGAATGAGCTTGCCCTGATGCCAGATCTTCTCGGTCGCTTGAATGGCCATGCCGGCTCCTTAGGTCGCAGATTTGCTATTCCCGCCTGAACCAACCGGAACTTCCGCGCTAAATTCCCAAATCAAACGGACAAACCGCCCTCGGATTTGTTAGATAGCGTTTTAAGGGCGAACGGCACATTATATCCGACGAAATTTTCGCCGGACAGAGTAGGTTTGATGAATATTTTTTCTGGCCCCGATAAAAAATGCAGAGAACGAGGACTTTTGTCCTTAATCGCTGAGAGTAAAGCCTTTTCGGGAAGAAAAAAGGATCAGCGGCGGTCGCCGTTAGCGGCGGACTGCTCTTTATCCTTACCTTTGGCGTCTTTTTCCTTAACGTCTTTGTCCTTGTCTTTGACGTCTTGATCTCTTGCGCCTTTGTCCTTAGTATCAGCTTCCTTGCCCTGCTCTATAGGCGCCGGGCCGTTCTTGGCTACTACGGTCGGCGGAGTCCACAGGTAGGTCTGAGGGTGGGCCATCATGACCGGCATGGCGGCAAACGGCTTAGAGTAGTCGTTGCCCGCATTCCAGAACAGGAAGCCGTCGCCACCGTGCTGCTTGGCAGTGCTGACCTGTTTCAGAATGTATTCGGGAGAATAAGAAGGAGTGCGCCAGCGGAAGGCCTGCAGCCAGGGACGCAACACCACTCCCGAGCCGGCGGTGATCTTCACAAAGCGGTCCATGGACATCCCGATGAAGTGTTCGGGAGCATCGCCGGGAACCTTGTAGTTGTCCATACCGAAGAAGTGCGAGGGATAAATCATGGGCGAGATCACGTCACAGTGCTGCGCCATTTTCACGATGTCCTGGCCGGTATGGCGCAGGTCCACCTGCCGCTGCCATGCCATGATGCCGAACACGTCTAACGAGACCAGCACGCCCATGGGATGGAGCTCGCTGTAAGCGCGATCGAGGAAATTGGCGATCACGTCCGCACGCTGCAGCTTGGGATCTTTCTCGAAGGTGAACTGGGCATCGCCCTGGTTGCCTTCAGCAGGGAAGCGCACGTAGTCGAACTGGATCTCGTCAGCTCCTGACCCGGCTACGTACTTCGCCAGAGCCAGGTTGTAGTCCTGAACTTCTTTATTAGAGGAATCGGCCCAGACCAGCTTGCCGTTTTCACGCCATGGCTGATGCAGGCTGCGCGACTGTACGGCCAGTGCGCCGTGGTTCTTGGCGATATTGTCATCGCGGAACAGCGCCTGGCGGGCGATGGCGTGCATATCCAGCGAGTGAATGAAGCGTACGAACTTGGGCAGGTTGCTGATGGGGTGGTACTGGTTCTTCCGCTCCAGCGGATGAACAAAAGGAACGTTAATGCCGCCGTCGCTGTCTTTAATATCGAATACCACGGCGTTGCCGCCGGCTTCATGCCAGCGCCGGATCAGTTCGATGCCCTTGGCGCTGCCCGCCGTTGTGCCCGTCAGGTAGACGGCCCGAATCTCAGTGTCCTTCGCGAAGGGACGGCTTTTTTCCACAACCGGCTGGGGCTCCATGCCGGGAATCAGCGCAGTCTCTCCACGCTGGAATGTGGCCTTGCCACCATTGGCCTTGCGAATGGCGTCTTCGAACTCCGCCACGGTCATGAATGACGACTCAGTCAGGTTCTTGCGCGCCAGAAAAATAGCGGTCGTGGTGGCCTTGGCGGTGAAAGTGATGGTGCCCGGAGGCAGCTGTGCGGCCGCGGGCTCGGGGCTGGAAGCGGCCGCCGAATTCTGGGCGGCGGAAACACGCGCTTGCGACAACAAATGCCAGTGTCGGACAAAAAGCACTGCCGAAAGAATGACGGCGACGGTTGCTAAAAGGGCGGAGGAGAGGAATCTAAACTTCTTTGGTGGCATGGGGTTCGCTTCCAAGGGCAGCTCGGATCATAACATTCACCAGATGCTCACAACGAGCACTTGAGGTGCGTGGCCTTTGGTCATTAACTCGCATCTAAGTCTTCGGCGGATGGGGAAAGAGTAACTTGGCTTAGGAGTGACAACTCTGAGGCAAACCTTTCCATCTCACAATCCGTAACCTTCCGGTGGAAGGGCCCCGGAGGGGGAAAGCGTTTATGAGGACCGGTCTTAATACTGCACTCGATCCAACCCGTCGCAGCACCGATGCCCAGGATTTTGAAGGCGCTCTGCGGCGGAAGATCGTCGGCCAGGACATCGCCGTTGATAAAGTTGTGGAAATCTACCAGATGTACCTGGCAGGGCTGAATGCCCCCGGTCGTCCCGTGGGCAACTTGCTCTTCCTTGGCCCAACCGGATCCGGCAAGACCCGAGTGGTCGAGGCCATGGCGGAAACCCTCTTCGGCGACGCCCGCGCCGCGGTGAAGATCGACTGCGCAGAGTTCCAGCACAGCCATGAGATCGCGAAATTGATCGGATCGCCCCCGGGCTACCTGGGACACCGTGAGACCCATCCTCTGCTTACCCAGGAAGCTCTGAATCAGTGGCACACCGAGAAGATCAAGCTCACGCTGCTGCTTTTCGACGAGATCGAGAAAGCCAGTGACGCCCTGTGGCAGCTGCTTCTCGGCATCCTCGACAAGGCCACCCTGACCCTGGGCGATAACCGGCGCGTGGACCTCTCGCAGTGCCTGATCGTACTCACCTCGAACCTGGGCGCCGGCGAGATGAATGACATCCTGAGCGGCGGCATGGGCTTCGCCAAGCCCAAGGCGCTGGAGCAACAACTTGATCCGCGCCTGGACGAGAAGATTACGCGCACGGCGCAGGAGGCGGCGCGGCGCAAATTCTCCCCCGAGTTCATGAACCGGATCGACAAGATCGTGGTCTTCAAGACCCTCAAGTCGGAGCATCTGGAACAGATCCTGGAAATTGAACTGGGAATGGTGCAGCAGCGGATCCTGCAGGCTACCGGCAACAATCAATTCGTCTTCAGCTGCACCGCGCCGGTGAAAGCATTCCTCTTAAAGGAAGGCACCGACCCCAAGTACGGAGCCCGGCATTTGAAGCGGGCCATCGAGAAGAACATCGTTTTCCCGCTGGCCAACCTTGTGGCAACCGGGCAGATCAAACTGGGCGATTTCATCCGCATCGACCGCAAAGCGGAGCAGATGATGTTCACCAAAGAAGCAGAGGGCGCTCTGGTTCCGGTGCTTCTCGAGAAATACGGAAACCCGGCCTCGGCCCAGTCGCTGAGCGCGCGCGCCGGACGCGGAGCCTCAAAGTCGAGGGACTTCGGGACTATCGCGCCGCTACTGGATCATAAGTAGTTTTTTGAAATCCCTTGAGTGCCGAGGGAACCCTGCAATCTGATGGCAGCTTCGAGAAAAGCTGCCATTCTTGCTTTTCAGGCTAGGGAGCCAGAGCGAAAAGGGTGATTCTTTTCCCGGAATCTCTCTCCAGGGGGCAGAGGTCCCTCGTTGCGCTCGGGATCATAAGGCTACCCCTTCTTCAGCTCCACCAGCACCTGGCGGGCGACCTCTTTCAGCGTCTCGAATACGCCTTTCCCCTGGAAGGCTACCGCTTCCAAAGCAGGCTCGCCTTTGCGGGTCAATTCGCGCTTCAGATCCTCCACCGGAAGAATGTTGGGCAGGTCGCGCTTATTGAGCTGGAGAACGTAGGGAATTTTCTTGAAATCGTAGCCGTGTTCTTTGAGGTTTTCCTGCAGGTTTTCCAGCGCTTCCATGTTGGCGTCGAGGCGCTCCTCCTGCGAGTCGGCGACAAAGACCACGCCGTCCACGCCGCGCAGGATGAGCTTGCGGCTGGCATCGTAGAAGACCTGTCCGGGGACCGTGTAAAGGTGAAAGCGGGTGCGAAAGCCGCGAACGGTTCCCAGGTCGAGAGGAAGAAAATCGAAGAACAAGGTGCGATCGGTTTCCGTGGCCAGGGAGATCATCTTGCTTTTCTGCTTGTCGGCCGTCTTATCGAAAATGAACTGTAAATTCGTTGTCTTACCGCCCAACCCGGCGCCGTAATAGACGATTTTGCAGTTAATTTCGCGAGCCGCAAAGTTGATAAAGCTCAAGACTCTCCTCGCACCCGGATCGACGCGCCGCCGGCCCCGTTCCGAATATTGGTGTGCCGAAAGACTTTCTTATATCACATCAAAGCTGGATGCTAAGGATTGTACCTTGCTTCGTGCCCCGTGCCCGTGACAGAGGAAGCACCGGGCGTCACCGAAGTACCGTTTTACTGTCCACCAGCTCGCGGCGAAGGGGGAAGCGGGCAGTAGGCCTGCTTGGCCCGCACGTTCAGGTTGGGCCGGTGCACGTGAACATCGATGGTCCGGCAGGCGCCGGCCGCGTTCAGCGCGGCGTTGTACCCCAGAGTGTACTGATTACGCGCTAAGTCGGTGATGCGCGAGTACGATTGCTCAATCGTGTTCCGGTCGAAGGCGTTGTAGGCTTCGCCGCCGGTATCCACCACGTACCGGGGCAGGATGTTCTGGTAGCCGAATCCGGGTACGCGCGGGCGATTAAGCTTGTCGTAGATCGGCGTAGCGGCCACGTCCACGCCAACGGCGAACACGGCGATGTTGTAAGTGAGCAAAACCTTTCTCACTTCATCCAGGCCGGCCTTGCTGCCGAGTTCGCGGCCGTCACTGATCACAAAGATGATCTTGCGCCGCGCCCGGTCGCGGCGGCCCAGATCCTGCGCCGCCCGCAGAATGGCATCGTTGAGAACCCAGGATTCAGAAACCGGGTTGGGAATTCCTGAGGCTCCGATAGCGGTGCCCACCTGCGCGTTAGGATCGGTGACCGGATGGCCGTTGATACTGGGGGGGCCGGCCAGCGGTCCAAACACCTGTGGAGGCCCGCCCTCACGGCCGGGCCGCTTCAGCCGGGCCAGCGTGGCAGTGGGAAGATTAGCGGCGCCGGTGTAGCCGGAAACCTGTGAAACCGTGTGGCTGTAGCTGTAGAGCGCTACTTCATCGTATTCGCTGAAAGCGCCTACCAGGGCGGGAAGGGAGTCGTTCACCTTCTTCATGGTCGGCGCGGGCAGATCGGTATCCACCACGATGGCCGCGGAAAGAGGCAGGGAATCGCTGGTGAAAAAAGAGAGCTTTTGCGGCGTGCCATCTTCATAGACGGTGAAATCCTGCCAGTTGAGCCCGGAAATCAGCCGGCCGGAATTGTCTTTCACGATCACGGGAAGCACCACGAAATTGGTGTGGATGGTGAAGAGCGGCAATTCTTTTTTGTCAGTGGAAAGACCCTGAATTCTCGCCGGTTGTGCCGGAGTCGGGCTGGGAGCGGGGGTGGAAACTGCAGCCGGTTGCTCTGCCGGCCGATCATTCCTGGCGGCTGGAGGCGCGTCTTCGGGGAACTGCCCGGCCGGGGTGGGTTTGGGAGCCGGGGCGTCAGGAAGATTCTGGGCGAACATGGCGCAGCTCGAGAGCGCCACTACACACATCCATTTTCCTAGAATGCGACCCATTCCTCCTCCACCACAGACACACCATCTCCCTGGATTAGAACGCGGAACCCCACCGCGGTTTGCACCCGGAAAAGCACCGGGGGCTACTGCCAACATTGTATGCTTTCTTATCGGATGACGGCGGACAACCCGCATCTAATAAAATAGCCGAATAGCCGGACAGCAAAGCTTTAATAAACAGAAGGGGGCCTCGCCAGGGCCATGAGAATCTCCGTTCCGACCGCGCTTCTTGCCATACTGCTTGCCACACCGGGATCGGGTCAGGAAAAGCCTTCGTCCCAGGATCAGCCGGTGCAGGCTCCGACTTTCCGCCAGAGTGTAAACCTGGTCAACCTGTTCTTCACCGTCAAGGACAAGCACGGGGCCCTGGTGCCTAACCTTCCCCGCGATCAATTTGATGTTGTGGAAGACGGCAAGCCGCAAACCATCAAGTATTTTTCTGCCGAATCCAATCTGCCGCTGACTTTGGGGATCATGATCGACAGCAGCGGCAGCATGGAGCGCATGCTGCCCGAGGAGCAGGTCATCGCCGGCGATTTCCTGCGCCAGGTGCTCACCGACAAGGACCTGGCATTCGTGATCAGCTTCGACGTCAGCGTAGACCTTCTGCAGGATCTGACTTCCGACGTGCATCTGTTGCGCAAGGGTCTGGAGAAGGCCAAGACCAACGTGGGAACGGCAAGCATGGGCCGCCCAGGACTGGGACAGGGCCCGATTCCCATCTCCAACCCCCGCGGCACATTGCTGTATGACGCTGTTTATCTTGGCGCCAGCGACGTTCTCGGCAAGCAGGTAGGCCGCAAGGCCATGATCATCCTGACTGACGGCGTGGACGAGGGCAGCCGCCTGAAACTCAAAGATGCCATGGAAGCCGCACAGAAAGCCGATGCGATCTGTTATGTGCTCCTCATGTTCGACCCCCACTACGGTTCAGATATGTCGGACATGAGCCGTCTGGCCGAACAGACCGGAGGCCGGGCGATCTCCGTGGGACGCACCGACAAGCTGAGCAAGGCATTTGCCGAGATCGCCAACGAACTTCGCAGCCAGTACAGCATCGGCTACACGCCCACCAACGAGAAACATGACGGCAGTTTCCGCAAGATTGAAGTCAAATCCAAAGACGGGTACAAAATTCAGGCGCGTAAGGGATATTACGCGCCGGCATCCTAGGCACGGCTACGGACGGGAGACGTAGTAGCCTTTCTTGGCGCGAATCTTCAGCTTTTTGTCATCGACCGTGATGGCGATCGGGCGGAACTGCCCGTTGGCCTCGAACTGCGCCGGCTTGTAGGAGAGCGAATACTGGCTGCGCAGCTCTCCCCCGATGTCGTGGAAGGCGTCGGCAAGATCGGCTAATTTGAACGGGAAAAATGTCCGGCCGCCGGTGGTGTCGGAGAGCAGCTTCAGGTTGTGGTCACCGTCGTCGTGGATGTTACTGAGGTTGGTGCTGATGGTATAGATGATCACCCCGGCGCGCTGGGCCATCTCGATGGCCTCCTGGCGAAGCGCGCGGCTCTGGTTGTCATCGCCGTCAGAAACCAGGATGATCACGCGCCGCACCGGCACTGTCTCCCGTTCCTTCATCAGCTTGTCGCGGCAGGCGTAGAAAACAGCGTCCCACATGGCTGTGCCGCCCCCGGGGCGAATCACTTTGATTCCCTTGGTCAGCTTGTCCAGGTCATTGGTGAAGTCCTGGGTAACTTCCGGGATCTCGTCAAAGGCAAGGACAAACGCCTTGTCGGTCTTGGGACGGATGATCTGCTGCAGGAACTCAACCGCCGCCTGCTGCTCGAATAAAAAGCGGTCGCGAATGGAGTTGCTGGCGTCAATCAGGAGCCCCACCCGCAGCGGCAGGTCGGTCTGCGATTCAAAGTTCGTGATCTGCTTGGGCGGCAGGTTGTTGTCGAGAACCCTGAACTGGGCCTGTCTCAGGTCTTTGACGAACTTGCCGTGCTTGTCTGTGACCGTAAAGATGACGTTGACCTCGTCCGAACGCGTGCGAATGGTGCCCCCTGCCGGGACATCGTCGTTGGCCGGCGGAGTCACGGCGTTGGCTACCGGAGTGCCGCCCGAGGGCTGCCCTGAAGCGGCAGCAGGGGTCTGGGCGACGGTCAAAACGGACGTGACCGTCAGGACCAGGAAAAAACAGAAAAATCTGAAAAGCATGGCAGGGACTCTCTGGATATCGATTATAGCCTGCAAAACCGTCACCTCACCTTTCAATCTCCAGCAAGAAAGCTTCCAACTCCCGAGGTAAAGACTGCGTGAAGGAAATGAGCGTGTTATCAATCGGATGGCGGAATTGTATCGCGTAAGCGTGTAGAAAATTCCTCGTCAGGGTTAGCGATTGTGAGTCTCCACGCTGGCTGCGGGCGATCTCACGAGGCGCACCGTAGAGCGTGTCGCCGGCCACCGGGTGGCCCAGCGAGGCCAGGTGCACTCTTATTTGATGCGTGCGGCCGGTTTCGATGGTGACTTCCAGCAGGGAAAACTTGCCGTAAGGCCCGTCGATCTTCCTGATCACCTTCCAATGAGTTACCGCCGTCCGGACTGCTCCCGGGCGCGCAGCACGCCGGGCGGTCATGCGGTTTCGCCGCTTCAGATCGCGCCCGATGGGGGCGTCGATCGTGCCCTGCGGCTGCTTCATCCAGCCGTGGACCAGCGCGCGGTAGGTCTTGTGCACCTCGCGCTCGGCAAACTGCCGCGCCAGCTTGCGGTGAGCGACGTCAGTTTTCGCCACTACCAGCAAGCCGCTGGTTTCTTTGTCCAGGCGATGGACGATGCCGGGGCGAATCTCACCGCCGACTCCGGAGAGCGTTTGAAAGCGATGCAGCAGCGCATTGACCAGGGTACCTTTGCTGCCCCCATCGCCTTTGCCTGAACCTGCGTGCACAGTCATGCCCGCAGGCTTGTTGATGATGGCCAGGTGAGCGTCTTCATAAACCACGTCGAGCGGAATGTCTTCGGCGACGGCTTTCAGCGGCGGCAGCTCCACTGGGCCGGAAATGACAATCTGCTCGCCGCCGCGCAGCCGGGAGGAAGCCTTGCGCACTTCGCCGCCCACCATCACTTTGTGCTGGTCAATCAGCTGTTGCACGCGGGCGCGGCTGACATCCGGCATTTGCCCTGCCAGCCATTGATCCAGGCGGGTGCCGGCTGCCTCGCGAGGAACCGAGAGCCGGGTAGGAGCGGAGTCTGTCACGCCCCGATTCTAACCGCAGGTTGGAATGTCGACGGCGAGTGCTTTTCGTAGCGAAGAAACGAAAGTTACTTGAGGCTGACTTGCGCGGCGAACCAGGTGCAGGAGGAGCTGAAGGATATCAATCGGGAAAGTGCCCGTAAGCGGTTTGGAGCGAAGCGACAAGACGTCGAGCGGGAGAAGCGCGGTGAGGCCGACTCGCGCGCCGAACCGCGAGCAACAGGAGCTGAATGATCTCAAGCGGGAAAGTGCCCGTAAGCGGTTTGGAGCGAAGCGACAAGAATAACCGACCCGCGTGGCCGTGTGACCGGGCCGTTCTGAACCCGTCCTAAGACGGTGGGAACCCGCCGCGGCTCTTTAGGCAT
Source organism: Candidatus Angelobacter sp. (assembly GCA_035307585.1). Lineage (GTDB taxonomy): Bacteria > Acidobacteriota > Terriglobia > Terriglobales > Acidobacteriaceae > Angelobacter. The sequence goes on from DATGHX010000063.1 coordinate 43,647, forward strand.
TTCCGTACTGGCGGAACCTTGCACACCGAGCCGTTATTATACGAGTCAGGCCCCCTGTTCATTGAATGTTGGTTCATGAACGGTTACCGTTCTCACCTGCTTTGCAGGCCGGTTTTCAGAGACGATGCTAAAGAAAACCGAAGTAGAGTGCAAGCCGTAACGCACGCTTTC
>DATGHX010000064.1:0-2048 GCA_035307585.1 Candidatus Angelobacter sp.
AAACTTCAGTACCTGCCGCATCGCCCACTTTCCTGGAACGCGCACCAGCTTTGCCTGAGCCATTTGCACGCAACGCCCGAAGGTCAGAGGCTCGCCCCGGCCCGCAACATTCAACACGGTTAGGCGTTGGGTTTCCGGCTCACGCTGCAAGATGTGCCGAATCAGCCGCGCCATGTCATCCACGTGAACAAACTGAATTTTGTTGTCGAGATAGTGCTGGCCGCGTGGGAACATGCAGGGCAGGCGCTTGCCTTCCTGGCGCATCCTCTCCGCGCGTGCGCTCTTGCCATTTGGCGTGCCGCGGAACGCTCCCATCAGATAATTTTCTACGCTCGCGCCTGAGAATATGTGGGGCCGCAAAATATACGCGCTGCACCCGCGCAAGGCGTGCGAGCGGGTCTGCACGACTTCATCCGATTGTTTCTTGTGAATCGCGTAAGGCAGGGTGTGCGCGGCCAGCACCGAGTCTTCCGTCGCCGGCGCTGGCAGGTTTGGCCCGTACGCGGAGACGCTGCTGGGAAAAATAAACTGCTTGACCCCGTCATCCGTCGAGCGATTGGTCTCTGTGACCGCTTCCATCACACGGGCCGTTCCCGCCACATTGATCTGCCACATACGCTCCACGTCAATTACGCCCGTGCGCACTGGATCGATCACGAACGCAAGGTGGATTACGGCGTAGGCGTGGGTGTCGCGGAGAAGTTGGTACAGAGCCAGAGTCGACGATTCCTGGCCGAGGTCCAGGCTCTCAAAACGCAACTCGTATTCGGTTCGAGGCGGGCTCACGTCCACCCCAATTACCGAATAGCTTCCCAGCATCGGCAGAAGCCTGGAGCCGAGGTTGCCCGAGATCCCGGTGACGACGACGACTGGCTTTGCCATCAGTTCGGTTTTGCGGCCGGAGGTTGTGCCGGCGGCGCAGTTTGCGGCTGAGCCCGTGGTGCGGTCGGAGGAGCCAGACGAGAAGGTCGCGGTCCTGGCGCGGGCCCAGGCCCACCCGCACCAAAATAGGCTTCGTTGGTTTCGATCTGGGATGGATCACTTAGCTTCTCCGTCATTTCGCGCATGCGATCGCTTTGCATCTTGCTGTGAATCTCATTTTTCACCTGATCAAGCGGAATCTCGCTCTTGCCGTTCAGCTTGTAAATGTAGTGCGCGCCTGCATCATTGATCACCGGGGAAACTTCTCCCGGCTTCAAATCGAGCACCGTCGCTTGTGCCGGAGGCAACCCCGTGCGGCGCACTGAGGGCAAGTTCACCGTGGGAGAATCCATCTTCATGCCCGCTGCGGCAAACGCCTCTTTTTGCAGCGTCGCGAAGTCCTCTCCGGCCGCGGCCCTGGTGCGCAGGCTCTCAGCCAGTTGAGTCATCGCCTGCTCGGCCTCATCCGCCTTGGATTTCTGCTCGGCTTGCTTGGCCTTCTGCGCTTCGTCACTCAGCTTTTCGGGCTTCTCGTTTTCGCCCTTGGCCTCGGGTTCGATCTGCTTTGTGCGCGGCACAAACAGCCGGTCCAGGTTGAATTGCTCGTAGTCATTCGCATGTTCTTTGTAGTACTTCTCAATCTCCTCCGGTGAAATCTTGCCAGCCTCATCCTGGATGTTTTGCCGCAGTTCCTGGCTCAGGATCTGCATCTTCAGAACTTTTAACCTGTCTTCATACTGCGGAGTCTTGTCCAGCCCCTTCTTCTTTGCCTCGTCCGACATCAGGATCCACTGGGGAAGAATGGTGGCTAGTTGTTTCTTCATCTGCGGCGTTACGTTGGGAGCAAGATGGCTAGCGAGGGTCTCAAACTCCGCCTTGGTGATGACGGTCTTGCAGTCGGCCGAGGATTTAGCGGCCGCGGTCTTAGCTCCGGTCGTTGCGGTTGCCTTGGTCGCCGCGGTCTTCGCCTGTGCCGGCGACGGACACACGCCCTTGACCGTAATCACTGCCGCCGTCGGCGGAACCGCCGCGGATGGATCCCCCGGCGCCTCGGTTTGTGGCGGGGCCGGTGTGCCGGGCATGGCTTGTGCCCAGGCCAGCGTTCCCAACAAAACACACATCAGCCA
>DATGHX010000065.1:0-135350 GCA_035307585.1 Candidatus Angelobacter sp.
TGAGGTGACCCCTTCGAGTGAGACAGTGGGAAAAGTCCCAATCAACCGTTCGCTGCCATTGTGTGGACGAACGGGGTTGTTAGTTGCAACAAGAGGACCAGCTGAGGAAGCGGAGGCGAGCTCTGCTGGAGAGCAACTCGCCAAGGAATACTCAGCTGGAAACTCATCGCACCGATGGGACCGGGAGGAGCTCATGGTTCCTCCCGGGTTGGGTCCACATCGGAACGATAGATTTCCTCATGCCTGAAAAAACTCATCTGTAGCTGTGGCCCCGGCGACAGCAAGCTGCGCTCGAAACTTTCCGGGGAACGGTATCCCAAGGCCGAATGCAATCGCCGGCGATTGTAGTACTGCTCCAGAAACTCAGTGATGTGCAACTCCAGATCGGCCCGATCCCGGTATTGCCGGGTATAGATTTCCTCCTGTTTCAGAGTTTTGATAAAGCTCTCGCAGCGGGCGTTGTCGTAAGGAGTTCCAGCCCGGCTCATGCTCGGCTCGATGCCGTGTTCCTCCAGTAAGCCGATGTACTCCTGGCAGGCGTACTGGATGCCGCGATCGGAATGATGCACTAGACCGGGCGCCGGTTTGCGCTGGCTGAGGGCCTTGCGTAAAGCCACCATCACCAGAGAAGGCTGCAATGAATCGCTCAAGGCCCAGCCCACCACCCGCCGTGAGTAGGCGTCCAGCACCAGCGCCAGATACAGAAACTGCTGCCGCAAGCGGATATAGGTGATGTCGGCCAGCCATAGCTGATTGGTCCCCGTCAGTTTCATCGTGGCTGCCAAGTTCCGAAACACCGGCCGCTCATGCCGGCTATCGGTAGTAAGGATGTAGCGGCGCCGCTGAAGGGCCAGCAGGTTGTCTTCGGCCATCATGCGGGCCACCCGTTTGTGATTGACCACCCAGCCTTGGTCTCCCAAGTCTCGCTTCACCCGGCGATACCCGTAGCAGCGGCGATGAGCCAGAACGATCTGCTGGATCCGCACCCGCAGTTCCATCTCTTCGGCCTGCGGTTGCCGCTGTTGCCAATCACGATAGAAGCTGGCGCGGCTGACGCCAGCCACACGACACATCGACTCGATACTGGGGTGTGCTTGCCCCTGCTCTACTTTCCCGATTTCTTCGTAGACGCAGTTGCGCCACAGCCGTCGCTGGCTTGGCGTCGAGCCTCGATTCTTCGCAAGGCACCCCGCAAGAAATCCGCTTCCATCACCTTCTTGGCCAGAGCCTCGCGCAACTGTCGGTTCTCCCGTTCCAACCGCTGCTGCCCCACCTCTTGCTTCGGCTCTTGGCCTGCCCGCCGCACCTGCGTTCGCCAGGCGTACAGTTGGCGCCGGTCCACCCCCAGTTCATCGGCTAGATCCTGGTGGCGGCAACTTTGCATCCGTTCCACGATCCGCCGCTTCTCTTCCGCACTCCATCGTCGATTCGCCATCCCACTCTCCATTCACTGCATCGTGGGACTTTATCCGCTGTCTCATTTTAGGGGGTCACTCCAATCACCGGGGATGAAGTGGGATCCATCCCAAGGGGGGTAGGGCGGGCAGAGATCGGGTGATCCGGGGATCGGGGGATCGGGTGATCGGAAAACCAAAGCTGGCCTTTAGCCCGGGGATAAATAACCTGTCTCAGCTTAGGGGTGCAACTCAATCCCCGGGGATGGGCGGGGATGATCGGGGATCCTTCCCAAGGGGGGCAGGGTGGGCGGAGATCGGGGGATCGTCGGGGGATCGGGTGATCCGGTGATCGGGTGATCTGGTGATCCGGCAGACCGGGCGCGAAATCGGGGTCATCGGTATCGCCCGCGCAGGGTCTCGACCAGCAGTCTGGGGTCGTCGGAGATGATGCCGTCGACGCCGAGGGCGGCAGCGCGCAGCATTTTGCGGGGGTTGTTGACGGTCCAGGTGACCACGGTCTTGCCGGCGTCGTGGAGTTTTTTGACCAGGCGGCGCGAAAGCAGGTTGTAGTGCGGGACCACGTACTGGACGGGCAGGCGATGCCAGCGGCGAAGCTGCCAGCGGGTCTGGGCCAGGGCGCCGAGAACGAGAGAGGCGTCAAGGGCGTGCAGGCGGCGCACCACGCCGGGCAGAAAAGAAGAGATGAAGTAGCGCGCGGGGCGGGCGCGCCTGACCTCGCGGATCACCAGCTCTTCCATGCCGCGGACCTTGATCTCAATGTTGAGAAAAGCCGGGCGGGAGTAGCGCTCGAGCACGCCGCGGAGGCTGAGAGGAATGATCTTGGGGGAAGCACACGTAGCGTGAATCTGCTTGAGGGTGGAGCGGCGGATGGAGAGGCGGTGGAATTTGGGATCGTGGCAGATTACGCTCTGCCGGTCGCTGGTGGAGCGGACGTCAAACTCAAAGCCGTCAGCCCCCTGGGCGAGCGCCAGGTCGAAGGCGGCGATGGTGTTCTCCGGCGCGTAGTCGCGAGCGCCGCGATGGCCGAGAAGAAGAAAGGAGCGAGACAAGGGATTCAGGCTTCAGGCTGCAATGACTTCAGGCGTTAGTCAAGATCGAAGTCGCGGATCATGGGGCCTTCCTGCGGGTTTTCTTTGGCCTTCTTGACCGCGTCCTGGAACTTCTTCTCGAGCAGGCTGGCCTTGTTCTTTTCGGCGTCGACGGCCTGCTGGAAGAGCGACTGCTTGCGGCCTTCCTGCTCGCGCATGGCCCTGGCGGCGGCGTCAAAGTCGGCAAAGGTCTTGGGCTTGATCGGGGCCACGTGCGAGATCACGGCACGGGTCTCAGTATCGACCTTGAGCACGGCCCCGCAGCAAGGGCAGCCGACTTCAAAGATTTCCGGCTTGGACTTGGCCATACGTGACGATTGTAAGCCTGTTCGGGAAGGAGGGGCCAGTTTTGTTGGTTTGGCTGGAGGAAGTGCGGTGGGCCGGCGGGCCGGGCTAAGTCAGACGAGCTTTGGCTCTGCTAAAATTTTGAGGCAGTTCCCCTAACCCTGTATGACTATGAATACCGCATTTTGCGATGTTCCCACGGCGGTCGAGGAGATCCGCTCCGGGCGGATGATCGTGCTGGTGGATGACGAGGACCGCGAAAACGAAGGCGACCTGATGCTGGCAGCCGAGAAGGTCACGCCGGAAGCCATCAACTTTATGGCCAAGTACGGCCGCGGGCTGATCTGCCTGGCGTTGACGCCGGAACGGCTGGAGTACCTGCGTCTGGGGCCGATGACGCGCGAGAACACTGCGCCCCGCGGCACCGCTTTCCACGAGAGCATCGAGGCGCGCGAGGGCGTAACCACCGGCATCTCCGCGCACGATCGCGCGCGAACCATACAGGTAGCTATCGATCCGGCCAGCCGGGCCGCGGACCTGGTTCGTCCAGGGCATGTTTTCCCGCTGGCAGCACGCAAAGGCGGAGTGCTGGTGCGGGCCGGGCAGACGGAAGCCTCGGTCGACCTGGCGCGCATGGCGGGGCTGATTCCCGCCGGCGTCATCTGCGAGATCATGAACGAAGACGGGTCGATGGCGCGGGTTCCCGATCTGATCGAGTTCTGCAAGCAGCACGAGCTCAAGATGCTGACGGTGGCGGAGCTGATCCGCTATCGCATGGGAAACGAGAGTTACGTGAAGCGCGTGGGCGAAGCCATGCTGCCGACCAGGCGCGGCGAGTTTCGCATGATCGCCTACGAGAGCCAGCTTGACGGCGAATCGCACGTGGCGCTGGTGAAGGGCGACGTGGAGCACGCTACCGAACCGGTGCTGGTGCGCATGCACTCGCACTGCCTGGCGGGCGACGTTTTCGGCGGCGCGTTGTGTGATTGCCACCTGGTGCTGGACCGGTCGCTGGAGATGATCGACCAGCAGGGAATGGGCGCGCTAATCTATCTTCATCAGACATCGAAGGGCTTCGCGGTGAGCGAAGAGCGCAGGCTGGTCTTTCATCGCGAGGCTCCGCAGCAGGAGAGCGCGCCGCGGGGCCAGACCAGCGGACCGCACCAGAGAAAGACGCAGCGCGAGATCGGCGTGGGCGCGCAGATCCTTTCCGATCTGAATCTGCGCTCCATCCGGCTGCTGACCAACCATCCCAAGCGGCTGGCGGGCCTGGAGGGATTCGGCATCACCATCGTGGAGCAGGTCCCGATCCGCATCGCGCAGTCGATGGCGGGAAAGTAAGCTCACTGGCATCTGGCGTGCTGCATGCGGCTTCCAAATTGTCTAAGTGAATCCCGAGCAGAAGCGAATGTGGCTCGCATCTCGCCGGCCGAAGGATTGGTGCAGGCAACGGGATCGCCCGTTACGCTCAAGACAAAAGTGCATGCCCCAAGGTTTGCCGGCATGCCCCAATTCCAAGAGGCGCGCGAATAATCCACGGCTAAAATGAGCAGAGCAGCTAAACCTGATTCAAGATCAGCAGGAGATCGAAGACCGAGAACCATGATTCGCTTCCTGGCAAGCCTGATTCTGATTGCAGCCGTGATTTTGGCCGGATGGGGAGCTTACGCGCTTTTCTTCCCCGCGGGGCCAACGCAGCAGAAGTTTGTGCAGCTTAAGCCGGGATGGTCGGCGCACAGGATTGCCGCGGAATTAGCGTCCGCGGGCATCGTGCGCAGCCGCTATGCCTTTCTGCTCTGGCACAACATGCACGGACGCAAGGCGCTCAAAGCCGGCGAATACGCTTTCGATCATCCGGCGCGGCTTTCCGAGATCTACAGCCGCATCGAGCACGGCGATATCTACTTCCAGACCGTAGTGATCCCGGAAGGCTTCAACATGTTCGACATCGCGGCGGCGATTGAGGACGCGGGTCTGGCCAAGAAGGAAGATTTCCTGCAGGCGGCGCACAAGGAGACAGCGCTGGTTCGCGATCTGGATCCCAAAGCGCCGAGCCTGGAGGGCTATCTGTTCCCTGACAGCTATCGGTTCACGCGGACACAGTCGGCGCATGACATGGCCGCGGCCATGGTGCATCGTTTCCGCCAGGCGGCGCACGAAGTCGGGCTGACGGAAGACATCCACGACAAGGTGATCATGGCCAGCATCGTGGAAAAGGAGACCGGCGTGGCCGACGAGCGGCCGGAAGTAGCCGGAGTTTTCTATAACCGGCTGTCCAGGAACATGGCGCTGGATACCGATCCCACTGTGATTTACGCGGCGCTGCTGAACAACCGCTATCGCGGGACCATCTACCAGTCCGACCTGCATTTCGATTCTCCGTACAACACCTATCGCTATTCCGGACTGCCGCCGGGAGCGATCTGCAATCCGGGAAAGGCGTCACTGCAAGCGGCGCTGCACCCGGCCAGCAACGACTACCTGTATTTCGTACGCGATCCAAAGGGCAACGGGCGCCATAACTTCTCGCGTACGCCGGCTGAGCACGAGCGTAACGTGCATGCCTACCGCCGGGCACTGGCGCAGGCCATCCCCCGCTAAAAGCGCTGGCGGGCGTTTCATAAAGAAATGTCTAGAATTGCCGCGCTTTACCGCTGCATGCCGTTTCTTGACGTGCATTCCAAACGCCCTAAGTCGGCATGCATCCGATATACTTGGGGTTATTACGCAAAACGGATCTAATTGAGAATGTATCGACTTTTTCGGCCCGCAGCCCTGGTTCTGACACTTGCCATTTTGCCGCTAAGCGGATGTTTGATCCGCACCGAACGTGCGGTGACGCGAGTCAGCACCGCCAAGCTCCAGGACGCAACTCTGGATCAGCTGGTGGGAATCATCAACAACGAAGCAGCTCGCCTGCAAACCTTTGTGGCGACGGTGGATATCGACTTCTCCGCCGGCGGCGCCAAGAAGGGTAAAGTCACCGATTACACACAGGTGAGCGGGTACATCCTGGTGCGCAAGCCGGAGAACATGCGCATGGTGGTGAAGGCTCCGGTGGTGCGCACCAACCTGGTGGACATGGTAAGCAACGGCCGGAGCTTCAGGCTGTCGGTGCCGGCGAAAAACGAGTTTTTCGTAGGGTCGAACCAGATCGCCAAGCCTTCCGACCAGCCGCTGATGAACCTTCGTCCGCAGCATATTCTTGACGCTCTGCTGCTGAAGCCGGTTGATCCGGAGAAGGAGATCGCGGTCCTGGAGCAGAGCACCGAGATCGTGAAGGACGCCAAGACCCACAAGAGCGCGGAAGAAGCAAACTATGTGGTGCTGGTGATCGAGCGGGACCCGCAGGGAAGCTTTCTCTCTCGCAAGATCGTGTTCAGCCGCGTGGATCTGCTGCCCCACGAGCAGTACGTTTACGACCGCCAGGCGCAGCTTGTGACCTTTGCGCGCTATGACAACTTTGCCGATCACGGCGGGCTGATGTTTCCGGAGATCATCGATATTCAGCGGCCAATCGAGGAATACGCGTTCAGGCTGACGGTGGAGAAGTTACGGCTCAACGAGCCGCTTGAGGACGGCCAGTTCCTCCTGACCCAGCCCGCAGGCTCCAAGCTGGTGAATCTGGACGAACAGAACACCAGCGCACAGATACGGCCGGAGTCCAAGGACGTGGTTAAAGACCCGCAGTGAGGCCGGCCAGGAGTGTCCGCGCCGGCAGAGGAGAGTTCCATGAACAAGATGATCATCTCCAATCTGGCGTATCGCCCGCTGCGCTCGTTGATCAGCGTGTTTGCTGTAGCTATCGAAGTCACGCTCATCCTGCTGATCGTGGGCTTCGCGCTGGGCACGCTGAACGATAACCGGACGCGAACCAAAGGCACCGGAGCTGACGTTCTGGTGCGCCCGCCGGGATCCTCCAACTTTGCCGCTTTTTCCAGCGCCCCGGTTTCGGTGAAGCTGGCCGATATTCTTCGCGGGATGCCGCACGTCGCGGTGGTGGTGCCGGCCGTAGTGCAAGCCACAAACAAAATCGAGCTTATCAACGGAGTTGATCTGGCTCAGTTCGAAGAGTTGGGCGGTCCGATTCACTTCCTCGCCGGCGGCCCGTTTCGGGGGCCGGACGACATCATCGTGGACGAGTATTACGCGGCGGCGAACAAAGTTCATATTGGCGACACGGTAAGTGCGCTGGAACATAGCTTCCGAGTGTGCGGCATCGTGCCCCAGGGACGCGGCTCGCGGACGTTTGTGCAGCTCTCCACGCTGCAGGACCTGACCGGAGCGGAAGGTAAGGCCAGCCTGTTTTACGTGAAGGCCGACGATCCGGCGAACGCGGACGCGGTGGTCCAGGAAGTGAAGTCGTATCCCGGCCTGGAGAACTACAACGTGATGAGCATGGAAGACTGGCTCTCCGTGATGACGCCCAAGAATATTCCCATGCTCGCCAAATTCATCGACGTGGTGATCGGAATCGCCACGGTGATCGGGTTCCTGGTGATCTTCCAGGCCATGTACACGGCGGTCATGGAGCGCACCCGGGAAATCGGAATTTTGAAATCGCTGGGCGCGTCCAAGACCTACATTGTCCGCGTGATCCTGCGGGAAACGCTGGTTCTGGCGGTGGCCGGAATCATTGCCGGAACTTTATTGAGCTTTATTGCGGCGTACATTATCCGCGCGCGCATTCCCACCACGCAGGTGCAGTTCACTCTGAGCTGGATCCTGACGGCGGCAGGGATCGCGATTGTGGGGGCCATGATCGGGGCGCTTTATCCCGCGTACAAGGCCGCCCAGAAAGACCCTGTGGACGCGCTGGCTTACGAGTAGTCGTGATGAAGGTCACAGCGCTCCGACGAGCGGAAATCTAGAGTGGGAAAGCCGAAGACAGACTCGAAATCGTAGGCGATAATAGGGCAGAATTTGATATCCGCAAATTAAGCAATTCTTCGCGGAAGAATCCCAAAGAAGCGATGTGACTTTGGAGCGCAGGCTCGCGGAATTGCCTGCTCACGCCGTACCGGCAGCCGGCAGTCGACAGGAGGACCCATTGAAAACCGTATTCGTGATTGGCGCGGGACCGGCAGGAATGTTTGCCGCCCAGAAGATCGCTCAGGCTGGACATGAAGTGGTGATCCTGAATCGCGATATCAAGCCGGGCGGGCTGGCGGAGTACGGCATTTATCCGACCAAGGACAAGATGAAGATCGGGCTGCGCAAACAGTTTGCCAAGGTGCTGAGCCTGCCCAACGTGCACTACTTCGGACACGTGACGGTGAGCGAGGACTCGCCGGTCACGATCGAGGATTTGCGCAAGCTGTGTCCTGCGGCGGTGGTCTTCTCGGTTGGAGCACAGGGGACGAAGAAGCTGGGGCTTCCCGGCGAGACAGCGGCCGGCGTTTACGCGGCGAAAGACTTTGTTTATCACTACAACCTGCTGCCGCCGTACACAGCGCATGATTTTTCTACGGGCAAGCGCGTGGCCATTATCGGCATGGGCAACGTCATGGTGGACATCGCGCGCTGGTTGCTGCTAGACGCGCCGAAGAAGACCGCCGAAGAGGTCATCGTGGTAGCGCGCCGCGGGCCGTTTGAGGCCAAGTTCGATCAGAAAGAGTTCGATTACATTGAGCCGTTCCTTGATCGCGCGGCCTTCAATGCCGAGCTGCGCCGCATCCAGCCGAAGCTGGCCGCGGTCGGACAGGACATAGCCAAGCTGGGCGACGAGACTTTCCCGGTCCTGAAAACTCCCGCAGAGGAAGTTACAGGTCCGCGGCTGCGTTTCAGGTTCCTGTGCTCGCCGCACGCCATTCGCGAAGGCGGGAATGGACGCATTGAGGCGCTGACCGTGGTCGAGAATGTGCTGCAGGAACGCGATGGCAGCATCGCATGCAAGGCTACCGATCAGACCGCCGATCTGAACGTGGACACCATGATCTTCGCTATCGGCGACGTAGCTGATCCCTCCCTGGGACTGCCCTACAATCGTGATGCCTACGTCACCAATCCGGCTCCGGGAGAAGATCCCAAACGCTCGACGGTGTATGAAATCTACGATCCCAAGACCGGCAAGGTGATGGAAGGAATGTACGCGGTAGGCTGGGCGCGCAAAGCCAGCGAAGGTCTGGTGGGAATTGCCCGCCACGACGGTGAGGTCGGCGCCGCCCACGTGCTCAAGTACCTGGAAGGCCAGGGCGAGACGAAATGCGCCTCGGCCAGGGAAGTCCGCGCGTACCTTGAAGGCAAGGGAGTCAAGGTGATCGACAAGAGCGATCTGGAACTGCTGGGCCGCGCTGAAGAAGCCGTGGCCAAAGAACGCAGCCTGTCGTGGTTCAAGTTCGATCAGGACGAGCATATGCTGGCGGCGATTGAAGAGCACAAAGCCAAGAGCGTTTCGGTGTAGAACAAATGCCCGGCTGGGACGCAAATCTATACCTGAAGTTTTCCGGACAGCGCGGCCGTCCCGCGGCCGATCTGGTAGCGCAAATTGCGCTGGAGAATCCGCAGCGCATCGTCGATCTGGGCTGCGGTACCGGAAACAGCACTGAACAAGTGCAGCAACGCTGGCCGAATGCCGACATCACCGGCGTCGACAATTCATCGGACATGCTCTCCCAGGCGCGCGCCAACCATCCGGGCTGGAAGTGGGTTGAGTCCACGGTAGAGGCCTGGGAGCCGAAAGGACAGGTTGACCTGATTTTTTCTAATGCCTGCCTGCACTGGGTTGCCGATCACGCCACGCTGTTTCCGCGATTGTTTGGCTACGTCGCGCCCGGCGGAGCGATGGCGGTGCAGATGCCTAACAGTTATCACCTGCCTGCGCACACCGTGATGCACGACGTGGCCGCTGATCCGCGAGCGCCCTGGGCCAAGACCATAGGCAGCGTTACAGAAACCTACAGCGTGAAGCCAATCGCGTTTTACTACGACCTGTTGCGTAAGCAGGCAAGCCGGCTGAACATCTGGCAGACCGAATACCTACAGATCATGGACGGACCGGAAGCGGTGCTCGATTGGGTGAGCAGCACGGCCATGCGCCGCTTCACGGAGCCGCTGCCCAACGACGAACAGCGAAAAGAATTTCGAAAACGCTGCCTGGAGCGCATACGGCTGGTTTATCCGGCCAACGATCAGGGCAAGACCCTGTTCCCGTATTTCCGGATGTTTGTTGTCGCGTATCGTTGAGTGGATCTATGTCCTGCGGAAGTTTAGTCGCTGGACCAGCCGAGAAGCGTCAAAGCATTGCGATGTTGAGCGTCGCCCTGAAACGTAAATACTTCTCGGGCGTCACCGGAAGGCAGAGGACGAATTCGGACGTGCTGGATCGGCGCCACTGGCCGGCCTCCTACAAATTTCTGGTCTTCCCGCTGCACGAAGGCGATGTAGTTGCCGCTGGCGCTGAGAATAAATTCCGCATCTGGAGTCTCATCGATGGCGATCGAAGTGTTGCTCCCCGTTTTCGGGTTGCCGAGGAGAAGAAATCCGCGGCTTCCGTTGGCGCCCGAACTCTGGTAGACGTGCGAGTCAAACAGATATTGTTCGTGTAGCGCCCCCAACATCGTCGGATCGTCCAGCACGCGATAGCCGTTGCCTTGCGGTTTCATTTTGCTCAGCGAGTCAGGCAGCTTGCGGAGTTGCGTGCCGTCTTCGTTCATCAGCCAGCTTCCAACATGTTTGTAGTCGCTTTCTGACATGAATCCGTCAGCGCCCTCGTCGAGAGTGAAGAAGATTGTCCGATTGTCGGGAAGCCAGCCGGCATTGCGGACGTTACAGCCGCCGGCGATCTTGGTCATATCGATCTGGTACAGGAGCTTGCCGGTCGCGACATCGTGCACAAAAAGGGTAAGCCCGTTGGCGGAGAGGCTGAGATAGGCCAGCGTAGCGGCGGTGCTGTCGACGGCAAGCAGGTCGACGCGTTCGGGAGCGACGAGGTCAAGAATCTTTCTGGCTTTTCCGCTGTCCAGGGCAAATTCGTAGATTCCCGTCGCGCGACGCGAGTCGCTCGAGCTGCGCTCTTTTCCCGGAGAGAACAAACGTTTGCCGGCGATGGCCGTCTGAAAAGGAGCGCCGTAAGCGCCTTGCGGCATGAAGCCAAGCGCGACGGGCAATGTGGCGTCGCTAAAGACTTGGGTTGGATGAACGTCGCCGGGAGCTACCTCAAAGACCTCTGTTGCGCTTGCTGAACCTGTAGACGAGGTCACCGCGTAAACCAGGCGTTCGCCGGCGGAAAGGCTGGCTGGTATGGCGCAGGCGAACAGAAGCAGTACCGATCGTAGAACGTGCATGACTTTCAACCATGTAATAACACGCCGTCAGGCTTTCACCCAGATTACTTTGGGCCATGAAGCTCGCGCTTTGATAGCATCTCTTCTCATGCGGCTCACCCTTCTGATGTGGACAATGCTGTGGCTGAGCGGGGCTGCCGCAGCCTCCACGCAAAAGATCGGCGATGGTCTTTACGCATACGTTTCCAGCAATGAGTCCAGTTCCAATTCGGTCTTCCTGGTTGGCGACAACGGGATCCTTGTAGTCGATAGCGGGTTGAATTCAGACGAAGGCAGCAACCTGCGCCAGGAAATCCGCCAGGTGTCGCCGTTGCCCGTGCGCTGGATCGTCAACACGCATTACCATCCCGATCATCGCGGCGGCAACTACGCGCTGGCGCCGGACGCTGTAGTGGTGAGCACCGATTTTACGCGCGCCCAGAACATGCGCAGCGATAAAGAGCCGGCAGCAAAAGTATGGCTGAAGCAAACCGTGGACGCAGAAGGTCTGACTGTGTTCGTCGGCAGGCATGCTGCGCAAATCTGGGCCACCGGACCGGCGCATACTCTGGGCGACCTGGTGGTCTACTTTCCCGACCAGCACGCGATCGCCACCGGCGATCTCTTCCTCAACGATTCCTGTCCCTACATGGACGAGGGCGATCTGGAGAACTGGATCGTGGCTCTGGATCGTATGTTGGCGCTGCCGCTCCAGCGTGTTGTTCCCGGACACTTTGCGGTCGCGGGTTGGGTCGAGTTGCAACGTTTTCGCGATTACTTGGAAGAGCTGCGGACGCAAGTGGCCAGTATGCACGCTCAAGGACTCTCGCTGACGCAGATCCAGCAGCGCTTGAACATGCGCGCCTATCAGGGAATGCGCCAGTTTCCCCGTTTCGAAGCCACCTTCAGCGACAACGCCGCCGCGTACTATCGCCAGCTCGAGCGGCGCAAGCTTAGAACGAATTGAATTCCTGCGTTCGCACGTCCACTGGCCTGCCTCAATCGGGAGCGGCGTGGTTGTGATACAAAAGTCGTCTGAGGAACGCGACGCATGGAATATGTGAATCTGGGTTCGGCGGGCGTGAAGGTTTCGCGCATCTGCTTCGGCTGCATGACTTACGGCTCGAAAAAGTGGCGCGAATGGGTGCTCGAAGAAGAAGACGGCCGCAAGTTCATCAGGCAGGCCCTGGAGCTGGGCATCAACTTCTTCGATACCGCCGACATGTATTCGCTCGGCCTGAGCGAGGAGATCCTGGGCCGCGCGTTGAAGGATTTCGGCCCGGCGCGCGAGAAGCTGGTCGTCGCCACCAAGGTGTTCTTTCCCCTGGGCGACGATCCCAACCAGAAGGGACTCTCGCGCAAGCACATCATGCACGCCATCGACGGCAGCCTGCGCCGGCTGGGAACCGACTACGTCGACTTGTATCAGATTCATCGCTTCGACTACGAGACGCCCATCGAAGAGACGCTGGAAGCGCTGCACGATGTGGTGAAATCGGGCAAGGCGCGTTACATCGGAGCATCGTCGATGTTCGCGTGGCAACTGGCCAGGATGCTCTTTACCTCAGACAGGCTGGGTCTGGCGCGCTTCGTCGCCATGCAGAACCACTACAACCTGATGTACCGCGAGGAAGAGCGGGAGATGATTCCCCTATGCCGCGAAGAAGGCATTGGCCTGATTCCCTGGAGCCCGCTGGCGCGAGGCCTGCTGGCCGGCAGCCGGCGCGCCGGCACAACGCGCGCGCAGCATGACGATTACGCGCACAAACTCTACACGCGCGACGCCGACGAGCGCATCGTGGACGCCGTTGCCAAAGTTGGCACAGCTCGTGGAATCCCGCCGGCGCAAGTAGCGTTAGCCTGGCTGCTGCACAAGGGCGTGACCGCCCCTATCGTAGGCGCAACCAAACCGCACCACCTGACGGACGCGGTCGCGGCCGTGAGTCTGAAGCTGTCGGGCGAGGAGATTGCGGCGCTGGAATCGGAATATGTGCCGCATCCTGTGTTGGGACATCACTAGGATGCGGCTCTAATCTAGCGTATCGATGCGGCCTTGGCTCGGATCTTGGCCAGCAGCTGATCGGGTAGTCCGGGATAGCCCTCCTGCAGGGCCACGCGCTGCCCCTCGCCAAACATCCACGCCATCAGGTCGGAGAGCGCAGCCGCTCGACGCGAATCAGCCGATCGCTCGCGGACGTAGAGCCAGGTAAAGCTGGTGATGGGAAATGAATCGGCGCCCGGAGCATTGGTCAGCGAAACTGCAAACTTGTTCCACTCCGAGCCTTCTACTGCGCGGCAGGCCGCGATAATCGACTGATCGCTGCCCTTCACGAACTTGCCCGCCGGGTTCAGCACGCTGCCCGCGCTGAGATGATATTGCTGGACGTACTGCAGCTCGACATATCCGATCGATCCCGGAGTGTCTTTGATCTTCTGCGCCATGTCCGAACTGCGCTCGGCGGGAATTCCCACCGGCCAGGACGGCGAAGGCGAACGGCCGATCTTCTCGCGGAACTTGGGGCTGGTCTTGGACAGGAAGTCGCTGAAAACGTAATTCGTGCCTTTGCCGCCCGGACGATAGATAACCTGAATCGGCGTGTTGGGCAGGGATGCGCCGGGATTGAGCTTGCTAATCCTTGAATCGTTCCAGTTCTTTACATCGCCAAGGAAAATCTCGGCCAGCAACTCGCCGGTGAACTTCAAATCTTCGTTCACGGCAGGCAAGTTGTAAGCGGGCACGATGCCGATGATTGCCACCGGCAACTCCACCAGGCTGCCTTTGGCGCGCTCATCCGCCGACAACAGAACTTCGCCGGCGCCGAAGTCGCTTTTACCATTGGAGATTTCCAAAATGCCTTCTGCCGATCCAAACGGGACATAATCCATCTGCATGGCAGGGTTGCGCTTGTTGTATACGTCTTTCCATTTCTTGTAGAGGGGCAGAGGGACGGTCGATCCGCCGCCCACCAGCATGACGCTTCCCTGGTCCGCGGCGAAAAGCGGGAAACAGAAAAGCAACAGGCAGAAAATCCGCCAGGCCACTTTTGGCAGCGACATTTCACTCAAAGTCCGGCACAAAAGAGGAGACAACTCGCGGTTCACCACTGTTGATTGAAGCATTACTACTCCTTATCGCCTGGATACGGCCGGTAAGTTCCGGCATTCTCCGTGAACGAGGGGCTTTATGCGTAAACGGCCTGAAAGCAGGCCTATCTTCGCTTTTACTATCGGCCTGGCTCGTAACTTTAGAAACGACTATAAGTTCAACGGCCTTCGGGCAAAAAGTTACTCTAGTACTGTGACAAACCTTGCCTCCCCGGCGCCCATGAGCCCAAGGAGGTAGGCTTTGAGAGGTAAGCCCTTATAATTCGCCAGAATGCGCATTCTTCGATGGCTTTTAGGACCTGAACCAGAGCCGTTCCAGCCCGGCCGGGATCAGCCTGTCGCAAGCACACATCTGCTCTCGCGATGGATCTTTCTTCGCTCGCTGGGGCTGATTTATTTCTCGGCGTTCTACTCGCTGCTGTTCCAGATCAAGGGACTGATTGGTCCCAGGGGGATTCTGCCTGCGTCGGAATACCTGTCGGCGGTGGCCCAATATTATCCCGACGTGCGCCGGTACTGGCTGGCGCCGACGCTATTGTGGTTTTCTTCCGGCGATCACGCGGTGATGGTCATCTGCTGGATCGGTGTAGCCGCCTCGATCGCGGTGATTCTCAATCTCTGGCCGCGCGCCGCTTTGCTGGCTTCACTGCTGTGCTTCCTTTCCTTCGTCTCCGCGGCCCGGGATTTCTCCGGCTACCAATCGGACGGAATGCTGCTGGAAGCAGGCTTCATTTCTTTGTTCTTTGCGCCGCGGGGATTACTCCCCGGACTCGGCGCCGATCATCCCCCTTCACGGGCCAGCTTGTTTCTGTTGCGTTGGGAGTGGTTCCGCATCTACTTCGAGTCCGGCCTGGTGAAGCTAATGAGCGGCGACTATTCCTGGCGCCACCTCACCGCTATGGACGACTACTACCAGAACGGTCCTCTGCCGACCTGGGTCGGCTGGTACGTGCAGCATTTGCCCCACTGGGTTCACGCTGCGACCGCATTCATGACTCTGGCGGCCGAGCTTGCACTGGTTTTCACGCTGTTCCTGCCGCGCCGTTTCAAGATCGCGTGCTTTTTCATTCTCACGCCATTTCAGATCGGGATCATTCTCACCGCCAACTACACGTTTCTGAATTACCTGGTTCTATGCCTGGGCTTTCTCCTGCTCGACGACCGCTGGCTTCGCTGGGTCCTGCCCGAGCGTTGGAAGAAGTACGCGAGTCCGGCGATCGAACCCGCTCCAGCCGAATCGTCTGGCAACGGCCAGGAGACTCTGCGCGACAGAATAGAACGCAGGTCATCGACACTGCGCCGCATCGTCGCGGGTTGGTGCCTGGGATGGGTGTTCTACGTGACTACCGCTCTGCTGCTGGGCATCTTGCTGGGCGGAAGCATTCTGTGGGAACGGCCCATTCAGGTCGTTGAGCCTTTCCGCATCGCCAACAGCTACGGCCTGTTCGCGGTGATGACGCACGAGCGATATGAGATCGAATTCCAGGGCTCACTCGATGGCCGGACGTGGACCGCCTATCCGTTCCGCCACAAGCCGCAGGACCTGCGCCGCGCCCCGGGAATCTATGCGCCTTACCAGCCGCGCTTCGACTGGAACCTGTGGTTTGCCTCGCTCGGTTCATGGCGGCAGAATATGTTCGTGGTGCGCACCGAAGAGTTGCTGCTGCGCAATGATCCTGAGGTCCTGCATCTCTTCGCCGGCGATCCTTTTGCCGGCAAGCCGCCACAACACGTGCGGGCGGTTCTATGGCAATACTGGTTCACCGATATGGCCACGAAACGCAAAGAAGGATTGTGGTGGCGGCGGGAACTGCAGGGCCTCTATGCTCCTTCCCTGGAACGGCTGCCCAATGGTGAGATCGGCGAAGCCAACTCGGGAAGCGGCCTGCTCGATCTGCGACCCTAGCCCTTGCATCAGAAAAGGTGAAATTCGACCTCCACCTTCAGTCGCGCGCTAACCGGCTGTCCGTTGCGCCGCGCCGCCTGAAATCGCCATCGTCGAATGTATTCCACTGCTTTCTGATCCAGCCCATAGCCGAGCGCCTGCTCGACTCTCACCGAAGTTACGTTGCCCGACTTGTCGATCACAATGCTTGTCATTACCGTGCCCTGGTATTTCTTCCGGCGGGCTTCCTCTGAGAATTCCGGCTCCGGAGTGTATACGGGTTTGGGAGCTACGAATTCCGCTTTGCCCATCAGTTCTGCGGCGTCAACCTCAGCATTGGGGTTAGTGCCCTTTTGCCGATATTCGGGCTTCATGTGATCGAGGTCATGCTCATCGAGGTAGAAGATGCGATTCAGAAGCGCTTTTCCGTCGTCGACAGAAGTCAGCGGGTGATCGAGGCGAATCTCAAATTTGACCGGCGCCGAGATGGTTATCAGCTTCTTGCCCTTCGCCGGATCTGCGAACGCAACCCGCGGCCCTTCGAGCCGCAACAGGTTATTCTTCAAACTTAGCTTTTTGACCAGAATGCCGCCGTAGAATTCCCAATCCTGTGGCTGGCCAGGATCAACCGGCCGGCCGGACGTGTCGAATTTCTCGTCACCCGGATGAATGGGATAGCGCACGCCGACTAAGTGATTCTGGTAGCTGCTCTTCAGTGTGTCGGCGGTCTTATCGGCGCTGGCCAGAACGGTCTGCGCCGCGCACGCGGCTAGAAGCAGAAAAATTCTTGCAAATTTCTGCATGGGTTAAGTTTAGCGTAAGCCCTCCGGAAATCAATTATGTGCAGAGCCTATTGCTGCCTCGCCTTAGCCATAGCCGAAAGATTTTCTGCTAACCGAATAGCACTTCTTTGCGTCCTATAGCTGACTAGGGAAGAACACATGGGCAAACATCCCAATGATCGGCTGCAGGGAACGCTGGACTTGCTGGTGCTTAAATCGCTGGCCGCCCGCGGGCCAATGCACGGATACGGAATTACGGTCCACATCCAGGCCATTGCCGGGGACGCGCTGCGCGTGGAGGAAGGATCGCTCTATCCCGCCCTTCACCGCATGACCCAGGAAGGATGGATTGCGGCCAAATGGGGCGCCAGCGAGAACAATCGCCGCGCCCGCTTTTACTCCATCACCGCCGCCGGCCGGAGGCAGCTGGCCGTCGAAGAACAGCGCTGGAGCGAGCTGACGCTCGCCGTGGCCCGCGTGCTGCAGCGCGCCTAGGAAGGAAGATTCTATGTTGTGGCTGAACCGGGTCTGGAACACGCTGGGCTCCCGGAATCTGCAACGCGAGCTGGACGAAGAGCTGCGCCTGCACCTGGAGTTGCGGGCGGAGGAACTGGAACGCTCCGGCATGAGCCGCAATGAAGCTTGGGCCGCCGCGGCGCGGCAATTCGGAAACCCAACTCTGCAAACGGAAAGGATGAGAACCATGGATGTTGCCGGCTGGATGGAGACTCTTGTCAACGATCTGCGTTACGCCGGACGCCAGTTTCTGCGCAGTCCGGGCTTCAGCGCCATCGCAATCCTGTCGCTGGCACTGGGCATCGGTGCCAATACTGCCATCTTCAGCGTGATGAGTGCCATCCTGCTGCGCAATCTTCCCGTTCACGATCCCCAGCAACTCGTGACCCTGACCGATCCCAGTGTGTCCGGCATGTGGACCGGCATCTCCGATGGCGAACGAGCCATCATCAGCTATCCGGAATTTCTTGACCTGCGCAGCCGTCTGACCACGCTCTCCGGACTCTTTGCCAGTCAATCTTCGCTGGAACAGTGGCAGGTTCGCGTTGCCGGAGATCAGCAGGAGCAGGTGCGCGGGCGCATGGTGACCGAGGATTATTTTTCAGTTCTCGGCGTCGAAGCGCTCCTCGGCCGTGTGTTTAACCCTCAGGACGCGACCGGGCCGGGCAAAGATCCTTTTGTGGTTCTCAGTTACGACTTCTGGCAGCGGCGCTTTGGAGGCAGGCCCGATGTCGTAGGAACGCTTATCAAGCTCAACGGCGCGACCCTCACGGTGATTGGAGTCGCTCAGCGCGGCTTCAAAGGCGAAAGCGGCGGCCAGAATCCCGATCTGTGGATTCCGGTGCTCATGCAACCGTTCATTGATCCCGGGCGCGACTGGCTTCATGAAGATCCAAGCAAATCGCTTCACAAAACCACCTGGCTCCACGCTTTTGGCAGGCTCAAACCGGGCGCTACGCTCGCCGCACTGCAAGCCGAGGTCGATGTGGCCTTCAAGGCGATGATGGAATCGTTTTACCCGCCCACCCTTCCTGAAGAGGTCCGCAAACAGGCTTTGAGCCAGCATCTGGTGGTCCATGATGCGCGAACCGGCGCCTTTGACAACCGCGACGACTTTCACAAGCAGTTGATGATCTTGCTCACTGTGGCCGGCCTGGTATTGCTCATCGCCTGCGCCAACGTGGCCAACCTCCTGCTGGCGCGGGCTACCGCGCGCCGCCGCGAAGTCGCCATCCGCCTTTCCATCGGTGCATCGCGCCGGCGCCTCTTCCGCCAGTTTCTTACCGAGAGTCTCACGCTATCCGTGATCGGTGGCCTGGCCGGTCTTTTGATTGCGTTCGGCGGAGCCCGCGTCCTGGTGCGCCTCATCTCCGATCCGCTGGATCCGCTCATCCTCGCCACCGGACTCGATTGGCGCGTGCTGTTCTTTACGCTTGCTGTCACGCTCCTGACCGGCATGCTCTTTGGCCTGGCCCCGTCGTTGCGTGCCAGCCGCACCGATCTCAACCTCAGCCTGCGCGAGTCCGGTCATGCCGCCACGCAATCCCCCGGCCGGCTGAACCTGGCCAAAGGCCTGGTCGTGGGACAGGTGGCCTTGTCGTTGCTGTTGGTCATCGGCGCAGGGCTGTTCTTGCGCACCATGTGGAACCTGCAGTCTTTGCCGCTCGGCTATCCCAAAGAAAACCTTTTGCAAGTGAGTGTGGATGGCCTCACTGCCGGCTACAAAGACCAGCAGCTCTCCGGTTTCTATCGCGATGTAGCTGATCGTCTGCGGACTCTGCCCGGGGTGCGCGGCGTGACTTACTCCAAACTGGGGCTGTTTTCCGGAGGCGAGTCCAATACGCGCGTAGAAGCAGAAGGCTTTAGCGCCCAGCGCGACCAGGACCGCCATTCGCGCTTTGATCAGGTGCCGCCGGGATATTTTTCCGTGGTGGGCATTCCCCTGCTGCTGGGCCGCGACATTGGCCTCCAGGACACGGCAACGTCGCCGCGCGTTTGTGTTGTGAATGAAGCTCTGGTCAAGCTCTACTTCGCGGGCCGAAATCCCATTGGCCTTCACCTGACTGCAAATTTTGGAAAGGACAAGCAGACTCTGGAGATTGTGGGCGTGGTCAAAAATGCCCGCACCATATCACTGCGCATGGAGATTCCGCAGAGATTCTACCTGGCTGTAGCTCAGGGCACTGCAGGCAGAATTCCGGATAGCATCGTTTTTGAGTTACGCACCGCCGGCGACCCCAAGGCGCTGGAGACACAGGTAAAGAAAGCCATTATGGGCGTGAATCCCGATGCGCCCATCAGCTTTGCTTTATCCATGGAAGAGATTCTCGACGAGTACACCGCCTCGGAAAAGATGATCGCACGCCTGTGCGCGATCTTCGGCGGCCTGGCTCTGGTGCTGGCCGCGACCGGACTCTACGGCGTGCTTTCCTACGGCGTGGCGCGGCGCACTAACGAAATCGGCATCCGCATGGCGCTCGGAGCCGGCCGGGGCTCGGTGGTGGGAATGATCCTTTCGGAAACCGGCATCTTGGTAACTATCGGGCTGGTGGTGGGACTGAGCGCGGCCCTGGCGTGCACACGCCTGATCGCCAGCCAGCTCTACGGTCTCAGCAAGTTCGATCCGGTCACCTTCGCGGCCTCAACGGGTATCCTCTGCATGGTCGCCTTGATTGCCGGCTACATTCCTGCGGCGCGCGCCTCCCGCGTGGACCCGGTGCGGGCCTTACGCCATGAATAAGTAAAAGATTCGCGCGGCACAGCCGGCATGTCCGATACCTCAAGCCTTGAATGCTAACCTGATGACATCCGGGCTAGTCTGATATTCCAGTTAGGGGAAACAGGAGAGAATGGACGGCATGAATCTCGCGGACTGGACGGCAACCCTGTTGAAAGATCTTCGTTTTGCGCTGCGCCAATTCGTGCGCAACCCATTATTTACTGCTGTGGCGGTGCTGTCGTTAGCGCTGGGAATCGGCGCCAATACCGCGATCTTCAGCATTATCGATGCCATCCTGCTGCGATCGCTGCCGGTGCGCGATCCTCAACAATTGGTGATCCTCACCGATCCGAACATGTCTGGCGTTTCCGCCGGTATGGACACGGGGGACCGCGGCCAGCTCACCTATCTTGAATTCACCCAGCTGCGCGATCATGTGACTACTCTTTCCGGTATTTGCGCAGCGCAGTCGTCGCTCAACCGCCTGGCCATTCACGTTGGCAATGGCGGCCAGGAAGATGCTCGTGGCCGCCTGGTATCGGAGGAGTACTTCTCCCTGCTGGGCGTGGAGTCGGCGATTGGCCGCTTCTTCACCAGAGATGACGCTAAAGGTCCGGGGCAGGATCCTTACGCCGTGATCAGTTACGACTACTGGCAGAGGCGGTTCGGCGGCAATGCCTCGGTGCTGGGAACGCCGCTGCGGATTTTTGGCACTACCTTCAGCATCATCGGCGTAGCCGAACCCGGCTTCCACGGCGAGAGCGTGGGCGAGAAGCCGGACTTCTGGGTCCCGATCATGATGGAACTGGCCGTGATGCCGGGCCGCGACTGGCTGCACGAAAACGCAAAGAAATCGATCGAGAAAGTCATGTGGCTGCACGCCATCGGGCGTCTCAAGCCGGGCGTTACCCGCAGTCAGGCGCAGAACGAGATTGATGTGCTGTTCCGCAACATCATTGAGAACAGCTATCCCACCACCATGGCCGCGGAGACGCGCAAGCAAGCCCTCAACCAGCATCTCAAGCTGAATGATGCGCGCACCGGAACCTTCGGCGGCCGCGACGGATTCTCTCAGCAGCTTCTGGTTCTGCTGGCCGTTTCCGGAGTCGTGCTGCTGATCGCGTGCATTAACGTGGCCAACCTTCTCCTCGCCCGGTCTACGGCCCGTTACAAGGAGGTCGGCGTGCGCCTCTCGATCGGAGCTTCGCGGGCTCGGTTGGTCCGTCAGTTCCTGACCGAAAGCCTGGTGCTCTCCGCGGTCGGCGGTGTCGTGGGCATGCTGGTGGCCTGGGGAGCATCGCGAGCGCTGGTGTTGCTGCTAGCTGCCGGCGGCAGCGGCAGCGTGGCCGTTACGCCTGGCCTCGACTGGCGCGTGCTCGGCTTTACCGCCGGCGTGACCTTTCTGACCGGAATCATCTTCGGGCTCGTTCCGGCGCTGCGCGGCGTCAGAGTGAACGTGACTGACAGCCTGCGTGACACCGGGCGCGGCGTGATCAGCGGCGGAGGAAGCAAGCTCAACCTGGCCAAAGGACTGGTCATCGCCCAGGTGGCGCTCTCGCTGGTGCTGGTAGCCGGCGCCGGTCTATTCCTGCGCACGCTGTGGAACCTGCAGTCCGTTGGACTTGGCTATCCCAAAGAAAAGCTACTTATGGCCACCGTGGATGGCGTCACCGCCGGCTATAAAGATGCGCGGCTCTCCAGCTTGTGGACCGATCTGACCCAGCGTCTGCGCGCCATCCCCGGCGTCCAGGGCGCCACTTACTCTCTGAACGGCCTGTTCAGCGGCTCAGAATCGGGCGATGAAGTCGATGTGGAAGGCTTCACGCCGCAAAAAGACAACGAGAAGAGTTCGGTGTTTGACATGATCGGCCCGCAATACTTTTCCACGCTCGGCATACCTGTGATCCTGGGCCGGGAAATTGGTGTGCAGGACACCGCCACCTCAGCGAAGGTCTGCGTGATCAACGAGGCCTTCGCCAAAAAATTCTTTGCCGGGCGCAACCCCATCGGCCGGCACGTGACCGACAAATTTGGCGATATGAAGGTCACTTACGAGGTAGTCGGTGTGGCGAAAGATTCCCGCGACCACCGGCTGAAAGGAGATATTCCGCCGCGCTATTTCATTCCCGCCGACCAGTTCATGACCGGGCCGCCGGACTGGGCCACGTTTGAAATCCGCACTGCCGGAGATCCCGACCAGATGCTGGGAGCGGTGCGCAAGACTATTCTCAGCGTGAACGAAGACCTGCCGATCGATAATGCCCACCCGCTGGCCGAGAATATCGGCCACGCTACCGAGCAGCCGCGCATGGTCGCGAACCTCTGCAGCATCTTCGGCATCGTGGCTCTCCTGCTGGCGGCCACCGGGCTCTACGGCGTGCTCTCCTATGGCGTTGCGCGCCGGACCAACGAGATCGGGATTCGCATGGCGCTGGGCGCCGGGCGAAGCCGCGTAGTGGCGATGATCCTGCGCGAGACCGGAGTCATGATCCTGGTGGGCGTCGCCGTGGGCGCTGCAGCCACCGCAGGCGCTGCGCGCCTGGTGGCTTCACGGCTCTACGGTTTGAGTGTTCTGGATCCTCTAACCATAGCCGGCGCGGTCGGCATTCTGGCGGTGGTGGCGCTGGTTGCCGGCTACATTCCTGCTGCCCGCGCGGCGCGCGTGAATCCAACCCAGGCGCTGCGGCACGAGTAGAGGACGCGGGCCGACCCGCAGCAAGGTGGCTTAAGCCGACTTCTCGTTGACCTGTGCGCCGATCAGGCGCAGTTTGGGCTCGCGGTTGATCGCGTCAAGCACTTCGCGGGTCACCTCATCGTCGATTTCCGCCGCGTGCGTGAGATCAACCGGATAGCGAATGACTACGTCGATACCTGTAGCGGTCAGGCGTAAACGGCTTTCCGGAACCAGAGACCCGATGCTCACCGTGTGCATGGAACGTTCCAGGTTCCGCCGTTGCCGATCGAGCGGCTCACAGTATTTCGCGCACACCTTGTTCACGGCCTCGAGCATTCGCTGTTCCACCTGGCGATAGTTGCTCTCCGGTCCCAGAGTGACCGTGATCTCGTGCCACAGGAAGCTGGTTCCGGGGATTTGCTTGAACAACCCCGCGCCGGCCTGGAAGACGACCGAGTTTGAGAACACCACTGCGCGGCCAGTGGCGCGAGGATTGGTGCCTCCGCCGACTTCGATCAGGTGCAGCCGCACCAGGCCGATATCCACCACGTCGCCGGTGATCCCGGAGACCTGCACGCGGTCGCCCACGCGAACGCCGTACTTCCCGATGAGGAAGAAGTACCCGGCGATCGACAGAATCACGTTCTGCAGGGCAACGGCGATGCCCGCCGTCAGCAATCCCGCAAAAGTCGTAATGGCGCCGAGCTCGCTGGCGAAGGCAATGGCCAGGATCATGGCAATCAGCGACCACAGGATGATGCGCCGCAGCACCATGAACTGATTGCGCCGCCGCGGATCAGTGATATAGCGGAAGGTGGCTTTGCGCCAGAGTTCGGAAACCCCAAGCACTACGCCCAGGATGATGGCCAGGCCGCCCAGCCGCAACAGCAGCCCCTTCAGCGCCGTCTGGTACTCAGAATGCACCGAAGCGCGCCAGTTGGCGGTGTTGCGCCGATAGATATCGAGAAGGATAGATTGCCGGCCCAGTGGCATGAGGGCCCCTGAAACCTGCTTGTACTGTGCCGTGAGCGCATCAAGATTCTGCCGCTGCTGCGCCAGCACCGCCGGATCCGTTGAATCGGGTTGGGCCGCGATCTGATCGCCTTTCTGCGCGAGATCGCGGATCTGCGCCACCAGGGGCGCGCGCAGCGACTTTGCCGAGTCCGAGAGCGCGTCCGTAAGTTTCAGGTTGTCATCGAGCACCTTGACGCGGTGCTGCAAGGTAAACAACGCGGAAATGATCGCGAGAAGACCGGTGGGCTCTTCTTTGTGCTCCGGCGCGACCACCGTGGAGCTATTGGTGTTGCTGGCGGGCTGATTCGCGTTCTTGCTCTTGTCCGCTGCGGCGGGCACCGTCCGGGCCAGTTCTTCGATCTGTGACTGCAGGCTGCCTCCAGCCAGCTTGCCCCCGCCGGTCTGGCTGACCATATCCAGCATGTTGTGCATGGCGTCGCGGCGAGCTTCAAACAGCTCCAGCTCGCTCTGGGTCTCGGCGATGGTGGCCTGCAGAGTAGCGCGCTTCTTGCCGCGGGCGGCGTCCAGCTGCTGGTGAAGGTTGTCGAGCTCCTGCTGCGATTGCTTGACCTGCTGGTCGGCTTTGCCGGTAAGGTCGGAAAGGCGCTGGTACTGCGACGATCCCGAACTCGTAGCGTTCGCGGACCCTGACCCCTGCTGCGCCAATGCCTGCGCGCGAACGCGGGCGAAATCGAAGGACATCCGCACGACTTCGTCGGCGACCTGGCGGTTGTCGTTAAGGAAAAGGACGTCGCTGGGGGCGTTCACCAGCTGTTGTTGCGCGGTCAGTTGCCGGTACCACAGCACGGACTGGTTTAGAAAAGGGATGATGTCGTCGCCAGTGGAAGTTGGAGAGTTTGCTGTATTTTCCGCCCATGAGCCCGCGAGCAGCAGCGACAGCAGCACAAACAGCAGAATTACGATTCTTATATTTTTGTGTTTCGGCATGAACTGCTCAGTCCGATTATATGTTTTGAGACAGGTTCCCAGCGACGGCGGCGCAAAGATTCCGGTGCGATTGGAGGTTTAGAATCCGGTCCGGCGCAAAAAGGTTGTTCTTGACGTGGAGATCGCGGGAAGTTTTGCTGGCAATGCGGAAATGGCGCGAAAAAAATGGGTGTTCTGAAAAGGTGAACACCCGTTACAACTATTTTCCCTTGTCGGTTCGCGGAGACTCAGCTCCGCAACCTTGCTACTTTTTCTTTTTTTTCTTAGCTGCCTTTTTCTTCGTGGCCATTGATTGCCTCCTTGAAGTTTTGGGGCCCGATTCCGACCCGGATCATCTATCTGATGCCGCGAACCAGGTCACACTCAGAATATTGCGGGACTCATTTTGCATTGTCAACGGAAAAATGCAGTTGCGCGTATCATGATGAGCAAGGAGAGAACGTGAACGCTCAAGAACGTTTCGCCGGAATGCGGGGAATTCTCTACGCGATCGCCCTGGTGGCGATCATTCTTGCCACACTGTGGAGATTGGTTCCGCGTTTTCACTTTTAGAGCGAGAGCGCGCCTGGTTACAGAAGGCACCTTGTGGAAGTCGACGGGGGAAACCGTGGTTCCGCTTTTTCAGGTAGCCAAAAATCGTCAGGCCGCTTCTTCCAACCACTCGCGGCTGAGCTTCTGCATGCCGGAGTCGGAACCGAATCCTTCCAGCCAGCGCACATCGGGTTCGCGACGAAACCACGTCATCTGCCGCTTGGCATAATTGCGGTGGCCCTGCTGCACGCCGGCGATCGCCTGCTTCAGCGTCAACTCTCCTGCCAGGTATTGCGCGGCCTGCTTGTAGCCCAGAGAGTTGAGAGGCCACGCTGACGCGCCGTAGCGCTCGCCGAGCGCCCGCGTTTCTTCCACCAGTCCGCGCTCGAACATTTTCCCGGCGCGCGCGTTCAGTAGCTCGTACAGCTTCTCCCGTGGTGGATTCAGTCCCAGCCGCAGAATACGGAATCCTGAGAGCGCATCGCGTCCCTGCTGCCACAGGCCGGTCATCGCCTGTCGCGAACTCAGAGACACCTCAAGCGCGCGAATCACCTTGGGTACGTCGTTGGCGTGTATGGCTTGCGCGGCTCGAGGATCGCGGCGGCGTAGGAGCCGGTGCAGGTATTCCGGCCCGCGCTCGGCGGCGCGCTCGCGCAAACGGGCCCGCAGTTCTTCCGACCGCGGCGGTCCGGGGAAAAGGCCCTCCAGGAGCGCGCGAAGATAAAGCCCGGTTCCTCCCACCACGATAGGAAGCCGTCCGCGGGAGCCGATCTCCTGTATCGCTCGCCGCGCACGGCGGGAGTAATCGCCGGCGGTCACCAGTTCCGTGGGCTCAACCACGTCGATCAGGTGATGGGGGACGCGACTTCGCTCTTCCCGCGTGGGTTTGGCAGTTCCTATCTCCAGATGTCGGTAAAGAGCGACGGAATCGCAACTCACTATCTCACCGTTCATCCGCTCGGCCAGATAAAGCGACAGAGCGGTTTTCCCGCTTCCTGTCGGCCCGAGGATGACCGGCAGCAGCGGCTCGCTCATGCTCCGCTCCATGCACGATGCAGGAGGATGAAGATCAGAATCAGCAGCGCGATCAGAGCCAGGCCCAGCGCCTGCTGTCGAGGGGAATCCATAAACAACTATTGTAATGACCGGCTGGCGAGAGTGATCTGCGCGGTCCCGAGCGAGCAAATCAAAATGCTAAACTTCAGCTTCGCCAGAGAGAAAGCGAATTGTCCACGGGCCTGAAATATCGATTCGACCAGTTTGAAGCCGACGTCAGGGCTGCCGAACTGCTCCGCAGCGGCACGCGTCTGAAGGTGCAGATGCAGCCGTTCCAGGTGCTGGTCGCCCTGCTGGAACGGCCTAAAGAGGTTGTGACCCGGGAAGAATTGCGCCTGCGGCTGTGGCCGCAGGACACATTCGTGGATTTCGATCACGGCTTGAATACCGCCATGGTCAAGCTGCGCGAAGCGCTGGGAGACTCAGCTTCACGTCCGCGCTACATTGAGACCATCGCCAAGCGCGGTTATCGTTTTCTGGGCGAGGTCGCGCAGTCGGGTGACATTCCGGTCTCCGCTTCGGCGTCGGCGGCCCCTGTCGCCCAACCAGTTCCACCAGCATCGCTGCCGCCGGCCACAGTTGCGGGTGCGTCAGCCACTCCTTTGGAAGCGAGCTCCGGAGCAGAAACTGAACTTCCCCGCGCCAGCCGGAGAACATCGCAGATGCTGCTTATCCTGGTGCAGATCATGTACCTGATCTTCTACGTTTCCGCCCTGTTCGACTGGCAACAACTTCATCGGGCTTCTTTCATGCTCTGGCCCGGAGGCGGAATCGTGGTGTTTTCGATCTATCTGGTGACTGCGCTAGTGGGCGTGGCGGTCCGGCTCTACCTGATTACTGCCACGTCATTCGATTACCACCTGCTTCACGACAAGTATCGCGTTCTTTTTCCCTGGGTCTTTCCTCTGGACATGATCTGGGCCGCGGCGCCATTGCTGCTGGCCGACCGCATGGGATGGGGTCTGGCGCTGGGCGCCACCGCAGCTCTCGTCTACCTGCCGTTTGCGCAGCGAGTGCTGGTCAGGATGATTCGCCAGGCGGTGTGACTGCCGGCCTATTCGAGTTCGTGCGTATCAGGGTTGTAGAAGAAGACGGCACGGATCAACAGAAAGTCTCCGCTGAATTCAGGGGGCAGTCTGGGCAGAGGCACGGCGTTGGTGAGCGCGCCATAGGCTGCGCGATCCAGAGCGTCGTCGCCCGAGCTGCCGACGACTTTCAGTCCTTGAATCGTGCCATCTTTCATGATCGCGAATTCAATGATGACCCGGCCTTTCTTCATCACCGGCGGCAGCGCGATCTCCGGGATCAGCGGATACCAGTGGTCCTCCACTGTGACGTGCAGGCGGCGCATGTACGGTCCAAAGTCGACCCCGCGCGTATCGCTCAAGATATCGAGCGAGCCGCGCGTATCAACCTTGGGACGAACGCCCGACCCGTAGTCTCCCCCGAATGTTGTCCCGGGGTTGGCCCGGGTGTTGGCGGCGGAGTGTATCGCCTGGTCGACTGAGGAACCGGCGGAAGCAATAGCGAACGGATTTTTCTTGGGCTGGGCGGGCGCTTCCAGCTTGGCCTGCTGTTGCGGCGCCTGCGGCTGTACCGGCGATCCCGCCTGTGGCGGGGCCTGCGCCTGCTGTACGGTCTGCTGTGGCGGTTGCTGCTGCACCGGCGGCGAGACCGGTTGCCGCGGTCCGGGAGGCTTCAGGTCAGCCAGAGTTTTGCGACTGGGCTGCGGCGTGCGCGTCTGTGCGCGGTTGTTCTGATCAGAGATCTTGTTCGTCTGCGGAGCCGGAGCCTTGGGCGCTCTCTGCGATTCCATGAAGATGGGGCTCTCTTTTTCCGGGACCGGAACAATGATTGCTTTGGATGTTGGAATCCACTTGGGGGCAAAGACCAGCAGCAAGATGATGACCCCGTGCGCAATCACGGAGATCCACGCCGCTTCCCGGCGGCGATAGCCGGAGACGTCGTCGTTCAGGTCGCCGAGGAGCAGATGCAGCTCGCCATCCAGCACCGGGGGCGGGACCTCCGACTCTCGAGATTGCAGGTCTAACACCGGGATAGACACCACCCGCGCGCGCGGAGTTTGCCAGCAACTATTCTCTCACTAGAATGGCCGATCAGAGCCCGCCTTGCGCCGCCCTTCTGCACAAAAGGCATAGTAAATAAGCGAAAGGCCGCATGTTTTCTGCCGTGTTGCATCATTTCTTTACAGATATTTACAAAAGGTCTTACATGTTGAGAAGTCCGGCGCGGCGGCTGTGCTCCTGAATGGACACAAGGATACCCAGGGCTGCGGCCAGCGCGGCCCGGCCCTCGCCTAGCGGCACCTCCGGACGGCTGCGGCTCCGCACCGAATCCAAAAACGATTTCAGCTCCGCGCGCAGAGGTTCCTCCGACTTCACCGCCGGCCGGTTCACCGTCACGCCGGGAATGGGCGAGGCCGAGGCGGTGCTCGACATTTCCAGCAGCCGGTCCAGCGAAAAACGCTCTTCATTGGTCACGCGGAACTGCAGCACGTCCTGCCGGCCGTAGTCGAGCGACACATATTCCCGCGGCTGAAAGAAGCGCAGCTTGCGCACGCGCTCGGTGCTGATGCGGCTGGCAGTAAGGTTGGCGACGCAGCCGGATGCAAACTCCATGCGTACGTTAGCGATGTCAACCTTGCCCGTCACCACCGGCAATCCAACGGCGCGCATCTCGGTGATGGGCGACTTCACGAAGGACAGCACCACGTCGATGTCGTGGATCATCAGGTCCAGCACCACGTCCACGTCCAGGCTTCGCGGAGTGAAGACGCTGAGGCGGTGGACCTCAAAGAACATCGGTTTGGTGAGCAGTTGCGCCGTCGCGCGCACCGCGGGATTGAATCGCTCCAGGTGCCCCACCTGAACGATGCGCTGGTTGGCTTCCGCCAGGCGCGCCAGTTCGTCGGCCTCGTCGAGCGTGGAAGCCAGCGGCTTCTCGATGAGGACGTCTATGCCCGCCGCCATGAGAGCGGCCGCGACGTCCAGGTGATGCACCGTGGGCACGGCCACGGAAGCGGCGTCGACGCGGCCGAAGAGTTCTTCCAGGTTGCTCAGCGCTTTGCACCCGAACTCCGTGGCCACGGCATCGGCGACGCCGGGATTGGCGTCCACCACGCCCACCAGTTCCACGCCTGCGCCCTGCTGCTGCAGTTCGTGGTACACGCGGGCGTGGTTCTTGCCGAACGATCCCACACCGACGACCGCTACCCGGATTGCACTTTGGTTAGTCAGAATCCCGATTTTCTCAGAGCCACTCGTGAATTAGTAGTTAGTATTTGAATCAGTAATAAACATTGGCAATCTGCAGCGCTATTCGACGCGTGTCCTTGCCGGTGCTCATTGCTGGAGTTTCCCGTGCGTGCATTCGGACTTCTCGCCTTAGTAATCGTGCTCGGCGTGGGCGCATATATCTACATGCACCAGGCGCAGAGCGTAGCGCCCATCGGCAGCAACAATCTTCGCGCTGCCGCAGACGTGGTGGGCGTGAAAAATGACCTGCTGGCCATCGCCCAGGCCGAACGCCTGCACAACGCTTCGCATGGCGACTACGTCTCCATTGAGCAGCTGCGCTCCCAGGGCGAACTCACCATGACCCGGGACAACCGCGGTCCCTACGCCTACTCCGCTGAGGTCAGCGACTCAAGCTTCCGCATCGTGGCCACTTACTCCGGCTCCGATCCCGCCATGCCCCGCAGCTTGAGCATAGACGGCAGCATGGAAGTTCACCAGGAATTCGGCAACGTGAAGTAGCCATCGCCGCAAGTTCTATCGGGCTTACTCTGATCGCGCACATCCCGCGAGTGTTGCGTTCGTTGATCCTTACTTCAGGGCCATAGGGTCAACTGGTTTTCTGATCGCCCGATCGCGAACGATCTCTTCTAAAATCTCTCCTCATGAAAACCTCGTGGCAAACGCGTTTAATTCACACTGAGGCCAAGCCTCTTGCGTCGACCTTCCGCTCGCTGAGCACTCCCGTGTATCGCGCCTCGACTGTCCTGTTCGAGCACGCCGCCGACGCCACCGACGAGTGGGACCAACACGAGGTCGGCTACACGTACGGGCTCTATGGCACGCCCACCACTCTCGAACTGGCGGCGCGCGTGTGCGAGCTGGAGCAGGGCTACCGCACCATCATCACCGCCGGGGGCCAGGGCGCGATCTCGCTCATCCACCTGGCGCTCCTCCGGGCCGGCGACCACGTTTTGCTGCCGGAGAGCATCTACGGTCCCAACCGCAGCTTGGCCGGACGCGTCCTGCGCCGTTTCGGCGTTGAGGTCAGCTACTACCCGCCGGAGGCCGGCGCCGGCATCGCCCAGCATATGCGCGCGAACACACGCCTGGTCTGGTGCGAGAGCCCGGGGTCCATCACCATGGAGATCCAGGATGTTTCCGCCATCGCCCGGGCTGTCCACGGCTATCAGGCGGGCCAGGGCGAAGAGCAGCGCCCGCTGGTGGTGCTCGACAACACCTGGTCGGCCGGCGTTTACTTTGACGCCTTTGCCCATGGCGTCGATGTCACCATGCAGGCGCTCACCAAGTACGAAGGCGGACACAGCGATCTTCTCCTGGGCTCGGTCACCGTGCGCGATCCTCAGCTCTACCAGCGGCTGGGAGTCACCCACCAGGTGCTCGGCTGCGCGGCGTCGCCTGACGACTGCAGCCTGGCCTTGCGCGGCCTCAAGACCATGGCTGTACGCCTGCGCGCGGTGGAGCAATCGGCCCTGGAACTCGCCCGCTGGCTGGCCGCGCGTCCCGAGGTCGAGCGCGTCCTCCATCCCGCGCTTCCGTCCTGTCCCGGTCACGAATTCTGGAAGCGTGACTTCACCGGCTCAACCGGTCTGTTCTCCTTCGTTTTTCAGCCGCGATACAAGAAGGAGCAGGTGCTGGCCTTTGTCGACGCCCTGCAGCTGTTCAAGATTGGCTACAGCTGGGGCGGTGTGGCCAGCCTGGTCATGGCTTACGACCTCCAGTCCCCCAAGCGCCCGGCCTATGGCAGCCGCCTGGTGCGCTTCTACACCGGCCTGGAGTCGATTGAAGATTTGAAAGCGGACGTAGAGCAGGCATTGCGCGTCTTGAGTAGTTAGGACTCTGTTTTTAGCTACCTGCCATTTGCCAATTGCTAATTGCTCGACTGCCACAACTCCGTTCCCGTCCCGGGGTTGAAGCTGCTATATAATTTCGCTCGAACGCGCACGCCCCACGGAACAACCAGGAGGAGAGGATGCACAAACAATGGCTGGCAATGCTTTCTGTGCTCGGCCTTGCGGGTTCTGCCGGCAGGATTCAGGGCCAGGTGCTGAAAGGCAGCGTACCGGCCAAGGGGAAGACCTCGACCAGCAAGACGAACATTACCTCGCCGCGCGACGCTGCCACTGGCAGCAAGCTGCAGGTTAACCAGCAGACTCTGCGTAACCAGAACCAGGGCTCCATCAAGAGCCAGACGGGCAATACCGGCACCTGCGGCGCCACCAAGGCTGACGCTGCGCACCTGACCGGGGTCAAGGGCGGCGCCAACACCCAGCTGACGAAAGCTAATGCCAACAACCAGATCACGAAGGGCAACGCCAATAACGCGATCACGAAGGGCAACGCCAATAATGCGATCACGAAGGGCAACGCCAATAATGCGGTGACCAAGGGCAACGCCAATAATGCGCTGACCAAGGGCAACGCCAACAATCAGCTGACCAAGGGCAGTTCCAACGCCCAACTGACCAAAGCCAATAACAGCCAGTTGACCAAGGCCGGCGACAGCGCGCTGACCAAAGCCAAAACCGGGCCGCAGTAGAAGACGCGGCTGAACAGACGCGGCGCGTTCTCGACCCGTCATGAGAACGCGCCCTCCCACCCGTGAAGCCTTCCACGACGCCTTCCGCCGTCAACGACTACATCAGCTCGGGTTTCTTCGTTCTACGCACTCCACTGCTTCCCATTGAAGATCTCCTGACCATCGCCCAGGGCCGCGATCGTCCGGCTACCCGCGCCCGCCTGCGCCAGTGGCTGGAGCAGCGTGAGGTGCAAGAGGCTTTGTGGCTGGCCTCACCGGATTTTCTGCAATCGCTTGTTATCTGGCAGAACCAGCCCGAGAGTCCCAAGGGCCAAAGGCTGGAACGCGCTCTGTACCGCTATCTCGCGCGCATGACGGCCCGGGCTACGCCCTTTGGCGGCTTTGCCGGCTGCAGCGTGGGAGCAAACGCGGCTGAGACCCATCTGGAACTCGCATCGCGCGACCACTATCGGCGCAGCACCCATTTGGATATGGAATATCTCTGCAACCTGGCCGAGACCATCTCCGCCGATCCGGTGCGCCGGGGCAAAATCAATTTTCGCTGCAACACCAGCCTGCATTTGGCGGCGGAGAGGTATCACCACCTGCGCGGCCGGCAGCACGAAACCGGCCGCCAGTTCCAACTCGTGGCCACGGAACCCACGCTCGCTCTGGATGCGACGCTTCTTCGCGCCAGCTCGGGTTCATCCGCCGAAGCTCTGGCCGAAGCGCTGGTGGAGAGCGATCCGGAGATTACGCGAGCCGATGCCGACGTTTTCATTGACCGCCTGATCGCTTCCGAAATGCTGGTCTCCGATCTGGTTCCACCGATCACTGGCAGGGAGCCGGTCGACTTCATGATCGATCAACTCGCGCGCGCCGATGTTCCTTGCGGCCAGCTACGGTCGGCTGCTGAAAAGCTGCATGCGCTCGACCAGCAAGGCGTCGGCGCCGATCTCAGGGCCTACGACGCAATCGCCGGGACGCTCTCGGACTTGGGCGCCGAGTTCAAGCCGGGACGGCTGGTCCACATGGACGTGATCAAGCCGGCGGCTGCGCTTACCCTGGGTGAAGGATTGGTCGATGAGATTCTGCGCGGGGCCACAGCCCTGCACTCGCTCCGCGCCGATTCCACACAGGAGGCGTTTGACGCATTCCGGGAACAGTTCGTGGAGCGCTATCAAGATCGCGAGGTCGCGCTGCTGGAGGCGCTTGACGATGAAGCCGGCATCGGCTTTGAGAATGAAGACAACCCCACCAGCGAGCCGCTGATTGACGGCATCGACTTTCGACCCCGTCATGCCGAGGCCGTGATCGCTGATGATGGCGAGGGAGCCCCGGAAAACAGAGAAAGTCAAAAGGAGGCCGGACCTGTTCTGTCCCGGCGACTGGAGGCGATGCGGGCAAACCGGCAGAAAGCCCTGGAACTCGACGCTGAGCTCATGGACGAACTGAAAGCCGCCGACCCGCTGCCGCTGCCCGATGCCTTCTCCGCCATCGGCGTTTGTTTCCGCGCACCTGACGGCAAGGAAGGTTTCCACTTGCAGTCCGTTTCCGGGCCGTCCGGCGCCAACCTGCTGGCCCGCTTTTGCCATGCCGACGAACGCCTGACCCAATGCGTCCAAGAGCACGCGCAAGCCGAAGAAGCCCTTGCTCCCGCGGGCGCAGTGTTTGCCGAGATAGCGCATCTTCCCGAAGGCCGTGTGGGCAACGTGGTTCGACGGCCGCTGCTGCGCCACTACGAGATTCCTTTCCTGGCCGGCGCCGGCGCGCCGCCCGGCCGCCAACTCGCGCTCTCCGACCTCACCGTCTCTGTTCGCGAGGGACGCATCGTTCTGCGCTCGCGCCGCCTGCGCTGCGAGGTGCTGCCGCGCCTGAGTTCGGCCCACAATTTCGCTTCACCGCGCAGCCTGAAGCTCTACAAGTTTCTTTGCCTGCTGCAACACCAGGGCACCTGCCCGGAGCTGTCATGGCATTGGGGATCGCTGGGAGAGGAGGCCTTTCTGCCCCGCGTGACCATGGGACACATTATTTTTTCTCTGGCCCGCTGGCGCATCTCTCGTGAGACAGCTCCCAGGCTGTTTGCGCCTCACGCAACGCCGGATGTCCGGCTGCAAGCCTGGCGAAACGCGCAAGGCCTGCCCCGCTTTGCCTACATCGCGCAAGCGGACAATCACCTGCTGATCGACTTTGAGAGCTCTCTGGCGGTGGATGTTTTTCTCGAACACATCCGCAAACAGCCCGAAACCTTGCTGGTGGAGATGTTCCCGCAGCCGGCTGATCTGGTAGTTCAGGGGCCGGAAGGCAGCTTTGTCCATGAAGTCGTCCTTCCGTTCGTGCGCAGCAAGCCGAGCGCAACCGCCGCTATGCAGGTGAAATCTGCGCGGGCGCGCAGCGATGTCGTGAGTCGGGCCGACGCTTCTACGCTTCATCACGCACCGCCGCCGGACTCGGAGTGGCTGTTTGCAAAGCTCTACTGCAGTCCCTCGCATGCTGACCGTCTACTGCTGGAACTGGTGCGGCCGTTGCTGGCCGAGATCTCCCGAACCGCCGAGCCCGGAGCGTCGCCGCTCTGGTTCTTTCTGCGCTACGCCGATCCCCACTGGCATCTGCGCCTGCGCTTCCACGGCGATCCCGGCTATCTGCAAGGGCAGGTCCTTCCCGCGTTTCTCGAACGCGCCACTCCCTTCCAGCGGCAGGGAGTATTGTGGCGACTGGCGTTCGATGCCTATCAGCCGGAACTGGAGCGTTATGGCGGTCCGCACGGCGTGGCCGTGGCCGAGAGACTCTTTCATCTCGACAGCCAACTGTGTCTTGAGCTTCTGCCGCTGGTCACCGGCGACGACCGGGCCGAACGGCGCTGGCAACTGGCGTTGGCCGGCACGGTCCGCTTGTTGTCCGGGCTGGGCTTCAACACCGCCGATCAGAAAGCTCTGGCGGAAATCCTGCGCGACGACCGGGAGGAGAATTGGGTCGTGGACGATACCTACCGCCAGCAACTGGCGAGCAAGTTTCGCTCTGCCGAGATGCGATCGACTCTGGCGGCGATTCTTGCCTGGTGTGAGGATCAACCCGGGACGAATGCTGCTCAGGGCGGATCTTCCTCCGCAGAGCCAACCATCCCGGATGAGGCCATGTCTGCGCTGTTGCGATATTCCAGGAGTCTTCCAGCCATCCGCGAGGAACTCCGGACACTGGAACAGGACGGCCGCCTCACCGCGACCATGGCGCAGTTAGCCGCGAGCTACGTGCACATGCACCTGAACCGCATATTCCGCGCGTGCCATCTGGAACAGGAAGCCGTGCTCTGCGACTTGCTGGCGCGCGCCTGCGCTTCGAAACTCGCGCAAGAGCGCAGAACGCGATGACACGCCGATAATTGCGAGGATCAAAGTCGTTTCTTCGATCCGCGTTCATCCGCGTGAATCTGCGGCAGGATTCTGGCTAAATACTAATTACTCAATACTAGGTGCTGAGTTTAATGGGCAACTTCCGTACTCTCTTGCCGGTAAGCGCAAAGAGCGCGTTGGTAACCGCCGGCGCCAGGCAGGGCACTCCCGGCTCGCCGACGCCTTTGGGTGCGGCGGTGCTGGGCATGAGGTAGATCTCCATGTGCGGCGCGTCGCCGATGCGCGCCACCTGGTAATCGTGAAAGTTGCTCTGCTGCACTGCGCCGTCTTTGACCGTGATCTCGCCGTACAGCGCCGCGCTGAGCCCGTAGATGATGGCGCTCTCCATCTGCGCCTTGACGCCATCGGGATTGATCACCCGCCCGCAATCCACGGCGCAGGTCACGCGATGGACTTTGACATCGCCGTTTTCCACCGAGACCTCGGCTACCTGGGCCACGTAGGTGTCGAACGAGTAAAAGCAGGCCACACCGCGGGCACGGCCTTTGGGCAATGGCTTGCCCCAGTCCGAGCGAGTGGCGGCTTCCTGCAGTACAGCGCGCAGGCGCGGCGTCTCCAGCGGTTCATTGGTCGGCCACATCACGTTCTTGATCTTGCGATCGCCGGCGAGCAACTCCAGCCGCAACTGGACGGGATCCTTCTTCATCTGCGCGGCCACTTCGTCAATGAAGCTCTCCACGGCAAAGCCGTTAAATGAGTTCTCCACCGAACGCCACCAGGCGCGTGGGATTTTGCTGTCGACCGGCGCGTACTCCACCAGGATCGCAGGGACGGCATAGGGCACCTCGGCGGCGCCGCTGACTTCCTGCTGCTCCGGCTTTCCGCCCCAGAAGGCGCGGATCGAGGTGGAACAGATGTGGTGGCGCCAGCCCGATGGCTTGCCCGACGCGTCGAAGGCCGCACTCAGGCGATGGCAGCATGTAGGACGATAGAAGTCGTGCGCCATATCGTCTTCGCGCGTCCACACGACCTGCACCGGCTTGCCGACGGCTCTGGAGACCAGGGCAGCTTCAACGCCGAAATCGGTCTGGTAGCGGCGGCCGAAGCCTCCGCCCATGAGAGTCGTGTGCACAACCACCGACTTGCGCGGCAGCCCTGTGGCGCCGGCCACCATTCCCTGTATCCAGTCGGGAGACTGCGTCGGCGCCCACAGTTCGGCGCGGTCGGCGCGAACGTCAGCCGTGCAGTTCATGGGCTCCATGGTGGCATGGGCAAGAAATGGCAGCTCGTACACGGCATCGATCTTGGTTGCTGCCGACGCAAATGCAGCGTTCACGTCGCCCTCAGTGCGCATAGCTTTGCCCTGCTGGGTGGATGCTCCGTTGAGCCGCTGGCTCAGGGCGTCGGTTGAATCGTCAGGGTTGGCGCCTTCCCACTCCACCACCAGCGCGTTGCGCCCCTGCATGGCCGCCCACGTATTGTTGGCAACCACCGCGATCCCGCTTTTGCTGTGCGAGCCGCGAAATGAAGCAACTTCGACCACGGCCACCACGCCGGGGACAGCCTTGGCCTTGGCGGCGTCAAAGCTCTTGACCTTGCCGTCATAGTACGGGCAGCGGGCAATCACCGCGCGCAGCATTCCGGGAACGCGCACATCCAGTCCGAACACTGCCGATCCGTTGACCTTGCCGGGAATGTCCAGCCGCGGCATGGATTTTCCGATGATGTCAAAGGTGTTCGAATTCTTGAGCACCACGGTTTTCAGGTCGGGGATGGGCAGCTTGCTGGCGGTCTCCACCAATTCGCCATAGGTCAGCTTGAGCGTGCGCGCGCCATGGTAGACGGCTCCATCTTTCACATGGCAGCTTTCGCGCGAGGTGTCCCAGGTCTTGGCAGCGGCCGAGATCAGCATCTCGCGTGCCGCGGCTCCGGCCTGGCGCAGAGGTTCATACGAACCGGCAACGCTGCCGCTGCCGCCGGTGCCATGGCTGTAAACTTCGGGATCGGTCAGGGCCTGCTCCACCTTCACGCTCGCCCAGGGAATATCCAGCTCTTCCGCCAGGATCATGGGCAGGGAGGTGGTCACGCCTTGACCCATCTCCGACTTGGCTAGGATCAGCGTGACCGAATTGTCTTTGGCAATCCGGATCCAGGCGTTCAGCGGATTGATTTGCGGCTGCTCGGGGTTGAGGGCCAGCAGATCGGTTCCGCGCAGCGAGAAACCGATCACCAGCGCGCTCGAGGACTTCAGGAAATCGCGGCGCGTAAAAGCCAGGGTGCTCATGACCGCCTCCCTTCCGCCTGCTGGCGATGAGGCGCGACAGGCGTGGCTGCCCGATGAATCGCGGCGCGTATTCGCTGATACGTCCCGCAACGGCAGATGTGGCTGCCGATGGCTCCGTCAATGTCGGCGTCCGTGGGGTGGGGTTTGGTGCGCAGCAACTCGGCCGCGGTCATGATCATGCCTGACTGGCAGTAACCGCACTGCGGCACCTGCTCGGCAATCCACGCCACCTGGAGCGGATGGTCGCTGTGCGCTGAAAGGCCTTCGATGGTCGTGATGTTCTTGCCGGCAACTTCGCCGACCGGTGTAGAACACGACCGCGTGGCCGCGCCGTTGACGTGAACCGTGCAGGCGCCGCACAGGCCTTTGCCGCAGCCAAATTTTGTTCCGGTGAGGTTGAGTTCGTCGCGCAGCACCCACAGGAGCGGTGTCTGCGGGTCAACATCCAACTGACGCTTTTCCTGATTGACGGTGAAAGCGATAGGAGCCATGGGGTGCCTCCAGTTTTTACCGACAGCCGCGAGTCTACCTTTTCGACGCGACACCGTGCAATCGGTAATCCATGGCTCCGCAGGCTAGCACACTAATTCACCACCAGCGTGACCGAAGCCGTATGGCTGCCATTCGCAGAC
Organism: Candidatus Angelobacter sp.; assembly: GCA_035307585.1. Lineage (GTDB taxonomy): Bacteria > Acidobacteriota > Terriglobia > Terriglobales > Acidobacteriaceae > Angelobacter. The sequence continues at coordinate 38,345 of DATGHX010000065.1, forward strand.
GAAGTGGTCACTGTGACCTGGCTGGTTCCCGGCGGAGTTCCCGGGTTGTGATTCGATGACCCTCCACCGCAGGCCACCAGGGTGGCCATAACCCCGAACGCGATCATCGCCAGCACCAGTCGCGGCGTCGCCCGGTTGCGTTTCCCGGAAGCCAATGCCAGCCCAAGCACTCCCAGGATTCCCGCGCTCAGGTACACGTAGAGCGGCGGCCCGGAGGTCGGGAAGCGGGGCGGCTGCAGCACTGCCGAAGCGGCCGTGGTGGTGATGGTCAGCGTGGTGGTGACGGCTGCTCCGTTGGGCGTGAGCGAAGACGGGCTGAACATGCACTGCGCCTGCGACGGCAGTCCGGAGCAGGAGAAGTTAACGGTCTGGTTGAAGCCCCCCAGCGGATTCACAGTGAACGTGAACGTGGCGCTGCCGCCGGCTCTGACGGTGGCGCTCGCCGGCGAAGCGATCTCGGTGAAGTCCATGATGTTCTGGCTGACCGTGTTGGAACCTGAGGAGTTGAAGTTGTTGTCGCCGCCATACTGGGCGGTGACGGAGTGCGTTCCGCCGGAGAGCGCCCTGGTCGTCAACACTGCCACCCCCTGAGCATTGAGCGCGACCAGGCCCAGCACTGCGCTGCCGTCCATGAACTGAACCGAACCGGTGGGTGTGCCGGTGGTTGAAGAACCGGTTGTTGCCGTGAAGGTCACGGACGTGCCGGCGTTCACGCTGCCGTTGGAGCTGGTCAGCGAGGTCGAGGTCCCTGCCTTCAAGATATTTTGAGAAAGCGCCGGAGACACGGCCTGGCCAAAATTCGAGTCGCCGCTGTATTTCGCGCTGATGCTGTGCGTGCCGGTTGTGAGACTTGCATTCGTCAGCGATGCCGTGGCCCCGCTCAGAGGTATTGCTCCGGAGATGGCCGTGGTGCCGTCGAAGAAGGTGACGGCCCCGGTGGCTGTACCCGGGGCTACCGTGGCGGTGAAGGTCAGCGGTATCCCGAAAGCCGAGGGGCTGGTGCCGGCGGTCAATCCCAGCGCAACTGAACTGATGCCACTCACTACGTTGACGGTGACCGGCGCCGATGCCACAGGGCGGCCATTGGCGTCAATTCCCAGCGCCGCCAGCTTGTGTGCGCCGCTCGAAACCTGAGTTGTGTCCCAGGAGAATGTGAACGGAGCAGCCGTAATCGCCGTGCCAAGATTGGCTCCATCGAGCTTGAACTGCAGCGAGGTGACGGTCCCGGTGGTGGTTGCCGTTACCGGGACTGTGCCCGACACAGTGGCGCCCGCCGAGGGCGCCGTCACGGCAAGCGTGATCGCCCGCCGCTTGATCGATGTGTTCTGCGGGTTCTGAAAGATCATGGGCCAGTCGTTGGCGTCGGCGTTGAACGCCGTACCGGTGGTGAGCACCATGGCCACGCCCTGGAGATCCTGGCCGGACGCCCCTCCGCCGTTCACGGTCATATAGGTCAAGGCCAGATCGGTGATGCCATCGTGATTGAAGTCGCCCACGGTGATGCGGGTCTTGCTGGCCGGTTGATTGCCCTGGGCGCCCAGCAACTGCCAGGTGCGGGCGATGGTTCCGTCGCGGCGCATGGCGGTAAGAACCGGCGAGATGAAAAGCGTTCCAGCGGACGTGGTTCCTACTGAACTGGTGACCGTTACTCCCTCGGGCCTGGCAGTGAAGTCGGTGCGCAGAGAAGCGCTTCCGGCCGGGGCGGGAGAGGCCGATGAACTGGACGTCTGCAGCACCCGGGTGTTGGTGAAGAGAATCTCGGGGAAGCCGTCGCCGTCGATGTCGCCCAGAGCGATCGGGCCTACATTGGAGCCGCTGCCGATTAGGGGTAGGCCCGCGAACGGGGTTCCGTCCGGCTCGAAGGCAAAGATGCCGACGTTGTCGATCAGGACAACAATCTCCTCGGTGCCGTCGCGATCAAGATCGCCCACCGCAAGGTAGGTGAAGCTTACGCCCGGAATGGTGACCGGCCACCCTGGACGTTCGGTGCCGTCGGGCTGAAACGCGTGCACGATGGTCTGGAAGGTGGTGGAGTCGAGGATAGGAACCAGAGTCTCAAGCTTACCATTGTGATCCAGATCGGCGAGGACGATGGTGAAAGGCTCGCCCGTCAGCGTGGGAACAGCCCAGGAAAGCGGCGTGCCGTCCTGCGCAAACAGGTCCAGGGTGAACGTTGTGTTCGAGAGTCCCGCGACTCCAATAAATTCTTTGTGGCCATCGCCGTTCAGGTCGCCTACCAGCACCCGCTGCCCGAAGATCGGTGTAAACACGGTTTGCAGATTGACGTCGGCCACGGGTAGCGGGAAGTTTGAGTTCAGCAATGAGCCATCGCCGTTCCATGCAAACAGGCCCGCCGCCGTTCCCAGAGGGTTGGTCAGGAAGGTGTCACCGAAATCCATCACATTGAGTTGCGATGTTCCGGAAACGTTGTCGAGCAAAACCTGAGTAAAGGGGTAGAAAAAGCTGGTGGGGTTGGATGGCGCCTGCAAGGTGAATGATGTGCCATCGGTGTGGAAGACACGGATGTCATTCTGCTCTGAAACAGCAACCTGGTCCCCGCCAGTTCCGTCGATGTTGCCCGCAGCCGGGCTGAAGAGTGAACCGTAGGTCAGCGAGGTCACGTTCGCCGACGATCCGTCAGCCGAGAAGCTGTAGTACTCACCGGGCACCGATGAGCCGGCATAGATCGGGCTGGAGAGCGCCAGCCGCGTGTTTCCAGCGGCGTCGGTAGCGGGGGTTACACCGGACAGCAGATCGGGCCCTTGAATGAGCGTCTGCGGCCAGTTTTGCGAAAGCAGGCTGGGCTCGAAGTACACGAGTGTCGTGGCTATGCGAGTCAGGCTGCCATCGAGTACCTGCATTCGCAGTGTGAAGAAGTCCGCGGTGCTGATGGATGAAGTGTCCCACGTCGCCAGCGTCCCGCCATTGACCTGCGAGGTCCCGCCGCCGGCCAGGGTGATGCCGGTAGAAGTCCAGCCTGTGGTCGGAGCAACGCCTCCCGCCCACTGGATGTTGTAGCTCTGGAAGGCCGGCGCCGTGGCCACGCCGGTGATGGTGATCTGAGTTCCGGGCTTGAATTCCATGGCGGTGACCGGAACCGCTGCCGGAGCCGGGTTGGTGAAGGTTACAAACCTCACCGTGACCAGCACTCGATCACGAAATGGGTTGCCGGAGGTATCGAAGGCGCTCAGGCGGATGGTGTACTGACCATCGGGCATGGTGCTGGGATCGAGCGTTCCCAGCGCCGCGGCATTGACCTGCGCAGTGCCGCTGGCAAACTGCGTCCACACCGTGGGAGTTGCTCCGGTTCCAAATTCCAGAACGTAGTGATCAAAGGCGCTGCCCTGGGCAGTCCCGGAAATGACCACGAGAGAATTTACGAACGTGCCTGGCGCAGGCGAAGAAATCTTCACGGCCAGCACGTCAGGCAGAGCGACCGCTCCCTGCGCGTTGACAATGCCGTAGCCGAAATTGGGATCCCAGTCGGTGCCCGTAGCGCTGGTGCCGCTGGCGCGCAGCACCTGGCGAACCTGCTCCGGCGAATACGTGGGATGCTGCGACAAAATAAGCGCAGCGGTGCCGGCAACGTGCGGCGTGGCCATGCTGGTGCCGGCGAGCCGGATATAGCCGGGGAAATTAGGATCGCCCAGCGGGCCAAGCTGGGTACCGCTCGCCTGCAGAGAGAGAACGTCGACGCCGGGCGCGGTGACGTCGATCTTGGTTCCGAAGTCGGAAAAAGGGGCGAAATTGTTGAAGGCGTCAGACGCCGCCACGGTGATGGCTTCCGGCGAGTTGGCAGGGAAGAAGTTCAGCGCGTCAATGGCGGAGTTTCCAGCAGCAGCCACAAACACCACTCCCAGCCCGGCGGCAAACTGGACGGCCTGCTCAATGGTGAACGAGGTACCTCCACCGCCCCAGGAAGCGTTGATCACGTCGGCGCCGTTGTTGGCGGCGTAATCGATCGCCGGAGCCAGGGTGGATTCCAGTCCGCAGCCGCCGTCGTCGAGCCCTTTGACGGCCATCACCTGGGCATGCCAGGCAATGCCGATAACGCCGATACTGTTGTTGCCTATCGCAGCAATAGTGCCGGCGACGTGCGTGCCGTGCCCGAAATGATCGATGGGATCGTTGCTCTGTGTGGGGCTGCCGCAGCTGGCGCCAATGAAATCCCAGCCGCGTACGTCATCGATGAAGCCGTTGTGGTCATCGTCAATCCCGTTGTTGGGAATCTCTCCTGTGTTGATCCAAACGTTGGCAGCGATGTCCGGATGGTTATAGTCAATACCGGTGTCAACCACGGCAACAATGATTCCGTCACCTAATGCCGTGTTCCATGCGGTGGGCGCGTTGATCTTGTAGTGTCCCCATAGGTCGGGATAGCTCTGTCCCCAGCTTCCGGTAGTGGACAGGAAGTGATCGTTGGGCAGCTGGTTTGTATTTACGAAGCGATCAGGCTCGGCGTACTCCACCTGCGGGTCGGCTTGCAAGCGCTGCAGCAGAGCTTCGATCTGCGTGGCCGATGCGCCGGGGAACTCCAGGACGTAGGTCCGCGAGATTTCCGGAGTGGCTGTCGGCTGCGTCTGGCGAGCGGCCCGCGCGCGGAACTGCTGGCGCAGGTGGTCGGCGAATTGCGCGTCCGTCCATCCATGGCTCCGGCGGGCGCGAATGATTGCCGGATACACCGGCGTCATGCGGTTGGGCGAATAGCGCGACAAAAAGCTATTGACGCTGGCCGCGTGCAGCTGGCCGGTAGCCACGGTCATAGCCTGTAAAGAGCCCTGGACGGGCAGTTCAGCCTCAATCTGCTGAGCCAGAGAGGGCTGGAGTTTCACCAGGATCCTCTGCGGGCTGCGTTGCGGAACCTGAGCCGCTGCGGCTTGCCCGAACACCGCGTCCGGCGCGGTGAAGATCGCAGCAAACACGAGCAGCGCGGCGTACATCAGGGAACGGCACCGGGGAGTAGCGGTTGAGAGTTTCTTAAGAAGCGATGACGACAGAGAAAAGCCATTAACATCTACCAGGACATAGTTTTGCATGGCAGGTTCCTGTGGGCCCCTAGATGAATGTGCAGCTGATTTTGTCGCGCAGGGTGAATTATAGCTGTGCTGGTTGATATCGTGTGTAGCTAAAGGGTTAAGGTCGTGTCAACAATAGCAAACTTAGGATGAGAACTAAAAAACTAGTTTGTTCGAAGTGGCATTGAGTTCGGTTGTGCTGGTTACAATTGCCACCTTTTAGTTGTTTTGCATTAGTCAAAAAATGCCTGAAGTTTCCGGCTCAACCGAGCCCCGGGGGCGGGGAATAGTGGCTAGAAGCGGCGTAGAGCCGGGCAAATTTAACGGCTGGAAGCCGCAACCGCGATGCCCGCCGCGTCGGCGGCCTCAATCACGCGATCGCCATCAAGAAACAGGCACTTTCCTGTGTCCACGGCCAGGCAAGTCGCGCCCGCCTGGGCCATGGTCTGGATGGTCTTTACGCCAACAACAGGAACGTCAAAGCGCATGTCCTGGTTGGGCTTGGCCACCTTGACCACGGTCAGCGCAGAGCTGAGCACAGCTTGGCCGACGCCGCCGGCCGCCGTGCTCTTCATGATCTCGCCGGCGCGAAGGATGGTGGCGTCGGTGCCTTCCATGGCCTCCACGGCGACGCAAGCGGCTTCGGCAATTACCACCGTCTGGCCGATATCGTACTGAGCCAGGTGGCGGGCAACCTTGCGCCCATATTCGACGTTCTTCTGCTCGGCTTCGGTCGGCGAGCGGCGGGTCAGCACGCCGTCTTTGGCCAGCAACGGTTCCAGATAAGACGTTGAGCTGATGAGATGAATACCCTCGTCTTCCAGAACGCGGGCGACGGCGCCGATCAGAGAGTCGGTATTGCGCGTGCCCAGCGAAAACAGCACCTTGGCCAGGCGCCAGTCCGGACGGATCCCGGAAAAAATCTGCTTGTGCTTGACCTGGCCGGCCATCACCGCGGTGCGGACGCCTTCCTTTTTGAAAATGTCGATCAACTTGCCGAGTTCGCCCAGCGACATCCAGTAGACGGCCGATGCGCCGCGCTGCTCGACCAGCGGTGACGTTTCTTCTTTGATCGCGGCCACGATCACCTGTTTGCCCTGGGCGCGGGCGGCATCCAGCAGCAGCAGAGGAAAGCTCCCATTGCCGGCGATCAGGCCTAGTTTTTCAGGGGGAGACACGGGATGAGTTTATCAAGATCGGGTGATCTGAACTGCCGGAACCCGAAGCCAGCAGCTATAGACACGGGCAGCCTCGATTTATTTGATCACTCCGCGCTCCGATTGCTCGACGAAGCGGATCAGCATGGCCACATCCTCGCCCTGATCGCCTTCGGCTTTCAGCTTCTCGATGGCCTGTGAGGTATTCAGCTTGGAGTTGAGCAGAACGCGGTAGGCATGGTGCAGTTTCCGCAGGCGGTCCTGGCTGAAGCCGCGCCGCTCCAGCCCGATTGAGTTCAGACCGAACGTGGCCACGTCGCGGCGGGCGGAGACCTTGGCGAAGGGCAGAACGTCCTGGGTGATGGTGGTCCCTCCGCCGATGTAAGCATGCGCCCCGATGCGCACGAACTGGTGCACCGGGCAGAGCGCGCCGACCACCGCCCACTCTTCAACCGTCACGTGGCCGGCCAGCGTGGCCGCGTTAACCAGCATGGCGTGATCGCCGATGAAGCTGTCGTGTCCGACGTGAGTGTAGGCCATGATCAAGGTGTGGCTGCCGATCCGGGTCACGCCGCCGCCCTTGGTGGTGCCGCGGTTCAAAGTGACCGATTCGCGGATCACATTGTTGTCGCCGATCTCCAGACGCGTCTCTTCGCCGCGATAGCTCACGTCCTGGGGCTCGCCGCCGATCAGGCTGAACGGAAAAAAGCGGTTGTTCGAGCCGATCTTCGCGGGGCCGTGGATCACCACGTGCGAAATCAACTCGCAATTCTCGCCCAGCTCCACGCCAGCTCCGATCACGCAGAACGGGCCTACCGAACATGAGGCGGGCACCTTGGCACGCGGATCAACAATAGCGGTGGGATGAATCATTCGTTGAATTCGCCGGGAGCCGAAGACGCTCCGCGAGCTCGCGAGCGGTCGACCACGGCGCAGCTGATGATAGCCTCAGCGGCCACCTTGCCGTCGACCAGCACCCTGCCGTCCATGCGACCGGCAATGCTGCGCCAGGCCAGGACGTCAACCTCAATGCGCAGCTGGTCCCCGGGGACCACCGGCCGGCGGAAGCGCGCCTTTTCAATGCCGGTAAAAAAGACGAGCTTTTGGTTGCGGTCGGGAAATTCGGTCAGCAGCAACACGGCCCCGGCCTGGGCCATGGCCTCCACCGTCAAGACGCCAGGCATGATGGGGTTGCCGGGAAAGTGGCCGGCAAAGAAAGGCTCGTTCACGGTCACATTCTTGAGGGCCACAATGCGCTTCCGCCGCTCGATCTCCACAATGCGGTCGATCAGCAGAAAAGGGTAGCGATGCGGCAGGATGCTGAGAATCTGCGATATATCGGGAGGCTTAGGTTCGCCGGATGTCGGGGGCGGGTTGACTTTAGCGGTTTCGCTCATCTTCTACTCGGCGCGCATTATAGAAGAATCCGCGCCAGGTTTAAAATTTTGGGCTGTCTGGCTGCCCGGCAACGCGGCGCCGCATCCAACAGAATGCAAATAGAACTGTCGAGACATATCCGTAAGCGCCTGGATGGCGCGCTCCTTCGTGCATAACGGCAGCCTTCAAACCGTGGGCTGCCGTTTTTATTGTGAGGGAAATGCGAGGGACTGCCGGCGGGTTATCATTTCATCTTCAGCTCATGTCTCAGACTTCCAGCTCAGTTCAGTCCAGATCGGCGCCGCTGCTGCAATTCAGCCGGGAGAACCGGCCGCAGATGCTGGCGCTGCTGAGGAAGTTCGTGGAGCTGGAATCCCCCAGCGACAACAAGGCCGCGGTGGACCGCCTGGGGGCTGCGCTGGCCGCGGAATTTCAATCGCTGGGCGGCACGGTCAAGCGCTTCTCCAACACCGAACGCGGCGATAACCTGCGCGCCGACTTCGCCGGCAGCGCTAGCAGCAAGTCCATCCTTTTGCTCGGCCACTTCGATACCGTCTGGCCGCTGGGCACCCTGGCCGGCATGCCGTTTCGCGTGGACGGGGAGCGGGTCTTCGGACCCGGCGTTCTGGATATGAAGGCGGGGATCGTGATGATGATTTACGCCCTGCGCGCTCTGCGCGAGGCGGGCCGCGAGCACCGGCCGGTGATCATTGTGCTCGATACCGACGAGGAGGTCGGCAGCGAGACCGGGCGGCCCATCATTGAGGCCGCCGCGCGCGAGTGCGAGGCGGTGCTGGTGCTGGAGCCGGCGCAGACTCTGGCTGGCCATCTCAAGACCTCGCGCAAGGGCGTGGGTGATTTCACCATCCGCGTGCGCGGCCGCGCCTCGCACGCCGGAGTGGATTTCGAAAAAGGACACAGCGCGGTGCTGGAGCTGGCTCGACAGTTGCTGGAAGTGGCAAAGTTCACCGACGTCACGCGGGGAATCACGGTGAACCCGGGAGTGATTCGCGGCGGAACGCGCACCAATGTGGTAGCAGCCGAGGCGGTGGCTGAGATCGACATACGCGTGGCCCGCGCGGCCGATGCTAAAGAGCTGGAGCAGAGATTCACTTCTTTGAAGGCGTTTGATCCGCAGTGCTCCATCGAAGTCAGCGGAGGCTTGAACCGTCCACCGATGGAGCGCACCGAGGGAACGGTGAAGTTGTTCGGCATCGCGCGCCAGCAGGCACGCGGGCTGGGCTTTGCGCTGGACGAGGCCTCGACCGGCGGCGGGTCGGATGGAAACTTCACTTCGGCCATGGGAATTCCCACTCTCGATGGCCTGGGTGCGGTGGGCGAAGGCGCTCACGCCGCCAACGAATCCATCCTGCTGGAAGAGCTGCCGCGGCGCACAGCGCTGCTCGCGGCGCTGATCGAAAGCATATGAATCATAAGGGGAATAACCAGATTCTGCGCCCGGCAGCGCCAGCGGGAAACTGAGAATGTTCTTTTGACTCACCCGCGTGGTTGGCCTACAATCAGGGGCGTAGATACCTTCAAATAAGAGCGGAACTTTCCCGGTTCTGGCGGTTCCGAATGGAGTGAAACAAAAATGTTTGGTGGACGACTTGGCGTTCCGGAACTGCTGATCATTCTGGTGATTGCGCTCATCTTTTTCGGACCCAGCAAGCTGGGCGACCTGGGCAAGGGCCTGGGCGATGCCATCCGCAATTTCAAAGGCGCGATGAAGGACCACGAGAACGAACCTTCGCAGCCGGCGGCTCCCACCGCGGCGCCCGCTGAGAAGAAATAGGTTCGCAGAGTCCTAAAGCAAGCCGGCTTCCCGCAGTAAATCCGTCACCAGCGACAGAGGCAGTCCTACTACATTCGAATATTCCCCGTCGATGCGTTCTACCCAGGGCCCGGCTCCGCCCTGGATGGCGTAGGCTCCGGCTTTGTCCATGGGCTCTCCGCCGGCGATGTAGGCATTGATTTCCCGGTCAGAGACGTCGCGAAAAAAGACTTTGGTGGTTGCAATCCGGGTAGCGCTCCCGGCTCCGGGGCGAACCAGGCTCACGGCGGTGATCACGCTGTGCTCGCGGCCGGAGAGCAGGCGCAACATGCGGCGGGCGTCGGCCAGATCGACCGGCTTTTCCAGTACCTGGTGATCGACGACGACGGTTGTATCGGCCGCCAGTATGTGGCGGTCGGGAAAATTTCGCGCCACGGTTTCAGCTTTTTCCTGCGCCAGCCGGCGAACGTACTCGACCGGCGGCTCTCCCGGCGAGCGTACTTCAGGGATGTGCGCGGGATGAACTTCAACAATGATTCCGGCTTCCTGCAACAGCTGCCGGCGCCGCGGCGACGAAGAAGCCAGAATCAGAGTTTGGTTCACCTCACTGTTGTAAAGCCTCGCCCGGCCATCAGGCAATGCGCCGGCGAATGCGCTTCCAGATCAGGCGCGCCACTACGAACAGGATCCCACCCCAGATCAGGATGCTGGGACCGGCGGAGAGCAGGAAGAGCATCACGCTGACGATGCCATCGGCCACGGCGCGATAGCCCTCGATGGCGGCGTTGCGGAAGCGGGTGGAGGTGGACGGCGGCACTACTTCGAGCGGCGCGCCGTAATCTTCAGTCATGGTGGCAGTGAGCGTGGCGTAGGTCACCTGCTTGGCCAGCGACTTACGCTGGGCCTCCATGCTCTCGATCTCGCCGCGCACGCGGTCGATCTCTTTTTCAAAGGCCAGCACGTCAGAGAGCTTGCCGGTGCGGTCGCGAAGAAGATCGCTGAGCCGCTGCTCGGTGTGGCGGGCGTTGGCCAGCCGCGCCTGCAGGTCGACGTACTGCTGCGTGACCTCCTCGCCGCCCTGCGACTCGGACTCCACGCGGCCAAGCTTTTTGAGCTCGGCCATCGCGGCATCAAGCTGGGCCGCCGGAATGCGGAAGGTGGCGCTGAGCGTGCGCGCCTGGCCCGCGGGCGCGCTTACCGTTAGCTGGCCGACGTATCCGCCGTGGCGCTTCAGGATCTCTTCGGCGCTGCTGCGGGCGTTGTCGAAGTCTTTGTTTTTCGTGACCAGCACCAACTGCGCGGTGCGCACGATCATGGGGCCGTTAGGAACGGGCGACGGCTGCTCAGCCTCTTCAGGAGCGGGCGCGGCATCGGTGCCAATCGCGCCATTGACCGCGTATAGGCGGTCTTGCATCTTCAGCCTTGTGGCGTCGCCGCCTCCGCCGCCCGCGACTTGGCTCTTAGCTTGTAGCTTAGCCTGCGGAGCGATAAAAGGAAGAACGATCCGTTGGCCCACACTATGCGTCTGAAGCGTCGTTCTGAATACTTCCACTGCCAAAACTACTATTAGACAGGCAGTTGCTATACCTCCTTCCCAGACCAGGCGTCGTGATCCCAGAATCTGGCGCCAAGTGCGGCGGTGTGCAGCCACACGCTTTTTCTGTGTTTGCACATGGACATCAACCGCCGAGCCAATAGCCGGCGGAATCTCAGCGCTCGCCATCTCGATCTCCCAGCGCGCCAGCTCCTGCGAGAGTTGGCGCAGATCGTCGGCGGCAGCGCGGCATTCCTCGCAACGCTCGAGGTGTGCGGCGGCGATGGTGGCCAGCTCGGGACGTAGCTCGCCGTCGAGGTAGGCCATCAATTCTTCCTGTTCCAGGGGATGATTCTTGGTATTCATGGGGTTCATGCCTCCTCGCCTTCGCTCTGCGCGTTCATAGCCGGGAATTCGGTCTTGCCCGATGGCGTCTGCCTCTTCAGCCGCGGCTGCAGATGTTCCTTCAGCGCCATGCGCGCGCGGAACAAGCGCGAGCGCACAGTGTTCACCGGCAGGCGAAGCAGGTCGGAGATTTCGGCGTAGCTGAGCTGCTCGAACTCGCGCAGCATGAGAATCTCGCGCTCGGTGGGGGCGAGTTCTTTGAGCGCCTGGCGCACCCACAGCGCGGTTTCCGATGTGTCTTCGCGCGCGGGATCGATGCCGCCGGCTTCCACCTATTCGGCGGGCTTCCTGCGCCGCTCGGCCGACAACAGGTTCAGGGCGATGCCGTAGAAGTAGGTGCGCACCAGCGCCTGCGGTTTGTAGCGCGAGATGGCGCGGATGACGGCGAGGAAGGTTTCCTGGGCCAGGTCTTCAGCGCGCTCGGCGCTGTCCAGCCGCCGCCGAAAGAAGCCGTACAACGGACCGCGATAGCGGGCAAACAATTCTTCAAACGCCTCGCGCGATCCGTGTTGGAAATCGAGCATTAGAGCTTCATCACTGATGGTCACCTGTGCACGCTCCTGCCAGCAGCCCCCGATCCGGTGCTCAATCCTGTAATGTCCTGAGCGGCGGAAAAGTTCCCATGGAAACGGGTATTTGTAGAACGGGGGTTCGGCCAAAACCTGCTCGCGAATGCGACAATTGGAGACGCGGCAGTGCCGCGTCTCTACGCCGGGGGACTGGCGATGGGCGAGCATCCTGGCCTGGCCGCGTATCGTCTCAACTCAGGTGACTACTTCGCCCAGGACGCAAAGTGCAGCCGGCATGCTGGGAGCCAGGGTAAGTGGCGGCTCCTGCGAATTTCGCGTGTGGGCGCCGGCGGCGCGACACGTCACTCTGCGGCTGACCGGCCAGGGTGTGACCCGCGATCTGGCCATGCGCTGCGAAGGCGAGCACTTCGTGCTGGAGACTGCCGCGCGGGCCGGCGACAGCTACTTCTACATCGTAGACGACCAACAGCCGGTGCCTGATCCGGTTTCGCGTCTGCTGCCGGAGGGCGTGCACGGGCCAACTGAGATCGTCGATCCCCGGGCTTATACATGGCATGACCAGGGCTGGCGCGGCCTGGCCTTCGCCGGCTACGTCATCTACGAGCTGCACGTGGGAACGTTCACGGCGGATGGGACGTTCGACGCGGCCATCGGCCGGCTGCCATATCTCAGGAAGCTGGGCGTTACCGCCATCGAGATCATGCCGGTGGCGGCTTTTCCGGGGAGGCGCAACTGGGGATATGACGGCGTCTCCATGTACGCGGTGCAGGCCAGTTACGGCGGCCCGGAGGGGCTGAAGCGGCTGGTGGACGCCGCGCACGGCGCCGGGTTGGCGGTGATCATGGACGTGGTCTACAACCACCTGGGCAACGAAGGCAACTACCTGCGGCTTTTCGGTCCGTACTTCACGACGCAACACCATACTCCCTGGGGCGACGCCATCAATTACGACCAGCCGGGCTCGCGCGGCGTCCGCGACTACGTGATCGAGAACGCGCGCTACTGGGTGCGCGAGTACCACATCGACGGCCTGCGCCTGGACGCGGTGCAGACCATCTTTGACGATTCGCCGGTCCACATCCTGGCCGAGCTCAGCGCATCGGCGCAGGGGCTGGGGGAAGAACTGGGGCGCGAGGTATGCGTGATCGCCGAGACCGACGCCAATGACGAGAAAATCGTACGCCCGCGAGACCAGGGCGGGTACGGGCTGGACGGCCTGTGGAGCGACGATTTTCATCACTCGGTTCAAGCGTTCTTCACCGGCGAGCGCGCGGGTTTCTACCAGGACTACGGAAGAGCGGAGCAGATCGCGCTCGCACTAAATCAAGGCTTCGCTTTTCAAGGCGAGCCGTTTCGGTACTGGAAGGGACGTCCGCGAGGCACGGCGGCCCGGGGCGTACCGGCTGCTGCGCACGTGATCTGCCTGCAGAACCACGACCTGGTCGGCAACCGGGCCACGGGCGAGCGCTGGACGGTGTTGGCCCCGCGCGGCGTGCGCATGCTGGCCGCCGCGCTGCTGCTGCTCTCGCCGCATACGCCGCTTATCTTCATGGGCCAGGAATACGACGAGCTAAACCCGTTTCTGTTCTTCACCGATTACGGCGATCCCGCGCTTCAAGAGGCAGTCCGCAAGGGAAGGCGCGAAGAGTTCAAGGCGTTCGGATTTCCGGAAGAGGGCGTCCCCGATCCCCAGGACCCCGCCACCTTCGAGCGCTCAAAACTAAACTGGAAGCTGACGGAGGGCGAGAATCTCATGCGCGACTGGTACAGGAGCCTGATCGGGCTGCGCAAGCAGTTCGTGACCTCCGGGGAGCGCAGTTGCAAAGCCGAACTGCGCGACGGCGTGATCGAGATGCAAGTTCCGGCGGAGCGGCCGGCGATCAGGGTGCTGGCCCGGATCGAGCCCTTGGCGACATTGCCGGAGCTCGCGTCTTCCGACTGGGAGAAAGCCCTGGCGGACGAGGCGGACGGCTTGGCCGCGGCTATTTTTATTCGCTCCCGCTAGATGGCGGCCGCATAGGCCGTCTAAAAATTATTCATGTCATAGCTATTGACACGGATATAGATTTGTTGTCACTATACATGACATGAAGACAGGAACATCCCGCCGGCATCGCGCCTACCAGCAGGCGGCGCGGGCGGAACAGACTGCTGCCAACGGACAGAGCATCGTGGACGCCGCCATCGAGCTGGTCTACTCAGTGCGACGGCTCGAAGAGATCACGCTGGAAGCGATCGCCGGCCAGTCCGGCCTAACGGTGCGCACGATTCTGCGCCGCTTCGGATCGCGCGAGGGCATTCTCGAGGCCGCCTTCGTGCAATTGGGGCGCAAGATGCAGGTCGACCGCCCGAACACCCCGCCAGGCGACATTGAGGCAGCGCTGGGAGCGCTGCTGCAGCACTACGAGCTTGACGGCGATCTGAACATCAAGGCGCTGGCCCAGGAAGCTGACATGCCGCTGCTGCACATGATGATGGAGCGGGGAAGGAAAGGGCATCGCGCGTGGCTGCACGAGGTCTTCGCGCCGTACATCGCGCACTTGAGCGGCGCGGCACGCGAGCGGCGGATCACGGAGTTCTACGCCGCGACCGACGTCTATCTCTGGAAGCTCTTCCGGCGCGATCTGCGCCTGGGCAAGGAACAAACGGCAGAAGCCTTTCGCCGCCTCGTGCTGGGAGTGGCCGGGCTCAATCAGGATCAGGAGCATGCAAATGGCTCTTCTTTGGGCAGAAAAAGGGGTTGATGTGATGTCTGCAACGGCGCCGGCAAAGCGCTTCATTTTCACCCACTGGGAGGGCGGGGGCAACACGCCGCCCATGCTGGCGGTGGTGCGCCGGCTGGTGGCGCGCGGGCATTTGGTCCGCGTGCTCAGCGATCTTTGCAATCGCGTAGAGGTGGAAGCGGCGGGCGCGTCGTTCGCAGCCTGGAGCAGCGTTCCGCCGCGCCCGGACAAATCGGTGGCATACGATCCGCTGCGGGACTGGGAAGCCAAGTCGCCTGCCGAGCTGCTGGGGTTGTTGCGCGACCGGCTGTTTGTTGGCCCGGCGATGGCCTATGCCCGCGACGTTCTGGCAGAGCTCAAGCGCTTTCCCGCAGACGTGATCGTAGCTAACGACATGATGCTGGGGGCGATGGCTGCGGCCGAGAGCGCCGGCGTGCCCTGCGTGGGGCTTTCGCCAAATGTGTATCTCTATCCGCGGCCAGGGGTGCCGCCGTTCGGGCCGGGATTTCTTCCCGGCAAAGGTCCAATGGCCTGGCTGCGCGACGCAGCGGTGCGCACCATGTCGCTGAGAGTCTTTGGACGCGGAGCGCCATCGTTCAACGCCACGCGCAAGGCGCTCGGTTTGCCTCCGATCGCGCATCCGTTTGCTCAGGTAGAGCGCGTAGCCAAACACCTGGTGCTGACCAGCTCTGCTTTCGATTTTTCGTCGAGCGCCGCGTTGCCGCGAATTGTGTTTGCCGGGCCTGAGCTCGACGATCCGGCCTGGGCCGAGCCTTTCCGTTCGCCATGGTCCTCCGACGATCGCCGGCCGCTGGTGGTGGTCGGCTTCAGCAGCACTTTTCAAGACCAGGCGGCGACGTTCGGCCGCGTGATCGAAGCGCTGAGCGCACTGGAGGTGCGGGCGGTGGTCACCACCGGTCCATCGATCGATCCCTCGGCGCTGTCCTCGGTGGCGAATGTGCACGTCGTTCGCTCGGCTCCACACAACCAGCTTTTGCCAGAGGCGTCGGTCATGGTCACACATGCCGGACACGGAACGGTAATCCGGGCTCTCGCCGCCGGAGTGCCGCTGCTCTGCCTGCCCATGGGGCGCGACCAGAACGATAACGCTGCCCGCGTAGTGGCACGCGGCGCCGGATTGCGGCTGAACCGAAAGGCCGGCGGGGAGCAGATCAGAAAAGCCGTCCACCAATTGGTGAACGCGCAGGAGTTTCGCGTTAAAGCGCAGGAGCTAGGGCAGAGGATCACCCACGATGCGCGCAATTCATCAGCCGTCAGCACGCTGGAGGAAGTGGCGATGAACAGTGAAAGGTGAAAGCCGAACGGGTTTGATCCAGGCTGGATGATCGATCACCAGATCGCCCGGTACCGGTTTTGCTGGCGTACAATCTTAGGCAAGAGCCATCTATGGATCCCTCCATCATCCGCCAGCTCAGGAAAATTGTCGGCAAAGATTGCGTTCTCGACCGGCCGGAAGAATTGATGCTGTACGAGTACGACGGCGGGCAGGATAAGAGCCGTCCCGCGGCTGTGGCTTTTCCCCAGAACACGCACCATGTTTCCGAGATCATGCGCCTGGCGCACTCTACCAAGACTCCGGTGGTGCCGCGCGGCGCGGGCACGGGGCTGAGCGGCGGGGCGATCGCCGGCAAGCAGGCCATCATGCTGGCCATGGCCAAGATGAACAAGATCCTGGAAATCGATCTGGAGAACCAGCGGGCGGTAGTGCAGCCCGGCGTGGTGAACCTGGAAGTTTCCAACGCGACTGTCAAGTACGGGTACTACTATGCGCCCGATCCTTCCAGCCAGCGGGCCTGCACCATCGGCGGCAACGTGGCGGAGAATTCCGGCGGGCCGCACACGCTGGCCATGGGCGTGACCGTGAATCACGTTACCGGAATCGAAGCCGTGCTGCCCGACGGGCGCATCGTTGAGTTCGGCGGCAAGGCGCAGGATTCCTGCGGGCTGGACCTGACCGGATTCTTCGTTGGGTCGGAAGGGACCATGGGCATCGCCACCAGGATCACAGTCAAGCTGACCAAATCGCCGGAAGCGGTGGCTACGCTGCTGGGGATCTACAACACGGTGGAAGACGCGGCCAACACGGTGGTGGCTATCACGCAGAGCGGCGTGACGCCCGCGGCGCTGGAGATGCTGGACGGCTGGATGGTGCGCTGCGTGGAAGAGAACGTCCACGCCGGCTATCCCATGGACGCAGGCGCGGTGCTGCTGATCGAACTCGAGGGACTAACAGAAGTGGTGGAGGAGCAGGCGGAGGCGGTGAGCCGCGTCTGCAGCGAGCAGAAGGCCCGGGAAGTCCGCCGGGCGAAAGATGAGAAACAGCGGCAACTGCTGTGGCTGGGACGCAAGACCGCCTTTGGCGCCGTGGGGCGGGTGGCTTCCGGCTACTACACCCAGGACGGCGTGATTCCCCGCACCAAGGTTCCGGCCACGCTGGCGGAGATCGAGCGCATCAGCCAGAAGTACGGGCTGATCATCGGCAACGTGTTTCATGCCGGCGACGGCAACCTGCATCCGCTGATCCTGTTCGACGCGCGCGACCCCAAGCAGTTCCAGGCCAGCCACGATGCCGCCAGAGAGATCATGAATTGCTGCCTGAGCTTTGGCGGGTCGATCACCGGCGAGCACGGCGTGGGCTCGGAGAAGATGAACCTGATGCCCTACATGTTCACCGAATCCGACCTGGAGGTAATGATCCGGCTGCGCAACGCTTACAATCCGGAGTCGATCCTGAACCCGCAGAAGATGATTCCCGACCTCCGTTACTGCCGAGAGATTTCCGGGCCGCTGCCGAAAGATAAGGTCCAGCCGGCGGAAGGGGTGAGGGCGTGAACAGGAATTTGGTAATTGGGTGAGCCGGTAATTCCGCGATTTTCAAAGGCGAGATCGACGGCGTGAACTTTTTGGATGTGGTGGACGCGCGTTAAAGGGGAATCCTCACGACCACGGCAACTTCATTTTCGATCGAGCGGGAATTGGCAGCAATCTCCGGCGAAGAGCATGTGTCCGCGGCGACGGCAGACTGCGCCATCAACGGCGTGACTCCGGCGAGCGCGGTCACACCCGGCTCGGTGGAAGAGATTGCAGCGATTTTGCATCTGGCCAACGGACGCGGCCTGGTTGTGGCGCCGGCAGGCGGCTTTACCAAGCAGGACATCGGCGGCGTGCCGGAACGAGTTGATATTCTGCTGCACACCACGCGGCTGAACACCATCGAGCACTTTGATCCCGGCGATTTGACCATCGGTGTGAACGCGGGCATGACCTTTGCGGCGGTGCAGGAGGAGCTGGCGAAGCACCAGCAGTGGCTGCCCTGCGACGCGGCGCGCCTCGATCGGGCGACGTTTGGGGGATTACTGGTTACGGGCGCCGCCGGACCGTTCAAATCAGCCTTCGGCGGCATGCGCGATTACTGCATTGGCGTGCAGTTCGTGACCGCCGACGGCAAGGTCGCCAAGGGCGGCGGACGCGTGGTGAAGAACGTTGCCGGCTACGACCTGATGAAGCTGATGGCGGGCAGCTACGGCTCACTGGCGGTGATCACGCGGGCGGCCTTCAAAGTTTTTCCGCGCCCACGGCAGCTGCGCACTTTTGTCTGCGCGTTTAAGTCGCTCGATGAGGCGCTGAAGTTCCGGGCCCAGGTCTTTCGCTCGCCGCTGACGCCGCTGTGCATGGAGATTGTCTCTCCGCGAGCGCCGGAGTATCTGTGCGATCCGCCCGAGGTCCGCGACGCCGATCACTACGCGCCGGCGAAGCCGGTAGCAGCTCCCGGCAGCCAGTGGCAGATCGTTCTGCGGGCAACGGGGAGCGACAACGTGCTGGCGCGCTATGCGCGGGAACTGGGATCGGCAGTGACGCGCACGCTGGAAGGAGCAGCCGAGGAGCAGTACTGGAGCTGGGTTTCCAACTTCGAGTATGCCGCCCTGGAGCGGCACCGGAATGCCATGGTGATCTACACGCACCTGCCGATCCAAGAAGTGGGGCCGGCCATCGAGGCGCTGGAGCGCGTGGCGCCGGATTACAACTTTGTCCCCGCGGTTGTGGGACGCGCGGCTACCGGCAACCTGGTGCTGGCGCTGGTTCCGCTGGCGGTGGATCCGCCTTCCGCCATGCAGTTTGCCAACTGTGTTTCGGCGTTCCGCGGGCAATTGCCGGCGGGAACGTCGGCCGAGGTGGCGCATTGTCCCAAGGAAGCCAAGCCTCACTTTGACGTCTGGGGCACGACACCGACCGACCTGGAGATGATGAAGGCGGTGAAACGCGCCATGGATCCGAACAAAATTTTGAACAGGGGCCGATTCATTGTCTGAGAGGGGAGTTCGTTAGTTGCGGGCCGAGCACAGCCGGGGGCGGCTGTGCCACACGGTGGAGATGATGAAGGCGGTGAAACGCGCCATGGATCCGAACAATATTTTGAACAGGGGCCGATTCATTGTCTGAGATGGGGAGTTCGTTAGTTGCGGGCCAGGCCCAAGCGGGGGCGGCCATGCCACAGGCTGTTGTGGACCAGGACGTTCCCACCTGGGAACTGCTGCGAACGTGCGTGCACTGCGGGCTGTGCCTGAACCATTGCCCGACCTACAAAGCGCTGGGCATGGAGATGGATTCGCCGCGCGGGCGCATTTACCAGATTCTTAACGTCACCAACCACGTGACGGAGATGAATGAGGCGTTCGTTACCCACATCGACCGCTGCCTGGGCTGCCTGGCCTGCGAGACGGCGTGTCCGTCGGGGGTGAAATACGGGCACATCGTGGAGCGGGCGCGGGCGCAGATCGAGTATCACTATCCGCGGCCGTGGCTGGCGCGGACGCTGCGCGACATATTTTACCGCAAGATCATCGTGGATTTTGCGCGGCTCAACCGCGTAGCGCGACTGGTACGCTTCTACCAGCGGTCGGGCCTGCAAACGTTGGCGCGAAAAAGCGGGCTGCTCAAGCTGATGGGCATAGCGGAACTGGAGCGGGTAGCGCCCGCGGTGGATAAGGAATTCTTTTTCGGCGAAATCGGCAAGGTGTTTCCCGCGGCGGGCGAGCGGCGCGGCAAAGTGGCCTTCATGGCGGGATGCATCAACAACGTCGCCTTCTCGCATCTGAACCACGCCACCATCAACGCGCTGACTGCGAACGGGATTGAAGTCCACGTGCCCGCAGGCCAGGGATGCTGCGGAGCGCTGCATGCGCATGCCGGGCTGCGCGAAGATTCGCGCAAGCTGGCGCGCAACAACATCACGGTGTTCCTCGGCGGCGACTACGATGCCATCGTCACCAACGCCGCCGGCTGCGGCTCGCATTTGAAGGAGTATGACGATCTGCTGGAGCACGATCCGGAGTTTGCCGCGCGCGCGAAAGAATTCAAAGCCAAGGCCAGGGACGTGACAGAATATCTGGCGCAGGTGGGACTGCGCGCGCCGAAGAAGAAAATCGGGCGCAGGGTGGCCTACCAGGACCCGTGCCATCTGGCCAACGCCCAGCGCATCCGCAATCAACCGCGCGAGCTGCTGGCGGCGATCGGATGCCAGCTGGTGGAACTGCCGCATTCCGACCAGTGCTGCGGCAGCGCCGGCGTCTACAACGTGGCGCAGAACGAGCTCTCGATGAAGATCCTGGCGGCAAAGATGGATGACGTCATGTCGGTTGAGTCAGACATAGTGGCGACGGCCAACGTGGGCTGCCTGATCCAGCTGCGCGCAGGCATGCAGCAGCGCGGTCTGACTACGCCAGTGAAGCACGTGGTGGAGTTGCTGGACGAAGCCTATTCCTGAGAATCCCGAGCGAAGCGAAGGACCCATATAACCACGAAGGACACGAAGTAACACGAAGGTTTGTCTGGTTTGACTCAGAACGCCTTCGGGCCCCTTTGTGTCCTTCGTGGTTTACGCTTTTTGATTCGCCGGATTCGACAATGCCTTCGCCAGCCCATCTACATCGAACACCGGCGGCTGGCACGAGAAGCCGCTGCACACGACGGCCACGCTGTTCCCGGGTTTGACCGCGAGCAGGTTGGGAATGGTTTCCGCAAGAGCCGGCGGCAGCATCTGAGGAACGATCTCCCCTTGCGCGAGATGCAGAACCGATTTGTTGAGCGAGAAGCGGCGGACGGCGGCAGACAGAAGCGCATGGGCGGAATCGTCGCTGCCGGCCACGACCACTTGAGTGTGAGGGCGCAGGTACATGTCGAGGGCGATGCCGTAGGTGGCGCAGAAGAGGCCGTAGTGCCCGGCGATGCCGGCGAAAGCGGAGAGAGCGCGCTCCGCGAGATGGCGATATTTCTCGTCGTCGGTCAGAGCGTGCAGGCGGAGCAGTGCGATGGCGGCGGAGGGATTGCCGGCGGGCGTGGGCGAATCCTGCAGGGGCTTGCGCCGCGCGGCCAGCGCGCCGAGAAGCAGACCGGCGCCAATCTCGGGACCGGAGGTCAGATCGAAGAAGCCGCCTTCGTGAGCATCACTGAAGCGAGAGATCATGGCGTCGGCGATCTTCTGGGCGAAATGGAAGTAGCTGAGGTCGGCACTGGCTTCGTAGGCATCAAGGCAGGCGATGACGGTGAAGGCGTAATCGTCGAGCACGCCGGGAATGCGGCGGCCGGCAGCCTGGGGATCGGAGTAGGCGATCACGTGCTGCAGGCCAGTGTGGGCATGCCAGCCGTGAGAGAGAATCCGATCCAGCGAGCGCAGGGCAAAATGGTGCGCGTCCTCCAGGCCCAGCACGCGGGCGGCCTGCAGGTAAGCGGAGATGCACAGCGCGTTCCAGCTCACGTAAACGGTCTTGTCGACGTAGGGAGTGGGGCGCTGGCGGCGGGCGGCATACATTTTGGCTTTCGCGGAGCGGAGCAACGATTCAATCTGCTCTGGTGATTTCTTCAGACGTGTGGCGACTTCGTTCGCGCCGACGGCAACATGCAATACGTTCTTGGCCGGGTTGTGGTGCATCTCGCCGACTTCGCCGATGTCGTAATGCAGAGCCGCAGCCTCAAGTTCGTCGGTGCTTAAGACGGCTTTGGCTTCGTCGAGAGTCCAGGTGAAGTAGTCGCCATCGTCGTCGAGGGAGTAGTCGGCGTCCTGCGAGGCGTAGAAGCCGCCGTGCTGGCGGTCGGAGAGCCACTCGTCCATCCAGCGAATGATGTCTTTGGCGACGGCGGCGAAAGTCTCACTGCCGGTGATCTGAAAGGCATGGACGTAATTCTTGAGCAGCTCGGAGTTGTCGTAGGCCATCTTCTCGAAGTGGGGGACGACCCAGTGCTGGTCGACGGAATAGCGGTGGAAGCCGCCGGCAAGCTGATCGTAGACGCCGCCTTCGCCCATTTTTTCGAGGGTGATGATCACGATGTTGAGCAGTTCCTGGTTGCCGGTCTCGGCGTAGCGCTGCATCAGCAGGTCGATGGCGCTGGGATGCGGGAACTTGGGCGACGAGCCAAAACCACCGTGCTCGGGGTCGAACAGCTTGACTGCCGATGCCACCATGGCGTCGATCAGCTCGGGACGCAGCGATCCCGACTTGCCGGCGAAACCTTCCGCCTGGGCGATGGCGTTCATCACGCTCTCGGCGGATTCGAGCACGTCGGCGTTTTTCTCGCGATAGGCCTGAGCCAGAGTCAGCAGCACGCGGCGGAAGCCGGGACGTCCTTGAAAATCCTGGGGCGGGAAATAGGTGCCGGCGTAAAAGGGCTTGCCGTCGGGCGTAAGAAATGCGGTCAGAGGCCAGCCGCCCTGCCCGCTGATGGCCTGCACGGCTGTCTGGTAGCGGCTGTCGACGTGCGGGAGTTCGTCGCGGTCGACTTTCACAGCGATGAAATGCTCGTTGATGATGGCCGCGGTCTCGGGATTCTCATAAGACTCACGATCCATCACATGGCACCAGTGGCACCACACGGCGCCGATGTCGAGCAGGACGGGCTTGTTTTCTTTTTTGGCGCGCTCGAAGGCCTCCGGCCCCCACTCATGCCAGCGAATCGGCTGGTGCATGGCGGAGCGCAGATAAGCGGAGGAAGCCTGCGCCAGAGCATTAAGGGCGTGGACGGTCATCTTAATAGTTTACGCCCGGTACATTTTGTCATTCTCCGACAGGTTTTGAGACCAGCACGATGCGCCGGGCTCATCCTGTATGAACTGGCTGCCGGATGGTGTCTTCTGCAGGAATGGTTGATTAGTAATGCGAAGAGGCGGAAAAGATGATCAGAAAAACCAGAGCCAGGAATTCCAGGCCAAACCCGAGCAGGATTCCCAGGACCGGTTCGCGACGTTTACTGCGCGAGGAGTAAATCGCGCCACCGGCAAACCAGACCATCTGGGCCAAGAAAGGCAACAGCAGCATTGCAAAGCCGCGGCTGGGATCGCTGGAGCTTTTGGCGCGGTTGACGACCGGCATGGTCAGAGCAAAAAGTCCCCAGGCTAATCCGAAAGTAAGAAGTGCCCAGACCGCCAGATGTCCCTTACGCAAAATTCTCCTCTCGCGGCGAGAAGGCTCGTGGCGCTCACACGTTCGGCCGCGAACGACCGGGTGTTACGTCATCTCCAGCTCGTCAGCTTCGCGATGCAAACGCCGCAGCTTGGCGAACAGATACAGCATGTAGCCGATGTAGATGGTCCACACCGCCACATACCCGAACACCATGTACCGGTGCTGCAGCATGTGCTCACGCACGGGGTCAATGAACAGAAACACCGCCGGCATGACCACGGCTATCGCGCCCTTGGACGCCTTCTGAATGTGCAGCAGATTAATCTTCTGGCTGGTGCGCTCCAGATCGAAGCGGAACCAGGCAATGAGCAAGGCGAACAGGCAAAAGGCGAGCATGTTCCACAGCAGGACTTTCTGCATGGCTGGATCAAGCCGGTCGGTGCCGATCATCGGCTGGGGATGGCTGGTGCGGAACCAGCGGTTGGCCATGTAGACAATCGGCATATCGATGGCCGCGAAAACCGCCAGCGCGGCCGCCAGCACCGAAGTCGATCCGGTCTCCGACGAACTGCGCAGAATCAGATAGCTGACGTACAGCAGCCACAGGATCAGGCTGGTGGTAAGCCGCGCGTCCCACACCCAGAAGGTGCCCCACGCGTAGCGCGCCCAGATAGGGCCGCTGACCAACACGACCCCAAAAAACACGACGCCAACTTCGGCGCCGGTTACGGCGATGGCATCGGCTACAGGGCTGCGTTTCCAGAGAAACCAGATGGACGCGACGAAGTTTGCCAAAAAGAGAATTGACGCCGCTGTTGCCGCGGGAACGTGGTAGTAGAAGATACGCTGGGCGTCGCCCATGGTCGCTTCCGCAGGCGCGACGTCGAGCGCCTGATACGTTCCCCAGGCCAGCAGGCCCAGCGTGATGATGGCGAGTAGGTAAAAAAATGGCGATTTCATTCTGCGTTCAGCACCGTTTCAAACAGGAGGTAGCACGCAGTGGTGAAGATTACGCAGTAGCCTCCCAGAAATTTTATCTGCGTCAGGGGTGAAGATTCACCCGTGAGAATGAGCGTTGTCCCCGTCACCATGGCCACCACCGCGGGAATCGAGATGGGCAGCAGGAGCAGGGGCAGCATCAGCTCTCGGTTGCGCGTGCGGATCGACATGGCGGCAAAGAACGTGCCGTTCACCACCAGCGCCCACGTGCCCAGCAGGAAGACCACCGCCAGCTGCCAGTACGGTCCGACCGACGTGAGATTGTAGAACACCATGAACAGCGGGGCCATCAGGCATTCCAGCAGGAGCACCAGCAAATAGTTACCGATACACTTGCCGAAGAACAGCGCCTCGGGCGGCGCCGGCGAGACGCGATACGCGTCGAGCACGCCGTTGCGCAGCTCCCGCGCCCACGACTGGTTAAGCGCCATCACCGTGGAGAACAGAAACGCCGTCCACACCAGCCCGCCGGCCATGCGCCGCGACTCTTCCAGCGTGGGGCTGAAGGCGAAGCTGAAGATCACCACCACCAACAGGGCAAAAAACAACATGGAGTTCAGGACATCACGCGAGCGCCACTCCAGCCGAAGGTCTTTGCCCACCTGCTCCGCCGTCAGCTTGATCAGCGACTGGCTCATGCGCCGCCCTGGGGCACGGCTTCGCGGTTCACGAGCGCGCCGGCGGAAAGAAACAGAAATTCGTCGGCCATCTTCGACAGCAAGCCGAGCTGGTGCGTCACCAGCAAAATAGTTTTGCCTTCATTGCGCATTGCGGCGAGCAGATGCGCGATCTCCGTGGCCGAATCGGGATCGACGTTGGAAAACGGCTCATCCAGCAACAACAGTTGCGGCGCATGAAACACCGCGCGTGCCAGCGATAGCCGCTGGCGCATGCCCTGCGAGTACTGGCCGACGCGGCGCGTCAGCTCGGGCTTCAGGCCCACGCGGATCATGGCCTCGGTCAGCATCGCGCGCGACTCGATCCCGTACAGCCCGGCGAAGAACTCCAGGTTCTCCATGCCGGAGAACTCGTCGTAGAGCAGGGGCGCGTGCGCCATGTAGCCCATGTGCTCGCGCGCGTCATGAGGTTTCGATCCGAAGATTTGGATCTCGCCTTCCGTCGGCTCGCTCAGCCCGGCGATCATACGCAGCAGGGTCGACTTGCCGGCGCCGTTCTCCCCACGCAGAACGTAGAACTTTCCCGGCATCAGGTCGAGGGAGACGTTGCGGACGGCCGCCGTGCGGCCATAAATCTTGGAAACGCCTTCTACGTGGACGGGAAGGGCGTCAGTAGTCAGGCGAAGACCCTCAGTATCCCTTGGACTGAGGCGGCGCGGCCGCGCCCTGCTGGGGCGCATACTTGGAAGCGCACTTGGCCTGCAATTCCCTGGCGTGGAACACGCCATCATGTCCGAACTCGCCGATGGCCAGCGCCTGCGAGTTGTCTTTGAAAGTGTCGGGCGGCGGTTCAATACCTTTGTAGCTGATCCGCAGTTCGGCCCGCTCTGAAGTCTTCGGATCCACTTCCACCAGCACAAACTCCGCGTTGGTCCCCACCTGGCGAATGGTCCCCGGCTCCACGGTGCCGCCCACGCGCAAATGCCGCGTGTAGGCCGCGTCTCCCATCTTCTGCAGTTCGGGGATGGTGACGTAATAGCTCTTGCTCTCGCTGTAGCCGGTCCAGCCCAGGTAGGCCAGGGCCAGCACGATCACCCCGCCTGCCGCCGCGAACTTGAATGCCTTGCTCTTTCGCTGTGCCATGACCTTTCAAGGTTAGCCGCCGCAGGTACTCGGGTCAAGGGGTGCAAGCATCACCTGTGACGCAAATCACAAAGGCGGGAACGGCTCAGGACTTGCTCTTTTTCTCGGCGTCTTTCATGGTTTGCAGAGCTCGCAATTCGGGCAACAGAGCCAGATCCTTGGGACGATTGGCCGCCTCTTTGGAGCGGATAATCGCTCGCAAAGACGCTACCTTGCAAATCACCCCGCCCAGGTCCAGAGGGATAGCATCTTTAGCGAGATCCCGGTAGCCGCCCACTCCGGACAGCTCCCCCAGAAGATCCAGGTTGCCGATATCCGTGGGCAGAGTGAAGTTAGTGCCCTGGGCCAGCGAATGCTCGTCAAACGGCGCCTTGAGATTCTCCGGAATGCCTCGCGGGCGGGGATGAAATTGGCCGATGGCGCGCATGATCTTCTTGTAATTCTCCGTTGTTCGCTCGTAGCAGATGTCGAGATCGTCGGTTACGTAAGCAGAGCCGTGAGCGATGGCAGCAAAGCCGCCAACCACAAGGAAATTTGCCTGACTGTCGGAAAGGGCTTTCAAAACGACTTGAAAACTTTTCACAGGCCGGCCTTCCGGCCTGCCAGGCGCAATTGGTGAACAAAGACCCGATTGGCGTCGCCGCGGCGGAAGCGCTCCGCCGGGGTCAGCTTCAGGTTTTCCAGCACGCTGTAAAGGTCGACGCCGAACTTCTTGGCCTTGGCGATCGCGCTGCCCCGCGGAGGGTTCTCGATCAGCTTGCGGATGCGCTTCTCCGCGCTGCGCGAAATCGGCTTCTCTGTGCTGCGTCTCACCGTTCTGCGTCTCATCGCCCGTGTGCCTTTGTGCTCTGTCTCTATCATGCTGCGCCGGCCCGGGGAATTCAAGACTGGCCCGCAAAGCGGCGCGTATAATGTGGGCTTACAGGTGATCTCCATGAGCGCAGACAACGGCCAGAACGGCACCCCCAACGGATCGCGTACCACCCCTCAACCTCGCGCCGAATGGATAACCCGGCGTCGCGCCGCGGCCGCCGAGACCGGCGACCAAAACATGTCGCAGATGCACTTTGCCCGCAAGGGCCTGATCACCGAAGAGATGGTCTACGTGGCCGAGCGCGAGAAGCTGGAGCCGGCTCACCTGCGCGACGAAGTCGCCGCCGGACGCATGATCATCCCCGCCAACGTGAACCATCCCGAGCTCGAGCCCATGGCCATCGGCGTGGCCTCGCTGTGCAAGATCAACGCCAACATCGGCAACTCCGCCATCACCTCCAACGTCGACGAAGAGCTGCGCAAGCTGCACACCGCGGTTCACTTCGGCGCCGACACCGTCATGGACCTCTCCACCGGCGGCGGCATCCATGAGATTCGCGAAGCCATCCTGCGCCACTCGCCTGTGCCCATCGGCACCGTGCCCATCTACGAAGCCGTCTCGCGCGTGAAGCGCATTGAAGACCTGAACGCCGACATCATGCTCGAGGTCATCGAAGAGCAGGCCGAGCAGGGCGTGGACTACATGACCATCCACGCCGGCGTGCTGGTGCAGTACCTGCCGCTGATTTCCAAGCGCATCACCGGGATCGTCAGCCGCGGCGGCGCGATTCTCGCTCAATGGATGGCCCACCACCACAAGCAGAACTTTCTCTACGAGCGCTTCGACGACATCAGCAAAGTCATGAAGAAGTATGACGTCTCCTACTCCCTGGGCGACGGCCTGCGCCCCGGCTGCGTGGCCGACGCCAGCGACGAGGCCCAGTTCGCCGAGCTGCGCACCCTGGGCGAGCTGACCAAGAGTGCCTGGGAGCACGACGTGCAGGTCATGATCGAAGGCCCCGGCCACGTTCCGCTCGACAAGATCAAAGAGCAGGTGGACAAGGAAGTCGAGTGGTGTTACGGCGCGCCCTTCTACACCCTGGGCCCGCTGGTCACCGACATCGCTCCCGGCTACGACCACATCACCTCCGCCATCGGCGCTGCCCTCATCGGCTGGCACGGCGCGTCCATGCTGTGCTACGTCACGCCCAAGGAGCACCTGGGCCTGCCCAACGAGAAGGACGTGAAAGACGGCATCATCGCCTACAAGATCGCCGCCCACGCTGCTGACGTCGCCCGCCACCGTCCCGGCGCGCGCGACCGCGACGACGCGCTCAGCTACGCCCGCTACACCTTCGACTGGGAAAAGCAGTTCGCCCTCTCGCTCGATCCCGAAACCGCTCGCTCCATGCACGACGAGACCCTGGCCGACGACTACTACAAGGAAGCCAAGTTCTGCTCCATGTGCGGCCCCAAGTTCTGCTCCATGAACTACTCGCAGAAAGTCGACGAGTTCAACAAGAAGGTTTACGGGATCGAGAAGAAGGACTACTCGGCGCTGGTGGAGAAGATGGCAGTCAACAAGTAGATCTCTGCTGATAAATGGATTGTGTGGCACCGGCACTCCTGCCGGTGCTTGTTTTTTTGCGGATCGCCCACGCCTGTGTGGCACCGGCACTCCTGCCGGTGCTTGTTTTTTTGCGGATCACCCCACGCCTGTGTGGCACCGGCACTCCTGCCGGTGCTTGTTTTTTTCGGATCACCCACGCCTGTGTGGCACCGGCACTCCTGCCGGTGTTTGTTTTTTTGCGGATCAACCCACGCCTGTGTGGCACCGGCACTCCTGCCGGTGCTTGCTTTTTTTGCGGATTCACCCATGCCTGTGTGGCACCGGCACTCCTGCCGGTGCTTGTTTTTTTTTTGCGGATCGCCCATGCCTGTGTGGCACCGGCACTCCTGCCGGTGCTTGTTCTTTAAAGATATCTGGTCGCGATCAACCAGGCAGAGCGCAGAGACATCCACCACGGAGACACGGAGGCACGGAAAAACGCCAAAACCTCACCGCGGATTTTCGCAGATGCACGCGGATCAGGATCTGGAGGTTGGGCTGTTTGGCCAAAAGGCTAATTGCCAATCCCTAACTGCTGGTTCGGAAGCGCCCGGTAAATCAGGTAAATGCCGTTTACCGAGACAGTGCTGATTTGTAGCGGTTTATTGCGCATTCAACCGTGAGATAATCGCGAGCCGTGACGGACCAAACACAAGCCTGCCCCTTTTGCGGCAAAACATCGGCAGTTCGCCCAAAACTTATACTTATCGACGAGGCATGGGTTCCCGCACCTGGTAAAGATTCACGGCTCATGTACTTTGCAGATTTGCGCGTGGACGATGTTCAAGCCGAAAATCTTCGCGAGGCCCCGCTTGAACAATTCATCGACGGCTTCTTTTGTGATCGCTGCAAGAAGGGCTTTGTCTCGGAAGAAGGACTTAAAGAGAACCGCAGGCGCTATAAATAAGCAGCGGGCAGCGCCGCTGACGTTTGAGCTTTTGTCTTCCGATCTATCCACTTACTAAATTCCAGGGACCGCCCCAAAACAATTCAGTATCTATTCCTTCCCAGAGGGGCTATGATCGATATCAGAGACGAGTACTTCTTCTCCCTCTATTCAGGTCCTCTGAACTAAGTCAGTCCATCTGAACTTCTTTCCTCTTAGCTTTCCCCTTCTGAAGGAGGAACTCCGCTATGACGCAATTGACTCGTTTTCAGCCTTTCGGTGAGTTTTCCACTATGCAAGACCGAACCAACCGCATGAACCGCTTGTTCCACGAGCTGTACAGCCCCCTGGGCGCGCAAGAGCCGCTCACCAACACCGAGTTCGCGCCGCCGGTCGACGTCTACGAAGACCAGCACGCAGTGACTCTGAAGCTCGAGATCCCGGGCATCGACGAAAAAGACCTGGATGTGCACATTGAAGGCAACACCCTCGTCGTCCACGGCGAGCGCAAGATCGAGAAGGACGAGGAAGAGGACAACTTCCGCCGCATCGAGCGCCAGTTCGGAAGCTTCACCCGTTCCTTCACTCTTCCCGGCACCGTTGATCTGGGACAAGTGAACGCCAACTACGACAAAGGCGTGCTCAAGATCCGCCTGGCCAAGAAAGCAGAAGCCAAGCCCAAGCAAATCAAAGTGCAGGTTGGCGCCGAAAAGACCCTGGAAGCCAAGGCCGCCGCCAGGGTAGCCTAGAAAAGCCAGCGTAAAAAAACTGGTGTAAAAACCAGTACGCTCCACACATGAGCGACAGAAATGGGAGCCGGTTTTGCCGGCTCCCATTTTGCTGTGCTCTGCAGGCCCGACGGGAACTGTGAAACACGCCGAGAGGCGCTTGTGGCGGCCGGATTACCCACGCCTGTGTGGCACCGGCACTGCTGCCGGTGCTTCTCTCGACGTTCTCCGCGTCTC
Organism: Candidatus Angelobacter sp.; assembly: GCA_035307585.1. Classification (GTDB taxonomy): domain Bacteria; phylum Acidobacteriota; class Terriglobia; order Terriglobales; family Acidobacteriaceae; genus Angelobacter. Next base: position 68,309 of record DATGHX010000065.1, read on the forward strand.
CGCGCCTCCGCGGTGAGATTCCCATTCGCCTCCATGCTTGAATTCTTGTCTTCCGATCACCAGATCACCCGATCACCAGATCACCCGATTGCTTCCCCGTGCCTCCGTGGTAGATTCTGGTTTTTGCCGTTAGCTAACTACTAAATACTAACTACTGCCTTCCTCAACTCCAGCACCTCCAGCTCCTTCGGACATTCCGCCCAGTCGTGGATCCAGCACACGATCATGTCGCAACCGTTTTTCTCATGATGATGTTTTTTAAAACCTCGACTGGTAAATTCAAATTCAATGCGCACCCGCTGCCAGTGGCCATGCTGCATTTCGCGCATGGCCTCGCAATCGGGGAAGCCGGTCTGCATGCGCAGCATGATAAAGCCCAGCTTCTGCGCCACGGCCCCGAACAGGTAAATCACGCCCAGCTCGTTCACCGGCTCGTGCGCCACTCCGGGACAAAAGAGCGGCGGGCCGTAAACTGGCCGGTCGGCCATCTGTCTGGGCGGATCCACCCGCCGCTTCATTGCTGCCGTCAAGCGGTTTTTCTTCACCACCAGGGCCAGCACATCCTTCCATTGCCCCGCAATATTTCTCCGGCGAACCAGCCGCGCGAAGCAGTGCGGGACCTCCGACCACCCTCCAAAACGAGCATAGAACGATTGCGGCGTGTACTGCCCACGCGGCTGATAAAGCGAGAGTGACGGCAGTTGCTTCAGTTTGCGTGCCACCTTGGCCCAGTCCAGCAGCATTGCATCCGCCGTAAGTGGATGCCCTGTCCCTTTCGGCTTCAGTCCGGCCGCGCGCAGCGCCTCCGTGAGCGACCCGAATCGCGCGCGTATTTTCCAGGGCAAAAGCTGCTTCATCTTCCGCAGATCTTCAAGCTTGGGGTGGCGTTTAAGCTCGGCCGCGCACTCCCGGATGGCGGCCAGGACCTCTTCTCGCGTCATAGATCTTCCCCGCAGAAATAAAAAACCCGCCAGTGTTGGCGGGTGATTCTCATTTTTGAACTTCCGTTGTTGGTTGAACTTCGAGTCTTTGGTTGGGCTTCAGTCTTTGGTTGATCTTTTCAGACGGTTCGGTCCCAGCGCAGCCGCCGAACCCTGTCATCTTGAGCGGAGCGCCTCGATCCCCTCATCAGCACCGACTCTCACGGGCGCGTAGTCGAAAGATCCCAAGGATCTGTCCCCACCGAAGCTGCGTCAGGTAATTCTCTTCGAGAACGATCAGTCCTTGGTTTTTTTGGGGTTTAGCCAGCAGCCAGTAGCTAGGGGCCAAGGTGGCTAAAGGCTTGTTTCGTCTGGCTACGTGCTGAGTGCTACCGATGACCCGATGACCCGATCGCCAGATGGCCCGATTCCCTCCACCCACACCTCTCCGGCCCATCTGCGGATTTGCCAAAACCGGGACGAAGATTGGTATCTGGCAAAATCCTGGGTCGCACAGGGCGAAACTCCAACCATCGCCCGCGCTGGGGTTCTGACCGTTTATGAGGCCTGGATCTTGATGACGGCTAAGATCGTCCCCTCAACCGGCGCCGCTGCCCGGTGAATAAAAAGCGTATCAAATACGAAAGCGAATGTCAAGCGGAATCGTAAAAAATCGAACGAAACGGGGAAAGTTGGCAACTAGCGTAAAACCAGTTCGCTCCACAGCGCTGCACGAGCGACAGAAACGGGAGCCGGCTTATGGTGGCTGGTGTTTTGCCATGCTCTGCAGGCTCCGCGGGATTGGGGCTTTCCCTGGGCCCGACCCATCATCACGCATTGGCCAAAAGCATGGGCATTAACTCTCCGACGATTGGACCGGAAACCTCGTCTACGGCTGCCTTGATGGGTGCGGCGGTCATCCAAAGATGCAGAGCTCTCTCGCCTACCGTTATCTCAGCTTTGTGAAAGAGCCTGCCCGACTCTTTGAGCTGCATCCATGTCGTGGGTGAACAGGGATAAATGAGGCAAGAAATAACTGTCCGGGACTGCGCCAAGTTTGCGTAAGCGAGTACTTGCAGCAGATCGTTTCGGTGTTGTTCTTTCCACTCTGCTTCGATTGCGCCCCATCTGTGGGTCTGCAATTCCTCAAAATGGCGCTTGTACTTCGCGTCGAGCACAAGGGCTGTTGAGCCCCATTGCAGCCACAGATCAGGAATCAGTGATTTTTGCGAGCCGAGGTATGGCGGATCCCAAGCAATCGGTCGCGTTGTTTGCTGTAGGCGGCCGACCTTCAGGATGCCGCCAGTCGTGCGGGCTATCGAGTGAAAGAGGGTCTCTATCCACGCTTCAAAGAAGCGCTCCATCTCCATCACCCAGGGAATCCCCTCAAGCCTGCTAGCCCCTGCAAGGCCACGCTTCTCAATAGTCCACTGCAATGCTTCCAATCCATCTACATAAAACTCGCTCTTGAGAGGCTTGCGCAACCACGCGCCCATTTGGGAAGGGGGTGGTATAAATACGGGAACATTTTCCACCTGAGTCAGAAGTTGCACGGCCAGCTCGATCAACCTGTGAACGAAAGCCCCGTGCTCCACCTGGGACTCTAATGCCTCAACAATCGCCTCTAAACAGTACCGCACCGTCCCGAGCAGATGGCGATCCCGCTGCAAATCGGGGAACGTGCAGGGCACAGTTAGAAATCGCCCAGTCGCTATGGAGCGAGAAGCGTATTCATTCCAGCGGACCCGACCACGAGGGGCATCGCGAGTCGCGTCGATCATTTCGAATTTGCGGGCGACAGATTTCAACAAATTGCTGATCCGCACCAAAATCATGGAGGACAACACCCATGGCGGTATGCTTCCTTCTGACCCTTTAAAGTTCTCCAGCTTCAAAGGAATAGGTGCGACGCGCCAACCCATGCGTTCTAACATTGCTCCGATGCCGTCCCACTCGAACCGCGGTCGCACAATCACGCCGTGATCAGCCTTTCCGCTGGTGGGAGAAATTAGCGGGATCGCACCGATCGTGTTTCCGGTGCGAAGACGCAATGAAACAGTTCGACCATCGAATTCCGTATTGCATTGAATTTGTGCTAGGGATAGCGTCGAAAGATTCTGATTGACGAATTGTTCTGCGAGCTTTGCAGACTGGCTCACCGGATCAGCAAGGCTCTTGTGCAGCTTAAAGAAATCGACAGCAGGTGCGGAGAGGTCTGAGTTGTCCTCAAGCGCCAGAAATGACGTTCTTCTAGGCTCCGTGGCAATCCCTTGGTGACGTCGAGGCACGCTATCTCGTTCCTTATAGACTGCGGATCTCTTGCAGATAGGCCCGTACCGGCTCGCTGAAGCCCCCGATATACCCCTGTGCGAGGTATTCTTCAAGAAGCGGCATCAAGCCAGTTTTTAAGGTTACTTTCGCTTTATCCTCATCAGATTCAAGGAAATAAGAGTGTCCTGGAATTAAGTTGAAAGCGTCTTCCTGCGCATATTCAACGAAAATATCCACGAGTTTTTGAAAAGCCCCCTGCATCAGCTCACAACCTTTTGTCTTGACGACGGCTATTTGAGGCCAAAGAGAGACGAATGCAAAACGGCGACGAATCGCGACGTCCACAATGGCAATGCTCCGGTCAGCACTGTTCATGGTTCCCAAAATGAATAGATTTTCGGGCATTTCCAGCTTGGAGCCGAAAGGCTCCCCAAAGTCATACGCAAGTTCTATCGTGCGTTTCTGGAGAGGATGCGGTTCCAGGAGAAAAATAGCTTCGCCCAAGATTTTGCCTAAGTCCGCGCGATTAATCTCATCTAGGACAAGCAGATATGGTGTTCCTCTGGCTTTTGTTGCCGCTTTAGCTGCCTCGATCAGGAAGCCGGGTTTGGGAGCAAACCGAAATCCAGAATCTGCGATGGACGACGCTGGAGCCAGTCCACCAATGAACGTCTCATATGTCGTGTTTGGATGTAACTGGACGATTTTTCCCTGCTCGCGAAATTCCTGCTTCCAAAGATCCTGGGCCATCGTCGTCTTACCTGTCCCGGGAGGTCCTTGAAGAACCACAAATCGCCGTTCGTCGAGCAATTTCTTGACTTCAGCCTTGCCTACTTGCGGCATGAGGTACTCGAACCACTCCCTTCGCACTTGGTCGGCCTCCTTGCGATGTGGAGTATTTGGCACAACGCGCCGCTCTTCGAACATTAGGTCCAAGAAAGCGGTAAGTGCCTCTTGGGTGGCCTTTCGGTTTTCTGCAGGTTTGAAAATTGCATATATGACATGACCATAGCGATCAAAGACATCCTTAAACTCTGGCCAGTTGCTGGAAATTTGACCAGGCATCGCAATATCAGTTCTGGTAGGATCCTGTTTCGCCCAGGCTACCAACTTCCCTCCACCAAACTTTGCATTCAACCATGCGCAGATTGCTTGAGCCTTTCGAGCATGTCCCGGTCTCCCAAGAACTGCTTCGTCTGGAGCTAAACCCTGCGTACCGACGACCAAACCAATTAAAGCCGGTTCTGTGGTGGACGGAAAAATCACGAAAGAAAGACCGCCGTAGGGTCCCTTGGTTGGGTTGTTCGGATGAATATAAGCCGCAAAAGGAACTCCCGACTCAAAATTTGCCTCCGGGGCTCGGAGCTGAATCACCTTGTCCGCATTCGCCGGATAACGCCCATGTGGAGAACCGAAGAGGCCCTCCAAAGCCTTTTCGTTATTCGCCCTCCAGGCGGTCGCACCGTTTGAATAGATGATCTCGACAATTCGTTCTATGCTCATGTGAAGACTTGCTTTCTAAGGAATTAGCGTGAAAAAGCATAGCAGCAAAGCGGATCACCCCGAAAACTCAATAATGTGTCAAGGGTAGGGGAACCCTGTAGGTTTTTCCCGGAGAACTGGGGACGGGACATTCTCTATTTCCGGCAGCGCGCGTGTTTGTGTTCGCCCATAGCCACGAGTTGGGAAAGCTTCAGGCCATGAAGATCGGCGATTGCCCGAAGGACTCGGAAGCTGGGATTTCGTTTTCTCTTGCTTGATACCTTTCATGTAGGACTCATCGCAGCTAGGGCCAACACCGCTCTGCCAAAGGCCCGCGCGCAGCGAAGCGTAGCACGGCCAGAAGAATCCAGGGGCTAAAGCCGGGCGGCTGAAGAGATCCGACGATCGCGTGATCTGGTGATCGGAAAGACAAAAAGGCCTACCACTGATTGCGCTGATGACACTAATCACGCTGATGGCGCGCGCCTGCCTTGGCTGACTGCTGACTGCTGCCTGCTGACTGCTCAGCCTCCCGTGTTATCCTCCTCTTCGCTTTCCAATCACAACGCATTCCCAGGAGACGCTCATGCGCGCGGTCAAGTTCGCTCTGCTCATACTGGGGAGCGTTGTGGTTGCTTCGCTCGTCTTCTGCATCTTCGTCATTGCCCAGGACCGGCTCTCGCAGCCGGCGCCGCCCGATCCCGCCACCCTGATCGCCAGGGCCCGCCAGTATGACGTCCACATCCGCCGCGACACTTTCGGCGTGCCCCACATCTTCGGCCGCCGCGATGCCGACGTGGCTTTCGGCCTGGCCTACGCGCATGCGGAAGACGACTTTCGCACCATACAGCAAGTCGCGCTGGCCACGCGCGGGCAGCTTGCCGCCAGCGAAGGCCGCCAGGCCGCCGTCGCCGACTACCTGGTCCACCTGCTGCGCGTCTGGGAGACGGTGAACGCGCGCTACGAAACCGATCTCCCCGCCGACGTTCGCCAGGTGCTCGAAGCCTACGCCGACGGCGCCAACTACTACGCCGCCCTTCATCCCGGCCAGGTGATACGCGGCCTGCTGCCGCTCACCGGCAAAGACGTTGCCGCCGGCTTTGTCTTCAAGAGCCCGTTCTTCTACGGCCTGGACTCGATGCTGATGAAGCTTACGGCTCCGGCCAAGAAAACCGCCGGGCTTTCACTCTCGCCCTCGCCTCTGCCGTCAGTCGATCCCGCCCGCCTGACCGCCTTCCTCGCCCCTGACGACTCTGTCCCCATCGGCTCCAACGGCGTGGCTGTCGCTCCGTCCCGCGCTGCCGACGGTGCCACCCGCCTGCTGGTCAACTCGCACCAGCCCTACACCGGGCCGGTCGCGTGGTATGAAGCGGTGCTGGAGAGCGGCGAGGGTTGGCACGTGGCCGGAGGATTCTTTCCCGGCTCGCCCTTCATGCTGCACGGTCACAACCAGCACCTGGGCTGGGCCAACACCGTGGACTCGCCCGACCTGATCGACGTCTACCGGCTCACCATCAACCCCGCTAATCCCGATCAGTACCAGCTTGACGGCCAGTGGCGCGACTTTGAGAAGAGTGATGCCCGGCTGCGCGTGAAGATCTGGGGACCGCTCATCTGGACCGTGCATCGCGAGGTCCTCAACTCCGTCTACGGCCCGGCGCTGAAGACCGAGAACGGCGTCTTCGCCATCCGCTACGCCGGCATCGACGACGCGCGCGAGCCGCTCCAGTATTTCCGCCTGAACAAGGCCGCCAATCTCCGCGAGTGGCGCGCGGCCATGGAGCTGCAGTCCATCCCCAGCCTCAACTACGTTTACGCCGACGAGAAGGGCAACATTGGCTACATCTATAACGGGCTGTTTCCCGCGCGCAAAGAGGAGGCCGGGCTCGACTGGCAGGATATTCTGCCCGGCGGCCGCTCTGACCTGATCTGGCACAGCTACCTGCCCTTCGACAAAGTCCCCCAGATCTGGAACCCGCGCGGCGGGCTGGTCTTCAACTCCAACAACACGCCCTTTCACGCCGCCTCGCCTGAGGACGACCTCAAGCCGGAGAATTTTTCGCCCGCCATGGGCATTCAGCACAACATGACCAACCGCGCCTGGCGGGCCATGGAGAACTTCAGCGCCGACAACAAAATTACCGCTGAAAAATTTCGTGAGTACAAATTTGATCTTGTCTACAGCACGCACTCCGAGCTGGTACAAATCGTCGACCAGGCCATAACCATCGCCACCGATGCCGCCTCCAAATCGCCTGACGGCGACGATCTGCGCCAGGCCGCCGGCATCCTCCGCCAGTGGGACCATCGCACCAACGCCGGCAACCGCAGCACCGCCCTGGCCGTGCTCATGGGCGAGCCGGTGTTGCGCGCCCGCGTGGTGGTCAAGGGCGATCCGCAGCCGGCCGCGCCGGAGCAGATTCTCGCCTCGCTGCGCGAGGCCATGAAGGTGCTGAAAGAACATTTCGGCAGCTTCAATCCCGAGTGGGGCAGCGTGAACCGGTTGCGCCGCGGCAAGCTCGACCTGGCCATTGACGGCGGCCCCGACATCTATCGCGCCGTCTATGGCATCCGCCAGCCCGACGGCACCTTGACCGCCGCCGGCGGCGATACCCTCATCATGTTCGTGACCTGGGACAAGGCGGGCAAGCTGTCCTCGGAGAGCATCCACCAGTTCGGCTCGGCCACGCTGGATGCGAATTCGCCGCATTACGCCGATCAGTCACCGCTGTTCGATGCCATGAAGACCAAGCCGGTTTGGTTTACTGAGGAACAACTCGCCGGCCACGTGGAAGCGGACTACCGTCCCGGCGAGCGCCGGTAGGTATAGCTGATCGGTAACAGCAAGAAAGGTTCGGATGGGCCAGATTATTCGATCAACCGGGACGACTCGCTTGGCCTACCTGCAGTTCTGCAAGGCGGCAATTCTGCTGCTCTCTGGTTTGGCAGCCATCCTTTCCCCGAGCGGGTGGCCTAACTCCAAACACCTCGTGATGGCAGCGGTCTACATCGCCGCGCATTCCATTCAGCTTCCTCCAGTCTTTAATATTCTCCTGGCGATATATCCCGCCGTCGTTGGCTGGGGCCTGTGGCGTATGCGGAACTGGGCTCGCGTCGCTCTGATCATCTCGTCGGGGTTGATGGTCATCCGCTGGTTAACGGCTCTGTTCGCAACGCAATGGGCTTCGGGCGAGACTATCCTGCACACCCCGCTGGCGCGAATGACAGTCTGGACTCTCATCATCCTGGATTCCGTGATCTTCCTATACCTGATGCAGCCTGAGGTGAGAAGCGCTTTCGGCGAAACATCGGATTACAGCCAGTAAGCGGTTTGCAAAGCGGATTCCGTTTTACTGCCTGATCCGGGGATTGGCCAGCGAGTAAAAGAAGTCGGTCATGAAGTTCACGACCACATAGGTCAGGCCGATCATCAGGATGCAGCCCTGCACCAGGTAGTAATCGCGGTTGCCGATGGCCTGTATGGTCAGGCGTCCGATCCCCGGCCAGGAAAAGATGGTCTCCGTCACGATGGCCCCGGCCAGCAGCGCGCCGAACTGCAAGCCCACCACCGTCAGCACCGGAACCAGCGCGTTGCGCAGCGCGTGCTTGTAGACCACCGTGGTCTCGGGCAGGCCTTTGGCGCGGGCGGTGCGGATGTAATCCTGGCTCAACTCTTCCAGCATGGCGGTGCGCACCATGCGCGTGAGGATCGCCGCCAGCGCGCTGCCCATGGTGATGGCGGGCAGTACCAGGTGGGCAAAGCTGCCCGCCCCGGAAACTGGCAGCAGTCCCAGGCCGATGGCGAAAAACAAGATCAGAATCGGTCCCAGGGCGAAGTTGGGGAATGACAGGCCGAGCAGGCTGACGAAGCTGAGCAGGCGGTCGTCCCAGCGGTTGCGGCGGCGCGCCGAGCGCACGCCCGCGGGCACAGAGATCAGCAGTGCCACGATCATGGAAGCCACCGTCAACTGCAGCGTCCAGGGATAGCGTTGCACGATCAGCCGGCTTACCGGCTGGTCGTAGCGCAGAGAGCGGCCGAGATCGCCGGTCAGCACACCTTTCCAGTAGTTGACGTACTGGCGGCCGAGGGGCACGTCGAGTCCGTAGGCGTGGCGCGCGGCCTGAAGGTCGGCGGCGGAAGCGCCTTCGCCCAGCATCTGCTGGATGGGATCGCCCGGCACCAGATGAATGAGCAGGAACACCACCGAAACCACCAGCCACAGCACCGGGATCATGTAGAGCAGGCGGGTTGTGATGTATTTCAGCATTCTGTTTGCAGTCTCGAGCGTAGCGAGGGAACCCTGCCGTTTATCCCGGGAAGTGTCAAGACGCCGTCTCCAGCGGCGTGGCCTTCCCTGCGTTCTCGATCTTCACTCGCGCGATGCGCCGGCCTTCCATCTGCAGCACGGTATAGCGGCGGCCGTCGTACTCGAAGGTCTCGGTGCCTTTGGGAATCTTCCCGAGCTGCGCCATCACGAAGCCGCCGAGAGTTTCAAATCCCTGGTCGCGGGGCAGCATGATGTCGTACTGCACCTCCAGGTCGCGGATGTTGACCGAGCCATCGAGCACCACTGTGCCCGCGGCCTGCAAATCAGGCCGCGAGGCGAGATCGAACTCGTCTTCCAGTTCGCCTACCAGCTGCTCGAGCACGTCTTCCACCGTAACCAGCCCGGTGACGGAGCCGAACTCGTCGACCACGATGGCCAGGTGGCGTTTGCGCTGTTGAAACTCCTGCAGCAGGTCGGCGACGGTCTTGCTCTCGGGGGCGAACAGGACGTCGCGCATGATGTGCGATACCTTCAGCGCCGAACCTTTGTGCGTAAACAGCAGTCCGGCCGAGAGCCGCGAAAGCATCACCCGGGAGAGGTCTTTGGAGTAGAGCAGGCCGACGATGTTCTCCCGCCCTTTTTCCGGATCGTAGACGGGCACCCGCGAATGCTGTTCTTCCACCACCTTGGTCATGGCGTCTTCCAGCGGCATGTCGGCGGGCAAGGAGAAAATTTTGTGGCGCGGCACCATGATCTCGCGCACCGCCAGGTCACCCAGATCCAGCGCGTTGTGGATCATCTGCTCTTCGGTTTCCGGCAGCACGCCCAGGCGGCGGCTGGCGGTGACCAGCAGCTTGAGCTCATCGGACGAGTGGACGCCGCCTTCGCGGCGCAGGCGCGAACCGAATCCGCGCAGCACCAGGTTGGCGGAGCGGTTCATCAGCGACAGAAACGGGTGGGCGAGCGCCATGAAAACATCCATCGGCCCGGCCACGGCCAGGGCCACGCGCTCAGCCCGCTCCAGCGCCAGCGACTTCGGCACCAACTCGCCCAGGATGATCAGGAAATAAGCGATCACGATGAAGGCCAGCACCGCGGAGATGCCGTGCGCGTAGACGCGGGCGTAAGGGATGTGGCCCATCCACGGCATGAGGATGGCGGCCAGCGTGCCCTCGCCCGCCCAGCCCAGGCCCAGGCTGCATAGCGTCACGCCGAACTGTACGGCGGGCAGAAAGACGTCAAGCCGGCGCTGAAGGAGTTCCACAGTGCGCGCGCCGATGCGCCGCTGCTCGATGAGCTGCTGGATGCGGGTGCCGCGAACGCTGACCATGGCAAATTCCGCGGCGACAAAGAAGGCGTTGGCTGCCACCAGCAGGACCACCAGGATGATCCGCAGCAGCACCAGGCTGACCATGGAATGAAATCATACACCGGCGGCCGGCGCCTGAATTTGTCCCCCGCCCTGGTTTGCCGCCGATGGCCTGCAACCTTTTCATTCCTAAAGGCCGGCTGCCGTCCCCCCCCCGGCAGAGAATTAAAAATTTCGCATTCGGAACAGGGCGGCAGCATCTCCGGCCAGAGCTGCTGCATCTTTTTTCACTTGGCAATGCGTTTGGTTTCTAGTCGCGCCAGAGAAACGAACGGGTTTCCAGACTGGCGGGGAGTTGTTCCCCTCGCACAATTTAGATTGGGGATCTTGGCCATGAAACTTGTCTCTCTCGCACGCCGGCGTGCTCCTATCGGAATTGTCGTTTCCAAAACAAAAATCGCGTTGCTGGTGGGATTGTCCGCGTTGATGATCGTGCTCGCGGGGTGCGGCGGCGTGGCCGCGGGAAGCCCGACTCCGCCGACCATCACGGCTTCGGCCAGCGCCACCACCATCAATCCCGGGCAGTCCACCATGCTCAGCTGGAACGCAGCCAACGCCTCCTCTGTTTCTGTGGACCAGGGAATTGGAAGCGTGCCCGTCACCGGCCGCATGTCAGTATCACCGGCGGCGACTACGACATATCATTTCACCGCCACCGGCGGTGGCGGAACTACGACCACGGCGCTAACAGTTTCGGTAAGCGGCAGACCAAACCCAAGCCCGACCCCCAGCCCCAGCCCGACCCCCACGCCGAGCCCTACGCCGACCCCTTCGCCAAGACCTACGCCGACCCCCAGTCCAACTCCGACTCCAACTCCATCGCCTACACCTACGCCAAGCCCAACGCCGACGCCGAGCCCGACTCCAACTCCCTCGCCCACGCCGACTCCCCCGCCGGGATCTGTTAATGTTCCCACCTGGCACATGGACAACGCGCGCACCGGGCTTAACAGCAGTGAGACGCAGCTCACGCCGGCCAACGTGAACACGGCGACGTTTGGAAAATTATTCAGCTACCTGGTGGATGGTTATCTCTATGCCCAGCCCTTGTACGTTTCCAATTTGATGATCCAGGGCTCGGTGCACAACGTGGTTTTTGCGGCCACCGAGAACGACTCTATCTACGCCTTCGACGCCGACAATTTCGGCACTGGCAGTCCGCTGTGGAAGGTTTCGCTGTTGCAAGCGGGTGAAGTTCCTCAGCCGGGCGGGAATCCCAAGCCCAACCAGGGACTCACCTCAACTCCGGCCATCGACGTCAACACCAACACCATGTATGTCTTCACTTCGCAGAAGGCATCCAGCGGCAGCGTCTTCTTCCGCCTGCACGCGCTCGACATCACCACCGGCGCCGAAAAGCCCGGCAGCCCGGTGGTGGTGACGGCCTCCGTGCCCGGCACCAACGCCGAATCGGTCAACGGCATGGTCAGCCTGACTCCGTCCTGCCTGCAGCGCGCCGCCCTGCTGCTCTCGCAGGACACCGTCTACATCGGCTTCTCCGCCTGCTTCAACGGATGGCTGCTCTCCTATGACGCCATCACCCTCACCCAGATCGCCGCGCTCGATATGAGTCCCGATGCCGACGGCTACGGCCAGTTCGGCGGCGCCGGCGGCGTATGGATGGGCGGCGGCGGACCAGCCAGCGACGATCAGGGCAACGTCTTCCTCAGCACCGGCAACGGCCCGTACGACGGCGGCCCCGAGTGGGGCGACTCCGTGCTCACGGTCAACGCCCAGCTTCACGTTCTCGATCACTTCACGCCTGCCGACTTCAACTTCCTGCAATGCAGCGATGTTGACATGGCGGCCGGCGGCGTCATGCTCATTCCCGGCCAATCCGCCCTGATCGCCGGCGGCAAGGCCGGTGAGTTGTACCTGCTGAACAGCGGAAACCTCGGCGGCGAGCAATCCAACGACGCCGGTGCCCTCCAGGATTTCTTCATGGCGTCGTCGTTCAATGCCACCTGTGTCGACAACCACGGCACCACCGTGGCTGGCACCAAAGGCTCAGCCAGCATTTATGCCACTTCTTCGTGGTTCAACGGATGGGTTTACATCGGCGCCGATCCTGGCCCGCTGGCCCAGTTCTCTTACTCCAACGGCCGCCTGACCGCGGGGCCAGTTTCGCCGGAGAGCATCGCCACACTCACTTACGGCACCACTGCTTTCGTCTCCGCCAATGGAACTTCCAACGGCGTCGTGTGGATGATCGACCACGGCCAGCCCATCCAGGCTCCCTTAGTGTCGACGCCCACGGCCGCAATCCTGCGCGCCTTTGACGCCACCAATATCAGCCGGGAGCTCTACAACAGCTCGCAGAACTCCGCCGACATCCCCGGCTTCGGCATCAAGTTCACTTCCCCGATCGTGGCCAACGGGAAGGTTTTCATCGGCACCGCGCATGATTCGCTCAGCGTCGCCAGCCCGCAGGGCGAACTCGACGTTTACGGGCTCAAATAACTCTAATCCGGCCGGTCTTCCCCCTTGTGGCCGTCCGGCAAGCTCTCCCCAATCCGGGGAGAGCTTTGCTATCTTTTGGGCTATCCTGGTGTCTAATTCTAAGGTTGTTCCTGACAGGCAATCCTGCTCGATAATCATTTTTTTCAGGAACTTGTTTCCTTTTCCCGGCGTACTAATGACCGGGAGCGCGAGAAGGGAGCAGTTTGTGGCCAACGGCAATGGTAAAAGCAAAAAGAAGCGGCGCTTCATATACATCATAGGCTCGGTTCTCGTAGTTGCCCTGATTGTGGTTGGATTGGTAGCGGCCACGCGCGGTGGTACCAAGATCGATCCCTCTCGCCTGGGCAAAGTGGACAAAGGCGATCTGGCCAAGAGCGTGGTGGCTACCGGCAAGATCCAGCCGGTGACCAACGTGGAAGTCAAGTCCAAGGCCAGCGGCATCGTGGAAAAGCTCCTGGTCGACTATGGCGACACCGTGAAGAAGGGCCAGGTGCTGGCCGAGCTCGACAAGCAGCAAATTCTGCAGCAGGTGAACCAGCAGCGGGCATCTCTCGCAGCCTCGGAGGCCGCCGCCCGCGCCGCCCAGGCTGATCTCGATCACGCCAAGGTCGACGCCGAAGGTCCCGACGTGCCTCTGCTCAAGCGCGCTTACGAGCGCGCTCAGGCCATGGCGAAAGACGGCGTGGTCTCCCCCTCCGCGGTCGACGACGCCGAGAAGAATTACGAAATGGCGCTCAACAAGCAGCAACTGGGCAAAGCCGGCGTGATCTCTTTTGCCGCCAAGTTGCGCCAGGCGGAAGCCCAGGTGGCGCAGGCCAAAGCGCAGCTGGCCGAGCGCGAAGAGGAGTACCGCAACTCCACTATCGTGGCCCCGCTTGACGGCATGGTGCTCTCCCGCGACGTCGAGGTCGGTGACGCCGTCAGCTCCATCCTTATACTGGGCTCCTCCGCCACTCTGGTTATGACCCTGGGCGACACCCACGAGGTCTACGTCAAGGGCAAGGTCGACGAGAGCGATATCGGCAAGGTTTACATCGGCCAGGCCGCGCGCATCAAGGTTGAGTCCTACAAAGACCGCACCTTCAACGGCAAGGTCACCAAGATTTCTCCCATGGGCGTGGAGAAGGACAACGTGACCACGTTTGAGGTCCGCGTCTCCATCGACAACGCCAAGGGCGAACTGAAATCGCAGATGACCGCCAACGCCGAGATCATCATGGAAGAGCACAAGGGCGTGCTGATGGTTCCCGAAGGCGCGCTCATCTACGACAAAGACCGCAAGGCGTCGGTTGAGATTCCGGATCCCAACGCCCGCAACGGCAAGAAAAAGGTGGACGTCACCGTGGGCATCTCCAACGGCTCCAAAACCGAACTGCTGTCAGGCCTGAAAGAAGGACAACAAGTGGTGCTGCAGTAACCCTTTCGGCTTTAGCCGCTGCAGGTAACAGGGCACGGCTTCTAGCCGTGCCGCTAAAGACATGAAAAGAATGTGGGCTTTAGCCCCTGCATTTTTTCGACAAAATCGCGTCACCATTTGCCGAATCCGAAGTACTTAAAAGCGAACCTCTGGAGGAGATCATGAAATCAGCAAGACTGCTCGGCCTCTTGGTCATCGCCTGCGCCCTCAGCGCCCTTCCCCTTTACGCTGCCGCCACCGGCCACTTTGAACGCACCCTTCAGGTTTCCGGTCCGGTCGATCTGGAAGTCACTTCTGGATCGGGCAACATCACCGTGCACCAGGGCGGGAACGGAACGGTCTACGTGGCCGCCAAAATCCGTGTGTCGAATTCTTGGCTCTTTGGCGGCGACGAAGAGGACAAGGTTCGCCGCATCGAGAAGAATCCTCCAATCGAGCAGCAGGGCAACACCATTCGTATTGGCCGGATCGATGACCATGAACTCATCCGCCACATCTCCATTGATTACGATGTGACCGTCCCCGCGCAGACTCATCTCAGCGCGCAAACCGGCTCGGGCGACCAGACCATCACCGGATTGCAGCTTCCGGTCACCGCCAAGACCGGATCCGGCAACGTCACCGTGCAGAACCTCGGCTCCGAGGCCCACCTCAGCGCCGGTTCCGGCGATATGAAAATCGACTCCGTCAAAGGCACCCTGGTGGCCAACACCGGCAGCGGCAACATTCGCGCCAACGACGTTGGGGGCGAGATTTCGCTCAACACCGGCAGCGGCAACGTTGAGGCCCATCAGTCCGCGGCCGGCGACGTCAGGGTCGAGACCGGCTCCGGCAATATCCGTCTCTACGGAATCAAGGGCGGCCTGCGCGCTTCTGCCGGCAGCGGCGACATCCACGCCGAAGGCGACGCTACCCACGACTGGCGCCTCGGCGCAGGCTCGGGCAACATCACCCTGCGCCTGCCGACCAACGCCTCCTTCAATCTTGACGCCCGCACCTCCTCGGGAACGCTGCGCGTCCGGCCGCCAGTCACCATGCAGGGCGGAATCTCCAAGAACCACATCCAGGGCAAAGTCGGCAGCGGCGGCGCCATCGTGGATGTGCACACCGGATCAGGCGACATCGAGATCGATTAGACAAAAAGCCTGACGGCTGGTCACCGGCTGCTGAGATCGGGTGGAAGAACGGCCCTTTAGGGCCGTGTAGAGATTGTCATCCTGATAATGTCAGGGGCTTTCACCCCGGTCCTGCCAAGCACACCAAAAGCTTCAATCTGATCGATACGCTCTCGGTTGGAGTCGATCGCATCCGGCGCCACTTTGAGCCGATGCAGCGCGAGGTCGAGACTGGCGTCAGGCACAGATCACCGATGGGCGCGCCAAGCTGATCTGCTTCTTCAACGCGCTGGTAAACGCGTTCGACAAGCTCCACATGGTCCATGCCGAAAACTCCTCATACTGGGGCTCGAAGTAGCCGGTGCTCTGAATCGCATTGTCGTGGCACGCCGTTACCGTCCGTTGGAGCGCCTCGGCAGCTCGGCAGATAACTGACGGTTAAACATCAAATGATGAAGAGCAAACCTGCGCTGTGGCTCAGTAAGCACTATTGACATGCTATCGTCTCCGACCTTAGAGGGATGCCTGCTCAGATCATAGGTAAGCGTCCGCTATGGCCGTGATCACATCAAAAGCTGCGACGGCAAGTGTATCCAAACTGAAGGACCTCAGCCAGGCTCTTCAGCTAGAGCACAGCCGAACCGTCGCAGCCTTTTGTTCTTGCCTGCAAGGTAGGAAGCCGGCCGAAATTAGGTGGGCGCAAGCATCAATCCGACTCGTTCGCGGATGTCTGCGGGAATGGGCCGCGACTTTCGGGCTGAGGTGTCGAAGTAAACGCCCACCAGAATCGTGCGCGCGGCTAGCTCGCCTGTCTCATCGTTGGACATTTCGTGGCAGAAGCGGATGGATTTGTCCGTGATCTCGAGCGCCGCCGAGCGAATGGTAATGAGATCGCCGGCATGCAGTTCGCGCTTGTACTCAATGCGTTGTTCCACGGCCGCCATCCCCGTGCCTTCCTTCGACAGTCGCGATCGCGAGAGGCCGATGCTGGAGAAGAACTGCCAGGTGGCTTCGTCGAATTTGCCGAGGTACCACATCACGTTCATGTGATTCATATGGTCGCAGTGCCAGGGATAGACTGTTCCCCGATAGGTGATGGGCAGCTCGGACATCTTTCCTTATGCTCCTCAATAGCGCGACACAGAGCGGCAAAGCCCAGCGTCGCGCCAAGATCCGGATTCAAGAGTTTAGGGCGAGTCGGTACGTCACGCAAGCTCTGCACCAATCCGTCAAGGCGAGTAATCTATTACGAGTCGAACGCAGCGACTCCCCCAATGATGAAAAAGAGAATGATGAAAGAGAGGGACAGCTGAACTGCGCTATTTTTTCAGCAAAACAAAATCGGTCAGTTCAGGCTGATCCCTTTTCCTCCTTTTCCCTCTAGATCCAGGGTCGCCCGCAATGCGTATTCGCCCAGTCGCCACTCCAGTTTGAAGCCCAGTTTTCTGAGAACTCTGCGCATGGCAACGTTTTCGTCCAGGACCAACGACACGATTCGCCGAATTCCTGATGCCCGGCTGATGTCGAGCAGGCGCCGGCACAGGTGTGTATCAATCAACCGCCGAAGGGACTGCTTCGAGCAGCCTCGAGATCAACGTGAAAATATTGAGGGTCGAACCTGCTTGCGAAATCAATGATCTCCGCTTCGCTTATGTATGCGGTCCCATATTCGACGATGAACCCCGCCACATAATCGTCGAAATACCGCTCGTGGTTTGAAACAACGAAACCGGTGGACGTTGCCGATTGCGCACTCGGATGTCAAGTTGTTGATCCATACGATTCGCAATTTCTCAAACGACTATACTCCGCGTGTGGACTTGTCAGAAGTCCACTTCTTTTACTAATATCTGGGGCCACTTCCGTTAGCTGGAAGTTTTGATGATCCTGAAACTCGACAACCGGGGAAAGCTCTACCAACAGGTATATCGCGCCCTGCGACAATTCGCTCCTGAAATCCCCGGACGCCGCGCAGGTCCCGCAACGTAGGGTTCCGGCCCAGCTCGCGCGCGCACGAACGCACGAGCTGTACCATCTCGTCTCTTGACACTTATTCCGACCGGAGGGAGGAATCCCTGTGAGCTTAACGATTCTCTGGGTTTGGCATAACCGCCACAAGACACGCCCTCAGTTTGCGCATTCGCACATTGCGGCCGTTGCACGCAAGCCCAGCATTAGGCCTTCTGCCCTTACATACGTTTTGCCGAAGGATCCTTTCACCTCCATTCAGCCTACGGCAATGGAATTTGCCGCTCCTGGCTGGTCTTCTTGGAGCAGCGCAGCGCGTCTTCCTCCGTGCGCGGGCAGCCCGGGCCGAACTCGTGCCGGGTGGCCCGGAGGCTCAGCGCGTGATTCTTCTCGTTGACCTTCAGGATCTGGTAGCTCGTGTCCGCCTCCTCCAGCAACGTGCGTTCCGCCAGCGTCCCCAGGTCTTTAACCGCCAGAATGCCGTCGTTCGACTCCGGCCCCGGTTGCGAATACGCCGGCAGCTTGTCTGAGCTCCGGGTGTAGACCACCTTGCCGAATTCGTCGTAGAACATGGCGCCGCTCGGCGCCAGCGGCTTTCGCCCGCCCTGGCGGGTCATGGCTTCGTATCCGTAGTTGACCGCGCCCCCTCCGGCCCCCGGAGACCCCATCCACGCCATCAGAATGATCTGCCTGCCGTCCCGGGTGAACGCCACCGGAACGAAGATCCCGCCGGAATTGCCGGTCCGGCTCTCCGGTTTGAGGTCCGCCAGTATTCGCGCCTGGCCGTGGGGAACATCTTCCAGAATCAAACGCTCGCTGCAGTCCTGCCCCGCCGGACAGCTCAAATACACTCTCAGGACAGCATCGCATTGGTGTGTCGCCGTGGCGAAGAGACTGGTATAAGTGCCCGGCGTCAGGGACGCAAACTTCGGATTCAGGGCGGGAGGGATGCCGTGACAGCTGCCCAGACGGTCCCTGATCTGGTCCGCATAACTTTTGATATCCCGCGGCGAGGCGTATGAACTGACCCACGCCAGTGCCGCGGGCGACAGGCCCAGGGTTTTGCCCAACCGCTCCTGCAGGTCGGCGTGGCGCAGGTCGATCAGCTCCCGGAGGCACTTTGCTTGTGCCGCTGCGCCGTGCGCCATGCACTGTCCGTCCCTCTTTCCGATCCACAGTTTCTGCTTCGCCCTCAGCCCGCTCTTCTCCGCCGCGGTCAAAGATCCCAGCAGCGCCTGGTAGGTGTCTGCCAGCGCCGCATCCGCGGCCGACAGGCCCGCATCGCTGCAAATGGCTTTCTCTGCCGGCGTGGCTGCTTTGGAACAGTCGAAGCTCTGCGCCGGGCACAGCGCCGCTCGAAGAAAGAAAACGGCGCCGGCGATCGCCAGCGCTCTGCGGCTCGCGCGGCCCGCAGCCAAAGATGCAAGAGAGTTTTTCATTGGTGGTCCTCGGAAAATGGCGGCGAAATCTCTTCAGCCAGAAAACTGGGGACAAGGCCCGGACGTTCAGCAATTTCCATTCGCCAAAAAATTGGGGAACATTCCAACTTGTCCCCGGGTTTCCGGTTTCCAAAATACTCGACTAGTGCCGGGTATACCAAGTTATCGTGCGGCCGATCTCGATGCGCATCAGGTCTTGTCCAATAATGGACCGTCCCTTGTAGCCGGCACGCACCGCTTCCTTTAGCCCTTCCGCGTCGTAGTAGTGGTAGATCACACCCAGCTTCGGGTTCGCGGCAGAGAACACGCGTGCCGCATCCTCGGCAGTTGCAATGGAACGCTTTTCCGGCGGCGTGTCGTCCCTGGCGCTGGTGCTCCACGCTGAGTGAATCAGGCAATCCGCTCCCTTCGCGTGATTGACCAGGTTATCCGAGAACCTGGTGTCGCCTGAGATCACCACCGAGTGTCCGGCATAATCGATCCGATACCCGAAAGCCGGTTTGACCGTGCCATGATCCACTGCAAACGCAGTCACACGAACAGGACCGACTTCATAGGTCTTATCGTTCTCGACTTCCTGCGCATTGATGCCTGCGCCATCGCGAGGAAGTCCGTGAGCCGATCGAGTTCCAATGTCGAATGCAAATGCTTCCCCGAGATGATCCGCCATGTTCCGGGTTCCCGCAGGTCCCCACATGTTCAGCGGCCCCTCGCGGCCGTCAAACCAGCCGCTTAGCCAGAGGTCCGGAATCCCCACGATATGATCCGAGTGAAGGTGCGTCAGGAATAAACCATCGACCGCTTTCGGCCTGATACCGGCCTGCTTCAGCCGAATCACTGCCCCACGACCGGCGTCGAATAGCAGCTTCTTGCCCCCGGCTTCCACCAGCACCGCCGCACCGAACCGTTGGGTATCGACAAAAGGAGTTCCCGTGCCCAGCAGCACCACCGTCATGTTCGCTTTTCGTTGCGGCTCCCGTTCCTTACCAGCTGCCGGGACGCTGCACCCAGGATTGAAGTCATTAGCCAACCAGCCACCACAAGAACAATCAGAACGTTTCGTATCACATGAATACCGCCCTTTCTCAGGAACCGTCAGGCCGGCATCGCCGGCAGCGCTGTCACTGCCGCTCAGTTGCTTCCGCCGGTTCTTGTTCCGGAGCCGGGTAGAAAAGAAGCTCGCGCACCTCGCCGGGCACATCGCAGGCGATGGCAGCCTTCTTCGCCCATGCAAGTGCCTCATCCAGATCGGCCGCTTCCAGTATCCAGAATCCGCCCATGTGCTCCTTGGTCTCGGCGTACGGTCCGTCGGTGACCAGCACCCTGCCGTCGGGCTGCTTCCGCAGCGTCTTCGCGCTGGCGGCCGGGGAAATCCCGCAGGCGAACTTCCTGGCGCCGGCAGCAATCAATTCGCGGTTGAGCGCGTGGATCTCCTCCATCATCGCTTCGGTTACGGTGGACGGGTCGAAGTCGTCGGGGAGGTAGTTAGCGACCAGATATTGTGGCATGACTTTTTCTCCTTGGCTTCTGTGGTTTGTTCCCGATGACCCGTTTCCTGTTCACTCAGGAGCCGTTGCTCATCGTTCTCTTGTCCTATAGTCGTTGAGGAGACGGAAAATCGACAGCTCTTCCAATTTTTATTTCAACTGGCGAATCCGCTTGCAGGAATTCCCGCTGTGGTTCCTGTTGGGTCAGCGCCAGAGATTTCTCATAATAGGACCGGGCCTCAGCTATCCTGCCGAGCCTGCGATACATATCTGCACGCGCTGAATGCGCCAGGTAATCATTGGCCAATTCGCCATGTTCCATGATCTGGCTTGCTGGGAAGGCTTAGTCCGCAGGCGTGCCCACGGCCAGCTCGGCCAGGGTCTGCATATCCGGAACCTTGAGATCGGGTTGGCCTTCGGTCCGGCGCGTGGCGCCGAATCCCCGGCGCTGCACCAGCACCGTAGCCATGCCCAGCAGCTTGGCCGGGAGCACGTCATGGTAGACGCTCTGGCCGGCGTGCAGAACTTCTTCGCGCGAAAGCCCCAGGCGCTCCAGCGCCAGGCGGAAGGGAACTGCCGAAGGCTTGTAGGCTTTGGCCTGCTCGGCGGTGATGACCTCGTCGAACTTGATGCCCAGGTGCCGCGAGGTGGCGGCAAAGAGATCGTCGTCGGTGTTGGAGATGATGGCCAGCCGGAATTTGCTCTTGAGTTTTTCCAGCGCCGCAATCGTGTCCGGGAAAGGCTGCCAGCTTTTGAGCGATTCGGCCAGCGAGTCCGCCTCGCCATTCTTCACCTGAAATCCCAGCCGCTCGCCGAACCCGCGCGTGACCTCGGCCAGCACCTGCCGGTATCGCCGCCAGGGATTCTGGGCCCTGGGCTCGAGTTCACCGTAGATATCGAGAATCTCGCGGTCGCTGAGAGCGCCGTGGCCGTGCGCTTCCAGGATTCGCCGCAGCGCAGCGAGCAGACCGGTCTCCCAGTCGATCAGCGTGCCGTAGCAGTCGAAGGTCACGGCCTTGACCCTGGTGAAGTCCAGGCTCTTGAAACGCGATCGCGACACCGGCCTTCGCCCGGCGGCCGCGCTTGTGGGCACGGCTCGGCTACCCAAGCTTTGCGCCATTGGGAACTCTCCTCCCCGGATGCACTAAGACTACCTCACCTCCGGGCAGATAGAAACCGGTAATCAGCGCCTCGGAAGAAAAACCGGCAATGCGCTTCACGGGAAAATTCACCACGCCCACGATCTGCTTCCCCAGCAGGTCTTCTTTGTTGTAAAGCGCCTTGATCTGCGCGCTCGACTTCCTGACCCCCAGCTCCCCAAAATCCACTTTGAGCTTGTAGGCCGGCTTGCGGGCTTCAGGGAAGTCCTCCACTTCAACGATGGTTCCCGCGCGCAATTCAACTCTTTCGAAATCCTGCCAGGTAATCTGCTCCAAGTCCTTGTCCTTTCTTCTTGTGACGTATCGTGTGGCGCTTTCCGCTTCATACGCACGTAGTTTGACCATCGTTTCCGCAAAATGTTATAAAATCCGGTTACCGGGCGTTCGTGTCAGTGAAGGGTTTTACTTCTAAGGGACGCGAAGCCGGTAGTTCCGACGCGGCCAAACCTCAAACCACGGTTCTTGATGTGGAAGCGCGTTTCCGGAACATGCCGTAGGGGCGTTAGTTAACTCAAACAATCCACGCAATTAGAAGCTTTTTGGGAGGGATTTTTATGCACACCTGGCTCGCCTGGGGCCTGATGAACAGGGCAAGTTCCGCGCGCCGCTCCGCCGTCCTGGCGGTGCTGGCTGCATGTGTTCTGTTGGCTTTGGCTTTGCCGCTCGCCGCACAGTCTCAGGCGGCATCACCGGCGCAGCAGCCCGGCTCGGTGGCGAATCCCGAGCCTGTAAAGATCACGCAGAACGAAGCGGCTAACCCGCCGGCCAAGGCTGGCTCCCACGAGGGTGGCGAAGCCAGTCTCACGCTGCCCGATATGACGCAGGTTCCCTTCCTGGGCGGCACCAGCGGCTACAAGCTGCTCTCCTTCGGCCTGATCTTCTGCGCGCTGGGCGGACTGTTTGGGCTGATGATCTACATGCAGTTGAAGAACCTGCCGGTGCATCGCGCCATGCGCGAGATCTCCGAGCTGATCTATGAGACCTGCAAGACCTATCTGATCACGCAAGGCAAGTTCATCCTGATTCTGGAGATCTTCATCGGCCTGGTGATCATGCTTTACTTCGGCGTACTGCAGGGCATGGGATTCGGGCGGGTCGCGATCATCCTGGCCTTCAGCCTGGTGGGGATTGCCGGCAGCTACGGCGTGGCCTGGTTCGGCATTCGCGTGAATACTTTCGCCAACTCGCGCACCGCCTTCGCCAGCCTGAAGGGCAAGCCGTTTCCGATTTACGCCATTCCGCTCAAGGCGGGCATGAGCATCGGCATGCTGCTGATCAGTGTGGAACTGCTAATCATGCTCTGCATCCTGTTGTTCATTCCCCGTGAGTATGCCGGCCCGTGCTTTATCGGATTTGCCATCGGCGAGTCCCTGGGCGCTGCTGCGTTGCGTATCGCCGGCGGCATCTTCACCAAGATCGCCGACATCGGCTCCGATCTGATGAAGATCGTCTTCAAGATCAAGGAAGACGACGCCCGCAACCCCGGGGTGATCGCCGATTGCACCGGCGACAACGCCGGCGACTCCGTGGGCCCCAGCGCCGACGGCTTTGAAACCTACGGCGTAACCGGCGTGGCCCTGATCACCTTTATATTGCTCGGCGTCCGTTCCGAGACCATCCAGGTGCAGCTGCTGGTGTGGATTTTCGTCATGCGCATCATGATGCTGGTGGCCAGCGCGGTCTCCTACTTCGCCAACGAAGCCTGGGCCAAGGCGCGCTTCGGCAACTCCGACGAAATGAATTTCGAGACGCCGCTGACCTCTCTGGTCTGGATCACCTCTTTCGTCTCCATCGCTCTGACCTTCGTTGTTTCCAAAATGATTATCCCCGACCTGGGCGGCGACGGCACCTTGTGGTGGAAGCTCTCGATGATCATCTCCTGCGGCACGCTGGCCGGAGCCATCATTCCCGAACTGGTCAAGGTATTCACCCTGATGAGTTCACGCCATGTGCAGGAGATTGTGACTTCGTCGAGGGAAGGCGGAGCGTCGCTCAATATTCTCTCCGGCCTGGTGGCGGGAAACTTCTCCGCCTACTGGCTGGGGATCAGCATTGTGGCCCTGATGAGCACGGCTTTCTATTTCAGTACTCTGGGGCTGGGCGGCGCGATAGGTACTCCCGCGCAGTGGATGCTGGCGCCGGCCGTGTTTGCTTTCGGCCTGGTGGCTTTCGGCTTCCTGGGCATGGGCCCGGTGACCATCGCCGTCGACTCCTACGGGCCGGTTACCGACAACGCTCAGTCGGTGTACGAGCTGTCGCTGATCGAGCAGGTGCCCAATGTCCAGCAGGAACTCAAGAAAGACTTCGGCTTTGACGTGAAGTTTAACCGCGCCAAGGACCTGCTGGAAGAAAACGACGGCGCCGGCAACACCTTTAAAGCTACCGCCAAGCCGGTGCTGATCGGGACCGCGGTGGTCGGCGCCACCACCATGATTTTCTCCATCATGATGGCTCTGACCGACGGGCTCACCAAGCACACGGAAAACCTCTCGCTCCTGCACGCTCCTTTTGTGCTCGGCCTGATCACCGGCGGCGCCATTATCTACTGGTTTACCGGCGCATCCACGCAGGCGGTGACCACGGGCGCTTATCGCGCGGTCGAGTTCATCAAGCGCAATATCAAGCTGGAAGGCGTGGAGAAAGCTTCCGTCGCCGACAGCAAGAAGGTGGTGGAGATCTGCACGCAATACGCGCAGAAAGGCATGTTCAACATCTTCCTGACCGTCTTCTTCGCCACGCTGGCGTTCGCCTTTGCCGACCCTTATTTTTTCATCGGCTACCTGATCTCCATCGCCGTCTTCGGCTTGTACCAGGCCATCTTTATGGCCAACGCCGGCGGCGCCTGGGACAACGCCAAGAAAGTTGTGGAAGTGGTACTGAAGCAAAAAGGCACGCCGCTGCATGATGCAACCGTGGTGGGCGATACGGTGGGCGATCCTTTTAAGGACACCTCCTCCGTGGCCCTCAACCCGATCATCAAGTTCACTACGCTGTTCGGACTGCTGGCGGTGGAACTGGCGGTGAAGCTGACCGGCGAACAGGGCACGACCGTCACCAGCGCTCTGGCTGTGGTCTTCTTCCTGATCTCGGTTTTCTTTGTGTGGCGTTCGTTCTATGCAATGCGGATCGGAACCCACAAGACCGAAGAAGCGGCCGGCAAAGCGGCGTAATGGGGACTTTGAAACAGAACGACTGAGCCCGCCGTAAGGCGGGCTTTTTCTTCTTATGGGAAATGCGGCGTGGGTACCATAGAAGGCGGCGCGGTGCTGGGCGGCGGCCCGATCGATTCCTTCATCTTCTCTTTTACTCTCTTGGCCAGCTTTTCCACCTCATCGGCCTTGCGCACCACGTCGAGCGAGAGCAGGTTCTCGTTAGTCTTATCCACCGCAGCCTTCAGTTCGGTGGCCAACTGGTAGAGCTTAGTGGTGTCGTCGCGTATGTCCTGTTGCCGCCTCTTGTTCAGCTCTTTGAGCTGGCGGTCGCGCATTTCCTTCTCCTGCTGCGACTCCCGCACCTGCGGGGGAAACTGCGCGGCGGGAAGCGTCGGACAAACCGCGGCGGAGACGACTGCAATGATGGCGATCGTAAAAAGTGTCTTTGTAAGCAAGCGCGCCTCGCTGAATCATCACGCGGTGATTCTGTTCCCGATTATAAACAGGCTGCGACGCTCAGCTATAATCCGTCGGACCACGCATGAAAGTTGATTTCCATAGCCTGCTGCCGGAGTGGCATGACGACCTGGTGGAGTGGACGCGCAACGTCGCTCCCAAGCTGCTGGTCATCCTGATTCTGGCCTTCATCTCCGTCCGCCTGCTGGGGCTGCTCTCCCGCAAGGTTATCGAGATGAGCGAAAAGCATTCGGCGCGCGGCATCCGCGTGCAGCAGGTGCGGACCGTGGCCGGCGTCATCCACAGCCTGGGTGTCTTCGTGATCGTCTTCCTGACCTTCACGTGGTTTTTGAACGACGGCTTCAAGATCAATATTGCGCCGCTGCTGGCCAGCGCCGGCGTGGTGGGACTGGCCATCGGCTTCGGGGCGCAGACCCTGGTCAAGGACTGGATCAACGGATTTTTCATCCTGATTGAAAACCAGTTCGAGGTCGGTGACGTGATCCGCGTGGCCGGAGTGAGCGGCAAGGTGGAAGAAGTCACCATGCGCCGCACCGCGCTGCGCGATGCCGACGGCACACTGCACATTGTGCCCAACAGCGCTATTCAGATCGTCAGCAATACCACTCGCGACTGGTCGCAGCTTATGCTGCACGTGGCCGTGGATTACAGCGAGAACAGCGATCGCGTGATCAAGCTGCTGAAGGAAGTTGCGCAGGAGTTTTATGCCGCTGCCGCCTACCAGAACGATCTGGTCGCGCTTCCCGAGGTTCCGGGAATCGAAGGGGTCCGCGGCCAGGAAGTGGATTATCTTTTTGTCGCCAGGGTCCGGCCCGGCCGCCAGTACGATGTAGCGCGCGAACTTCGCCGCCGCATCAAGGCTTGCTTCGAGCAGAACAAGATCAAAGCCGGGCTGCCCGGCCAGGTCTTCTTCAGCATGCCCGTGGGGACGGAAAAACCGTCGTAAGTAAGAAGGAGTGCTGCAGCGGGAAGGAGCGTGTGGGACAGGCACTCCTGCTGTGCCGCTGTTCTCTTCAAACGTTCGCGCTCCAGGAAGCGTGCCGCTGCACACAATTTTGGGAATTGAGGGATTGACGATGGATTCGGGACTGAAAGGTCGTGGCGTAATCGTTGCCGCATCCAGCCAGGGAATCGGCCGGGCGACAGCCGAGGCATTCGCCCGTGAAGGGGCGCAGGTGGCCATGTGCGCGCGCACGGAAAAGCCGCTGCTCCAGGCCGCGGAAGAGATTCGCAGAGCTACCAAGGCTGAAGTTCTGGCCGAGACTGTGGACGTCACCGACGGCGCTCGCGTGCAACGATTTGTGGAGGACGTAGCCAAGCGCTTCGGCCGCATCGACGTTTGCGTGGCTAACGCCGGCGGCCCTCCCGCCAAGAACTTTCTTTCCATCTCGCCCGACGAGTGGCGCAAAGCCGTAGACCTGAACTTCATGAGCGTGGTGCACCTGGCCAAAGCTGCCATTCCGTATATGCAGCGCCACCGCTGGGGACGGATCATCACCATCACCTCGGTCACCGTGAAGCAGCCGGTGGCCGAGCTGATCATGTCCAACGCCGTCCGCGCCGCGGTGGTAGGGCTGGTCAAGAGCCTGTCCAACGAGTTCGGCAAAGACGGGATTCTGGTGAATAACGTAGCTCCGGGTTACACCGCAACCGAGCGCCTGCAGGAGTTGGCGGGCGTTCGCGCGCTGGCTGCCGGTACTTCACCGGAACAGATTTACTCCGAATGGTCGGCCGAGATCCCCCTGCACCGCCTGGGCGATCCCGCCGACATCGCCGACGTGATTGTGTGGCTGGCTTCCGAGCGCGCCGCCTATGTGACCGGGCAGACCATCCTGGCCGACGGCGGAATTTACCGCGGACTGTAACCGCGGAGTCCCCTGGTTTCCGTTCTGGAATTGACATCTAACCGGGCCTTGCCCGGCATCTTACCTGTCGCATGGTTCTCTGGATCGCGTGTGCGCTGCTGGCCCTTGCCGGCTTTTCCGGCATCTGGCATGCGTTGGCGTTGCGCCACAACCGTCGCCGGGCATTGGAGGTTCTGCGCTGGATCGAAGGCACACTCGGCGAGCAGGGCCAGGCCTCAGGGATCAGCTGGGTGACCCGCTCGCGCTTCAAGGTCCCCTTGCGGTTGCGCTGCGGCCTTTTTCACCGCGCCTGGATGATGGTGGATTTTCGTCCCAGTGAGTTTCCTCTGCGCTGGCTGGCAGGCAGGATTGCAGGCACACGAGAGGTGCTGACGTTTCACGCCGACCTCGATCTGCCACCCACGTTTTCGTTTCACATCCACAACTTCCGCTGGTGCGCGCAGAGCAGCCGGACGCCAGGCAAGTCCAAAGTGGAAGTGGAGCAGTGCGGCCGCTTCGTGATCAGCACGCGGATGGACTGGCAGAAAGAGGTGACCGCCGCCATGGGCTCGCTTTCGCGCAATGAGAACCGCGAGTTTCTGGAGATCAACTTCCAGCGCCGCACGCCGCACTTCTCCGCCACGCTGCCGCTGGAAGCCGTGGCGCCCGGGTCGCCGGTTCGCGAATGCATGCTCGAAACCATGCGCGACGTCGCCGCCAGCGCGTCAGCTTCTCTTTCCTGAACGCAACTCGCCTGCATCAGGTTACGAAAGTAACTTCAGCGGTATTACACAACTATTACAGACCGCTCCCATCTTCTTTGTTAGTTTAACGATCAAATGGATGTGCGCACGACTGCACAGGAGATAACCTTTGAGCATACTCACTCACGACCGGACGTTCCGCGAAAAGTTCAGTCCGGTCACAGCGTTTTTCATGATCGCGTTTCACATTGGCGCCGTGGCGGCGCTGTTTATGTTCACCTGGAAGGCGCTCATTGTTTCCATCGTTCTGCTCTGGGTTGCCGGCAGCCTGGGAATCGGCATGTCGTATCACCGTCTGCTCACGCATCGCGGCTACAAGACATACAAGTGGGTGGAATACTTCCTCACCGTGTGCGCCACGCTGGCTCTGGAAGGCGGGCCGTTCTTCTGGGTAGCCACCCATCGCGTGCATCACCAGAATTCCGATAAAGAAGAAGATCCGCACTCGCCTCGCGATGGCGGCTTCTGGGCCCACGTGGGCTGGATCCTGACGGGACGCACGTTGCACAACCATTCCGAAGCCCTGTTCCCGTATATCCCCGATTTGCGCAAAGACAAGTTTCACACCTGGATCAGCAAATGGCACTGGGTACCGATCACCACCCTGGGATTGATTCTCCTGGCGGTGGGTGGCTGGTCGATGATGTTTTGGGGCATCTTTTTGCGAACGGTTGTCGGCCTGCACTGCACCTGGCTGGTTAACTCGGCCACGCACATGTGGGGCGACCGACGCTTCCTCACCACCGATTCTTCACGCAACAGTTTCTGGGTGGCCATACTGACGTTCGGCGAAGGCTGGCACAACAACCACCACGCTCATCCGGTGTCCGCCCGCCACGGGCTGGCCTGGTACGAGGTCGATGTTAATTGGTACGGCATCTGCGCCCTGCGCATGCTGGGACTGGCCTGGGACATTAAAGCCCCGCGTCTTGCCGAACTGGTGGAGCGCAACGAAAAGAAGAGAGTCGCGCCGGCGCGTCCGATGGTCGAGCAGCTTGCGCCGACCGCCTCGTCGGGTGATGACTAACCCAGCAACAGTTTAACCACCACAGGAGTCGAAGGAACACAGTGGAGAGACCGGCCGCAGTGATGCGGGCCGGTCCTTGTGTTTCTGCGTGTCTTTCGTGGTTTCTATCCTCTTCACGCCATCCACTACAATCGTTCTTGGCCATGCGCATCACCAGCCGCGCCAAGACGATCGCGTTTTTCATCACCATGGGCTCGTGCCTGGTGGGCGTGGCGATCACGCTCAACGTCAGCTGGATCCTGCTGAACTGGCGTCGCGTAGGCTGGATGATCGCCGGCGTCATCTTTTTCGGCGCCATCATCACCGGCCTGGTGCTCAATACCATTTTTCTGGTGCGCGAGGTGCGGCGCAACGAGCAGCAGGACAGCTTCCTGAACGCCGTTACTCACGAGCTGAAAACGCCGATTACTTCCCTCCGCCTCTATCTGCAGACATTGGAACGGCGCAAGATCACCGACGACCAGCGCAGCGAGTTCTACCGCCTGATGCTGGAAGATACCGATCGCCTGCTGGGCACAGTGGAGCAGGTGCTCAAGGCCAGCGAGGTCCGGCAGAGCCGGGCGCGCAAGCACTGGCAGGATGTCGATTTCTCCGCCGTGACCCGCGAGAGCCTGGAGTTGGCGCGGCTGCGCCACGGTCTGAGCGAGAAAGAGCTGCGCTTTGACGGTGCGCCGAGCGATGGCATCACCCTGCTCGGCAATCCCGAGGAGCTGCGTACGGCTGTCGCCAACCTGCTGGAGAACGCGGTCAAGTATACCTCTCCGCCGCGCGAGATCGTGGTCAATCTCTCTTCGCCCAACCCGGATACCGTTCTGCTGCGCGTGCGCGACAACGGGATCGGTCTTCCCGACGCCGAGTTGAAGCGCATCTTCAAGCGTTTTTACCGCGCGCACAGCCGCGGGGCCGAGCAGGTGAAAGGCACGGGGCTCGGACTGTTCATTGTTCGCTCCATTGCCCGCAGCCACGGCGGTGACGCCTACGCGGAAAGCGCAGGCGAAGGCCTGGGCAGCACGTTCACGCTTCGCCTGCCGCGGGTCTACGGCGTATGAGCCGCATTCTGGTGGTGGAAGACGAAGCTCACATCGCTGCCGGCCTGCGCTTCAACCTTGAGGCTGAAGGCCACCAGGTTGAGATAGCCGGCCAGGGCGAAGATGCGCTGGAACGCCTGCTGCGCAAGCACGAGCAGTTTGACCTTCTCGTGCTCGATGTGATGCTTCCCGGCCAGGACGGTTTTGCCGTTGCCCGCGAACTGCGGCGCGCGGGCCTGTTCATCCCGCTGCTGATGCTTACCGCCCGCGGGCGCCCCGAAGACGTGCTCAAGGGCTTTGAGTGCGGGGCCGACGACTATCTTCCCAAGCCTTTCAATCTCGATATCCTGGTTGCAAGAATCGCCAGCCTGCTGCGGCGCAGGAACTGGATGCAGATGCAACCGGCGGGAACACATGCGGAAGAGTCCGGCGCAGTGAAGCCATCAGCTGCAATTGCCCTGGAGCCATTTCGCTTCAATGGCAAGCTCTTCGATATGCAGCACTTGCAATTGCAGAATCGCGATGAGACGGTGCAGCTCACGCTGATGGAAGCGGAGCTGCTGGCCTACCTGATCCGCAACAGCGGGCGCCCGGTCTCGCGAAAGGAAATCCTGGAGCAGGTCTGGGGCCTGCACGAGGACACGGACACCAGGGCTATCGACAATTTCATCGTCCGCCTGCGCCGTTACATTGAGGACGACTCGGCCAAGCCCCGCCATCTGCTTACCATCCGCGGGCTGGGCTACCAGTTCGTGCCGGAACCAAAAGGATGAAGTCTTGGTTCGAAATAGCCAGAGGAACCCTTTCCTTTTGGCCTGTTTAGGCAGCTGAAACCCCTACAACTCTTAAGGGATTGAGTTTCTCGGTGCTCGATTCGCGACATGGCAGGCACTTTTTCATGAATTTCTCATAGGCGCGTCATGCCAAAATTGTTGCCCGGCGTTAGATTGCTTTACCAGAAAGGCATACGGTCAGGTTCGGTGCTGAGCCGTTTGCACAATAGAAGGAAAAAATTCGCGGAGGTGCGTGATGTCATTTCGACCTGACCCGACTTTCTATCCGTCCGCCAGGATGGCCATGCAGGCCCCCGCCGAGCGGCTTGGATACGTGGCGGCGCTGAACGGAGATAAAGGCCGTCCTGATGAGATGGTGGTGGTCGATCTGGATCCCGGCTCGAAGACTTACAGCCAGCTGGTGGGCAACGTAACCATGCCCAACGCAGGTGACGAGCTGCATCATTTCGGCTGGAACGCCTGCAGTTCGGCCCTGTGCCCGTACGCGCCTCACCCGCACGTGGAGCGCCGGTACCTGGTGGTGCCGGGGCTGCGCTCATCCTCCATCCACATCATTGACACCAAGGCCGACCCGCGCAAGCCGAAAATCGTGAAGGTGATCGATGCCGAGCAGATCGCCAGGCGCACTGGTTATTCGCGCCTGCACACCGTGCACTGCGGGCCTGATGGGATCTACGTGAACGCCATCGGGTCAGCCAGCGGCGACGGTCCCGGCGGCATCCTGATTCTCGATCACGACTCCTTCGACGTCCTGGGGCGCTGGGAGGTCGATCGCGGTCCACAGTACCTGTCCTACGATTTCTGGTGGCATCTGGGGCAGGACACCATGCTCACCAGCGAGTGGGGCACGCCCAACATGGTGGAAGCGGGGCTGAATCCCGAGTTGCTGCTGGGCGCCAAATACGGCCATCGCCTGCATGTGTGGGATCTGCGCAAGCGCACCCACAAGCAGGTGCTCGATCTCGGGGAGCAGTACCAGTTGCCGCTGGAACTCCGGCCGGCACACGATCCGGCCAAGGCCTACGGATTCGTGGGGGTGGTGATCTCCCTCAAAGATCTGTCTTCATCGGTCTGGCTCTGGCATGCCGAGAATGGCGCGTGGGCGGTGAAGAAGGTCATCGAAATACCCGCAGAACCCGCCGACCCGGCGCTGCTTCCGCCCATGCTCAAGGATTTCAAGGCGGTGCCGCCGCTGTTGACCGATATCGTCCTCTCGCTGGACGACAAGTACCTCTACGCCGCCTGCTGGGGGACGGGTGAGCTGCGCCAGTACGACGTCTCCGATCCTATGAACCCGAAGATGATAGGCTCGCTTCACATGGGCGGCATCGCCAGGCGCGCCGCGCATCCCAAGGATCCCGCGCGCCGGCTGAACGGCGCTCCACAGATGGTTGAACTCAGCCGCGACGGCCGCCGCGTCTACTTCACCAACTCCCTCTATCGCACCTGGGACGACCAGTTCTATCCCGACGGGATTCAGGGCTGGATGGCCAAGGCGGACGTGGCTGCGGATGGCAAGCTCAAATTGGATGCTAAATTCTTCGTCGATTTCGGCAGCCTGCGCGCGCACCAGGTACGATTGGAAGGCGGCGACGCGTCGTCTGACTCCTACTGCTTTTCGTGAACTCTATGTGGCCCTGGTTATTGTTCGGACTCGGCGCTTATCACGGGCTTAATCCCGCGATGGGATGGCTCTTTGCCGTGTCGCTCGGCCTGCAGGAAAAAGACGGCAAAGCGGTGGTCAAGTCGATCTGGCCGCTGGGCATCGGTCACCTGGCATCGGTCGGTCTGGTGGTGGCCGTTGCGCAAATGGCGCAGCTCGCGCTGCCGCTGCGGACGGTGAGGGTCGTAGCCGCGGTGGCGCTGATCGCCTTCGGGCTGTATCGATTGGTGCGCCGCCGGCATCCGCGGTGGGTGGGGATGCGGGTGGGCTCGCGCGATCTGACCCTGTGGTCGTTCATCATGGCGTCGGCACACGGCGCGGGACTGATGTTGCTGCCGTTCGTGGTGGCGACTCCTCAGCCGGCTCATGAGCATCTTCATCACGCCTTGATGGCGGGAGCAATGCAGTCCGGCTCGACTCTGCCGGCCCAGTGGGTGCTTCCCATTGGCCTGCATACGCTTGGGTATCTGCTGGCGACGGCCGGGCTGGCGCTGGTGGTTTATCACAAGGTAGGCATTGGGATTCTCCGCCGCGCATGGTTCAACCTGGAGCTGCTCTGGGTAGGGGCACTGGTCGCCACCGGGGTTCTGACGCTGTTTATTTGAGGCGGGAAGCAGACCTGAAATTCGCGCACCTGGGCTATAATCCCGGCCATATGGCCCCGCAGAGGGAGCACACCTTCCAAGTGTCTGAGGACGTACCCACGCGTTTTGGCGATCTGGTTGCCGAACAGGCGAGCCGCACATTTGCGGGACGCAAACAGGAGCTTTTTCAGCTGCTGGAGATGGTCAACAGTTCCGGGCCTGCCATCACCTACCTGCACGGAATCGCCGGGATCGGCAAGTCAAGGTTGATCGCCGCCTTTGCCGAGCGGGCGCGCGGGTTGAATGCTTCCGTCATTGTTCTTGATTGCCGCGCGATTGAGCCCACCGAACACGGTTTCCTGGGAGCTCTCGGCTCGCGATTCGGAAGAAAGTTTGCGGCCCTGGAAGATGCCGTGGCTGCCTTGAACGGAATCGGCTCGCGCGTGGTGCTGGCCTTTGACCATTACGAAGTATTGCGGCTGCTTGATACCTGGCTCCGCCAGAGTTTTATCCCCCAGCTTCCCAGCACGGTGCGCCTGATTCTGGCCGACCGCGAGTCACCCGCGCCGGCGTGGGCTGCGCAGCCGGGATGGCAGGGACTCTTTCGTCCCATCGAGCTGAACGCGCTGTCCAATCAGGACGCAACTGCTCTGTTGACCTGCCTGGGCATTCCCGAGACGCGGGCCACGCGAATCAACCGGCTGGCTCAGGGACATCCGCTGGCGTTGACGCTGGCAGCGTCTTCGCTGGCCAACCGCAACGATCCCGATTTCGAGGACCTGGCGATTCATCGCGTGATCAGTGAACTGACCCAGCTTTATCTTTCCGAGATCGTTGACCCGATGACCCGCCGCGTGCTGGAAGCCGCGAGCGTGCTGCGGCGCATCACGCTGACTCTGCTGCGCGCCATGCTTCCCGACGTAATGCCGCAGGAGGCGTTTGCTCAGCTGCGATCGCTGCCCTTTGTGCACATCGCTCTCGACGGGCTGCACATTCATGATTCCGTCAAGCAGGTGGTGGCCACTACGCTGCGCGCCAGCGATCCCAGCAAGTACCGCGATTACCGGCGGGCAGCCTGGTCGCAGCTGCGCGTCGAGTTAGGGACTGCCGCCAGCACTGACCTTTGGCGATACACCGCAGACATGCTCTACCTGCTGGAGAATCCCGGCATCCGCGAGGCCTTCTTTCCCAGCGGCGCGCAGGTCTACCGGCTGGAGCCGGCGGGCGCGCAGGATGGTGCGGCGATCCGCGCCATCTGTGAACGCCATGAGGGCGCGGCGGCCGTGAAATCCCTGATCGAGTGGTGGACGGCGGCGCCGGGAGCCTTCTCGGTGGTGCGCAATCATGCCGGCAAGGTCGTGGGTTTTTACTGCCTCTCCGATTCCTCAAGCGTTCCCGAATCCGTCCAGCGCAAAGACCCGGTGGTGAAATCCTGGCTCGGCCATCTTCAAAAAGAAAAGCTGGCGAAAAACGAGACGGCTTTGTTCCTGCGCCGCTGGCTGAGTGAGGATGAAGGCGAACTTCCATCCGCCATCCAGGCGGCGGCGTGGCTGGACATCAAACGCACCTACCTTGCCCTGCGGCCCAAGGTGCGCCGCGTGTACCTGGTGCTGCAGGACATCGCTCCTTACGGGCCGGTTGCACAGACACTCGGCTTCACGCCGCTTCCCGACTTGCGCGCGAGTCTCGATGGGTACGGTTACTCGACGGCCATGCTCGACTTCGGCCCATCTTCGGTCGATGGCTGGCTGGCCCGGCTGGTGGCGGCGGAACTGGGCATGCCGCCCAGCGAGATGCTGGACGTGGAGGCGCGCGAACTGGTGATCAATGACACGCGCGTCCGCCTGACCAGGCTTGAGTTTGCTGTGCTGCGTTATCTGCGCGAGCGCGAAGGCAAAGCCGTAGCGCGCGAAGCCTTGATCCACGACGTCTGGGGCCATAAATATGACGTCGGCAGCAACGTGGTGGACGCGGTGATCAAGAGCCTGCGCAAGAAGCTGGGAAAGCAGGCAGAGCTTATCGAGACCGTCGCCGGGTACGGCTACAAGTTCAAGTCCGCGGCATAACCCCGCCTTACACACATAGAAATTGTTAACAGTTCCGCAGGTCCCCTCAAGTCCTGGCCGCGTCCCGCTAAGGCCGCGAAAAACAAGGCTTTTCCACCATCCGCCGGCGCACGTCCCCTGACAAATATTTACCCACCTTGCCTAGTCTTAACCCAGCCTTACCAACCCCGGGGTTCACTACTTCAGGAGCTACAAGGCCAACCGCCAAGAGCTTCGGGGGTGCAGGATGAAATACCTGAAAAGCAAGTGGATGATTATTGGCGCGCTGCTCGCCGGCATAGCGATGCTGACGGCGTTCCGCTTCGAGTCCAGCAAAGCGCCGCAATACTTCACGGAAAAAATTCAGAAGGGCGACATTCAGAACGTGGTCCAGGCCACGGGCACCATCAACGCGGTGACGACGGTGCAGGTGGGCTCGGAGGTCTCGGGGATGGTCGAAAAGCTTTCCGCCGACTTCAACTCCCACGTGAAGAAGGACCAGGTGATCGCGCAGATCGAGCCTTCGTTGTTCCAGGGCGCGCTGCTGCAGGCCAAGGCCAACCTGGCCGACGCTCAGGCCAATCTGCTGGCGGCCAAGGCCAACCTGGCCAAAGCGCAGGCAGCAGCGGTGCAGGCCAAACAGGATTTCGGACGCAACCAGGCCCTGGCCAATGACGGCGTGATCCCGGCGCAGCAACTCGACGCTGCCAAGGCCACACTGGATGCCGACAACGCTGCAGTGGGCGCGGCGCAGGCGCAGGTAACTCAGGCCGCGGCCCAAGTGCAGCAGAATTCGGCGGCGGTGACCGTGGCCCAGACCAATCTGGACCACACCATTATCAAGTCGCCCATCGACGGCACGGTGATCGCGCGCAGCGTGGACGTGGGCCAGACGGTGGCCGCGTCACTGCAGGCGCCTACGCTGTTCACCATCGCGCAGGACCTGACCAAGATGCAGGTCTACGTCTCCACCGACGAGAGCGACGTGGGTTCCATCCACACCGGGCAGAAGGTCAGCTTCAAGGTCGATGCATTCCCGACGCAGACCTTCAGTGGCGTGGTTTCCGCGGTGCGCCTGAACGCAACCGCGGTTCAGAACGTGGTGACCTATACCACGGTCGTCGACTTCGACAATCCGGATCTGAAGTTGTTCCCGGGAATGACCGCGTATGTGAGCGTTCCAGTGGCTTTCGCCAACAACGTGGTGAAGGTGCCCAACGGAGCGCTGCGTTACACCCCCGATCTGACTGCGCAGCAGATCACCGTTGCTTACCAGAAGGCGGGCATCGCGGCCAATGCAGGTCGCGGGCGCAAAGGGGGACAGTCGCAAGATCAGGCCACGACCGCGGTTGTGTGGAAGCTCGATGCCGGCAAGCAGCTGGCGCCGGTGCAGATCAAGCTGGGCATCACCGATCACACCACCACTGAAGTTGCGCAGGTGCTGAACGGCTCGCTGAACCAGGGCGACCAGGTGGTCACCGGCGCCGCTTCAGCTAAGACGTCCACCACCAAGGCAGCCCCCAGCATCGGCAGCAATCCCGCCGGCGGCATGAGAGGCATGGGCCGGTAAGACGTCTCTGCGCCCAACGCGCAAGGGGATGACGATCGGGAGGACATTATGGCAACGCTGGCACAAGTCGAAATCAAAGCAGGTGAGGTGAAGGAGCTGGGCCTCCCCGTGGGCCCGGTGATCCGGGTGGAGGACGTGCACAAGTATTACTCGCTGGGCGAGACCAAGGTGCACGCCCTCCGCGGGGTAGACCTGAAGGTTGAGCCGGGAGAGTTTGTGGCCATCATGGGCTCCAGCGGAAGCGGCAAATCGACCTTCATGAACATGGTCGGCTGCCTGGACAAGCCCACCAGCGGCCGCTACATCCTGGAAGGCACGGACGTTTCGCAGCTCGATAAGAAAGCGCTGGCGGCGGTGCGCAACCGCAAGCTGGGATTTGTATTTCAGGGCTTCAATCTGCTCTCGCGCACCACGGCGCTGGAGAACGTGGAACTGCCCACGCTCTATGCGCACATGGACAAGGCGCAGCGCCTGGAGCGTGCCAGGGAAGTGCTGCAGATGGTGGGACTGGGTGACCGCATGGACCATTTTCCTTCACAGCTCTCCGGCGGACAGCAGCAGCGCGTGGCCATCGCCCGGGCGCTGGTGAACCGGCCTTCGATTCTCCTGGCGGACGAGCCAACGGGAAACCTGGACAGCCGGACCTCGGTGGAGATCATGCAGATCTTCCAGGATCTGAACCAGGGTGGATTGACGGTCGTGCTGGTGACGCACGAGCCGGACATCGCGCACTTTGCCAAACGGATCGTAGTTTTCCGCGACGGCAAGATCCGCCATGACGATCCGGTAGCGAACCGTCCGCGGGCCTCAGAAGTATTGAAGACCCTGCCGGCGGTGGACGAGTAAACGGACAAAAGGAGAAGCAGAGGACCGGGGATTTCAAGCGGTAACAGGGGGGCGTTATGAACTTACTGGAGATTTTACGAATTGCGACGCGGGCTCTAATGCGCAACAAGATGCGTTCGCTGCTGACCATGCTGGGCATCATCATCGGCGTGGGCGCCGTGATCGCGACCGTGGGCGTTGGCCAGGGAGCGCAGCAACAAGTGCAGGACCAGATCGCATCCATGGGAACCAACTTGCTCTACATCAGCGCGGGCAGCATCAACAAGGGCGGAGTGCGCCTGGGCGGCGGCGCCACCAAAACGCTGGTGGATGACGATATGAAAGCCATCCTGCAGGAAGTGCCGACCATCGCCGAAGCCGCGCCGGGTGCGGGCGCAAGCGCGCAGGTCGTGGCCGATAACCAGAACTGGTACACGCGCGTGACCGGCACCGAGCCGCAGTACTTCGACATTCGCAACTGGGCTTTTGCCCAGGGCGCCGACTTCGCCCAGGACGATGTAACCCGCGCCACCAACGTGGTGGTGCTGGGAGCCACGGTGCAGCAGAACCTCTTCGGCGCCGCCAATCCGGTGGGGCAAACCGTGCGCATCGGCGCGCTGCCTTTTCAGGTAGTGGGCGTGCTCGTGCCCAAGGGACAGTCGGGGCTGGGCCAGGACCAGGACGACGGCGTCTATGTTCCCATCACCACGCTGCAGAAGAAGATCACCGGGCAGGACTGGCTGCAGTACATCATGGCTTCAGCCACCTCGCAGCCGGCCAGCTACGCGGCGCAGGGACAGATCACGTCATTGCTGCGCGACCGCCATCGCATTCGTACCGGACAGGACGACGATTTCAGCGTGCGCAACCTGGCTGACGTGGCCCAGCTCGCCGACCAGTCTTCTTCGGTCATGACCATGCTGCTGGCCTCGATCGCCGGATTTTCATTGATCGTGGGCGGTATCGGGATCATGAACATCATGCTGGTCTCGGTGACGGAGCGCACGCGCGAGATCGGGATCCGCATCGCCATTGGGGCCACGGAGTCTGACGTGCTGCGCCAGTTCCTCAGCGAGTCCGTGGTGCTGAGCCTGGCCGGCGGACTGGCGGGAATTCTCTCCGGTATCGGCGCTTCCATCACCATCACCAAGGTGTTTGGGTGGAGCATTCTGATTTCACCGGCGGCGGTGGCGGCGGCGGTGGTGTTCTCGACCGCGGTAGGGATCTTCTTCGGTTTCTACCCGGCGCGAAAAGCGGCCATGCTCGATCCCATCGAAGCTTTACGGTTTGAGTGAGATGCCCCCCTTACTCAAAGAAGTGGCCCGGCGTTCTCGTAGCGCCGGGCCATCTTCATTGTGAGCGGAGCCCGTCTGGAGCCAGGCTGTCTTTCGGCCTGGCTCGTCTGTAACCGCAACAATCAAATTGATCAACCCAACACCTCAATTAACCCAACTTTGCAAAAGTAAACCGACAAAGATTCTGGCCCGGGGTTTTCACAGGCAGGTGACAAAAGCTAGACCTGAAGCCGGAATTGAAAGTTGGCAGGTAACCGGCAAATGAGCCTGGCTGACGAGAAGGAGAGAATTTTATGAACCGCGTAAAAATATTTGTCATAGCTGCTGCATTGATGACGGGAGGTTCAGCATTAGCCACGGCGCAGCCATTTGATCATGACGGACGGAGGGATGGGGATCGCTATGAGCACCGTGACCGCGACGACCGCCGATTCCGCGATCGAGACGACTATCGCAGGGTGGACCGCGATGACTTCAGGTTCCGCGACCGCGGCGATTACCGTTACGTGGCCGGCGAACGCCGCTTCTTCAATGGCTACTACTGGACCTGGGACGGTTCGCGCTGGTGCCGCAATGCGAACGGCGTGACCCTGTACTTCGGCTTCTAAGCAGGCAACGGGTACCGCAGCAAAGTTAAACTCTCGAGAGGAGAAGCGGAGCGCGCATCGGGCGCGCTCCGTTTTCTTTTGCATCGTTTCTTTTGTGTCGAAGGGCTACTGGGCCGCGAAGCCGCCCACGGAGAGCTGGCCGAACCCTTCGTCCATTTCCACGAAAAGAACCTGAGAACTGCCAGCCATATAGAAGATCAGGTTAATGGTCCCCTGCGACGTTCGCAGTGACGCCGTGCCCCGTCCGTTGGCACTGACGCTGTAGCTGCCGTTGAGTGCCAGGTTGCTGGTGAGAGCGCCAAAGCTATTGACGTCGAGAGCGCCGCTAAGGCTTCCGCTGCCGGTGGCGTTGAACTGCGAGATGGCGTCGATTTCGGTCGGGCTGAGGCTGTTCGGTCCCAGGATCCCGGTGAAGTTGAGACCGTAGCCGTTGTTGATTGATCCGTTGGAAAACGGCGCACCGGATTGCTGGAGAGCTGCTCCCCCCGCGGCAATCGCGCCGGCATCAACGTCCAGCATCTGCAGCCCGCCGGAAGAGGGATAAAACACCAGGTTGAGAGTAGTTGCGCCGTTGTTGAGCTGCATGGTGCCGCGCCCGCCGCTTACCGCATACGTTCCGCTCACGGAAACTCCGCCCGCCGCGGTGAGGCCGCCGCCGTTATCGATGTCTTCGATGCTGGTGCTCTGCACGTTGCCCGCGCCGTCAGTGTTCAGAACGCCACCGGCCAGAAAGACTCCGTGGCCGTTGATGGTCGCTCCGGCCATGGTAAAGACGAAGCTGCCGGAGACGGCGGTGGACGTCTGCCGAAAGGCGTCACCGGAGAGAAAAGGACCGGCGTTGTCAGTCTCGATCAGTTTCAGGTGATTGGCGTCCACCACGTAGTAAGCGAAGTTGCGCGTCCCCAGCGTGCTGGTGGTGATTGTTGCCGTGCCGCGGCCGGTGCCGGCTGCGGGGGCCGTGTAGGTCGTAGGCGTCAAAGGCTGGTTGGTGGTGACGGTGAAATTGTCGTTGTTGTCCAGGGTGCCGCTGGTGATATTGCCGGCGTTGTCGGCATTCAGCAAGCCAACCGAGCCGTCGGAGTTTCCGCTGCCGTCCACGCCGGCCACGTTGAACGCGTAAGCTCCAGCGACCGAGCTGAAGCTGAAGGCGGAAGAAGTCTGCAGATCGATGGTGCCGCTGGCGCTGCCGTTCTGGTCGAAACGCATGACCAGGGCCTTTTGCGGGTTGAGAATCACCAAATCCAGGCCGAAGCTTACGCCAGGGTTGAGCGACGTGGAGTTGATGGTGGCTACGGTGCGGCCGTCAGAGCGAACGTTGTAGCTGCCGGTGATGGACACTGCCGGCGCAATGAGCCCGGTTCCCGGGCTGTTGATGTCTTCCGTGCCTCCGGTGATGGCTCCGGCGCCATTGGCAGTGAAGCTGCCGGCCACCGTAAAGAACCCGCCTCCGTTGTTACCGGTAAAAGCGAACGCATAGGTCCCATTGAGGCTGGCATTGGTGAAGCCGGATGGATTTGGCGGGGTTGTGTTCACCCCACCGCCGCAGCCCATCAAAGTAAGTATTGCCGGGATTACAAGACTAAGGAGAAAAAGAGCAGGATTCTTTCTCAACATATTCCCTCGCAACGAGAATGGTACGACTGAGAGACTCGGGAACCGCCAAAAGTTTTGCAAAGTCCTGGTCTTTGAGTCGTAATACTTTTGGCACCTCGGTTGTAGGTGCGTCGGGTCAGCCCGGCGGGGGATGCAGGATTCAGTTTATATCAACGCAGGCTTTTCCCTGAACTCACCAACACTGGACAAACAGGGAAGTTGCGTGCTTTCCGGTCATGGATCCATTTGGGTTGATCATTGATCATTGACCGATGACCGATGACCGATGACCGATGACCGATGATCGACGAACCGGCGCAATGCTATTCCTGCTTGGGCACAATACGCGGCGGGGAATCTTGCTGAGAAAGGTTTTGTGCCGGCTCGGAGACTTCCGCGCTCGGTGTGGAGATGCAGGTGCGGGTGATCTCTACCAGGCGTTTTCCATACGCCTCAAGCCAAACGACAAATTGCGGATTTTGATCGTCTTTTTTCAAGGGACCAGTTGATGGTGAAACCCAACTGAAGGCCGGATGATTCGTTCGTCCCAGAAAAGCTCCACAAGGTTCTACATACATAAGATGCGCGTGTCAAAGAAAATCTGCAGCAAGCGCCCAATAAGAATTACTAAGTGCCGCCGTAAAGTTCAGTTAAGGAATGGCGGCGGAGAATTCTTCCGCCGTCATTGTTCCGAATCCCCGGCGGCCGATGCCTCGCGCGCTTTAACCGCGCTGTCCGCGGCGGCCGCGTTGAGATGGTCGTAGTTGAGAATGGCGTTGAATACCAGGAAAAAGCTGCCCATGGTTTCGCCGCGGCCACATGGGGTTGTTGGCGAACAGAACCACATGTCGCCGGACGTCCACCACCGCCGGCTTCTCCGCGATCTCGTTGCCACCGGTGATCATTCCGCTCGGCAGCAGCTCTTTTTCCGGCGCGAAGCGGATATCCTCCGCTCAGCTTCGCGCAGAGTGGAACACCACAACCCTGCTGAGCAATGATTAATTATTGAACGGCACATACCCCCTTAATTTCGTGTCTCACCAAATGGGTGCAGTGCAGTGCGATCTCCTCCTCCCCCCCTTGGGATGAATCCCCGATCATCCCCGCGCATCCCCGGGGACCCACTTTTCGCCTTCGGCTGTTCCGGTCAGCGGATCATCCGATCGCGACGGTTCCGGCGATTTCCGGCGATCTTAGGTCTGCCTCTCCGATCCCCCGATCACCCGATTTTTCTGGCTCCGCTCCGTCGTGCCCTTTGCGGTGAACGGGCTTGGGTTTTCCGATCACGGCGATCACGCGCGATCACGGCGTTTCCGGCGATTACCCTAACCGCCAGGTCGCCGCATTTTTTAAGTTTTCAAAGACCCTCTCCAACGTCCGCATTTTGCGGCTGAAATTGAGTCAAATTGCGCTCAATTGCGACGAACATTTCCCGCCTAACCTCTTTCTTTTCAGATCATCTGATCGCCCGATCGCCAGATCACCCGGGATGTACCCCCCACCCCCCGGTTTCAAGCCATTTCAATCCATCCCAATCCATGTCAATCCAACTTTCCATTCGTTAACCGAAAACGGGGAAACGCTTTATTCCGGCTAAGTTTACCGGGCTGCTGATTGCCCATTGCTGCTTTCGAACACCCAAAAGCCGCCCTGAGGCGGCCTGTCGCTTCCGTTGTTTTTTCAACGATGGCGGTGGTCCTGCTAAATACTGCCTTTTATTGCTTACGACATTATCACGATAGCGTATATCGGTCAATCAGAAACTAGGCCATGCAGCGCCTTGTCCATTTTTCTGCCTGCCATCGTCCAACTTCCTGACCGCCTGGCTCCAGGCATTACGACATCGTTCTGTGGCTCTTTGTTTTCCCGTTTCGACCAGCGGCGGCTTATGGGTGCCTGCAAGAGGGCAAAGAGCTCCTATTCGAAAGACTATGAGGTATGAGCAAGACTGAACAGATAGCGGCTGCTGAATATGAAACTCTCATTGGTAGGGTACGCCGTCGCGGAAGCTTCCCGACGAAAGCATGTCCTGGACAAAATATCCTGCCCGTGCGAAAGAGTTTTTCACGCAAATTGGGGCGTCAACTGTACTCGGTGTCGCCTTAAATTTCGGCGGCGTTAATCCGATCAAGATACTTTCTGGACGGCGGTGATCAATGGTTTTCTCAAGACTCTCACGCAGATGCGACACCAGATTCCACAGGCCTCCCACCCCGAATTCGTATCCTGGGACCACGAGGAAGATCCGCGAGTGTATGCTCATCGTCCTATTGCTCCTGGCCACCAGCATCCTTCCCGCTGGTGCGCAGAACAGGGATGATCGCGACCATCGCGATAACCGAAGCAACCAGGCGTTCTACAGCGGCGTTCGCAGCGGCGGCCGAGGCGGGGAGTACAGCGACCCCCACCGCGACAACGGCCGATACAACGATGACAACCGGCGGTACAACAACGATCAGTACCATAACGGCCGGTACAACAACCGTGACCGCGACCAGGGCGGCATCGGTCCAGGCAAAGGAGCCCTGATCGGGGGAGCGAGCGGAGCCGTACTCGGCGCACTCTTCGGTCACGGCCTCAAGGGAGCCGTTGTCGGCGGCGCCGCCGGCGCCGGCATCGGAGCTATCGTAGGCGAGGCGCATCAGAACGATGACCGCCGCTAGTCCTGCTTCCGCCAGTCATATGTGCACGCGAAATGAACACGAAAGGAAATCGGCCTCCATGATCCCAACACTCGCAAAGCTGCTGCACCATACACGTACCCTGATTCTGTGCTTCACCGCTGCCGCCATCCTCTCCGTGGGGACTCTCCCGGGAGCCGCCCAGCAGCCCGCGCAGCCAAATTCACCGGTTAACATCAAAACGGAAGCCAATGAGCCGCCCGAAACTCACTCCTGGACCATCGAGCAGCTTCTCCCCCTCACCGTATCTGAAGCCTGGCAGATGAGCGGCAGGAGCGAAGACAAGTTTTTCGACATGGTGCAGGATCTGGCCGCGTTCTCCGCTCAGAGACGCAACCTCGTCCTCCCGGCCAGCGAAGCGGCAGGGAAAGAGGCCGGTGAGTACATCAAGAGCGAGGCCAAGCTGGACCACGACCAGCTCCTCTACGCCGTGGTCGACCAGGCGGTCCGCAAGGTAGGCAAGGCCGCCCTCCCGGCAAAGGTCAGCGAAGACGCTCCGGCAAAATAGCCGGCAGCTCCGCGTCGCCCATCGCGCCTCCAGCCATGGGCCTGAGCCGGCAGGGAATTCTCTTCCATCAGCGGCGGCTTATGTGTGCCTGCCAAGAAGGCGGCACCGATCTGCCGCGGCTTGC
Organism: Candidatus Angelobacter sp.; assembly: GCA_035307585.1. Taxonomy (GTDB): domain Bacteria; phylum Acidobacteriota; class Terriglobia; order Terriglobales; family Acidobacteriaceae; genus Angelobacter. Next base: position 112,247 of record DATGHX010000065.1, read on the forward strand.
GCCGAGCCCTGCGTGAAATCGAAATGGGCGGAGGGCGCAAAAATGGCGGCGATAATGGCGGTAATTCAGGGGACAGGGATGATTCCTTCTCGCAGTTCTGAGTATCCACTGACCACCCCAAACCCTCTGTCATCCTGAGCCAGCCCGCGGGATCCCGCAACGCGGGAGACCAAGGGCGCGTCGAAGGACCCCGATAATATTTCAGTAGTAAATGCAGCGTCAGAGAGTTCTCTTCGATACACTGCGTGTTGCCATTCTTCCCCATCCGCGCAGGCCCACCAGTACAGGTTCTGCGGTCCGTTGCGCTGGTCCTTATCAAGCCCCGCTCTGTGGCTTAGTGGGCAAAGCCCCGCTCTGTTGCAATTCCGACACTCACACGATAAGCTGTTCGCCCCCCTTCCATAGGCCAATGAACCTGCGTAAGTCTTTTGAGTGTGTTGGAGGTTGCAATGGCTGCCATGACACGTTCCGAACTCGTTGCCGTCTTGGCCGTGGAGCTCGGGCTCCCCAGGAAGATCATCAACAGCCTCCTTTCTGAACTAGTCACGTTCGCAATCAGCCAGACCCGTCAAGCCGGCTCGTTTTCTATTCCCGGTCTGGGCAGGTTAGTCCAAACCTACCCTAAGGCTCGGATGGGGCGAAATCCGCAAACGGGTGCAGCCATCACCATCCCGGCGAAAAGAGTGGTCAACTTCCACGTTGCTGAGGAGGTGAACCAAGCAGTGTCGGCGGCGAGGCGGCCAAAACCGCAGCCGAACTATTCCGTACTTCGAATTTTTTATGCAACTGACCGCGAGCTCAAGTCTGCGGACCCACCGCGCTATGGCCCCCGCAGGAATCCCAAGGGCGAGATCACGCTCGGGAGTTGCGATGTCAGTATTCCGCGCGATCCGCGTCATCAGACCGCCAGAATCGAGCGGCCCTCGATCTGGAAATTCGAATTCAGGGAGAACCCGGATAAGCACATCGTTATACGCGAACGCGCAATCAAACCCGCAGCTGATTTTTACTCGGAACTGTCACAGATAGTCAGCAACTCTGAGCGAAGGCAGGCCTTCATTTTCATCCATGGGTTCCGCGTCTCATTTGACGATGCGGTGTATCGGACAGCGCAAATCGCCTACGATCTGGGCTTCGATGGCGCGCCGATTTTATACAGCTGGCCTTCGAACGGCACGTTGTATGAATATACCGGCGACATCAACAACAATGACTGGACTGTGGAACACTTGAAAGTATTTCTTCGCGACATTGCTTTTCATTCGGGAGCCGAAGTGGTGCATCTGATCGCCCACAGCATGGGGAATCGCGCCTTGAGTAACGCTTTAAACCTGCTGGCCACGCAGGCGGCAGCTGGCCCAAAACCGCACTTCAACCAGATCGTCTTGACCGCGCCAGATATTGACGCGGAAGTCTTCGCGCAACTGGCGAATTCCATCAGGACCATGGGAGAACGCGTAACGCTTTACGCTTCCACCCGCGATAAAGCGCTCTATGCATCCATGAGGAAAAACGGGTCTTACCGGCGCGCTGGGGACCTTAGCGGCGCGGCGGTGGTGGTGGAGGGCGTGGATACAATTGACGCCTCGGCTGTTGACACGAACCTCATTGGGCATTTTTATTACGCTGAGAACAGATCGGTGTTGAGCGACATCTTCAACCTGCTGAAAGACGGCAGCCCCCCGCAACTGCGTTTCGGGATTCATAAAGCCGATAAGATTCCTCCGTATTGGTATTTTGCGCCTTGACCCAACGCGGGCCGCGCCGCCCCCGGCGGTCCGCTTCCTCGGCACGAACGATTCCTGGCGATACCAGAAGCAGCTCCCGCCTCAAAACGCCTGGCTTACCCGAAACCAGATTGACCAGATGGTGTCGACGCTCGAGTGCGTGATGGAAGAAGCGAACAGCCGCTTCTGCCCGCGCCAGGCCCGTCCGTAAAAGATTCCGGCAATCGTGGCCAGCAGCACGTATCGCCAGTTGAAGTGCGCTCCCTTGTTGAAGTGGGAGAGGCCGAAGAGTACGGATGCCAGCAACAACGAACCCGTGCGTCCCAGGCGGCGTTCGAGCAGGTTCTGCACCAGGCCGCGGAAGAAGAGCTCTTCGGGCAGAGCCACAAAGATAAAGGTAAAGATCCATGCAGCCGGGACGGCGAGAGCCACGTTGTCGGCGGCGTGATGGAAGGCGATGAACTTCAGCAGCAGTCCCAAAGTGAGGACGATAGGCGCGTAAAACAGCAGCTCGCGCAGACCGATCTTCACGTCGGAGAAGCGAGGCGCCAGGTCGTAGCCAACTCCATCGATGGGTTTGATTACCAGGTAGCAATAGAGGGCGACGTTGGCCATCATCATCTTGGGAAAGCCGCCCAGTCCTGCCGGCCAGAGAGTAGCGCCGTGAATGGCCAGAGGGCCTGCGGTGTTGAGTAGTCCCAGGTCGATGCTCAGCCCCGCGACGGCCAGCACCGCCAGGTCGGCCCAGTTGCCGGGAGTCTGCCACCGCGCGAGCGCGGCCGCGCTGAGCACGGCAATCGCAACCAGCGTCGCCGCCAGGGGCCAATGGAAGTCCCCGCGAGGAAGCGCGAGGACGAAATAGGGCAGAGTCAGCAAGGCTGCGGCCAGCACGCGGACCGCGGGAGAGCGCAGGATCCTGCGCAGAGCGTCGCCGGCTCCAAAGCCAAAAAACCAATACGGCGCGAACAGGAGAGTAAAGGCCAGGAAAGTGGAGACCGGATAATCACGCAGCGCCTGCAAATGGAAGTACCGGGCGATGAACCAGAAGATCACCATGACCACGCACAGTGCGCCTCCGCTCATGAGCAGTTTGCGCGCAGAAGAGCGGATTCCGGTTACGTTCGGCAAGGTCTGGTTGATAGCCATCTCACTCATATTCTTGCAAAATCGGCGGATCAATCGCGCAGAAGCGCGGCCCGGCCGCTACCGCGTCTGGCGGCTCATCGACAACCTTCCTTAAGATGCGCCTCCGGCGACTTTAACTTTCTCAGGCTAACCAAATCCGCGATGCTTCAGGCGGGCGGAGGAGCCAGGTTCCACGGGTCGCACGAAGAGCCAGGTTCGCAATATAATGGACGCGAGTCCTCTTTTTTCCTGGAGCTTTCCCTGAAATGATCCGATTCTTGCAAAGCGGCAATAAGGCCGCAAAGTACATCCTCGGCGGGTTTCTGCTGATCCTGGCCGTGAGCATGGTCACCTACCTGATTCCCGGCTTTATGTCGGGTTCTGACATCAGCCGCTCCAACGTCGTGGCCAAAGTGGCAGGTGAGGAGATCAGCACCGAACAGGTGCAAAAAGCGGTCGCTGCGCAGATGCAGCGGCAGCGCTATCCCGACGCATTTGCCGCGTTTATCCGCCAGCAGGTGGTTCAGCAGCTGATCCAGCAGGCGGAGCTGCGCTATGAAGCACACCGCCTGGGATTCACGGTATCCGATGAAGAGCTGCGGGACGACCTGCAGAATGGCCCATACAAGGTATACCTGTTCCCGGAAGGCAAATGGATCGGCCAGCAGCAGTACGAGAACCTGGTGACCTCGTCAGGAGGCACGATTGCCGATTTCGAGCGCAGCGTAAAAGACGAAATCCTGATGCGCAAGCTGGTAGGGGCCATCACAGCGGGCGTGAGCGCGAGCCCGGCGGAGATTGAGAGTGCCTACAAGGCCAAGAACACCAAGGTAAAGTTCCAGTATGCCGTGCTCAACCTGGCTGACCTCAGCAAACAAATCAAGCCCACCGATGCGGAGCTGAAGGCCTTCTACCAGGCCGACATGGCGCGTTATCAGAATTCCATCCCGGAAAAGCGGCAGGTGCGTTATTTCGTATTGCCGGATAAAGATGCCGAGAGCAAGGTCACGGTGGATGCATCCGACATATCGCGCTATTACAGCGAGCATCAGCAGGATTACCGTCTGCCCGACCGGGTCAAGGTCCGCCACATCTTGATCAGCATCCCACCCGCGGGACCGGACGGGAAGAGCGATCCCAAGGCAGTGGATGCGGCGCGAACCAAGGCCGAAGACATTCTCAAACAGGTCAAAGCCGGCGGTGATTTTGCCGAGCTGGCTAAGAAGAATTCGCAGGATCCCGGGAGCGCCGAAAAGGGCGGTGAACTGGGATGGGTGGTGAAGGACCAGACCGTAGCTGAGTTTGAAAAGGCCGCGTTCGCGCTCAATCCCGGGCAGACCAGCGACCTGGTGCAGACTTCATATGGTTTCCACATCATTCAGGTGGAAGAGAAAGAAACGGCGCATATGAAGCCGCTGGCAGAGGTCAAGGACAATATCGAGAAAACCATCCGGCTGCAAAAAGCCAGCGCCTATCTCGACAAAAAGGTACGCGAGGCGGAAGCCGCGGCACAAAAAGACGATCTGGACAAAGCTGCAGCCAAGGTGGGCGCGCTGGTAATCACCAGCAATCCCATCAGCCGTGGCGAATCATTGCCGGGCGTCGGCGCCGCCCCGGAAGTCATGAATGCGATTTTTGCAACCCCGGAGAAGACTCCACCTCAATCGGGGCGCTATCCCCAGGGCTACGTGCTCTTCCAGGTCACCAAGATCGATCCGTCCAAGACGCCGGCATTTGACGAGATTAAAGAGCGGGTGGAGTCCGACTTCAAGACCCAGCGCGGCAACGAGATGCTGCAGAAGAAGGTGCAGGAGCTGGCTGATCGAGCCCACGCCGAACACGATCTGGCCAAGGCGGCGAAAGAAGCCGGCGCGACAGTAAAGACCAGCGACCTGGTCAGTCCGTCGTCGCAAGTGGCGGATCTGGGCGCCATGAACAGCCAGCTCAGCGCGGCTTTTTCCCTGAAGCCGGGAGAGATCAGCGGGCCGCTGAACATGGGACAAAAAGGAGTGGTTCTGCAGGTAACCGACAAGCAGGAGCCGTCGCTCACGGACCCGCAGTTCACTAAAGATCGCGATGCTCTGCAGGAGCAACTGTCCAGCCAGAAGCGGCAGCAGGCGCTGGAGCTGTTCATGGCCAATCTCAGCGACCGTCTGAAGAAGGAAGGCAAGCTCAAGGAAAACAAGCAAGCGGAACAGGGCCAGGGACGCCGCAGCTAGATTTACAGGGGGAAGATGGCCAACGGACGTCTGGCGGGAATCATCCTGCATCCAACGTCGCTGCCTTCACCGGGAGGCATCGGCGATTTAGGGGCGGAAGCATACGCTTTCATCGATTTCCTCGGACGTTCGCGGCAGGGTTTGTGGCAGATTCTTCCCCTCTCACCGCCCGGGATGGGCAACTCTCCCTACTCCGCGATCTCGGCGTTCGCGGGAAACCCTCTCCTCATCAGCCTGGATCGACTTGCGGAACGTGGCTGGATCGCCGCGGCAGAGCTGCCTGCCCATCAGCCAGTATCCGGTCCTGTGGACTTCGATGCCGCCAAGGCGTGGAAGCTCCCCTTGTTGCGCCGGGCGGCGCAATCATTCCTGAACAAAGCGGATGGCGATCGCCGCCGCTTCGAGGACTTCAAGCGCGACAACGCCTGGTGGCTGGAGGATTTTGCCCTCTTCCAGGTGATGCGCGTGGTCTACAAAGGCGCGGTGTGGAGCGAGTGGCCACGAGGACTGGCACGGCGCGAGCAGGACGCCTTGCATGGTTTTGGCCTGGAGCACCGCGAAGACCTGGAAGCGGAGCGGGCGATTCAGTTTGCCTTCTTCGAACAATGGCGGGCGGTGCGCGCCTACGGCGCGCAGCGGGGAATCAAGATCGTGGGTGACGTTGCCATTTTCGTCAACTACGACAGCGCCGACGTCTGGCGCAATCCGGACCTTTTCTACCTCGACTCCGATTTGCGGCCCACGGTGGTGGCCGGCGTTCCACCGGACGCTTTCAGCGCAACCGGGCAGCGCTGGGGCAATCCGCTCTACAAATGGGATGCGGTGAGGGATCAGGGTTACCGCTGGTGGGTGCAGCGAATGGCCTGGGCCCTGAAGTCGTGCGACATCGTGCGCCTGGACCACTTCCGCGGCTTTGAAAGTTATTGGGAGATTCCCGCATCTGAGCCCACGGCGGTGCGCGGGCAGTGGAAGCCCGGCCCGCAGGACGATCTCTTCCGGGTATTGCGGGAGAGGCTGGGCGAGCTGCCGTTCATCGCGGAAGACCTGGGCATGATCACGCCCGCAGTCCACGCCATGCGCGACCGCCTGGCTATCCCGGGAATGAAGGTGCTGCAGTTTGCCTTCGGCGATCCCGGCGCGCACATTTATCTTCCGCACAACTACGTTCCCAACTGCGTGGTCTACACCGGGACGCACGATAACGACACCACGCGGGGCTGGTGGGAATCAGGCGCGCGCGACGACGAGCGGTCGCATGCCGAGGCCTACCTGGGGCCGCTGCCCGAGGGGGCTGACGGCGTAGTCTGGGCGTTCATTCGGGCGGCGCTGGCTTCAGTGGCGCGGCTGGCGATTGTGCCGCTGCAGGATGTACTGGTCTTGGGCGCCGACGCGCGCATGAACACGCCTTCGCTCCACGACGGCAACTGGGGGTGGCGTTACCAGCCGGGGGTGTTGACGGAAAAAATCGCGAGCCGCTTGCGCGAGCTCACCGAGATGTGCGATCGCGTGCCCGAGGCGTCAGCGGCCGGACAGCAGGGCCACGGGGAAATGAGAGAAGACTTCGCGGCATAGCAGCGTCCATCCCCCGCCCACTTTGACTTTCTCTCCGGTGAAAACATTGTCGAGGGTGTCCCAGGCGCGAAAGGGCAGGAGAATCTCGGTGTCATTCCACATGTTCTCCAGGGGCGCGCGCATTTCGCCTCCGGCAAGAGTGAAGCTCAGGCGGGGAACTGCGACTACGATCGCCTGACCATTTTTCTCTCGCGCAAAGCTCACAACGTGTTCCCGGCGGCTGCCGCGGCTCTGCAGCGGGGTGTAAGCGCCGGAGTGAAACAGCTCGCGTCGCTCGCGGCGCAGCCGCAACGCCTGCATGGTGGTCCATAGCTTGATGCGGCCGTCCTGAAAGTTTTCCAGCAGCTCGGCGCACAACGCGGGGAGACTTTCAGTTTCCGAACGGCGATCGAGTTCCTCCAGCAGGCGGCGCCGCAGCTCGTAATCCACCGGGCGCCGGTTATCGGGATCAACCAGGCTAAGGTCCCACAATTCTGTTCCCTGATAAATGTCAGGATTGCCGGGCGAGGCAATCAGGAGCAGGCGCTGGGCCAGGGAGTTGATGGCTCCGAAGAAGAAAACGGGGGGAATGAATTCGAGAAAGCGCTCAAGAAAGCGGTTGGGACGTCGGCGCTGCGAAGGCGTCAGAATGGACTCCACGAATTGCTGCAAGGCTTCCACGTAGGCCGGATCGGGGCTGATCCAGCTCAAATTGACTTTGGCTTCGTGAGCGGCCTTGGTCATGAATTGCTGGATGCGCGAAACGTAATCCTGCGGCACGTCCGTTTTGCCGGCCGAAAACGGCCACGAGCCGGCGAGCGTCTGATAGAGCAGATACTCCTCGTTGGGATCAGGGACGGAGCGGCCGTCGCCAAGTGCGCGGCGGTGCGGCTGATTCACGCGCTGCCAGCGCAGCACCTGGCTGCGCCAGGCGCGCGGCATCTCGGAAAGCACGCAAAGGCGAGCGCGCACGTCTTCGCTGCGCTTGGTGTCATGCGTGGAGGTGGCCAGCATGGAAAAAGGATGTTCGGCCGCGCGCTTCTGATTGCTTTCATGAAACTGGTCGGGTGTGACGCTGAACTGGCGCGGCGATCCGCCGATTTCGTTGTTGGCAACGAAACGGTTGTAGATGTAGAAAGCGGTATCTTCCAATCCCTTGGCCGTCACCGGCCCGGTGAGCTGCTGGAATTTGAGGGCGAAATAGAGCTTCTTGCGGTATGCGGGCTGATCTTCGCTTTCGCGGCGCTGAAGCAACAGGATATCGCGCAGGAAATCGAAGCTGGCCGGCGACTGGCCGGGATTACGGCGCTTGGCGATTCTGACGGCCCGTCGGATGTACGCCCGGTCACGTTCAGTAACTTCGCCGCGCTCGTCGATATAGGTGCGGTAGACGGGAAAGCAGGCGATGGTTTCCCGGATGACATCGCGCAGGGCTTTGCGGGTGAAGTCGCGGGCGTAGCGGTCATTGACGGATATTGCATCCAGCAGGTGCGCCAGCACGTTGACTTCGCTGGCCAGCGACGAGTTCATGATCAGCTTTTTGGAGTTGTAGATGAGCAGGTCGAGATCAACCGGGCTTCCGATCAAGCGGTGATACAGGTCGGTGAAGGCCTGCTCGCTGGCGCCATCGATGAAGAGGCCGTTAACCAAAGCGGTGAACTCGTAGCCGGAGGTGCCGTCCACCGGCCACTCCGCGGGCAAGGCTTCACCCGGCAGCAGGATCTTTTCGACCACCACGTAGCAGGGTGGGAGCGCGTGCAGCCAGTCGTGCTGCCCGAACATCTCCTGCAGCTCGAGCTCGATTCCGTTTTCGGCAAGCGGCGGTCGCGGCTCTTCACCCAGGCACTGGCTGGCGGTATAGAGCATCTGCATGCGAACCATGTATTGCCGCGGGTTGAGGAGGCCGTCGCAATGGTCGATGCGCAGCCCCTGCACGCTGCCGTCGGCCAGCAGGCGGCGCAGGAGCTGATGCGTGGCAGCGAAGACGCGGGGATCCTCCATGCGCAGCCCGATGAGATCGTTAATGTCGAAGAAGCGGCGGTAGTTGATTTCCTCCCCGGAGACGCGCCAGTTGGCCAGCCGGTAAACCTGGGCCTCAAGCAGGCGATGCAGGGAATCAAAGCTGCGGAGGTCGCCGGGCCTCCCGTTGCAGCAGTCGACGGCTGCTCGAGCGAGGTCGCGCGCCCATCCGGGAGGCCCGAGCAAAGATTTGAGCTGGTCCATCAGCGGCCCGATTCTCGTCTGTCTGAGTTTCACCAGATCGGGATCAGTGGTGGTGTGCGGCGGGAGAATACTCAGATCCCCAAAGATCCCGCGGAGCTTCCCGGCCTGGTCGCTGGTGGCGGAATCCATGTGCCCGGACACGCACTCGAAGATCATGGGTATGGTGCGGGGGTCGAGGGGGAAGCGTTTATCGTAATAAGCAACATGCAGGCCGTCATCATCGGATACCAGGCGAATACGGCCAGCTTCCAACTCGGCGCCGTACTGGTCGCCGAGCACCGGCAGCAGCAGCTTGTCGCGCAGCTCAGGCTTGAGCGGGTCCCAGTCGAGATCGAAGAAGCCGGCGTATTCTGAGGTGCGGCCGTTGGCCAGCACGTCACTCCACCAGGGGTTGGAGCCGAAGCCAATCCCCATGTGGTTGGGCACAAAGTCCAGGATCTGGCCCATACCGTAATTTTTGAGCTCACGGACCAGGCGGTCGAGTTCTTCCCGGCTGCCGATCTCGGGATTGAGCTGGGTGTGATCGGTGATGTCGTATCCGTGGGGGCTTCCCGGACGCGCCTTGAGAATGGGCGATGAATAGAGGTGGGAGATGCCCAGCGCGTGGAGGTAGCCGACGAGCCGGCGGGCGTGCTCGAAGCGAAACCCCGAATTCATCTGCAGGCGGTAGCTGGAGACAGGGCGAGAATCGCTCTTGCGGGCTGCCAGGCGGTCAAGACACTCGGCAATGCCGCTCGCTTCCTGGGCAAAAACCTCGGGATGGGCACGAAGAACGCGCAAACGAATGCGGGAGCTCAACCATGAGCTTCTGGTAAGTTTGGATGCGGAAATTCAAAAGCGCGCGGCCCGGCAGCCGCTTTACTATTCCTGCGGAAAAATTAAGAATGAAGAGCTTGGTCTTAAGGAGCCACACAACGCAATGGTCGTGACTGGTGAGCTGATCCGCTTGATGAACTACGTCGATGATATTGCTGCCACCCTGCGCCGCATCCAGGCCGGTCTCACCGGCATGACCGCGGAAGAACGCAAGCGCCTGGCCGATTACATGCGCAAGGCCGATCCCAGCTACGTGGCTCTGATGGATAGCCTGGAAAAAGGCTGATTCTCTGTGCGGCGGCCGCGGAAGCTGCGTGGTGGATAGGCGGATGCCGGAGATCAAAACCGTAGCTGTCATCGGGGCGGGGCCGGCCGGGCGGAGGATCGCGGAGACTGCGGCGCTGGCCGGGCTGCGCACCATTCTTGTAGACATTCTTCCATCCAGCCTGCGCCAGGCCGAGTCGGAGATGCGCGACCGATTGCAACAGGCGCAGGAGCGGGGAGGGCTTTCCGCGGTGGCTGCCAATGCCGCGCTGGCCAGACTGGAACTTGCCCCTGGCGTCGCCGAAGCCGCGCGGGAAGCGGACCTGGTGATTGAGGCCGTCCCCGATGAGATGGAGTCGAAGCTCGAGATCCTCACGCTGCTCGACAAGATCTCCCGCCCGCAGACCATCCTGGCTAGCACTACGCGGTCGCTAAGCGTGAGCGAGATTGCCTCCGTCACTTACCGATCGTCCAAGGTCCTGGGACTGCGCTTCGGTTTCTCCATGGATAATGCCGGCGAGCCACGGATGGAAATCGTGCGCGGGCGGCAGACCGATGACGAAGCTGTCGCCATGTGTGCTGAGGCCGGCCGGCGCATGGGGTTGGCCGTGGCCCTGGTGCAGGAATCATCCGCGAACTAGGCGACGAAAATATGTGACAGCAAACACTCGCCTGTTGCCCGGGTGACAGGCTGTTCTCCAGTTTCCCAGAGTTAACAATCGATGGACGGGCTAAGGCGTGGGGCTTGGCGAAGGCGAGTTGGTGTCTACGGGCTTGAGCTTCTCCAGCACGATGTCGTGCTTGCCCTGGCACTCAATGGCGGGGTTGACAGTGGCAAGACCGGTCAACTGATCCTTAGCCGCTTTGAACTCGAGAGGCGGGTTCCTCACCTTTGCCGGCAGTCCGGTAAATTTCACTTTTCCCGCTACGTTGGTCTGGGCTTCAAGATCCATTTTTTTTACGCCCATGAAACCGTAGGCGATATGAACGTTCACCTTGGCGGCGTAGACGGGTTTAGCGTTGCCGTCGTTGACCTGGAGTTCGACCGAGCAGGGACCAAGTCCGCCGTCGATCACGGGAACCTGTTGCCAGGGTTGAGCGGGCTGAGCCGCTGCGGACGGGTCCAGCGATGGCGAAGGCGCGGGCTGCTGAGCGCCAAGCGCAGCCGTCAGGCAAAAAATGGCGAAAAGGATTTTCATTCTCGTTTGGCTCCCGCCGGTCATCCTACAGGCCATACTTCAAGTGAGCGTCATTCTCGATTATAGGGGTCCGGCCGTGCTGGGACAGTTCACAATCAATTTCCCGCCGGTCTCGACGAAGGCCCCATGCGCATGGGCAACTTCCCGTCAGCGCCGCTGGTGAGCTGCATGAAGCCGGGGTCGCTCATCAGCGAGGCGAAGACGGCGTCCACGCGGGCTTCCATCATCTCTTTGCTGCGCACCGACTGGTAGCGCTCGTACTCGAAGAAATGCCGCTGCAGCAGCGCCAGGGCTTTGTCCTTGTGGCCGGCCTGGGCGTAAATGGCGGCCAGGTTGTAGCTGGCGGGCAGCAGCGCTTCGTTGTCGCGAGCTATCTTTAATGCTTCATCGGCGTGACCGTTGCCGGCCATGAAGGCAGCAGCGAAGATCAGGTTGTAAGGATCGCGCGGCTCCAGCTTGAGGGCTTCCCGGGTGTAGAAGTCTGCTTTGGCGCGGTTGCCTTCCGAGTTCCAGTACACCGCCAGGTTGCGATAGGCCAGCGCCAGCGGAAACTCAGCCACCGACTGCTCCATGAGGGACAGGCCTTTCTTGAAGTCACCTTCATGGATGGTCATCTTGCCCAGTCCGTGCAGGGCAACGGCGCGGGACAAAGGGTCAGCGGGCATGGCAAGGATGGAGTCGAAGGTCTGGCGGGCGCGCGCCCAATCGCCGATGTGGTGGCGGTAGAGTTCGCCGAGGTAACGAAGTGGAACGGGATCAGCGGGATCGATCTCGTGGGCGGCGGTGTAAAGCCGCTCAGCTTCAGTGTAGTCGGAGGCATTCTCAGCTTTGAGTCCCTGGCGCATGTTGCGGGCGACACGGGACATTACCGAGCGATCAAAATTGATCCCGTCGGGAACCTCGGCGACGTTCACACCCAGCTTCTTCAGTTCCTTGGCGGCGTCTTTGGCCTTGCCTGGGAACATGCATTTTTGGTCGACCACAGCGCGATATTCCTGAATCGCGCCCTGGCTGTCGCCAGACTTGGCCTTGGCTTTGCCGCTGTCCATCTTTTCCTTCACAGCGGCTTCGCGCTTCTTCATTTCCGTTTCCAGGAGTTTTTCCACCTGCTCGACGCGAAGGTAGCCGTTCTTATTCTCGGCTTTGCCCAGGACGGTTCCATCAGGCTGGGCGAGCACGGCGACAGGAAGCTTGTCACCACTCGCAATCTTCTGGCCCAGAGGCATGTGGAAGTCCACGATCCCCAGCGTGACGCACTGGGTGGCGTAGCCGGACAGGGCCTGGGAAAAGCGAAGGCTGGATGCCTCCAGCTCTTTCTGCGATGAGGGCAGCCAGTAAACAGCAAGTCCCTGCTGCGGTGGAGGATCGGAAGGCTGCACAAGCTTCCACGGCACGGGATAGGTCTGCGATCCCACACTCATTCCACCCATGCCTCCGCCACCGCCGCCGCCACAGGTGGCCCAGCTCTGGGAGAGGAGGAGAAGAGTAATCAGGAGGAGGGAAAGAAGACGAGAACTTGCAGGGACGTTCATGAGCGAAATTATATCCCGGCATGGGGCCGGGAGCGGGAGCCCGGAGCGGGAACTTCAGTTGGCTGCGGCGCGCGGAGTCTGGGAGCTCTTGGTTCCGAGAAAGTCCATCAAGGCATGGTTGACAGCGTCCGGCGCTTCCAAAGTGCTGGAGTGGCCACACGCAGGAAGACGTAGCAGGAGCGCGCCGGGAATGGTCTTAGCCAGATGTTCGGAATCGCGCGGAGGACGGGCTGTATCCTCTTCGCCGGCGATGATCAGGGTGGGACACTGGATGGCGCGCAGCTCATCGTCAGGAATTTCCTGGCGCGTGACGACTCCAAGCAGAGCCTCGGCAGCGCGGCGAGAGCGCTTGCTGATAGCCGCCCGCCATTGCTCCAGCATGGCCTGACGGTCCGGATTGCGGCGGGTGCTGGCCCCAAACAACTCCTGAATGGCGATTCCGGCGAAGGGCGCCGGTCCGAAAAGGCGAACCATTTGCGCCAGAAATCCGAAGCGGACCCGGCTCAGCAAGGGTTCCCGTCCGGCGCCGGTATTCATCAGAATGAGAGTGCGCAACAGGGCGGGCCGGCGCGCGGCGAGCCGAAGGCCGACGAATCCGCCCATGGAGAGCCCGGCAAAATGGCAGGGCGCGGCTTCCAGAGCCTGAATCAGTCCGGCGGCGTCGGTTGTGAGGGTTTCCATGTCCTGGCCGTTGCCGGGGTCCTGGGATTGTCCCTGCCCGCGGTGATCGTAGGCGATGACCCGGAAATAGGGCTCCAGCGCCGCACGCTGGGATTCGAATATAGTGTGGTTCATCAGCAGCCCGTGGGAAAAGATAACTGCTTCTGAGCCGCGGCCGGTTTCTTTGTAGAACAGCTCAACGCCGTTGACTTTGACCGTGGGCACTCTGCGTTGGCTCCTGTCCCGCTTGCATTAGAAAAAACTAATCTACCACGGGGGTCAAGTGACCAAGTCGGAACCCGGTAATCTGAAAGACACTGGCGTTGGAGTCGAGCGCCAAATCATGCCGCAAGCGCACCGATGCGCCTGGATTTTTAATCTAGCCCGCCTGACTTTTTAGTTCGTGCTGCTCTGCGAATCGCCCACGCGCCCAACCTTCAGCATGGTGGCCAGAGCGAAGTTCGAGAGATCCTCGATCCTGCCCCGGAAAGCTACCTTGAGCTCCGCGATCGCCGACTGAAAATCCGGTCCCTGTGCTTTGATCACCCGAGCGCACAGTTGGCGAATGTCTTCATCCGTATACAAAAGGCACCTGCCAAAAAATGATCTAAGGGAACGCGATGACTTTCCGCCAGGCTTGCCTCAGGGCGCCGGGGTGGCGCCGGCATCGGGGGCCAATCATCGAGCACGAAAGCTTCGATGTCAAAAGACTGCTCCTGGTTGTTAGCACGCGGGACGCGATAGTGCTAAGACGGCTTCTTAAAATCAGCCAGTTTTTTCAATAGTTTATCGGGATGTATGGGCTTGGCCAGCAGTTCGAACTCGTATCCCCGGGCGCGGGCGCTCTCAAGAAGGTCGACGGTTCCGGCCTGACCGGAAAACAGCACTATCCGCGTTCGCCGGCATATATTGCGGATGGCAATGACCGTCTCCACGCCGTTCAGCCGGGGCATCATGACGTCGGCCAGCACCAGATCAGGGCAGCGCTGCCGCGCCGACTCAATCGCCGACTGGCCGTCGTAAAAAGCTACTGCTTCGTATCCGTTGCCGTTGAGAATTTCCATCAGACTGTCGGCGATGCCGGTCTCGTCGTCAATCACAAATGTGCAGAGCGGATGGCCTGCGCTCTTGGGGAGTCGCGGCGGGACCGCCGGAGACGGAAAGCGCAGGGGTGACTTCTTGTGATCCAGCAAGAATGGAGTCGTCGCGGAATGGCTCTGCAAATGCTCGATCATAGGGCTATGCCGCGCGTTCGCTTGTAACTGTCGAAGGCGCGTCAGGAATGTAAATGGTCATCACCGTGCCAGTGGGCGCAGTGTCGCGGCTGCGGAAGCGGATATGGCCGCCAGTCTTCTCCAGCAGTTCCCGTGTGATCCACAAGCCCAGGCCGGTTCCCAACTCGCGTTTGGTGGTGAAGAAGGGGGCAAAGATCATGTGCTGGTGGCCCTTGGGGATGCCGGCTCCGTTGTCGGCAATAGTGATGCGCGCTCCGCGGCGTTCCGAGCGCAAGTGGCGCCAGCCGCGCGCGCGAATGATGATTCTGCCCCCGTCGTGCGAGGCCTGGATGGCATTGGTCAGCAGGTTCGACAGCACCTGCTTGAGTTCGCCTTCCAGGGCGCACACGGACAATCCCGGTTCGATCTGGCGCTCGATCTTCAGGTCTTTGTACCTGAACTTGCGCTCGTAAATGCCCAGGAGGTCGTCGACCACCTCGGCTATCGACAGCATTGCCGGGCGGGAGCTGTCGCGGTAGAAGCCCAGCGTCTGCTGGGCGATGTGGGCCACTCGGCCCAGTTCCTGGTCGGCGCGGTTGAGGTACTCGCGCACCTTTTCCGGCAAGTCGCGATGGTGGCGCGCAAGATAAACGAAGTTGGTGACGGCTTCGAGCGGGTTGTTGATCTCATGGGCGATGGTGGCGGCCATCCGCCCCACGGAAGCCAGCCGTTCGCTGGTTTGGAGCGCGGCTTCCATCTTCTTCTGCGGAGTGATGTCGCGGAGAATCTTGGCCGCTCCCACGATCTGCCCTTCATTGTCCTTGATCGGGGAAATGGTCAGGGATACGTCCAGCCGCTCGCCGTTCTTCCTGAGACGAATGGTCTGGAAGTGCTCGATACGCTGGCCCTCGACCAGCCTGGCCAGAATGTGCTTCTCTTCCTCGCGCAGCTCCTGAGGAATGATGAGCAGGATCGAGCGTCCAACCGCTTCCTCAGCCGAATATCCCAGAATGCGTTCAGCCGCGCGGTTCCAACTGGTGATGGTTCCATCGAGATCCTTGCTGATAATGGCGTCTTCCGCCGACTCTACGATGGCCGCCAGGCGAAAGGTGGCCTGCTCGGCCTCAAGCGAACGGGGAGTGCTCCAATGCCGTGATTTCCTTTCCTTTGCCTTAATGGTTGAATCCACTCCCCCTCCAGTGGGCTGGCCGAGTCACGCACAAAGTTTTTATTCTAATATCTCGCAACACGATTTACCGTCGATCGGCGAAGTTTATGCGGAACTCCGGCGCGCCAGGCCTGCGCAAGCGCGCCCTAGTTCGCTTAATACCCGACTACTAACAGCATAAATCAGTTGCCAGTCGACGCCGTCTTCACCTCCGGCTTGCGGCTCTTCAATTCCTGCTGGAGCACCTCAATCGCCTTCTCCAGTTGGGCATCTCGTCCGGCCAGGAAGTCTTCCGGAGTGTTGTCCACATCTACATCTGGAGGCACGCCATAGTTCTCCAGGTTGTATCCCTTAACATTCCAGAGACCGGTCCCCGGGGTGCGGATGGTGGATCCGTCAAGCAGGCGCTAAGCTCCGGTCCCGATCACCGCGCCGTAGGTAGTCTTGCCCACCACCTTACCCAGCCCAAGAGTGCGGAAGCCGTCAGGGAAGACCTCGGCATCGCTGGTGGAGCGCTCGTTCTCCATGACCACCATGGGACCGAAGAAGGCCTGCTGCGGGCGCGTGATCTGCACCGAGTCGCGCTGTTTGGTGTACTGATACTGGCGCTGGCTCAGGATTTCCAGAAGCTCCTGGTCAATCCCGCCGCCGGGGTTGAAGCGCTGGTCGATGATCAGCGCCTTCTTGTCGTGGTTCTCCACCAGGTCGCGCTCGAAGCGGGCCAGTGAAGGCGCGTTCATGCTGCGGATGTGCAGGTAGCCGATCTCGCCCTTGGAGAGTTTTTCCACCATGGCCTTGCGCTGCGCCACCCAGCGATCGTATTGCAGCGTGGCGTAAGCCTCGCCGCTGGCCGGCTTGACCTTGGCCAGGCGCGCGCCGTTCGATTCCGGTTTGGAGTTGACGGTGAAGATGATCTTTTCGCCGCGAACCGCGGTCAGATACTTCCAGTAGTTGTCACCGGCCTTGAGCTCGTGCCCGTCGATGGCTAGGACATAATCACCCACGTTGATATCCACATAGTCGCGGTCCGCGGGACCGTTCTTGAAGATATAGGTGACCTTGTAGTACCCGGAGGCGTCGGGCTCCATTTCAAATCCCGGGTAGCGCGTCTGCGCCAGCCGCTCGCGCTCTTCGGTAGTCGGCGTGGCGCTGATACCGGTGTGCGAGGCGTTCAGCTCCCCGATCATCTGGCTGACTACGTTGTGCATCTCTTCCTGGTCGGCGACGTAATCCATCAGCGGCGCGTAGACTTCTTTCACTTTGGCCCAGTCCACACCGTGCATGTCGGGATCGTAAAAACGATTTTTCATCACTCGCCAACTTTCCTGGAAGATTTGTTTCCATTCCTGGCGATGGTCGACCTCCACGCGCACGGTGAAATTGACGCGCTTGGGCTCGGCGCGTCCAGCAGCGGCTGCGGGCGGCGCGTTGCCGGTCCGTGCACCCGGGCCGGCCAGCACCGACTGCGGCCGCTCGATGGAGTACAGCCCTTCGCCTTCCATATAAAAGATGCTGCGGCCGTCCTTGGAGAATTTCACGGAGTTGATCTGACGAGCGCCGGGGCCGGCGCCACCGCCTTCTTCCTCTTCGTTGCCGCGCTGGCTGGTGGCGATCGTAGTCGTCTGCGTGCCGTCTTCAGGGATGGTGTAGAGCGTGGTCACCGGGCGCCCGTCAGCCTCAGCTACGGCCACGAAGGCGTAGAGACGGCTGTCCGGCGAAACGGCGACGGTGGTGATGTTGTCACTCATGTGCGTCACCTGGTGAACGCGCCGCGAGATGCCGTCAAAGTCGATCTTGACCTCGGGCTTGGGAGCATCGCCGCGGGCCTGCGCCGTGCGCTGCCGGTCCAGCTTCTCGGCCGCCTGGGCCTGGTCTTCATCATCCAGGCCGCGGTCGGTCGGGTTCTTTTCCTCTTTGCTCAAAGCGACGCTGTAGATCTGCACCATGGTGCGGCGCTGCGTCGCGCTGCCCGCCTGGGCCAGCCCGGCCAGGAAAAGCAGCCGCTTGCCGTCAGGCGTCCATGCCGGCGAAGTCTCACTGAAGAGAAGATCGGTGTTTCCGACGCGCTTCTCACTGCCGCCGCTGGCGGCGATGATGTACACGTGGGGACGGAGATCGTGGTCTAGCTTGGCGTAGGCAATCCATTTGCCGTCAGGGGAGAAGTGCGCTCCCTGGATGTTGCCGGCCTCACCGGAAGCGATCACCGCCGCCTTGCCCGACTCGAGATCATAGCGGTAGAGCTTGTGGTCGGAGCCGGCATAGATCAGGGCTTTCGAGTCCGGCGCCCAGCGGATATTGGATTTCTCGCCGTCGCCGTCAGAAAGCATCCTCAGTCCGGCGCCGTCCTCGTGCGCCATCCACACCTCTTCGCGCCCTGACTTGTCGGAGATGAAGGCGATCCACTTGCCGTCAGGCGACCAAGCTGGATCGTCTTCGCGCGAGAATGACTGCGTAACCCGCTGCACGTCGCCGCGGTCGGTGGCGATGGAGAAGATCTCGCCATGGGCCGAAATGGCCGCGCGCTTGGTCGAGGGCGAGAGATCGTAGCTGTCGGTGTCGTTGTGGATGGTGATGGTCTCCACGTCGTTCTCCTTGTCGTCGGAGAAGATGCTGACCTTGATCGGCGTCGACTTGCCGCTCTTCACGTCCAGCTTCCACAGGGCGAAATCCTGCTCGTAGACGATGGTCTTGCCGTCGCTGGAGACAGAGGGGAAGAACAGGCGCCCGCTGGAGTGATGCGTGACCTGCACTGCCTTGCCGCCGCCCTCGGGAATCTTCCAGATATTGTTGACGCTCTTCAGCACCTCGCGGCTGCCGGGGCGGATGTGCGACTCGTCGCCCAGCCGGTCAGAGACGAAGTAGATGAAGCCGTCGGCGGCATACATGGGCCAGAAGTAATTGCCCTTGTAATCGCCGTCGCTGAGGTGAGTGTATTTCTTGTTCTTCACGTCCATCACCCAGAGATCGGCGGCGTAGCTGCCGCGATAGTGCTGGCGCCACCACACCATGGGGTGGCGGTTGAAGGCCAGCTTGCTGCCGTCGGGTGAGTAGCTGCCCCAGTAGCCCCAGTCGGTTGGCACCGGCTTCTCCAGTCCGCCTTCGATGGAGACCTCATAGAGATTGGGAATGCCGGGATACATCAGGCCGCGCGACGACTGGAAGAGCACGCGCTTGCTGTCCGGCGCCCAGCCCACCACGATGTCGGCCGCCGAGTGGAAGGTGAGCTGCTTGGGATAACCGCCCTCGGCGGGAATCACAAACACGTCATAGTTGCCGTAACGGTTGGAGGAGAAGGCGATCCATTTGCCGTCAGGCGAAAAGCGGGGATAGACGTCGCGCGCCTTGTGCACCGTCAGCCGCTGCGGATTGCTCCCGTCTTCGTTGGCCACCCAGATGTCGCCCAGGTAGCTGAAGGCCACCTTGCCGTCGTGGTAGCTGGGATGGCGCAGCAGTTTGGCATCGGCCACAGCCAGTTGGGCTGCGAACAGCGCTGTCGAGATCCAGGTGAACAGGAACAGCAAACGGCGAATCGCGCAGTTTTTCATGATCGTCTCCTGAAAGCGTGAATGCGGCAGGCGCCGCTCTTTTGGGAAGGAAGAGGGCAGCGCGCAAGCGGAGGTTTGGTCACTCCAGGCGGTGAAAGTATAAGCACGGACTTTCGCCGTGGCCAGAAGTTTTACGCCGCAGAAAAAGGGGGTGGAAGAGCGGCCGTTCTAAGGCCGCGTGACGGTCTCCCCAAAATTTCTCAGGGGCTTCAGCCTCTGGGCGGGACCCCGCCAGGGGCGCAGCATGACTTTCGGGGTGGGTTGACGCGCATGAGCCAGATCACCCGATCACCAGATTACCCGATCACCCGATTCTTCCCACTGCCTTCCTCAACTCAATCACCTCTAACTCATCCGGGCAGTCCGGCCAGTTATGCACCCAGCAGACAATCACATCGCGGCCTTCAGAACTGTGGCCATGTCTTTCGAAATTGCGGCTTTCGTATTCAAACTCAGTGCCTACCCGCTGCCAGCGCCCCGGATACACCTCGCGCATGGCCTCGCAATCCGGAAAAGCCGACTGCAGCCGCTCGACGGCAAAGCCCAGAAGAAGAAAAACCGCACAGATCAGGCTGTCCCCTGTTTCCCTGATCTGCTTTATCTGCCCGCGCCGGCGCAGGACCGGTGGGGACGCTTTTATAGCTTACAGCAATAATGGTCTCTTGATCGGTGATGAATACGCAGCGGGTTCTCCCGGAGCTCGCATGACTATCATGCCTCATGAGCTTACGCATAAGGTCAACCCGCCGGCTATAGTGCCAGATGCTGGCTTGGTAAACACGGATTCCGAAAGCCTCGGGGAAGAACACGAAAACAGCTTTAAGTCATGGCGAAAAGGCTATCAACGCACAGAACTGGGGAAGAAGGTAATTTATGAGGTTTATCAATTTTCGCCCTTTGCGTCTCTTCGCACTCCTCTTACCGTTCTTGCTGACTTTGAGTACCACTGAGGCGAGCGGCACTTCCGAGGACGACGGAACACTGGTTGTACTCATAAGCGGGGGAGATGCTTTTAATAGCCCTGTCCCTGACGCCTACGTCGAAGCGCACGGTTGGGTCCCCAAGTATCATTCAGAGAAGTCTTTTGTATTTAAGAGCCCGCGTGCTGGACGATATGAAGCTTCACTGCCACCAGCGATATATGACGTTTTTGTAAGCGAGGGGGTATTAATACCTGCATGTAAGCGTGTGCTCGTCAAAGCAGGTTCCACCACATCGCTGACTTTGCAGCTCGGACTCGACCAGGTGTATACGGAAAAATGAAAATCAGCCCATCTGTCCTGCACTCAGCAGTAAGGAAAAAGGAGGATACAATTCGGAGGAAAGGTGGGCCACCCGTCCTAGACTTGCGGCCATGCGCAGAAGAACGTTTTCGGTGTGGAGATTTGTTCTCTCGCCCTCAGTGATCTGTAAAAGCTCCAGACAAACAGGAACGTGAACCAAGCGTGACTGTGCGAGTGTCCAGGCAGAGATGTGGCGGCAAAGTCGCAGAGCAGATCAAGGTGCACTGCGGCGAACAGCCGACTCTGTGCGGATACGCCCGCCGGCTTCATCTTAGACGGACGTTCATTTGGTTGTCATCGCTGAAGGTGACAGTCAACACACGTTCTCTGCCCTCTGGGAAGATAGCATTAAGGCTGTGGGACACGTCGTAGGCGTCCTGGGAGGACTCTACATTCACGCGGAGCTGGTGCAGGCCGGGCGTAATGGATACGCTCTGCGATTGTTTGACCGCATGCCCAAACAGCCCGAACATCTTCTTGGAAACCCTTTCGAGCTTCTGCCGCAAGACAGCGTGATCGTCCACCCACACGGTCAGGTTAGCGCCGTTGACCTTCGGGTTAATGGAAATCCGGAGCTCCACCGAACGCGGCGCAACCGACTGGCCGGTTTCTGGTTGAGCGCTAGTCCGAGATGTGGATTTGGAGTTTGACTTAACCGGCTCGCCCACCGCCGGTACCGGGGACTTGACGGGCTTGCTCACCGCCGGTACGGAGGATGGAGACGGCGCGGGAGCTGTTTCCACATGGCGAATGGCCGATGGAGGCGACACACCAGGTGTCTCCCCAGGGCGGCGAGAGTTTTGCCAAAGCCCGAATGCCGCAATCGCCCCGATACAAGCGAGCAACCCAAGCGCGCTTGCCCGGCGGCTCTTTTGTGTCTGCGAGCCGAGGCTCTTCAGGACTCGCTGAAGCCCAGCTACAACCCGGGCGCCGGGCGCCTGGTCCTTCTTGGCGGATTTGGCGTAGTGGCGGTCTACAAGCTCAAGCAGTCCCGGAGGATTAGAACCGGGCTCTTTGTTTCTATCCCACGGTTCTTCTTGATCGAGAATATTCTGGAGATCGCGGGCCATTTCCTTTCCGCGTCGATAGCGTTGCTCGGGATCTTTGGCCATGGCCCGAACAACAACATCATTGAGCCGCGATGGTAAGTTTAAATTAAGAGCTGCGACCGGGACGGGCGCGTGGTGGACGACTTTGAACGAAACGGTGAAAATGCTGTTGCCTTGGAAAGGGCGATGTCCAGTCAGCAACGTATACAGAATCGCACCCAGGGAAAAGAGATCGGAGCGCCCATCGACCGGGCGGCCATTCAGTTGTTCCGGCGACATGAAGGCCGGCGTTCCCAAAATCTGCCCGCATATCGTCAACTCGCTGAGATTCAGTTTGGCAATACCAAAATCGGCGATCTTGGCATGGCCGTCTTCGGTAAGCAGAATATTTGAGGGTTTGAGATCGCGATGGACAACGCCCTGGCTGTGCGCGAAGTCAAGCGCCTCCGCCAGTTCTCGCACCAGACTGACCGCCTGCCCGGAAGTGAGTTTGCCCGACTGTTCCAGCGATTTGCCCTTCACATACTCCATGACGATGTAGGGCATGTGGGTTTCGGGCTCTTCGTCAAGATCGAAAATCGTTATGATGCCGGGGTGCTAAAGGCGTCCGGCGGCTTCGGCCTCGCGTAGGAAACGTTTCCGGTATTCGCTCTGGGCTTCGGGAGGTTGCCCGGAAAGGGAGATGCTCTTGATGGCGACAATGCGATTGATGGCCGGATCGCAGGCGCGATAGACAATTCCCATGGTCCCCCGGCCTAGCTCGTCGAGGACCTCATACCGCCCAAATCGGCTCATACCGCCTGCTGGACTGGCCATCTAATGCAAAGGATATTGCTGAAAACGCCCAGGATTCACAGCGCCAACAGTCGGGCCGATTACCATGGTAACTAAAATAGCCGGGCTAAGGTTTCTGTTGAGGGTTCCTGCATCCTTCTATTCTATTTTCCCCAGCTGAATCTGATACTCCATCTCAACTTGGGCGGGACTCAGTTCCTTTCCAAGAGACGAAAGCATCGTCAGAGCAAGAGCAAGATCGGCACACTAAAATGGTTCTTTGCTTTTGGTGTATGCGTCGCAAGTACATAGCTACCTGACAGAACTCTTGCCAACACTCCGAGGCAGCTCATCTGACGGACCGGTGGCCCAGGTTTTCCTTTTCCTCACCACACGTGGGGCTGCGCGGGTGTCCCGGCTTTTCTCTTCCTCACCACACGTGGGGGTGGGAAATGAATGTTCTATCCCTCTAGACAACGGCTTGCTTTTTATTTGTGGATTCCGCAGGATCCGGAAATGCCGGCGGAGAGATCGCCGGCACGCTCGACTGTCCAGTGAGATAGAGACGGCATGGGAAACCTGGGGCGCCCTGGCAACGTGGTTGTGCGTGTAATCGCCTTCCATGAGAAGGCCGGTCGGAGTCAAGTAGATTCGTTTTTATGAGACAAGGTTTTGCTTTTCTCTCTGCCGAGTCGCCACTGTCGCCACCCTTCCATCCGCACTCTTCGTGAGCGATTTTCGCTCGGTGCAAGTTG
>DATGHX010000066.1:0-184500 GCA_035307585.1 Candidatus Angelobacter sp.
CTCGAACTCTCTCTGACCAACTGAAAAATAAACAGCTTACAGTCGAATTTCGCGAAAACAGCAAGATGGGTATGGTCCCAACTCAGTGAATCAAAAGGAGGAATGAATGGCGCGCCCGGAGAGATTCGAACTCCCGACCTATTGCTCCGGAGGCAATCGCTCTATCCAGCTGAGCTACGGGCGCGGACCGTGACGACCTTATTAGGGTAACACTTTCGCACGGATCGGGTCATCGGGAAATGGCGCCTCCTATCACCGGGCCGCGATCAGCAGCAGTGCGCCGATGCGCTTGAAGTCGCGCAGTTCCTCGGCATTTTTGAACCATTTGCCGGAATAGACCTCGGGGGTGGGGCTGCGGTCGGGGATGCGGCGGGCCTCCACATTGCGGAAGCCGTGCTGCCCGAGGAGGGCCAGATACTCGCCTTCAGATCTGGCCTGCACCGCGACCTTCAGCTCAGCTACCCAGCGCAGCGAGTAGTGATTGTCCTTATAAAGGTTGATCAGGATGAAGAGCTGGCCGCCGGGAGCGAGCACGCGGTGGAGCTCGTCGAGCGCCTTGCCCTGGTCGGCGTAGTAATAAAAAGATTCGACGGAAAGGATCTTGTCGAAGGAAGCGTCGGCGGCGGGAATGGACTCCGCGGATCCCCAGACGTAGCGGAGGTTGCCGATGCCCGACGAAGCCTGCTGGGCGCGGCGCAGCATTTCATCGGCGACGTCCAGGCCTACGACCTCCCCGCGGGTGGCGACGCGGGCGATGCGGCGCGAGGCCCAGCCGGTGCCGCAGCCCAGGTCGAGCACGCGGTCCGATGGCTGGAGATCCATGAGCGCCAGGGCCTGCTCGGTGATGTCCGAGTGGTGGTGCTCCATCTCGTCACCGCGTCCGGCGGCGGCCCATTGGTTGAATTCCTGCTGAAGTTTTTTGTCGGCGGTAGTCTGAACGGCGTCAGGAAGGGTCGGCATACTGCTATGCTACATTTGATTTTCGAGGCGCTCAATGGCCGCTGCCGAGAACCCGACTCCTTCCGCCGACGCGCTCTACTGTCCCAACTGCGCGCGTGAAGTCACCGATCCGCTGACCTGCGGCGACTGCTCGGCAGTAATCTGCCGGGTGTGCGGGACGCCCCTGGAATCGAGCGCGGACCTGGGGATCGGCTAGCGGGTGCGGAAGCTAGCACCGGCAAGAGTGCCGGTGCCACACGCGTGTGGTGACCACTGCTGTTACTGAAAACTTCAGCTTGCATTCAAGAAAACACCGGCAGGAGTGCCGGCGCCACACAAGCGTGGGAGACCGCAGCATTCACTGAAAACTTCAGCTTGCATTAAGAAAGCACCGGCAGGAGTGCCGGTGCCACACGGGTGTGGCCGGCAGCCGAGGGCGATTGCGCTTCCGGTCCTTTGATAAAGTAGGGCATGGTCACGATCTTCCTGCTGCTTCTCTCCAACATTTTTATGACCTTTGCCTGGTACGGGCATCTCCGCTACCAGAATGTTCCACTGTGGAAGGTAACGCTGGTGAGCTGGGGCATCGCCTTCTTCGAATACTGCTTCCAGGTCCCGGCCAACCGCTGGGGCATCCATCATTTCAGCGCCGCGCAACTCAAGATCATTCAGGAGATCATCACCATGGTGGTGTTCTCCGGCTTCTCCATTCTTTATCTGAAGCAGGACGTGAAGTGGAACTACGCCGTGGGATTTTTCTTCATCGTGGTGGCAGCGTTCTTCGTCTTTAAGAAATGGTAAAACCGGCAGCGGCAGATGAACGCAGAAAAACGCAGATGGAACAAACTCCGCCGAGAAGTAGAGTGAATTTTTTTAAATTCGCGCACCTTGCCGGGGGACGACCGCGAGCGTGTGAGCCGAGAAGAAATCCTCGGTAGAATTCGCTGACGCGGTCTTGTGACGGAAACGATCCGGGGATCTCTCCACTCCCCTCAGTCGCAGAGCTCCTGCGGGCCGGTCGAGATGCCAAGCACTTGAGTTTGTCGCGAGCTCAAACCGTGTCAATGGTCCGCTTACACCGGCGTGGCCGTTTTGCGCTCGGGGCTGAAGAAGGGCAACTTGACTACGGTGGCCGTCACTTTCTGGCGCTTGGCTTCCACGGTGATTTCCATCTGCAGGCGCGTACCGGGTTTGGAATAAGCGGTATCGATGCTGGCCAGGGCGATCATCTTCTTGAGCAGCGGCGACCAGGTGGTTGAGGTGGCCTTGCCCACCTGCTTGCCGCCTGAATACACGGGCACGTGCACACGCGAGGCCTGGCCCGGCGCCGCCGGCGTGAGTCCAAACTTCTCGTAGAGCTCCTCGATCTCCACCCAGTCCATCTCCAGGCCGACAAGCTGCCGCGGCACGCCGGACTGTTGCTGAGCGGGCAGCGCAGCGCGGCCGACGAAGCTTTCTTTTTCCAGGTGCACCAGGCGGCCGAAGCCGAGTTCGTAGGGCGAGTACTTCTGCGAGGGAATCAGCGCCTTCTTGCTGCTGGTGTAGTCCACCTCGATCAGCAGCAGGCCGGCCTCAATGCGGGCGACGTCGAGGGCCAGCATGCCCGCGGCGTGAATGTCGAAGCGGCGGCCGGCATCCATGAGCGCGTCCCAAATCTTCACTGCGTCGTTCCATCCCACCCAGATTTCGTAGCCGAGGTCTCCGGTGTAGCCGGTGCGCGAGATATCGACAGGGACGCCGGCGATCCGGCCGCTGGTGACGCGAAAATATTTGAGGTTGGCGACGTCGGCTTCAGCCACGCTCTTGAGCAGCTTGCCCGAGGTCGGACCCTGCAGCGCCACGGCGGCCAGGCTCTCAGAGACGTCTTCAATCTGCACGTCCATGTTGAGGCCGTTCTGGCGGAACCAGCGCAGGCTGGGATCGGCGGCGGTCCAGCGGTATTTGTTCTCTTCCAGGCGGGTGATGGTGCCGTCGTCAATGACCATTCCCTGCTCGTCACACCAGCAGCAATAGATCACCTGGCCGGGCTTGACCTTGTTGATATCGCGGGTGATCACGCGATTGACCAGGCGGGTGGCGTCGCGGCCTTCCACGATGTACTTGTAGAGCGGAGTAATGTCGATGAGCGCCGCGGCGTTGCGGATGGCATTGTACTCATGCTCATGGTGCACCTCATAGGTGCTGACGGTGTAGTAGCCCGACCACTCGCGGTAATTCAGGCTCTGGCAGAGAGCGAACGTGCGCTCGTGAAATGGAGTTCCGATGGGCACAATGTGATCCTCAGAGGCGATTTCGATTATAGCGAGTCAGGGGAAAAATCTACCACGGAGACACGGAGACACAGAGACACGGAGGAAAAGAATCACAAAATCAGAGGGGAGCAACATGAACCCTATTTCCGCTTGAACGTGACTATCTTTGCGTCATTGTGGGTATGATTAAGGTATAACTAATGTTATACTTCGTTGGTATGAAAACAGCTGTTTCCCTGCCCGATGACCTTTTCCGGCTGGCCGAGGCGGCGGCTCGCAAGATGCGGGTTTCACGAAGCCGCCTGTATGCAACCGCTATCGCGGAATTCCTGGAGCGCCGGCGGACGAGCAAGATCACGCAGCGACTGGATGAAATCTACGGACAGAATCCAGCGCGGCTGGACGCTGCTCTGCACGGCGCTCAACTGAAATCGATCAGCCAGAAAGACTGGTAGGCCTGGTGAAACGCGGCGAGATCTGGTGGGCCGATCTGCCGGAACCGCGCGGCTCGGAGCCCGGCTTGCGGCGGCCGGTGCTGATCATTCAAGCCGATTCCTTCAACCGCAGCAAGATTCAGACGGTGATCGTTGCCGTCATCACCGGCAACCTCCGGTTGGCCGATGCCCCCGGCAACGTGTTCTTGCCGGCAGCGGTGAGCGCTCTGCCCAAAGATTCGGTTGTAAACGTGTCCCAACTTCTCACCTTGGACAGGTCTTTTCTGACCGAACCAGCCGGGAAACTTCCCGAGCGGCTGAAAGCAGAGCTGGAAGCCGGCGTGCGGCTGGTTCTGGGGCTTTAGAGGTCGACAAATGAGTGGCCCCAGAGACCGCTCGACCAGCGCCCGGCCGGGAATGTAGAATCGTATCGCCTTCGTGAACCGCCTCAGCCTCATCCAATGGAGCGTCCTGCCCAGCGGGCTGTAATGCCCGGACCCCGAACATTGTCGACAGTTTTTTTCTTGATCTCTACATAACAATATAGTAACATACACATGTGCATGTTGAGGATTTGAGAAGCGTGGAGCGCGTCCGTGAACGGTCCCGGAGCGCACCAAGGCGATCGAAACAACTAAGTGCTTTGGAATGCTAGATGACGCAATTTCATCCCAGATCGCATGCGCGCAGGGCCGGTGGCGATAAGTGTTTTGGAATCCTAGATGGCGCAGTTTCAACCCAGCGGGGATGGGGTTGGGATGGTTTCTCGTAAGCTGTTTAGAATCCTAAGTGACGCTTTAGGGGGTATGGGGATCTTCCAGGGGTACAGACCGGGCGGATGCCTGACAGATTAGACCGGGAGCAAGCAGCCCGCACATCTTATGACACAAGACGGCTATGACACAAAACGGGGCAAAGCCTAAATACGACGTGATCGTGATCGGCGGCGGGCACAACGGCCTGACCAACGCCGCTTACCTGGCGCGCGCCGGCAAGAAGGTCCTGGTACTGGAGCGGCGGCACGTGCTGGGCGGAGCCGCGGTCACGGAAGAGGTCTTCCCCGGGTTCAAGTTCTCGGTCTGTTCGTACGTGGTCTCGCTGCTGCGGCCGGAGATCATCCGCGACCTGGATCTTCCCCGCCACGGGCTGGAGATCCTGCCGCTGGACGGCACCTTCACGCCCATGCCCAACGGCGATTACCTGTGGCGCGGGAACGATCACGGGCGGACGCGGCGGGAGATCGCCCGCCACTCCCGACTCGACGCCGAGGCCTACGAGGAATTCGGCAAGGCCATGCAGGCGATGTGCCGCTTCGTGAAGCCGATTCTTAGCATGGTACCGCCCGATCCGGCCACGCTCAACCCGCGCGAGCTGATGAAGCTGCTGTTCATCGGGCGGCGCTTCCAGGGGCTTTCCGACGAAGACAAGTACAACCAGGTGCAGCTGATGACCATGAGCGCGGTCGACTTCCTGGACCAGTGGTTCGAGACCGACGTGCTCAAGGCGACGATGTCCGCTTCCGGGATCATCGGAACGTTTCTGGGCGTGCGCTCGCCGGGAACGGCTTACGTGCTGCTCCACCACTACATGGGCGAGATCGACGGCGCCTTCCGCTCGTGGGGATTTTCGCGGGGAGGCACGGGCGCGATCTCCAACGCCATCGCGGCCGCGGCGCGCGAGGCGGGAGCGGAGATCCGCACCGAGGCGCCGATTGCGCGGATCATCGTCAACGGCGGCCGCGCCCAGGGCGTGGCGCTGGAGAGCGGCGAAGAGATTTACGCTGAAAGCGTTTCCTCCAGCGTGGATCCGCGGCTGACTTTCGTCAAATTCATCGACAGCAAGCATCTACCCGCCGAATTCCTGGACGATGTTCGCCGCTACAAGTTCCGCGGCTCGTCAGGCAAGGTCAACCTGGCGCTCGATGCTCTGCCCGATTTCAAGTGCCTGCCGGGTCCGGGCGCGCACCTGCGGGGCGCGATCTCCATCTCGCCCAGCGTGGAGTACATGGAGCGCGCCTACGACGACGCGAAGTACGGCAACTACTCGCGGCGGCCGTATATCGACATGGTGATTCCTTCGCTCACCGATCCCTCGGTGGCGCCGCCGGGAAAACATGTGATGTCGTGCTTCGTGCAATACGCGCCGTACAAGCTGAAGCCGGGGCTGAACTGGGACGAACAGCGCGAGAGCTTCGGCAACAACGTGATCGATACCATTGCCGAGTACGCGCCTAATATAAAGAACATCATCCTCGACAAGCAGGTGTTGACGCCGCTGGACCTGGAGCGCGAGTTCGGGCTGAGCGAGGGCAACATCTTTCAGGGCGAGCTCTCACTGGAGCAGCTGTTCTTCCTGCGTCCGGTGCCCGGCTACGCGCGCTTCCGCACGCCCATCAAGAACCTCTACCTGTGCGGGTCGGCAACGCATCCCGGCGGCGGGATCATGGGGGCGCCGGGACGGCTGGCGGCGCTGGAGATTCTGAAAGACGGAAGGCAGGCGGGCTGAGTGGCTGAGACGCGCGACGTCATCATCATCGGCGCCGGCCACAACGGCCTGGTCACGGCTTTCTACCTGGCCAAGGCCGGCTTCAAACCGCTGGTGCTGGAGCGGCAGCAGCAGGTGGGCGGCGCGGCCATCACGGAAGAGTTTCATCCCGGATTCCGCTGCTCGACTCTTTCACATTCCGCCGGACCGTTGCGGCCGGATGTGGTGCGCGACATGGCGCTCGAGCAGCAGGGGCTGAAGTTGATCGATTCGGAGATCGGAGTCACAGCGCTCTCGCCTGATGGCGGCTCGCTCTCGCTGTACAACGATCCGGCGCGCGCCGCGCAGGAGATCGCGCGCTTCTCGCAAAAGGACGCCACGCAGTATCCGCTGTTTCGGGAATCGCTGGAGAAGATCGGGCGGGTGATCGGCGAGGCGCTGAAGATGACACCGCCGGACGTGGACAGTCCCAGCCAGGGCGACCTGTGGGGCATGCTCAAGACCGGACGCAGCCTGCGCAAGCTGGGCAAGAGAGATATGTACCGCGTGCTGCGCTGGGGGCCGATGGCGGTCGCAGACCTGGTGGCGGAGTTCTTTGAGACCGAGCTGCTGCGCGCGGTGATTGCCGCCCGGGGAATCTTTGGGACGGCAATGGGACCGTGGTCGGCAGGCAGCGGCCTGGTGATGCTGCTGCGCGCGGCAGGCGATGCACAACCCGGCGGTTCGGCATATTTCGCGGCCGGCGGCGCGGGCGCTGTAACGCAGGCCATGGCTTCAGCCGCGAAGGCAGCGGGCGCGGAGATCCGCAGCGGAGTCGAAGTCAAAGAGGTCCTGATCAAAGACGGCGTAGCCCGCGGTGTGGTGCTGGCTGATGGGGCGGAACGCAGCGCGAAAGCCGTGATCTCTAATGCCGATCCGCGGCGCACCCTGCTCAAGCTGGTGGATCCCGAGCACCTGGCGCCGGACTTCGTGCTGAAACTTCAGCACTACCGCATGCCCGGAACCGTAGCCAAGGTGAACCTGGCGCTGTCTGAGCTGCCAAAATTTAACGCCCTGGCGGGGCAGAACGTGCTGGCGCTGCGGGGGCGCATTCATATCGGGCCGGAGATCGATTACCTGGAGCGGGCGTTTGACGATTCGAAGTACGGCGACATTTCCCGGCATCCTTATCTGGAAGTGGCGGTGCCTTCGTTCACCGATCCCTCGCTGGTGCCGGCGGGCAAGCATGTGATGTCGATCTACCTGCAGTTTGCTCCCTTCAAACTGAAGGAGGGCGATTGGGCGAGCCGGCGCGACTTGCTGGCCGAAGCCGCCGTGAACACGCTGGCCGAGTACGCGCCCGACCTTCCCGGTCTGATTGAAGGACGGCAGGTAATCACGCCGCAAGACCTGGAAGAAACGTATGGGCTGACCGGCGGGCACATCTTCCACGGCGAGCTGGCGCTGGACCAGTTCTTCACCATGCGGCCGCTGCTGGGTTGGTCGCGATACCGGACGCCGATTCGCAACCTTTATTTGTGCGGCTCGGGAACTCATGGAGGAGTGGGGTTGACGGGAGGCTCGGGGGCGAACGCGGCGAGGGAGATTTTGAAGGACCTCCGGTAGGTAAAAAACCCACCACGGAGGCACGGAGACACGGAGGCACGGAGAAGCGCCTGGCAGTTCTAGAATGGCAGTAAAGAGGGTGTGAGGGGTCGGGCAGAGAGCAAAGGCTGATCGCCAAAGGCTATGAGCAAGTATTCCAACACGCGTCCGCCGCTGGAGGTTTCACACGCGACCACGCTGCCCCAGCGCTATTACACCGATCCTGACTGGTTTCGCCGGGAGATGGAGGCCATCCACTACGACATGTGGCTGTGCGCCGGCAGGGCGGAGCAGATTCCGCACGCGGGCGACTTCTTTCTGCGTAAAGTCGATCAGGCCAATGTGATTGTGGCGCGCGACGAGCAGGGCGGCATTCGCGCGTTTCACAATGTCTGCCGGCATCGCGGCACGATGCTTTGCAGCGAAGATCGAGGCACATTCGCGGGACGCATCCAGTGTCCCTATCATGCGTGGACGTACAAGCTGGATGGCAGCCTGGCCAGCGCGCCGCACATGGATAAAGATGAGGGATTTCGCGAGGCCGATTATCCGTTGAATGCGGTGGCCACGGCGGTCTGGGACGGGCACATCTTCATCAACCTCTCGGCGCGCCCCGTGCCCTTTGCCGAGCACCTGGCCGGGCTCGACAGCAAGTTTGCTTCGTGGCAGATGGAAGATCTGCGGATGGTTGAGCGCCGCGTCTATCCGTTGCGCGCCAACTGGAAGCTGATCATCCAGAATTATTCGGAGTGCCTGCACTGCCCGATTGTTCATCCGCTGTTGAACAAGCAATCGCACTACATGAGCGGCGACAACGAGCCGCCGCAGCCAACCTATCTGGGCGGGCGCATGGATTTGCGCGAGGGAGTAAAGAGCCTGACCATGGACGGCAGCACCAGCCGCTGCATTCTGCCGGGGCTGAGCGATGACGACCGGCGACGCGTGTACTACTACTGCCTGCTGCCCAATTTCTTTCTCAACCTGCATCCCGACTACATGCTGACCTTCACTATGTGGCCGCGCACCGTGGACCAGACGGACGTAGTTTGCGAGTGGCACTTCCATCGCGACGAGATTGCCAGGCCGGGCTTCAATCCTCAGGACGCGACCGAGTTCTGGGACCTCACCAACCGTCAAGATTGGGAGCTGTGCGAGCGGGCGCAGCAGGGGATCGGCTCGGTGGGATATCGGCCGGGACCGTATTCCAACCGGGAAGAGTTGCTCCTGGCGCTGGACAGATTCGTGATGGAGCGAACCGCGCGTCTATCGGGGAGGCCGGAGCGCGATTAGATGGACGAGCTGATGGCGGGCTTGGGAACCGGCGGCTCTTTCAGTTCGAGCGCGCGCCCTTGCGGATGGAGGAAATTACGCCGCTCTTCCTCAAAATGTTCGAGTTCGTGGTGGATGCGGGAATCTTCCCATCCCAGCACCGCGCCGATCCTGGTTGCGGCTTCGCGGCTGCAGGCTTCTGACCAGCAGGCGCCCAGCGCTACGGGAACGCGGCGCAGCAGGATGTCGCCGAGAGTGATGGCGCACTCATGAGCTGCGGCTTCCGTGGCCTCGGCCACCAGGTGGCAGCTATGGCTGCAGATGGGCTCACGCAGGCGCTCGTCGAGCGAGGCGGCGCGGGCAATGGCAAATGCGCGCCGGCCGTGCCACTCGGCGATGCCGCGGGCGCAGCCCTCAGGGATGCGCGCCTTTTCGGCGACGAGCCGGGCCCAGAGAAGCACGGTGGCGTCGAGGTCTTCCTCGGTCGCGGGAGCGGCAAAAACGCTGGCCGGCTCGCGGATATCAAGGCCAAGCTTGCGGCCGACGTCGCGGGCGAGGCTGGCCGCGGTGGTCAGCTTGCCGCCGATTACGGAAATCAGACCGATGGCGCCTTCATCGCGATGGTCGTAGAGCAGGTGGCGCCGCGTCACCGCCGAATACTTCGCTCCCGGAGAGTTGGGCAGGGGGCGGATGCCGGCAAACGCGTAGCGAATGTCTTCTTTGGTCAGAGCCGAGTTCGGGAACAGCCGCAGGAAGCCCTTGAACAGGTAGTCGATCTCCTCGGGCGCAGGCTGCGGATTGTCAGGCTTGCCGGTGTCGGCTACTTCCGTGGTACCGACCAGCACCTGGCCGTTCCAGGGGATGACGAAGATCTGGCGGCCGTCGGGAGCTTCGGCGTAGAGCGGCTGGTTGATAGCGCCGGGAAACCTGGGCAGCACCAAATGCGTGCCGCGCACACCGCCGATGAGCTTTTTGGAATTGATGCGCGACGACCCGATGACGGAATCCACCCACGGTCCGGTGGCGTTGACGATCCACTTGGCCGAGACGGTGTATTCCTGGCTGGAAATGAGGTCGCGCAGGCGAACGCCGGTGGCGCGGCCCCCGTTACGGACAACTTCCAGCACCTGCGTATGATTGCGGACCAGCGCGCCGGCGGCCAGGCATTCGGCGAGCCATTCGGCGACCAGGCGTTCGGGAAATTCACACTGCGCGTCTTCATAGGAGTAGACCGCCCATGACTTTCCGGAATCCAGCTGGCGCTCGAATGCGGCGCGATCGCCCTGCGGGGCGCGGCGTCCGCCGGCCCAGTGCTGATAGAGCCACAGGCCGGTGCGTACGGCGAGAGAGCTGTGCATGAAAGAGCGCGATCTGGACGGCAAGGCAAGAAGAAATTCGAGCGGGCGCACCAGGTGCGGCGACTGCATGAGCAGGTTTTCGCGTTCACGCAGCGATTCGCGCACCAGCCCGATCTCGCCGAGTTCCAGGTACCTGAGTCCGCCGTGGATGATGCGGGTGGAGCGGCTGGTGGTGCCGGAGGCGAAGTCATTCTGCTCGACCAGCAGGACGCGGCTTCCCTTTTTGGCACACTCGCGCGCGATGGCCACGCCATTGATGCCGCCGCCGATAACCAGGACATCAAAGCCCTGTTCGCCCACGGAAGACCAGCTACTCACGCACATATTTAGATGCTTCCCCGAGGGTCTGGCAACGTTACTTCAGAACATTCCTTCAGGAGGAATCCACCCGCGGCGACCGGACCGTCCGGAGCCGTGGTGATACATTAAACCTGGTGTCGAGCGGAGACAAATTCGAAAAGGCTGTTGAAATCATGGCTCGTTTGCGGGCTCCGGGAGGGTGTCCGTGGGACCGGGAGCAGACCTTTGACACCATCAAACGCTACACGCTGGAAGAGACCTATGAGGTTCTGGAGGCTATCGATAACCGCGACTGGCCGGAGCTGACGGGTGAGTTGGGAGACCTGATGCTGCAGGTCTTGTTCTATTCGGAGATGGCCAAAGAGGAAGGCCGGTTCACGATTGACGACGTTCTCGACGCGCTTAGCAACAAGTTAATCGCCCGCCATCCCCACGTCTTTGGCGATGTTAAGGCGGAAGATGCACACACTGTACTCAAGAACTGGGAGGCGCTGAAGGCGCAGGAAAAAGAGAGGAAGAAGGGCGGCCAGGGCGCTGACGGGCAGACAGCGGAAGCGCTATTGGACAGCGTTTCCACCAAGATGCCGGCCCTGATGGAAGCTCACAAGATCAGTTCCAAGGTGGCGCATGTGGGCTTTGACTGGCCGGAAATCGCCGGGCTTTTTGAAAAGCTCACGGAGGAGACGCATGAGCTGCAGCGCTGCATCAGGGACCTCCCCGCGGGCGCGCTGAAGCCGGGAAGCCGCTCACAGATTCCCGAATCGCTGCGCGAAAACCTGGAAGGCGAGATCGGCGACCTGTTCTTCGTTCTCGTCAACCTGGCGCGCTGGCTGTCAGTGGATTCTGAGTCGGCGCTGCGCAAGACGAACCGCAAGTTTCGCCGCCGCTTCGCTCATCTGGAGGAGCAGTTGCGGATGCGCGGCAAGACCCTGGAGCAATCGAATCTGGAGGAAATGGAGACCCTGTGGCAGCAGGCCAAGACGTTGGAAGAGAGCAAAAGATAAGGCCGCCAAAGGCAGACGCGGGCCGGTTCGTCATACGCAAGTGCGAAACCATAGACGAGCTGAAGGCGTGCGTCGCACTGCAGAAAGAGGTGTGGAATTTTGACGACGCCGACCTGGTGCCGCTGCGGCTCTTTGTCGTAGGACAGAAAATCGGCGGGCAGGCGATTGGCGCCTTCGACCGCGACCACCACAACGAGCTGGTTGGCTTCGTCTTCTCTATCCCTGGCGCTCGCGGCGGGCATGCGTATTTGCACTCGCACATGCTCGCGGTGCGCGAGAGCTGGCGCGATGTTGGCCTGGGACGCAGGCTGAAGCTGGCGCAGCGCGATGACGCCATCCGCAATGGATTCGAGCTGATCGAGTGGACCTTTGATCCGCTGGAGATCAAGAACGCTCATCTCAATCTGGTCCGGCTGGGAGCGATCGCGCGACGTTACAGCGTGAACCACTACGGAGCGTCGTCGTCGCCATTGCAGGGTGGATTGCCGACAGACCGGCTCTTCGCCGAATGGTGGCTGAAATCCAAAAGAGTGGTGAACCTGCTGGACCGCGGACAGTCGACGCAAGTCAAAGCCGAATCACACATCTCCGTGCCCGCGGAGGTCTATGCGTGGAAAGCCTCAGACAAGACCCGGCCGAAAGCCGAACAAGTGCAGGCACGCAATCGCGAACAATTCCTGCGCGACTTCGCGGACGGACGCGCCGCTCTGGGCTATGAGCAAGATGCTGCCGGCAACGGCACATACCTGCTCGGGCGCTGGGACGAAAAGTGGTCTTACGACGGGCCGTATGTGGACCCGGCCAAAGCCCTGGCGACGGAGAACCGGTGAAGATCGAAGCCATCACGCTGCGCGAGATCCGCATGCCGCTGGTCCATTTCTTTGAGACCAGCTTCGGCCGCACCACGGAACGCCGCATCTTGTTGCTGACCCTGCACACTGACGGGCCGGAAGGCTGGGGCGAGTGCGTGGCCGGTGAAGATCCTTTTTATAACGAAGAGTCGATCGACACAGCGTGGTACGCAGTGGAGAAATATCTGGGACCGGCGCTGCTGGGCGAAACGATTGCAAAAGGCGCCGATGTTCCCCGCCTTCTGGGCCGGGTGCGTGGACATCGCATGGCCAAGGCAGCGCTGGAGAACGCAGTGTGGGATGCCGAGGCTCAGCAGAACAAGTTGCCGCTGTGGAAGCTACTAGGGGGAACGCAGGCACGGATTGCTTGTGGCGTTTCTATCGGCATTCAGGATTCAGTCGAACAGCTGCTGGAGAAGATCAATACCGAAATCGGCGCCGGTTACCGCCGCATCAAGGTCAAATGCAAACCAGGCTGGGACGTAAAAGTCTTCGAACGCATCCGCGAGCGCTGGCCCGACATTCTGCTCAGTTGCGATGCCAACTCGGCCTACACGCTCGAGCAGGTCAGCCACCTGAAACAATTCGATCAGTTCAATCTGCTGATGATCGAGCAACCGCTGTGGCACGACGATTTCTATTTCCACGCCCAGTTGCAGCGTCAAATAAAGACCGCGATCTGCCTGGATGAAGCCATCCACAATCGTCGCGACGCGCAGGCAGCGATTGAACTCGGCGCCTGCCGCATCATTAATATAAAAGTCGGCCGCGTTGGCGGTTTCAGCGAAGCTGTGGCCGTGCACAACACGGCCCAGGTTTCGGGGATTCCGGTGTGGTGTGGAGGAATGCTGGAGACGGGGATCGGACGCTCGCACAACATCGCGTTGTCAACGCTCGTCAACTTTACCCTGCCAGGCGATGTTTCCGCTTCCAAGCGCTACTGGAAGGAGGACATCATCGAACCTGCGGTAGAGGTCTCGTCCGATGGCTTCATCGATGCCCCATCGGCCGCCGGACGGGGATTCAGGATCAGAACCGACTTTATCGAGAAGCTGACGGTGCGAAAAAAGCAGATTATCGCGGACCATCGCGCATCAGCCTAGTTGGGGCTTTTTCTTACATAAAGGAAAAGCCTGTTTCCCGGACGCAGCGTGTAGCTGCGGACCAGCCGGTAGTTGGCACCAAGTTTCTCTTCCACTTCCTGGACCTGGGTTTCATGGACCACAAGGATTGGCTCGCGAGAATCGATCACCTTGCCCCAGTATCCGGCATTTTTGTAGTCGCGAAGATACCAGGGAAGCGGCCAGTGTTCAGGCGACATCACAGTGACGCCAATGTCGTTGCCCGCGGGATCGTGTTCCGCCACGTTGTTGATCTGGTCGACCATCAG
The DNA here is from genome assembly GCA_035307585.1 of Candidatus Angelobacter sp. Lineage (GTDB taxonomy): Bacteria > Acidobacteriota > Terriglobia > Terriglobales > Acidobacteriaceae > Angelobacter. Next base: position 13,866 of record DATGHX010000066.1, read on the forward strand.
CAGCAGCTCGCGATTGGTGTGGGCGTAGACATAAGGTTCGCGGTCATCGTCGTAACGGAAGAAGCTGACGCCGATCGCCATGTAGAGACAAATTGCCAGCCCCGGCACAAGAAGCAGCCACGCTGCCGGCCGCAGCCAACGATGAATCTGCTCCAGTCCGTAACCAGCGACGACGATGAACGGGAGCAAAATGTTCAGCGACAGCCATGGAGTCTTGTAAGGCACCAGCGAGTAAGCGCCGAGAATCCCCACAGCCCAGAATGCGGCAAATACCGCGAAACGGTTCCTGGCGGTTGCGAACGTCAAGCCAAGACCCAAGCCTCCCAGAACGACCGTTGCCGGTTCTGCCTTCCACAACCATTGCAGATACTCCTGCCAACCGTAGCGGTGAGCCGAAGAGCTGGTCTTGAACCAATAGGTAAACGTCAGAAACGAGTCGTAAACACCCTGAGGGAAGTTGGTGAAGAACGACGAGTAGAAAAGCACCCACACGGTCACGAACAGCAGCGCAGCGGTTCCGTAAAGGTTGAGATTGTTTGTGTTCGCGGGCAGAGGGACGGTGGGCTCTGACGGGATATTGAGCAGTCGCGAATATATGATCGTGCACGGAATCGCGATCGCCCCAACTGCAATCGTAATCACCCATGTTTCTTTGGTGGCGCCCAGCAGCGCGGCGGACGCGGAGGCCAACATCAGGTAGCGCGGCTTTGCGGTCTCGCGAAAGCGCAGCCAGGCAACAACGATCCCCAGGCTGAAAAAGACGAACAGGACTTCATGAATGAAGTAGCGGGAGAAAAAGACGAAGCCCGGTGAGATCGCGGCCAAAGCCGCTGCCGTGAGAGAGCCAAAATCGCCAAGCTGCCGGCGCAGGCACAGCAACAGCCAGACCACTCCCACGCCGAAGAGCACCGTGACCATGCGAATCGCATCGGTACTCAAACCGGCTTTACCGAAGAACAAGCTGTTGATGGTGGTGGTGATCCAGCCGAAGTAGTAGAGAGTTGGGCCGTGGTAGTTGCTGGGATCGTAGTGGTAGTAGCCGGCGCGGAACAGCGTGGTCATGAAGAGCCCGTTCACGCCCTCATCGTGATGCAGGACCTTCATGGAGAGATCGAACAGGCGCAGGATCAACGAACCAACCAGGATTCCGCCTGCCCACCATTCCCAGGCGCTGAGTCTGAGAAAAGGACGAGCGGCCGGTGTGCGTTGACTCGCGGGAATTGGGTTCACGAACGGCGCCTGGGATTGAGCGCGCGCTCGTTGCCTCCGGGCCGTTCGCGAGATTTTGGTCATTCCGGTTGTGGACTCACCTTGGCGCCGTGTAGGTTTCCTCGAACCCTTGTTCGGTCAGGCTGAGAGCAACATCGATCAGTTCCTGACTGACGTGGCGCGTGTGCGCGATGGCATCGGTGATCGGCACCGAGCGAATTTCGTTGCCGCGCAGCGCAACCATGCATCCGAACTTGCCGCTGTGCACCATGTCGATGGCGCCAATTCCGTAGCGCGTGGCCAGCATGCGATCGTAAGCTGTCGGCGTGCCGCCGCGCTGCGTGTGGCCCAGAACGACTTCGCGGGTTTCAAACCCGGTTCGGCGTTCGATCTCTTTCGCCAGCACGTTGCCGATCCCGCCCAGCCGCTCGTGCCCGAATTCGTCTAGCTTATCGCTATCGGTGATCAGGTGTGCCGCGTTCAGCGGCTTGGCGCCTTCGGCCACCACAACGATGCTGAAGTATCGTCCGCGCGCGTGCCGGCGCTTGAGACTTTCAGCCACTTCATCAAGATCGAACGGGCGCTCGGGAATCAGGATCACATCGGCTCCGCCGGCAACACCGCTGTAGATGGCAATCCAGCCCGCGTTGCGCCCCATCACTTCCACGATAATCACGCGGTTGTGGGCTTCGGCCGTGGTGTGGACGCGATCGATAGCTTCCGTGGCGATGCTGACTGCGGTATCGAAGCCGAAACAAACGTCGGTGCCGCCCACGTCGTTGTCGATGGTCTTGGGAACGCCCACTATTCTCGCGCCTTTCTCGTAGAGAAGCTGGGAGACCGATTGCGTATCGTCGCCGCCGATCGCCACCAGCGCATCAATGCCGTCGCGCTTCAGATTATCCAGGCAGCGCTCGATTCCACCTTCTTTTTTGGCGGGATTGGTGCGCGAAGTTCGCAGGATGGTGCCTCCGCGCGGCAGGATGCCGGACACGCCGTCGAGAGGCAGCGGCTGGAAGTTGTTTTCCAGCACACCTCGCCATCCTTCCAGGAAGCCGATGAACTCATCGTTATAGTGAAAGATTCCCTTGCGCACGACAGCGCGAATCACGGCGTTCAAACCCGGGCAATCGCCCCCTCCCGTTAGAATCCCGATCTTCATTTCTCCAACCTCACTCTTCACTGACTGATCTTGAACAGGTGATACGGTCCGGCGCTCGCCACTTGCGGGTACTTCCACCAGAATTGCTGATTTACTTTCAGCGACGCGAACTCCTCAGGACCGATCAGTACGTAGTCCACATGATAGCTGCGCAGCAGACTGTCAGCCTCGGAATCTCCTGCGTACATGCGTTTGATATCGGCTTGACGCTCGGTGTCGTTTAGTCCGCGAGACCACATCCATCCAGCATAACCCATGAGAGAGCGCCTTCCCGTGAGGAACACCGGAGAATTGAAAGTCGGCGCGTGCAACACAACCGCCTGCGGCGCGGCCCGTTCGGATATCTCGTCGGATATAACAATTCCTGAGGGCAGAAATTCCCTGTCTTCCGTCTGCTTGTCGACGACGCGCCAGACATCCAGCGCGCCGGCAAGGACCAGGCTGACCAGCACGCCCGCAGACAGCCATCGCCACTTGGTTCGCTGGCGAAGACCAATTGCGAGCAACCAGGCTACCAGCGGTGCTGAAGCCACGTACCAATAGAAGAGAACTTTAATGTTGTCCCAGACCCATGGCGCCAGCTTGATCAGATTCGGCACCACGAAACAAAGAGCGAACGGCACGTAAAACCAAACGAGATTCCTGGACACAACCAGGCCGGGAACCCGCCAAAAAAAGAAGATCACGAGCAAGGGAATGAAGAAACCGGTGTTCGCCAGCCAGAACTGGATGACGTTGAATGTCCCGTGGTCCCAGCCCGGGTGCCATCCCAGATAACTCTGCGCCTTCACCCCGCCGGCCAGCCAAAGAACCTGCGGCGCAGCTACCACAGCCGCCACCGCGAAGAACCATGCCCACTGCCGCCAACGAGAGCGGAACAGAATCGCCAGGCAAGCTCCGACTCCCATCACCGCGAGAAACGTATGCGCGTGGACCAGAGGCAGCAGCCCGGCGAAGAGCCCGGCAAACATCATGCGCGTGTTGGCGGCGCGTGCATCCGGCGGACTATCCGTGCCGATCATGCGCCACCACTGGCAGAAAATCACCAGCGCCAGCGGCACTCCGAAAAGTATGCTGCGCTGGGGGACGAAGAGCGTGGTAAGCGAGTTTCCCCAACGCAGGATGCTGCCGTCCCCGATGGTGTAGTCGTGAGGCAGGCTTCCCAGGAGAGGAATCAGCCCACTGGGACTTTCATGCAGGTCCTGCAGTATCCACGCCCATCCCAGGCCGCCGCTGAAGAGCACCAGCAGAGGCGCGATCATGCCGGCAATGCGATCGCGGGTGAGCAGCACCGTCAAGTAGTAGAGCAGGCCAACCAGCGCCAGCGCGAGCACCATCTCCTGCATCCACATGGCCGCGAAGATACCGGCACCGCACTTCACGAACATGGCCGCCAGCAGATCGACGAGGAAGGGATAAGCGAAGCGCACTCCGGCGAAGGTTGGATCCTGAGGAGGAAAATTCTGGCCGTGAGCGAAGCTGGATATGACTTGAAGATGCAGGGGCAGGTCGCCGAGATCGTGGCGGTCCGCGGTGTAGATGCCGTCAGGGGTGGCGTAGGCCGCGCGCGCAAAGACCATGGCTAGAAGAATCAACAGCGCACCATAGAAAAGGATGTTGGCGGCGGTCCGCATGCGGTGGACACTTAATGCCTTCTGAGCAACTTCCGAAGCCAGTTCCACCGCGGCCCAGGCTGACTCGCGCAGTTCGCTACGAAACAGCAGAAGGAAGGGCGCCAGCATGACTGCGGCCGCCAGTGAAATCGACAACGCGCCCATTCCCAGCCAGAGTGCGAACAGATAGCCGGCCATGGCGAAGATAGCGAGCCCGGTGACAGCGCCCACGCACACACGTGCAAAGGGCGGGGCGCTGCGGTCGTAGAGAAGGGTGAGCAGCGTTCCGCTCAGCGTGGCCAGCACCAGCAGAAGGCAGGCTGCAAGCATAGAAGACGATGCGATTGTAACCGAGCCGTCGCGGCTCGCGGCTATCCGGCTGATGCCTTATCCGACACCGGGGTATCAGGCAAGGCGAAGAGGAATTCCTTGGTTCGCAGATCGCGGACGGTATCGCGGAGCTTGGCGGCCTTCTCAAACTCAAAACGCTTGGCGGCTTCGCGCATATCGGATTCGAGCTTGCAGATGTATGCATCCAGCTCGTTTTGCGATTGGAACTCGGGCAGGCCCTCGGTGGCCAAAGTCACATCGACATAATCGGCTTCGGCAATGCCGGCCAGCGACATGGCCAATGGCCGAATAATAGTCTGGGGCACGATTCCGTGCTGCTGGTTGTAGGCCTGCTGGATAGCGCGACGGCGGTCGGTCTCGTTCATGGCGCGCTGCATCGACTCCGTCATGCGGTCGGCGTAAAGAATGGCGCGGCCGTTGACGTTGCGGGCGCAACGGCCCACAGTCTGGATCAGCGAGCCGCTGGAGCGCAGAAAGCCTTCTTTGTCGGCGTCAAGCACCGCCACCAGCGACACCTCGGGCAGATCCAGTCCTTCGCGCAGCAGGTTGATGCCGATCAGCACGTCGTACTCGCCGCGGCGCAGGTCGCGCAGCAGCTTGATACGCTCCAGGGTCTCGATCTCCGAGTGCATGTAGCGGCAGCGCACGCCCACCTCGCTGTAGTACTCGGCCAGGTCCTCGGACATACGCTTGGTGAGGGTCGTCACCAGCACGCGCTCACTCTTCTTCACGCGATCGCGAATCTCATGCAGCAGATCGTCAATCTGCCCCTTCACCGGACGCACCTCAACCGGCGGGTCCACCAGTCCCGTGGGCCGGATGATCTGCTCCACTACCACGCCGGCAGCCTTGGTAAGCTCGTAAGGGCCTGGAGTCGCGGAAACATAGACGGCCTGGTTCACTCGCTCTTCGAACTCCTCAAACTTGAGCGGCCGGTTATCCAGCGCCGAAGGCAGGCGGAAGCCGTACTGGATCAGGTTCTCTTTGCGCGAGCGGTCGCCGTGCCACATGCCGTGCAGCTGAGGCACCGTCTGGTGCGACTCGTCGATAAACAGCATGAAGTCGCGGGGGACATAGTCGAGCAGCGTCGGCGGCGGCTCTCCCGGCTTGCGTCCGGAGAAATGGCGCGAGTAGTTCTCGATGCCATGACAGTAGCCGACCGACTTGATCATCTCCAGATCGAAGCGCGTGCGCTGGTGGACACGCTGCGCCTCCACCAGCCGGCCTTCCTTCTCCAGCTCTTTCTCCCACCATGCCAGCTCTTCCAGGATGGTCTGGACCGCGTGCTCGCGCGTGTTCTGCGACATCACGTAATGGCTCTTGGGATAAATCGGCAGGCGTGTGTATTTCTGCTTGACCGTGCCAAACAATGGGTCGATCTGGGAGAGCGAGTCTACCTCGTCGCCGAACAGCTCGATGCGGTAAGCGTTGTCTTCGTAAGTCGGAAACACCTCGATGATGTCGCCGCGAACGCGAAACGTGCCGCGCTTGAAGTCCACGTCATTGCGCTCGTAGAGAATCTCCACCAGCTTGCTGACGATATCGGCGCGCCGGATCTTCTGGCCTTTCTCCAGAAAGAGCAGCATGCCGTAATAAGCGTCCGGCGAACCCAGGCCGTAGATGCAGCTCACTGAAGCCACAATCACGCAATCGCGCCGCTCGAACAACGATCGGGTGGCCGAAAGGCGCAGCTTATCCAGCTCGTCGTTGATGGTGGCTTCTTTCTCAATGTAGATGTCGCCGGCGGGAATGTAGGCTTCCGGCTGGTAATAGTCGTAATAAGAAACGAAGTACTCGACGGCGTTGTTGGGGAAAAACTGCTTGAACTCGTGGTAGAGCTGGGCGGCCAGCGTCTTGTTGTGGGCCAGAACCACCGCCGGGCGATTGAGCTGCTCGATCACCTTGGCCATGGTGTAGGTCTTCCCTGACCCGGTGACGCCCAGCAGCACCTGGTGCTTATCACCGGCATAGATGCCGCGAGTCAGCTCCTCGATTGCGCGGCCCTGGTCGCCTTTTGGCTTGTAGTCGCTGGTCAGTCGAAAATCCATAGTTTTCTCGCTCCACCGCCGCCGATTCCCATTAGAGTCGCGCTGACCCCGGGACGGCTGAAAAAATTGCTCCCGGGCGTCCTCAGACAGGAATTTAGACGCATGCAAATCTTTTTAGTGTGACACAGGAATAGGCCGCCAGCAAGCCGGCTTTTTCACCGTTTTAGAGAGGACTAGTGGTGCAGAATCCACATGATCCAGCCGGCAATGAACATGCCGATCATGAACACGCCGAAGCAATAGGCGCCATAGCGGAGCATCTCGCGCGGCGTGGGGCGCTGCGTGATGCCGAAAACAACCGACGCGAAGAGAGAGAAGGTAAAAGCTGCAGCGAAGTGGGAAACCTGCATGGCGAAAAGGATCATGGCTTCTTCCCGATGGCGATATGGTAGGCATCGACCGCGGCCATCACGTTGAGCAGCCCTGAAACCACGATGAACTTGGTTCCGTAGTCGGCCGTGGCAAACGCGATCGCGGTGTTGCCCCAGTCCATCATGCGTCCCAGGATGTAGAGGCCGCCCGCGCCCACGTCGCCGACGAAGCCCAGGATGTCCAGCAGATCACCGGTGTTGGGCTTGTAGATCTTGCCACTCATGGCCAGGCCGAGAGAAAACATCAGGACGATTGAGACCATCAGCAGCAAGCCGCGAATCCAGCGCTTCTGGATCAGGTGCCCCGCGCCAGGGATCAGCCAGGCCACAGCCGGGGCCAGCAGCGCCATGCTGCCGGCCTGCGCGGCGGCCGCGGTGGGACGCGCCGGAGAGGTTGTTTCCGAATTTGCCATTAAATAAGGACCAGTTCGTGTTGGATTTTACCGGTAACTTCTGCCGCGCCGTTGCGGATCAGCACGTTGACCTCGCTGCGGACTCCGAATTCGCCAGCCAGATAAATGCCGGGCTCTATGGAAAAGCAGGTGTTGGGAATGATCTCGCGGTCGTCTTTGGTCTCCAGGTTGTCAATGTTGGCGCCGTTGCCGTGGACGTGTTCGCCGATGGAGTGGCCGGTGCGATGCGTGAAGTACTGTCCGTACCCGGCCGCGGTGATGTGCTCGCGCGTGGCGTGGTCCACTTCCCAGCCAGCAATGCGCTTGTTGGCGGAGATCGCTTCCTGCACTTTCTTAATGCCGGCGTCGCGCGCGCCGCTCACAATATTGAATATCTCCACCTGCTTCTCCGAGGGCGAGCCGATCACGCCCGTCCAGGTAATGTCGTAATAGACGGCGTGCGGAGTGTTCTTCTTGGCGAAGACATCGAGCAGGACGAAGTCGCCGGTTTTGATGCGGGTCGAGCCTTGCGCTTTTGGCTCGTAATGCGGGTTGCCGCTGTTGGCATTCACGCCGACAATGGGATAGTCCTCGGTTACGAGACCTTCGCGGCGAAACGCCTCGGCGATCCACTGCTGGATCTCGTACTCGGTAACGCCGTTGCTCCGCGCCCGGCGCCCGATCTCTTTGAAGGCCTCGGTAACAATGGCATCAATGGAGTCGCGGGCGGCAAAGTGGCTCTGAATCTGCTCTTCCGACCAGGCAGCCTCGAAGCGCGCCACCAGGTCGCCGGAGCTGACGATCTCCTTGCCAAAGCTGCGCACCAGTTCCACCGTGCCGGCATCGACCAGCCCGATCAGGGGAATCTGATTGTTGGGGGAGTACTGCATGGCAATCGTGCGGTGCCGCGCCAGCATGGACTGCAGGTTGTCCCACAGCTCGCGCCAGGAAGAGTACTCGCGCTTGCTGCCGGGCAGAGAGTCCAGGTGTCCGGACTCGATGCGGTGCACCAGCTTGACCGGCTCACCCTCGCGGGGAATCAGGTAAAACCAGCGGCGCGTCACCATCATGCTTTCGGGGAGATCGAGCACCTTGTAGGCGATGGGATCGCGGTGATGATGGTCGTAAAACAGCCAGGCGTCGAGGCTGCGCTCGAGCAGGGCCGACTGGATGGCTTTCAGGTCCATGAACTTAATCTTCTATTTAACCATAGCGCGGGAGGTCGCGGCAGGCGAACGCCGCAATCGTAGCTCCCGGAGGGTTGAATGGGTCACGATGCGGTGGCTTGAACCTTGTCAGCGCCCGCCGGCAGCAGGCAACGGTCGTAAACCCAGAGGAGCGCCGCCGTGAGCAATCCCACCGCAATCACCGCCCACCAGATGCGCGTGGGCTGGTGCTTGACCTCACCGAAATAGTGGATGAGTTTCCCGCCGAACCAGCCTGCGATCAGAGAGCCGATCCCAATAGGGAGGAAGGCAAAGCCCATATATGTGCCCTGCTGTCCGGGAGGAGCCAGCCGCGAAATGTATTCGTAGTATTTCGGCGATTGCGTGATCTCGCCCACGGCAACGGCCACCAGAGTGAGATAGGCCATCACCACGGATGAGTGGGCTATCAGCAGAATCCAGGCCAGCGCGGTAATCACCGTGCCCCACAGAATGGCGCGCAGCGGCGGAGTTTTCTGGGTCAGCAAACTGAGAACGACCGTGAAGCAGATCACCACCAGCGGGCCGGTGATCAACATGATCTCGGTGTCGGTGGTGGAGCTGACGTAATCGTGGACGTAAAGCGGCAGGATGATGAACTCCTGCCAGTACACAATCCAATAGCCGGAAAAGATCAGCAGAAAGAGCATGAACCGGGGATTGGAAAGCACGGTCAGAAAGTTTTTCGCGGCCTGGGCGAGGCTGGTGGTTTGAACTTCCCCGGACCTCCGCGGCTCCTTAAAGAAGATCAGCACGGCAAAGAACATCAGGAAGACGCTGAGGGCGGCGACTCGAAAGACCTTTTCTACGCTCAGATGCTGGTGAACCCAGGAAGCCACATACGGCCCCGCGGCTCCGCCGACATTCACCAGAGTGTAGTAAATCGAGTATCCGATGGAGCGCACGTTGTCCTGGGAGGCGCGCGCGGTAGTGCCCACGACTGAAGGTTTCACCAGGGCGATGCCGAATGCAGGCAGCAGAAGAATAAATGTGACCAGCAGGACAAGCGGAACGTGATCGCGCACCGGCGCCAGCCAGGGTGCGGCGATGGAGCCGAGCAGGAAGTAGGCACAGCTCAATATCAGGTAGGCCAGCGAGAGCGCCCGGCGGAAGCCGAGCCGGTCGGCGATGGTTCCTCCGAACGCGGCCAGGAACCAAACCGCCCCGCCGAACCAGCCGGTAAGCGTGGAAGCCTGTTCAACAGGAAATCGTAAGGCTTCATGCAGGTAGCGCGCCAGGGAGGCGAAAGCGGCGTAGTAGGACAGGCGTTCAAACAGCTCAGTGACGTTGGCGACCCAGAATGGCCGGTCAAATCCGGTTTTGATCTCCTGTAGCCGTTGCGAAAACGCCAAGGTTCCTCCTCCAGTCACTCGATTCCCGCAGCCGCGAGAGTTCCGCGGACCCTCTCGGCGCTGACGCTGCTGAGGTGCACGATCTTGTTGCGGCTGGTCTGGCCGCTGGCTATGGTAACGGAGGAACGGGGAATTTCAAAAAGATCGGCAAAGAATTCGATCACCGCCAGGTTGGCCTTTCCCTCGACCGGCGGAGCGGTGAGCGAGAGCTTGAGCGCCTCGCCTATGGTCCCGGTGATGGCATTTTTGCGCGCGCGGGGATGCACCTTCACGGCAAAGGACACGCCGCCGCCAGCCTCTCGGATCGGGATCACGATCTTAGCTTAACAACCTGCGGCGGCTATGTTGAGTTGCGGACAAACATTCCTGCCCGGACCGAATCACCTCTTACCCGGCGCGAAGGGATAACGAGCGCAACGAGAACAGAAGCTCGAGCACAACCAACAGAACCAGAACCACTGCCTGCGGGTTTTGCTTGAGCTGGTGGCGCAATGCCACGCACAACAGCAGGGAAAGAATCACCAGCAGCAGGTTGGTAAGCAGGCTGGTTCGCGCAATAGCTTTGTCGCCGGGCCTATGGGCACGGATCAGATTCAGAAAAACGCCAAAAATGATGGCCAGGCCTCCGGCGAAGAACCACGCGGAATCGATAGTGAAGTTTTTCGACATCACCGCCACGGCGGCTGTGGTGTGAAGCAGGGCGAAAGCCAGCAGTATCCAGCTAAGGACCAGGTCAAAGGCTTTCATGGATGAGGCCTCTCTCCAAAGATGGCGGTGCCGATGCGCACGCAGGTCGATCCCTCCTCGATGGCCACTTCGAAATCGTGGGACATGCCTATCGATAAAGTGTGCATGGTGACGCCGGGCAGATTGCGCCCGGCGATAGAATCGCGCAGATCGCGGAGAAGGCGGAAGTACGGCCGCGCCGCTTCAGGGTTGGGCGTAAACGGTGGGACCGCCATCAGACCGCGCACTTTCAGGTGCTCGAGCGCGGCGACTCCGCGCAGCAAGGAATCGAGTTCCGGGGAATCCAGCCGCACGCCGCTCTTGGACTCTTCCCCGCCAACGTTGATCTCGATCAGCACCGGCACCACTCGACCAAGGGCGGCCGCCGCGCGGTCCAGCCGCTCCGCCAGGCGCAAAGAGTCGACGGAGTCTATGGCCCCGAAGAGCTCCACGGCCTTCGCCGACTTGTTGCTTTGCAGGTGGCCGATCAGATGCCACTCGGCATCGCTAAGATCCCCGAGTTCCCTTGCCTTCCCTTCGAACTCCTGGACGCGGTTCTCGCCGAATACACGCACGCCCGCCGCGAATGCCTGCCGGATGCGCTCAGGATCTACGGTCTTGGTCACCGCCATCACCGTGACCGACCGCGGATCGCGTCCCACGCGGGCGGCCGCGGCGGCGATGCGACGGCGAATGGCGGCGACGTTGTCAGTAACACTCATCCACAGGAATCTACCACGTAGCCGCAGCGAAGCGAGAAGCATCAGATGTTGCCGGCGGAGGTTTAACGTTGGCGGTTGAAGGGGTGGTGGTTGATGCGCTTACCGGTGATTCGCGACGACGGCGTCTGCGGCGCCGCAGCAAGCGAGGAATAAGCAGCGCGCGAAAAGAGGGCTCGTTTCATAACTGCAGCGTGCATCCTCGAATCGATTGGCTGTGCGCTATCTCTTGTCACCACCCAACGGCTTGCGGGCGAAGTGGAACAAGGAGTAGGCGAGTAACCCAAACATGACCACGGAAAGCAGATTGCTGTTGGCGAGCATCGGGATCTTTTGTCCCCAGGAGATCGCGCCTTCGTGCAGCCAGCCTTTGGCTTCCATCACCTTGATCACCATTCCCGCCAGACCAACGATGCCGCCGGCAGCGATCAAGCCGCTCGAATACAGCGAGCCAGGGCTCACTTCGCTCTCCTCAACCTTTTCACCGGCGCGTTTGGCCTGATACTCCACCAGCCAGCGGACCACGCCTCCGCAGAAAATCGCCAGCGTTGTGGCAATGGAAAGATAGAATCCCACGGCAAACGAAAGTGAACGTATTCCCAGGAGCTCCACCGCAATCACCAGAAAGACCCCGAGAAGAATCAGTCCCCAGGGAAGCCGCCGTTGAAGAATCCCATTGATAACGGTGGCCATCAACTGCGCCTGCGGAGCGGCAGCTCGCTCGCTGCCGATACCCTGGATCCACTGTATTTCAAGCTTTCCGCTCTTTGGGTTATAGAAATAGTAGCCGTTGGGGACAGTTGGAGAGTTGATGGCCGTGTACAACGTCATCCCCTGAACCGACTGCTCTTGTTTGGCCGGGGCTGCACCCCCTTCGGAAGCTTTAGCCAGGCTGACGGAAACTCTGTTCCGTTCGAACTTGCCGGAATATTCGTTTACACCCACCGGCAGGTTGTTAATGTCGATCACGATGTTGGCACTGCGGAACTCTTCCAACCCGGTATTCATCAGACCCAAGGTCATACCAATCGCAACTACGGAGACAGTAACGCCGACCATCAATGCCAGTTGCTGCTTGGCCGGCGTTGCCCCGACCAGGAATCCCGTCTTCAAGTCTTGTGAAGTATTCCCGGCGTTGGCTGAAGCGATGCAGACCACGCCGCCAATGGTGATAGCGAGCGCCGAGAACGCCGTCCCAGTCCACCCCATGACCAGAAACATGGCGCAGGTAGCCATGAGAGTGGCAATCGCCATCCCCGAGATCGGATTCGAGGAGCTGCCGATCAGACCCGTGATGCGCGAGGAAACGGTCACAAAAAGGAAGCCGAAGACTACCACGAGCACGGCTGCGAAGAAATTGTTCAGTCCATGGGTTTCCGCGTTCTTGATAGGAAAGAAGGTGAGCAGGGCCCACATGATCACCAGCAGGACGCATGCTCCCAGCAGAGCCCACTTAAGGCTGATGTCCCGATCTGTGCGGCGCTGGCCCGCAGCTCCGGCAGCACCCTTAGCCAGATCTTTCGCTCCAGCGCGCAGGGCACCTACGATGGTGGGGATCGTGCGAAGAAGGGTGATCAAGCCGGCTGCCGCCACCGCACCAGCCCCGATGGGACGGATATAGGCTCGGTAGAGTTCGTCGGGAGACATGTCCGCGATGAGTTTGGTCCCTGGAAAAATGGCGGTGGTCGCGTGGCTGCCGAAAAATTTGATGGCCGGCATCACTACCAGCCAGGCAAACGCGCCGCCGGCAACAAGAACTCCAGCGATTCGCGGACCGATGATGTATCCCACTCCCAGATACTCAGAGGTGGTGTTAGCGCGAATCGAGGACCCCGGGAACCAGGCCGGCGTGGACGTGGGGGTGCTGGGCCAGAGAGAGAACATGTTTTCGTTCTGGAAGAGGGTATACACGGCCCCCAGTCCAAGCCCGGCAAACACACGGCCAGCGAACGATCCGCCTTTGTCGCCGGCGACTAAAACATCGGCGCAAGCGGTGCCTTCCGGATAAAGAAGGTTTCCGTGCTCCTTGACGATCAGCTGGCGGCGCAGCGGGATCATGAAAAGAACACCCAGCCAGCCGCCGATAAACGCCAGCAAAAAGATGCGCGTGTACTCAAGAGGAAAGCCAAGAAAGATGAGGGCGGGAAGGGTAAAAATGACGCCACCGGCCACGGACTCGCCAGCCGACCCGGCGGTTTGCACAATGTTGTTTTCCAGGATGCTGGCTTTGCCCAGGGCGCGCAGAACACTGATCGATAGCACCGCAATGGGAATCGAGGCTGAGACCGTCAATCCCGCCCGCAGTCCCACGTACACCGTGACAGCACCAAAGAGAATTCCGAACAATCCGCCGAAAAAAATGGCCCTAAAAGTAAACTCCGGACGAATCTCATCCGGAGACACGTACGGTTGAAACTTCGGTTCCTCGACCTTGGTTTGTACGGTTTGGGCCACCGCTGCCTCCCTCTGCAATTCTCTTGAGTTGCCGCAACTTAGCATAATGGTGGAAGCAATACAAATTGCCATCTTTTAATGTTGGGAAGGACGGTCTGCGTTGCCTCGGGGCAGGAACACCGTTATACTTAAGGTACTTCCCGCGCGATTTTGTCGAGGAGGGTCGTCTTCAGCAGTCATGGTGACCTAAACCGGATGCAAAGGGCGCTGCAGGCTACGGCAGAGAGCCTGTTTTCAGTCCTGTTTCCTTCCGACTGCCGCATCTGCCGTCAGCCACTCACCAACATTTCTACTCTCCCTGTTTGCCGGGCTTGCCTGGGTGGCATCGTTCCGCTCGAGGGCACCCTCTGCTCGGCTTGCGGAGAGCGGTTGTTTGGACATTACTTTCAGGGCGAGGCCGGTCCGCTATGCGGACTCTGCCGTCAGAAGGCGCCGCATTTCCGCCGGGCAGTGGCTTACGGTCCGTATGAAGGCTCGTTGCGCGACCTGGTTCACCTGCTGAAGTATCAGGGGATCCGGCCGGCAGCGCGGCTGCTGGGACGATTCATGAGCCAGAGCGTGATGCAGGCCGGATGGGCCGCCGGCCTGGTCGTAATTCCAGTGCCGCTGGCTTCTGCCAAGCGCCGGGCACGGGGTTTCAATCAGGCAGAGGAGATCGCGCGCGCGTTTTGCCGTGAGCAGGGCGGAAACCGCATCCAACTGGAGACGACGTCTCTGCAGCGGACGCGTGAGACCGTCTCCCAGACCGGGCTGAGCCGTGAGCAGCGCCAGGCCAACCTGCGTGGAGCTTTTACGGTGTCCAGCCGTGAGAAAGTGCAAGGCAGAACGATTCTGCTGGTCGACGATGTGATGACCACCGGCGCCACCGCCGGCGAATGTGCTCGCGTGCTGTTGCGCGCGGGAGCGAAAGAGGTTTTTGTGGCCACGGTAGCCCGGGCCACCAGAGAGATGGACGGCGCTCTGGCCCATGCGGCGGGAGCGCTGGCGGGAGGAACAACGGGCCATGCATGAACGCGATCGACGGAACAAGCGCCACCACCACGGTGAGGGACAGCCGCAGGAGCCGCCTGCGCCGCGCAAGAGCCTGCTGATGCAGACTCCGGTGCTGGTGCTCAACGCTTCCTACGAGCCTATCAACATTTGCGCAGCGCGGCGGGCGATCGTTCTGGTCCTGAAGGGGCTGGCCATGCCCGAGGAGGAGAACGGCAACTATCTACATGCCGCCAGGCTGGCCATGCGCGTGCCTTCGGTGATCCGGCTGCTCGAGTACCGCCGCATCCCGCACCAGACGCGGGCTCTCTCCCGCAAGAACATCCTTCTTCGTGACCGCAACACCTGCCAGTACTGCGGGCTGGTGCTGGTCTCGGGTGAACTCACGCTCGATCACGTGGTGCCGCGTTCCCGCGGAGGCTCCTCGAGCTGGGAGAACCTGGTAGCCTGCTGCCATCCCTGCAATCGCAAAAAGGGCAATCAGCTGCTCTCGGAGACGGACATGAAGCTGGTAAAGGAGCCGCGTCCGTTCACGCTCCACACCAGCCGCCACATCATGCGCATGATCGGTCGCTCGGACATCAAGTGGCGGAAGTACCTCTTCTACTAAGGCCTCTCCGCACCTGAGAGCCAGCATGCAATAGTGATACCCGGCCTGCCAACAGTGAGCATCGCGATGCCTAAGGCCCTTAAGGGCCGGGGTATTTATACATTTGTAAACTGCTGTTTACCATCTACTTAACGGGCGTGGCCCAGCGGATGGTATGGCAGCAAAACTGCACTCTGTAGACCGGCGGTCAGTTCCGCTCTTTTCAATCCACAACCCAGGTCGTCTGAGCAAAGTTCCCGGTGATGGTGAACGGAGACGGAATGAATGCGCGCCTGCTAGTGCGTAAGGGCCGAACCTTTTTGGGAGTTATTAATGGCAGAAACGGTTTTGGAGCAGATTCTGGTCGACCTTAGAAAGACTGCAGTTACCCACTTCCCGGGCCTGGGAGACTTGAAAAATTTACGCGTCGTGGGCCACACGCCCAAGCACGATCACATGATCTACGACGTTTGCGCCGACTTTAGCGACGGCGGCGAGAGGCTTGGCATCAAGATCTACCGCTCCACAAAGTGCGGCGGGAACGCGCGCGCGATCGCCCACCAGGAGGTCGCGAACTTGCAACTTGCCCGCCACGCCCTGCAGAAGAAAAAGATGGATGGCGTTCCCCGGCCGGTGGGAGATTACAGCGAGCTGGGCGCGGTGGTGGCCGAGAAGGTAACCGGCCTGCCCCTGCAGTCGATCATCATGAAGGCGGCGCTTTTGCCGGGATTTGCCAATACCGGCAGCATCGCGCTGGCAGCCCGGCGGGCGGGCGAATGGCTGCGCGGATTTCATCGCGCCACCGGCGACATGCCGGAACAATTCGACACCGAGCAGCTCATGTCCTCGCTCGAGAAAGTCTGCCGCAGCTGCCGCGACCAGGGACTGGACGAAGCTTCAATTCAGATGATTCTGGATGGCGCCCGTACCGCGCTGGCTCACAACAGGAAAACCCTCCCCAGTTCGGCGGTGCTGGCCGACTTCAACCCACTCAACGTGTTAGTGACGGAGAAAGGGGTAGCGTTCTGCGAGTTCGCGCACATGAAGCCCCGCGGGAGCTCACTGGACGACCTGGCGACCTTCCTGGCGTGCGTGGAGGCCCTGGAGAAGTATCCCTTCTGCAACCGGGCCATCACCTCCCAGATTCAGGAGAGCTTCATGGAAGCCTATGGACTTGGCCACGCCGAGGCAGCAGTCCTGCGGGTGCTGAAGATGAAAGCTCTGCTGGGCATGTTCGCCCAGGGCAGAAATGTGAAGGAAAGCGCAATGCGCAAGAAGGTGATGTGGGCGAATGTGATGAAGAAATTTATCCGCCAATCAGCCTGGCGATCGCTTGCGCCGACCGCAGCTGCGTAAAGATCGCATTCTCTTAAAAGGGCGACGGCTATGTGCCGGTCGCCCTTTTAATTTCTCCGCCAAGCACGGGGCTGAAGAGAAAATCGTGAAAATCGCCCTTCAATCCGTTTAAGCGAAACAGCGTGGCAATCTGCGCCCAGTGCCGGATCTCGTGCAGCAAGGTGTGCACGATGATCTTCCTCGGCGTCACCGTCAGCGATGAGTTCACGATCTTGAGCTCCTGCGGCGTGTCCCAGTTCCCTGGCGGGAAGACTTCCAGGAACTTGCGCAGGCTTTCCCGGCTCTGCCGGCCGAAAGCAAAGAGTTTTTCGATGTTGTCGTTGGCGACGGACGCGGTGTCGGTGAGCGGCCGGTTGGACAGCCGGTCGACATAGCGCGTTTCCGCCGAAAAGATGTGGCGTATGTAGTCGCCTACGCTTTGAAAGCGGCCGTCGCCATGCTCTCCGACGCTGGTCTTCAAGACGGCGTCACCGTGGCGGGCCAGCCACTCATGCCACTTTTGCCGCTCCCAGCCGGTGTAGTCGACCAGGTGGCTGAGGTTCAGGTTGAGTCCGGAATTGTCCACCATGGCGGCTATCTGCTTCTCCTGAATTTAAATTCAAATTCCTTCATGCGCACGCGCTTGCCACTGAATTTGACGCCTTCAGCCTCCAAACGAAAGCGCTGTTCCAGGCCGCGCTCGCCGGGCAGAGCGATGCGGCCTCCGGCGGCGACCACGCGCTGCCAGGGAAGCCCAAACGAGGACTGGAGAGCTCGCACCACCTGACGCGCAGCGCCGGGGAAGCCGGCGGCGCGGGCCACAGCCCCGTAGGTGGAAACTTTGCCGCGGGGAATCTTGCGGACAGTGGTTCGGATTCGCTGCAACATGGGCCTAGTCGCCTACTTTGTGCGCGGTGCCCTGAAGTTGCGTCTTCCAGGTCGCCCCGCCATCGTCAGAGGATTCCACTTTGAAAACTTCGGTGCGCGGGTTGGTGAATTCATTGGTGGTCCGGACCTGCACCGTCTTGCCGTTATTCTCAAAGGTGGTGGCATAGGTCCAGAGATTGCCGTTGATCTGGACGAGGCCGCTGGTAGGCCGAGCTCCGGGATCTCCAATGGTGGTGTAGCTGTAGTTCTGGTCTTTGCTGCTGTAGGAGTAAACGGTCAGCTGGTGATGATCGCCGCCGGACATTTTGATGGCTTGCTCGCAGAGCAGGAAATCGCCCAATACTGACCAGCGGCATTCCAGCGCTGAAGCCACCTGGTTGCCGTTGGCAAAAGTACCCTCCGATTGCCATTTCCCTGCAAACGCGGCGAGCTTTCTCGCGGGATCTTCCTGGGCCATCCCAAAATTGGCGACGAACATTAGAAACGAGACAAAAAACAGAGCGGTAGAGAGCCTGACGATCATGAGTTTTCAAATCTCCAGTCAGGAGATTGCCTGAGAGCGGCGAAAGAAATCAAGCAGGGGAAAGAAGTACGGCAAGACCGAGACAGTGAAAGGGCAGCGGCACGGCTGCCCTTCGCAAACGGGTGGGGCTACTTCTTGGCCGGTTTGCCGGCGGGTTTTGCGGCCGGCTTCACCACCTGGTCGACAGGGATTTCCTTGCCGTCCTTATCCACGTAATGAATGTCGAAGACGCCTTCGGTGACGTCAAAGAAGGTGCAGGCGGCACTGCAAGTGAACTGATGCACGTGCTTCCCGGGCAGGTAAACGTAATCGCCGGGAGCCACGGGGCTCGACGAACCTTCATCTCTCATCTCGACTTTCCCCTTGCCGCTGACCATCATCAGGGCTTCGTTTGCGGTATGCCAGTGCCACACCACCTGGCATCCGGAAGTCATCTTGATCAGGATGACCGCCGGTCCTTTGAATGGATCCCCGCGTTGCGGGGCAAGGGTCAAGCAGGAGGGAAACACGGGCAACGGAGCCAGCTTGGTGGAGGCGGCACTAACGACTCCGGGCTTTGGCGCGTCCTGGGCAAGAGCACACAGCGCCATTCCCATCACGACCGCGGCCGTGACGGCAAGTCTGCGGACAGAAATCATTTTTGTTGTCTCCTATACATCCTCGGATCGAGGCATTGGTTTGCAGTGGATTGTAGCCCTAACTGCACCGGCTGTAAAACCGGGGGAAGGACAGCGCGACCCTAGCCATTGCCGGCCACTACGCTGGTGGAGTGCAGGTGGATTCGCTCGCGAAATCCCAGGCGCTTGTAGATGGCGATGGCGCGCGCGTTGTCGGTGCGGACGGTGAGAAAAGGAGTCTCTCCGCGCTCGATGATTTTTTCCACCAGGGCTCCCACCAGCGCCATGGCGTAGCCGCGGCCTTCGTATCCGGGCATGGTGGCGACGGTGGTGATCTCGCGATATCCGGGAACGTGCATGCGCAGGCCGGCCATGGCCACGAGCTTGTCGTCAGCGCGAATGCCGAGAAACGGGCCGAGCTTCTGGATGCGCTGGCAAAGTTTCCTTCCCGGCCGCGTGGCCTCGTAGACGACCGACATCTGCGAGAGGTCCGCCTCTTTCAGATCGATTACGTCTGCCCGGGCCCCCGAAAATGGGATGTCCTGGCCGCCGCCATGCACCATCTCCACCAGTTCAACGTGACGGGTGACTGTCCAGCCGGGCGGAGTTTGCAGTGGCTCATGGGTAAACAGCCCGACCGGCGCGCGAGCCAGCCTCGCCAGTGAATCCCAGGCCGGGGGAATGGGCAGGGCGATGGCGCCGTGAACCGCCATCTCCGGGGGAAAGCGGCGGGCCATGCCTTCCACCAGCGCAATCGCTGCCTGATGCGTCGTCAGCGCCGACCAAGCGGGATTGTCGAGAGGATGCATACGACGCAAAAGTGTATGTGCCGCGGGCAGGAATAGCTAGTGCATCGTAAACGGCTTGCCTGGCCCGCGCGCACAACGGGAGACGCACTGCCGCGAGCTTGGCAACATCGCCTCCTCGCAAGACATCTTTCTATATAGCGAGGAGACTTCTCCACATGAAGCGGCTTGCTCTGTTCGCGGCGCTGTTGCTGGCTCCCTCAATCGCTTTTTGTGACCGCCCGGTTCAAGACAGCGCGCAGGACCAGGCCAAAGGCGATTCCAACGGCAAGATTCAGGACAATCTGCAATCGGTGCTGAGCGGCGATCCAATCCTGAGCGGAGCCGACGTGCAGGCAGTGGTGGACGACCAGAACATCACTCTGACGGGAACGGTGGAGAGTTACGCCCAGCATCAGCGCGTGCTGCAGCTCGTGGAACCATACGCCCGCACGCGCAAAGTTGTCGATAAGATCCGCATGCCCAACTCGCAATCGAAATACGCCAGCGCGCGCTTCTCGGCTGCATGGGCAGGGTAAGCTTCGTCGCTGCCGCTGAAAGCCTTCCGCCCCGCTCGTGTACAATTTCCGCTCATTGCTTTTAAGGAAAGAGAGGCAATCATGGCAAGCGTAGCACTGCTGGTTCGGCTGGAAGCTAAAGCGGGAAAGGAAGCGGAGGTGGAGAGTTTCCTGCGCGGAGGATTGGCCATCGTCCAGGGCGAACCGGCCACCACCACCTGGTATGCGATCCGCATGGGCGCTTCTACGTTCGGAATCTTCGATACATTTCCCAACGATGCCGGCCGCCAGGCCCACCTGTCAGGGCGCGTGGCTGCCGCGCTGATGGCCAAGGCGGGAGAGCTTCTGGCCAAGCCTCCGGTCATCGAAAAAGTTGACGTGCTGGCCGCCAAGCTGCCGAAATAGGTAGCGCTTAAGACATTTACAATCGACACGTGCGCTACCGGGAGCAACAGAATTACCTTGTCGGCAGCAGATTGTGGGGAGCGGCAGCGGCAGCGTTGGTTTTGATCTCAGCAGCTGCCTGCCTGTGGACGCTTCCCTGGACGCGGCTGTGGGTCGCGATCGAGTTTGCGCTGGCAACGATCGCCCTCGCGGTTTCCATCTACTACTCGCCGGATTATCTCCATCTCACCGTCACGCCGGACAAGCCCTTACGCTGGGAGATCAAGATACGCTGGCGCATTATCGGTG
Organism: Candidatus Angelobacter sp.; assembly: GCA_035307585.1. Classification (GTDB taxonomy): domain Bacteria; phylum Acidobacteriota; class Terriglobia; order Terriglobales; family Acidobacteriaceae; genus Angelobacter. Next base: position 34,406 of record DATGHX010000066.1, read on the forward strand.
CTGCGCTGGTCCTCGGCGGCCTTTCCGTATCCAGCCTGGCTGATGCTCTGGTGCTCGGCGCCTCGATTGCCTGGCTGCTGATGAGCAATCTGTTGGCGCGACGATTCGGCAAGGACCTCTCTCCACTCTATTTTTCCGCGCGCGATCTGGCGATGTGCGCGGTCTTACTTTTTGCCGGCAAACTGAGCCTGCTGGTGGCCGCGGCAGTCGTGGCCGCGTTCGCACACCTCTCCGTGGTGATCGCGAAGAGATCTCCCATCCTGTGGGGGATCTTCAACAGCAGCTTTGGCTGTTTTGTTCTGCTTGGCGGCCAACTACGCAACGGGTACGACACGTGGTTTCTCGCGGCCGGCGGCGTCCTGGTTGTGGCGTCGGCGATGGCGACCGCAGCCCTGGTGCGGCGTGCGCAGCGGCAGAATGCACGCAACGCCAGCGAGGCCATGCGCGAACTGATGGACTTTACCGGGTATCCCAAGGAGCGCATCGTGCAACTCTGGGCCACCAGCAATCAGGAATTGGCCAGGAATTGGACCGCAGAGGCGCCTCCGGAAGAGGATCCAGAGAGCATGGCGCAGTGGTACCGCGACAACTCGGAGCTGTATCTCTTCGCGATTTCCGCTTACAACCTGGAGTACAAGCGTATCCGGTCTAATCTCAAAGTCCTGAGTTACGCGAAAGGCGCCTGCCTGGATTACGGAGCCGGCAATGGAGAAGTCCTTTTAGAAGTCGCGCGGCGCGGCCAGCCGGCCGCTTACTACGACGTGGAAGGCGCGACCATGAATTTCGCGCGCAGGCGCGCAGCCGAGCAGGGGCTGGCGTTGCAATTCTTTCATGCCAAACAGGACCTGATCGCAGCAGCCTCCCGCACAGGAGGCTTCGATACAGTCTTTTCCTTCGATGTGCTGGAACATCTTCCAGATCTTCAGGGGGAGCTGGCGTTCCTCGCATCGTTATTGAAGCCCGGGGGGCTGCTGGTGTTCGATGTTCCCGCGGGCGCGACCAAGGCCCACCCCATGCACCTGAACCATCATCTCGACGTATGCTCGTTCCTCACGGGCAAAGGACTGAAAGACGAAAGAAGCCTCCGGCAGCGGTTGCCGTTCCGAAAAGAAGAGAAGTATTTCTTCCGAGCGCCTGCAGTCGCGCCGGGCTCTGATGCGACGAGTCTCACAGGGAATCAGACCCGTACGAGTCCAACACATCGCGCAGGCTAACGACACCTTCCAGACGGTGAATCTCGGCGCGGATGACGGCCGGCCGGACGTCCAAACGATCGAGAAGGGCCATTGAACTCTGGTGCTGAATAATTTCGCGGAACTGCATCCATTGATCCTGGCAGATGCATCACAGAAAGGTTCCGCGCAAATTGCGGTCCCGGCCGTCGTGTATACTTTTTTTCTGGCCGGAATGATCAATTGAGGAGCTAACTATGCAATTGAATGTGCGGCAATCGGTTCGTGCGTTGATTGCCTCAGTCTTGGCCATGCTTTTTCTGGTTCCCGCTGACATGGTCGCGCAAAACCACGTGGTCAGCCCGGCGGATCTGCAACGCGAGGTAATGTCCGCTTCGCAGGCACGCCAGCACAACATTGAGACTCTGCAGCAATTTCTCTCCACTCCGGCGGCAGAGAAGGCCATCAAGTCGGCGCAAATGGATCCGCGCCAGGTAAAGACCGCGGTATCAGCCCTGGACGATCAGGATCTGGCGCAGCTTGCTGCCCGCGCGAACAAAGCCCAGGTCGATTTCGCTGCGGGCTCCCTCAGTGATCGGGATCTGATCTGGATTGTCGTCGGAATCGCCGTGATCGTGCTGATCATCGTTGCCGTTCGCTAGAAGTTGTTCCATGAATCGCGTTCCGCGCAGACTCAGCCTGATGTTGGGTCTCTGCGGAACGCTTTGTCTTGCGCAAGACCCCGGCGTGTGGATTGACGTTCCCTTCTTCAAGCAGGAGAAAAACGGCTGCGGCGCGGCGAGCATTGCTATGGTGATGCAATACTGGCAGGCAGCGCAGACGCGCTCCGCCCAGCCCGCAAGTTCTGCGCCGACCGCCACCGTGCAGACCGCGACCATCGACCCGGAGACAATTCAGCGGGAGCTCTACTCGGCAAAGGACCACGGCGTTCGCGCGTCCGACATGCAGCGCTATTTTCAGGACCATGGCTTCCGGACTTTTGCTTTTCGCGGCACCTGGGAGGACCTGAAGCTGCATTTGGAAAAAGGCCGCCCGCTCATCGTGGCCCTCAAGCCGCTCCCGGCGGAGAGTGCGCTGCACTACGTGGTGGTGGTGGGACTGGACTGGAACCAGAACGTAGTGATCGTCAACGACGCCGCGCAGCGCAAGCTGCTGAAGGAAGATCGCGGCGCATTTGAGAAGGAATGGAGCGCAGTGGACCGCTGGACCCTGCTGGCCGTCCCGCGATCGCAAGAGTGAGCGGTTCGCGAAGTTCGCGGGCAGCAACCTGTTCCCTGCTCTTAGTCGCCTGGCTTCTCTCTTTCATTAGGATAAGCGCCCAAACGCTGAGCGGTCCCGAGTCGCTCGCGCGACAACTGTTCGAGCAGGAACGCTGGCAACAACTGGCCGACCTGCCTCCTGAAGCGGCTCCGCATTCCGCTGAGTTTGCTTACCAGCGGGGGATTGCCCTGGCCCACCTGGAGCGCTGGGATGAGGCCCGAGCATCGTTTCTTGCCGGCTGCCGCCTGGCGCCACGCGACAAACGCTTCCCTCTGGAGCTGGCCGGCGTGGCCTTCAAGCAGAAGCACGGGAGCCTGAGCGTTGCTTACCTGCATCGGGCCTTGCGCCTGGACCCCGGCGACGCGTACGCGCACGAATTCCTGGCCACGATCTACTATCTCCGCGGGAACACCGAGGCCGCCGTACAACACTGGAACCGCATACAGAAGCCGCAGGTGGCTTCGCTGCGCAGCGAGCCCGAGCCCCGGGTGCGGCCGGCGCTGCTGGACCATGCTTTTGCGTTCGCTCCCGCCAGGATCCTGGGGCTCAACGAGCTGCTCGCCAGCGAGGCGCGCGTGCAGTCGCTGGAGATTTTTCCTGTCTATCGCTTTGATCTGGTCGCGCGCCGGGACGGAACGTTTGACAGCGTCTTCCGGGGGCAGGAGCTGAACGGATGGGGATCGACGTGGTTCGAAGGGCTGCTGCGGACTTTTCGCGGCCTGCCGCTGCAGGAGGTCACTCCCGAGTATTACAACCTGAACCGGTCAGCCATCAATTTGGCCTCCTTGGTTCGCTGGGACCCGGACAAACGCCGTCTGGTCGCCAGCCTCTCCAGCCCGCTGTGGCGGGATCCGCGATGGCATTTCGCGCTCGCCGCCGATCTGCGCAATGAGAACTGGGACGTTCTTGGACCGCGCGGCCAGCCTCCGCTGCTGGCAGTGAACATGCGCCGCGATGTTTTCAAGGCCGAGATTGCCCGGCTCGTGGGAGCCCGCTGGAAGTGGTCGACAGAGACAGAGCTTTCGCATCGCGACTACCGGAATGCCATACCCCAGTTCGCTCTGCCACCGGAGATGCTGGCGCAGGGCTTTCAAATCAAGCAGACATTGCGAGCGAGCTACGAACTGTGGCGCTCAGCCGCGCACCGATTCTCCATGTCGAGCTCGGGAGCCGCCGAGGCGGCCCGGCTGTGGTCGACGTCACCGCAGTCCTTCGAGCGGTTGCAGGGCGCGCTGGACGCTCGCTGGTTTCCCCGCGCGCGCGGCGACGATTTCGAAACCCACGGGCAGTTGCGCGCAGCCAGGACTTTCGGCCAGCTTTCATTCGACGAACTTTTCATGCTGGGTCTGGAGCGCGATAACGATCTGTGGATGCACGGCCACGTGGGCACACGCGACGGACGCAAAGGCAGCGCGCCACTGGGCCGCAACTTTATTCTCGCCAACTGGGAAACCGACAAGAACATCTACTCCAACGGTTTTCTCACGCTCAAGCTGGGCCCGCTGCTCGACACAGGAAAGATCACCAATGCTTCCCTACCCGCTTTCGGCTCACAGAAATGGCTGTGGGACACGGGCGTACAGCTCAAAGTTCGCGCGCTGGGCGTGCAGGCAGGTTTTTCCTACGGCAAAGACCTGCGCACGGGCAACAACGCCTTCTATGCGACCGTGGGCAGGTAGCAATCATGACGCCATGGCTTGCGCCTTTTGTGTGTTCGGCCCCGACTCGAGCACGGAGCGAGCCGTTCACGATTTCGGCGGTGGCGAGCTCTGACGGCAGGGCTCCTTTGACTGCGGGCACTTGGGACGGCTGTAGTCGACAGTAAATGTAAAGAGCACGCTGTTGCTGTGCATTCCGAAAAGATTGGCAACCCGGCTTCGCGCCATGTTGTCGACGTACGCGGCGTCGAGCTTGAAACGGTTAAACTTGAACGAGAATCCAGCCGTAGGTGATGTTTCATCAACACCTGCCCGCAGGACCAGGCGAGTTTGCAGCAGTGCCTGCTCGAAGCCCAGGTTCGGGTGATAGACGAGAGTATGCGTGCCGGCGAGGGCGTTGCGGCGCTCGAGCCGCGTTCCGCCAACATCCAGCACCGCTCCTTTCCACGGAAGGTAGGAGCCTCCGAGGCGGAACTCGGCGCTGTGCACCTTCCCTTGAGTAAGACCCAGGGGATCGGTGCGCTGCTCCAGGTCATTGTTCAAGAGACCACGAAAGCCGAACAGCATCTTTTTGTCCGGCTGCCAGGTGAGGCCGAAGCCGCCGGAAGGCCGCCACCTGGTCTGGTAGTGGACGGTTTGGAGTGTGCTGGCCGTACCCGGCGCGGCGTTGAACTGCGAGGTTTCGTGAGACAGCAGGCCGCCCACAGAGATCCCCCGGGTCACCGGCATGGCGATCTTCACGAAGATTGCGTCATCGGACCCTTTGCCGACCAGCGGTACCGCCGCCGGGCCGAGCCCGGGAGAGCGGGCGTTGAAATGGACATCGTTGGTGCCCTGGAACATGGCGATGGCATAAACCGCCAGGCCGTGCCAGAGATCAGCCGTAGTCAGGCCAACGGCGGAAAAATGAAAGTCATTGCCGTTGGTATAGTGCGTGTCTCCGTAGTCCACCAGCGCCGTATCGGCATCGCGGTAGACCAGGGCGTAATTGCCCCAGGTCGCGCCGTCGCCACCGAATCCGATGGAGCGCACTCCCTTTTTGATCTGGCCCGAGGAGAACTCGCGCATGGAGAGCTCCGGCGATTGCGCCGACGCTCGATCCCCGAGGCCGCAGAAAGGGGCCATCGCGGCCAGGAGAGTCAGCCATGGCATCCGAACTCGACTCATTCCGCTCCGCAGCACTCGAGCGGGAAGCTTGTCACGCGCACTCAAAGGCATTCACCTGGTCCTTTCTCGCCTCCACCGGCCGGCAGAGAGCTCGGTCAATTTGATTCGCCGATTTTGCCGTCGCAGCGGGAAGGAAAGAAGATACCAGACAAAGCGGGCACGCCAGCGCGCGAAAGCATCTTAATAATCCAGGGAGAACCGTTATGCCGCTGCTCCAGAAGTCCGTTCAGCTCATGGGAAAAGTCATGCCCAAGGTCGCTTCGCCCAGGGTGCACGCCGCAATCGATTACGCGACGGCGGCTGTCTTCCTTGCCGGCGCAGCCTTCTTCTGGAGAAGAAACAAACGCGCGGCACTAGCGGCGCTGGCGTGTGGGGCGGTCCAGGCCGGAGTCGCTGCACTCACCGATTATCCCGGCGGCGTAAAACGGTTGATCAGTTTTCCAATGCGCAAGAGAGTGGATCTGGGGCTCTCCAGCATGACGGCCGCCATGCCGCAATTTCTTGCCTTCGAGGACGAAAAAGAAAAGACGTTCTTCCGGACGCAATCCCTGGTCATGGCCGGGGTAGCTGCTCTTACGGAATTCGAGGAACGCAAGGTCGCCTGAGAAGAAGAAGCCGACCACCTGAACCGCCTTGCGGTCCGAGTTCGTAAATTGGGGCCTATTACACCATCATAATGACGATCCCTCCGGGTCATGCACTCCCGGATTTGTGGAAGGCTCCAGGGAACGATAAAATCTCAGTAAGTCAGAGCTGAAAAAGATATACAGATTCGGCCGACGAATTGCAGGCAGTCCCTTAGAAACCTGTTATTGGCGGTTCGGTCGTCCCCGCGATTTTACTTCCTTCTTACAGGTCAGTTCGGAGCCGCTGGTTAATATCAGGGTTTCAAGGGGCGGTGCCAAACGGAGGAAGTCTTGCGCTGTTTAGTCGCTGTGATGTTGAGCTTGTGCGCTTGTCTGGCATTCGCACAAGAGAAGGATGTTCCCACACCCGCGGCTGCGCCCGCGTCCGGCCAAGGGTCCACGAGCCAGTCACAAGAACAGAAGGCCCCCAACCAGGCGCAGAGCCAACCGGCGAATGCCGCCATAGATCCCGGCACAGCCACCCAGCCACAGACCCAGCCAGGGGACGCGGCATCACCGCCGGCTACGCCTGCTGCAGGCGATCCTGCGACCACGGCACAGATGGGCCCGACGGTTTCCTCGGATGTTCCCATTTCGAAGCAGCAGCCCAAGCGGATCCTTGGCCTCATGCCCAACTATCGCGCCGTAAGCGCGGGAGCGATCCCGCCACCGCCGACCGCCGGGGACGCGTTCAAGATTGCCACTAAGAACAGTTTTGATTATTCGTCATTTGTCTTTGTCGGCATTACCTCGCTTTTGGCTGAGGGCACGGACGCGCACCCGCAACTAGGCAAAGGCGTGGCAGGATTCGGGCGATATTACTGGCGCGGCTATCTCGATAAGACTGACGGCAACTACCTGGTTATTTTTGCGCTGCCTACGATTTTTCGGCAGGACGAGCGCTACTACGCCAAAGGTGAAGGCGGATTCTTCAAGCGCGCGGTGTACTCCTCGACGCGAATCCTGATCACGCCCGACTACAAAGGACACAACAGCTTCAATTTCTCCGAAGTGCTGGGGCGCGGGATGGCCCAGGGAGTTTCCCTCTCGTATTATCCGAGCAAAGACCACACCCTGGGCTCTCTTGCCGTGAAATACGGCTACGCCATGGGACGCGATGCGCTCACCAACGTGTTCCGCGAGTTCTGGCCGGACATCGCGACGCACGTACTGCACCGCCATCCCTGAGGTAGGCAGTCACGCTGAACAATTCTATGATTCGCGCAGCGCTTCCATGGGATCTGTGCGGGCGGCGCGCAGAGCCGGAATCAACATGGCTGAGGCCGCGACGATGAGCACCAGGGCCACAACCGCGGCGATGGTGGATAAATCGTAGGGCGAGACTCCGTAAAGCAATCCCGCCAGCACCCGCGCCGACGCGGCTGCGAATGCAAGCCCGAAAATGCACCCCAGCAGGCAAACACGCATTCCCTGCGAAAGGAAGCGCGCCCCGATCTGCCAGCGCTGGGCGCCCAAGGCCAGGCGCAGTCCTACCTCGCGGTGGCGGACTCCGACAAGATAGGCCAGAGTGGCATAGAGACCGATTGACGCCATGCAAACCGCAATCACAGCGAATAGAGTGAGCAAAATGGTGCGCAGGCGGTTCTCGGCAAGGCTGTTGCTCAGCAAGTCATCGAGTGCAGTGACGTCGAATACCGAGCGGGTTGGTTCCATCCGGTTGATGACGTGGCGCAGCGTATCGGCCATGGCCATGGGCTCGGCCCGGGTACGGATCAGGTAGTTAGGATCGGGCAAAGGCGCGCTGATGCACCAGTAGACGGTAGGCATCGGCTCCGCATTGATGCCCTGCTCGCGGACGTCGGCGGCAATCCCTCTTATGACTCCGGTCTGGGGAAAGCTGGGAAAAGCGGTGGACTGCAAATGATGTCCGATGGCGGGCTGACTGGAGAAGTAACTGTCGGCCAGGCTGCGGTTGACCACGATGCCCGTGGGCCCGGCGGTGTTCTTGCAGGCCTCCCCTTCGAGAATGGGAATCTGCAGCGTAGAAAAATAACCTTCGGAGACGAAACGATTGTCGACGACCATTTTATGGCTGGGATCGAGATCGCCTTCCAGAACCTTCAATTCAGCCGGGCGGTCGGGAGTTACGCCGGGGAGGGTCGCCGAAGTGGCTGCGGCCTCCACTCCGGGTGTGGCCCGGAGAGCATCCAGCGTGCGATCGATCCGTTGAGTCAATCCCTTCATGTCGACGGTCTCTCCCCAGCTGGCGCTGATATGCAGGTTCAGCACGTGGCTGGGATCGAAGCCCGGCATCACCCGCCCCAACTCGCGCATGCTGCGAACCAATAGTCCTGCGGAGATCAGCAGCGTGACCGCCTGAGCGATCTGCGTGCCCGCCAAGGCCCAATGCAGCGAGCCGCGCGTCGACACCTGAGTTCTGCCGCCATGAGCCAGGAACGCCGCAGTGTTGCTGTGCGTGGAGCGCAGCGCGGGAAAAATACCGCAGAAGAACGTGGTAGCCACCGAGCAGCCGAGCGAATAGATGACGATGCGCCAGTTGATGGAAATTTCGTCCACACGCGGCAGATCGCGGGCCATGGAACGAAAGACTCCCTCGACCACACCCGACAGGGCGAGTCCGGCGAGTGAGCCGAGCAAGGCGAGCAGGAAGACTTCCGTCAAGAGCTGGGCAACCACCGCTTTGCGCTTTGCCCCCAGGGCGAAACGGATGGAGATCTCCTGAGCACGCTGGGTGGAGCGCGCCAGCAGCAGCCCGGCGATGTTGGAGCAGGCGATCAGCAACAGCAAAGTGACCCCGGCGAAGAGAATCCACAGCGACTGGCGGGACCGGGAAACGGTAATTTCTTTCAGCGGAGAAATATTCACGCTGAGGCTGGCATCGGTGGCCGGGAATTGCACCTCGAGCTGCGATTGCACCAGCGCAATGTCCGATCGCGCCTGTTCCAGGCTTACGCCCGGCTTGAGACGGCCCACCACGGTGTACCAAGTGGACTCGCGGCTCTGCGAATAAGGAGAGTCGGTTGGTACCGTCTGCCAGATATCAACCGTACGGTCGCTAAAGAGAAAAGACGCCGGCATCACGCCTACGATGGTCGCGCCAAACTTGCCATAGTGAAGCTTCTGTCCAAGCACGCGGGGATCGGCGTTGAAGCGGCGGCGCCAGAGGCGGTCGCTGATCACGGCGGCGACAGGGCCGCCAAACTTCAGCTCTTCGGCGCTGAAGGTTCGTCCCAGGGCAGGCGGCACTCCCCAAACCTCAAAGAAATGTGGCGCTACCCAGGCAGTCGTGATCTTTTCGGGAAGCGCTCCTGAGGTTTCCGAGATGTCTTCGCTGTAGTAGCCGGTGATGCTCTGGAAGGTGGAGTTCATCCGGTACCAATCATTGAGACGCACCGGGGCAACGAACTCTGACGTCCCCTTGAGCTTGCGGTCGTATTGCCGGAGCAGCATGAGCTGATCGCCATGGGGAAAAGGCAAGGGGCGGAGCAGAACGGCATCGATAGCGGAAAACACGGCGGTATTGGCGCCTACGCCCAGCGCCAGAGTCACCACGACCGCCGCAGCCAGCCCCGGCGCCCGGCGCAACATGCGCAGGGCAAAACGCAGGTTGGAGAAGAAAGTCTCCAGCAGCGGGATGCGGTGGACTTCGTCGACCGCCGCCCTATGTTGTGTCTTGCCGCCGAACTCGACCAGGGCGCGACGTCGCGCTTCATCGGGAGTCATGCCGGCGGCCAGGTTTTCCCGGATCAGCTCATCAATGTGAAACTGAAGCTCGGCATCGAACTCCTGGTTCTGCCGATTGCGAGCAAAGAGACGCTTCAACCAGTCCATGTGCGGCTCCTATTCCGAGGTGCGCAACACCAGACGAATGGCGCCGGAGATGCGCTGCCAGCTGGTTTCTTCCGCGACAAGCTGCCGGCGGCCTGTGGCGGAGAGCTTGTAAAACCTGGCGGGCCGGCCGTTGTCTGAGCTGCTCCACTCGCCGGCGAGCCAGCCACGCTTTTCCAGGCGGTGCAGCGCGGGATAGAGAGAGCCTTGCGGGACCTGCAGAACGTCGCGCGAGATCTGCCGCAGCCTTTGCGAGATGCCGTAGCCGTGAATGGGACCGAGGGCTACGATTTTCAGAATCAACAAGTCGAGCGTGCCCTGCAGCAGCTCCGATTTATCGCTGGTCACAGGCTTCCTCTCGTCATTCCCTAGTCATTCGACATAGTAAGATAGTCTACCTATCGCAGACCGTCAATGAGGATACGATTCATCCCTTGTTCCTATCAGACTGGCGGCTCGGCGCGCGGACAGCAAACTTTTGTGTACGCCTTCTCCGGTCGGGCGGCTGACGGAGTCCCGGCGCGCAAACGCCGGGAACCGGCAAAAGCCTGGTGTTATCTTGGTACGCCATGACGCCAGCGCAGAAGCCGGTGAAGATTACCGTGATGGGAAGTTTTGTAGTGGATCTGGCATTCCGCACGCCGGCCCTGCCGGGTTGGGGCCATACCATCACGGGAACGGAGTTCAAGCTGGGGCCGGGAGGCAAGGGATCAAACCAGGCGGTGGCAGCAGCGCGTCTGGGAGCCGAGGTCACGTTTATCACCAAGCTCGGGCGCGATGCCTTCGGCAAACTGGCTCGCGAGACTTATGCGGCAGAGGGAATAAATACCGCATTCACTGCCGAGACCACAGAATACCCAACGGGCGCAGCGTCAGTGGTTGTGGACCAGGAGCGCGGGGAGAATGCGATCGTGGTCTTCCCCGGCGCGTGTTTTCACATCACGCCGGCAGAGATCGAGCGCGCGCGCCCGGCGATTGCAGCGTCGGCGGTGTTTCTCGCGCAGCTTGAAACCAATCTGGAGGCGGTGGAGTACGGCCTGAAACTCGCCCGCGAGCTGGATGTGACCACGATCCTCAATCCGGCGCCGGCGACGTCGCTGCCGGAGAAGATCTATCCGCTGTGCGATTACCTCACGCCCAACGAGAGCGAAGCTGCCGCTCTCACCGGCCGCAAAGTCACAAATCCGGAAGATGCGGCGGCGGCGGCTGAGGTTCTGCTGGAGCGCGGCGCCGGCAACGTGGTGATCACGCTGGGAGGACAAGGCGCGATGGTTAGATCGGGGCGGTCGAGCGGCGCCCAGCACGTTCCGGCGGTGGACGCCGGCCCAGTGGTGGAAACCACAGGCGCTGGCGATGCTTTCAACGGCGCCCTGGCGGTGGCGCTGGCTGAGAGACGCGACCTGATTGACGCTACACGATTCGCCTGCGCGGTGGCGGGAATCTCCGTCACGCGCCCGGGTACCACTCCTGCAATGCCGCGGCGGAACGAGGTTGAGACGCTGCTGAATAGAAACCTATAGGCATCGCGAACTGCCGGGCGCCGACTGTTCCACGGACTAAGCTTTACGCGAAACCCGGAGCCTCGGCTCCGGGTTTCGTGATTCCAGGTGCACTCAGGCAGCCAGAATTTCCTCAAAGTGCTGGCAGAGTTCGGTCTCCAGCGTCAGCGGCGTGACGGTCACGGGCGTCAGCAGGAAAGGTTTCACGATCTCATTGACCCTGGGATATACCTCTTTCTGATAGCGCTCGGCATCGGCTTGCGTCGCCCAGATGCTGATGTTGACAACAGTCTTCTTCTCCACCAGCGGGAAGAGGGGCAGAATCTCCAGGAAGCCAACCTGCTTCTTGAGGATCGGCACTACTTCATTCTTGAGAACGGTGATGAACTCGGCCTTCTTTTCCGGACGGATTTCGAATTGAAGCATACGTGCAAACATAAAATGAATCTCCTTTTGGTTTATTAGCACAGACATGGCGCCACAATCAGCACAAACTGCGCTTGAAACCGCGGCTAAAGGTCAGGTGCACGCGATCAATTGCGTATGAGGGGTGACGATCCGCACTCCGGACGGCCGATTCGAGGTCGGGGGAGAATCGGATGGGTGTCGCCCGTTTTGGCGTACACCCGACGGCCAGTCGTAAGCATTGCAGACAACGGAAATGCGCACTGTGATGCGGCGCACCTTGCGAGCGTGATTTATGCAGTTGCGGTTGTGGAAAAGTAAAACTGCCTGGTCTGAGCTTTAAATAATGTGCCTGCAAGATATTCCAGGTATGACGTTCTGCCCAAGGAAGAGTCTGTACAATGGTAACTCTTCCAAGCTCCACGGTGCCCAAGTTCAAAAGCTTTCATTTCGTCACCAGCAGTGAAAAGGGAGATTTATGAAGCACGTGGTTTTCATAGTCTGTCTTTCCATGTTTTCGATAGCAACTGGCGCTGGCCAAACCGGACCGGGACCAGCGCAACAGAATCCTTCACCATCGCAGAGCAATCCCGTCCCGGCTACAGGCCCCGAGGCTCAACAGGGACAGTCGCCATCACCCGACGCGCCAGGGCCCGAACAACCGGCTCCCGCGGAATCCGCTGACGCTTCGCAGTACAACAAGGCCATCTTTCAGAACCCGATTCCGAGCGAGCAGCTTTCCTTTATTAATCGCTTCGCAGGCGCGACCTCGGGCGAAGTGGTTCGCGACAGGCAATTTCACAAGCTGATGCAACACCTGCTTCCCGACTGCATGTTCCACTACGGCCATGACATGCCGTTGCTGGAGGCGATGGATACGGTCCTGCACGACTCGCGGGAGCAGGTGGAGATCCGGGATGGGCGGTACTTTGTGGTCTCCGGGCACAGCGGGCCATATCTTCTCGGCCGGGGATTCCTATGGATCGACCTGCAGGACGGCATCGCGCTGGGCGGATTCTACTTCCATCCCACGAATGGCGAACCTACGCCTGCGGTCAATATTTTTTCCAGCCAGGTGAAGGAAGAGTATCTAGCCATGAGCGAGCTACCGCCGGCGTTTGCCGACGAGTTAAGCCGGTGGTCGGACGAATCAAGGGTTCCGCCGATTACCACGCGCTACTTCATCAACGGCGCCAAACGAAAGATCCTGCTGGAACACGACGAAGATTATTGCGCGCGGATGGATGGCGGTGCGGCTCCGGAAGGCTGCGAGCAGATGAATTCCGACGCGGCCGACATCGACATGGATGCTGCGAACTACCTGGAGCAGACGCACCACGCTACCAATGCCACAGCCTGGATGATCACCGGCCAGGAGCAGAAGGTGTGGCTCCAGGTCCGGGTAAGGACCTGCGGTGACCTTTTGCCGTGCCGCGTGCGGCTGACGCGCGAACGGGTTCACGTGATCATCCACCGGCCACCGAGGCCGCACATCACGCGTTCGGTGCCCAGCACGCGCCCGGTCAGACACTGAGGCCGGCGCCGACGTGAGATATGGCGGTTCTCAGCACGGGACCAGCCTGGAAGACTGTGGACAGTCGCTGAAGGTGAGCTATTCGTAGGCGAGCGACTCGCGGACGGTAAGCCTGGCGGCTGAGCGTGCCGGCAGGAGACTCGCGAATGCGGAAACGACAACCGCAACCGCAAGCCAGATCCACAATCCGCGCAGGGCGAAAACGAAATCCATTTCGCTCTTGAACAGCATCGCCATAAGGGAGTTTCCCAGCAAGCGGCTGAGAGGCGCAGCGGCAAGGGCGGAGAGGATCCAGCTCATCACGCCGATGACAGCGGCCTCGGCGGCGACGATCAGCATCACAACGGAAGGCGAAGCGCCGAGCACGCGAAGAATTCCGATTTCCCGCCGCCGCTCCATCACGTTGAGGCTCATGGTGGTGGCCAGACCCAGACCGCCGACGGCCAAGATCAGCCCCGACATCACGACCAGAAAGACGTAAATCATCAGGATGTGTTGATCGACCGCAGACCGGAAATCGATCTGGGCACGGCTGCCGCTGACACGAATACCTTCACGTTGAAGGTTGTCGTCCAGCGCGGCGCGGATAGCATAGATGGATGCGCCGTCCTTCTTTTCCAATGCGAGAAGGACATCCGCTCGCATTCGCAGGCCACTCTCGACCGCAAACCCCCGGGGGATGTAGCCGGTGGTGGAAAAGAAACCCTCGCGCGAGATACCGACCACGTGCCACGATGTCAGATCCGGCCCAATGCGGAGAGCGACCGTATCGCCAGGCTTCAGGCGGGATTTTGCAGCCAGAGCGCTGCTGATCACGATGGCATCCCGATCTCCGGGCAACAGGTACCTGCCTTGCGCGATCTGCAGCTCAATCATTGAGGAATTCGCGGGCAGCGCGGTGAGAAGGAAATGAAGACCATCAAGCGAACCGCTGCCGGAACCTGAGCCCGGAATGGTAGCTCCCGATGTGAGCCAACTCTCGGCGCGCACGACGCCCGGGGTCGTGCGCACGGCGCGTTCGACCTGATCTGCGGGATAGATGTCTTCCAAATACAACTCAAGGTCATATTTTCGGGCGCCAAAGATCCGGTCGAGAGTGGCGGTCATGGAGGTGCGGATGTTGAGCGCGGAGAGGAAAAACACGCCGCTTGCTGCCAGCGCCAAAACAGTCAAGGCCAGACGGGTACGGCGGCGAAAGCTGTTGCGGACGGCCAGCAGAAGGGGACGAAACACTCCGCCAATGCCAGCGACCACGCGGTCGAAAGCACCGGTGCCGAAGGCGGCGCCGGACACTCCATAGGCAGCCAGGGCTTCGCGCACGGAAATCGCGCTTCCCTTCCAGATTGGCCAGGCGGCGGAAAACAGAGGGACGGCGATGCCGACGGCGAGGACAAGCGCATAAACCCACAGGGGAACGGCGAAACTGGTGATGTCAAAGTTCAGAAGTTTGGCGAATGACCGACCGAGCACGCGGCTGGCGAGCATTCCCAGCGGGACGGCGACAAGCGTGGCGGCCAGCCCTAGAAGCAACGCCTGGCCCAAGTAAATGCGCGCGACCTGGCCGCGAGTACCGCCTACGGCTTTCATCACGCCAATCTGGCGAACTTGCGCGGCCATGACGGCCATGAGCAGATTCACCACCAGAATTCCGCTCAAGGCCAACACTAACAGGCCAAAGGCGGCCATAGTCAGGAACAGCACGCCCATCAGATCGTTGTGGGGGTGCTTTCCCGGCTGGGGAATCTCCACCGCACGGACAGGATAACCACGGCCTTCCACCAGCTTCTTCACATCGGCGGCGACGCTGCGGATATGACCTTCGTCCAGCCGATTTGAAGCGACCAGGATGTTGAGCTGGTCGAAGTACGGCTGCTCACCGAGGCGGGCGAGCGTTTCCTGCGTGACGTAACCGTAGACCGCATTCTCCATGCGCGCCTGGGGCTGGCCCACGTCGTGAACGCTGCCGGTCACGCGCAGGGTCTGCTCTTCTCCGCGGCCGATCCTGATGGTGACGGTGTCGCCGATCTTAGCGTGCGCGACCTGAAAAGCGTCGCGCTCGATCAGAACGTCGCCGGCCGCCGGCGGCCATGCGCCTTGCTCGGGCACAAGCCTGCTGACACGTATGTTTCCGTAGTCCTTGATCACAAACAGGACGAGCGTTCGCCACTGCACCGGACCGGTTTTGATTGAGGCGTTGAGGTTACGGCGGGGCTCGGCGGCGCTGACGTCGTGGTCGGCGAGGACAGCGGTTACCAGAGCATCGTCGATGGCGTCTGTGTGCAGAACTGCGGAAGCGGGGTCGGTGGCGAGATAGCCTTTGTCGATCTCGCGGGTGAGCACCGCGTAAACGGAAAGGACGGCAGTGAAAGCCACGATGCCGACGGCAATGGCGGCCACAACCAGGACGGTGCGAATGCGTTCCTGCGCGAGGTCGCGGAGGGTCTTGCGCCAGGGCGTGGTCACAACAGAGACTCGCGCGGGGACAGAGCCGGCATCGAGGTGGCGACGACTGCACCGTCGGCGAGCACTACCCTGCGGTCGACCAGGCCGGCAATGTCGCGCTCATGGGTGGCGATGACTACGGTTTTGCCGGCGTCGGACATCTTCTGAAACAAGCCGAGGACGGCCGAGGCGGTGGCGGAGTCGAGATTGCCGGTGGGCTCGTCGGCGAGGATAACCGGCGGATCGTTGGCCAGGGCGCGGGCGATCGCTGCCCGTTGCTGCTCGCCTCCAGAAAGGGCCGCAGGAAGCTTGTTGGCGTGGGCCGCGATGCCGACCTGTTCGAGCAGCCCAAGCGCGCGTTTGCGCCGGTCGCGCACCGGAAAAGTGCGGCAAAAATCCATCGGCAGCATGACGTTTTCGGCGATGGTCAGAGTGGGCAGGAGCTGAAAGAACTGGAATACGAAGCCGACGTTGCGGCCGCGCCACACCGCCAGTTTGTTTTCGCTCAGCGCGTGCACGGCCGTGCCGCCGACTTCAACGGAGCCGGCGGAGGGCGAGTCGATCCCGCCGAGCAGGTTGAGGAGGGTCGATTTTCCGCTGCCGGATTTGCCGGCGATGGCCACGAACTCACCGGCGGCGATTTCCAGGTCGATGTCGCGCAGCGCGGCGAAATCTCCCGCCGGGGTATAGTAAGTTTTTGAAAGATGCTGCAGCTTGATCATGTTCACATCACGCCATGGACGCAGCCGCCAATTCGCGGCATTCACGGCGATGCTATAAAGCGCCCGGAACGGGCGCAACAGGAAACGGTATTTGCGTGGCAATTGCGAAACAGAATTCTGTAAGTGTGCCGAATCGGCGGCAGGAAACGCGGCGGAAGAAGGAACTCAAGGACGCACGCACCATCCGTACGCGCAGGCGCATCGATGCCGCATTCGTCGAGCTTCTGTTTCGCCGGTCGTACGGCGGGATCCGCGTGAGCGACATCACGCGCAAAGCAGGCGTGGGGCGGGCTACTTTTTACGCGCACTACGCTGCCAAGGACGATCTGCTGCGCTCGCAGTTCGAGCGCGGCGTTGGGCCCATGATCATCGCGTCACCGGCCGACCCGTGTCTTCTGGATGCGGTCCGGTTCTTTGACCACGTGCGCAACGCTGGGCACATCTACAAGGCTCTGATGGGGCCTCATGCCGGCAGCGCGCCGCGCGTTCTGCGCGGCTGCTTCGAGAGCCGCGCGCGGCAGGCATTGGCGCTGGATCCGGGTTACACGCCGGGACTCAAGCACGACGCGCTCGCCCGCTTCGTGGCTTCCTCGCTAATCACCATCACCGAATGCTGGCTGGAGCGCGGCGCGCGGGAAACGCCGCAGCAGGTGCAGGCCCTCTTTGCGAGCCTGGTCAGTCCGGGAGTGCGCACGTGCAGAAAGTCAAAAAGCTGATTAAGGTTATGAAGGCGACAGGGACGGCCGGGGAAAATGTTAGTATTCCGGGGCACACTTGCGCCTGACCAGACACAGCCTGACCCAGACAAAAATGTTCTTTTCAGCCCAGGGCCGATTGCTCGATGTGTTAGCTCGCCATTTCCGATCCGCTCGCGCTTGTGCGGTTGCGGGCAGCCTGTTTCTGGCAGCCAGCGGAGGGGGAAACTTCATCTGCGCGCCGGCACATGGGCAACAAAACGGGCCGGCGCCGCCAGTCGTGGTGCAGCCGGGCGCGCCGGGGCAGCCAAGCCGGCGGCTGCCGGAGTCGACTTCGGCGAGACTGCCGCCGCCGTCGCCGGCCGACGCGGCCTTCATGCAAGGCATGATCATGCATCACGCGCAGGCGGTGGAGATGACGGCGCTGATTCAGTCGCACACCGAGAATAAGGACCTGCGCTCGCTGGGCGCGCGCATCAGCAGGTCGCAGACCGATGAGATCAGGTTCATGAAGCGGTGGCTGACGGCGCGCGGAGAGCCGATTTCGCTGGCCATGCCGGGAATGCCGAACATGGACCGGTCAGGACAGGCCATGGCGCTGATGCCGGGCATGCTGACCCCGGAACAGATGGAGGCGCTGCGCAAGGCAAACGGCGCCGACTTCGACCACCTGTTCCTGACGGGGATGATTCAGCACCACAACGGCGCGTTGACCATGGTGAAGGAATTGTTCGACGCCGCGGGCGCGGGGCAGGACGCGGAGGTGTTCGACTTTGCGACCGACGCCGACAACACGCAGCGGGTGGAGATCAGGATTATGCAAGGGATGTTGGTGAGGAAGAACCCAGAGGAGAAGCAATGAACCGAGTGCCCAGTCTTTTTTTTATCGTGATGGCTGCGTTCCTTTTGTTTTTTGGCGTGAGCTGCTCGCGCGCGCAGTCGCCGGCACCGTCACCGTCAGCGCAAGGGCAGGAGCCGGCTGCGAATGCGGACGCCGAGGAGGAAGATCACAACCCCTTCATGCCGGAAGCCGCGCCGGCGTTGCCGGAGGGAATGACCGGATCGGACGTAAACGATCCCCGGGCCAAGCTGGCTCCGGGTCTCTACGACGCCGGCGAAGCGGCGATGGGCATGAAGCACCTGATGCTGTTCAAGAAGCCGGCAGCATTTCAGCTGGGCGCTTCCGATCCCGACGATCCCAAGGTGCAGAAGATGGTCGGCCAGCTGGGAATGGGCAACAACACGAAGATCCCCAAGTCGATGCATCCGGTGATCGCGCAGCTGGCTTTCGGCAATTCCGACCTGGCCTTCCAAGGCAACCATCTGTTTGAGGGAAATTTTTATGGCGTGAACATCTTTGACATCTCGCAGCCGGCGCACACCAAGCTGCTGACATCGCTGATATGTCCGGGCGGGCAGGGCGACGTTTCGGTGTACAAGAACCTGCTGTTCATGTCGGTGGAGATGCCCAACGGGCGGCTGGATTGCGGCACGCAGGGCTTCCCGCCAGACCCGCCGCCGCCGGACCGGCCCAAGGGAAAGAAGCCACCACCGCTGGCGCAGAAAGACCGCTTCCGCGGGGTAAGAATCTTCGACATCTCCGACATCAGGAACCCCAAGCAGGTGGCGGCGGTGCAGACCTGCCGAGGATCGCACACGCATACGCTGGTGGTGGATCCGAAAGACAAAGACAATGTGTACATCTACGTCTCAGGCACGTCGTTTGTACGCCGGGCGGAGGAGATGGCGGGATGCTCAGGCGAGAAGCCGGACAAAGACCCAAACACCGCACTGTTTCGCATTGAGGTGATCAAAGTCCCGGTAGCGGCGCCGCAGGATGCCAAGATCGTGTCGAGCCCGCGGGTGTTCATCGACCCGCGGACCGGGGCCATGAACGGCCTGAGCAACGGCGGCACGCACGGCAAGGCAGGTGTGGACAAACCCAAAGACACCGACCAGTGCCACGACATCACGGTGTACTCGGCGATCGGGCTGGCGGCGGGCGCGTGCTCGGGGAACGGGATCCTGCTGGACATCAAGGATCCGGTCAATCCCAAGCGCGTGGACGCGGTGAACGATCCTAACTATTCCTACTGGCACTCGGCTTCGTTCTCGAACGACGGCAGCAAGGTAATGTTCACCGACGAGTGGGGCGGCGGGCTGGGCGCGCGCTGCCGTCCGAACGACCCGAACAAGTGGGGCGCGGACGCGTTCTTCGAGGTGAAAGACGACAAGCTGACTTTTGACAGCTATTACAAGCTGCCGGCGGCGCAGGGCGATACGGAGAACTGCGTGGCCCACAACGGATCGCTGATTCCGGTGCCGGGGCGCGATATCGAGGTGCAGGCGTGGTACCAGGGCGGAGTCTCAGTGGTGGACTTCACCGACACGGCGCACCCGTTTGAGATCGCCTACTTCGACCGCGGGCCGATCGATGCCAAGACGCTGGTGCTGGGCGGCGACTGGTCAGCCTACTGGTACAACGGGCACATCTATGCATCGGAGATCGCGCGCGGCCTGGACGTGTTTGAACTGACGCCGACCAAATTCCTCACGGAGAACGAAATCGAGGCGGCGAAGACGGTGCAGGTGAGTGAACTGAACGTGCAGAACCAGCAGAAGATCGAGTGGCCGGCCAAGCTGGTGGTGGCCAAGGCGTATCTGGACCAGCTTTCGCGGTCGCAGGCGGTGGGAGCGGAGCGGATCGCGGAACTCAACAAAGCAATCCAGAGCGCGGAGAGTTCGCACCTGAGCAAGAGCGCGCGGGCCAAGCTGAAGGCCATGGCGCCGTCCGTGGCGAAAGACGCGGGCGCGGCAAAGAATCAGACAGACGCGAAGCGGCTGCGGGCACTGGCGGAGATACTGGAACACCCGGCGGCGTGAACTAGTTCACGCCGTTTTTCGGGTCCCACGAGCCCTGCTCTTTGCGCACGAAGATGATTTGCCCGATGTGATAGGCGTTGTGCGTGCTGATGTGGGTCAGGCGCTGGGCTTCATCCTTCAGCTTGGCTTCGTCGGCGGTCTCCACCCATTTTTCCAGGTCGGTCATGACCTGATCGAGCTGGCGCACGGTGTCATTCCACAGCTTGCTGTCGAACTTGTCGAAAGTCTCTTCATTGTTGCCGCTGAACTTCTGCGGCGGCTGCTCGCCCTTGAGCCGGGCCAGGTTCTGGGTGTTCCAGAAAACCAGGTGATAAGCCAGCTGGCCGACGGAATGGTTTCCCTTGCCGTCTTTCCAGCTTGCCTGCTCGGGTGTCAGGCCCTTGACGGCAGTATTGGCGGGCACAAACCACTCGGCGCTGGTGTGCGTGGATTTCAGTTCGGCGAGCAGGATTTCGCGCAGGGTTGTGGGCTTCTTGTCTTGCGCGGCCAGGGAGATGGTCAGCAGGGAGAGCAGGAGAAGCGGCAGTCGCTTGGTCATGTGGGGAGAGTCCTCCAGGGGTTAGACGCACGGGGCGGAGAAAGGAAATGAGTCGGGGTAGCGATCCCTGGCTTTAAGCTTGGGCGCCCGACTCTCAAGAGGCGTACGATGGATACAGTGATTGAAAGCCAAGACGGGAGATGAAATGCCGAAGACCAATGCAAGAAAGAACATCCACAAAAGGAAACAAGCCAAGATGCGGGCAAGAAACCGGGCGCTTCGGCAGGCCACGCGAGGGTCCGCTAAGACCATCCAAGCCGCTCCGGCAAAGTAAGATTGCCGCCCGGCCCGCGCCGGGGCGAAACATCTCCTCCAAAGAAGGGCTCCAGGCTGCCAACGATGCGAGGTATCCACGATGACACCAGTACAAGATCAGGCAATATCTAAGCTTTCTTCGGCAAGCGACACGTCCGGAGCTTCAGCACTTCGGACCTGGGCTGGCTACCCAGAGAGGACCGCGTCACGCGCCAAGCACTATCTTCATCTCTACGCTTTTCCCTGTGACAAGTGTCACGGGCCGGTCGTTGTTGGCTCGCTCGGCACGAGAGAAAACGATATATCCAAAGAAACGGCGATCGGCGCGATCGGGGCAATTTGTCTGGCATGTGGCTGCCGACCGGAAAGAATGATTGAGCCGTTGGCAGGCCACACTTTTCGACCGACGGAATGGGAGTGGGAAATCATGAAACAACCGGCCGCAACTGATGCCGGCGGCGATTCCCTGGAGTCGGAGTTGTCACAGGACTCAGACACGGGGCTGTAACCCTTTAACCTCAACGCCCCGGCGCGATTTTAGCCATCGGTGTGCGACCTTCTCAACTTGGCCCTGTGCCGTGCGCGCTTTTCCTTCTTCTTGGCTCTTCTGGCTTCGGCGAACTTCTCAGACATGCGCTCTCGTAGCGCCTGGTGCTCCGTTTTCGGTTGCACCTTCTGAGCCGGCGTATTTGGTACTGGCGGATCGATGGCTGGAGTTCCCATATGCATTTTTCTCCCTGAGTTACTCCCTTGAAGCGTACAGCGGATGCAAGTGTCCAAAATGAGCACTTTTGGACAGGCGAGGCTGGCGCGATCTTCGCCAACGAAGCGAGTAGCCGATGGCTTTAGAAGGAAGAGTCCAGCAAGCGTTTCGAGGCTTCTTGATAACTCACTTGCACGTTGGGGCGCGGGAAGTCTGAAAACAAAATGGCGGGAGGTCCTTCCTGGGAGACGCGAACGTAGATCACACCCGATTGCATTTCATTTTGCCGCTTCACGAACTGAGCGTAGTGAATATTGTTTTCTCTGGTGAGACCGATGCGGAGAAGCGCATTCGGCTTCCCCGCGCCGAGGACTTCGAATGACGTTTCCGTTTGTCGAACGGCGAGTCCTGCCTGAAGGCGCTTATTCATATCTTCAATATGTTCTGTGAGGGCGGCCTGGAGACTACTTAAGGCAACAGGAGCCTGGGTCTTGCGTAGTTGACCAACGTTTTCTCTAATCTCATCCATATTTTGACCTGCGGAGCGAACAATGTTCGTCGAATCTGGCCTTCAGCGAGACCAGAAGTCAGAGCTCGCCTGAAAGAAGACGAAATTTCCCAAAGGTTATTGTGAAACGAGCGCGTGTGTTCAGACTGTCCAAAATTGCTCAGATTAGACGGCTTCGGACCCCTCCACAAGCACGGAAAGTGGTCATCCGGGACTAAAATAGGAGCTGGATGCGTTCTGCCGCAGTAGCTAAGAAGATTCGCGAATTCGACCCCAGGGCCTTCCTGGCATCCATTGGCGGAGGCAGGAAGACGCTCGCTGTCGCGAAGAGGCAAGGAATCTTCGCCCAGGGAGATGTGGCTGACGCCGTCTTCTATATCCAGAAAGGCAAAGTCCGGCTCACCGTGGTATCCACGACCGGCAGAGAAGCGACCATCGGCATCGTGGATGAGGGAAACTTTTTTGGAGAGGGCTCGCTGGCCGGCCAGGCGCTCCGCATGGGAGCCGCGTCGGCAATGACCGATTGCGAACTTCTGCGGATCGAGAAGAAGACGATGATGGACGCGCTTCACAGGGAGCAAGCCTTCTCCGATATGTTCGTCGCATATCTGCTGAGGCGCAATATCCGTTATGAAGAGGACCTGGTGGACCAACTGTTCAATTCCAGCGAAAAGAGGCTGGCTCGCGTCCTTCTTCTACTCGCCCATTTTGGCAAGGATGGGATTCCCGAGACCGCAGTTCCCAAGATCAGCCAGGAGACACTGGCGGAAATGGTCGGGACCACGCGCTCGCGCGTGAGCTTTTTCATGAACCGGTTCAGGAGATTGGGCTTTATTCAATATTCCAGCGGTTTAGAGGGCAGGTTGCGGGTCCACAGCTCGCTGCTGAATGTGGTTCTGCACGATTGAGTATCCCCGTAAATGCGGCAACTTCCTCCCGGCTGGCTGTACGTCTATCAGGCTGGCAACCAGCCAATGCCGATCAGAGCGATTGGCTTCGCGGTCCTTGATATGTAATGGACTGTACGGAAAGCCTGGGGGCCGTCTTCAGGAACCTCACGGACGCAAGAAACATGGTAAAGCAGATCACACTGATCCCCAGGAAAACGCTCCGTGGGACCGGGACCGCTACCACAGGGTTAAAGAGCAGGGCGAGTACTGCAAAAGCACTTGCCCACAGCTGCTTGCGTAACCGGGCGGCCTGGACCGCAACCAGAATAGCGCTCAGGCAGACGACGAACTGCAGCATGATGGCGTAACCGCCTGCGGGCCGCCAGAAGAACAGAGCCCCAATGAGAGCAATGAGAGATGTCCATTTCATGATTGTTGTCAGCACAAAAACCTCCCAAATTCGCTGGTCGTATCGCCCTGGCAGGCCAAAAGCGCCAGATATTTTTGGCCGGCTGTGCTGCCGGACTTACGCCGCCGCAGCCGCGGGGATGTGCGCGAAGCAGAGCCCCAAGCTCTCATAGACGTGCTTCATGCACGCTCCTGACATCGAGTTTTCCTGCTCAGTCGGCAGCGTAACCAGAATCAAACCGGCCCCTGGTTTGAGGGAAGGAGCAAAACTGTCCTGATGTTGCATGATGACTCCCAACATATGGGCCAAGCCCGCGGAATGATAATCATTGCTGAACGTCATCCCGTCATCGGTTAGTCCGCGCGACATCCAGTATTCACAAACCAGGCTCCATTCTCCTCTCCCTGTCAGTTGCCAAATTTTCAAATAAGGCAGCCGCGTTCCGGGAGCATATTCGATATGGATCGGGCCTCGTTGCGATGGGTGAAGGAGATCTTTCCAACTCAAAACCACTGCACTTTCCAAGATGCGATCCATCTGAACCTCAACCATGGTCGTTCCCTGCGGGATACTCTGCATCGTATTTTCCTCTCTTAATGCTGCGCTGCGAAGGGCGCGGCAGGGGCCGCTTTCCGAAACCTGAAAACGGGAAGCGGGCCCCTGGACTTCACGCGGCTGAGGCGGCGGTGCGTATGTGATGGAAGGTCGAATGCAGAACCTCAGTGATCGCAACTTTCGGGGTGCCCTCGAGTACCGTTCCCAGCATCTTGAGGACGTCTTTGTAGACGCCGGTGTCGTAGGTCTCGGCGTTCTTCTGGGTGTCCCAAAGGCTGATGGCCAGTACATTGTTACTCTCGGGCGCGGCGAAGGTGATTTCGTCCTGGAACCCCGGCTGTTTGCGGAGCAAGGGGACAATGTCGTTTTCCACGGTCCTGGTGAATTCAGCGAGAGTATTGGGTTTCAGATGAATAGAAAGTCGGCGAGCGAACATAGTCAACCTCCTTGGTTGGCGCCTGGAGCTAAGGTAGAGAAACTTCAGATGAGCTGACTTAGTTCAGGGAATCTGAAAAGTGAGGAAGGATACTCGCTCAGTTTCGACGCTACGCTGATTGGGGGGCAAAGTCAAACTGACAAATGTCCTCACCCGCTGAGGAAAGCGGAGAAAATTATTGTGAGCGATATTGAACAGACGGTCAGCGATGGCGCTTGCTAGGTTTGGTATGGAAGGGACGCCCTGTCGTCCTGGATTCGACAGTCTCCAAAAACTGCCGGCTGGCCGTGCGCATGCATGACTCAGACGCGCGGCTCTCGTTCATGACTTCAGCAAACGACCTGAGGAGGCAAACATGTCTGACAACCGCAACAATGCTGGCTGGTTTCTGGCCGGTTTGGGTATCGGAGCCGCAGTGGCGGTCCTCTTTGCGCCCAAGTCGGGACGCGAGACACGGAAAGCCATCGCCACCGGAGTGGATGATGGCCGGGAATACCTGGCTTCGCTGGGGAGGGATGCCCGCCAGCAAGTCGGTGAGTGGGTAGATTCCGGCAAAAAGATCGTCGCCAGCACCAAACGACAGGCCAAGGGAGCCGTTGACGCCGGACGCGAGGCGATCCACGACGCTACGGCGGACTAAGCCTTCTAAGCCTTCTAAGCCTTCTAAGAGCCGTACAGACTGATCTGAGCGCCAAGCGCGCCAACTCGCATCGGTGATGATGGCCTGGGCTACGGCATTAACACTGGGGGCTTTTTATGCTGACGGTTATCTGTCGATTACGGCAGCCGATCCGTGGCCGGCAGCAGTTGACCGCATCTCTTCCGGCGTGAGCGCAGAGCGATCGCAGTAGCCAGTGCCGGTGAAGCACGCCTGATAGTTGCGCTGGTGCTCGGCATTAGCCAATTGTTTGCTTTCAGCAGCCGTCAGTTGCAAGTAGTCACATGATTCGTGGCCGCCCACGCAATTGGAAAAGTTGCGCTGGTGCTCGGCCATAGCAACCCGGCCAGAATCTGCCGATGACAACGCGCTGTGGTCGCAAGTGCCCCAACCCTCGATGCAGTTTCTGGCGTTGCGTTCGCGCACAGCGGCATTGACAACGGTTGCTTCCCGCGGCGTGAGGGTGGAGTGATCACAGGATTCCATCCCTCCGGTGCAGTCGGCGATGTTGCGCCGGTGCTCTGCCAGTTTTGCGTCTTTTGCTTCCGCCTCGGTCAATTTGGAGTTGTTGCACGGCGACCAGCCGTTCCTACAATTGTCCGCATTGCGGCGGACATCCGCCAAGGTAACGTTATTCAATTCGGACTTAGTCAACTTGGATCTGTCACAGGGTTGCCAACCGTGCATGCAGTCGGAAAGATTCTGCCGGTACTGGGCGACGGCCAAGGCGCCGGCCTCAGGCTGGCTCAACTTGGAGGGATCGCAGGAGTCGGAGCCCCTTCTGCAATCGGCAACGTTGCGCAGGTGATCACTGGCTGCCACTTTACCTGCCTCTGCCTCAGACAGGGTGGAGCGATCGCAGGATCTCAAACCGTCCATGCAGATCGAGAAATTCCGCGACCGGTCGGCCACCTGGGCGAGTGCTGCCGGTTGTGCGAGACCGAGGCAGGTCAGGGCTGTCAGCACGCTTACTATTGTGAGTTTCATTAACGTCACCAATATCCATTAGTGGACCGGAATGGTCCTAAGACAATTGTGCGCTTCGCAGAGAAGGTAATCTGGTCAAAACGACTCATCTGGAGGTTGCGATGCGGCTTCGTATCCTGCGCGGCCAGGGGTTAGACCGTGTGAAGACGGGAAAAGAAATGTTGGGCGAGGAGTAGGGATCCCACGCTCAAGGTCGGGAGAACGATTGGTGCCGAAGAAGGGACTCGAACCCCCACACCCTTGCGGGTACATGGACCTGAACCATGCGCGTCTGCCAATTCCGCCACTTCGGCTTGGAAAGCGCTCGGGGAAGACCGGGCGCGGCGACCAGGAACAACGAGTCTTATTTTACAGATAGTGGCGCGCTTTTGAAAAGCCGCGCTCTCGTACAGCCGCGATCGGAAAACCATTTGACCACGGAGGACACGAAGGAACACGGAGGAAGGCGCGGGAAAAGAGGCCGGGTGATCGGAAAGCGCCGACACCGACGTGATCGCCCGTAATCGGAAAAGCAGGACCCAAAGAACTCTTACCACAGAGGACACGAAGGAACACGGAGGAAGACGCGGGAAAAGAGACCGGGTGATCGGCCAGTGGTCCGAATACGCACTTGACAAGCATACTATATCGTGATACTATCGTTACGTAAACAGATAAGATACGCTGTTGCACCGAGCCGCCCCAGGGCGGTCCAAGGACTGTTCTTTGAAAACTGACGCAGTCGGCAAATGAACGATAAGCAAAGTAGCCATTAAGCCGTCGGACAAGGCCAGGGCGCCGGGATTGCTGGAGTCCCCGCGGCTATGCAGGCAGTGAGGCGAATACCCTGGGAATATGCATTTCTGGATTGACTTGGATTAAAGTGGATTGGAATCGATTGAAACCGGGGGGTGGGGGGGTGGCGCACTGGCGATTTGGCGGTCTAGTGATCGTGCGATCTGAAAACACAGCACTTACATCGGATGGACCCGGTGGATATACGCAAATTCAATCCAGATTTAATCGAAGATTCGACCAGGATTTGACGGATTTGGGGTTCACCCACACAAATCGCCCTCCGGGAATAAATATCCTGTCTCAGCTTAGGGGTGCATTCCAGGGCTGGCAGGCAGGTTGATGAGATGGAGAAAGGTTTACTGGCGGCTGCCGGCGGTGGCGCTGGGAGTGGCGGCGGAAGAGGCGGCTCTGTAGAGGTCCTTCTCGGAGTAGGTGGGGCCGAGGCCGAGTTTGATGAGGGCGCGGGAGTCGGGGGTGACCTTGGCCTGCCAGCCGTTATCGGCCTGGTAGCGGGTCATGGCGGCTTTGGAGCGGGCGTCCCAGACGCCGTTGGGCTCGCCGCTAAGGTAATGTTCGCGGATCAGGGCTTCCTGGATTTCACGGGCGCGCTGCGGCTCGATTCCCTGCTGACCGTGACGCTTCCACGAGCTTTTGCGGGCGCGACGATGGGTCTTCGACTTGGCGGACGACTGCTGTTTCGAAGCGACCTTCGGCGGGGTTGAGGTTTGGGCGGGCAGATGTCCGGCGGCCAAAATCAAAATCGCGCCTGCGACAAGGGCCCGGCGGGCCGGTGAACGCAAATGAATGTACCTCACGCTACAGATGTGGCGCGGACATCATCCCACTTTTGATGCGCACGCGCCATAGGTATGTTGCCGGAGCCGATTACCGAAGGAACAGATCAGGGCAAAGTACCTGAAACAAAGATGTTACCGCCGTTGCGGCCGGACCGGACCAGGAATACAACGTCCTGTCCGCTCTTGAGCTGGGAGGTTACCTTACGGAAGTCCTCTTCGTTGTTGATGGGCTGGCGGTTGACCTGCATGATCACGTATCCCGGCTGCATCTGGATATCGTCAGCGAAGGTGTCGGGCTTAACCTCGGTGACGATCACGCCCTGCCCGCCGGGAATGCCGAGGCGGTCAGACTGCTCGCGGGTGAGCGCGCGCACGCTCAGGCCGAGCTTGGAAGGCGCAGCGGCCGGCGTGTCGTCAGCATTCTCGGCTTCTTCGGTGCGGTCAGGAAAGAGCTTGGTGCGGTCTTCAACCGAGACCGAAGCCTGCTTCTGCTGGCCGTTGCGCACATAGGTGATGTCGACCTTGTTGCCGGGTTTGACGGAGGAGATGATGCTGACGAGCTCGTCGCCGGTCCTGACGGTTTTGCCGTTGACGGCGGTGATGGTGTCGCCGGTCTGCAATCCGGCCTTTTCGGCAGGCTTGCCGGCGACCACTTCAGAAATGGTGACCCCGTTCTTCACGCCGTAAATGCGGGCCACGGCGGGGCTGGCCTGGGCGCTGAACTGCACGCCGATGGAGCCGCGCGACACGCGATGCTGCGGTCCGGTCAGCTGCTCGTAAACCTCGCGGACGGTGTTGGAGGGCATGGCGAAACCGACACCCTGGTAGCCGAACGACTGGGTGAAGATAGCGGTGTTGATGCCGATGACTTCGCCGTTCATGTTCACCAGCGGGCCGCCGGAGTTGCCGGGATTGATGGCGGCGTCAGTCTGGATGAAGGACTGGAACTGGCGTCCGGGATTGATGTTGCGGCCGATGGCGGAGACGATGCCGGCGGTCACGCTGTTTTCCAGGCCGAAGGGGCTGCCTACGGCGAGCACCCAGTCGCCCTGGTTCATCTTTTCCGAATCGCCCAGCTTGGCCGGGACCAGGGATTTGTCCTTCGGCGGATCGATCTTGATTACAGCCAGGTCGGTCTCGTGGTCGGTGCCGATGACTTTGGCATCGTGGAGGATGCCGGGCTCGTCGTCCTTGATGCGGACGCGGATGCGGTCGGCGCCGTCGACAACGTGGTAGTTGGTGATGATGTAGCCGTTGGTGTTGAGGATCACTCCGGAGCCGAGAGAATGCTGCCGATTGCCGGGACCGTCAGGACCGAAGGGAGTTTGATCGTCGTCAGGATTCTGGCCGCCGAAGAAGCGGTCGAAGAAATCCTGGAACGGATCTTCGTTGTTGTTATTCCCGTTGTTGCCCTGGCTGCGGCGTCCGGGACGATGGTGAACACGCGGCGCGGATTCGGTGTTGATGTTCACTACCGAGGGCTCAATCTGCTTGGCCACCTGGCCGAAGGTGGTGCTGAGCTGTTGCGGCGATTGCATGGGCAGCAAGGCGGCATCGGCGGTGGAGTTGCCTTTCACGCCGCTGCGACTCAAAACTGTGCCGATCAGAATTCCTGCTGCCAGCGTCAGCAACACTACCAGCATGGAAAGCGCCCGCTCATTTTTGAAGCGCGCGACCCAAGCGCGAAAACGCGAGTTCATACTCACCCGTCCTCCCAACTCCTGCATACCCAGATTATAAACGGAGCCACAGCGGAAAAATCGAGGGGCAGCGATTACCGAATCCCAACGATTAGACGCGCTTGGAAGGCCGGGCGTTATCCAGCAGAGCCGGCCGGTTCAGACGCCCGATCAAGGTCGCGGTCGGGCTGGGCGACCTGCCCGAGGAGTTCGGAGACGAGCACGCCGGCGAGGATGAGCAGCGCTCCGAGTCCGACGCGAACTCCAAGCCGCTCTTTGAGATACACGAGCGAGGTCAGCCAGGCAAAGACCGGCTCCAGGGTAAAGATCAGGGCGGTATGCGTAGCCGGCGTAAACTGCTGCGCCCAGGCCTGGACGGTAAACGCAACCGCAGTCCCCAGGATTCCCGTCACCAGGATGGTGGCCAGCACGATGGGAGAAGGACGGAAATGAGGGTGCTCCAGAATCGGGGCAGCTACGATCATGAGGACCGCGGCGACCGCGATCTGCAGAACAGCTATCGACTCGAAGCCAAAACGTTCGGAGGCGCGGCCCAGGGTCACGATCTGGAAGGCGAAGGCAAACGCGCAGGCGATAGTGAGGAGATCTCCGCGGTTGACCTGCTGAAATGCGGCCCAGCCTTGGGGGCCGGCGGGAACAGTCATGAGGAAGAGCCCGGCAAGAGCCAGAGCAATTCCCACGGCGCGCCAGGGATGCGATTTCGTCTTCCAGAAGATGAGGAGGAGCAGCGGAACCAGTACGGTGGAGACACCGGTAAGGAACGCCGACTTGGAAGGCGTAGTGAGCTCGAGGCCGGTGGTCTGGAGGGCGTAGCCGAGAAAGAGGAAGACGCCGACGGTCGCGCCGGCTCGCAGCGCAGCGCGGCTGAGGCACGAGAGATGCTTGCGGTAGAAAATGGCAAGGAGGATCGCGGCCAGCGACATGCGCACCGCGTTGAGCAGAAGCGGCGAGGCCTCGGCCAGCGCCTGCTTGATCAACACGAAGGTGCTTCCCCAGATGAAGGTGATCAGCACCAGCAGCAGGTGGGCTTTGAGGTGGCGCGTCACGAGACTATCTTATGTGGCTTCTGGCCACGACGCATGACGATATGGAAGAATCGTTCCCGCGCGTGTGGTCATCTATCTTTCGTTTTGATCGTGAGATGAGGAGTGAATTCCCAATGGCAAATGTCGCCAAAGAAAAACTGTTGAGCCAGGCAATCAAAGAGCGCCGGGCAACGCCGAGCTTTGAAGATGTACCGATCCACGATGCCGATCTGGAGAAGATCATTCGCGAGGGGCTGGAAGCGCCCAGCGGCTACAACATGCAGCCGTGGCGGTTCGTGGTGGTGCGCGACCGCGAGCAGAGAAAGAAGCTGCGCGCAGCGGCTTTCAATCAACCGAAAATCGAGGAGGCCAGCGCCGTGGTGGTGGCGTGCGGGGATCCTCAGGGCTGGAAAAACGGCGACCTGGACGAAATGCTGCGCCTGGCCAAGGCCAACGGCTACGGCGACGAGCAGATGCATAACTACATGCGCTCGGCGATCAGCGGCTTTCTGGGCAGCGCTCCGGGACACGCCGGCGGCCTGGCGCCCAGTTTTGATTTGTGGGCCAACCGGCAAACCATGATCGCCTTCACCACCATGATGTGGGCCGCGGAAACTCTGGGCTACGACACGGCGCCCATGGAGGGATTCGAGGAGGACAAGGTGAAGGCGCTGCTCAAGATTCCCGACCGCGTGCGGGTGGTGGCTCTGCTGGGAATCGGGAGGAGAAAAGGAACGGACAAGCCCTACGGCGGACGCTTCGATCCTTCGCGAACGGTATTCGGCGAAGAGTGGGGCAAGACCATTGGATTTTGAGGAACGCGACAGAACGGAGCGGATCACATGCAATTTGACTCCCTGAGGCAGATCGCAATTGCCGACGCGCGCAAGGCGGTCCCGACCAAAGACGGCAAGCCATTCGCCGGGCTGCTCCGGCACGGATCGCTGGAGATCGAGATCTACGCGCCGAAGAAAGTCGACCTGCAGAAGCCGCACGCGCGCGACGAAGTGTACGTGGTGGCTTCAGGCAGCGGCTGGTTTGTTGTGGAAGGTAAGCGCATGCGTTTTTCCGCCGGCGACACGCTGTTCGCCGCGGCGGGCGAGGCGCATCGCTTTGAAGACTTCAGCGATGATTTTTTGACCTGGGTGTTCTTTTATGGTCCGGAAGGGGGCGAGCGTGCGAGCGGCGGGAAATAGGAAGATGCGGCGCTGGCCGGTCAGTTCATGGCTGCTGGCGATCAGCATGCTTCCCGGATGGCAATCATCACTGGGAGCAGCGCCAGCGGACGCGTTCAGCGAGCGCGAGGCAACGCAGGTGCTGCGACAGGTGGCCGCGGGGCTGGCTGCGCACAATTCTCGGAAGATGCTGAGCGCGTTTGACCTGGAGCGCATGCGCAACGGCTCGATTTTTGAGCAGAACATTCTTTCCTTCTTCGGGCAAACGGGAACCATCCGCGTGCATTACAACGTGCTCAGCACATCCACGGACGGAGCAACCGGCGTGGCCGAGGTGACGATGGAGATGGAGGCGGACATGACTGACGATCGCCTGCCGGTCCTGCACAAGCAGGCGCAACTGCACGTAGTCTGCGAAAAATCCACCGGAGGATGGAGAATCACTGACCTGACGCCCCGCGATTTCTTCTCCACCCAGCCGTGACGCCGATGCCCAGCCCGCGCGAGTTCCCCGAGCGCCCGATTGTGGGCGTGGGCGCAGTGATCATTGACGATCAGGCATCGCGCGTGGTGCTGGTGCGGCGGGCAGCGCCGCCGCTTCAGGGACAGTGGTCGCTGCCCGGAGGCGTAGTGGAACTGGGCGAGACGCTGCGCGAGGCGACAGAACGCGAGGCTCGCGAGGAAACGGGATTGGTAGTTGAAGCGGGCGAGGTGCTGGAAGTCTTTGATCGCATCGTCACCACCAGCGCCGGCCGCACTCAGTACCACTACGTGCTGGTGGATTTCCTCTGCCGCGTGCGCGAGGGCAAGTTGAATGCGGGCGCTGATGCCGCGGAGGCTGAGTGGGCCGAGAAAAGCGATTTGGGAAAGTTCAGGCTGGAGAGGCCGGCGCTGGATGTAATTGCAAAGGCATTTGCAAAAAGCGGCCGCGGAGACACGGAGACAGGAAGAGAGTGAGACTTCACATTTACTCCGCATCTGTAGGCCTTTATGAGCTCTTGTCGCCCCAAACATATGCATCGTTTTGGGGCAGGCCGATGAAGGCCAGCACGCGGCAGGCGAACTGATGCGCCAGATCTTCAATGGTCTGAGGACGGTTGTAAAAGGTGGGAATCATGGGATAGATGGCGGCGCCGGCTTCCGCGGCCCAGCTCATGTTGCGCAGATGAATGCGGTTGAGCGGGGTCTCGCGGACGCAGAGAACCAGCGGGCGCTTCTCTTTCAGGCAGACATCGGCGGCGCGCTCGATCAGGGTGCGCGCCAGGCCGTTGGCAATGCCGGCGAGGGTGCCCATGCTGCAGGGGAGCACGATCATGACATTGGTGGGATAAGAACCGCTGGCTACGTTGGCGCCGATATCGTCGTTGTTTTGCTGCCGGATTTTTTTGGATGTCGCGTCGATCAGTTTCTCGACCAGGCCGCTGCGGCCCTTGATTTCCAGTTCCTCGGCGAACACACGAAGAGCGTTGTCGGAGGCGATGAAATTGACCGTCTTCACCCGGGGATCGCGTTCGACGATCCGCAGCAGGGCGCGCGTGAAGATGGCGCCACTGGCTCCGGTAGCGGCGACGGTGAGAGTTTGTTCGGCGTTGCGCGGTGAAGCGGTCATCGGCAACTGAGCATAGGGACGCGGGGTGATACAGTCAAGCCATGGACGCTGCTTCGCTGGGGAAGTTGCTGCAACAGGTGAAAGCCGGAAGCGTAAGCCCCGACGAAGCTGTCGCTCGTTTGCGGCACATGCCGTTTGAAGACCTGGATTTTGCCAAGATCGATCATCATCGCCGGTTGCGCGCGGGCATGCCGGAAGTGATCTTCTCCCAGGGCAAAACGCCAACGCAGGTGGCGAAGATTTTTAAGCGCATGGCGGCGCAAGGCGGCAACGTGCTCGCAACCAAGGCTGCGATGGAGCATTTTCGAGCAGTGAAGAAAATAGTGCGCAAAGCCGAGTACCGCGAACTGGCGCAGGCCATCACGCTGCAACAGGACCGGACGACCTGCGGCAAAGGAACTGTAGTGGTCGTTTCCGCGGGAACCAGTGACATTCCTGTTGCCGAAGAAGCCCTGGTGACCGCGGAGGTCATGGGCAACAACGTGGCGCATCTTTACGACGTAGGCGTGGCGGGAATACATCGTCTTCTGCAAAACAAAAGCGTGCTGGACGATGCTCGGGTAGTAATCGTGTGCGCCGGGATGGAGGGAGCTCTGCCCAGCGTAGTGGGAGGGCTGGTGCGCACTCCGGTGATCGCCGTGCCTACCAGCGTGGGGTACGGCGCTTCTTTCAACGGGCTGGCAGCGCTGCTGGGGATGCTGAACTCGTGCGCGTCGAATGTCAGCGTGGTCAACATTGACAACGGTTTCGGCGCGGGGTATGTGGCCTCGCTGATTAACCGGCTGTAATGAGCGCGCAGGATGTCCAGACTCACAGCAATAAAATTTTGTAACCGCGAAAGACTTTCGCAGTGCAACACTCAAAACCGTGATCGCGTCTTAAGTAACAGGTGTACAATCTGCCAATACGAAGGGCCTGCGACCTTCTTTTCGGACCTTAGCCGGAGAGCGTTATGAACGTTCACGTGAGCTACAAGGCAGGCAAGACCCCGGAAGTGGAGCGCGAATTCCAGCACCAGGTCCAGCGACTTGGCCGTCGTCTCCACGTTTTCAAACCAGATCTGATTCACCTGCACGCGCTGGTTAACCAGGAGCGCAGCCGCTCCATCAACTGGTCGTTGAACCTGCGCTTGCCTTCCGGTCAGCTGGTGGTTCAACACTCCGGCGACAACGGGGTCTCCGCGGTGAAAGCCGCGTTCGCCGATCTGGTAGCTCAGGTCACGAAGCACAAAGAGCTGCTGCGGGGAGACTGGAGCCGGGCCCAGCGCGTCGCGAAGATCGAGATTCCAGAGCCGCCGAGAACGCGCAAAGCTCCTGCGGCGGCGCCGGCATCGGCAAGAAACGCTGAGCAGGAAAAAGCAAACGGGTTGGAAAACTGGATCAGCGTGAATCTTCCCCGGCTGCGCCAATTCGTGGACGCCGAACTGCAGGTGCGCGCGGCCAACGGCCAGATTCGCGAGGACCAGGTCACCAGCGAGGAAGTCATCGATGAGGTGATGGTAAGTGCGCTCTCTCATGAAGACGGGCGAGCGGCGCTGCTCACTCCCGAAAGCTGGTTTCATCGCCTGGCTCTGCAGGCAATCCGCCACCTGATCAAGTCGAACGCCGATACAGGAGATCTTTCGCTGGACGCGCCGGCGCGAATGCAGAACGTCAGCGGAAGCGACGAAAACCTTCTGCAATACCATCAGCCGGATGACCGGCTGCAGGAGGAAAACGTCATCCGCGACGACAACGTGCGCACTCCAGAACAAATTTTCTCTGACGAAGAGATGGTGAGCCAACTGGATCTGATCCTGCAAGAGGTGAAAACTGCCGATCGCGAGGCTTTTGTTCTCTACACGCTCGAAGGTTTCACGGTAGAGGAGATCTCGCGCCTCGCCAGCCGGCCGGCCGAACAGGTCCGCAAGTCCATCCAACACGCGCGTGAACGGATTCAGCAGCACCTTCCGGAAGAGAACGAGTACCGGAAAAGCCTGCTGCGCCGCTCGCGCGTCGCCTGAGTACACCCGATACCAAGGAGATGTACATGATTACGCGTGACGAATTACGTCAATTGGCCCAGGTTGAGTCGCCCGGCGGATGCGCCGTTAGTTTTTATTTTCAGCCGCAGACGCCTCTGGACAAATCGCATCGCAAAGAGAGCATTCAGGTCAAGGATCTGGTGCGCGAGGCTGTGCGCCGCGCCGAGCGCGCCGGCAATCATCGCCTGCTGCGCGAGGACCTGCAGAAAGTTCTGCAGGCAGCGGAGCGCCTGCATGGGAACCATTCGCGCGGCAAGGCTATTTTCGCCTGCCAGGAAAAGGGCATCTGGCGCGAACTGGATGTTCCGCCGAGGCTGGGCAGTTCCCAGTTGAAGGTGGATTCCCGCTTTCACCTCTGCCCGCTGGTGGCGGCGCGATCCAGCGTGGTGCGGGCTTGCGTTGCACTGGTCAACCGGCAAAAGGCGCGGATCTTTGAGATGAACACCCGCGAGGGCACTCCTGCCGCCGTCAACGGTGACGACTTCCGCCAGAGACCAGATCTGGAATTTGGACCGCTGCCGCGAACCGGACGCAGCGATGGGTATCTGGGATATGAAGCCGGACATCGCGAACGCCATGCGGAAAACGAAATCAGGATCCATTTCAAGCTGTTCGCGGAATCCCTGCAATCTCTGCTTAACCGCGACAAATTCGACGCCCTGCTGATCGGCTGTCATGACGATGCCTGGCCGGAACTCGAGCCGCTGCTGCATACCTATGTCAAGCAACGCCTGGTGGGACGCTTTCTGGTGGATCCAGCCGCTGCCAGTGCGGAGGAAGTACGGGCGCTCGCCATGCGCATTCTGGAAGACAATCGCCGGAGCTATTTGGAAGGCCTGGTGCGCGAGGCCGTTGGAGAATCCCGCCGTAATGCACGCGGAGCCGTTGGCTTGCGGCATGTCATAGCCGCGCTGGAACGCCAGGAGGTACAGACCTTGCTGGTGGGCCGCGGACTGACTTCAGAAGCCGTGGAATGCCAGCATTGCCGTCACATCGACACGCGCATGGTTCCCCAATGCGCGATCTGCGGCTGGGCCACGCGCGATCTGTCCGACGTTACCGATGCACTGGTTGACCTCGCACTGCGCAACGGTGCTGATATTCAGTTCTTCGAGGCTAATCCGGATCTCGAGAAAGCCGGGCACGTTGCTGCCCTGCTGCGCTACCGCGCCGATCAGAACACGGCAGAAAAGGTGGCCGTCTAGGATTCACACTCGTAGAAGGTGCTTCTATTTCTATCTTGGCGAAAGGCAACCGCATTAAGAATGGGCTGTACCTTTGATAAATGCTTGATAATACTAGGCATTCGCTACGCATCTCATAACAATCTATGCACCAAATGAGGTGACTTCCGTACTGCACGCGTTAAGACCCTTGCATGCTATAACCAACGTAAAGAACCATTAAGTCTCGATATAAATACAAGAATCTAGGAGAGATTTCTGATGAAACGACTCTTTGGGGGAGCCTGCGTGCTTGTGTTTGCGATGTTGGGCCAAGCCAATGCAGGAGATTTCAAGGGCTTTTACGCAGGAGCAAACGTTGGCGGCGTTTCCAGCAGTTCCGACGCTGCAACCACCACAGTATTCAGTCCGACCGGCTATTTTGCTCCGAGCAGCGTGCCGGCGATCGCTACCGTCGGAGCACAAAAGCTGGGATCCAATGGCTTCACTGGTGGCGGTGAAGCTGGATTCAACTTGCAACACAACGCGTTCGTAATCGGCGTGGAAGCCGACTTCGGAGGCATGAAGCTGGACAAGATAGCGACCGGGACCGCTCCTTATCCCTGCTGCCCGACGACCAACTTCACCGTCAGGCAGGCTCTGAGCACCAGCTGGTTGATCACGGCGCGTCCGCGCGTCGGCTTCGCCGCTGGTCCGCTGCTCATTTACGGTACCGGCGGTCTGGCGGTGACCAGCGTCGACTACACGGCCTTATTCACCGACACGTTCGCCAGCGCCAATGAACTTGGGGGCAAAAATGGCAGCCAGACGGGATGGGCAGCAGGCGGCGGCGCAGAATTCAAGACCGGAAAACATTGGTCAATGAAGGCCGAATTACTCCACGCTGATTTTGGCAGTCAATCGGTCACCAGCACCAATCTCCACGCTCCGGCGACTACAGCCTGGCCAACCAACGTGTTTACTCACAAAGAGAACCTGAGCGGCAACCTCTACCGGTTTGGCTTCAACTTCTACCTCTGAGGGTTTAACAGTTATTGACCACGGGCGAGGCGTTGCAATCGCATCCCTCGCCCGATCTTTTTGCGATTAATCTCTGGCGCAGATGAGAAATTTTCTCGATGCGGGAGAAATGTCAGTGATGCCCGTCACATCGGCGTACGCTGCCGTAAGAAGCTTGCGGGCCCGTAGAAACAGCGCGAAAATTGGAGTATAAAAGTAGTGCTTCCCTTGCTGTCCTGAAGAAGTGAGATAAATCCATCAAAGGGCAGAGAGAAACTATGACTATCAGTGCCACCATGCCCAGAGGACTTGAAGGCGTCGTAGCTGCCAATTCAGCCATTTGTTACATCGACGGTGAAGCCGGAGTACTCGCCTATCGCGGTATCGACATTCACGAATTGGCTGAAAAATCCAGCTTTGAAGAGACCTGCTACCTGCTTTGGTTCGGGCGGCTGCCCAAACGCGCCGAACTCGATGACCTCAGCAAAAAGCTGGCTGCCGAGCGCCAAATGGATCCGCACATCTTTGACATGATGCGAGTGATCCCCAAGACAGCCACGCCCATGGAAGTCCTGCGCACCGCCGTCTCCGCGCTCTCGTTTTATGACAAGGAAGCCGAATCGGTCGAACACGATGCCAATGTACGCAAAGCTATTCGCCTGACATCCCAAATCGCCATGATCGTGGCCGCCTTTGACCGCATTCGCAAGGACCTGAAGATCGTCGAGCCTGATCCCTCGCTGTCTCATGCCGCCAACTTCCTGCTGATGTTGAACGGAGAAAAACCGTCTCCCACGGCGGAAAAAGCGCTGGACGTGGCGCTGATCCTGCATGCCGATCACGAGTTCAACGCTTCCACGTTTGCCGCGCGCGTGACCGCAGCCACGCTTTCCGATATGCATTCGTCCATTACCAGCGCCATTGGAGCGCTGAAAGGCCCACTGCACGGCGGCGCCAATGAAGCGGTCATGCGCATTCTGTTTGACATCGACCACAAAGGCGAAGACCCGATTCAGTACATAAAGGACATGCTGGCCAACCACAAAAAGGTTCCGGGATTCGGCCATCGCGTGTACCACACCGAGGACCCGCGGGCCACGCACCTGCGCCAGATGTCGCGCGACCTGGGACGCTCGGCCAACCCCAAGTGGTACGAGATGTCGGCGGCAATCGAGGAGTACATCAAGAGTGAAAAGCATCTCAACGCCAACGTGGATTTTTACTCGGCGTCCACCTACACCACCCTGGGCATCGACGTGGACCTGTTCACGCCGATTTTTGCCGTCTCCCGCATCAGCGGCTGGGCAGCCCACGTGATTGAACAGCACGACGACAATCGGCTCATCCGCCCCCGCGCGGAATACGTGGGACCCGCATATCCGAACCGGTACCTGGCGATGGACCTAAGGTAGTCGGCCCCTCCCGCCAGCGGACCCACAGTCCTGCCTCGGCGCACTCGTTTCGCCTCCGGCGTGAGCGTTAGAATAGAGCCATGCGCCGCGTTTATCTTGACAACAACGCCACCACTCCGGTTTTGCCGGAAGTGTTTGCGGCCATGCGGCCCTTCTACGAGCAAGAGTTCGGCAACGCCTCCTCAATCCATCATTACGGGCAGCACGCGCGGGCTGCCGTGGAGAAAGCACGCGCTTCAGTCGCCAAGCTGGTGCATGCGCGGCCGGCGGAGATCATATTCACCAGCGGGGGAACTGAGGCAGACAATCTGGCGCTCTTTGGCCTGGCCATCCGCGGCGACCATGTCATCACCTCGACCATTGAGCACCACGCCGTGCTCAACAGTACCAAGCGGCTGGAGCAGATGGGTTGCGAGGTCTCGAGCGTGCCCGTCAACGCGCGCGGAGAAATCGATCCCGAAGATGTCCGCAAGGCATTGCGCCCGAATACCAGGCTGATCAGCATCATGATGGCCAACAACGAGACCGGCGTGCTTCAGCCGGTGGAAGAGATCGGCGGGATCGCCAAGGAAGCCGATGTGTTCTTCCATACCGACGCGGTCCAGGCTGCGGGCAAAGTAGAGATCGACGTGGAGAAGATCGGCTGCGACGCGCTCTCGATCTCCGGACACAAGATCCACGGCCCTCAGGGAACCGGTGCTCTTTATCTGCGTAAGGGGACTCTGATCCAGCCGCTGCTCTATGGAGGAAGCCACGAGCGCCAGCGCCGCGCCGGCACGGAGAACCTGCCGGGAATTGTTGGCCTGGGCATGGCCGCGGAAATTGCGAGCAAGTGGCTGGACGGCGGTGCCGCCGGGATGGCAGCCATGCGCGACCGGCTGCAGATGACTCTTTTGCAGAGTATCGATGCCTGCGGGGTCAACGGGATGGGGGCGCCGCGGGTGCCCAACACCACCAATTTCTGGTTCGACCACGTGGAAGGTGAGGCATTGGTGATCGCGCTTGATCTTAAGGGATTGGCCGTATCCAGCGGCGCGGCGTGTTCCTCAGGCGCGATTGAGCCTTCGCATGTGTTGCTGGCCATGGGGCTTTCCAGCCAGCGCGCTCGGTCCAGCATCCGACTGAGCCTGGGCAAACAAACGACTCTCGAAGATGTTGATTTTGCGGCGGCCGTGATTCCTGAAACTGTCGGACGCCTGCGCGAGATTTCCCCCATCTACCGTAAGCCGGCAACGGTATAGCGTTTCAGTTCTTTTTTTGCGGCGCAGCTTCGCGAGCGGCAAGGGCCTCGCGTATTCTTGGCATCAGGTCTCCAAAGCGGAAAGGCTTGTGCAGGAAAACTGCGTTTTTGCGCCGCAGCGCTGCCTGCAGTTCCGCGTGGTCGGCATAGCCCGACATGAAGATTATTTTGATGTGGGGCTGGGTTTTGGAAAGCGAAGACGCCAGCCCGGCGCCGCTGATGCCCGGCATTACGATGTCAGTCAACAGCAGATCGATGCGGTGCTTTTCCGCAACCGCTGTAGCCTCCTGGGCGTCACCCGCTTCATAGATCTGATATCCGCGTTCTCGCAGGTACGCCGCCAGAATGGTTCGCAGGCTGCTCTCATCTTCCACCAGCAGGATGGTTCCTCCATCAACCGTCGGAACAGCCAATCCCGCAGGCTCCCGCAGGTCGAGCTCTTCAAGAGTTCGCGGCAGGAAGATAGTGAACTGAGTGCCCTTGCCGCGTCCGCTGTGCGCTTCGATGTGGCCGTCGGCCTGCTGCACAATTCCGTAGACCGTGGCCAGTCCCAGGCCGCCATTCTTGCCTTCGCGCTTAGTGGAGAAGAACGGTTCGAAGATATGCTTTAGCGCCTCCTGGGGCATCCCCTGGCCGTTGTCCGAGAACGACAAACAGGCATAGTCGGCGACGCCGTCTCTATCATCGCCTCCCGGCCGCTGGTTGGATGTGCAGATTCTGATTTCTCCTCCGTGCGGCATGGCATCGCGAGCATTGGCCACCAGATTGATCAGAATCTGGTCCACCTGCACCGGGTCCATTTTGACGTTGTAGAGATCTTCAGCCAGCTCGAGATGCAACCCCACGTCCTCGCCCGCCAGGCGTTGCAACATGCTCTGCATGTTCAGGACGGCGCGATTGAGACTGATCGCCCTGGGCTGTACGACTTTTTGCCGCCCGAAAGCCAGTAGTTCGTCGGTGAGAGTTGAGGCCCGTTCTGCGGCAGCAACGATTTCTTTCAGGATGGGCCCGGCCGAAGTGGCGCCGATTTTTTCTGTAAGCATCTCCGCAGCGCCGCGAATGATGGTAAGGAGATTGTTGAAGTCATGAGCGATTCCACCCGCAAGGCGACCCACCGCTTCCATCTTCTGCGCCATATGCAGGCGCTCGTCGAGTTTGCGCTTTTCCGATATGTCGCGGCTCAGGTTCACCATGCGGGTCAGGCGCTTGTTCTCGTCGAAAATGCCGAACACGCGGGTTTCCACCAGGATAGGTTCGCCGGTCACCATGTGGCGCATGGTGAACTCGCGTTCCCACACTTTGCCCCCCATAACGGTCGGCAGCATCTCATTGAGCACCACTTCACGCTCAGCCGGCGCCAGAAAATCAAGGGCGGTCTTGGTTCTGGCCTCCTCATCACTGTGCAATCCAACCAGTTCCTGCGCCGCGCGGTTCAGAAAGAGTACGCGCCCCCGTATGTCGGTGATGCCGATAATATCCGGGCTATTCTGCAGGGCCGCTGCAAGGCTGGCGCGATCGCGTTCCATCGCCCTCTGTCTGGTGACGTCGATGAGCATGCCCGAGAAACGCGTAGCAGTACGTGACGCGCCCGCCTCGCTAAAGAAACTTTTCCCCTTAGCGTAAATCCAGCGCACCTTGCCGCCGGGATGGACAATCCGGTATTCGATTTCGTAAGGACCGGCGATTACCGGGTCGAGGGCGCGAGCCAGCGTCTCCGCCACTCGGGCGCGATCGTCACGGTGAACCGCGGCAAAAAAATCGTCGCGCGTAGTCTTCTCGTTGGGTCGCGCGAAGATCTCGAGACAACGTGGCGACGCTTCTATCACTCCCGTGGCGGGATAGAAATCCCAGGTACCGATGTCCGCAGCTTCCACGGCGAGACGCGTCCGTTCGTTGGCCTGGTCAATCGCCTCCTGGGCCATTTTGCGATCGTGGATGTCGACAGAAACCCCGAGCCACTGCTCGATCTGGCCCTGGCCGTCCCGAAGAGGTACGCCGCGGCAGAGGTGCCAGCGATACTGTCCGTCAAACCCGCGCCGGAAGCGCAGTTCCTCTTCGAAATTTCCGCCGCTGGCCAAAGCCTGGCGCCAGGCTGCGCGGACGCCTGAGACATCGTCGGGATGCACAGCCTGGACCCACCCACGCCGGGAAGTCTCTTCGGCTGTCATACCCGAGAACTCGTGCCAATAGCGGTTGCTGTAGGTGCAATTGCCTTCTGGATCGCTCATCCAGACCGATTGCGGGGACAACTCCAGCAGAGCGCGATAGCAGGCTTCCCTCAGCCGCGATGATTCCTGGCCCAATTGTTCAGGGTTTTCCGCGGGCCGCGAGTACAGAGCGGTGAGTTGATAGCGAAGTTCCGCGAGTTCCTGATCCAGACTTGCCTCTTGCCGGGACGCCAGTGATTCTTTGGGCGTCGCTTCATTACGACCGGGCATAATACATCCTGATTGACCGCGACCACGGTTCCAGAGCACGTGGACTATTTGGCGGGACTGATTCCACCTTCTCGTGCTTTCGTTGTAACTACCGGATACTTAAAGACATAGTCGTCTGAAAGGAACTTTAACCCGGGACCATCGCTCGCGCCTCTCAATAGTACAACTAATTGCCGCCGGTTCAAGCCCCGGCGCTGGCAATTGTGATTCTCTATAATCGGATAGACGGCCCTGAAATACAAATGTCCCTGCAAACCATTGCCGTGGCGATGTCGGGCGGTGTTGATTCATCCACCGTCGCGGCCATGCTCCGCGCCCAGGGCCACAACGTCGTCGGGCTGACCATGCAGCTATGGAATCAGCGGCGCCTGGCTGGCCGCGAGGGGATGCCGGAGCAGGTGCGGGGGCGCTGTTGCTCCATTGACGACGTTTACGACGCCCGGCGCGTCGCCGAGGACCTGGGGATTCCCTACTACGTGGTAAATCACGAGGAGCGCTTCGAGCGCGACGTGGTTCGTCCCTTCGTGGAAGAGTATCTCTCCGGACGGACTCCGATTCCCTGCAGCCTTTGCAACAATCATCTGAAGTTCGATCAATTGCTGACCACGGCGCGGCAGATCGGCGCCGACCTTCTGGCTACCGGCCACTATGCGCGCTGCGAGTTTGATCTGGAGAGCGAACGCTGGCTGCTGCGGCGCGCCGCCGACCCGGCCAAGGACCAGACATATTTCCTGGCGGGGCTTACCCAGGAGCAGCTCAGCCGCACCCGGTTTCCGCTGGGGCACATGAGCAAGCCGCAGGTCCGCGAGCTGGCACGGGAGCACGGCCTGGCGCTGGCAGAGAAGCCTGATTCGCAGGAAATCTGCTTTGTACCCGGCGGCGACTACAAGCGCTTTATCGATGCCTACCTGGCCGAGCAGGGCGAGTCCCTGCCCGATACCTCCGGCAAGGTGGTGACCAGCGACGGCCGCGTTGTCGGCCATCATAAGGGCATTCACAACTTCACCGTAGGCCAGCGCAAGGGCCTGGGAGTTGCCACCGGCTCGCCGCTCTACGTTATCAATATCAACGGCGAGCGCGGCCAGGTCACCGTAGGCGGCAATGACGAGCTGTTGTCGCACAGGCTGATCGCTCACCAGATGAACTGGATTTCCTTGCGTGATGAAGATCTGCAAAAGCCGGTTCGGGTGGAGGCGAAGATCCGTCATCGCCATCAGCCGGCGCCGGCGGTAGTCGAGCGTACAGCCGGGGATGAGGTGATGGTCACCTTCGACGAGCCGCAGCGCGCGATTACGCCCGGCCAGGCAGTGGTTTTCTATAATGGCGAAATCGTCGCCGGGGGCGGCTGGATTTGCCAGGTCCCGCAGTAGAATCTGCAGTTCTGCAGCTGGGGGTGCCCGTGAGCGCGAAACACTGGAACTGGCGGTTGTGGGCAGGCTTTGTCGCTGTGCTGGTGGCCTTGCTTAGCTATCTCTCCCTGTTTATGAATACCCGCGCGGTCTTCTGGCCCAGCCTGGCTATGGCGATTGCCGGCGTACTGCTGCTGATCTCAGGTCTCGGGCGGGCGTTCGGCAATCCACAGATCTATCGCGGAAAAATCGCTGGTCCGGTGCTTGCCGGGGTGAGCCTGGCCATACTGACCACCTTCACATTTGCCAGCTACCAGGTGTTCAAGAATTTTCCTGCCGCGCGAAACGCGCCTCGTATTGGCCAGTCGGCGCCGGAATTTACTCTGGTTGATTCCAACGGCAAAAGTGTTTCCCTGGCCCAGTTGCGAGCATCGCCGTTGTCCGGTTCGGGCGGCGCGATTCACGCCTCCCGCGGGGTCCTGGTGGTCTTCTATCGCGGCTACTGGTGAGGGTCCTGCACCTCCGAGTTGCGGGGGATTCAGCGCAATCTAAGCTCACTGGAAGCCGCCGGCATACATCCTGTAGCCATCAGCGCCGACACTCCGGAAGAGTCGCAGGAACTGTGCCGCAAGGCTGGCCTTACTTTTCCTCTTCTCTCCGATCGCCAGGCCCAGGTGATCCGCCGCTACGATCTGCTGGTACCGAAAGCGGGCGCGGATTTGCGTGATATTTCCGCCACCGCCGAATTCCTTCTGGATTCATCC
This sequence comes from Candidatus Angelobacter sp., assembly GCA_035307585.1. Taxonomy (GTDB): domain Bacteria; phylum Acidobacteriota; class Terriglobia; order Terriglobales; family Acidobacteriaceae; genus Angelobacter. The sequence continues at coordinate 78,731 of DATGHX010000066.1, forward strand.
GGCATCGTGCGCTGGCGTAGGCTCTCCGAGACACGGGCTGAGCAATTGCTGGAAGCTGCGCAAAAGATGGATTGACGATTCCCGTCCAGCTTATTGCGTATCCGAAAGGGCCACGTAAGCGCCGAGAGCCACCATGGCTGCGCCGCTGGTTTGCCTCTGTCGAACACGGGCCCTCGGTGATCGCGCGAAGAGCCGCTGCAGTGGAGCAGCCAGGATCACAGCCGTCACATCACCCAGCGTGTTCAGGCTTACCGAAATCAATCCCAGCACCACAAACCCGGCAAAGGCGTGCCCGCCATGGCGCGAGACAAACTGCGGGATGAACGAGAGGAAGAACAAAGCCGTTTTAGGATTGAGGGCCTCGGTCAGCACGCCTTGCAGAAACGGAGAGTGTCGGGGAGCAGCGACCGTCAATGCCGTATCCGTTTCCCGCCCTGCCTTGCGGATAAGATCGATCCCCAGGTAGATCAAATAAGCCGCTCCTGCGAACTTGACGACAGAAAAGGCCACAGCCGAGGTCGCCAGAACAACGGAGAGTCCTGCCGCCGCCGCAACCACGTGCACCATCCCGCCCAGCAGCGTACCCAGAGAAGACAGGATGCCTTGGCGCCGACCGCCGGCCAGAGTTCGCGAGAGGACGTAAAGCATTCCCGGCCCGGGCGTGGCCGCCAGCAGGAGAGACGCGGTGAGGAATATTCCAAGCTTATGCGTTTCGATCATTGGCGAGGCTCGTCTCTCAGAACTTCGCCAGCGCTTCCATGGCTTTGTACAGGTCGTCGGCTTGAGGCAAGATCACGTCCTCAAGCAGCGGCTGGTAGGCCACGAAGGTATCGGTGGCGGCAACGCGCCGCACCGGAGCGTCGAGGTCTTCGAAGAGTTCGTCGGCGATGCGGGCGGCGATCTCCGCGCCGAATCCCCAGCTCAGCACGTCTTCGTGGGCCACGATCACCCGGCTGGTCTTGCGCACCGAAGCCGCGATGGCTTCCCAGTCATAGGGACTGAGGGTGCGCAGGTCGATCAGCTCAACGCTGATTCCCTGCTCACGCTCGATCTTCTGCGCCGCCTGCAGCGCCCTCGGCACGACAGCGCCGTAGGTAATCACGCTCAGATCGTTCCCTTCCTTCACCGTGCGCGCTTTGCCGAAGGGAATCATGTAGTCGGGACCTGGATAAGGCGCGCGCCCGAAGGTTTCACGATAGAGCCGCTTGTGCTCCAGGAAGAGCACGGGATCGTCGCATCGGATTGCCGTGCGCAGCAGGCCGTTGGCGTCGAGCGCGTTCGAGACAAAGCACACGCGCAGTCCGGGAATGTGCGTAAACAGGCTCTCGCCGCACTGCGAGTGGTAGATGGCGCCGCCGGTTAGATATCCCCCGATGGCCACCCGTACTACCGCCGGGCAGGAGAAATGCCCATTGGAGCGCCAGCGAATCACGGAAAGCTCATTGCGAATCTGGTGGAACGCAGGCCAGATGTAGTCGAAGAACTGAATTTCTACTACCGGCTTCAGGCCGCGCGTAGCCATGCCCGTCGCCCGGCCCACGATGTTGGCTTCGGCCAGCGGCGAATTGAAGACGCGCTCGCTGCCGTACTCCGTCTGCAGGCCCGCAGTCAGCTTGAAAACGCCGCCTTTGCCCTTGATCTGCTTGCCCTTGAGATATTCCTCGCGACTGCAGTCGGCCACGTCTTCGCCGAAAACGACGATGCGCTCATCGCGTTTCATCTCGTCCTTCAGGCAGGCATTAATGAGATCGGCCATGGTCTTATCCGTGCCCTGGGGCTGCGGCTCGGAGTGCATGGTGCGAGGATCGAGATCGGCCGAATAAACGTGGTTGTAGATCGTATCCGTGGCGGGAAAGGCGGCTTTTTCTGCGCGCTCGGAGGCTTCGCGGATCTCCTCGTCCACCGCCTTCTCCAGGCGGTCAATCTCCTTCTCATCCAGGATATTTTCCCGCACCAGGAACATCTGCATGCGGGTGATGGGATCGCGCTGCGCGTCTTTTTGGCGTTCGGCGTCGGGGCGGTAGAGGCGTTCGTCGTCAGACAGCGAGTGCGAATAAGGGCGGATCACGTGCCCGTGCACCAGCGCCGGGCCTTTGCCGGAGCGGCAATACTCCACGGCGCGCTTGCATGCAGCGTAGGAGGCTACGGGGTCGGTTCCGTCGCATTCTTCAACATGCAGGTTGGGGAAATTCGATACCAGGTGAGAGACGTTGCCGCCAGCAGTCTGCACCTCTACGGGAACGGAGATAGCGTAGCCGTTGTCTTCGATCAGGAACAGCACCGGCAGCTTTTCGTTGCAGGCGGTGTTCATCGCCTCCCAGAACTCGCCTTCGCTGGTGGTGCCATCGCCGGCCGAGACGTATGTCACCTCGTCACCCTGGAAGCTGACGTCTTTGAACTGGCGATAGTCGCCATCGTGCTTCTCTCCAGCCTGGGGATGGCGGCTGAAATAACGACCCGCCTCGGCACATCCCACCGCCTGCAGGAACTGGGTGCCGGTGGGAGAGGACTGGGTCACGATGTTGAGCTTCTTGTAGCCCCAGTGCGAGGGCATCTGGCGTCCGCCGGAACTGGGATCGTCAGCCGCACCCACGGCCTGGAGCAGCATTTCGTATGGCGTGGCGCCTAACGTCAGGCACAGGGCGCGATCGCGGTAGTAGGGATAAAACCAGTCGTACCCCGGCTTCATGGCCAGGCCGGCAGCTACAGTAAGAGCCTCGTGCCCGGCGCCGGAAATCTGGAAGAAGATTTTTTGCTGCCGTTTGAGCAGGATCTCGCGGTCATCGATCCGCCGCGAGAGGTACATCAGCCGGTAAATCTCCACCAGCTGTTCACGCGTCAGTCCTTCGTAGCTTTTGCCGCCGGACTTGCCGGCAACCGGCATTTCAGCAACGGCGGAGAGGTGTTTTTTGGAATCGATCTTGGTGACGGCCATGGATCTCCTTCGTCGGATCCTGCGGGAGATTGGAGCGCACAGCGAGTACTCTCTATTGTAAATCGTCATGAAGCGGGCGGGATATACTGAAAAACAGACCGCTGCACAGCCATGATCCGAAAAAATCGCGCGATTCCGACGGAAGACATCCGGTTGCTGATCTTCGACCTGGATGGAACGCTGGTGGATTCACGCGCCGACCTGTCGAACTCCGTCAATGCCATGCTGCGCCACTACGGCAAGCCTGAGTTGCCGGCGGACATCATCGCCAGCTACATCGGGAACGGCGCTCCCATGCTGGTGCGGAGGGCGCTGGGCGATCCTGACGACGAGAATTTCGTCCAGGAAGCGCTGCTCTACTTCATGGCTTACTACCGCGAGCACAAGCTGGACCACACCTACGTTTACGAGGGGATCCGGGAAGCGCTTGAGGCCATTGTCAAAGGCCATAACGGCTCGTCGCCGAACGCCGCCCAAACCCTGAAAATGGCGGTGCTGAGCAATAAGCCCGTGGGACCTTCGCGGGGCATCGTCGACGCCCTGGGGTTGGGACACTTTTTTTTTCAGGTGTACGGCGGCAACAGCTTTCATACCAAGAAGCCAGATCCCGCGGGCGTGCAGGCCTTGCTGGAGGAATCGAGCGCGGCTGCCGGTCAAACAGTGATCATCGGCGACTCTGAGGTCGATATCATCACTGCACGTAATGCCGGGATCTATTCCGTGGGCGTGACTTACGGCCTGGCGCCGCACACGCTGGAAGACGCTCCGCCCGACATATTGATCGATAAGCCGCACGAGCTGGCAGCCGTTCTTGGCCCCCGGGATCAGAAAAGGCTCAAGTTCTAAGTGGAATAAATTCCTTCGCCGTTGCTCTAAGGCGTCCTGCTTGACACGCTGTGGAACAATACCCTGACGCATTCAGCGACAAGGGGAGAGAAACGGGAATGACTTCACCATTCTTTGGCGAATTCATGGGGACCATGGTGTTGGTCCTGCTGGGCGACGGCGTGGTGGCGGGCGTGCTGCTGAAAAGATCGAAAGCCGAATCGTCGGGATGGATCGTGATCACCGCAGGCTGGGCCATCGCCGTCATGGCCGGTGTGTTTACCGCCAACGCCTGCGGCAGCAAAGACGCGCACATCAATCCCGCAGTGACGCTGGGGTTCGCCGTCGCCAGCGGAGACTTTCATAAGCTCGCTCCTTATTTCGCCGCGCAGATGCTGGGTGCGCTCCTGGGAGCAGCGTTGGTCTGGCTGCATTATTTGCCGCACTGGCGCGAAACAGCCGATCCCTCATTGAAGCTGGGCGTGTTCTGCACCGCGCCGGCCATTCGCAGCGCGGGCGCCAACCTGGTCAGCGAGATCATCGCTACGCTGGCTCTGGTGGTGGTAATCGCCGCGATCTTCTCCAAAGCCGTAGTGCAGACCGGCCTGGCCATCGGGCTTGGACCATACCTGGTCGGAAGTCTGGTCTGGGGAATCGGGCTGTCCCTGGGGGGCACTACCGGGTACGCCATCAATCCCGCGCGCGACCTCGGCCCGCGCCTGGCGCACGCCATTCTTCCCATCGCCGGCAAAGGCGGATCGGACTGGGGCTATGCCGCGATTCCCGTGATCGGACCGCTGATCGGCGGAGCGATCGCTGGAGTTCTGATCAAGATCGTTGGCCTATAGCAATCACTTTGGCGGTGGATTGTCGGGCACCTGGCCTTTGAAGGTGATCCGCGACTTGACGCCGAAACGCCTGTAGTTGCTGTACTTCACGACTTCCCGGACGTGCACGCCGCCGGTGGAAAACTGCAGTACGTCATCGGCGCGGGTGTAGGTGGGGAACCAGTATTCGCCGTCGATCTGTTCGCGGTAGGTCACGAATTTTGGCGTCAGATTTTCGTTGTTCTTCTTGCGGATGTCGGGGACGTTCTTGCCGCAGGTCTTGACGATCTGAAAATCGTGATTGTCCACCCAGATGCGTCCCTGGAAGTAGCGCTTGTCTTTGTCGATGTGCTTGGGCGCGATGTCAAATACGTAAGTCTGCAGCTCGTCCACGCCCTGCTGCCCCGCGTAAAGAATGTTGTATTGCGCAAGGTCTTCCGTGGTCAGAACAAAGGGCAGGCGGTGGCGAAAGTCGTCAAAGTCTTCGCGGGTCATCAATATCCGCTTGAGCGAAGGCTGGGGCGCAAATTTCACTTCTTCCAGGCGTTTGCCCTGATCGTCGTAGAGGATGTCGGTGGTCTCGCGGAATTCCCCGTCGACGGTGTCGCCGTCAAGTTCCTGGACGATGATCTCCTGGGTGTAGGTGTAGTGATTGCGGGCCTCTTTGAATACCTCTTCCTTGGCGGCGAATTTCTGGATGATGTCCTGAGAGCCTATGCTCTGCGGCTGAGCGGGCTTCAGAGGGCCATTGCCTTCCTCGCAGTTGGTGTCCGCCAACGCGCGCAAAGGCAGAAAAATCGCGAGCAAAAGCAGAAAGCCGCCCAATTCCATGAGCCGGAAACGATGCATCATTGTATTCACCTGGATTTCTTCGTCGTAAGATGCAACCCGCGGCAACTTAGTTGGTGCGACCGCCTCTTCTTTACGTTTCGTTACACGACCCAGAGAGGGCGATCAACGGGAGGCCAGTCTCTGATACCGAGTGTACTTGATGATCTCCCGGACCTGGGCCTGGTTGCGGAGAAAAAACAGCACCTCGTCCGCGCGAGAGTAGGTAGGAAACCAGTAGCGGCCGTCAACCTGCTCGCGATAAGTCACAAACCTGGGACTCACGTTCTCCTGTCGCTTGCCGTGGCGGTCGGGGACCCGTTTGCCGCAGGTCTTCACAATCGCCAGTTCCTGAATATCGACCCAGATGCTTCCTTCGAAATAGCGGTGGTCCTTTTGCAAATGCTTGGGGCTGACGTCGAAGGCGTAAGTGTCTAGCTCATCGACGCGCTGGCGCCCGGCGTAGTGGATCGCGTATTGGCTGAGTTCCGCCGGGGTGAACACGAAGTCTGCCATGCTGCGGATGTCGTCGAAATCCTGCTGGGTCACCTGGACGCTATTGAGCGTGCTGCGCGGGGCAAACGTCACTTTTTCCATCAGTTTGCCGTGGTCGTCAAAGCTCATTTCGCTGACTAGCCGGTATTCACCGGTGACGGCAGGGCCGCGGCGAAACGATCCGCGGCGAAGGGTCTGGATGGTTAGGTCGCGGGTGAATGTGTAGGCGGTTCGCGCCTGTTTGAAGGTGGCTTCGTTGGCCGCAAACTTCTGGATGATCTCATCCGGAGTCGTGCTCGAAGGCAGATTTGGATTCAGCGGTCCTGCGCCTTCATTGCAGTTGGTCTGCGCCGCGACCTGCAGTACGAAAATCAGAAAAGCAAACAGAGACCAGGCCGGCTTCAAGGCTTTTTGGCCGGCGTGGGCTCCGGGACCTCACCCTTGAAGATGATTTTGGTCTTGGCTCCAAAGCGCTTGTAGTTGGTGTATTTGATGATCTCTCGCACGTGGACGTCGTTATTGCGGAAATGCAGGATTTCATCGGCGCGGGTGTAGGTCGGGAACCAGTACTCGCCGTCGATCTGCTCGCGGTAGGTCACGAACTTGGGGGTCAGGTTCTCATTGACGTTCTTGTTCTTGTGATTGTCAGCCCGGGTCTCGGGAACGGTTTTGCCGCAGGTCTTGACGATCTGAAAATCGTGGTTGTCCACCCACAGTCGCCCCTGGAAATAGCGCTGGCCTTTCTCGATGGTCCGGGGAGCGGCGTCAAAGACGTAAGTATCGATTTCATCCACGTGCTGCTGGCCCACATACATCAGGTTGTACCTGGGGAGATCTTCGCTGGTGAGCACAAAGGGCAGCTTGTTGCGGAAGTCCTCGTAGTCCTCCTTGGTGAGCCCGATCTGCCGCAGCGAGGACTGGGGCGCGAAGGTTACGTTCTCAATGCGCGCGCCCTTGTCGTCATAGGTGATGTCCTGCACCATGCGAAACTCGCCGCTGACCGAGTTTCCGTCCAGCTCCTGCACGGTAATGTCCTGCGTAAAGGTGTAGTTGTTGCGCGCCTGCTTGAAGATGGCTTCGCGCGCGGCAAACTTATCGATGATCTGCTGCGAGCTTATGCGGTCCGGCGGCGCGGGGTTCAGCTGCCCTGAGCCTTCATCGCAATCGGTGGCCTGGGCGCAGGCCGCGATCGGCTGGAGCAACACGATCAGGAACAAAGACGTTGTGGCGGCAATTCTGCGTGCGTTCATACCTGAACCTCTGCGCGGATGGAAGAGAAAGCTGCGATCATCCTGTCATCGCACCCTGGATTCGAACCGCAGGGTTAATTACACTGGCTTGCTCTCAAGGAGGACAGGATGCGCCGCTTTGCGCTCGCGTTTATTTTATTCATGGCTGCAGCCGTTGGCCAGAGCCTCGCCCAGACAGCGGCTTCACCACAGGTGCAAGCTAAGAGGCCCTTCACCTTCGACGACATGATGGCGCTGAAGCGAATCGGCAGCCCGGCCGTCTCGCCGGACGGCAAGTGGGTGCTGTTCGCCGCCGTGGACGTAGATTTGAAGGCCAACAAGCGAACTTCGCACCTCTGGGTGGTGCCGCTGGAAGGAGGCAACGCGCGCCAGCTAACGTCCGATCCCGCGGGCGAGACCGGGGGACGCTGGTCGCTCGACGGCCGAATCCTTTTCATCAGCCCGCGCGCCGGGTCATCCCAGGTCTGGGTTGCGAATTTCGACAGCGCAGCCGGCGCGTTAAACGGGGATCCGCAAAAAGTTACCAACTTCTCCACGGAAGCCGACGGAGCGATGTGGTTTCCCGACGGTAAGCACATTCTCTTCGTCTCCGACGTCTATCCCGATTGCAGCAGCGACGCCTGCAACAAAGCCAAGGATGAAGAGAAGGCAAATTCCAAAGTCAAGGCGATGGTTTTCACCCACCTCTTCTATCGCCACTGGAACCATTACACGGCCGGCAAGCGCTCTCATCTTTTTGTGGCGGCACTGGATGGCAGCGCACCGCGGGACATCACGCCCGGCGATCACGATGTGCCTCCGTTTAGTCTCGGTGGCCAGGACAACTATGCGATTTCTCCTGACGGCGAGGAGGTCGCCTTCACCAGCAACCGCGACGAGGTTGAGGCTGTCAGCACCAACAACGAAATCTTCGTCGTCTCCATTAATGCTGATCCCTTGCTGGCCGAACCCAAGAAACTCTCCGTCAGTCCTGGTAGCGACTCCACTCCTCGCTACTCGCCTGACGGCCACTACCTTGCCTGGCGCATGCAGGAGCGCGCCGGCTACGAGAGCGACCTCTTTCGCCTGGTGCTCTACGATCGCGTAAAGAAGAAAATCGTGAACATTACCGAGAATTGGGACCATTGGGCAGAAAGCTTTGCCTGGGCTCCGGACTCAGGAACGATTTTCGTCACGTCCGAGGATGCCGGTGAGATTCCCATCTACTCCATCCGCATCGACCGTAAGACCCTGCTCAGCTCATTCACGGGAGCGCCGCTGATCGTCAGCCACGGACATCCTGTTTCCCTGCTCACGCGCGGCGCCAATGACGATCTTCAGGTCTCGCCCGACGGCAAATACCTGGTCTTCACACGCATGGGAATCACCCATCCAAACGATGTCTACAAGCTGGAAATCGGCAGCAAGGAACCCGTGCAGCTCAGCCATCTCAATGATGCTGTGCTCTCGCAGGTCGCCATGCAGCCGCTGCAGGCGTTCTGGTTCACCGGCGCCGAAGGAACCAAGGTCGAAGGCTTCCTCATGAAGCCGCCGAATTTTGATGCGCAAAAGAAGTATCCGGTAAAGTTCTTAATTCACGGCGGCCCGCAGGGCCAGTGGGGTGACGAGTGGACCTACCGCTGGAATGCCGAACTCTTCGCCGCCAACGGGTACGTCGTAATCATGATCAACCCACGCGGCTCGACCGGCTACGGGCAGAAATTCATCGACGAGATCAACGGCGACTGGGGCGGTCGTCCCTACGTGGACCTGATGAACGGACTGGACTACGCGGAAAAAACCTTCGCGTTCATCGACAAGGACCGCGAGTGCGCGCTGGGCGCGAGCTACGGCGGCTACATGATCAACTGGGTGCTCGGCCATACCGCCCGTTTCAAGTGCCTGGTATCGCATGACGGCATGTTTAATGCCGAATCGGCCTACGGAACAACTGAAGAATTGTGGTTCAACGAATGGGAGTTCAAAGGCACGCCTTGGAACAACCGCGAGCTCTACCGAAAGTGGTCGCCGCATCTGTTTGCCACGGAATTCAAGACGCCCACCTTGGTCGTGCATGGGCAGCTCGACTATCGTCTGGACGTGTCTGAAGGGCTCCAGCTCTTTACCACACTGCAGCGACTGAAGGTGCCGTCCAAGATGCTCTACTTCCCCGACGAAGGGCACTGGGTTCTGAAACCGCAGAACAGCGAGCTCTGGTACCGAACGGTGAATGGCTGGGTGGATCAGTGGCTGAAGAAATAATCTGCGTGCGATCACCTGGTCGAGCTGAGCTGATACCAGTCGGTGACTTTGTCGGTGGTATCGGTATATACGGTGAGGCCTGATTTGTAGACCAACTGCTTCCCGTTGCGTCCCCAATCGTTTTGACGATCCGGGATTCCCACGGAATAGTACAGGGCCAGCATGGTCATACCCTTGAGAATGGCATGCTGCTGGATGGCCTTGATCTCGTCCTGCGACAAGAAGGCAGGAATCTCTTTCAGGATCGAGGTATAGCCGCAATTGGACTCCTGTTCCAGCGAAAGCAGGGACAAGCCGGAACTGCCGCCGGGGAGGTCGACTTTTATGATCGCGCAACCCGTTCCTGGATTCCATTTAGCAGCGGTGATGCGCAGCGGGACCAGCAACGGAACCGTGATCTGGTTTTTGTCCTGCATCTCCGCCAGGGTTACATCAGGCCTGTAGATGCGGGAGAGAGCGCTGGCATAAACCGACCGGCCGAGGAGCTGTTGGGTTTTAGACTCGCTGGCTCGGGAAAGAGCCTCTCTGCCGGCGACCTCTTCGGGTAGAAGCATGGAATTCTTTATCGTCTGAAGGGAGTCGCGCCGCATGGCGACGGTGCCATCTTTGAACCTCACTACAAATTCGATTTCCCCACCGGCATCGGCCGGCGTAACGGTTTCTCCCAGAGCATTGACCTTTGCCGCCTGGGGCTGAAAAGCCTCTTTGGGCTGAACGGCAATCACGGTCGCGGTCTGGCCCTGGTAAGAGGTGGGCAGCCACAGCGAACGTTCGGAGATGCGAAAACGCCCATCTTGTTCGCTGGCTGTGCGGAAGACAGTATCGGTGATGACCACGTCCTTATTAAGGTACAGAACTCGGGCCTTCTCCAGCTGGTCCTGCGCAAAGACTACAAGCGAGAAAACTGGTGCCAGAAGAGGCACAATGATCGTTCTCAGGCGCATTGATTGTCCTTATAGGCAGCATGATACCTCAACCTGACTGCCCTACTTGACATGTGTTTGAAACGGGAATACCGTCAGTTACACCAATTCTTTGATGTTCCTCGCGGCTGTCTGACGTCCCAGTCACTCCACCAGCCCACTCAGAAAGGAGTTCCCTTCATGTGTCACTTACGCCATGCGGTCTGCTTTATTCTGCCGCCGCATATCGAGAGCAAATTAGCAGAAAATCCCAAGTACCGCGCCCGCGCGTTGCGGGCCATCGAAATCAGCAGCCGGCAGCGCGCCCTGCGTGAGGCTGCAGTCTTCCTGCCACTGCTCGGACAAGCAGGAAACAAACATCGCACCATCTTTGACACCCAAAACGGGACGAACCTTCCAGGGGTTCAGGTCCGCGACGAAGGTGATCCGCCGGTTGGCGATCAGGCTGTCAACCAGGCCTACGACTATTCCGGGGACACGTACGACTTCTACCAGCAGGTTTTCAACCGCAACTCGGTAGACGACCACGGCCTGGTCCTGAAGTCTACGGTGCACTACGACCAGGGCTACGACAATGCCTTCTGGAACGGGCAGCAGATGATCTATGGCGATGGCGATGGGGAGCTGTTCCAGAACTTCACTGGATGTATCGACGTAGTCGGACACGAACTGACCCATGGAGTCACGCAGAACGAAGCTCAGCTCGTCTACCAGGACCAGCCAGGCGCGCTCAATGAGTCGATTTCGGACGTGTTCGGCTCGCTCGTAAAGCAATGGGTGAAGAACCAGACCGCCGACCAGGCTGACTGGTTGATCGGCGAAGGCTTGTTTACACCCGCGGTCCGGGGCAAAGCTCTGCGTTCCATGAAGGACCCGGGCACGGCCTACGATGATCCCAACCTGGGCAAGGACCCGCAACCGGGCAACATGCGGGATTATGTGAAGACCAACAGCGACAATGGTGGCGTCCATATCAACTCCGGAATTCCCAACCGGGCGTTTTGCCTGGCGGCGCTGAACATTGGCGGCTTTGCCTGGCAAAAAGCCGGGCTGATCTGGTATCGCACGCTGACCGGTCAGCTTAAGCCCACGGCGGACTTCCAGGCTGCAGCCGATGCCACCGTAACTGTGGCTGCCAACCTGTTCGGTGCGGGCAGCGATGAACAGAAAGCCGTGATCGATGCGTGGAAACAAGTGGGACTCATCCCGCAAACGGTTGCACCAGCAGCCTTGAAGGCCCCAGCCAAGGCGAAGAAAGCCCAAGCTGCGGCGTAACCTTCAACCATGTCCTTCCGGCCGGGCATCTGGCCGGAAGGAGCTTTTCATCGCCGAGTCGGTGTAAGCTCTGGTGGAGGAAGCCTTCCCATGCAGGTTCACTTCGAGCGCAGCGGCGGCTTCGCCGGACTGACGCAGAAATACAGTGTTTCAGAAGACAATTTGCCCGAGGAAGACCGCCAGAAGCTGTCTGACTTGGTGGCAGGGGCACGATTCTTTGATCAGCCGCCAGTTATAAGAAGAAAGACCGCGTCAGCCGACCAGTTTCAGTACAAGATCGCGGTAAACTCGGGCGATCGCGCCCATGAGGTGCAAGTCGATGAAGGGGCGGTACCGGACGAATTGAAACCCTTGATTGGCTGGCTGCAAACCGCTGCCCGCAAACGCTGAACAGTCGCCACCCAACCGCCAGGCGGTGTTCCTCCGTCATGTAAGTTGAACGCCCAAGCCTGAACTCCACGTTTCTTCTGATGCTACAATCGCTGGCGTGTTCAGAGCCGCCATCGTTTTCATCCTGATCTCAGCGCTGGCTGCATGGTCCCAGCAAGAGCCCGCTCAGCCCCAAGGCAAATCTCAGATTAAGGTGAATTACCTGAACGTCTGCACGCCAAGCCAGGAAGAGCAGGCAGTGATTCGCGATGCGCTCTCTAAAATCCCGCTGAAGCCGGTTTTTGGCACTGACTTCGAGATTTCGCGTGGGCGGGCCACGCTCAAGGAATCTTCCTCCAAATTCGTGCGCCTGCGGCGCGATTTTGCCGCCGAATCGTCGTTCATGACGGCGCAATACTCGATGAGTATAGACGACAAGTCGACCATCGAGACGTTTGTGGCCCGCACCCGGGATCCCAAAGAGTTCCATGAGATCTCCATCGAGGACCGGGTTTCGCGCGAGGCCGCCTCGCCCACCACGGTAATCGCCACCGACACCCCGGCTGAGCGGGTAAGAATCGAGAGGCTGGGCAAAGGTTCGGTAGTGCTGGCGCGCTGCGAGGGCGCGGACCAGAGCGCGTATGAGCCAATTTTCCGCCAGGCCTCAGACCTGATGGCCCAGTACCGTAAGTTATTGGGATTGCGCGGCTCCTTCCTCTCCGATATTTCCTGGCTGGGCGGAGACAACAAGACGGGAAACGCCCAGCCGTCACGGAAGAAGACACCTTGAAACTAAATCGACGGTGATGAATCTAAGCAACGCTATGGAAAATTCCATTCGCGATACCGTAATTCTGGGGACGGGATGCGCGGGATTGACGGCAGCCATCTACGCGGCCCGCGCCAATCTGAAGCCCCTGGTGGTGGAAGGCCACGAGCCGGGAGGACAGCTGTCACTCACCACGCTGGTGGAAAACTTCCCCGGCTTCCCGGAAGGAATCATGGGACCGGACCTGATCAACAACATGCGCCAGCAGGCTGGCCGGTTTGGCGCGGAGTACATGCACGGCCACCTGGTGAAGGCCGACCTGACGGCCCGGCCGTTCAAACTGGATTTTGGCGCCGGCAAGACCGTGCAGGCGCGGACGCTGATCATCGCCAGCGGAGCTTCGGCGCGCTGGTTGGGACTGCCCGGCGAGCAGGCCCTGATCGGCCGCGGTGTTTCTTCCTGCGCCACCTGTGACGGCGCCTTCTTCCGCAATGTCCCCATCGTAGTTGTGGGTGGCGGCGATTCCGCCATGGAAGAATCGCTGTTTCTGACGCGCTTTGCCTCCAAGGTCACGCTGATTCATCGCCGCGACGTCTTTCGCGCCTCCAAGATCATGCTGGAACGCGCACGCAAGCACGAGAAGATCGAATTCCTGCCGGACACCGTGATCGAAGAAGTCCACGACGTCAGCAAGGGGCAAGTTACTCACGTCAAGCTGCGCAACCTGAAGACCGGGAGGGTGTGGGACTTCCCTACTCACGCTTTGTTCCTGGGGATCGGGCACGTGCCCAACGCCAAAATGTTTGCCGGCCAGCTGGATATGGATCAGGACGGTTATTTGAAGACGCACGACTACGTCTTCACCAATGTAGCCGGCGTTTACGCATGCGGCGACGTGCAGGACCGGCGCTACCGCCAGGCCATTACCGCCGCGGGAACAGGTTGCTCGGCGGCGATTGAGGCAGAGAAGTTTCTGGAGGAGCACGGTAGATGAGGTCACCGCGGAGGCGCGGAGGCACGGAGCAGATCGCACCATCGGGCCATCGGATCATCGGGCCATCTGCCGCGTCCGGCCCGTTGCCCCTCATTCGGACGGGACATCAGCTAACGTCGTTTAAACTTTCTTACGGATCACCCGATCACCCGATCACCGGATCACCCGATTCTACAGGACTGCCGTGTTAAGGGCCGCGTTCATTTCCCTATCGGAAAGCAAGTCGCTGCGCTCTGCCGCGGAGAAGACATGGGCGGGGCAAAGATTGTCGCGGCGCTTTGTGGCCGGCATCAGAATTGAAGATGCTTTAGCAGCCACGCGGGCCATGAACCGGCTGGGGCTGGGCGTGAGCGTGGACAACCTGGGCGAAAACGTAACCAACGCCGACGAGGCCCGGCATAGCGCCCAACTTTACCACCAGTTGCTTGACCAGATGAACGAGCAGGGACTGGACGCCAACGTCAGCCTGAAGCTGACCCACATGGGACTGGATGTGGACGAGCCCATGGCGTACCAGATCACATCGGCGCTGGTGGAGCACGCGGCGCGCATCAACAACTTCGTGCGTGTGGACATGGAGGGCTCGGCCTACACCCAGCGGACGCTGGACTTCGTGCGCCGGCTGCACGGCAATCCAGCCTTTGCCGGCCGCGTGGGAGCGGTGATCCAGTCTTATCTTTTTCGCAGCGAGAAGGATGTGGAGGAGCTGTTAGCCGGCCGCATCCGCGTGCGTCTCTGCAAAGGCGCTTACAAGGAGCCGGCTGAGGTCGCCTTTGAGAAGAAGGCTGACGTGGACGCCAATTACGTCAAACTCATGAGGCTGCTGCTGAAGAGCGGCGTGTATCACGGCATGGCTACGCACGACGAGAAGATGATTCGCGCGACCATCGACTTCGCGCAAAAAGAGAAAATCCCGGCCAGCGCCTTCGAATTCCAGATGCTCTACGGCGTCCGCCGCGACCTGCAGCAAAAGCTGATCAAAGAAGGCTGGCGCTGCCGCGTTTACATTCCTTTCGGGACGGAGTGGTATCCCTACCTGATGCGGCGGCTGGCGGAGCGTCCCGCCAACGCTATCTTCATCCTGAAGAACCTGTTTCGTTAGCCGTGGGCTTGAGTTTAGGCGCATACCGCGCGCCGTACCAGAAGAGCCAGCCTGACAATCCAGCGGCAACAAACGCCGACCAGAAAGAAGTCTGGAGCGAAGTACGATCGGAGACCCAGCCAATCAGCGTGGGTGAGAAGGCATCTCCCAGGGCATGGATCACAAAAGTGTTGACGGCCAGCGCGGTTGAGCGAATGCCCGCGTTCACGGAATTGACGACCGCGGCGTTTGAGGGCCCGGTGCCGATCAGCAGGGCGAAGACGGCAAAGAAGATTGACGGCAGCATGAGCGGGCCAGTCACGTAGACCGCGGCAATCATCAGCGGTACAGCGGCAAACATGGTCATCCCGGAAAAGCGGTAGTAGCCGCCGTCATGGCGTTTGAGCATGCGGTCGCCGATCCATCCGCCCAGAATTGTGGCCACAATGCCGTTGACCGCGGCGATGAGCCCGAAGGTGATGGCCGCGCGCGAGACCGACATGCCGCGTACGCGGTGGAGGAACGTCGGTATCCAGACCTGCAAGCCGCCCACCGCAAACGTGTACATAGCCATGCCCAGGCAGGCGGTGATGAAGGCACCGTTGCGGAAGAGACCGACAAATGTGGATCGCTCGGGAGAAACGGCCAGGGTTTCCGTCCGCCCGCGTTCGGGCTCCGGCAGCAGCCAGAAAATCAAAGCCAGCGCGAAGCCGGGAATGCCGGCCATCATGAAAGGCACGCGCCATCCGTAATGCTCACCCAGCGGCCCGCCCAGCAGAATTCCCAATGCGCTGCCCAGGGGCAAGCCAAGATAGAAGATGGAGAGCATTCGGCCTCGGCGCTCAACCGGAAACAGGTCGGCGACCAGCGAAGGCGCGATGGTAGCGTAACTGGCCTCGCCAATACCTACGATGGTGTGGCGAAACAGCAACTGGTTGTAATCGCGCACCAGCCAGGTCAGCAAAGTGAAGCCGCTCCATACCGCGATGCCGATCAGAACGATGTTCTTGCGCGAGAAACGGTCGCCCATCCAGCCCAGCAGCGGCGCCGCGATCATGTAGCAAAAGAAAAAGGCGCTGGTCAACAGTCCGGTCTGGGCGTCGTTGATTTTGAATTCTTTCTGCACCAGCGGCTGCAGGCCCAGGAGCATGTTGCGATCGATGTAATTGAGAATGCTGAGGCCGGTCAAAACTGCAAGCGTGGTGTAGGGATAAAGCTTGCGCGGCATGGGAGCGCCATTATACCGACCGCGGAGCTACTTACAACGACGAGACCACACAGTCAGAAAAGTCAGCAGCCGCTACGGCCGCTCTGCTAACGCAGCCCAAGTTAGACTGGTCACATGCATGCGGTCATCATTGGAGCGGGAATCGGCGGGCTCGCCGCGGCCCTGGCCCTACGCCGTGTTGGTATTGAAAGCCTGGTTGTGGAGCGGGCGGCCGGCATTCACGAGGTTGGCGCCGGGCTCTCCATATGGTCAAACGCAGTGAATGCGCTCCGCGCACTCGGCGTGGAAGACAATGTGATGGCCGCGGCCTCAGTGGTGGAGCGCAACCTGGTGCAAACGCGCGCCGGCTCTCTGATCACCCAAAATGACTTTGCCGCAATCGGCCGCAGAGCCGGCGCAGCAAACATCTGCATCCATCGCGCAATTCTGCAAAAAACCCTGCTCGATTCGCTACCGTCGGCTTCGGTGCCCACGGGTACGCGCTGCTCCGGTTTCGAGGGCTCTACAGCCATCCTCGAAAGCGGCGAACGCGTTGCGGCGGACGTACTGATCGGAGCAGACGGCATTTCCTCAGTGATTCGTGAGCGGCTGCATGGAGGCGGACCGCCGCGCTATGCGGGCTATACCTGCTGGCGCGGTATTTGTTGCGACAAGGGCGCGCTTCCGGACGGATCGGCGTTGCTAGCCGTCGGCGCAGGATCGCAGTTCGGCCTTTGGCCATGCGGCAAGGGACAACTCTACTGGTTCCTGACGAAGAACGCGCCTCCCGGAACCACGCAAACAAAAACGCAAGTGGTCGGGCTTTACCGCGGTTGGGCCGCACCGGTTCCGGAGACTGTCGAGGGAACTCCCGAGGATGCGATTCTGCAAAATGACATTGTGGACCGGCCTCCGCTGAGATGGTGGGGCCGCGGTCGAGTTACGCTGCTGGGTGATGCGGCCCACGCCACCACTCCCAACCTTGGCCAGGGAGCCTGTCAGGCACTCGAAGACGCTGTGGTTCTTGCGCACTGCCTGACCACATTCGCGCCGGTCGAAACCGCGCTGCGCAAATACGAGCGCATGCGCATCCCGCGCACCACTGCAGTCGTTCGCAATTCGTGGCAATCGGGCAAGATCCTGCAGTTCGACTCACCATGGCTGGAATCGTCGCGCAACTGGTTTATGGGAACACGGCTGGGCACGCGTCTCGGAATGTGGGCCTTCGAAAGCCTGCTCACATACGGACTCCCAAAGCTGCAATCTTCGGAAAAGACGAATTGCTGACCCGGCTACTTCTTTGGCCTCGGCCAGCGCGCTTCCACCGTGGTTCCGATACCGCCACGGGGACGGAAGACGCCTTTCACAACAACCCATTTCGGCTTCGCCGCGCGCGCCACATCTTCCAGCACCTGGTTGACGATGTTTTCCTGAAAGATTCCCAGATCGCGGTAGTGCAGCAGGTACTCCTTGACCGACTTCAGTTCCAGGCAGAGTTTGTCGGGCATGTAGCGGATTTCCAGCACGCCGAAGTCGGGCAGACCGGTCTTGGGGCAGACGGACGTAAATTCTGGGACGTCGATGACGATTTCATAAGCTGGAAACTGGTTCGGCCAGGTATCAATCTCCGGGAAGTGGTGATCCAGGCCGGCCTTGGCGTGATGTTCGGTGTAGCCGGTGCGGTTAGCCATCGGCTTTTATTGTAGCAACGCGCCCACAACCGCTGAATCCGGACCAGCGAGCGAGATCATCTAATGTGTTGATCTAATTTGTTTAGTTGATTCAGGGTGAAGTCTTTCCGGGCTCTTTTGTGCGCTCGTTGGCGCGAGCTTGGTTATACTTAAAACTTTCAGACAAAGCATGGCAAAAAACAACAACCACTCCGAACGGAACCGCCTGCTGGGGGTTATTGCAGCCCTGGTGGCGGCGGTGCTCCTGTTTTCGGGATGGATGAAGTTGCACGGCGGTGGCGGCGTGGCCGTGCGCGCGGAGAAGATCGTCCGCCAGGACATTGCCAACGTTATCTCCACCAACGGGAAGATAGAACCGCTAAACAACTTTGAAGCTCACGCGGCTGCGCCGGCGATCGTGAAGCGCGTGCTGGTGAATGAAGGTGACCGCGTGAAGGCAGGACAGCTCCTGGTGCAACTCGATGACGCCGAGGCGCGGGCCCAGGCGGCTCGAGCGCTGGCCCAGCTGCGGAGCGCAGAGGCCGATCTGAACGCTGTGCATTCCGGCGGCTCGAACGATGAAGTCATTACCAACCGTTCGGAATTGGAGAAAGCGCGGGCAGAACGCGACGAGGCGAGCCGGAACCTGGCCGCGACGCAGCACCTGTTGCAAACCGGTGCGGCTTCGCCGGGTGAAGTGCAGGCCGCGCGCGACCGCCTGCAGAAAGCCGATGCTGACGTCCAGCTGCTGCAGAAAAAGCTCGATGGCGGCCGTTTTTCTTCTCCGGAAGTGGCCAAGGTGCAAGCCGCGGTCGAGCAGGCGCGCGCAGGTTACGCGGCAGCACAGGAATTGTTGCGAAATACCAGCGTGCATGCGCCTTCAGCGGGAACCGTCTACCAGGTTGCGGTCAAGCAGGGCGCCTACGTTGGCGGCGGACAGCTTCTGGCGCAAGTTGCCAATCTGGATACGGTACAGGTACGGGCGTTTGTTGACGAGCCGGAAATCGGACGCCTGGCTACGGGCGAGGACGTAGTAATCAAGTGGGACGCGACTCCCGGACGCAGCTGGCAGGGGACACTGACGCGTCTGCCCACCGTGGTGACGATGGTCGGCACACGTACGGTCGGCGAGATAACGTGCAGCATTCCGAACAGCGACCACAAGCTTTTGCCCAACGTGAATGTGAACGTCAGCATAGTGACTGCGCGCCGGCCGGCGGCGCTGACCGTTTCCCGCGAAGCGCTCCATGAGCAGGACGGCAAGCATTACGTCTACCAGATCGTGGACGACAAACTTCGCGCGCAGGAGATCCAGACCGGCATCAGCAGCCTGACGCGCGTGGAAGTGGTCAAGGGACTTACCGAGGGAGCGACAGTGGCGCTGGGTGCAATCGGAACCCAGCCGCTGCGCTCCGGGATGGAAGTCAAGGTGGTCGAACGTTGAGACATATCTGGCTTGTATTGCTGCTGGCGCCGGTCCTGAGCTTCTCCGCGACGGCCGACCTCGATTCCGATACTCTCCTTAAAACCGGCCGTGCCGACAAAGCCTTGCGGCTGCTCAACAACGAGGTTCAGGCCCATCCCGACAATGCTGCCGCCTACAACCAGCTATGTCGCGTTTATTTCCAGCTGGAGATGTGGGACAGCGCG
The DNA here is from genome assembly GCA_035307585.1 of Candidatus Angelobacter sp. Lineage (GTDB taxonomy): Bacteria > Acidobacteriota > Terriglobia > Terriglobales > Acidobacteriaceae > Angelobacter. The sequence goes on from DATGHX010000066.1 coordinate 98,070, forward strand.
CTGCACATGGCGGAGAAGTCAACCTCGCTCGAACCGAGCAGCAGCTTTTACCATCAATGGTTGGGACGGGCTGCGGGACGCAAGGCGGAAAATTCCAATCCCTTTACCGCCTTTGGCCTTGCTCGGAAAGTAAAGTCGGAATTCGAGCGCGCGGTCGCCCTCGACGGCAGGAACCTCTCCGCTCGCGCCGATCTGGTGGAGTACTACCTGGAGGCTCCTGGCTTCCTGGGAGGCGACAAGAACAAAGCACGGCAGCAGGCGGACGCTGTAGCTCCGCACGATCCCGGGTTAGCCGACTATCTTTACGCGCGCGTAGAAGAGAAACAGGGCTCGGGACTCGCCGAGCAGGGTTATCAGAGAGCGATTGCCAGCAGCAGCGATGCCGCGCGCTATTGGGTGGAACTGGCGTATTTCTATCGTCGCGCGGGGCGGCCGCAGGAGATGGAACAGGCCATCGACCGCTCACTAGGGGCCTCAGGCCATGATGGAATGCCGGAATTTGACGCGGCGTTTCTCCTGCTTCGAACCGGCAGGAACTTCCCCGAAGCCATCCGCATGCTGCGCGAGTACCTGGACGATCACACCTCGGAGGAGGGACCGGCCTTCCGTGCGCACTACTTGCTGGGAGAACTTCTGGAGAAACAGGGCGATCACGAGCACGCGAAAGAAGAGTTTCGCGCCGCGCTGTCGCTGGCATCACAGTTCCGTCCGGCGCGGGATGCGCTGGCGCGAATTTCTCGATAGAATCACGTTTTTTCGCCAACCCATGAATAACGCCAGTGCGGGTAAAAAATGATAATGCGTTTTCCCTCGGCCGCGCTTTTCTTTGTGGCAATTTTTGCGGCCACTCTTTTCGCGCAAGACCAGAGCAAACCGCTTCCCTTCCGTGTGGCCATTGAACTGGCTCTGCGCAACAGCGCCGCCACCGCCGCGGCGCAAGCTGATGTGCAGCGGGCGCGAGCCAGCGTGGCGCAAGCCAAAGATTTTTATATCCCTCAGGTTGTCGCCGGCTCGGGACTGGGCTTTTCGTACGGGTTCCCCCTCAGCCTGGAAGGCGCGGCGCCTTCCATCTTCAATGTCAATTTCCAGGGCGGGCTCTTCAATCTGGCGCAGCGGGAAAATATTCGAGCAGCAAGGTCCGAGGTGGATATCGCCCAGGCTCAGGCGGCCGACCGCCGCAACGATGTGATCATGGAGGCGGCGCTCGACTACATCCAGCTGGACCTGCTTGAGTCGTCGCTTGCGGTTCAGCGCGAACAACAGGAAGCCGCGAGCAAGTTGCAAGACATTGTCCGCCAGCGCGTGGAAAGCGGCCTGGACAGCCAGGTGGAGCTCACCCGTGCCAGGCTGGTGGTGGCGCGGACGCGTCTGGATATCAACCGCACTGTCGGAGCCGCAGACCAATTACGCCTTCGGCTGGCGCAACTAACAGGTCTTCCTTCGACGGCCATTCAGACGGTGACCGAGAGCATCCCCGGATTGCCGCAGGTACGGCAAGAGCAGGACCTCACTTCCCAGACTCTAGACAAAAATCTTACTGTAAGGATTGCTGATTTCGTCTCACAGGCGAAAGAGCACCGCGCGCTGGCGGAACATCGGCAACTGTATCCCACCGTGGATTTGGCGGGACAATATGCTGTTCTGGCCCTCTTCAATAACTATCTCGACTTCTTCAAGACATTTCAGCGCAATAATCTTACGGCCGGCGCCGCCATTCGTATCCCGCTGTTCAACTTTGGACAGCGCGCGGCGGCCCAGGCGGCCCGTTTCGATGCCGCCAAGGCGCGTGCTGAAGCCAAGGCAGTCAAGGAACAGGCCAGCACCGATACTCTAAGATTGCAGCGTTCCGTCGAAGAGCTAACCGCGGCGCGCGAGGTGGCGCAGCTGGAACACCAGCTGGCTTTGTCCGACATCGATACCACGCACGCCAAGATTGAATCGGGAGGCGCAACTCTCAAAGACGAAGAAAACGCCCGTGTCGCAGAGCACGAGCGTTATACGGCTTACCTCAGTTCGGCTTTCGATCTGGATAAGGCCCAGGTCCAGCTTCTGCGCCAGATTGGTGAAATGGAAACTTGGGCGCTGGGACCCAAGCGTTAGCTAAGAAGCCGAAAACAAGACGGGGCACTCGATCAGTCGCGCACAATTTCCAGATTGCTGCCAACCACGGTGATCTTGATGACCTTGAACTGATCGTCAACCCACAGCACCCACTGTCCTGCGTCGGAATCGGCACCGCCGTTCATGATTACCAGTTGTTTGGGATCGCCCAGGCGCAGGCTCACCTTGCTGAGAACCTTCTCCACACCGTTCACGGTCGCCTTTTCGATGCCGATATAACTCAGCGTCGCATTCGCTGACGAGTGGTCCTGCGGCACCAGCACGGCATAGCTGCTGGGACCGCACATGCGGCCTTGACCGTCCTTCCATACACATCCGCTTTGCAGATACCGCCACAAGAGCACTTCGCGCTGAGAGAAGAAATTGTTGTCCAGGATGGCAGTGGTGAGGGGGAGCATGTGGGGGACGTCTTTCTTCTTCTGGTCGGCGAAGACCAGGTGCTCCACCAGCAGATCGTTTTGCGGCTCTATAGTCGCTTCTTCCACCTGCGGGGCGGTGGAATGCCAGACATACGAGCGCAGCTCCCCGTTGGGATTCACGCGCATTTCCGCAGTCTGCGCCGCCTGGGATTTGCCGTCATTCACTTTGACTTCCGCGGTGATAATGCCGTAATCCGGTCGCTGCTCGATCTTGAAGGTCTCGCTGCCAACCCGCTTTCCGGCCACGTAGATGCCGAAGGTGCCGGAATCCACGATCTTGTGCTCGAGCTTCTCCTGTGCCTTATCTTTATCCCCGGCGTGCAGGTTGGCGGCGCCGGCGAATCCGAGAAGAGCGATATGAAGGATAACTGCTTTCACTTTTGCCTCCGTCCCACTGCTGCGGCGATCAGGTTTTCGATCTCAGCCGCAGCCTGGTCCACGGTCTTGTTCACATTCTGCACGCGCAATGGCGCCAATTCATACGCAGCGCGCCGCGCAGAATAAAGCCGCGCGAACCTTTCAGCATCGCCTGCCAGGGGCCGCATGGCGCCCTGGGCGGTGCAGCGACGCCGCATCTCTTCGACCGGCGCTTCCAGCAAGACAACCGGGCTGCCCGACCGGGCAATCGCCTCGCGGTTCTCCTTCTGCACAAAGGCTCCGCCGCCCAGCGCAACCACCGAACCTGCGCCGGTATCAGCGGAAGCCTGCAGCAACTCGCGAAGAGCCGCCGCTTCCATCTGCCGGAATGCTGCCTCGCCGGCTTCGGCGAAGATCTGCGCCACGCTCTTCTTATGCCGGTTTTCGATCAACTCGTCGAGGTCCTGAAAGGACCAGCCCAAACGCTGCGCCAGGGCGCGGCCTACGCTGGTCTTCCCAGCACCCATGAACCCGACGAGAAACACTCTTCGGGTTGAACCCTTATGAGCCATCCGGCAAAAATTTTCGATTTCGCGAATTATTGCTTCTTCACGCGGATTCTACCACTGAACGATTGCAGGTCGACTGACGATGATCCGGAATGGGAGGTGCCTGCAAAGGAACGTCCAGCCTGGGGAACGAACGAGGTGTGGGTCTTTTGCGTGAGAGGAAAATCATTTTGCACCGATCCGCTGACGGACCGGGCGGAGAGATCGAACGAGGCGGCCTCCGGCAGCACCACGTCAATGGCGCCGCTGTGCGTGGTGAAGTTGTATTCGCCGGCGCCGGAGCAATCGCCACGATAGCTGATGTTGCCGCTGGTAGTGCCAACGTACACTTTGGGGCCGGCCACATCCACCATCTCGACCGCACCGCCGCTGGAGGTAACTTCCACGTGCCCGAGATTAATATTGGTTAAGTTTACCGGCGCGGTCACACCGCGAACGTGAACGTGGGAACGGGCGATATTGCGCACAGTGATCTGCCCGGTGTCGGAAGAAAAACTGAGATCGCCGCTCAGTCCATCGGCTGAAATCGGCGCCGTGGCCGTGGTCACACTGACGGCAATTCCCGAAGGAACGGTGATCTCGTAGTCGACGCGGGTTTCATCGGGGCTGGGCTTCTGATCGCCGACCGGATGCGCCACTACTTCCACGCGGCGCTTATCAGCGGTAACGGTCTGGTCGGTCTCAACCTTGGGGGAATGCAGGACCGCGGTCACGATCACCTGCTTGCCTGCGCCGGAGCGCAGCGTCACCGAGCCGTAATTGTCGATTACGTTGAGAGTCCCGCCCGGCGCAACATCCAACCGGGCTTCGTTGCGAGAGTCGGCGGCATTGGCGAAGAGGGCTCCACCGGCAAGGAGCGTGACGGCGATCGCGCTCAAAGTCAGTTTCCTGATCACTTGACTCTCCTGGCTGATGGCTACGGCAAGGCTCGCGCCGTCGCCATCTGGTACAGCATCTCCTTCTGCTGGTAAGCATCCAGCAGATAGGCCCGGGCGGCAGCGTCCTGCGGATCGCGGTCCACAGCCTGCTGCGCGTCCACGATATACGCGTTCACTTCGCGCAGGCTGTTCTCATAGGCCCGGCGAACGTCGGCCGGCTGCCCGGAAACACGGTTGAGCAGTTGCTGATCGTCGCCGGCTGCTGCTGCCTGAGTACTTACATTCTGCTCCGAAGGCAGCGAAGAGGGCAATTGGGGATGATAGTTCGCCAACACGATGGCAAACAAAACCACCGCGGCGAAAGCCATGAACCAGCCTAGCGTCGTCCAACTTTTGATGTGCGTGAGAGTCGTTGTTTGTCCCCAGGGGGACATTCGACCCTCCTGGTCAAGACCCTGGCGCCGAAGGTTCTGCTCGATTCCCGTCCACACTCGCGGGCTGGGATCGTGCATGGGCAGCAGGAGCTTGGCCTGTTGTGCGATGTATTGGAGGTCCTGGACAAGTTCCGCGCACGCTGCGCAGGAGCGCAGGTGTTCCTCTTCCTGCGGATTCCCGCCGCTCTCGATAATATACGGCAAGACCTCTTGAAATTTCTGACAATTCATGGCGTCTTCATCCTCTCCCAACTCGCGGTCCAGCAGGCGTCCCGGTCTTTCGACTGCCGGCCACTCCGAATCCTCAGCCCGCTCTAGCGGCGGACGGCCTTTTCGGCTCGGCTGAGTTTCAACAGGTCGCGCAGCTTCATGCGCGCCTTGTGCAACTGCGACTTGCTGTTCCCTATCGAACAGCCCATCATCTCGGCAATCTCGTTGTGCTCGTAGCCTTCCACGTCGTGCAGCACAAAAATGATGCGATAGCCGGGAGGCAAGCTCTCAATTGCGCGCTCCAGGTTTACACGATCGATGGAGCCGGCGAGCACGTTGTCGCGCGCGCCTATGTCCTTTCTGGGACCGTCCTCGTGCTGCGGTTCCAGGGCCTCGTCCAGCGAAATCTCGGGCAATCCCTTCTTGCGCAGGTGCATCAGCACCACGTTGACCGATAGCCGGTGCAACCAGGTGGAAAATGCCGACTCGCCGCGGAAAGTCGCGATCTTGCGATAGAGCTGCAGGAACGCTTCCTGCGTCAAGTCCTCGGCTTCCGCGGTATTGCTGGTCATCCGCAAGCATAACGAATACACGCGCCGTTTATGCAGCCCGTATAAAGCTTCAAAACATTCCGCGTCACCGCCTTTGGCCCTTTCGATGGCCTCGGCTTCCGACAACCCGGATGCGGTCATTTTTTTCGCTTGAGTCAATTTGCCTCGAGGAGGCCGTGTCTCCGTTGGATGCGGCCAAGTAGCTGTATTGTTGTCTGGCGCTCTCGCCGAATGCTGTTGCACCGTCACCATTTCATCCCCATTTCAGCAAACTTGGATGCTGCCGGGGTGTAATGGTTGTAAGTTAGCCGGTTTGGGCCCTTTACCTCTTCATGCTAAGCCCTGGGCCGCTTCTGTGGCAAAAACTGGCGGCGCAAATCCACGGTCTATGTTTTTCAGCAGCTTAGGTTGGGTTCTCCCCTTTGGAGGAAGAATGAAAAATGCCCGCCGTTTACACAGCGGGCTCCCCCAAGACCGTGCTCTGCGAGCACGGGATCTGTCAAATCGCGAAGGCCATGGGCGTCTTGTCCGTGGCCTCACCCCGCTTTCCCGGCCGATAGGGGCAGAAGGGGTCTGAACCCAGGGCATCGGCGGTGTGGGCAAAGGCGCGGGCGCGTGAGCCGCCGCAAATGTGGCTGTACTCGCACTCGCCGCACTTGCCGTGAAAGCGACTGGGCGAGTGCAGCGCGCGGAAGATCTCGGAGTTACGGTAGACATCGGCCAGGGAGTTTGCGCGCACTGTTCCGCAGCGCAGCGGCAGGAAGCCGGAAGGATAAATATCGCCCAGGTTGGAGATAAAGACGATGCCGTGTCCGTCGCGAATCTGGAAGCCCTGGTAGACCGAGGTCTTCTTGATGTCGCCAGAGGCCACGCCAGCGGCACGCATGCGGTCGAGCGCTAAGCGCCGGTAGGAAGGCGCTTCCGTGGTCTTGACCGCGAAGGGCGCTTTAGGAACCAGGTCGAGCACCCAATTCATGATGCGCTCGCCTTCTTCGGGCGAAACTTCATTCAGGGCTTTGCCTCGTCCCACGGAGATCAGGAAGAACAGGCTCCAGCGCATGACCGGGAAACTCGAGCACAGGAGTTCATAGATCGCGGGTAGGTCCTCAACGGTCTCTTCCGCTACCAGCGTGTTCACCTGGATGGGAAGCCCAAGCTCGCCGGCGAAGCGGGCAGCGGCGATCGTGCGATCAAATGTTCCGGGGACGGCGCGTATGGCATCGTGCTTCTCAGCGCTCGATCCATCCAGGCTCAGCCCCAGGCTCTGGATGCCGTGGATCTTGAGGCGCGTGATGGCATCGGTGGTCAGTTCGTAGGTCGCGCTGGGGGTGATGGAGACGTCCAATCCCAGTCCGCGGGCGTAATCGATCAACTGAAAAATGTCGGTGCGGCGGAGGGGATCGCCGCCGGTGAGAATCAGGTGCGGCAGCGGATCGCCGAAGTCGAGCAGCTGATTCAGGAACGCACGGCTCTCGTTGGTGGTCAGTTCCAGCGGATGGGGGTGGGGCATGGCTTCGGCCCGGCAATGCTTGCAAGCCAGCCCGCAGGCCTGAGTCATCTCCCAGTAAACGAGCAAGGGGTTGCGGGAGAAGTCATGGTTCGTGCGGCCCATCGGGAAAGTTGTCATCGCCATTGCCATGCTGCGCCTCCGTCGCTTCAAATGGACTTAAGTCCTGTCACGCGAAGCATTAGCGTAATCTCGATTGTTACAAGCCTGATGTGACGGCGATCACACGGGTAGTGTGGCGAATCCAAGGCCTTTTTCTACAGGAAACCCCCTGGCGTTTGCGCTTTCGTAAAAGAAGATCTGGTGTTCAGCCCATTGCCGACGGCCCGACTACAATGCCAGGATTCCGGAGACAGTTCTCATGGCAAACATACTTCCGCAGATTGAGCACATCGTGGTGGTCATGCTGGAAAACCGCTCCCTCGACAACATGTGCGGATGGCTCTACGCCGACGCTGGCGCCCAGCCGAAACTTTTCCTCCCGGCAGGCAGTCCGGCGGCGTACAACGGTCTTCGGCCCGAGCTTTGGAATCCTTCTAATTCGTCGTTTTTTACCGGAGCCCAGCCGGCACAGGTTCCAGTGGCCCGGGGGACGACAGCCAGCACCGTCCCCAACCCCGATCCCGAAGAGACCTTCAGCAACGTGACCTACCAGCTCTTCGGACCGGAAGCGCCCAGCACCAGCCCGCGCTGGCCCAATCTAGGCTTCGTAGTCAATTACGAGAACGCCACTGCAGGAACGGCGACGCAGATCATGCAGGGCTACACGCCGCAGCAAGTTCCGGTAATCTCCGCCCTGGCGCGCAACTTCGCCATTTCCGATGCCTGGTACAGCTCGGTGCCTTCACAAACCTGGCCCAACCGCGCCTTCGTGCACGCCGGTACTTCCAACGGCAACGTAGATAATGGCGATCCGCCCGATCCCCTGGACTGGAACGTGGCCACAATCTTCAACGTGCTGGAGTCTGCGAACTTGAGCTGGAGGGTTTATTGCGACACCGTGCTTGTCCCCTCGCTGACGCGGACCATGTTTCCCACACTGTGGAGCCCGCTGCTGGAAATCCACTTCCGCGGCTTCGACGAATTCAAGGAGGATTGCGCGAACAACACTCTGCCGCGCTACTCGTTTATCGAGCCCAACTTCCTGAGCAGTCCGAATGACGAGCACCCGCCGCACGACGTCATGGCCGGCGAGCAGTTTCTCTTTGATATCTGGCAGGCAGTAAGCAATTCGCCGGGCTGGAACAATACCCTGCTGCTGATTACCTACGATGAGCACGGCGGCTGCTACGACCACGTGATGCCTCCCTGGGGCGCCACTGCTCCCGATGGCGCCAGCAGTCCCGGCAATCAGGGATTTCCCTTCAATCGCTTCGGCGTACGCGTGCCCATGATCGCCGTTTCACCGTATATCCAGCCGGGAACCGTGTTTCGCTCCGACGGCGCCGTGCCCTACGATCACACTTCGGTGCTGGCTACGCTCCGCGACTGGCTGGCCATTCCCGCGGCCAAAATGCTGCCCAGCAAGCGCATCGCCGCCGCGCCCAATCTTGCCCAGGTGCTTACCCTCGCTGCTCCGGGGCCCAAGCCGGTGATTGCGCTACCCGCCCGGGCCGCGGTGGCCACGTCGCTGGAATTGCCGCTCAACCACCTGCAGATGAGCATCATTAGCGGTTCGGCCAGACGGTTCGATTTGAATCCTTCGGCCATGCTGGCGCAGATCAAAACGCGCCAGGACGCCGTAGCCTTCTTCAAGCCGCGAAGCGCCCGCGCTCACGCCTGACGAGCGGCCAAAGTTCTAACCGATTTCGGTTCATGCTGTAGTCTTGCTCGCGATCTCGCCGCCCGGGATTTTCATGGTGCGGCGAGCACCCGGCTTACATCCAATCAGCCTTTGAGGAAAACACATGATGAGAATCGGCTTTGTCGGATTGGGCAGTATGGGGGCGGGCATGGCGCGCAACCTGGTAAAGGGCGGTCACGCGCTCACCGTCTGGAATCGCACGCGAAGCCGCGCCGCGGAGCTTGAATCCCTGGGTGCGAAGGTTGCCGCCACGCCAGGTGAGGCAGCGACGGGCGCCGACGTAGTGATCACCATGCTGGCTGACGATCGCGCCCTCGAAGACGTCTCCTTCGGTGCGGGAAAAATTCTGGAATCGCTGCCGGCCGGCGGCGTACATGTCTCTGCCAGTACTATCAGCGTCGCTCTGTCGCGCCGCCTAGGCACGGCGCATCGCGAGAAGCACCAGCACTACGTCTCCGCTCCCGTCTTCGGACGCCCTGAGGCCGCGGCCGCGGCCAAGCTGTTCATCGTGGCCGCCGGACCTGCCGCCCAGATCGAGCGCTGCCAGCCGGCCTTTGAAGCTATGGGGCAGAAGACATTTATCGCCGGTGAAGACGCTTCCGCCGCCAACCTGATCAAGGTCATCGGAAATTTCCTGATCACCACAGTCATCGAAGGCCTCTCTGAGAGCTTTGCTCTGGTGAAGAAGGCCGGAGTCGATCCCCACCTGCTTCTGGAAATCCTCACCGGCTCGGTCTTCCCTGCGCCGATCTACAAAAATTACGGCGGAATCATCGCCGGGGAAAAGTTCGAGCCGGCGGGATTCAAGCTGCCGCTGGGATTGAAAGATAACCGCCTGCTGCTGGCTGCCGCGGAGGAAAACTCCGTGCCCATGCCGATGGCCAGCCTGCTGCGCGACCGTTTCCTGGCTGCGCTGGCCCAGGGCTGGAGCGAATCCGACTGGTCGGCGATCGCCCGGATTTCGGCGAAGGAAGCGGGCGTCTAGCGGAGCTTACTTGCGCAAAGAGGAGCGCGACACCCCGGTCGTCTCGCGCAAGGCGAATTCGTGCTGCGCTGCGTCGTTTAACTCCGGCGATAACTCGCGATTCAGGCTGGCGGCAAAGGCGCCAGCCAGTTCCCGCGCTGCAACCTGCAACCGTTTCAGGTCTTCGGGCACGAAGGCATCGGGATCGCGGCGATAGAGTGCCAGAACTCCGATGACCTTGCTGCCGCGTTCCACCGGAACCGCCAGCGCGGAGCGCAGCTGCACCGATTTCTTCGCGGTGTTGAATCCCGGCTCGACTGCCGGATTGCCGTTGATGATGGGATTGCCCGTTTCCGCCACCCAGCCGCCGAGGCCTTTGCCTCGGCGGATGCGCAGCGCGGACAGCTGCCGCGCGTTGTGACCGAAGGCAAAGCACGGCGTGAGAGTTGCGCCGTCGCCGCTGAAGGCGGCGATGGCCTCGTAAGGCACGCGCCGGAACAGCTCGACGGCGGCGGCCGAGAATATCTCTTCCGCGCCCAGCGAGTCGCTGGAAAAGCTGAACTCATCCAGTGAAGGTTCCTCAGTTTTGCCGGAGCCGTGAGTATTTTGCCCGCCGCTTCCCTTCACCGAAGCCGCACTGACGCCGAAACCGGCGTCGGGCGCTGCGCCGCGATGGACTTTAATGTCGGTGGAAAGTTTGGGACGCGGTTCCGGCTCTTCGGCTTTGGCCATCTGCTCCAGCTCGGTATAACGGGCCTTGAGCGCGGCTACCACACGCGGATCGAAAGCTTTCCCGGAATCACGCTCCACCTTGGCCATGGCCTCATCCAGCGGCAGAGCCGGACGATACTGGCGATCGGAAGCCAGTGCATCCAGGCAATCGACCGCGGAAAGAATGCGCGCGCCGATGGGAATCTGCTCGCCGGAAAGGCCGTCAGGATAGCCGCTGCCGTCCCACTTCTCATGATGCGAGCGCACGATCGGCGCCACCGGATAGGGGAAGCGCACCTGCTCCAGGATCTCCGCGCCTACGATGGGATGTACTTTCATCTTTTCAAATTCTTCCGGCGTCAGCTTGCCCGGCTTGGAGATGATGTGCTCGGGCACCGCCAGCTTGCCGATGTCGTGCAGCACCGAAGCCGCCTTGAGCGCCTCCGTCTCATCCGCGGTCAGGCCCAGGTCTTTGGCCAGCTCCATCGCGTAAACGCGCACACGCTGCAGATGGTCGCCGGTGGTGTGATCCTTGGCTTCAATGGCCAGCGCCAGGGTTTCGATGGTGCGCATGTTCAGGGCAGCGATGTCCTGCAAATGGCGTTTCTCATCTTCCCAGCGTCCCAGCTGCGTGCGGAAGGAGCGGTAGACGGCATAGACCGCCGGCAGCAGCAGAATGGAAACTTCCCATCCCGCTACGCGATTCAGCAGCTGAATCACGCCGGCGATGGCCGCGCCCACCAGGTAGTAAGGAAACGTCCAGGCATAGGTGGTCCAGCGTTTGAAAGCGGAGGAGCCGTCGCCCAGCGCCACCACGGTGGCGACCGGGATGGAGTTGAGCAGGAAGAAGACCGCGGCCGCGAGCAGCAACGCGATGGGCGAACGCCCCTGCAGGGTCCGCGCCAGCAGAATGTTGTAAGTCCAGAACGACGCCGTGATGGCTACCGCTACCTGCGAGACATTGAAGGCAAAGTGGATAAAGTGCAGGCGCTTGCGCCGTCCGAAAACCTGCACCAGAGTGGCCACCAGGGCCAAGGCCAGAGCCTCAGAGAGCGTGAGCGTGCAGATGCCGATCAGGAAGAAAACAAAGTTGACTGAAACCGTGCCTTCCAGCCCGGGCAACACCGTGCTGAGGGCCGAGGCCAGCGCAGTTAGCGCGATATAAGAAACGAAGCGCAGACCGTCGTCGCCGGCGTGCCAGGGAATCATTCCCACCGCCAGGCACACCGCTCCGCAGGCGCACATCAGAAAAACAAACGGCCGGGCTCGGGTTGGGACAGCCGCCATCACCGCTCTCATAGGGACACGAATTCCAGGGACTTAGCGTCACATTCTGGAGGCAAAAAGACCTTGACCGAAGATTACTTTAGTAACTTGCAGGTAACGTTACTTTCGAGTGGACTATTCCTCCCGGGAACCGCGTTTCCGACCTCTCCCAACGTGTGACAGCTTGTCCGGGGCAAGTGACAAGATGGCTCTGCGCAAACCGGGTCATTGGACATATCTTGCAGAATTAAAATGGGTTATCCCCGTCCAGACTTGGCAGACAACGTGCCATTCTGGTTCTGCGAGATTACTTTCGTTTGGGGAGCGATCCATGCTGAAACGAATCCTGCTGGTGATTGTTCTGCTCCTGGCGACGCCCGCGCTGTTGCGGGCGGACAATTCCAAGCTCGCGCCGGAATTGCAGAACATCAGCCCCTCGACCCAGGTGCAAGTCATTGTGCAGTACGCGCCCGGCACCCAGCTCAACTGCGGAGGGCTGCTGGGACTGGTGAGTTGCGCGGTCAATGGCATTCTTCAACTGGGCGGCCAAATCCTGGGCCAGCTTCCGCTGGTGAACGGCCTGGTGGCGGTGCTCGACGGGAACGGGATTGTGAATCTGTCCAACCAGTCGAACGTGGTGTACATCAGCCCCGACCGGTCGCTTTCGCCCTCGCTCAATAACGCTGCGCTGGCCGTCAACGCGCCGGTGGCGTGGAAGTCCGGCTACAACGGATCGGGAATCGGCGTGGCCCTGATCGATAGCGGCGTGAACAGCCATCCTGACTTCAACCTGCTGGGCATCCTGCCGATCTCGCGCGTGGAATACAACCAGAGCTTCATCCCCGGCAACTCCAGCCCGGGCGACCAATACGGGCACGGCACGCACATTGCCGGCCTGATCGCCGGCGACGGCTTCAGCTCAACCGGCTTCATGTACTCGAAGACCTTTACGGGCATCGCTCCGGGCGCCAACATCGTGAACCTGCGAGTGCTCGATGGCAACGGCAGCGCTACCGACAGCGAGGTAATCTCGGCCATCTCGCAGGCCATCTCCCTGAAGTCGCAGTACAACATCCGCGTAATCAACCTCTCGCTGGGCCGCGCGGTGTATGAGAGCTATAAGCACGACCCTCTATGCCAGGCGGTGGAGCAGGCGTGGAAAAGCGGCATTGTTGTGGTGGTCGCGGCCGGCAACAATGGCCGCTACCAGGCCACTGATGGCTATGCCACTGTCAGCTCTCCAGGCAACGATCCTTACGTGCTGACCGTAGGCGCCATGAAGACCATGGGCACGCCGCAGCGCGGTGATGACCTGATCGCCAGCTACAGCTCCAAAGGGCCGACAGTGATCGATCACATCGTGAAGCCGGACATCGTTGCGCCGGGAAACCTGCTGATCTCGACTGAAACTCCCGGGACAACGCTGTACAAGACTGAAACCAGCAACCTGGTTCCTTACAGCAACTATGTTTACGGCGGCTCGTCCTCGCCTTCGACCAGTTACTTCACTCTGAGCGGAACCAGCATGGCCACGGGTATCGTGAGCGGAATCGTAGCCGACCTGCTGCAGGCCCATCCCGGCCTGACTCCTGACCAGGTGAAGGCGCGGCTGATGGAGACGGCGTCCAAGACGTTTCCTTCGAGCAGCAGCGTCTATGACCCGACGACCGCCATCACCTACACCGACCAGTACGACATCTTCACCGTGGGCGCCGGTTACGTTGACCTGGCAGCGGCTCTTTCCAGCACCGATATCCCCAACGGCTCGGCCATGTCGCCGACCGCCAACTACGATTCCAACACCGGCTACGTCTACCTGACCAGCGATCCTTCATCCACCTGGGGCACATCGCAGGTATGGTCGGGCCCTGCAATCTGGGGCAGCACCCAGTTCGTAGGCGGCAGTTCCATCATGTGGGGAGCGTCCGGCGTGAGCGGGTCGTCGATCATGTGGGGAGCAGGCGGGGCCGGAGGCACTTCGATCATGTGGGGCGCCAACAGTCTGGCAGGCTCGTCAATCATGTGGGGCGCGAACAGCTCTTCCGGATTCGCCACTATATGGAGCAACAGCATCATGTGGGGCGCCAGCGGCGACTGGGGCAGCAGCATCATGTGGGGCGCCAGCGCCAACAAGGGCGAGTAGTTACAGATTCTCCTCGGCCCAAACGCAAAACAACGGCGAGCGCCTTTCTGGCTCTCGCCGCTTTGTTTCCACTCCTGGATGAACGTTTTTCTAATTGCGGTCGTGGCCGCGATCTCCGCGATCCTTGCCTTCGTGACGGCCGCGATCCTCGTGCCGCTCTTCATGACGAACCGCGCGATGTTCCTCCACGCGTTCGTGCCCGAAGCTGGCCGCTGAGCGCTCGCGTTCGCTGCGTCCATACAGCTCGTGGTGGTCATGATCGCGCCACTCGGGTCCGCGGACTACAGTTTCACGGCGAACAGTGTAAGGATGCACATACACTGCGCGGTTCGCCCAGCGGCGGTCCCAGCGCGCGTTGTTGATGAACACCGCGTGCGTGTTCCAAGCAAACCGGTTGTACCCCCAGCCCCAGGGACGGTATACCGGCCCCAGAAACACGCCGAAGCGGAAGCCGATCGCAGCGCCCGCGAAGAAACCCGGACGCGGCGTCACGTAGACGACAGCGGGATCGTAGTAAGGAACTACAACGTAATCCGGACGCGCAGGCAGGATGGTGATGTAAGGCCCGCCGGAAACCACCACCTGCGGTCCAGTCCGCAGATAGCCGTATTCCCAGGCGCGATGGCGCATTCTCTGCACCGCGTCCATCACGTCCTGCTGCTGGGCGAGAAATGCATTGCCCACGGCTGATGTCCAGTTCATATCGCGCGCCATCATGTCCAGTACGGAGGGAAACGGCAGCAACGCTTGCACGCTGGGATCCCAGGGCAACTGGTCGGCCTGAATCGCCTGGGCCAGCGCGTCGCCGGTCAGGTAGTGGTGCTGGTCGGACCAGCCGGCGGCATCCTGAATCTGGTCAGGGTAAGTCGCTGCGGCCAGGATTTGCGCCAGCAGAGGATCGGGATAGAGCGCGATCCGCGAAACCATCTGATCAAGTTCGCCCGGCGGATACGAAGGCGGCGGGCCTTCCTGCGCCAACAGCGGCGCGGACGCCACACAGCACAGCGCCACCACCAGCAGTGCTGCCTTAAGTTTGCAGTTTCTTGCTATCGAGCCCATAAAACAGGTCCTCTCTTTCCGATCATTATGAGGATTTGAAAGACAAATTACCGCTCAACCCTCTCCCTGGACGGAAAACCTTCGTGTTGCTGAAATATAACCCGGTTGGCGGCCAAGAGTTGATTACAAAAGTCCCTTAGAAACGGTCAACCTGGGAGGTTTGTAGCGCGCTGCTTCGGGTGGGGCTATGCATGAGGTGTTGTTCTAGCCCCACTCAGCCACGATGTTCCGAACTCGCCGCGCAACCTCTTCCTGTGAACCGCGTTCGCTGTGCGGGCTGTGGCCGGCTTCAGCGAGGAAGTGCGGCTCGGCGGCCGGCAGTTCACGACGCACCTGGTCCAACTCGTCGGGCCCAGTGCGCGGATCTTTTAGCCCGTGGAGCAGAGCTACGGGCACGGGAACCTTGTGCAGCCGGCCTTCGTAGAGATCGGGATGCGGCGACTTTAGCGCCGCGATTTCGAGCCAGGCCTCGCCGTCGCCGCGAATGGGATCCCGCCAGTGCTCACCATGGTCGCGGGCCAGGATCGAGGTCACGCGCTCGCCCAGGCTGTCCTGGTCGCGCATCATGCCGGTGAAGAATTCGCGAGAATGCGGCTTATTGCGATAGTAATGCAGCGCCTCCAGGATCATGCCCCGGCAGCGCCGCGGCGCCATTAATCCCATCCACGCCGAGATCACGGCGCCGTCGCTATGTCCCCAGAGGATGGGCCTGTCGATCTCCATGGCATCCATGAAGGCCAGCGTCTCACCCACCGCCAGGCGATGGAATCCGGCGGCGAAGATGGCCGGCTTGGTCGACTGGCCGTAGCCGGATCGGTCGGGGATGATCACCTCCACGCCGGGGATGGAGACCTGCTGTTCGGAGAGGGGATAAATCTGGTAGCCCCAGCCACCGTGCAGGAAGATTAGCGGCCGCCCGGAGCCAAAGCGGCGGTAGTGGATTTGCGCCGGACCACCAGCCAGGGGCGAGTGTTTGAGGGCGGCGAAGGGCAAACAAGAAATTACCACAGGAGGCGTAAATCGCCGGTGCGTCCACTTTTGTAACTTGTGCAACTCCTTTGCTCGTGGGAACTTAGCCCTGCGGTCTCCCCTGCGATCAGTAACCCGTAAATCTCGTTCCGGCAAGAAGAAAGCGAGCTTGCACTCATGACTAAGCGCCTGCTTCAGTCTGTGGTTTCTTCAGCTGTACTTGTCGTTTGCCTGGCGGCAACGGCCCAGCAGAAGCCAGCGGGCCTCACCGTCACCACCAGCTCAGCCGAAGCACGGGCGTTGTTCTATCACGGCCTGGGCGAGATGCAGACGCTGCACCGTGAGGAGGCGCTGCAGAACTGGCGCGAGGCGGCGCAGGCCGATCCTGAGTTTGCGTTGGCTCATATCTTTCTGGCAGAGCTCTCGCGCGACCCGGCCGAGCAGCTTGCCGAGCGCGATAAAGCCGTCGCCGCGCGCAAGTCTGCCGGACCGGAAGAGCAGTTGATCGTGGACTGGATCGCCAACGCCAGTCGCAGCCAGTGGGTTCCGGCCATCCAGGCCATGAACACCGCTCTGGCCGATTATCCGGACGACAAAGATCTGGCGTGGCTGGCCGGCTTGTGGCTGGAGAACCAGCGCGAGTCGGAACGCGCCATTCCGCTGTTTGAGCGCGCCAACCGCATCGATCCCAACTTTGCCGATCCACTCAACCAGGCGGCCTACTGCTACGCGCGTCTGGGAAACTTCAATCAGGCATTCGCCGACATGCAACGCTACGCCGCTCTGCTGCCGGACGAGGCCAATCCACAGGACTCGCTCGCCGAGATCTCGCGCATGGCAGGGCGCTTCCGCGAATCAATCTTCCACTATCACGCGTCGCTCAAGATCGATCCCACTTTTATTGAATCCCAGGCCGGACTGGGCGACACCTACGCGGTGATGGGCGAGGAATCGAAAGCTCGCGCCGAGTACGACACCGCCATCCAGAACGCTACCAACCGCGTGGAGATCGTGACTTTCTCCATGCAGTCGGCTGCGACTTACGCCCGAGAGCAGGACTTCGCCAAGGCCGACCCAGCCTTCCAGGACGTTGCCACGGAAGCCCATGAGAACGACTTGGGCACGCTGGAAGCTGAAGCCTGGCGGCGAATGTCGGTGTACCAGAAAGATAATACTCGCGCCATGGAGCTGCTGAGCAAGGCGGAGACGGTCCTCAAAGAGCCGCACAAGATGACGGTTTCAGCGCGCGAAGAAGAATTGGCCCTGGTGCTGCGCACCCGCGTGGGCCGCGCGGTGCACGACGGCAGCATGGAAGCCGCGCTCGCCGGATTGAAACAGCTGCGCGCTCTGGCGGCGACCAACAACAGCGGTCGGGTGCAATTCGCTCTGAGCGGGGCTGAAGGCGCGGTGCTGATGGGTCAGGGCAAGTTTCAGGAAGCCATCGCCCACCTGGAAGAAGACGACAAGAATCCTTTCTCACTCCAGCGCCTGATCATCGCCTACCAGAAAGCCGGCGACAAGGACAAAGCCGCCCGCATGTCGCAACGCCTGGCGCACCTCTACGAGCCGACCATCGAGCAGGCTGTGGTGGTGCCGGAGTTTCAGAGGAATCTGTTGTTCATGAAGGACAAGAACTAACCGTGGGAGGGCAGGGCCTCGCCCCTTTTCTTCTTCATTGCTCCGCGAAAATACAGAATCAGGCCGCTGCCGATAAACAAGACCGTGGAAACGACGACTTTGCCCAGAAACGCCAGCCGGCTGCCAGGGCCGTCGGGCGAGATTCCCGACACCACCATGGATCCCAGAGTGATGGCAAAAGCCAACGAACCCGCAATCCACATGCCGGCTTTGCCCCCGGGAACGAGCACGTTGTGTTCCGCCTGCCGGTCCGGCCGGTAGGCAAGTTTGATGGCCGCCGCGTACATATAAAGGAAAGGAACGAAGTAGAGGATCACGGACATGGAAACCAGAAACTGATATGCGCCGATGACTGTGGTTCCGGTTCCCATCTGCGAGAATAACAGCACCAGGCCGGAGATTCCGGCCTGGATGAGAATCGAGATCCACGGCGTCTTCCACCTGGGGTGGATCTTGCCGAAGAACGAAGGCAAGTAGTGATCGATGCCCACCACAAAAGGCACGCGCGCCACGCCGGCCACTGTAGCGCCGATGCCGCCGGCGTTCCCCACCGTCACCAGCAGCGCGGCGACGATGCCAAACCACGCCATGCCCAGCATGGCTGAGCCTCCACTGATGGCCTGGAATACGCCGTTGCGCGGATCGACTTCGCCGGGCGTCCGCAAGCCCAGCACCGCCATGGTGCCGAGAATGTAAATCACTGGAATCAGCGCGGCTGACGCGTAAATTGCCCGGGGGAATGTCTTGCGCGGCTCACGCACCTCTTCGCTCATGGTGCAGACCAGTTCCATGCCGGTGAAGGCGAAGGCAATCCCCGACCAGAAGTTGAGCTTGTCGATGTCAGGAGGCCACTCCAGCATCGCCGCCTTCCAGGAAAAAGTCGTAGCACTGCCGCGATGCAGGACGACGTAAATGGCGATTCCGACCAGCATCAGCAGCGGGAGGTAAGTGGCCACGCCACCGGCGTTCTGCAGCCATTTCCCGATGTTCAAGCCGATGATGTTGAGAACCACCGCCACACCCAGCAATGCCAGCGACGCCCATAAGAGATAGTGCTTGTTGGTGGCCAGGTACTCGAGCTTGGGCCCGCCGATAAACACCGACATGGCAACGCTGGCGGTCAGCAGTCCGGGGAAGTAGAAGAAGGTGTAAATCCAGTACGTCCATCCGGCAATGAAGCCATGGAAGTCGCCGAACGCTTCCTTGCTCCACACGTAGAGCCCGCCTTCCGCGGGAAAACGCGTGGAAAGCTCGATGATGATCAATGCGGTGGGGAGAAAGAATAAGATGGCGGCCAGCACCCACAAGCTGATGGAGGAAGTTCCGCTGTGGGCGGCGGCAGCGATCCAGCGCGGCCCCAGAACGCCGGCGATGTTGAACAAAAGCACGTCCCAAAACCCCATGGCGCGTCGCAGTTGGGACTTGCCGTTGGAAATTTCCTCGGCCATCTTTCCCTTCGTCTGACCAGTATGCGGAAAGCCGAAGATAGCAGATGTGGCGCCAATCGCAAAAAGGCCTTATCAAGACAAAAGAGACGTGGCCGAAGCCACGTCTCAGCGGTCGCGATTGGATAAATATGATCTGGCCGGACCAGATTACTTGCGGAACTTCATCAGCCAGAGGCCGGCTCCGCCGCTCAGCAATCCCAGAAGACCCAGGAAAGGCAGAAGAGTAGCCGTTGCCGGCAGGCTCTCATTGCTCTGCTCCCGACTCTGAGAAGGTTGGCTTACCTGCGGCGTGGTGGGGCTGGCCGGCTGCGAGGCTGCCTGGCTCTGAACGGCGGTAGCACTCGGGCTGGGATTTGCGG
The DNA here is from genome assembly GCA_035307585.1 of Candidatus Angelobacter sp. GTDB lineage: Bacteria > Acidobacteriota > Terriglobia > Terriglobales > Acidobacteriaceae > Angelobacter. The sequence continues at coordinate 117,477 of DATGHX010000066.1, forward strand.
GCGGGGTTACGAGCGCCATCGTGGCAGGCCCCGGCGAATTCTGCGCTACCTGAGTGGAACCGCTCTGTGGAGCGGCGGCCTGGAAACTGCCGCTGCCAGTCTTAACATTAGCTACCATTCTCTCCGCGTCGGCGTTGGTGTAGACGCGCACGTTCTGGCGGCGATTGGCTTTGTAGCGCGCGGCGATCTCGCCCAGGCTGGGCGCTGCTGTGGCCGACGCGTCCGCTGGGCCGGCGCCCGCGTAATATGACGGTCCAAGATCGTTGATCGCGCGGCCAGTCTCGGGTGCGGGCGCACTCTGCGCCAGGCCCGCCGTGGCCGGTACAGCGGTGGTTACTGCTGTCTGCAAAGGCGAGTCCAGGCTGATTCCGGTGCGATCCCCGAGGGAAATCCCGGAGTTCTGCGCGGGCAGAGTCGCCGAAGGCGCAAGATACGCTCCGCCGCCGTAGACGACGCCGTCCGCAGCCGCGGCTGGGGCGCTTGCGGGTTGCGATGCGCCAGGATTCTGCGCGAAAACACTGCCGGAGAAAGCCATGGACAAGATGATCACAACAAGAAGTGCACTCTTACCTGAGGTAGACACGAGGGTACTCTCCTTGAAAATTAGAGTGCTCTGGAGTGCGAATGGGATGCCCTTTCTTTCGCGAGCGCTTGTCCCCGGCCAAAGAACAGTCCCCTAATTACCAAATTCCCGGCACCTCTGGGCGGAGGTAAGGGGCGAGAACTGGGTTAAACTTCGGTGGAAGCCGGTATTTGTGAAGAATCATCGCTCCGACATACTTTTCTTTTTCGCGGTCGTGCTTTCGCTGTGGATCGCATGGGTGGCCCGCGACGTCCTGCTGCTGATCTACGTCAGCGCGCTCTTTGCCGTGGTGCTCTCGCCGGCCATCGGAGTGTTCCAGCGAATAAGGGTCGGACGCTGGCGGCCGGGGCGGGGGTTCGCCATCCTCTTTCTGATTCTGACGCTGGCTCTGCTGGGAACCCTGTTCGTGGTCTACGCTCTGCCCCCGATCTACCGCGATGCCCGCGACTTCTCCGCCGACTGGCCCAAGCGACTGGCTTCGCTCACCGCCGAGATCCGCAAGATGGGGATCAAGGTTGACGCCACCGAACTGGAGAAGTACGCGGCTGAGATCGTGGGCGGCGCCGGCGGCCTGTTTCTAAACCTGGCCGGAGGAATCTTCGGTCTGTTCACCGGGATCATCCTGACCGCCTATTTCATCATTGACGGCGATCGCGCCTTCGAGTGGGCGGTCTCTCTTTTTCCCGCCGGCCAGCAGGCGCGACTCTCGGCCACGCTGCAGCGCGCCGAACACAGAATGCGCAACTGGCTGATCGGGCAGTCGATGCTCATGGCCGGCCTGGGCGTGGCCAGCCTGGCGGTGTATTACGTGCTTGGCCTGCGCTACTTCTACATCCTGGCGCTCTACGCGGGGATTGCCAACATCGTGCCCGTCGCCGGGCCGATCAGCGCCGTGGTCATCGCCTCGACGGTGGCGGCGCTGGATTCACCGCAGAAGGTCCTGGGCGTGATCATCTTTCACGCCGTCTACGCACAGTTTGAAAACGCCTTCCTGGTGCCGCGCATCATGCGTTCCACGCTGAAGCTGTCGCCGCTGGCCGTGATCATCGCTCTTACACTGGGAGGATCGCTGGCGGGGGTTCTCGGCGCCGTGGTCTCGGTTCCCACCGCCGCGCTGGTCAGCGTGCTGGTCGATGAGTACCTGGTGAAAAGGAAAAGTGACGACCGCGAGAAGGGCACGTATCGAGAGCGGGTGGAACTCGGCCGTTAGCATCCCGAGCGCAGCCAGGGATCCCTGTAACCGCCGGACACGATTCCAATTCGATTAGGGACGTGCTGCTTTTTTCGCAGGTGTAGAGTTCCCTCGCTTCGCCCGGGACATTACCACAGGCAGATCCAGGCTTCGCCACAGATACCAGCAGGCCACCGAGCAGTAAGGATGCCACGTCACCGCCAGCTTCTCGATGTGCGCCGGTTTGGGCAGAGTGCGCTTGTTGTAGTGGCGCTTGATCGCCGAACGCACGCCGAGATCGCCCACGGCCAGAACGTTGGGCCGGCGCAGGGCGAAGATCAGAAACATCTGCGCGGTCCACTCGCCCACGCCTTTGATGTCGGTGAGCGCGGCGATCACTTCTTCATCGCTCATCTCCGGCAACCGGGCGAAGTCGACTTTGCCGCTCAGGGCATGCTCGGCCAGGTCGCGAATGTAGCCAATCTTCTGTTTGGAGAGCCCGGCGCGGCGCATCTCGCTCACGCTCAGACTCTGGATCCCTTCGGGCGTCACCCGGCCGCCGGCTGCTTCTTCCAGCCGGCCGTAGATAGTCCGCGCCGCCTTGGTGCTCAACTGCTGGAAGACGATGGCGCGTGCCAGCGCCTCAAAGGTAGGCTCGCGATAGGCGATCTTGCAGGCGCCGACCTGGTCGATGATCGCAGCCAGAACCGGATCGGCTGCGCGCAGATGCGTGAGGGCTTTTTTCATTCGGAAATCCTCGATAACCGCGATTATTGCGCTCTGGCCTTTTGACGCCGTGCCGTCGTCGGCATGGGCGACGACCTAAAACCTCCCTTTGATGACCCCAAACTTAACTGCGATCTATAAATCTATTGAATAGTTCATAACAGAATTATTAATTTGACTGATATGTGTGCCTACCCCACAATGCTCGCTCACCGTTTCTTACGGTTAGCCGCATGAGAACCCGAATTCAGAGAATCCGAGAGCAGGGCGCGCTTCCGGCGAAGCACATCGTATCCGTGCTGGCGCTCGGCCTGCCTCTGACGGTGATTTCCTCGATTATCGTCCTGCAGAGCACAGGATGACAGCCTGGGAAGAGCAGAGCAAAAGTCCAGGCCGTCATCGAGGGGATGACGGCCTTCGCGTTTTTGAGGAGAGTTGGCGATGCCAGTGAATACCGCGGAAGAACCGGCACAGTCCGGCCAGGAGAGTACGCAGGAACCGATGCGCGGCGCCCGGATCCTTCTGGAGGCGCTGCTGCGCGAGGGCGTTGACACCATCTTCGGCTACCCCGGCGGCGCGGTGCTGCATATCTATGACGAGCTGGCCAGGATCGGTCCGCGGCTGCGGCACGTGCTGGCGCGGCACGAGCAGGGCGCCATCCACATGGCCGAAGGCTACAGCAAGGCCACGGGCAAGACCGGCGTGGTGCTGGTGACCTCGGGGCCGGGCGCGACGAACACCATCACCGGGATCGCCAACGCCTACATGGACTCCACGCCGCTGGTGGTGATCACCGGCCAGGTGCCGCGCAAGATGATCGGTACAGACGCTTTTCAGGAAGTGGACACCATCGGCATCACCCGTCCCTGTACCAAGTACAACTACATGGTGCGCGACGTGCGCGAGCTGGCGGGAATCGTGCATGAAGCTTTTTATCTGGCGGCATCGGGCCGGCCCGGCCCAGTGCTGGTGGATATTCCCAAGGACGTCACCGCTGAAGAATGTCTGTTCCAAGACTCCTGTGAACTACACCTCCCCGGCTATCATCCGCCGGCCAAGGCCAGGCAGGAAGAGGTCGAGCGCATACTCGAGCGCGTGCTGGCAGCGGAGAGGCCGGTGTTCTACGTCGGCGGCGGCATCGTCCATTCCGGAGCAACCGACGAGCTGATGGCGTTGGCCGAGGCCCTGCAACTCCCCGTTACTCCTACCCTGATGGGCCTGGGATGCTTCCCGGCTGCCCATCCTCTTTCTCTCGGCATGCTGGGCATGCACGGCACTTACTGGGCCAACATGGCCATGACCGAGGCTGACCTGATTCTCGCCATCGGCGTGCGCTTCGACGATCGCGTGACCGGCGCGCTGGAGAAGTTCGCGCCCCGCGCGGAGATCGTCCACGTCGACGTGGACGCATCTTCGCTGGGCAAGAACGTGCCCACGCACTGGATGATCGAAGGCGACGCCAAAGCCGTAATGCAGCAGCTGCTGGACGCGCTCACCGCCGGCGGCTCGCGGCCTTCGCGGCAGCGGCTCGACAACTGGTGGCGGCGGATTGAATCCTGGAAGGCCTACGCGCCGCTCAGCTACCAGCGCTCCAGCGAGGTCATCAAGCCGCAGCAGCTGTGCGAGGAGCTGGACCGCATCACCGGCGGCGAGGCCATCATGGCCACCGACGTCGGCCAGCACCAGATGTGGCTGGCGCAATACTACGGCTTCCGCCGCCCGCGGCAGCTGTTGACCTCGGGCGGGCTGGGCGCGATGGGTTACGGCTTCCCTGCCGCGCTGGGCGCGCAGATGGCGCTGCCGGAACAGCAGGTCATCGCCTTCGTCGGCGACGGCGGCTTCCAGATGACGGCGCAGGAGCTGGCCACCGCGGTGCAATACGGCACCAACACCAAGATCGTGGTCATGAACAACAACTCGCTGGGCATGGTGCGCCAGTGGCAGGAGATCTTCTACGACCGCAACTACTCGCACGTGGACATGGAGTGGACACCGGACTTCATCAAGCTGGCCGAAGCCTACGGAGCGACCGGGCTGCGTGCGCGCCATCCTGGCGAGCTGACGGAAGTGCTGGAGCGCGGCCTGTCGACGCCGGGCGTGGTGGTGATGGAGATCCTGGTGGAGCAGGAAGAGAACGTCTATCCCATGATTCCACCGGGCGCGGGAATCAACGAGATGGTGCTCTCACCCAGCCACGCGAGAAACGTGCCTGCCGGCGACCCGGGGAGTGAGCCTTGAGGCATACGCTCTCCATCCTGGTGGAAAACCGCTTCGGCGAACTGGCGCGGATCGTGGGTCTGTTCGGCGCGCGCGGTTACAACATCGAGAGCCTCACGGTCGCCGAGACGCTCGACCCGCAGCACTCCTGCGTCACCCTGGTGACTTCGGGCGACGACCGCACCATCGAGCAGATCGTGAAACAGGTGAACAAGCTGGTGCGCGTTTTGCACGTAGCCGACCTCACCAGCCATGCTCACTTCGAGCGCGAGCTGGTGCTGATCAACGTTAAGACCGAAACCAGCGCCGCCATGCAGACGGTGCTCTCGCTGGTCTCGCGCCGCCACCTGCACGTGGCTGAGGTGATGGAAGACGGGCTGATCATCGAGGCCACCGGCGAATGGAAACAAATCAACGCGCTGGTGAAAGAACTCATGCCCTTCGGCATCCGCCACATCGTGCGCACGGGAACGGTGGCGGTGTGGAAGAACCCGACGGCGGAAGTGATGGAGATGGCGGGGATGACGAAGGCCATGTTTTGCAAGGACCAGGCTTGAGACACCCACGATGGGTGAGAAGGAAACAATCATGAAGATCTTCTACGACAAAGATTCAGACCCTCGATATCTGGCAGGCAAGAAGTTCGCCATCATCGGCTACGGCAGCCAGGGGCACGCTCACGCTCTCAACCTGCGCGACTCCGGCCACGAAGTGGTGGTGGGGCTGCGGGCGGGCAGCCAGTCGTGGTGTAAGGCGACGAACGCCGGCCTGCGCGTGATGAACACCTCGCAGGCGGCGGCCGAAGGCGATGTGGTCATGATGGTGACGCCGGACGAGGTCGCGCCGGCCATTTACCGCGAAGACATCGCCGCGCAGATGAAGCCGGGAAAGTATCTCGCCTTCGCCCACGGCTTCGGCATTCACTTCGGCAAGATCGTGCCTCCGAAGGACGTCAACGTCTTCATGGTTGCGCCCAAGTCGCCCGGGCATCTGCTGCGCGCGGAGTACACGCAGGGACGCGGCGTTCCTTCCCTGCTGGCCGTCCACCAGGATCCGTCGGGCGATACGCGCCAGGTGGGGCTGGCCTACGCCTCAGCGCTGGGCAGCGGCCGCGCCGGAGTTCTGGAGACCACTTTCAAGGAAGAGACCGAGACCGATCTCTTCGGCGAGCAAGCGGTGCTCTGCGGCGGGCTGACGGCGCTGATCCAGGCGGGCTTTGAAACGCTGGTCGAGGCCGGCTACTCGCCGGAGATGGCCTACTTCGAGTGCCTGCACGAGATGAAGTTGATCGTGGACCTGGTGTACGAAGGCGGCATCGGCAACATGCGCTACTCGGTTTCGAACACCGCCGAATACGGCGACATGACACGCGGCCCGCAGGTGATCAACCAGTGCGCCCGCGGCGAGATGAAGAAGCTGCTGGCCGACATCCAGTCCGGCAAGTTCGCCGACGAGTGGATGGAGGAGTGCGCGCAAGGCAAGCCGCGTTTCAGGAAGCTGGAAGCCGAGGGCGCGCAACATCCCATCGAAGTGGTCGGCGCGCGGTTGCGCGGGATGATGCCGTGGCTGAAAGAGAGAGCGTTGGTAAATCGCGCCAGGAATTAGGAGTTCTTATGCCCCATAAGAAAGTGCAATCGGTCAGAACAAGTGCCTCGACTACAGACGGCGCGGCGCCCAATCGCCCCAGCGCGGTGCGCATGGAAATGAAGCAGGGCACGCTCACCCACAACCATCACCATGAGAGCGAATGCCTGATGGTGGTACTGGAAGGCGTGCTGCGCATCTCGCTGCGCGGGCAGATGGTCACGGTGCGGGCCAACGAGATGCTGCACATCCCGCCGCAGCACGAGCATTTCGCTGAAGCCATTGCCGACAGCGTGGCCCTGAGCATCTCTACCTCCGCGGCGGCGGAGTGGTCGGGCTGCGGGCCTTTCGTTCATGAGGACCCCGACCAGTATCTCTGGGGAGTGTGAGCGGAATGGCCGGCGGCAAGAACTTGAACGGCACGCGTCCCAGCCGCAAGATCACGCAGGGTGTGGAGCGCGCGCCCAACCGCTCCATGCTGCGCGCGGTCGGCTTTGGCGACGCGGATTTCGACAAGCCTATCGTCGGCGTGGCCAACGCCTACAGCACCATCACGCCCTGCAACGCCGGGCTGAACGAACTGGCGGAGTCGGCCGAGGATTCTCTGCGCGCCGCCGGCGCCATGCCGCAGCTCTTCGGCACCATCACGGTGAGCGACGGCATCTCCATGGGCACCGAAGGCATGCGCTACAGCCTGGTCTCGCGCGAGGTGATTGCCGACTCCATCGAGACCGTGTGCCGCGCGCAGTGCATGGACGGCTTGCTGGCCATCGGCGGCTGCGACAAGAACATGCCCGGCGCCATGATGGCCATCGCCCGCCTTAACATTCCTTCTATCTTCGTTTATGGCGGGACCATCAAGGCCGGCCACTACGAAGGCAAGGCGCTGACCGTGGTCAGCGTGTTTGAAGCCGTGGGCGAGCACAGCGCCGGCAGGATCTCTACCGCGCAATTGACCGAGATCGAACGCCGCGCCTGTCCCGGCGCCGGCTCGTGCGGCGGCATGTACACCGCCAACACCATGTCGTCGGCCATCGAAGCGCTGGGGTTGAGCCTTCCCGGTTCGTCGACCATGGCCGCTGAAGACGACGAAAAGAGGCTCAGCGCGGCGCAGTCAGGACGCGCGCTGGTCAACGCCATCCGCAGGAAGATCCTTCCCCGCCAGTTGCTGACGCGCAAGGCTTTTGAAAACGCTATCACGGTGGTCATGGCCGTGGGCGGGTCGACCAACGCCGTGCTGCACCTGCTGGCCATCGCCCACGCCGCGGGCCTTCCGCTTTCGCTCGATGACTTCGACAAGATCGGCGCGCGCGTGCCTGTGTTGTGCGACCTGAAGCCGTCGGGGAAATATGTCGCTACCGATCTGCACACTGCCGGCGGAATTCCTCAGGTGATGAAGGTGCTTCTGGCCAACAAGCTGCTCCACGGCGACGCGCTGACCATCTCCGGCGAAACTGTCGCCAAAGTTCTCGCCGATGTGCCCGCTTCTCCCAGGAAAGATCAGGACGTGATTCGCCCGTTCAACTCGCCGGTTTATCAGCACGGGCACCTTTCGATCCTGCGCGGCAACCTGGCGACCGAGGGCGCAGTGGCCAAGACCAGCGGCATCAAGGAACCGAAGATCACCGGCCCGGCACGCGTCTTCGACTGCGAAGAGGATTGCCTGAAGGCAATTCTCGGGAAACAGATCCGCGCCGGCGACGTGATCGTAATCCGCTACGAAGGGCCGAGGGGCGGTCCGGGGATGCGGGAGATGCTCTCGCCGACCTCGGCGTTGATCGGCGCCGGCCTGGGCGGCTCGGTGGGGCTGATCACCGACGGACGCTTCTCCGGCGGGACTTACGGGATGGTGGTCGGCCACGTAGCTCCCGAGGCCGCGGTCGGCGGGACCATCGCGCTGGTAGAAGACGGCGACCAGATCACCATCGATGCGGAGAAGAAGTTGCTGCACCTCGATGTATCGGACAAAGAGTTGGTCCGGCGCCGCGCAGCCTGGAAGCCGCGCAAGTCGGAGTTCGAAACCGGAGTGCTGGCCAAGTACGCGAAGTTGGTTTCGAGCAGCAGCCGGGGCGCGGTGACGGAGTGAAAAGATCGCCGTTCTTGCAGTGATTTGGTGAGCGAAGGCAAACAAACAATCCCCTGTCTGAATTGCCACCCGGCAACGCGTCGCTGTCATATCCTTAGCTCATGGTCAGCGGCATTCCCTACAAGCAGGCCCGGCTGGGAGACACCTGGGACGCAATCGTCATCGGTAGCGGAATCGGAGGCTTGACCGCGGCCGTCCTGCTGGCAGTTCATGGTGGCAAGCGCGTCCTGGTTCTGGAGCGCCACTACGAGGTTGGGGGTTTTACTCACACCTTTCGCCGGCCCGGATACGAATGGGACGTAGGCCTGCACTACATCGGCCAGGTGCAGGATGAGCGTTCGCCGGTGCGCCGGGCCTTCGACTACATTACCGCTGGCGGCGTGCGCTGGCAGGCGATGCCGGAGATTTACGACCGCTTCATCATTGCCGGGCAAAGCTTTGAACTGAACGCTGGAGTCGACCGATTTCGGGACGCTTTGACGCGATATTTCCCCGCTGAAGCCGGCGCTATCGACCGCTACCTGCGCGCCGTGCGGTCATGCAATCGCCTCAGCAATTTGTATTTTGCGGAAAAGGCGATTCCCCGGCCCGCGGCCGCATTGGCGGGCGGTCTGATGCGCCTTCCTTACCTGCGCTGGGCGCGGCGGACCACTCGCCAGGTTCTGGAGAGCTTCACCGCAAATCGCGAGCTCATGGGTGTGCTCGCAGCGCAGTGGGGAGACTACGGATTGCCGCCGGCAGAAAGCAGTTTTGCCGTCCACGCCACCATCGCCGAACATTATTTTGCGGGAGCCAGCTATCCAATACGCGGCGCGAGTTCGATTGCGTCGGCGATGGTTCCCCGGATCTTCGAGAATGGAGGCGCGGTCCTGAGCAGCGCCGAAGTCGCGGAGATCGTGGTGGAAGGCGCACGGGCCGCCGGAGTGAGAATGAACGATGGCCGCGAGTTTCGCGCGCCTATGATCGTGAGCGATGCGGGAGCGGCCAACACCTTTGAGCGCCTGCTTCCCGCGGATTCACCGGGATCCGCTGCGCTGAATCGGCTGCGCCGGCAGGTGCGGACCATCCGGCCTTCCACGGCCCACCTCAGCCTTTATGTCGGACTCTCGCAAAGCGACGCCGAGTTGGGCACGCGGGGCAGCAACATCTGGGTTTATCCGTCATTCGACCACGATGCCAACGTCGAGCGTTTCGCCACCGATATCGAATCTCCCTTCCCCGGGATTTACATCTCGTTTCCGTCGGCGAAAGATCCGGACTTTCAGCGCCGCCACCCCGGGAAGAGCACGATCGAGGTCATCACCATGGTTCCCTTTGCGGGTTTCGCGCGTTGGGAGCAGTCCCGCTGGAAGCGGCGCGGCGAGGAGTATGGCGCACTCAAGGAGCGACTCGCCTCGCGGCTGCGCGCGGAACTGGAGCGGCAAGTGCCTTTGGCGCGCAACTGCATCGCTTACACCGAGCTCTCAACTCCGGTCACGACGCGCCACTTCATGAACTACAGCCACGGCGAAATCTATGGCCTGGCGTCGACGCCGGAGCGATACGCGCTTCGCGATCTTGGCGCGCGCACGCCTCTGCGCGGCCTCTATCTTACGGGGCAGGACGTTGCCACACTTGGTGTGGTTGGAGCCATGTTCGGCGGCATCATCTGCGCGTCGGTCGCATTGGGTAAGAATCTGCTATCCGCGGTCAACCAGCCAAGGGAATAACTGCGGATCGGTGGGGCTGATGGCCGACGGTCTCTTCTCCGCGCCGAATCAGCCACTACGTCCGCGAATGATGCCGCCGTGCGCGACCCCGCGGCCGCCGGCGATCAGCGGCATGATTTGGCTTTTTCCGCTGATCGCTTCACAATTTAAGTTTTCAAAGACCTTCACAAAGTCCGCATTTTGCGGCAGAAATTAGGTCGGAACCGCACCTAATTTCAAGGCTTAATTACAAGCTAACTCCTTTGTTTTCTTCTTGCGGTTGACCCGAACGTCATTTCTGACGGTCCGCACCCTCCCCCTCCCGGTTTCAAGCCATTCCAATCCACTTCAATCCAACTCAACCCAACTACCCACTCGTAAAGCAGGAGGCTGGAAACACCTGAAAAATCGCTCTCAGCGCCTTCGCGGATTGTCGCAATCTAGACATACTAGATTTGCTATTGTTACTGTATTGTGATATATATGTCAAGTAATTCGCGGAAGAAATTATATGTCGGCTCGCCGCCGCCGGTGAACTCAATCGCCTCGCTACGTCTCGGGAATAGGCGCTCCACCCAGGGAGCCTGCGACGATCTACGTAATGCCCACTTTCCTCGTTATCCCGTAACTCTGAGCACGTCGCAGATCTCGCACACAACGAAGGAGCGCCTGAGGCGCACGAACAGGGACGCCTCGGCGCTGGGGCGCGCAAATTGAATAAGACCTGGTTTGGGCAAGCCGCGGGTGCCGGCAATCACCGCGGCGATCTACGTAATGCTGACTTCCTCGTACGTCCCGTACACTTCTCTTAGCGCATCGCAGATCTCGCCCACGGTGACGTAGGCGCGGACACACTCAATGATGTACGGCATGGTGTTGGCCTGGCTGATGCTTCCGTCCCCGGGGACAACCGGTTCCTGGGCGGCAGCGCGCTTCAGGGCTTCCAGGCGGCGCTGGACTTCCTGGTTGTCGCGGCGCGCGCGCAGAGCTTTCAGCTTCTTCGACTGCTGCTGGGCCACGCTTTCGTCGATGTAGAGCGTCTCCATCTGCTTCTCTTCGACGGTAAAGTCGTTGGCGCCAACCACGATCTTCTCCTTGGCCTCCACCGCGCGCTGGTACTGGTAAGAGGCTTCGGCAACCTCCTTCTGCGGGTAGCCGTTCTCGATGGCGCGCACCATGCCGCCGAGAGCGTCGAGCTTTTCAAAATAATCAAAAGCCCCCTTCTCCATGTCGAGCGTCAGCTTCTCCAGGAAGTACGACCCGCCGAGGGGGTCGGTGGTCTGCGCCACGCCCGACTCGTAGGCGATGATCTGCTGCGTGCGCAGCGCGATGCGCGCTGCCTCGGCCGTGGGCAACGCCAGGGCTTCGTCGTAGGAGTCGGTATGCAGCGACTGCGTTCCGCCCAGCACCGCGGCCATGGCCTGGATAGCCACGCGGGCGATGTTGTTCATGGGCTGCTGCGCGGTGAGCGACACGCCGGCGGTCTGCGTATGGAAGCGCATCAGGCGCGTCCGTTCCTCTTGCGCGCCGAAGCGGTCCCGCATCAGGCGGTACCAGATTTTGCGCGAGGCGCGGAACTTGGCGATCTCTTCGAAGAAGTCGCTGTGCGAGTTGAAGAAAAAGCTCAGACGCGGGCCGAACTCGTCCACGTCGAGTCCGCGGCGGCGCGCCCACTCCACGTACTCCACGCCGTCATAGATGGTGAAGGCCAGTTCCTGCAGCGCCGTGGAACCGGCTTCGCGGATGTGATAGCCGGAGATGGAAATGGTGTTGAAGCGCGGCGTGAACTTCGATCCGAACTCGAAGGTATCGATCACCAGGCGCATGGAGGGCGCGGGCGGATAGATGTATTCCTTCTGCGCGATGTATTCCTTGAGGATGTCGTTCTGGATGGTGCCGGAAATCTTCTTCCAGTCGGCGCCTTGCTTCTCGGCCACCACCAGGTACATAGCCCACAGCACCGAGGCCGGCGAATTGATGGTCATTGAGACCGTAGTCTTCTCCAGGTTGATGCCCGAGAAAAGAATCTCCATGTCTTCGAGCGAGTCGATGGCTACGCCGCACTTGCCCACTTCGCCTTCGCTGGCCGCGTGATCGGAGTCGTAGCCCATGAGCGTAGGCAGATCGAAGGCCACGGAGAGCCCGCCTCCGCCGTGCGCCAGCAGGTATTTGTAACGCTCGTTGGTCTCTTCCGGCGAGGCGAAGCCGGAGAACTGGCGCATGGTCCACAGCCGTCCGCGATAGCCGCTGGCATGAATCCCCCGCGTGTACGGCGGCTGGCCGGGATAGCCCAGATATTTGTCGTAAGCCCAGTCTTCCGGCAGGTCGGCCTGCGTATAAAGGCGCCGGATGGGCATGCCGCTGATGGTGGTGAAGCGCGCGTGGCCGTTCTCGTCGAGGTTCACGCCGCTGGCCGCGCCGATCGGCTTCTCCGGAGCTTTCTCCAGCGTTTTGGCCAGCGCGGTCTCCGCCCAGTGCTTTTCCGAGGGCGCCGGGTGCCGGCCTTCGAAAACGTCATTGATCGGACTCTCTGCCAGCCCGCTCTGCTCGACCTTCTTCTTTTGATCTGCCATGAATGATCTCTAGGTTTCCATCATAGAAGAGAGGCAAAGGCCCGGCAAGGTAACCGCCCGATGGCCATAATTCATTGACCTTGTTTAATCTTTTGCCGCGGCGGCGGCCGCTTGCGCGCGAAGAATCTCCTGGGCGTCGTCACCGGCCTTCACCTTGGCAAAGAAGTCGCGCAAGGTGCTGTAGCCGTTCGGCTCCACGAAGATGGCATTGAAGAGCAGATAGCGCTCGGTCTTGACTTCGTCCCCCTCGATCGCCACGGTCTTGCGATAACTGGCGTACGGGAGCCTGGTTTCATCTTTCTCCTGTCCTGTCTCGACTGAGTAACCTTGCGGCACTTTGAAACTGATCTTGTCGATCTCGGAAAATGCGTAGGGGAAGTACACCGGATACTTGCGATCCGAATGACTGAAAACTTCCTTCTGACGCCACGGAAAAAGACTGGTAGGAAGCAGGATCCTTTTGCCCGCCAGCGAAGCATATCCGGGAACGTCGAATTCAACCTTGGCGCGCAATGGCTGGTTTCCCTCTTCCCACCCCTGGCTCTCGACGATGTTCACCGTGGAGTCGCGGGGCAGCCAGCTCTTGACTTCCTCTTCCAGCGATTTGTTGCGTCCCGCCTCGTCGGTCTCCAGCGCGGCCAGGCGGCGCTCCAGCGCCTCGCCGCCAAGAAAGATCACCAGGACTTCGGCATGCAGGCTGCCGTCCTCCGCTAAAGTGGCATGCCCGATTCGATTGATGACAGCTTCGTTCTGTTGGACGTCACGGGTTTTGAAAAACCGGCCGCCGCCGAATGCCGGGAACGCCGCCTCGGTCGAGGCCCTCATCCAGCGAATAATCCCGTACGGGCAGAAGCGCGTTCCCGGATCCAGATATAGCTCTTTCTTGTCGAGGTTGACGTAGACAAGAGAAGAATCCAGCTCCCCCGGCGAGGGGATCTCTTTGCGAAAGAATCGCTCGGCTCGGTTGGAAACCAGTACCAGGTCGGCTTTGAACCCGGCCGCTCGCGCCAGCGCCACGAAAAAGAGGTTGATGTCGTACTGCGTTCCGTAGCCATGTTTCAGAACATCAACAACGTTCTTGTTCTCTTTGAGGTTCTCCTGCTTTTGCTCCGCTCCTGTCCGGTGTCTCTCGTAGCTCAGGTTTCTCACTTCCTGAGCGCGGCTGTACAGATACTGCAGCTTCTGCTCGGAGTTGGACATCTTTCCCACCATTCCGTCGGCCAGGGTCTTGATCTCGTGGTGATTGCCGATAAAGGCCTGCAGGCCTGCATTCACTGCGCGGAGATACATGGTCCAGAAGAAGTCGGCCGAACTGTACCCTGCGATCGCCGGAACAAATGTGATGTTCTTCTTGTAATTCTCCTCGGGCGGCATCTGGGCCTCGGCCTGGAAAGCAGGAACATTCTCCATCTCCAGCGTGACCAGCCCTTTGCTTCGCGTGAGTTCTTTAGCGACTCCGGGCGAAATCACAGGATAGAGTTCCAGGCCGCTGTATTTAATCCGAAACGACTCTTTGACGGTAAAGAGGTTGTGCTCCACGATCCATTCCGGACGGTAGTAATCGTTGCGGAGCTTGTATTTGTACTCCACAATGCTGCCCACGGTGACATCGGGAAAGGTGAAGCTCTGCGCCCGGTACTTGAGGCCGCGGCCCTTGAGTATGGTCTTCTCAAACGGGGCGTCGCGGTAAAGAACAATGGAACCGTCAGGGTGGATGGTGCGTGCCTGCAGATCCTGGACCTTCAATTTCCCCGGCAAAGGAATGGTCACGTCGCCATACTCCCGCCCGGCCTCGCTCAGGATCTTGACGCGGCGGTAATAGAATTCCGAGTGGTCGTTCACGTCGATGTAGTTGGCAAAGTAGAGCTGAACCGCGATTGTCCCCGCGTCCCCCGCTGGCGCCGAGAACTTCAGCTCCTGGTCGGTGACGGGGAGCCAGCTCTGATCCTGGCTCCAGGCCATGCCGGAAGCCAGAACAAGCGCCGGCCAGACTACTCGCCGCCACCGCATGGATCAATTCGCTTTCTTCAAGACCGCCATGTTCCGCTCGTCCTGGTTGATCTCGCGGAAGAACTTGTTGAGGTCGCCGATCTTTTCCGCGGGAATGGAAGTTGCCTTGATCCTGTATTCGCGGCTGTATTTGAGCATGGCGCCTTCATTTTCCAGCTTGCTGGTGTAATCGCCGAAGGCAAACGCCGCCTTGGCCGCGTCCGGAAGCTCGTCCACTTTGTAGCCTTCGGGCAGATTGAATTCGAAGACGTCGGTCTGCAGCGTGGGCACGTCGAAGGAGTAAGGGTAGTGGCGAGGCTTGGTGGAATCGAGCGAGCCCAGCTTCTCTCCCAGCACCCGCGGACGCACCAGCAGCAACGGCCCGGCGTTCTTGGCGTAGTGCTCGGCGCTGAACTTGTAGCGGATGATCAGGTCCTTGTCGATGTCATCCAGATTCGTCGCCTCCACGCTATCCAGCTGAAAATTCCCGACCATGCGGCCCAGGAAGCGCTCCAGTATTTTTTTGCGGTCGGCGTTGCTCTCATGCGCGAAGGTCATACGGCTCTCCGCGGCCATGCTGCCGGTGCGCACCTCCGTGACCTCGCCCTTGACCGTGCCATCGGGCAGCAGCGTAAGTTTCGCGGTGCGCGTCATCTGGTTGAGTTCCGGTTTGCTCAGCGGAAGATGAATCAGTTCGCCGCCCTCGCCCGTAACCAGGAGGCCGTAATTGTCCTGCTCGTATGACGGAATCTGGCCGAACGGAACTACCGTTGAGGTGGGATCGAAGATCAGCAGATGTCCCAGCTTGGGATGCTCGTACATGGCCGGCATTTCCTGGCTGAAGCTGCCTTGCGGCAGTTGAATGGCGAGAATCACGTGGTTGAAGCCGTTGGTTGGCGGCGTATGGTCCGTATAGATCCCGCGATCGGTGTGCACCGGGATATAAAACGATTTCACGCCGATCTGCGCCAGCATCGAGCTCAGCAGAGTAGCTTTGTCCTTGCAATCGCCGTAGCGGTTGCTGAACACCTGGCTGGCGGGATGCGGCTGGTATCCGCCAATGCCGATCTCGATGGCGGCATAGCGGATATCGCGTTGCGCGAACCGCGCGAGAACGCGGATTCTCTCCAGCAGAGGAAGGCTGGCCGGAGCTATTTCCTGGACCTTCTGCTGCAGCGCCGGTGAAGGATCGCGTACCCCGGCAGTCAGCTGCGAGTACCAGGCGCCGAAGTCGTTCCAGTTGGAATAGGTGCGGCCCTTCGTCCTCTCGGAAAAGAAGGTGACGATGAGCTGGCCCGCCAGCGCGCGCCAGTGCGGCATCTCCAGTTCGTCCTCGATGCGGGGAATGTCGGTGAGCTCCCAGGTGTAGGTGCCGTTCACGTTCGCCGGCTGCACTTCGGCGTGGTTGATCCAGGCGGCGCGGAAGTCCCAGCTGGCGGGCAGATGCAGAATGAAGCGGGCCCGCTCCACCGGCGTCATGGCCTGGAAGAACCAGTGGTCTTCAAAGGTGTAGGGATGTCTTTTCTGCTCCCACTCCACCCCGACCACCGTCCCTACATCCACTCCGGGGATGCGCATGGCCTTGTATTTTTCGTCGGAATAGACTTCGTAGCCTTCTCCGCCGGAGAGTTCCACGATGTCGTCCTTCTTGGCTTCGTATTCCTGCCCCTTGCCGCTGATGCTCCAGCCTTTCATGTAACTGAGCTTGGTCTCGTCGTCGAAAGGAACGTACTGGAAGGCAGCCGTCCGGCCCTCCGGACGCAGAACTTTGACCACCATGCGCACGTGAGTCACTGTCTCACCGCTGTCTTTGACGGTAGTCTCCGTTTCATCCAGCAGCACCACTGCATTGACGCGATCGTCATATTTCTTTGCCGGCGATTGCGCCAGCGCGCGCAGCCAGTCAGGCACCGAGGCCTGCATGACCGGCGGCGCCAGGAAAATCGCGAGAAGAAAAACGAAGTTAATTCTGCGCATGGGTTGACCCTCCTTGCATGACCGCCTGAAGTTCGTCGCCCACTTGTACCTTGCTAAAGAAACCGCGCAACTCAGGGTAGCGCTCCAGCGGAAAAAAGACGCCGTTTAAGAGCAGGTTCCGCTCCGTAATAAGTTGCGATGCCTTGATCTGGCTGCGGATCTGGTATTTAGCGTAGGGCAAGCCTGCTTCCTGCTGCTCGGGAACGCTCTCCGCGGTGTACCCCCCGGGGATATTGATTGCTACCTTATCCAGCTCCGCAAAGGCAAAAGGAAAATATACCGGGAACCTCCGCTCTGATTGCTTAAAGGTGCTGATCTGCCGGGTTTGGAAAAGAAAGGCGGGAACCAGCAGCCGCTTTCCAGCCAGCGAAGCATAGCTAGGTACGTCGACGCTGAAGGTCGCGCTCAGCGGCTCGTCACGGCCTTCCCATCCCTGTGCCTGGCTGAGTTTGACCACCGCGCCGGGAGGCAAGGACTGCTTCAGTTCGTCTTCCAGCATCTTCTTTGCCCCGGCCTCGTCGGTCTTCAAAGCGTCCAGCCGCCGCTCCAGGGCCTCGCTGCCGGTGTACTGTATTGCGACTTCGCCCTTAAGCGTCCCGTCGTCGCTCAAATTGACATTGGCCACTCGCTGCATCATTGCCTTGTCCTGAGTGGCCGACGGCACCAGAACCAGCTCCGAACCCTTCTTGTCCAGTTTCAAGGCCTGGGTGGATGTTTGTTGCCAGGGAAGCAATCCGAAAGGACAAAATTTTGTCCCCGGATCGAGATAGATGGCGCGGCCGTTCAGATTAACGGCCACAATTTCGCTCTCCACCTGGCTTCTCGAAAGCAGGCTTTTCGTAAAAAAACCTTGTTTGCGATTGCTGGCCTCCAGGAGCGTTGCGTCAAATCCGGCTGCATGCGCCATCGCCACAAAAAGACGGCTAATCTCATTGTGCGACCCATAGCCGTGGATCACAACATCTGCCGCATTTTCGTTCGGCTTGAGTTCCTCTTTCTTCAATTCCTGTTCTGTGCGTTCCCGTTCGAAGGTCAGGTTGCGGATCTGCTGCGCCCGGGTATATAGCTTGCGCAGCTTGCCTTCGGGAGTGGCTTCGCCGCCAACTGCTTCCAGGGCCGCCTGTTTTACTTCGCCGCGGCTGCCGATGAAGCGCTCACTCTCGTCGTACAACGCCTTACCCAGGTCGTGCCAGTATCGATCGTCGGAGTCAGGCTGATAATTGATATAGAAGAATCGCACTTGGGGTTTGTAGAAGTTTTCCGGGGGCATGTACGGTTCTTTGGGGAAGGCCTGTAAGTTCCGCGCATGCAATTCCCACCCGCCGGCCTTTCTTTCAAACTTCACGTCTTTGGGCAGGTTTGTGCTCACCGCCGAGACCTGATATCCGCGCATGAACCCTTGCAGGCCCTGAAGATAAGGCTTCATCGTCAGGCTTTCCTGAACGGTAAACAGGTCGTGCTGTATGTCCCATTCGCTGATAAGAAAAATGGTATTCGCAGGAGTATTCAGGACGTACTTGTACTCGAGAATGCTTCCCACAGTCGCTTCCGGGAAGGTGAACGTCTTGGCCACAAACTTAAAGCCCAAGCCTTTCACCACCACTTTCTGAAAGGGTTTCCCCGTGAACTCGACAATGCTGCCGTCGGGATGCAGGGTTCGCGCTTTCAGGTCGGAAACGGAGCAATCCGGTGGCACCAGAATCTCGACATCGGCGGGTCCGGTGGGCTGCAATGCCTTCTCATTCAAGACTTTTACACGGTGGTAGACAAACCTGGAGTTGTTAGGATCGTTGATATCTTCGGCATAGTACAGCTGAATGGCGGCTGCTCCGGGGTCGCCCGGGACCTCTTTCGTATTCCAATCCTGCTGCGTAACCGGCAACCAATCCTGCTTTTGAGCCTTGCCGGCGCAGCAAGCAGCAAGCAACAAGATAAGAGTCAGGCTAATTCTGCGCATGGATTGACCTTCCCTGCATTACCGCCTGTTGTTCGTCACCGGCCTGGACCTTGTTGAAAAAGTCACGGAGCTGCGGATACTGTTCAGTACGGAAAAAGATCCCATTTACCTTCAGCACGCGCGTGGTAGAAAGCTCGCCGTTCTCGAAGCGGCTTACGCACTGATAGCCGGCAAAACCGATGTTGGCAGCCTGCTGCTGGGGAACGCTTTCCATGGAAAAGCCCGCGGGAACCTGTATGTTGATCTTGTCGTCTTCCGCGAACGCATAAGGAAAATAAACCGGGAACCTGCGCTCCTGCGGCTTGAACGCTTCCGCCTGTTGTGCCTGAAAAAGCTGTCCCGCGACCAGCATGCGCTTGCCGGCAATCGAAGCGTAACTTGGAACCGTAATGGCAAAGCTTGCCGCCAAAGGCTCTCCGGTGCTCTCCCATCCGCGCGCAGCCGTGAGCTTGGCTTGAGCTCCGTGAGGCAGCCATTCCCGGACCTCATCCTCCAGCATTTTTGTTCGCCCGGCTTCATCCATCGCCAAAGCGCGCAGCCTCCGTTCCAGGGCCTCCGACCCATCGAACTGGACAAAGAGATCTCCTTTAAGAGTTCCCTGATCGTCCAGAGCAGCCTTTACAGTTCGGGTGACCATCGCGGAGTTGTAAGGCGCCATCGGAACTTCAACAAATGCGCCGCCCTTTTTGTCCAGTTGCAGAGCCCGCGTCGACGTTCGCATCCAGCGCAGCAAGCCATAGGGACACAAGCGTGTGCCGGGATCCAGATCAACGTTCTTCCCGTTCAGGCTCACCAGAGCAATTTCCGTGTCCAGTTGATCGGCGTAGAGCAGATTGGGGTCGAAGAAACGCTCACTGCGGTCGCTGATTTTCAGAATGAACGCGTTAAATCCGGCGGCGCGGGCCAGGGCCACAAAAAAACGGGTGATATCGATCCGGTTGCCATACCCTCGATTCAGCACCTCGCCGGCATTCTGATTGGGCTTGAGGTTCTCTGCTCTCAGTTCGACCTCTGTGCGTTCGCGCTCGTAAGTAAGGTTTCTGACCTTCTGTGCGCAATCGTAAAGTTTCCGCAGCTTCTTTTCCTGATCCGGTTCGTCTCCCGTGACCGCCTCGGCTGCCGATCTTATTTCCCGGTAGTCGCCGATGAAACGCTCCGCCTCGTCGTTCCAGCGCATTCCGGCGTCGCGCCAGAACTTCTCCGAGCTGGTCATTTCGCGGCCGCCATAAGCCATGGTCACGTGGTAGAGATAGGTTGCGCGAGGCGGCATGTAGGCTTCGCCCTCAAAGGCCGGCACATTCTCTATCTCCAGCTCGAAGCCCTCGCCTTTTTTCTGGACTTTGGCATTCCGCGGAAGCGTCTGGAACAATATCAGCCCGACCGGACCGTCGATGCCTTTGATCGGCCCGGTATAAGAGCGGATCCCAAACTCCTCTTTCACCGTGTAGAGCTCGCGCTGCACAATCCATTCATGCGCCGGCAGCGTATTCGCGGGATAGTCCAGCTTGTAGCGATACTCCAGGATGCTGCCCACCGTCACTTCAGGGAGGGTGAACGTCTTAGCCAGGTCCTTGAAACCCTTCCCTTTGGCAACTATTTTGTCGAACGGCTTGCCCAGGAAGTCGATGATCTTACCGTCAGGATGAATGGTCCGGGCCTTGAGGTCGGAGAGCGTGAAGCCTTCGGGGAGCCGTATCTCCACATCCGCATACCGGGTTCCTTTCTCGTTCAGAACCTTGATGCGGTTGTAGATGTACTCTCCCTCGTTGTTCTCGTCGCGGTCGTTGATGTATTGCGAGTAATAGAGCTGGATGGCGGGCGCGCCGGGATTGCCGGGAACATCCCTGACCGCAAGGTCCTGCGGCGTGACCGGAAGCCAGGCCTGTCGCTGAGCGCCGGCCGACAAACAAAATGCGAAGCATGCGGCCAGATACAAAAAACGCAGTACCTTCATTTCTCTCTCGTACCCTTTTTTCCTAGACCGGCCTCACGGGGGATAGTAGGCAGGAAGTAGCTTCCGGCGCAATATATAACAATTCAGGAGCTTTGACCATAGTGCGCTTCCTTTACCTACACCACAGCTAACCATTGGGTCTTCCTGAAAGTTATCAACGTCTGAAGAACAAACCGGCCGATTTTAGTCGGCCGGCTCAAAGTTGCGTTGTCTCCACCGTTACATCTTCGGTGGCTGCGGGGTCGGCGTGGGCTGCGGTGCAGGTTGCTGCGCAGGCGGCGTGGCCGGCTGCGGTTGCGGCGAGGGCCCTAACATGTTGTTGGGATTGGTCAGCTCCTGCAGCGCGTTCTTGTTGACCATCGTGCCCGGGACCACCGGCTGGGTTTTGATTTCGCCGGTCGTAGCTTCGTCGAGTTTGATGTTCAGGTTCGGGAGAGTCTGAGCCGTGTCGCGGTCCAGTTGCACTTTGGACTTGGCATAGTTGGTCATGGCGCTGACCAGGTTCGACTCGGACTGGGCAAGGTCACGCTCGTCGGAGAGAACGTTCAGGTAGGTCGAAGCCCCCAGGTTGTATTTCTTCTGCTCGGCATCCAGCGTCTGTTGGGCAAGCTGCTCGGCTTTTTTTGCAGCCGCCACTCGCGCCCGGTTCTGCTCCACCGTGAACACATCGTTGCGTATGTTGATGGAAATCTGGTTCTCCAGCGATTTCAAGCCGAGCTGGGTCTGGCGGTAGGTCAAACGAGCGCGAACTTGCTGCGACTCGGCCAGACGATTGCCCAGCGGAATGCTGATATTGATGCCCAGGCCCTTATCGGGAGCGGAGGAGTTAAACAGGTTGCCGAACGCGTCGGTAAAGCCGGTGGGCGCGATAGTTCCGGGTGGAACGCAGGGGGTAGTTTTGCTGGGAACCACTCCGGGAGGACAAGTGCTCAGAGGATTCTGCAGGCCGGATAGACCGTTCCCCCCGTAAAAAGCGAACAGATCTACCGTGGGAAGCAGCGAGTTGTTCACGCCTTTGATATCGATATCGTTGTTCTTCAGATTGATCCGTTGCTGGTTGTAGTCCGGCCGGTTGTCCAAAGCCAGCTTGATCAGGCTTTCCACCGTGGGCAGGGTCTCCTGATCGGGAATCTGCACGGTGTCGGTAGGAACAATGTCCATCTGCAGGATGGGGGAACCGCTCGGCAGATCGCGCGTTAATGCGTTTTTCGTCACCAGCTGCTGCAGCTGCAGGTTCGTCTTGGAGACAATCAGGTCCTGCTCCGCTGACGCCACCGTGCTTTCCGCTCGCACCACGTCCAGCTGGGCCAGCGTGCCGATCTCCACCTGCTTCTGGTTGTCGGAAAGCGTCTTCTGCGCCAGCCCCAGAGAACGCTCTTTCACCTTGAAATCTTCATAAGCATTCACCAGGTCCCAGTAGATGTTCTCGATCTGGCTTACCGTGGTGATGACCTGGTTGCGGAAGCCTTCCTCGGTGATCTTCTTGTTGTTCTTGGCCTGGACGATCAAACGGGTATTGATGGACCTGCCGAATCCCTGCAGCAGGTGCTGTGTGATCGTGGCCCGGAAGGTAGAGTTCAGAACCGGATTCAACGAACTGAATAAGCTGTTCGAGGTCGCCCGGCTGTTCTGGAATCCTACTGTCAGCGCGGTGCCCGGTGAGAAACCCTGAGAATAGCTGATGTTGCCCGTAGTCGTGTTCTGCGAGAGCGACGCGGTTCCCGTGGTAACCGTGTTCGACAGAGGGAATATCGCGTGCTCAAACTGAAGCGTGCCGTTTACGATCGGATCAAAGTTCGGCGGTGGCGGACCTGCGCCGCTCGTCGAGCCCACGAAACCTCCCGCTCCCGTACCGGCTCCGCCTGATCCCGCGGTAGTTCCGCCGGCTCCCGCTCCCGTCACGCCCGAACCAACACCGCCCACGCCGCCTCCCGGAGTGTTTTGTACAACGCCGGTATTAGTGCCCAGGAAAGAAGCTCCCGCTTTGGTGCGCAAAATGTCGGTGTCGGCAATCGGCAGGTTGTAGCGCGCGATGGCGATATCCAGGTTATCGGTCAGGGCGATGGCAATCGCATCGTTGAGCGAAAGCATGATCTTGCCGTTCTGGACCAGGTCCGCGAGCTTGGGAGAATTAGTAAAGACCGGCGGCGGCACATCGCGCGGCATGTAGCGGGCAAACGGGTTCGGCAGCAGTGGTCTTGACTTGGAATAATCCACATGGGTCGGCTGCGGAAGGGCTTTGGGTTCCGGCGCGCTGGGTGCGGGCGCGCCCGGCTGCCCGCTGTTCGCCGAAGCAGCCGCTGAAGTCTGGGACGATTGCGTCGCGCTGCTGCTGTTCTGTGGCGGCACTACAGCCAGGGAAGCGTTGTTTTGCTGCGCCACCGCCGGAAACGTCAGCAGGCAGACCGCGGAAATCAGTTTTCTCACCCGATCGTTGCGTATGAAAGACATTCTCTTCTCCAAGACTCCGTAGACTAGTAAGACGGCAATCCCTTCCAGCTGTCACCTTGACATTGAAGATACGCGGGATACCGCTGTTGGGTTCCGCCCATGGAATTTCGCGCTGTGCGGCAGAAACTCGATAGTATATCGACTCGGACGTTCCCTGGTCCGTTAAAAAGTGTTGGGTTTAGCAAAGTGGCGCGCAATTTCAAACTCACCGTGGCTTATGACGGCCACGATTTCGCGGGATGGCAGATTCAGCCCGATCGACCTACGATTCAGGGCACTCTGGTGTCCGCTATCGCACAGTTGACCGGCGAGAATACTCTTCCCCAGGGCTCGGGACGCACCGATGCCGGTGTCCATGCGCTGGCCCAGATCGCCAGCGTCTGCCTGGAATCGCCCATTCCCGCGGCGAACCTGCGCACGGCGCTCAATGACATCCTGCCTTCGACCATCCGCATTCTTGACGCGCAGGAGGCCGCGCCGGACTTTCACGCCCGTCGCTCGGCGAAAGCCAAGACCTATCGCTATCACATCTACCGCGGCGAGATTTGCCCTCCGTTTCGTTCGCGGTACGTCTATCACTATCCTTATCCGCTCGATGCTCAGCGCATGATCGCCGTTGCCGGCGCGGTGAAAGGCACGCACGACTTCACCTCCTTCGCCGCCGTGGATCCGGAGGTCAAAAAAGAGGGCATAGAGGTCGACAACGTGCGTACCATCTTCTCCTCCGAGTGGCAGAGTGGTGGCGAGGAGTTGACTTATACCGTGCGCGGCAACGGCTTCCTCCATCACATGGTGCGCAACCTGGTGGGCACGTTTCTCATGATCGGCAAGGGAACTCTCAGCGCAGACGACCTCGCGCGCATCCTCGCCCAGCGCAATCGCTCGGCCGCGGCAGCCACAGCGCCGGCCAGTGGCCTGTTCCTGGTGAGCGTAGAATACTGATGGGAAAATCGCTATGAGCGCTCAGACCGAAGTCGTCCGCCTCGCCCAAGAGCCGCAATTTGCTGTTCGCAACCCCGCTGATCAGCAGGTCGTCGGCAGCCTGCGCATTTTCAGCGCCGCCGAAATCTCGCAGGCTGTCGCCCGCGCCCGGGCGGCACAAGCCAAATGGGCCGCGGAATCCGCCGCCGAACGGTTGAAAGTCGTCCGCCGCTTCCAGCAGTTGCTCTGCGAACAAAAGGAATCCGTCGCTGCCGTTATTACCCGCGAGGCCGGCAAGCCCCTGGCCGAAGCCGTGTCAACCGAGATTCTGGTAGTCCTCGACGCCGCCGATTTCCTGCTCAGCCATGTTCCGGAATTTCTGCGCGCCGAGCCGGTGCCGCATGCCAACCCGGTCATGAAGCTGAAGCGCGGTGTTCTTCATCGCGAGCCATACGGCGTTGTCGGCATCATCAGCCCATGGAACTACCCGTTCAGCCTGCCTTCGGTGCAAACTCTCACCGCTTTGGCCACGGGCAACGCTGTGGTGCTCAAGCCGTCAGAATTCACGCCCTATTCCTCACTCGAGCTGCAGCGCTTGTTGCGCGAAGCCGGCCTTGACGCCGATCTGCTCCAGGTTGTCACCGGCGAAGGCCCCACCGGCGCGGCGCTGCTGGAATCGCCGATCGACAAGCTCATCTTTACCGGCAGCGTGGCTACCGGCAAGCGCGTGGCCCAGGCCGCCGCAGCGCGGCTCTTGCCGCTGGTGCTTGAGCTGGGTGGAAAAGATCCCATGCTGGTGCTCGAAGACGCCGATGTAAACGTAGCTTCCAGCGCCGCCGTATGGGGCGCGTTCATGAACGCAGGTCAAACCTGTCTCTCCGTGGAACGATGCTACGTGCACGAATCGCTCTACCAGGACTTTCTCAAAGCCTGCGTAGCCAAGACGGCCAAACTTCGCCTTGGCCCGGGAACCGACGCCGCCTCTGACGTGGGTCCCATGATCCATGACCGCCAGTTGCGGACGGTGCAAAGCCACGTGAATGACGCGCTGGCCCGCGGTGCCCGCCTGCTTGCCGGCGGCAAAGCGATGCAGGAACTCGGCCAGAATTTTTTTGCTCCCACCATCCTCGCCGACGTCACTCACTCCATGGCCATCATGCGTGAAGAGACTTTCGGACCCGTGCTTCCCGTTCGCTCTTTCAAAAGCGAAGACGAGGCCGTCTCTCTGGCCAACGATTCCGAGTTCGGCCTCGCGGCCAGCGTGTGGACGCGCGACCGTCATCGCGGTGAGGCTCTGGCGCGCCGCATCAACGCCGGGACCGTGATGGTCAATGACCTCATTGCCTGCTTCGGCATCAGCGAAGCTCCGCACGGAGGCGTGAAAGCCAGCGGCATCGGCCGCACTCACGGACGCTTCGGCCTGGAAGAAATGGTGTGGCCCAAGTACGTTGACTCGGACCGCATGCCCCGCATGAAGAAACTCTGGTGGTACGGCTATGGCCCGGCTTTCATCCAACAGATGGGCGGGTTTATTGAACTTCTCTTCAGCCGGAACCTTACAAAGCGCATGCGCGGGGCTATAAGAAGCACACAAGCCTACCTTCACCGCAAGCCTTTTTAGAGTAAGATATGCCCAGAAAGGGCTGTGGCCTAATAAAGTGGAGTTGAAACACTCACACCTCATTTACGACTGGAACTCGCTTCCTGGGGCGCGCTTCGAGCCCAAACAACAGGTTCTGCTCAACGACGAATCGTTGCGCGACGGCCTGCAATCGCCTTCCGTTAAAGATCCCGCCATCGAAGAAAAGCTGCGCATTCTGCATTTGATGGAAGACCTGGGCATCAACTCTGCGGACATCGGCTTGCCCGGCGCGGGACCTCGCGCTGTGGCCGACGTGGAACGCCTGGCGCGGGAAATCGCCTCTTCGCGCTTGAAGATCGTGCCCAACTGCGCGGCCCGCACCCACGAGAATGACATCCGCCCCATCGCTGAAATCTCCCAGCGGACCGGCGTAGCCATTGAAGCCGCTTGTTTCCTGGGCTCGAGCCCGATTCGCCGCTACACCGAGGATTGGACGGACGACTTCCTGGTACGCACCACGGAAAACGCCGTGAAGTACGCGCGCTCTCTGGGCCTCAAAGTAATGTACGTCACCGAGGACACTTCGCGCTGCGATCCCGAGACCGTCAAGCGCCTTTATTCCACGGCGATCAACTATGGCGCGACGGCCATCGTGATCTGCGACACCGTGGGCCACGCAATACCCAGCGGCGTCCAGGCGCTGATCCGTTTTGTGCTCGACGAAGTGGTCAAGCCTTCGGGCCAGAAAATCCGCGTGGACTGGCACGGCCACTCCGATCGCGGCCTGGCCGTAGCCAACTCGCTGGCGGCGCTGGCGGCGGGAGCCGATTGCGTTCACGCCACCGCACTGGGGATTGGTGAGCGCGTCGGCAATACCCAGATGGACCAGATGCTGGTGAACCTGAAGCTCATGGGCATCGCGCCCTGGGCCGAACGCGACCTGACCAAACTAAAAGACTATTGCCTTACCGTGTCGCAGGCTACAGGTGTTCCTATACCCAGGAACTATCCCGTGTTGGGCGACGATGCCTTCCGCACAGCCACTGGGGTTCACGCTGCGGCCGTAATCAAGGCCTTCAAGAAGGGTGATATCGAGTTGGCTAACTCGGTCTATTCTGGCGTCCCCGCCCATTATTTCGGCCTGGAGCAGATCATCGAAATCGGGCCGATGAGTGGGAAGTCTAATGTTATCTTTTGGTTAGAGCACCGTGGCATCGAGCCATCAGAGGATATTGTGGAACGCATCATGCAACGGGCTAAGTCTTCCGTTCGCTGTCTCAGCGACGACGAGATTCTAAGTTGTTGCCAGAAAGTCTCTGCTGGTATTTAATGTCGCACAGTAACAGGGTGCGACGATCCGGCGAGACTGTTTTTCCCCCGCGCAGGCTCAAGCACACAAAACCCTGATTTTTTTTACCTCTGAAGGAGAGAAACGAATGAAGAAGCTAGCTACTTTTGTATTCGCTCTGCTGGTCGCCGCGAGTCTGTCTTTTGCTCAAACCGGCGGCAGCACCGACAAGGGCGACAAGGGTAAGACTGAAGAGACCGGCAAGAAGGCTGAAAAAGGCGGAAAGAAAGGCCACAAGGGTGGCAAAAAGAGCAAGAAGAGTTCCGGCGGCACCACCACTCCTCCGCCGAAATAACCCGGTCCCAACAAGCATTTTTTGCTGAAAGCGGCCTGTCGTTGGGCCGCTTTTTTGCTGCTCTGGATCCCCGCCAAACCACTGATTCGGGGCCATTTTACGCAAACTATCCCCCGGCAACAACCATTCCTCCGCCCGGCGAAACTATTTTCCAGGGGCTGGGTTTGAACAACCAGTCTGAAACTTCCCTTTTAAAAAGGAGATATGCATGAAGAAGCTCGCTACATTTGTATTTGCTATGTTGCTGACCGGCAGCCTGGCGTTTGCGCAGGCCACCACCGGCAGCTCCGGACAGTCGGACACTACTAAGTCTGACACCGGCAAGAAGGCCAAGAAGGGCGGAAAGAAGGCCCATAAGGGCGGAAAGAAGAGCAAGAAGGGCGCCTCGACTGACACCACGACCCCACCCCCGAAATAAGCTCCAAACTTCAAGAATACTTCTGGAGCGGCCTTTCGTTGGGCCGCTTTTTTTTGCCCAAATCTGATCAGCACACACTCTCCCGGCAACGCCCTCATCCGCGTCTTAGAAAACCAGTATCAATCGCCGCGCAGGTTATAGTATTTCCTGCGCCCCATGCCTTTCCGTTCACTACCGCTGGATGATGCTCCCGTGCTTCCCCAGCAGGAAGTTGCCCGCATTGCCTCTCTGCGGCCGGTGCACGCCGCGCTTTTATACCTTCACAACCAGGAAATGGAATTCCGTCGCTGGCAGTGCGAGTTGGCGGAGATTGCGGCGCCGCCCTTCGGCGAATCTGCGCGCAGCCAGTGGCTGCTGAAGAGATTTACTTCTCTCAGCATGGCCGAAGCCCATACTGACGAACTGGGAAATGTATTCGGTTTGGCCCGCGCCGACGACCGGCCGGCTTTGCTGATAGGAATCAGCGCTCACCTGGACACGGTCTTTCCCCTGGGCACGCAACTCGAGACCCGTGAAGAGGGAAACCGGCTTTACGGCCCAGGGATCAGCGACAACGCGTCGGGGGTGGTGGCGATCCTGGCAGTAGCCTCGGCATTGCAGCGCGCTCAGATTTCAACCTCGCGCAATATCGTTTTTATCGGCAACGTCGGCGAAGAGGGTGAAGGCAATCTGCGCGGCATGCGCCACATCTTCTCTTCTTCGCCGTGGAAGGACTCGCTGGAAACCCTGCTGGTGGTCGACGGCGCCGGTTGCGATACGTACGTCACGGAAGCGCTGGGCAGCCGCCGCTTTGAAATTACCTTTCGCAGCCCTGGCGGGCACTCCTGGAGCGACTTCGGAGTTCCCAATCCCATCGTCTTGCTGGCCCGGGCTCTTTCCCGCTTCAGCCAGGTGGCGGTGCCGGAGTCGCCGCGAACCACCTTCAATATCGGAGTGATCCACGGAGGAACTTCCGTGAACTCGATTCCCGAAGCCGCTACTGCGCGCGTGGACCTGCGTTCCGCCTCCCAGGACGAGCTCCACAAACTGGAAGAGCGGCTGCGCGAGTGCGTCAACGAAGCCTGGACGGAAGTTCCGGCAAACTACCGCGGAGGCGAAGCCCGCGTCCAGTTCGCCATTGAATCGATCGGTGACCGCCCGGCCGCTACTCTTCCAGCCGATGCCCGCATTCTGCAAGTTGTCCGCGCGGTGGATGCGCATCTGGGCATCAAAGCTGCGCCGCGCCTGGCTTCCACCGACGCCAACATTCCCCTGTCGCTGGGCCGCGAAGCCACTACCATCGGCACCGGCGGCGACGGCGGTTCCGCGCACACTCTCCGCGAGTGGTTCGATTGCACCCACCGCGACTTGGGATTGAAACGAATCTTATTAACCTTGCTGACGCTTGCCGGAGTCGAGGGATGAAACTTCTGCTTGGTGTTCTTCTTGCTCTCACCATGTCCAGCCTGACCAACTCTCAAAAACAAACAGCAGACGTGATTTTTGTGAATGGAAATGTGTACACCGGCGCCCTCCATATGCAGGGTGCCCATGCACTGGCAATCTCTGGCGACAAGATCATCTCCGTTGGATCGGACGAAGACATAAGGAAGCTGAAGGGACCGCACACGCAAACCATCGACCTCGTCGGCCACTTCGTGATGCCCGGCTTCAACGATGCTCACACTCATCTGGCCAGCGCCGGCTTTGAAAAGCTCAACGTCAATCTGGTTGGAGCAAAATCCCTGGAAGAGATGCAGCGGCGCATCGCCGAGAAAGCCAAAACTGCGAGCCCCGGCGAATGGGTGCTGGGCGAGGGCTGGGACCACACGCTGTGGGCTTCGCAAAAGCTGCCCACGCGTCAGGACGTCGACGCCGTCACCGCCGGCCACCCCGCGATCTTTACCCGCGTTGACGGCCATATCGCCATCGCCAACACCGCCGCCCTCCAGGCCGGCGGCGTGACTGCACAGACTCCCGACCCGCAGGGCGGCAAGATCGACCGCGGCGACAAAGGCGAAGCCACCGGCATTCTGCGCGAAACCGCGCAGGGCCTGGTACGCACGAAGATTCCAAAGCTCACCTCCGACCAGCGCCGCCGCGCCCTGGAACTCGCCCTGGCTGACGCCGCGCAGTGGGGCATCACCTCCGCTCAGGATTTCTCCGAGTGGCAGGACTTTCTGGTGCTGGAGCAGATGGAGAGAGAAGGCAAGCTCACCCTGCGCGTCGCCGAGTGGCTGCCCTTCGATCAGCCGGTTGCAGAGTTGAAGCAGGAACACGAGCATCGCGCGGACGCAATGCTGCGCACGACCATGCTCAAAGGCTTTATGGACGGCTCGCTGGGCTCGCGCACCGCGGCCATGCTGGCGCCCTATAGCGACGATCCCGGCAACTCCGGCCTCCCCCGCTACGACCAGGACACGCTCAACAAGAAGGCCGCGGAGCGCGCGCAGGCGGGCTTTCAGCTCGGTTTTCACGCCATCGGCGATCGCGGCACGCGCATGGCTCTGGAAGCCTTCGAATACGCGGAACAGCATAGCCCGGCCGGAAGCAAGGATTTTCGCTACCGCATCGAGCACGCTCAGGTGGTCGCGCCCGAGGATTTCAAGAAGTTCAAGGATCTGGGCGTGATCGCCTCCATGCAGCCCAATCATCTGCTCACCGACATGAACTGGGCCGAAGCTCACATTGGCACCGCTCGCGCCAGGCACTCCTACGCGTGGAAGGAATTTCTCGATCTCGGCGTCCCGCTTTGCTTCGGAACCGACTATCCGGTCGAACCGATCACGCCTCTTCGCGGGCTCTACGCCGCGGTGACGCGTAAGAACGAAGCCGGAACGAAAGAATATTTCCCCGAGCAGAAGATCACCATCGCCCAGGCGATCGCCGCCTACACTACCGGCGCTGCCTACGCCGAATTTGAAGAAAAGCAGAAAGGCACGCTCGTTTCCGGAATGCTTGCCGATTTTGTCGTTCTGGACCGCGACCTGACCAAGGTTGCGCCGGAGGAGATTCTCAGGACCCGCGTTTTGCGCACCGTGGTCGGCGGGAGAACTGTGTACGAAGCAAAGTAGAGATAGTTTCTACTTCGCGGGTTGCTATCAGGCGGCCTTCACGATCCCACCAGCCTGGGAGCCGGCGTTTCACGGGCAGCTCTTCGTCGTTGGTAAGAATCCTGAAGCAGCCACGCGAGGTACAGGACGATCACAACGTTAATGCCCAGGATCATCCACTTCACCCCCGTCGGATGATGGAACAGCTCGTAAACTTCAAAAGGAATGTACAGTCCTCCGGTAAGCAGGGCGAACCATTCCGCCCATTCCTTCTCCAGCCACAGTCCCGTGGCTTCCACAAAACGGATGGCGGCGTAAATCACGATC
Source organism: Candidatus Angelobacter sp. (assembly GCA_035307585.1). Classification (GTDB taxonomy): domain Bacteria; phylum Acidobacteriota; class Terriglobia; order Terriglobales; family Acidobacteriaceae; genus Angelobacter. The sequence continues at coordinate 148,356 of DATGHX010000066.1, forward strand.
AAACCTGCAATCGCCAGCAGTCCTCGGTGAGTGAGCCCTTCGATGGAATGCTGCAACAGCCGGAAAAAATGCCGGTCGGGATTGATGTGCAGCAGCCGGTGCAGCATGGCCAGGATGTTGTCCGCCACGTCCTTCATGTCCTTGTGGCGAAGGCTCATGATCCAGGCGGCAGCCAGCACCGCTCCGGCGCCTTTGGCGGCCTCGAACAACGCTACTCCGCGCAGACCGAAATGTCTGACGAAAAATCCTTGGGGATGTTTTTGCATTGGCCAGCAGAAACAGCCTATTGTAACTGCACTAACTACATTGTAAAGAAACGCCCGGAACCGGGTAGTTGGTCAATTGGCCCGATTCGCCTGGCTCACGTCTGCCCAAAGGCCCGCTTACCAACTTCCTAACCTTAAGCCTGATTTATCGTCTAACATCGCTTGCGGCCGGAGGTGCGACTTGGAAACCCTGGTTCAAGATCTACGTTTCGCTCTACGGATGTTAAGACGCAATCTTTCGTTCTCGGTGATGGCTATTCTGGTCCTTGCCCTGGGCATCGGCGCCAATACCGCGATTTTTAGTCTCGTAGACTCTGTCCTGCTGCGGTCCCTTCCCTATCCGGACCCGGAACGCCTGGTGGTCCTCAACGACACTTCGGCGGAGCTCGGGCGGATTCCCATGTCGTACCCGACATTTCTAGCCTGGAAGGATCAAAAAGACGTTTTCGATCAGGTGGCAACCTTCATCAACGGTGGAGAAGCCTTGACCGGCGTCGGCGAGCCGGAGCTGATCCGGAGGCTCGCCGTCTCCTCCGACTTTATGCCCATGCTGGGGATAAAGCCCGAGATGGGACGCGCCTTTACTGCGGAGGACGATCCTCGAACGGCGACTCCGGTGGCCATGCTGACGCACGCTTTCTGGGAGAACCGCTTCCATTCCGACCGCAATGTGCTCGGCAAGAAACTGACGCTCAGCGACCGTGTTTACACCATCGTGGGAGTGCTGCCGGCGGATTTCAAGTTCGGCAACGATCCGGTCATTGTCCTGCCGCTTCGCCTCGACCGCCAAATCGCGCCGGATGGGCTGAACTTTCTCACGGCCATAGGAAAGCTGAAGCCGGGATTGACTCTTACGCAAGCGCGGGCCGCGGCCAGCACCGATTTCGCGCGGGTGAAAGCGGCCTCGAACGACGCCAACGGGGTGGCCCTCACTCCTTTGCAGGAGTCGGTCGCCGGACGCTCTCGTCCCCTTTTGCTGGCTCTGCTGGGCGCGGTGGCATTTGTTCTCCTCATCGCCGCAGCCAACGTTGCCAACCTGCTGCTGGCCCGGGCGGTCGCACGGGAGAAAGAGATTGCCATCCGTCTCTCGCTGGGCGCGCCCAGGATAAGAATCATCCGGCAGCTTCTGACTGAGAGCACGCTGCTGGCCCTCCTCGGTGGAGCCTTGGGTACGGCCCTGGCATGGGGATGTCTGGGAATTTTGACCTCTGCTCTCAAAGACCGGCTGCCGCAAAACGCCGTGGTGCGCATGGACTTCACTGCCCTGGCCTTTACCTTCGTTCTCTCCCTGCTCACGGGAATCATTTTCGGATTGGCGCCGGCGCTGCAGGCGGCGCGCATTCATCTTCAGGAGCGGCTGAAACAAGGCAACTGGCAGACGGGCTCGGGCGGCTCGCAGCGCCTGCGCAACATTCTGGTGGTCGCGGAGATTTCTCTCTCGCTGGTCTTGCTGGCCGGCGCGGGACTGCTGGTACGCAGCTTCGCCCGCCTGCTGAATGTGGACAAGGGCTTTGTCTCCGACCACGTGCTCACCATGGGCATCTGGCCGACGCCCGGCCGATATGCCGATACACGGAAAGAAATCAGCTATCTGCAGCAGATCGTGGAGCGAGTGCAGACCGCTCCTGGGGTAAGGGCAGCCGGCTTTGTGACTACTCTACCCATGGAAGGCTCGACCAATGGCAACGTCACCATCGAGGGGCGGCCGCAGGACCCGAAAAAGCCTCTGATCGCCAACAAGCAGTTCGTTGGGGGCGACTACTTTTCCGCAATGCGCATTCGCCTGATCCAGGGGCGAATGTTTTCTGCGAGCGATAACGCCGGCTCGCCCAGATCGGTGATGATCGATCAGGCCTTCGCGCGCCAGTTCTTCCCTGGACAGAACCCTATCGGCCAGCATATCGATGTAGGCTGGGGCGACAGTGGCTGGAGTGAAGTCATTGGCGTGGTCGCCGACTCCAAACTCGAAGGACTGGATGACGCCGGGCGCCCAACGTTCTATGCATTGATCGCGCAGAAACCTGAGCTGCTCAAGTTCCTGGGATTCAGCCTGGTGGTTCGCACAGCGGTGGAACCCATGTCAGCGGCCCAGTCCATCACCCGCCAGGTGCACCAGATCGACAGCAACCAGGCCATCGCCCGGTTACGCACCATGGACGACCTCATCGCGGCTTCGGTAGCGCCGCGGCGCGCTCCCATGTGGCTGTTTGCGGTCTTCTCCGTCGCCGCCCTGCTGCTGGCAGCCATCGGAATCTACGGTGTGCTCTCATCGTACGTTTCGCAGCGCCGCCAGGAAATCGGCGTGCGCATGGCGCTGGGAGCACAACGCAGCCACGTGCTGCGCCTCATCATGAAGCAGGGGTCCAAGTTGGTGGCAATCGGGCTGGCATTCGGCCTGGCGGCTGCGTTCCTGGCTGCACGGGCGCTCACCAGCCTGCTTTTCGGCGTGAAACCGGGCGACCTGCCCACATTCATCGGCGTCTCGCTGCTGCTGGCGCTGCTCGCTCTACTTTCCTGCGCCGTGCCGTCACTGCGGGCCACAAAAGTGGACCCTCTGGCCGTGCTCAGGAACGAATAAGCCAACGCCTCCGGCGGCGGATTACCGGCCCGGCTTGAACACGGCAAACACCGCGCCCTGGGGATCGGCGACGATCGCCCAGGTGCCCACGCCTTCCATCTTGTGGGCCGGCATCAGGATCTTTGCGCCGAGATCTGCTGCTTTCTTCTGCGTGGCTTCTGCATCGGCAACCATGAAGTAGGCCAGCCAGTGAGGCGGCAGATGCGCTTCCCCCGGCTCGAGCGGAGGAATCCCGCCGATAAACTGTTCCCCGTTCTTGATGTGCAGATAGCCGGAGGAATCGTGCTGGCTTTTTTCAAACTTCCACCCAAACACAGATGAATAGAATTTGCTCGCACGATCCGCAGCGGATGTGTTCAGATCCGCCCAGCAAAACGAATTGTCCTCATTGGCAATGGCGATGCCCTGAGTCTGGTTGGGCTGCCACACGGAGAAGATCGCGCCGGTAGCATCCTTGAGCACGGCCATGCGCCCGTTCTGCGCCACGTCGAACGCCGGTTGCAAAATGGTGCCGCCCGCCTGCCTGGCTTTTTCCTGCGTCTGGTCGGCGCTCGCCGCCGAGATGTACAGCATCCAGTGCGAAGGGATTCCCTGCGTCCGCTGTTCTTTGCGCATGGTGTACCCGGCGGCTGCGTCCCGGCCTTTCAGCTGGAAGATGGTGTACATCTCGCCTTCGCCGATCGGGAATTCGTTGCTGGACCAGCCAAAAAGCAAACTATAGAAGCTCTTCGCGCTTTTCTGATCCGTTGTTGCCAGTTCCAGCCAGCAGAATGATCCCGGCGGGTGCTTGTCAATGTTTGCCATAGCGCGACAAGTATACGTCTACGCGCGCCCCCGTTCTTACGCGCGCGACTAGAAATCAGTTCCCGTTCAGAAATCCTTCCAGAACCTTGATGTACTTCTCCGGTTCCTCGTACGAAGGCAGGTGGCCGCTTTCTTCGAAGAAGACCACCTTGGCCCCGGGAATGGTATGCGCCAGCTGCCACGCCGTAAGCGGCGCCACATTCATGTCGTACCGGCCATTGATGACCAGCGTGGGAAACTGGAAGGCTGCGATCTTCGCCGACAGGTCCAGATCGGCGGTGGCCTTTGAGACTGCTTCCGACACCGCCGGCTCGAAGCCGATATCGCCCATGCGGCTCATGTAAGCGTCGCGCTTCTGCGGCGAGTAGAAGATCATGCGGAAGTGATTGCGCAAACCGGCTTGCGCCGCCGCCTCGGTGTCCATGCCCAGCTTCTTGCGCTCCTCTGCGACCTGCTCCTGGATGTCGGGAAACACCTCTGGCAGCAGGTGGACAATACTTTTCCACGAAGGTCCAGGAGAATCGGACAGCACCAGTTTTGCTATGTGCTCCGGATGGGCGGCGGCGTAAGCCATCGAAAGCAGTCCGCCGTAGGAGTCGCCGACCAAAGCGACCTTATCGAGCTTGAAAGCCTGGCGAACCGCATCAAGATCGGCGACCTGTGCATCCATCGACTGTGGAGCGTTTGCCTGCACATGCTTCGACGCTCCTGTGCCACGCTGATCGTAGAACACCACCAGGCGATGCCGGGCAATCTTCTCCCAGAGGTCGTTTTGCACCATATAAGCGTGGGACAATCCCGGTCCGCCGTTGACGGCGATCACCGGAATCGCCGTCCCGGTTTTGCCCAGGACTTCGTATCCCAGATCGACCTGGTCCGTATGCACCGTGCCCTTGACGTGAGCGACGGTCTGCGACTGCACGCTCATCGACAAAAACAGAATTAAGGCAGTAAACAACTTCCGCAGTCTCATGTGACCTCGCGCCGAACAACTGAGGGAGGATAACAGAACGCAACTGCCGTGAGCGTCCGCATTTGACGGCTGCGGTACACTTCCTCCCCATGAAAACCGCGCGAGGTCTTCTCATTGTCCTATTTTTTTCCGTTATTCCCGTTTGGTCCCAACCCAGCAGGACCGTCGATCCGGAACTCGTCGCCAAGCGCACGGCAACCGAGTCGGAACTGGAATCGGTGGCCATCATCGAGCGCAAGGTGATGGTGCCCATGCGCGACGGCAAGCGCATGGCCGCCGACATCTACCGGCCCAAGGACGAATCGAAAAAATATCCCATCGTCTTCAGCCGCACGCCTTACAACTTCAACTACTGGGACGTGAAGAACGGGACTTACGCCGATATGGCGACGCTTCTGGCCGCGGTTAAACGTGGCTACGCCTACGTGGTGATGAACGAGCGCGGCCATTTCTTTTCTGAAGGCAACTACGACATTCTCGGGCCGCCGCTCACTGACGGCGTTGACGCCATCACCTGGCTCACCTCGCGTCCGTGGTCGAATGGCAAGCTGGGCACGATCGGATGCTCATCCACCGCGGAGTGGCAGCTGGCGGTAGCCGCCCAGGGCACACCGGGGTACACCACCATGATCCCGCAGGGATTCGGCGCGGGCGTGGGCCGCGTAGCGCCGTATTTCGAGCAGGGCAACTGGTATCGCGGGGGAGCTGTACAGATGCTGTTCATCGCCTGGCTTTACGGCGAACAAAACCAGGTTCGCCCCATGTTCCCGCCGAACACTTCCCAGGAAGACCTGGTCCGGGTTTCCAAATCGTTCGATCTGGCGCAGCAGCTGCCACCGGTAGACTGGTCGAAGGGGCTGGCGCACCTTCCGGAGATGGACATCATCAAGGCCGTGGACGGCCCCCACGGAATCTTCGCCGATCCCATGCCGGTGGATACCGGCGGCGCCATGATCCGCCGCGCGCCCAACGATCCCGCCTGGTACAAGGGCGGCCTGTGGAATGACGGCATGAAGATCAACATGCCGGGATTCTGGTTTATGTCCTGGTATGACGTGTCCGTCGGCCCCAATCTGGCCGCCTACAGCTTCGTGCGCCGGACCGCGCCTGCCGAAATCGCGAACCAGCAGTACGCCGTCATCGCGCCAACGCTGCATTGCGCGTACAAGCGGGCCACGGAGGACACTGTGGTCGGCGAACGCCACATGGGCGATGCCCGCCTCGACTACGATGAGCTGACCTACGGATGGTTCGATCACTTTCTCAAAGGCGAGAACAATCACCTGCTCGAAACCATGCCTAAAGTCCGCTACTTCACCATGGGCCTGAACAAGTGGCAGAGCTCGGATACCTGGCCGCCGCGCGGGGCGCAGCCCATGACTCTGTACCTGGCCAGCGGCGGAAAAGCTAACACGCTGAACGGCGACGGCGCGCTCGCGACCGCCACTCCGCAGGCGGATGCTGCCGACCATTTCACTTACGACCCCAAGGATCCGGTGCCGTCGCATGGCGGCAACGTATGCTGCACCGGCAACGCAGTCAGTGGCGGCGCCGCCGATCAGCGCAAGATGGAAGAACGCCCTGACATCCTGGTCTACACGGGCGAGCCGCTGAGGGAAGGCATGGAGGTCAGCGGGCCGATTGAGGCCACGTTGTTTGTGTCGTCAGACGTGAAGGACACCGACGTGACCATCAAGTTGATCGATGTACTTCCTGATGGGACTGCCTACAACCTTGACGAGACCATCCAGCGCCTGCGCTACCGCAACGGCTACGATCAGCCTCTTGCCTGGCTGGAAAAGGACAAGGTTTACAAAATCATTTTGCAGCCCATGAACACGAGCAACTATTTCGCCGCGGGACATCGCATCCGCATCGAAGTGTCCGGCAGCAACTTCCCGCGCTTTGATCGCAACCTGAACACCGGAGGCAACAACTACGATGAGAGCCAGGGCGTAGCGGCGCATACCGCAATTCACCATTCCAGGCAATATCCATCGGCGATCACGCTGACCGTAGTGAGGCATTGACCCTCTGGGGGGTAGAGATGGCTTCGTGACCGAAGCGCAGGTAAAATGAGGCTTATGAGAGCCAGACGTCATGCTGTCTTAGCAGTCATTGCAGTCTTAGTGCTTGCCGCCGCGGCGTCCGCCCAGTGGAAGAAGACCCCGCTCCAGCCGCCGGCGCAAAAGAACCCGCAGCTTTATGACACCAACGCCAACGCGTCAGACGAGATTCGCGAAGCGGTGGCCGCCGGCGGCAAGGATCACAAGCGCATCCTGCTGGTCTTCGGCGGCAACTGGTGTCTCGATTGCCACGTGCTTGACAACGCGTTCCGTCAGCCGCGGATCGCGCCCATGCTGAACTCGGGCTTCATCGTGGTGCATGTTGACGTTGGCGAGTACACCAAGAACCTGGACCTGGCTGCGAAGTATCACGTCGATCTCAAGAAGGGCGTGCCCTCCATCGCCGTGCTGGAGAGCAACGGCGGCTTTCTTTACTCCACCAGCGAGTTTGAACGGGCGCGGGTGCTCAGCGAAGAGGACGTGATCGAGTTCCTCAACAAGTGGAAGCCCACAGCAGCCGCGGCTAAGAGCTAGACTCTTTCACGGTTCTACTTCAGGTGGGCATCGAACCACGCGGCCGCACGCTCGATGACGTCGCGCTGGTGGGCGGGACTGGCGAAGGAATGGCCCTCGTGCTCGTAAACCACCAGTTCTGTCTCCACGCCCAGCGTCTTCAGCGCGTGCCAGAATTCATAGGACTGCGGCGTAGGACACTCACCGTCACTGTCGCCCACCAGCACCAGCGTGGGCGTTTTGGCCTTCTTGATGAACTCGATCGGTGAGCTCTTGCGATACACCGCGGGATCGTCATAGACCGTGGCCCCGAAGAACGGAACCATCCATTTGTCGATCTGGTTCTCGCCGTAGTAGCTCTGCAGATTGGCCAGCCCGGCGCCGGCGACCGCGGCTTTGAACATGCCGGTCTGCGTCACCGCCCACATGGTCATGTAGCCGCCGTAACTCCAGCCGGTGATGCCCAGGCGTTGCGGGTCGATCGGCTCCAGGCCCAGCACCTGGTTGGCGCCGGCCACGATGTCGCGAAAATCGCCCCCGCCGAAATCTTTGACGTTAGCTCTGGTGAAGGCCTCGCCCTGGCCGTAGCTGCCGCGGGGATTCGGAAACAGCACGAAGTAACCGGCGGCGGACAGCGCGAACGGAAAACTATGAGGTCCAGGCCACACGGTATGGGCCATGGAGCTGGGGCCTCCGTGCACGCTCACCACCATGGGATATTTCTTACCGGGATCAAAGTTGAGCGGGTAGAGCAGCCATCCCTGGATGTTGAAATCGTCGCTCGGCCAGTGCACGCTCTTCATCTGCCCCCACCCGGGCTTCAGGCCGGCATTGCGCGAGGTGATCTGCTTCCAGTCGCCCAGCGGGCCTGCCCAAATCTCAGGCGGTTTATCCGACGACTCCCAAATGGCCGCCGAGGTTTTGCCGTCAGTTGAAATGGAGATTATCGTTCCCCAGCCGTTGGCTGTTATCTGGCCCCGGTCCTGAAACACGGTTTCAATCTTGCCGCCGGCGACTTCCACAGTGGCAATGCCGCTGGTGCCGTCGACGTCCTCCCCGAACATGATCCTGGCGCCGTTCCGCATCCAGGTGAGCCAGTTGGCGGAGGCTTTCATTCCCGGAGTGATGTCGCGTGTCTCGCCGCCGCCGGCAGGAACAACAAAGATGTCGCCGCCGACCGCGGGCTCGTCGCTCATCAGCCCGGAGATAAATGCCACCGACTTGCCGTCAGGCGACCATGCCGGGTTGGCGATCTGCGAATCGATCGGAGGCTGGTAGATGGAGTTCATCGCGCCTCCGGCGGCGTCGATGGTGTAGATCTGCGCGATGTACCAGTTGTCATCGCCGTTGCCGTGAGCAGCAGTGGTGACAAAACGCTTGCCGTCAGGCGACCAGTCGTATTCATAAACGTACATGTCGGCGGGAGAGATCTGGCGCAGCTTACCTCCGGCGGCATCGATCAGGGACAGGCGCTGCTCGGTGACCGCCTCTTTGATCACGCCGGTCTGCGGTGTTTCTGCTACCAGCGGACCTGCGGAGCGCGTAGCGTTCTCAATAAAGAGGACGGCAATGGTCTTGCCGTCAGGCGACCAGCCGGGAGAGGCTAGAACTCCTTTTACGCTGGTCAACTTTGTCGCAGGCCCTCCAGCAGCCGGCGCGGCATAGAGCTGCTGCTGGCCGGCGCTCAGCGCATCGGAGAGGAAGGCAATGCGCTTATTGTCCGGCGACCAGGCGATGGAATCCTCGCTGTGGTGGCCGCCCGCCAACCCGGCGGTAATGCGGCGTGGCGTGCCGCCCTGGGCCGGAGCGAGGTAGACTGCCGTCTCGCCGGCCTTCGGTTCTTCCACCCAGGCTACCTGCTTGCCGTCGGGCGAGATGGCCACCTGCTTGAAGGTCTTGGCCGCGAACATGGTCTTGATCGCCTGATCGACCGCAGGACTGCTGCTCACCGTGGTCTGGGGCGCTTGTGCCGAACATAGCCTGCAGGCCTGGGCAAGAATCATTACGGCGAAACTGACGCGACGCACTACAACCATTGCCTGATGCATGACGACTCCGAGATGAGAATGTTCGAAACCACTAACGAACCACCTGAGCCCGCGGCGTTTATTGCGCTGCTTTCTCCAGATCGCCAGCCGCCGCATCCACTGCGGCCGCGTAGTCCAGCAGCGCCTGGGCTACGCGGGCAATCTGGGTTTCGGCTTCCTGGTAGCGCTTCTCTTCTATGCCTTCGCGAACGCCGGGCAGAGTCTTGGCGCCGTAGCCGGTGTAGAAGCCCGGAGCATAAATGAGGTGCTTGAACCAGGGACGCCGCGGCAGTCCCTGGTCGTTGGTGAGGCGGCGCTCGGTCTGCAGCAACTTGTCGTTGAGCGCGCGCAACGTTTGCGGCGAAGCGCCCGGACCGACGACAAAGGCCTTCATCGCCCGCGTGTAGTGTTCCGCGCTGCGATCGAGCACGGCCTGCGCGTTTTCCAGCGGGGCAAAATTGATGAAGGGCGGCACCTGCTCGCGCGGAGGCGCCAGCAGCGGACGCCGCGGATCGGACGTGGCCGTGTAGACGCCGTCGTCGAGATTGCGGTTGCGCTCGCTGATCTCCTCCTGCCGGTCCTTCAGCAGCGTCTTCAGTTCGTCGTCATATTTGTGGATGGTGTCGGCGAAGTCGCTGAAGTCGTAAGGCAGCACATCGGCGTCGGCGAAACGCAGCACCATGGTGCCTACGGTTTGAGCCAGGGCGCGGCCGTAGACGAAGTCGGTGTCGGAGAAGTGAGTGAACCAGTAGAAGTCGTCGTAGATGGAGTGATAAATCCCGCCTTCATCCTCGCCGCCATAGCCCACGTTCAGCGAGGCCACGCCGAGATGATCGATAAAGGCGGTGTAGTCGCTGCCCGATCCGAGCGGCCCGATGCGCAGATCAGGGCGGGTGCGGATCTCCTTGCGGTCCTGCCCCTGCTCCCGGCGGCGGATGGTGGTCGTGGTCAGGCGATGGGCCTGGCTGCGCTTCCACACCGAGATGTTCTTCTCCGGATCGGTGATGTCGCGGGCCACGGTGTTCACGAATTTCTCCAGCGAGTGCGAGCCTTCCACTTCCAGGTAACCGCGGCCGTTGCCGTCAGTATTGATGTAGATGGCGGCGTGCTGCATGAGTTCTTTGTCGTGATATTCCGCCCACTCGGTTGAGCCCAGCAGCATGGGCTCCTCGCCGTCCCACGCGCAATAGATAATGGTGCGCTTGGGCTTCCAGCCCTGCTTCACCAGTTCACTCAGTGCCCGAGCCTCTTCGAGCAACGCGATCTGCCCGGAGATGGGGTCCTCTGCCCCGTTGACCCAGGCGTCATGATGATTGCCGCGCACGATCCACTGGTCGGGCGACTCTGCGCCCGGAATCCTCGCGATCACGTCATAGACCGGCTTGATGTCCCAGTTGAACGTAACCTTCAAGCGCACTCTGGCCGGCCCCGGACCTGTGTGATACGGAATACCCAGACCGCCGCGCATGCCTTCCGGCACCATCGGGCCCTTCAGCGCCGCCAGGAGAGGTTTGGCATCGGCGTAGGAAATCGGCAGTGTAGGAATCTTTGTGAGTGTGGGGATATCTTTTAGCGCCAGCCGCTTCACGTCTCCTTTGGCCCCGGCGCCGGGCGTGGTGGGATCGCCGGGGTAGATGGGCATATCCATCACGCTGCCGCGCTGCACCCCGTTCTCGTTGCGCATGGGACCTTCGGGAAAGACGTCGTTCTGGAAGTAGCCGTCGTCGCGGGGATCGGAGTAGATGATGCAACCGACAGCGCCATGCTCGGCGGCGACCTTAGGCTTGATCCCGCGCCAGGAGTTGCCGTAACGCGCGATCACGATGGCGCCTTTCACGGAAACGCCGAGCCGGTCGAGTTCCTCGTAATCGTGCGGCAGGCCGTAATTCACATACACCAGCGGAGCGGTGACGTCGCCGTCGATGGAATATGCGTTGTAGGTGGGCAGCTGCTCGCTCTGCTGATTCGAAGTGGGATCGCCGGCGACCGGTGGCTCCAGCAGTTTGGCGACGTACCTGGTTGGTCCGATCATCTCCAGCACGCGTTCTTTCGGCGTGGGAAAGAGAACGTCAAAGGTTTCGATCTCCGCGTCCAGCCCCCAGGACTTGAATTGCGCCAGGATCCATTCGGCGTTCTGCTTGTCATAGGCCGAACCGACATGGTGCGGACGCGCGCTGAGCCGCTGCATAGTGTCGCGCAGTATTTTGGCGTCGGGAATTTTGCGGAACGTGGCTTCCAGGTCGCGTTCCGGACCTGAGCTGGCTGAGGTGAAGCCATATAAAGGTTCGTTCTGTTTGTCGGCGGCCGCGAGCGGCAGCAGGACCGGCAGGATCAGAAGGAGGGCGAAAAACACACGTCGGGTCACAAGGACTCCCATGAACAATCAACTCGAGCAGGAATTGTAAATGAGAGAAGCCACATGCGGCCCCTGTAGCCAGGGGTTCCAATACCGTTGAGAAGCGGTCCGCCAGCCTGGGTGTGTAACAATACACCCATGGCCGACTCCCGTGTTCCTATTGGAGCGCGTAATTACTTAACCTTTGCCGACCGCTACGCTGCGCTCGCACCAACCAAAGCTCACAATGCACTCTACGAGCGGCCTGCCATGCAATCTTTGCTTCCCGATGTGAAAGGGCTGCGTGTGCTCGACGCGGGTTGCGGTCCGGGTTTGTACTGCGAGTGGCTGGCGCAACAGGGAGCGTCGGTGACGGGCGTTGATGTGGTGGAACGCATGGTGGAGCTGGCCCGGGAGCGAACGCGCGGGCTCAAGGTGGAGCTTCGCGTCGCCAACCTGGAGGAGCCACTGGACTGGCTGGCGGACGCCTCATTCAACATCGTGGTCGCTCCGCTGGTGCTGGACAACATCCTGGATTGGCGAGGGCTGCTGGGAGAATTTCATCGCGTGCTGGTGAATGACGGCCTGCTGGTTTTTTCCATACAGCATCCGGCTTTCACCTGGATAAACTTTCATCCCGGCCGCGAATGCTATCTCTCCACGGAGCTGGCCAGCTTTTACTTTACCGGCTTCGGCGAGCCCCATCACTACGTGGAGTACTACCGCCGGCCGCTGGATGAAGCCTTCAACTCCGTGATCGAATCAGGATTTCGCGTCGATCGCGTGCTTGAGCCGCGTCCCTTGCCGGAGATGGAGCAGAGCGATCCCTGGCTCTTCCGGCGGCTCAACCGGACGCCTTCTTTCCTCTGCATCCGGGCGATTCGCGCTTAGGCGATGCTCACCTACCGGTCTCTACCAAGCCGACCCGCTCACACCCTCTGATAATCCGGACGCCACTCGGTAATGGCCTTCTTGATGGCGTTGCGATCCAGTTTCTCATCGAGAGCGCGCATCACCAGCGCCGTCAGTTCCCCGTCAGAGGCGAAGCGTAAAGCGATCAACTGCGAAGTGGAAAGCTCTCCAATGCGCGGCCGCAACGCTTCGGGCAAAAGCTGGGCCAGGCGCAGGCGCTCCTCCAGGCGAATGATCCGGTCCTGGGTTTTGGTGGCGTAGGCGCGCACCCGGCCGGCGGTGGCCAGCAAAGCCACGGAGATGAGAAGCAGCCATGCCCCAGTGAGGCTGGGATAGCGAAAGAGAAGGATTGCCACCACGATGATATTGAGCAGGAAAACCGGTACAAGGAGGAAATGGAACGACGGATCGAACTTGGTGTGATGGGCAAAGTTCTGCGGTTTCTCGCTCATGGGCTCCTCTGATGCGGCCACCGATTTTTAACCGAAGTAGATTACTTGGGCGGGAGGGGGATTCACAAATTAGCGTGGAACTTTCGCCGCTTTCGTGGTGTCATGTGCCTGAGGGGCATGGTCAGCCGGCGCCTGACTGGAGGCCATCATGATTCTGCGCGCACTGTTGTTGGCCCTGCTGGCCATTCCACAGGGTGGCACTGTCACTGGGACAATCCTCGATCGTGAAGGCAAACCGCTGGCCAACGGCCATGTGAAATACACGCACATCGCCGATTTCAGCAACACACCCGATAACCCCACGCCCATCAGCAACTCCGGGACAGGACGGGTTTACCAGACCAAAACTAACAAAAAAGGCGAGTTCACGATCATCGGCGTCCACGTAGGCATTTATCGGGTGGAAATCACCGATCCCGCCGGCGCCTTCCTCTATTCGGGCAGGGCGTACGTCGGGGACAATGCTGATGCAACCTGGTCCAATGTCCTGAACGTGAATTTATCGTCGCCCAGCATCGGCGACGCCGTGGTACGTGAACAAAACAGCATCGCCGCCCAGGTCAACCATATTATTCCCGACTTGCACACTGCGCTCGATGAGCACAACTGGACGCGAGCCACCGATTTGCTGCACCAGTTGCTCGCCCTCGATCCAGGGAAGTGGGAGTATTACCAGAACCTGGGCACCGTTCAGGCCAATCAGCAGCAATATGCCGATGCGGCCCAGAGCTACCAGAAAGCCATAGACCTGGAACAGAAAGCGTTGGCGGACAAGCCCGATTCAGAGCAGATCAGGAGCGACCTGACCGGCATAATGATCGCCGAAGCTGACGCGCTGCATCGCCTGAACAAACTCGATGAAGCAATGAAACTTTACGACCAGGCGGCGGCGCTGGCTCCTCAGCCGGCGATGGCGTACTTTCATGCCTGCAATGCGCAGAGTAACCGCGGCAGCATTACGGCTGCCATTGAGCTGTGCAAGAAAGCGATCGCCGCCGATCCTGCGCAGCCGGAGTACTACGTGACCCTGGGCGGCGCACAAAGCTCCTCTGGGAAGTACGACGACGCGGTACAGACTTACCAGGCCGGCGTGAAAGCCGCCCAGCAACGACTGGCAGCGAATCCCGACTCGGGGATCGCCAAAGCCGGCCTGGGGCAGATGCTGAACGCCGAAGGCAATCTCTACGCGCAGCACAACCAGTACGAACAGGCCATCGCAGCTTTTAACGAGTCGGCGAAAGTTTCATCGTATGCGGCCATGCCTCTGTTCAACGTCTGCGCGACCTACTACAACATGAATCGCGTGGATGACGCGATCGCCGCCTGCGACCAGGCCATCGCCTCCGATCCCGCCATGGCCGAGGCCTATTACATCAAGGCTTCGGCGCTCTTTGGCCGCGGCAAGCTCGATCACGGCAAGTACCAGGCGCCCGCCGGAACGCGCGAAACTCTCAACAAATACCTGGAGCTCTCGCCCTTCGGCGAACATGCCCGCTTTGTTCGCGAGATGCTGAACAAACTCGACTCCAACATCGATACCGGCTACAAGTCTTCCGCCAAGACCGGAAAGAAGTAGGGGAAAGCGGCAAACCCACGCAATCATTGGGCTGCATCGTCTCAAATCGCAAGGGTGGCTTCGCTCCACGATCTCGATCGCGTGTTCGTGGGGATTGTTCGGTATGTGCACCGTCTTCGGCGATCGGGTAATCTAAAGACCATGGCAAATCAAGCTGCGGTGTTTGGAGGAGGCTGTTTCTGGTGCCTGGAAGCGGTCTTCGATCGTCTGGCGGGCGTGCAGTCGGTGGAATCGGGCTACATGGGCGGAACGGTCGACAATCCCACGTACCGCCAGGTCTGCGGCGGCGACACCGGGCACGTGGAGGTGGTCCGCGTCACCTTTGATCCGCAAACAATCTCTTATCCTGAGCTGCTCGAAGTTTTCTTCGCCATCCACGATCCCACCACGCTCAACCGCCAGGGAAACGACATGGGTACGCAGTACCGATCGGTGGTTTTCTACGAGTCGGAAGAGCAGAGGCGCCAGGCGACAGAGGCCATCGCCCGGCTCAACGCTTCGCATGAGTTCCCTGACCCCGTGGTTACGGCCATTGAGCCGGCGACGAAATTCTTCGTGGCCGAGGACTATCACCAGGAGTACTACGCCAACAACTCCTACCAGCCCTACTGCCAGTTCGTGATCTCGCCCAAGGTAAAGAAATTTCAGGAAAAGTTCGCGAGCCGGATGAAGACCAAAGCGAGCTGATCATGCCCCCGCGTCTTCCCGCCGGCGACCAGCAGCTGGTACAGATCGTGGATGCCGCGCTGGCGGAGGCGGCGCGGAAGAGCGGGCCGTGGCTGGCCTGCCGTCCGGGATGCACGCAGTGTTGCCTGGATCCTTTTCCCATCAGCCAGCTTGATGCCGCGCGGCTGCGCCAGGGCCTGGCGCAGCTTACGAAAGGTGAGCCGGCGCGCGCCAAGCGGGTCCGCCGGCGCGCGCGTGATTTCGTCCGTCGCTTCGCGCCCGCCTTTCCCGGTGATCCCGACACCGGCATTCTCGATGAGAGCGCTGCCGGGCAAGCCCGCTTCGCCGATTTCGCCAACGACGAACCCTGCCCGGCCCTCGATCCCAGGACCGGGCTGTGCGATCTTTACACTTCGCGTCCCATGACCTGCCGGACTTTCGGTCCGCCCGTGCGTTCCGGACCCGACGGCGCGCTGGGGGTTTGCGAACTCTGCTACCACGGGGCCACGGACCAAGAGATCGCCGCGTGCGAGATGAAACCCGATCCGCAGAATTTGGAAGAGGAGCTGATCAGGGAAGCGGAAGAAGCCGACGGCGTTCGCGGCGAGACGATTGTGGCGTTTTGCCTAATTAGATGATCGTTTATGTTCCCGTCGAGAGTTCAGCGTCAGAGATCGGCGTTTCTGCAGCGTGATACCGCTCGGTTCGTCCCAGCTTGCCCAGGCAGCCCAGAGTGAAGAAGACGCCGGCGAAAATCAGGAAGACCAACAGGCGCAGGTCGTTGAGAGTGGATTCTGTGAGGTTGAAGAATCGTCCCAGCCGCCACATGGCCCAGCCGGCGAGTTGGGTAGGAACCACGGTCCAGATGGCAACATAGAACCAGGCTTTTTCCGCGCCTTCGCCGCTGGTGGAGCGGCGCGCGCGCGGCGTGACGTCGAGCACGGTGGCAAGAACCACCAGCGCTGCCAGCACGTAATAGAGGGTTACGTAAAGATCGGGGATCACCCAGCGGCGGATGAGGAAATAAGCCACCAGACCGATCAGGTTGATGCTGAACGGAACCAGCAGATCGATCCAGGCCGTGGTGTAGCAGATCACGCGATACCAGAGGTTGGGCTTGTCCTCGCCGTAATGAGTGATGTAGGGCTGCGGCTCGGCGCCGGGAAGGCGGCCCACGTAGGCGCGCCAGGCGCAAACGGCGGTGACAATCGCCAGCCAGATCCAGTGGCGGCGGTCGGGACCGTGGGCGTAAAGGTCGGCCGTCAGATTTCCGGGCAGAATCCAGAAGGCCCAGATCCAGATGGGAGCGTGCAGTACGCGGTAATAGCTTTTGTTGCGCTCGCGCGCAACCACCTTCTTCATTCGTTAAGCTCCGTCGCTCATTCTAATCGAACGGGATTCTGCGGGGGCCGAAAGCCACAACTCTGAGGTCAGCTCTCGTCCCAAGCCTCCACCAGCAACCACTCATCGGGGCGGCACTGGCCGGCGGCTGCGTGGTCAATCACCGTCTTTCCCTCCCACTTTCCGGTGAGGATGTCCGATCCTCCGGCAACCCAGGTTGGCCTCACTTCCGGCGGCGCTTCAATAATGTTGGGAACGAGATGCCTGGCGGTCACAGTATAGCGGCAGGGATAGCCATTGCCGCCCAGGTCGATGGCTTTCCTGGCTTCGACCAACTCATCAATCCATCTGAGACCTCGCCAGCCGGCCTGCCACACGGCCACACGCACGCCTTTGGCAGAGTCGACTGCAGCAGGCGCGCTGCCGTCGTTGGTCTGCCGGTAAACGCTGATGTGCCAGCCAAGCAAACAGGCATTCTCCGCGACGCCGAAGTGTGCCTCAGTATACAAATCAGCCGCCCGACCTGCCGCTTTTCTGTACAATGTTGGCCGCGAGAGTCCGCCAAAAATCGCCGCCGGAGGCTCGATATGAAGACCAGGCTAGCCGCACTTTCCATGGCAACTTTGACCGTGATGCTGATCGCGGCCGCGCTGACTGGCTGCAGCCAGCAATCCCCCGCCAACTTTCAGAAGCAGTTGCAGGAGCAGCTGATCAAAGCCAAGGCGGGCGATGTGATCGAGGTCCCCGAAGGCAAGTTCCAGTTCGACCGCACGCTCTCGCTGACGGCCGACAAGGTCACCATACGCGGCAAAGGCATGGACAAGAGCATTCTGTCGTTTGCCGGGCAGAAAGAGGGCGGATCGGGGCTGCTGGTGAAAGCCAACGACTTTGTCATCGAAGACATGGCGATTGAAGACAGCGCGGGCGACGGCCTGACCATCCAGGGCGGCAGCAACATCACCGTGCGCCGGGTGCGCGTGGAGTGGACGCGCGGTCCCAACGGCAGCAACGGCCCGTACGCCATCTATCCCACCGAATGCAAGAACGTGCTGGTGGAAGACTCGGTGGCCAAGGGAGCGTCGGACGCGGGCTTTTATATCGGCCAGTCGGACATGGTGGTGATGCGCCGCAATCGCGCCGAATTCAACGTGGACGGCTACGAAGTGGAAAACGCTCAGCACGTGGACGTCTATGACAATGTGGCCACGCACAACACCGGCGGCCTGGGCGTATTTAACCTGCCCAGCCTGCCCAAGCAGGGTGGGAAGCTGGTGCGCGTCTTTCACAACCAGATTTACGACAACAACACGGCGAACTTCGCGCCTAAAAGCCTGGGCGCCATCTATCACCTGCCCACCGGCACCGGCATGTACGTGATGGCCATCAACAATGTGGAGGTTTTTGAGAACAAGATTCACGACAACAACACCACCAACCTCTACGTGATCGCCTACAACCCCAGCCTGGGCGAAATCAAAGACGCGCGTTACAGTCCGTTCTCAGGACAGGTTTACATTCACGACAACGAGATTTCCGGCGGCGGAAAATCTCCCGACGTGCGCCAGGATGACGTGAAGGCGCTGAGCACGGTGCTGGGCGGCGCGCTGCCCGACGTGCTCTACGACGGCGTGGTCGATCCCCAGGTTCGCGCTGCGAAGAAGGGCCCGAACCCGGCGCAGATCTGCATCGCCAATAACGGCGATTTCAGCTTCCTGAACTTTGACGGCGGAAACGGATTCAAACATCCGGTGAAAGACGTGAAGGTTTACAACTGCTCGCTGCAGCCGCTGGAGGCGGTGAGCATTCCCCAGATCCCGGCCCCGGTCTCCGCTCCTCATGCCGGAGGGCAATAGCGGTTGCCCTTCCGGGATTTCTTTTAGGGTTCTGAATTGACTGGCTTCAGGCAAATTGTTGGCCGCGAGAGAGCAGCCCTGCTAACGATCCTGCTCGCAACTTTCTGCGCCGGCTGCGGCCGGCAAGCTCCGGTGAAGTCGTTCCCTGAGGAGCCGTTTCCGGAAAAACTTTCGCAATGGAATTTCTTCGCCGGGCATGCTCCCGAGCTGCGTCCGAACAGCGGCGTGCTGCCCTACGATCTCAACACTCCGCTGTTCTCCGATTACGCGGCGAAATATCGCTTCGTATGGATGCCGCCGGGAACCTCGGCGCAATATCGCGAAGACCAGGTGTTCGACTTCCCTATCGGCACAGTCTTGATCAAGAGCTTTGCTTTTCCAGAAGGGACAGGCGTCAAAGAAAAGCTAATCGAAACTCGCCTGCTGGTACACACGAAGATCGGGTGGGTGGGGCTGCCCTACGTCTGGAACGAGAAGCAGACCGAAGCTCGGCTGCAACTGGTGCCCGATCCCGTGCCCATCAGCTACTCGGATGCTGCAGGCAAGAGGCACGACTTCACGTACTTGATTCCCAACGCCAACGAGTGCAAGCAGTGCCATGAGAATTCGCGGGTGATGCTGCCTATAGGTCCGAAGGCGCGCAATCTCAACAAGGATTACGCGTATGCCGACGGCACAGCCAATCAACTGGCGCGCTGGATCGCCGTGGGATATCTGCGTGGCGCGCCCGCGCCGCCTGCGGTTCCGCGAGCCGCCAGATGGGACTCGGCTGACAGTGGAACCCTGGAGCAGCGCGCGCGAGCTTACCTTGACAACAACTGCGCGCATTGCCATCAGCCGGGAGGCAGCGCGGGCTATACGGGATTCGATCTGCGTCTCAATGCGGATGCGGCCTCACTGGGCGTGTGCAAAAGCCCAAATTCTGCCGGACGGGTGGGCACGCTGATCTACGACCTGGTGCCGGGAAAACCCGAGGAATCGATTCTGGTGGCGCGCATGGAATCCATCCGGCCGAAAGAGATGATGCCGCAGATCGGGCGCAGTGTAGTGCATGAAGAAGGCCTGGCCCTGGTGCGCGCATGGGTCGGATCAATGTCGGCAAGCGGAGCACCTTGCGCCCGGCCCTGAGGAAGTCTTCGGCATTTCACTCCAGCAGCTCCGGCCGGCTCGGGAAAAATCGAAAGCTGCACAATTCTGGCGGTCATCAGGAGCAAACCCGCGGCCAGCCATTTCTATCTAAGTTCGCAGCGCCACTTCCGACTAACTTGCGGGCCCCGCTTAAACGGCCAAAAAATATTTAGGAGGAAGTAAATGAAGAAGTTGTCATTGATCACAGCAGTTCTGTTGCTCTCGTGTGCGTGGGCGGTTGCTCAGACCAGTCCGTCAACAACCGATAGCTCCCAGAATCCCAGCAGCACGCAGCCGAGCACGCAGAATCCGACCACGACCAGCCCGAGCACGACTTCACCAACGGCGCAGCAGCCCGACACTTCGGCCGCGTCCAGCACCGGCAATGAGAAAGGAAACGCCATTGAGGGTTGCCTGAACGGTTCCGCGGGCAGTTTCACTCTGACGGATGCCGCCGGCACCAAGTACCAGCTCGCCGGTGATACTTCCAAGCTATCTGACCACGTCGGACACGAAGTCAAGGTGTGGGGCGATACGTCCAGCGCCAGCGCGTCCGCAACGACCGGATCGACCACGTCTACCGCAACTTCGGAGCCGACGTTGACCGTAAAGAGAGTGAAGATGGTTTCCTCGACCTGCTCCAACAAGTAGATCTTTTCTCGTTACTGGTTGATAAAACTCAAGGCTCCCGATGCGAACCTGCGCCGGGAGCCTTAATCTTTTGCGCGCCCGATTCCGTCGCCCCGACCCATTACTTGACTCCGGCACTATGCGCGCCGTAGACTCCGTGGCGCTTCCCGTCCCCGCCGCTATTCTGCGATTTAAATGCGCAACGGCGCGACGGCGCCTGTTTAATGTCCTGTTGAGGCCCTGTCATGCGGCACGCCAGCAACTGCCGTAACTACACACAACGAGGAGGACGCCGAGATGACACTAAAGCGGACGCTGATTCTGCTTGCTGTGAGTTCAACACTTCTGTGCCTGGAAATGAGGGCGCAAATGCTGCCTAATCCTTACGGTCCGCCGGTCAGCCTGGACAATGCCAAGAAGGCTGCAGCGGCAGCCCTGGCGGAGGCGGCCAAGAATAAGTGGAACATGGCCGTGGCAGTGGTCGATCCCAACGGCTTCCTGGTCTACTACGAAAAAGCCGACAATACGCAGCTGGGCAGTGCCGATGTGGCTATCGCCAAGGCGCGCTCCGCGGCCCTGTTCAAGCGCCCCACCAAGGCCTTCCAGGACGCGTTGGCCGCAGGAGGCGCGGGCCTGCGCATCCTGGGTTTGACGGGCGCCGTGCCGGTAGAGGGCGGGATTCCCCTGATTGCTGACGGGAAGATCATCGGCGCGATCGGCGTCTCCGGCGACACCAGCGATCACGATGGCCAGTGCGCCACCGCGGGAGCGGGAACGATTAAATAATCCGGAAGGAATCGCGTAGATCAGCGGCCGGGGGCAGAAAGAGCGCGCCTCCGGCCTTTATGTCTTCATGGTCGCGCCCGGGCTTATCGGCGCAGTTCGGATGTGTCCTGGCTGTGGGGTAGCGAGCCGGGATCGCGCTCCAGCATCTGATAGGCCTGCTGGATGGTGATGGAATCGGGAACCCTGCGCCAATCGGTCCGCGACTGCTTTTGCTTCCGGGTAATGGTCTTGAAGATGACCGCGCGGCCCACCATGTTGACCTCTTCGGAAACCACGTCCCAGTGACCGTCGCCGACATCTTTCTGCCTGACGCAGAAGGTCCCGCCCTTGTTCAGGTGGCCAAGCAGGCCCCAGCCAAAGTTGACGTCTTCAAACAGCGTACCGTCGATCCCGGCCAGCCGCATCGAGTCTCGCTCGATCCACAGTATGCCCTTTAAGGATTTGTAGACCTTGGCCTCGAAGTTAGGCGGATCAAAATGCGGGTTGGGAACGAAAGCCAGCTTGACCAGGCCGTTTTCTTCTCCGGCATACCTGAAGTTGAACGCCTCAGGAATCAGGCTCAGCATCTGGCGGGCTTTGACGCCGTCTTCTTTCTCGCGCTTTTCGTGGCGGGCGCGCTCATCGGGATCGCTGATCTGTTGCTGCATTCGCTCTTCGTCGGTTTCGCGCTCCTGGGCGTTGAGCGGCTTGCCCCACAACAGGAGAGTTTTCGACAGCTGGCCTTCGTGGGTTTCGATCACATCGCGGTCGACGTTGTTTTTGTCGTCTTCGCGATGGAGGCGATAGCGCCATAGAGTCTGGTCATGGTCCTGCTCTTCCAGTTCATGCCGTATGGCCTGATGGACAAACTGGTTGGGATCTGACGGCAACGGAGGCGGTTGAGAAGTGGCTTCCTGGGATTCACGGACCGGCGCAGTTGCGGACGAATTCTGAGGCAGGGCCACCGGAGAGATCGCGCCCATCAACACCATCGCGGCGAATAAGGGCCCAGGATGCATGAATGGTTCGATGCAGGGCTGCTGGCTGGCGAAACAACCAGCACCGTATATGGCTATCTTATCAGAGCTCGGCGGCTACTCGGGCCGGCCAGGCACGCATCGTCCAACCCGCAGAACAAGAGGCGGCTCAGAGAGCCGCCGCTTGCGTCTCGACCGATGAAAATCACAGCTTCCTGTGGAGGCTGAAGGCCACTGCAACAGACCGAGCCGTTGTTCCCCTGGGTGCCGGTCTCGGCCCACCGCCGGTGGACGTTTTCCCGCCGGCCGAGCATTTACTTTTAAGCAAACGTATGGCCAATCATCCCGGCCGAAGAAAAGCAGTTTTTATGGCGTAAGGCCCCAATAAAACAGCGACTTAGGCAATATAATTCTTGTTATCTATTTAGTTAATAACAAAACCGCAGCCAGCACAGCAAAGTTGGGTATGGCGCTGCCCTCTGTCAGCATCAACTTGCCTCAGAGACGCACACCCACGGTAACTATTTTTTGCCTTGCCAGCGGGCTACACTACGAAAAACCCAGAGTTATCGCGGCAGGAATGGATTTTCACGAAGGCTGCGGAGAGGCTCTGACAAAAAATTTGATTGCATCGACTTTCCTCGCCGGAGCTAATCCTTACGCGAAAAAGGGCGATGACAACGTTAAGGAAATCAACAGAAAAGGTGCAAAATGTGGAAAGCGCGTCCTGAAGACAACCGCCTGCCGTTAAACAACCCTCAACCTGCCTCAGCGACCGCCAGCGCGGCACCCACCGCTGCTCCGGCCGTCAAGGAAACCCCTAAATTTGCCCCTGAACCCCTGCGCGGGGATGTGGGTCACATCGGAAAATCGGTGGTCATTCGCGGGGAGCTCACGGGCAGCGAAGACCTCTACCTGGATGGCGAAGTCGAAGGCACGATCAACCTGCGCGATCACAAGCTGGTGATCGGTCCCAACGGCAAGATCAAGGCCGCGATCACGGCACGCGATATCGTGGTGCACGGCAAAGTGGAAGGCAATATCGGCGGCAGTGAGCGAGTGGAATTGAAACGCTCTTCGAGCCTGAGCGGCGACATCACCACGCATCGCATCGTGATCGAAGACGGAGCGCTCTTCAAAGGTGCGGTCGACATCAAGGAACACGCGCAGGAGCACAAGACTGAGACGCGCAAATCCTCGAACTCAGGTTCACACCTGAATTCCGGAAGCACTCTCGGCGCGCCGGTGCCGGTGGGAGCTGGAGCGGGCCAGGGTTCCTTTTTGGAATCCAAATAGAGTACAGTAAGGGAGCGTGAGCTCCAGTCACAGTTTTAT
The DNA here is from genome assembly GCA_035307585.1 of Candidatus Angelobacter sp. GTDB lineage: Bacteria > Acidobacteriota > Terriglobia > Terriglobales > Acidobacteriaceae > Angelobacter. Next base: position 171,553 of record DATGHX010000066.1, read on the forward strand.
GCGATGGTTCCGCGGCGCTGCCGCTACTCCGGCCAAGCCGGAGGCGAAGGCCAATGCTGCGCCGCGAACTTCGCGCCGCTGCATCGGGCTGGGCGAGTTTACCCGCGAGCTCAAGGGCAGCGAAGACCGCAAGCTTGCGGTGCTCGATCTGGGCCCTACGTCGCCGGCCAACATCGCCTTCCTCACGGACCGCAACGTGCGCGCCTACCATGAGGACATTCTCCGCTGCGCCCAGGAACCTTCCCTGTACGTGAAAAAGGAAGACGGCAAAACCGCTCTCGATCTCGCCGCCTTTTTCGCGGAAAATCTCGCTTATCCGGACGCGCATTTTGACGCGGTTCTGTGCTGGGACGTGGCGGATTATCTTCCCGAGGAACTAGTAAAACCGGTAGTGGAGTCGCTATACCGGGTGCTGAAACCCAAAGGGACGCTGCTGGCCCTGTTCCATACCAAGGACGCCGGCCCCAACGCCCCCTATTATCACTACCATATCGTCAAGCCCGACACGCTGGAGCTGGAACAGGGATCAGGGTTTCAGGTGCAACGGATTTTCAACAACCGCCACATTGAAAACCTGTTTCGGGATTTCTCCTCGCGAAAGTTCTTCCTGGGCCGCGACAACCTCCGCGAAGTGATCGTGGTTCGCTGAACCCTGCACGAATGTAATTTCTACCAATCCGCGACCAAACCCAAGGGAACCGTCGACCCTATAAGTGGTATCTACATGCCCAATATGGCATGGTTCATGGCTGGCGAGATTGGACGACGCTCTTAACCCACGGTTAAGGGACCTCGAATAGCATCGATTTAGTCTATTTAAATCAACCGTTTAGCAAAATACGCAAGATTTTACTTCAGTCCACATTCTTTGGGTAACAGATTGCTTTTGCTATTCCCCGCGAGCCGTTTGCAACCTAGACCCCGCCGGGGACAGAAAAGAGGCTGAACTCAATGGCAAGCAGTTTCCCAGGAACCATGAATCCAACGGCGTTGCTTTTCCCCGCCGTGGAACGCCAGGCGATCGACTACAGCGCTATCTACACCGAACATTGTCACCGGATCTATTCCCTGGCATTTTGGCTGACCGACAACGAACTGCTGGCTGAGGAGCTGTCCAAGAACACGTTCCTGCGAGTATTTGCCGGCGAGCAGACGGAGCCTCATCACGTTGACCGGGCTTTTCTTACTGAAGTGCGGGAAAATTTCGCGATCGGAAACCTGACACTGAGCGTAACGCCGTCGCAGGCGCAGGGCGTGCGCGCCAACATCAAGCGGGTCCACCTGGAGCGCGCGGTTGTCCAGTTACCCGCCACCGAGAAACTGATTTTCCTTTTTCACGACGTCGAAGGTTATGCTCACGAGCGCATCGCGCGGTTGCTGGGCATCAGCGAAAACGAATCGCGCAACGGTCTGCACCAGGCCAGACTGCAGGTTCGCGAGCTGGTCGCGCAGGAATTGTAACTAGCTGACTCTCCTGGTTCTTCTTCTTGCCCCTTGCTCTGCAAGGGGCTTTTTTCTTAGGGAATGTCGAAATCGGGAAGGCGCAAGACTTAATATTTCTATCGAAGTGTATATTTATGTTAATTTTGCGATTCTTCGCAACTTTTTACGTTCTATTTCGTCTATTTTGATAACAACATACGCAGTACCCCCACGTGGGCGTCGCCCCTATACCGGCGCCCACTTTCCTTTTGCCCACAGAGTCTAGTCCAGCCTCACTGAAATAGAAACTTTATTTATTTTGTCGCGGAGGAAAATGCTCACCGATGCCTTGACGCAGGAATCATTCAAGCCGAGCGTCCCGGTGGCGCACAGGCCTGAAGGCAACGTAAAAGATAGGCGTCTGTTCTAATTTCACTGGACTGAAAAAGCACTCATCGAGGATTAGTTGAGAACTTCATTGGACGGAGGTTGGGGCGACATGGACTGGAAAAAAGGCTTGATTTACGGATCGTTTGCTGCAGGCGCGATTCTCTTCATCACCGGCCGCCGCCCCGCGGGCATGGCTGTTGCCGGCCTCGGACTGGCGACACTGATCGCCGAACATCCGGACAAATTCGAAGATCTCTGGCACCGCATGCCCGACTATATCGACAAGGGCGGCAGGCTGCTGGACCGAGCGGCAAGCCTGATCGAGCTGCTGGGCCAGGAAGGCAGGGCCGGCGTACGCAACATAGCCAGCCGGTAGGCCAGCCCGCAAGTCATTTGGGCTGTAGACCTTTAGGACGCAACACCATCAAGCGAGCGTGGTATTCTGACAAAGCCGCTTTGTCTCCGTGACTCTGAAGACCTGCAAGCAGGAGACAAGAATGCATTTCTCCCCCTCGACTCGGCTGCGGATCGGGCAATGGATACTGGTTGTGCTGCTTACGGCAGCGGCCTGGGAGATCGCTACAGCAACGCTTACGCGCTTACCGCTCCCCGCCGGAGTCTTCTTTGCGGCAGCCGCCGTAGTGGCTTCCGCGGCTGCCGGTTTGCTGCCGGGCCTGGGCGCCGCTGTCCTGAACAGCCTGGCCCTCCTTCTTTTCTGCTATTTCCACCCCGGGGCAGGGACTCCACGAACGGTTGAACTCTGGTCGCTCTTGCTGGCCAGCGTGGCCCTGATGATCGGCTATGCCCGCCGCCGATGGCTCGCGGCAGAGTCCCGAGCCGACAATCTGGAGGACGACCTGGCGCAGTTGCGCGACGAGCTGGATGCACAGCGCGCCGACCTTAAGCGCTTCCATGACTTCAGCGTGACGCTCTCCAGCAGCCTGGAGCTGCAGCGGCTTTTGAATGACATCCTGGGCGCTATCGCGACACTGCAGAAGACCGATCTGGCGTTGCTCCTGCTCCTGCCCGAATCTTCCAGCAAAATCCTGCAGGTGGAGACCTACGCCGGTTTCAGCACCGGACAGGTCAAACTGTTTGGAGAGTTTCCGGCCGCCCTTTTCTGCTCGCAGCGCAAGCTGGTGATCCCGGACCTGGATGCGCCGGGCACCTACTTCCCTTTCATGGAGGCTGCGCGACAGGTTGGCTTCCGCGCGGTGTTCAGCTCACCCATCATCAACGGCCGCGGAGAAGCGCTGGGGGCAGTGGCGACATTTTTCCGGCAGCCACATACGCCGTCAGAGCGGCAGTCGCGTGCGGTGGAACTCTACGCGCGACAGGCGGCCAACGCGCTGGACAATGCGCGGCTCTACCGCAGCTCACTGGACACGCTGGCGGTGGAACGGCAGCGAAGCGCGGTACTGCGCTCACTGGCCGAGGCTTCACTGCAGATCAACTCGACTCTCACCATCGATTCCCTGTTGCGCATCATCACCGACCAGGCGCGGCAGATCGTGGCCGCGCGCCAGGCGTTTACCACGTATTTGCCCGGCGGCGATCCCAACCGGAGCATCACCTGCACTTCCGTGGAGCAGGGCGAAGAGATTCTGCCGTTCTCGAACGAGCGCTCGGAGATGTTCATGCTGGCCTGCAGCCTCAACCAGCCGGTGCGCATCACTTCAGCAATTCAAGGCAATCTCGCGTGGCGCAACATGGTCAAAAGCCATGAGGCCGCTCGCGCCGGCTGGCTGGCGGCGCCGCTGCTGACTCGCGACGGCCGAAACCTGGGACTGATTCAGCTGTCGCGCAAAATTCACGGTGAGTTCAGCGAAGACGACCAGGCGATTTTGGTGCACCTGGCGCACATGGCCTCCGTGGCCCTCGACAACGTGCGCCTGTATCGCGAGGCGCAGGAGAAGATCGCGGAAACCAAGCGGGCCCAGGAAGCGCTGCAACGCAGCAAGGAGAGCATGCAACTGGCACAGCGCTGCGTGGGCATCGGGATATGGGAGTGGGACCTGCAGAGCGGAAGGCTGGCCTGGTCGGAAGAGGTCTGCCGCATGCACGGGATCGAGCCTGCCGGGTTCGATGGAAGATACGAGACCTGGATGGAGAGCATTCACCTGGACGACTCCTGGCGGGTTCAGGCGTCGCTGGGCGAGGCGCTCAACAAAGGCGGCGACTCTGAGGTGCAGTACCGCGTGAGCCTTCCTGACAAGAGCCTGCACTGGCTGGAGCTACGCGGACAGACGATCGCGATGGGCAACACCCCGGTGCGCATGCTGGGCGTGGCCATCGACGTGTCTTCACGAAAATTGGTCGAAGATGCGCTGAGACGGTCGGAAAAGCTTGCCGCTACCGGGCAGCTGGCGGCCAGCATCGCGCATGAGATCAACAATCCGCTGGCGGCCGTGACCAACGTGCTTTATATCGTGAGCACGCATCCCCACATGCCGGCTGACCTCAAGGAACTGATGCGCACCGGAGAGCGAGAACTGGAGCGGGTAATCCACATCACCAAGCAGACGCTGGCTTTTTACCGCGAAGTCAGTTTGCCGGTCATGACCTCCGTCCCCAGCCTGATTCACGAGGTGCTGGACGTTTACAGCCGGAAGATCGCGGCCAAGAGCATCAGCGTGGACAGACAATTCGATAGCGCGGAGGACATTCGCGCTTTTCCCGGAGAACTCCGCCAGGTGTTCTCCAACCTGCTGCTTAACTCGGTGGAAGCAGTGGCGGACTCAGGCAAGATCGTAATCCGCGTGCGGCCGGCGAAGGGAGCCAACAGCGAGGCGGGACTGCGCATTACGATGGCCGATAACGGCCCCGGCATTGCCCCGGAACATGTTTCGCGAATCTTCGAGCCATTCTTCACCACCAAAGAGGCCAAGGGCACCGGCCTGGGACTGTGGGTGAGCCAGGGCATCGTGCAGAAACATCGCGGCTCGATTCGTCTGCGAACCAGTGTGGATGGAGCGCGTCATGGAACCTCGATTGCGGTCTTCATTCCTTACGATCGTGAAGGCGGACAGGGCGACGGCGAGATGGTGGCGGAGTCTTCAGGGTCATCGGCCAGGAGCAGCGCTGCGTAGCGATGATAGCGCTCAGAATCGCGCAGGCTCCTGCCCTATTCCAGAAAAGCTGACGTTTCCTTGAGGAACACGTCCAGCTGGTCATGGTGGACCCAGTGGCCGGCCTTGGGGACCCTCACCAGCTTGCAGTTGCGTATGGCTTTCACGCGGGGATCGTTTTCCGGAACCGGAGCAAAACTTTCCAGACCCCAGAACAAGAGCGTGGGCGCGGTGATCTGGCCGAAGACGTCAGAAGCGTCGGCGATGCTGTGACCGTAGGGCGAGAAGGCGCGCACGTAATTATCGAACTTCCACACCAGCGATCCTTCGCCCACCCAGTTGGTGCCGTGCAGAGTCAGGTGGCGGGCGACTTCGTCGGAAAGCCGCGGGTTAGCTTCCTTCATGCGCGCCATGGCCGCCTGCAGGTTGGGATAGCTGTGCGGCATGCGCTTCTCAATGCCGCGCACGTTCTCGATCCATCCGCGCAAACGCTGCGAAGCCGGCGCGTGCACGCGGTGCGTAGGCGGCAAACCGATTCCTTCAATGGATACAGCTTTGGAGACACGGTCGGGATAGATCCCGGCGTAGTGCAGCACGATGATCCCGCCCAGCGAGTGGCCGATCAGGCGAAGGGGAAATTCGTGGATGATATCGAGCAGCGCGGAAAGATCGAGCACGTGCTCCACCAGGCCATAGGTGGCGCCGGGAGCCCAGGCGCTGTTGCCGTGGCCGCGCAGATCAAGGGCGTAAACGTGATAGTGCTGGCATAGCGAGCGGGCAACCCAGTCCCAGCTGCGGGCGTGGTCCAGCCCGCCATGCACCAGGACAACCGCGGGCTTGCCATCCTGCCCGTAATCCCAGAACTGCAATTTCAAACGGTCGGACAAAAAGAAGTGGGAGACTGGTTCCATGAGTGTGAATCATTCTAACGGGAGTTGTGGAATTTTCACATCGCCGCGAATGGGAAGATGTGCCGCCCCTGCGCGATCTTAGCGGGCGTGGGGCATGGCGAGCTCCGGCCCGCCGCTCAGGCCCGCGATTCGTCGCGCTGGAAGCTGCTTTCGCGGATGACCTGGGCGACTTCCATCTTGTAGTAGAGGTACCACTTTTGGCGGCCGGCGCTCTGGGCGGCGCGGTGACGGACCTGTTCCCGCCATTGGCGCAGAGATTCTTCATCTCGCCACCACACCATCGTCAGCCGTTCGCCGTCCGCCGCCTGATAGCTCTTCACGTCAATGAAGCCGGGATTCTCTTTTACCAGAGCCTCCATTTCGGCGTTCATGGATTGATAGTCTTCGCCTGCCTGATCGGTGAGCCGGGATCGAAAGGTGATGATCAACATGAATGTAGGGTACGCTCCCGGAATTTTGGATGTGCGGACGAACCGGGCCGACGCAAAAACGTTGAAACGGTGAAGATGCTAAACGCCAAACAGATTCGGGCGGAGCTTGTGATAGTTGTTTTCCTGGGCCCAGAGATTAAGCGAGACGGTAGCCAGCTCATCCACCACCGGCACGGCGTGCCCGTTCTTAGTGAGATCGATGGCCTTGAGGTAGGTCTGGCAGGTGTCGCAGGCGTCGATACGAACATAATCGAATTCCTGCGCGGAGAATACCGGAAGATGGTCTTTGTTCTCCTCCCCACAACTGGGGCAGACCACGCGGCGGTAGGTCCACTCGGTGGCGCAGAGCGAACAGAGGAGGAAGCGCTTGGCGCCGTCGCCTTCCTGCCGGAGGATCGCCAGTTGCGGTTGGGATCCGCAAAAAGGGCATACGGAAGGCGAGCCTTCGTCGGGCGTATTGTTTTTGGAGGCCAGGAATTCCGCATACGGCTGCAGCAGGGCCTGGGCAAAGAATGCGTATTCGTCGGCGAGGTCCTGCGGTTCCACCTGGTGCTGCCACACGCTATCCAGCAGCGAGAGGCGTTCTTCCCTGGCATCCTGCGCCAGCTCAGCAGCAGCCTTAACCAGCGGCGGCGAACCGGCTTGTTTTACCAGCGCGATCAGCTCGGGGAAAAACGGCAGCAGCGCCGGGACGTCGTGTTCGCGCGCGGCGGACAGTTTTTCGAAAACGCTCTTCTGAAAACGAGCGAGCTGCTGATAGAAAATCAGCAGCTCGGAAGCAGCGGGGTATTTTTGCGAGAGCTCACCGGCGCGTTTGATGCGCCGGTCCCAGGAAAACGGCAAAGGTTAATCGGCTCCTTTGGATCCCGCCGGGTAGACGCTTTCCCGGTCTTCTCGCAGCACCTGGTCGTACCACAGACGGTGATGGGCCTTGGCCCAGCTGATGGGAACGCGTCCCCAGAGGATGCCGTTCAATCCGCCGGACACGAAGAAAACTCCCATGTAGACGTGGATCATGAAGGCGGCGATGGTTACCAGCGCACCCACCACGTGGAGGAAGACAATGATGGGGAGCAGCCAGTGCAGGTTCCGGGGAATATACTCCGGGAACCACATGACGACGCCGGTGACGATCAAGATCAGCGCGCCGTAAAACATGGCCCAATAAAACTGCTTTTGCCCGGCGTTAAAATGGCCGGCCGGCGCCAACCTCTCGTCGTGGTTGGTGACATAGTTCTTGACCCCTTTTTCCCACTCCTTGTCCTGAGGCGTAATCTTCATATCCCGGCCCCAGATGTTGTGCATCCACAGGACGGAGACAAAGAAGATCAGGCCCACCCAGGGATGCCAGAAGCGGATGGTGCCGCCTCCGCCGAGAACGTAAGCCAGCCAGTACAGGTAGGGAGTGAACAAGGCCAGGCCGGTCAGCAGCAGGTAGACGTAAGACACGCCGGCGAGCCAGTGGGACATCCGCTCTTTCAGGCTGTAGCGGACGATCTCATCCTCGCGGAGATCGGTGCCATGACGAACAATGATGTTGCTCATCGCTGACTAGTCCTCCCTTCATCGGTCTTTTCATCCACCGGTTTCGGTCCGTAGCGCACGTAGTGGCCGAACAGGGCGGCGAGGCCGAGGAACATTCCGAAGCCGCCAATCCACTTCAGCGGGCCTTTCCAGAGCTTCACGAACATTGGCACCCTGGGATTAGCCGGCAACCCTCCGTACTTCTCAGGTTCTCTGGCATCGCCAAGTACATAGACCACATGCGTGCCGCCAATACTGCCGTAGCTTTCGTCCCCGTTGCCGGGGTCGTAGACTCCGGCGTGCTGCCATGAAGTGTTGGCCTTGAGCTGGGCCACACGCTTGTTGGCCTCAAACAGCATGTCTTCCTTGCTGCCGAAGTGCAGGCAGCCGGTGGGACAGGACTTGATGCAGGCCGGCTCCAGGCCCGCGCCCACGCGGTCAGAACACAGCGTGCACTTGTAGACCTTCTTGGTGGCGGTATCGAACTTGGGAATGTTGAACGGGCAGCCGGTAACGCAGTACTGGCAGCCGATGCAGTTGGCCTGATTGAAGTCGACGATGCCGTTGGTGTACTGAACAATGGCGCCATCGGCGGGACAGGCGATGAGGCAGCCGGGCTCGGCGCAGTGCATGCACTGGTCCTTGCGCATGAGCCAGCTTATGTTGCCGTCATTGTCGACCTGCTCGTTAAAGCGGATCAGATTCCAGAAATTCCAGGCCGTATCCGGCATGGTCTGGTAGTTGTCGGCAAAGGTGGTATCGCGGAACGCATAACCGTTCCACTCCAGGCAGGCGACCTCGCAGGCCTTGCAACCGATGCAAGTGGTGGTATCCACCAGCTTGCAGACGTCGTAATCGCGCGAGACGCCCCGGCCGGGAGTTCCGCCGCGGTGTCCGGAGATCGCTTTCACTTCCAGTGTTCCGTTGCTCATGGCGTATCTCCTCAGGCCTTCTCGATTTTCACCAGAAAGCCTTTGAACTCTGGTGTGTAAGCGTTGGGGTCGGTGACCGTGGGCGAAAGCAGGTTGGCGGGGGTGCGCTGGCCTGGATCACGTCCATCGGGAATGCCCTTGTAGCCCCAGTGGATCGGTATGCCGACCTGGTAGACCTTGTTGCCGGCGATGGTCATGGGCTTGATTCGCTGCGTGACCATGGCGCGGCAGTAGTAGCTGTTGCGGATGCTCGAGACCTTCACCTTGTCGCCGGCTTTCAGGCCCAAGTCATTAGCAAGTTCAACCGGCATCTCCACGAACGGCTCGGGAACCAGCTGAGAGTTCATGCGATTGTTCTTGGTCCAGTAGTGATAGTGTTCGGTCAGCCGGTAGGTGGTGCAGACGATCTTGTAATCGCCGCCGGTCTGCGCGTATTTGTCTAACGGCGTCTTGTACTTCTTGACCACCGGGCTATTGGACTGATTGGGATGGAGTGGATTGGCGACTGGACTCTCGATGGGCTCGTAGTGCTCAGGGAACGGCCCATCAGCCAGCGCCGCCAGCGGGACGAACAGCCGGCCCACGCCTTCGGGATTCATGATGAACGGGCCCATGTGGTCCTTGGGCGGAGAGTCAGGCTTGAAATCGGGAACGTCATTGCCGACCCATTTGCCGGTGGCCTCATTCCACCAGACCTGCTTGCGGGTGGGATCCCAGGGTTTGCCGTTCAGGTCGCACGAAGCGCGGTTGTACATGACACGGCGGTTCATCGGCCATGACCAGCCCCATCCAGGATAGATTCCCAGACCAGATGGATCATCGGTGTTGCGCCGCTGCGTGTTGGAGCCGGAATCGGGCCACGAACCGCAGTACAGCCAGTTGCCGGAGGACGTGGTGCCGTCATCGCGCAGCCAGGCAAAGCCGGGCAATTGCTGGCCGGCTTTCCAATCGGTAGGAGTCTGCTTGTCGTCGTGCACGTCGGCCAGGGCTTTGCCGTTGATTTCTTTGGCGACTTCCGCCAGCGAGGGATTGTTGGGGTTGGTGTACGCCCAGCTCGCATTCAGGATCGGATCGGGGTACTTCCCGCCTTCCTTCTGGTACATCTCGCGGACCTTGAGGAAGATGCGGGCCAGGATTTCCTGATCCACCTTGGCATCTCCGGGAGTGGGCAGGGCCGCCCACTTCCACTGCAGCCAGCGCGCGGAGTTGACGAAGGTGCCGTCTTTCTCAGCAAAACCGGCGCAGGGCAGGCGGTAAATTTCGGTCTGAATCTGCTTTTTGTCGTCGTTGGTGATTCCTGGCGACTCCCAGAAGGAGCTGGTTTCGTCCGGATAGATCTCGCCTACCACCAGGAACTCGGCCTTCTTCAAGGCGTCGATGTTCTTCTGCGAGTCAGGGCCGATCATCACGCCGTTCATGCCGAAAGAAAGCAGCCCTTTGACCTTGCCGTTGTACATGGCGTCCCACTGCTCTACCCAGGAATACTTGCGGTCGATCTTGGGCAGATAGTGGAAGGCCCAGTCATTCTCCTTCTTGGCCGCGTCTCCGTAAAACGCTTTCAGGAAGGAGACGGCAAACTTGGGCGTGTTGGACCAGTAATTGAACGAATCCCATTCCTTCGGCTTGGAAGCTTTGGGCGTGATGCGTGTGATGTAGGTCTTGAAGTCAGTGTCCGCGGGCGTGGGCACCTTGAGATAGCCGGGCAGAATGTCAAATACGCCGGCCAAATCGGTGGCGCCCTGAATATTGGAGTGACCGCGCAGCGCGTTCACGCCGCCGCCGGCGCGCCCCACGTTGCCCATGAGGAGCTGGGTCATAGCCGCGGTACGAATGATCTGCGTGCCGAAGCTGTGCTGCGTCCATCCCACCGCGTAGATGATGGTGGCGACTTTTTTCATGTCACCGTCTTTGCGGATGGAAGTGAAGGTGTCCCAGGCTTTAACGCATTTGTCCGCGGGGATGCCGGTGATGCTTGAGACCATCTCCGGCGTGTAGCGCGAGTACTGCTTCTTCAGCAACTGGAAGACACAGCGCGGATGCTCGAGCGAAGTATCGTAGGCGGCGTTCGGTGGAAGAGACGGGGATGCGGGAGCGCCTTTAGCCCCTGCCGGGCCGCCGGCGGTGTGTCCCTGGCCTGTAGCAAGGGCTGCAGCCGGAGCCGATGTCTTGGCGGCATCGGTGGCGACCGGGCCGTCGCCGGCGGCGATGGCTGCAGCCGCGGTGCCGGTCACGTTTCCGCCCTCTTCGTAGTTCCAGGTGGAAACGTCATATTTCATCGCGGCGGGATCGTATCCGGAGAACAGGCCGTCTTCCGGCAGCTTGATTCCCTTCTTGACGATGAAGGCGGCGTTGGTCCAGTTGGTGAGATATTCCTTGTTGTAGCGATTGTTCTGGATGGCGTAGTTGATCAGTCCGCCGAGGAAGGCAATATCGCTTCCTGCGCGAATCTGGCAGAAGATGTCAGCCTGCGAGGCGGTGCGCTGGAAGCGCGGATCGACGACGATCAGCTTGGCGTTGCGCGTGCGCCGCGCCTCAACCACCCACTTGAATCCGCAGGGATGGGCTTCAGCAGGATTGCCGCCCATGATCAACATCATGTCGGTGTTCTTGATGTCGATCCAGCCGTTGGTCATGGCCCCGCGTCCGAACGTTGGTCCCAAACTTGAGACCGTGGGGCCGTGTCAAACACGGGCCTGGTTTTCCAGGTAGCAGACCCCCAGGCTGCGCATGGTCTTGACGACCAGGTAGTTGAACTCGTTCGTATCGGTGCATCCGCCGGTGAAGGCGATGCCTTCGCACCGATTGACGGCGCGTCCCTGCGCGTCCTTCTCAACGAAGGTCTCATCTCGAGATTTTTTCACGCGCTGAGCAATCTCGCGAAGCGCGTCGTCCCAGGAAATGTCTTCCCATTCCGTGCCCCCGGGCCGCCGCACTTGCGGCTTCAAGAGCCGGCGCTCATTCAAAATATCCTGCTCAAGGGATGCTCCCTTGGGACAGAGGGTTCCACGGTTGATCGGATGGTCGGGGTCGCCCTCCACGTGGATCACCTGAGGCGTAACGTTCTTGGCCTTGTCACCGAGGGTATAGATAATCACGCCGCAACTGACCGAGCAGTATGGACATGTCGATCGCGTCTCGGTGGCTCGGGCGATTTTGAGTTCGCGCAGTTGGGCGTAAGCTGGCGCTAAGTCGAAACCGAAAACGGTGGCTGCAGTTCCACCGATGGCGGCGACCTTCAAAAAATCCCGGCGAGTTGTCTGCATTCCGGGCCTCCCGGCGTTCTTGAGCGATTATGTGATTTGGGTTAAGAGGGATACTTGAAACGGGTCAGACAACTCGGTGTAGCAAGTGCCGATTCGGACTGATCGCGACAGCCACAAACAACTTCCAAACTCTGCTGTCTCGGGGAAAAAGCTACGCCACGCACGCCTCCGTCGTCAACTGGAAATTATTCCGTCTAGTCAACATTTTCGCCGATAGAGTGCGGCCCAAGTCGTTGAAATCCAAAAATCCGCGCCCGCGCTAGTCGTTATTTTCCGAGTCTTAACTCTGGCACGTACGCGCGCAATTCGGTAGCAGGGAAGACCTTGACAGGGGCGCAGGACGGAGTCATCTTCCTCTCGCATGCTGTTGCCGAGGGGGTTCAGTATGTCCCGGAACACATTTCACCTGCTAATCGCCACTCTCTTCGCCGCGTCGCTTGCTGTTTCGTGCGCTCAGCCTCAGCAGAAAACCGCGGAAATGCCGGACACTCGTGCGGCGGACGAAGCCACAATTCGCACAGCCGACGCCGATTTTGCCAAAGCAGCCGCCGCAAAGGATCTCGACAAGTGCATGTCCCTTTATGCGGACGATGCGGTCTTCCTTTCGTCCGGCTCGCCAGCGGTGATTGGGAAGGACAACATTCGCACCGCAATCCAGCGGATGCTGGCCGCGCCGATGCAGCTAAACATCAGCGTAGCCAGCGTCGCTGTAGCGCGTTCCGGCGATCTCGCAATGGATCGCGGTACGGTCGAAGCTGCGGTTACAGACAAAAAGGGCAAAACGACCAAGCAGACAAGCGAATATGTTCTGGTTTGGAAGAAGCAGGCGGACGGTTCGTGGAAAATCGCGGCGGATACCAGTGCCAACAAAAAGTAGCCGACCGAACCGGCCAAGAACGCGAATGCGTACCAAACCTCGGTTTGCTAGAGCGGAAGCTTCCCCGAATAAACCACGCGAGGCTTTCCGAGAGATGAACGCTCGACGCGCCCAATCAGAAAGAATTTTT
>DATGHX010000067.1:0-2930 GCA_035307585.1 Candidatus Angelobacter sp.
CGACGGAGAAGATGCGCGCTCCGAGGGGAATCTGCTCGCCCTTCAGGCCGCGGGGATATCCGCTGCCGTTGAACCACTCCTGGTGTGAGTAGACAATCTCGGCGGCTTCGGCAAGGAATGGAATCTTCTTGACGATCTGAAAGCCGTGATAAGCGTGCTCCTTCATGACGTTGAATTCTTCGGGCTCGAGCTTTCCTGGCTTGTTCAGGATCTTGTCGGGGATCGCGATTTTACCGATGTCATGCAGGAAGGCGCCGCGGGCGATGGTGTTGATCTGTTCGCGAGGCAGCCCCATGGCGCGGGCAATAGCGATGGTGAAGGCGGTTACGCGCTTGGAATGGCCCTCGGTTTCGCGATCTTTCAAATCGAGCGCGTCGCCCAGGGTTTCGAGCGTGATGTCGTAGGAGCGCTCCAGGCTGGCCATTGCGGCCTGCAGTTGATCGGTGCGGGCCTTGACCAGCGACTCAAGGTTCGTCTGGTACGTCCGGTTTTCGACTTTCAGGCGCCGGTTCTCGAGCGCGCGGCTGACGGTGTTGAGCAATTGCTCGCGCTCAAACGGCTTCAATAAATAGTCGTATGCCCCGTTCCGAATGGCGGCCAGCGCAACAGAAATATCGTGCACTGCGGTAACCATCACCACCGGCATATCAGGATATTTTTCCTTAGTGCGTTCTAACAAGCCAATGCCGTCCAGGTCGGCCATCATCAAGTCGGAGAGCATCAGCTCGAACTCTTCCCCGGAGGTGAGAACGGTGAGCGCTTCCATGCCGGAAGCAGCCTGTTTGCAGGCGTATCCGGCAGTGCCCAACATGGAGGCAACGATTTCCCGAATCGGCTCTTCGTCGTCGACTACAAGAATTCGATCTGGCATGGGCTACACGAAAGTCTATCGGCGATTGTAACCCACCGAGGAGATGCCGAAAGTAATCATTGTGGTCCGGAAACTCCATCGAGAAAGGGCCGGACCATGATATTCACAAACAAGGAAGACGTACGTCCGCAATGCGATGAGCGCGTCCCTTTGGTCGATTTGGAACACGGTTGCAGGGCTTGGCCTCGCCCGGCCTACAGCGGCGGAGCTGTCTCTGCTGATACTGCTGGGGACCTCTTTGCTCGGGCTACGGGCTTTCCGGGAAAACTATCTTAAAGTTTGGATTTTTGGGTGGACCGCTTTCGTTGCTTCGCGCCTGGCGGAGCATTGTTTCGCCGCGAAGATACCTGCACCATTCGACCTGGTCGTGATACACACCATGTTCCTGCTCGCCGTGGGATTGCTGGCGGGAGCCGTCCTTCTCTATAGCCGCAGCCGTGATCTCATCCTGGCCTTGACGGTGATCACGCCGCTGCTGGTGGGCTTGGGCGGAGCCCGGGTACTGTTGTGGCCGGATTCCCTGCCCTTGCGCATGGCCGTGGAAGTCAGTTACCGGATCGTGCTCCTGACAGCATCGCTGGCCCTGCTGCGTGCGCGGCGAGGACGCTGGGAGCCGTCGACGTGGTTACTGGCGTTGTGTCTGCCGCTGCTCCATCTTGAGTGGTCGCCTTTCACCGACGGGGTGTCTCCCGCGGTATTCCTAGCGATGGAAATTGCTCTGGGCGTGAGCATGTTGCTGGTGACGTTTGATGAGTCACGGGCGCGCACGCGCAGACTGTATGCCGTGCAAGCCATCGGCAGCAGCCTCATCAGCGCTCAGCAATACGGCAATGTGGTCCAATCGGCCGTCGAAGAATTGAAGCGCGCGATGCGGGTCCGGGCTTCGTGGTTCCGACTGCTGGAAGGTGGGCACCTGGTCGCCACGCACGCTGCGGGGCTGTCGGCCGACTTTCTGCGTGACGCGGGATTTGCCTCAATCAGCGACGACGTGCAAAAACTGCTGGCACAACCCGCGCCGCAAATTACAACCAGAGATGCCGCTGGACCTGAGCCCAAGGAATCGCTGCAGATCGAAAAAATTCGCCAACTGATCATCGTCCCGGTCACGGGTAACAAATCCCCCGTCGGCTTGCTGTTGCTCGGCGATTCCACAGCGCGCAAGTGGACTCCGGAAGAGTTAGATTTTCTGCAGGCCTGCGCAAAGCAGCTGGCAATCGCCGTGGAAAACTTCCGCCTGCTCGAGCAAAACCTGCGCTCGCAGCGGCAGTGGATGAATACGTTCGACTCGATTCACGACATTATCCTGGCGCACGACGCCGACTACCGCATCATTAAGGCCAACCAGGTTCTGCTCGAACAGTTGGGCCAAGCCGCGGCAGACGTAATCGGCAGCACTTGCGAATCCACGTTGCCGCACACCCTGGGCGAGTGGACGGGATGCCCGTACTGCGCCATGGGCGGGGACGAAGAGTTCACGGAAGGCGCCGATCCATGCTTCGGCGGCTTCTCGGTGGTCTCAACTTCTTCTTACACCGAGCAAGGCAGCCCGCAAAAAGGCACCATCCATGTGGTCCGCGACATCACCGAGCGCAGGTCCGCGGAAGAGAAATACCGCCTGCTCTTCGAGCAAGTGCAGGAGGGCGTTTACATTGCCGGTCCCGCCGGCCAACTGCTCGACTGCAATGATGCGTTCGTCCACATGCTGGGCTACGCGAGCCGAGAAGAGTTATTAGTTCTGAACCTGGACTCGGAAATCTGTGTCGACCCGAACCAGCGTGACGCCTTCCGCAGAGAGATTGAAACTCACAACTACGTGCGGAATTTCGAAGCCACGCTACGCCGCAAGGATGGCACGCTGCTGCTGGCGGTGGAGAGCAGCTTCGCCACGCGCGATGCGACCGGCAAGGTGGAGCGCTACCAGGGATTCGTTCTCGACATGACGGAAAAGCGCCGGGCCGAAGACGAGATGCGGCGCCGCAACCGCGAACTAAACGCACTCAACGCCATGGCCGTGGTCGCCGCACAATCCTTCGACTTGGATGAAATTCTCAACCTGACC
>DATGHX010000068.1:0-96619 GCA_035307585.1 Candidatus Angelobacter sp.
TCCGTGGTGGCCGACGTGTTCGGCAGCCCCGACGCGTTCCGGCGGAACGTGGAGATCGAGTTCGAGCGCAACCAGGAGCGGTTCGCCTTCCTGCGCTGGGGACAGCAGGCGTTCAGCCAGTTCAAGGTGGTCCCCCCGGGCACCGGCATCGTGCACCAGGTGAACATCGAGTACCTGGCCAGGGTCGTGATGGCCAAGGACGGCGTCGCCTACCCCGACACCTGCCTCGGCACCGACTCGCACACCACTATGCAGAACGGCCTCGGGGTCCTCGGCTGGGGCGTCGGCGGCATCGAGGCCGAGGCCGCGATGCTCGGACAACCGATCTCGATGGTGCTGCCCGAGGTCGTGGGCTTCCGCATGCACGGCAAGCTGCGCGAGGGCGCGACCGCAACCGACCTCGTGCTCACGGTCACGCAGATGTTGCGCAAGAAGGGCGTGGTCGGGCGCTTCGTCGAATTTTACGGTCCGGGCATATCGAGCCTGGCGCTCGCCGATCGCGCGACCATCGGCAACATGGCGCCGGAGTACGGCGCGACCTGCGGTTTCTTCCCCGTCGACGAGGTCACCCTTGGCTACCTGCGCATGACCGGGCGCAGCCGCGACCAGATCGCCTTGGTGGAAGCTTATTGCAAGGAACAGGGCCTGTTCCGCGCGGCGGGCAGTCAGGAAGCTGAGTATTCCCAGGTAGTGCAGCTCGACCTGAGCACGGTGGAACCCAGCGTGGCCGGACCGCGCCGCCCGCAGGACCGCGCGCCGCTGTCGAAGGCCGGCGAATCGTTCGCAAAGGCGCTGCCCACGCTGATCGGACCGCGGGGACAAAAAGAAGCAGCTAAGGCCGCGCCCCGGCAGATTTCCCGCTTCGAAGGCGAAGGTGGGGGCACAGCGGTTGCGCTCGAGGATCCGCACGCGCCGGCAGCGGAAAAACAGGCGGGCGACGATGTATTTGAAATGCTGCACGACGGCTCGGTGGTGATCGCCGCCATCACCAGTTGCACCAATACTTCAAATCCATCTGTGATGATGGCCGCGGGACTGCTGGCGAAGAAGGCGGTTGAAAAAGGATTGCAGCGCAAGCCATGGGTAAAAACCTCCCTGGCGCCGGGCTCGCGCGTGGTCACCGAGTACTATCGCAAGGCGGGATTGATTCCCTATCTTGATGAGCTCGGCTTCAGCATTGTCGGCTACGGCTGCACTACCTGCATCGGCAACTCCGGGCCACTGCCCATGGATGTCTCCCACGCCATCAACGAGCGCGAACTGGTTGTGGTCTCAGTGCTGTCGGGGAATCGCAACTTTGAAGGCCGCATCAACTCCGAGGTGCGCGCCAACTATCTTATGTCGCCGCCGCTGGTGGTGGCCTATGCGCTGGCCGGCCGCATCGATCTCGACATCACGCGCGAGCCCCTGGGCAAGGGTAAAGACGGCAAACCAGTCTACCTGCGTGATATCTGGCCCGCTCAGCAAGAGGTGCAGAAAGCGATTGCCGGCGCTATCGATTCCACCATGTTCACCCACAACTACGAAGCCATCTTTGATGGCGACGAAGAGTGGAAGAAACTGCATGTGCCGGAAGGCGAAACTTACCGCTGGGACGCCAACTCGACCTATATCAAGAAAGCCCCCTACTTCGACGACATGCCGGCCAAACCGGCAGCGGTCAAAGACATTCAGGGCGCGCGCGTACTGGCTCGTCTGGGTGACAGCGTGACCACCGACCACATCTCGCCCGCAGGATCGATCAAGGCCAACAGTCCTGCCGGTAAATATCTTCAGGAACGGGGAGTGAAGCCCACTGACTTCAATTCTTACGGCTCGCGGCGCGGCAATCACGAAGTGATGGTGCGCGGAACCTTTGCCAACGTCCGCCTGCGCAACCGTTTGGCGCCGGAGACTGAGGGCGGGATGACCAAGCATTTCCCCGGCGGTGAAGTTATGACTATCTTCGACGCGTCCGTGAAGTACGCCGCCGAGCATGTGCCGCTGATCATTCTCGCGGGGAAGGAATACGGGTCGGGCTCGTCGCGCGACTGGGCAGCTAAAGGCCCCCTGTTGCTGGGCGTGCGCGCGGTGATCGCCGAGAGCTACGAGCGCATCCACCGTTCGAACCTGGTCGGCATGGGCGTTCTGCCCTTGCAGTTCCTGGATGAAGAGAATCCGGAGAGCCTGGGACTGAAAGGCGATGAGGTGTACGACATCATCGGGCTGCCGAAACTGCTGGAGAGCAAGTTTGCGGGCGGAAAGCAGGTCAAGATCCGCGCTAAAGGCTCCAGCACCGTGGAGTTCGACGCCCTGGTGCGCATCGATACGCCGCAGGAGATCCTCTACTACGAGCATGGGGGAATCCTGCAGTACGTGCTCAGGCAGCTGCTGTCCGGCAAGCCGCAATGATTCCGATTCGCGACCTGTTTGAGACGCATCTGACGGTCAGCGATCTCAAGCGCTCCATGTCGTTCTACGGCGAGACCCTGGGGCTCAAGCTTGCCCAGATAATTCCTGACCGAAAGGTCGCGTTTTACTGGATCGACCGGCCGGGCGAGGCGATGCTGGGGTTATGGGAGACAGGATCTTCTCCCCAGCGCATGAACCTCCACGTGGCGTTCACAGTCGACCTCAAAGACCTTCTAGCCGCCCCCGCGCAGCTCCGCAAAGCCGGCGTAGCGCCGTTGGATTTCTCTGGCGCTCCAACCGACGAACCTGTGGTGCTGGCGTGGATGCCGGCCGCTTCACTCTACTTTTACGATCCCGACGGCAACCTGCTGGAATTTCTATCCATGCTGCCGGAAGGGCCCAAGCCTGATCTTGGCGTTGTCACCTGGAGCGCATGGCAACGCGCGATAAGCCGCCCCCGCTAACGCCGAAGCTTTAATAATTCAAATCTATCTCCCCTGTCCGCGTTCATTAACCATGGCCTTAATCTCTAAGCTCCGGCATGGACAGTCTATTAAGGTATTTTTCCAGAGCTACTTTACAAAAAACAACAATCTATAGAAGGCCATAGCTTCAAAAAAGCGTTAGCTTGTTTTAGATAGCTGTTTACGTCGGCGACAGAACGCAAGCTAACCAATCTTGTTGCGAAAATGGAAATTATTCAGAAGCTCTGTTGCAGCCGGTGAGAAAACATCTATAAGGAGTGGCACAAGATGTAAGAGTTCTAATGTTGTGGAGTTTCAGTCTGTTAGGACCGATGAGGCTGGGATCCATGAGGTGTTTATATGGGAACGGTCCGTTGCGGCGAACATGGCGTGAATCCGGAGGCCGTGGTCTGCAAGCATCTTCTCTTCGGAAAGTACTGCGGTTTTTTCTGCGATCTCGAGGATCCCCACAATCCCTATCCCGACGCATGGTGCAACGCCTGCGAGCTGATCCGCCTGGAGCATAACGGGTGGACAGACGCTACCGAAGAGCTCATGGAACTGGCCCTGGTCTGCGGCGGCTGTTACGAAGAGATTCGTCAGCGTAATCTGCGGGGCAACGAATCCAGCTCAGCACTGCAGTAGAGCCAAATTCTTACCCCCGGCGAGGGTTTCCGGTCCGCACTGACCGCCCGCGCAGGGAGCCGGCAAAGTAGGCGCAGCGTTCGCTGACCACGCACTCAGAGCATTTTGGCTTCGGGCGGCATACCTCCTGTCCGTGGCGCTTAAGCAACAGGTAGGCCCTGGTCCGGGCCGCAAATGTCTCCGAAATTTCAGCAGCGATCGCCTGCTGGGCTTCCTTGTAAGTGACTCCATAGTTCTCGTGCTCTCGCCCGTGCTGAATGCGAACCAGAACGTATGGGCAGTTCGAGGCCACAGCGGGCAGAGGCGCTATTCCCGCGAAGAGCAGGATGCGATCGGCGCCGGGATCGGCGATGCTGTGAAATGTCTTCAGTATTTTGCGCGCCTGCGCCGATGGCCCCGCGAGCGCTGTGCGCAGGTCGCCGCCAAACTGGTCTTGGACACGGGCGGCGAGTTCCTTCAGGCGCATGGCGCGAAGCTCGGGTACCATCCCGCCCGGCTTGAGAGCTTTGGCCAGAGCGCTCGGTTTTGCCGCCAGAATCTCCTGCGTGGCCACGCCGACCTCGTGTCGCAGGCATTCCCAGCCCTTTCCGCAGGCGGCATCGCTGGCGGGATACCCGCTGTACCACCAGACAAGAAAAAGATACGGATCGGTCGGCCAGACCGGCTCCTGCGGACCGTAATGTTGTTCCAGGAGATCGAGCAGCTCCGGCAGCGGTGTGGCCGACTTGGACATGGGGTGCAGTGCATGGTACGCCAAAAATATAGCTTTCTCAGCCGCGGAAGGTCTGGGTTTCCGGGGATCCGTCGGAGGTCATCCGTTGCATCTTGCGCATAACGAAGTGCCACCGGGTTGGGGCGTCGCCTCTTCCCAAACCGTTGCCGCCAGCGGATAATAGTCGTTTAACAGGTTGTTAACAGATCCCACTGGAGCCCTCACCCCTCTTGACCAAAAGCCCAGCAGCCAATTAGAAGATTCGGGATCGATTTGCCTGCTGACGGGGGCGGGTTCAGCGTGAAGGAGGCTCACCTTGAAGGTCTACGAAGGTAAGGATATCCGCAATCTTCTGGTCATCGGACATTCGCACGCAGGCAAGACCTCATTGGTGTCGGCCATGCTGTATACCGGCGGGGCAACCGCCAAAATGGGCCGTGTGGATGACGGCTCCACAGCCACCGACTATGACGAAGAAGAGATCTCCCGGCAGATGACGATTGCGCCGTCCGCGGCTCCGGTGGAGTGGCGCAACACAAAGATCAACATCATCGACACACCCGGATTTCCCATGTTCGCCCACGAGGCCAAGGTAGCCATGCCGGCCGCCGAAGCGGCGCTGGTGGTGGTGGACGGCGTAGCCGGAGTGGAAGTGGTCACGGACAAAGTCTGGGCTTACGCCGAAGAGGCCAACCTGCCGCGGGTGATCGTGGTCAGCCGCATGGACCGAGATCGCGCCAACTACGAAACCACGCTCGACAGCCTGCGCGGCGCCTTCGGCCGGCAGGTGGTGCCCATGCAGATTCCCATCGGCAGCGAAAAGAACCTGAAGGGCGTGGTGGATCTGGTCACCATGAAGGCCTACACCTACGACATGGGCGGCAGCGGCAAGGGCAAGGAAGGGCCGATCCCGGCAGATCTGGAAGGCGCTGCCAGAGAGGCCCATGAGCAGTTGGTGGAGATCGTGGCCGAGGGCAAAGACGAGCTGATGGAAGAGTTTTTCGACAAGGGCACCATCGCGGAAGAACACCTCATTCCCGCGCTGCACGAAGCCATTCGCGACGACAAGATTTTTCCCGTGTTGTTTACCTCGGGGCTGGGGAACATCGGTACCGATCATCTTCTGGATTTCGTGGTGGATTACTGCCCAACCGCGGCCGAGCACGCGGCGGTGCACGCGGCGCCCGACGCCAGCGGTAACGGCCACTCCGCCGAACGCAAAGTCGCCGACACCGAGCCGGCCTCCGTCTACGTTTTTCGCACCGCCAACGATCCCTTCGCCGGGCGCATCACCTACTTCAAAGTTTTTTCCGGCGTGGTGAAAAACGACGCCACGCTGCAGAATTTCACCCGCAACACGGCGGAGAAGCTTTCCCATCTCTCGATCCCCCAGGGTAAGAACCTGTTGCCGATTGCCGAGCTGCATGCGGGCGACATCGGCGCGGTGGCCAAGCTGAGAGACACGTTGACCGGCGACACGCTGGGCGACAGGTCGAAGCCGATTCTATATCCCACGGTGAACCTGCCCGAGCCGGCCATTACCTTTGCCATTGAGCCCAAGACCCGCAGCGACGAAGACAAGCTTTCCAACGGCTTGCACAAGCTGATGGAAGAGGATCTGATGGTCCGTTTCTTTCGCGACGAGCAGACCAAGGAGTTCCTGATCGCCGGCACCGGCCAGCAGCATATTGAGGTGATGGTTTCCAAGCTCAAGCGGCGCTATCACACCGAGGTCAACCTGAAGGCGCCCAAGGTGCCGTACCGCGAGACCATTCGCGGCCGTGCCGACGTGCAGGGCCGCCACAAGAAGCAGACCGGCGGCCACGGCCAGTACGGCGACTGCAAGATCAAGATGGAGCCGCTGGAGCGCGGCAAGCAGTTCGAGTTCGTCAACGACATCTTCGGCGGAGCCATTCCCAAGAACTTTATTCCCGCGGTGGAAAAGGGAATCATCGAGGCGGCGTCGCGCGGCTACCTGGCCGGCTATCCCATGGTGGATTTCAAAGTCACGCTCTACGACGGCAGCTACCACGACGTCGACTCCAACGAGCTTTCCTTCAAGATGGCCGGCCGCATCGCCTTCAAGAAGGCCATGGAGCAGGCGAAGCCGGCGCTGCTGGAGCCGATCATGCGGGTGGAGATCACCATCCCCGACGAATTTGCCGGCAGCATCATGGGCGATCTGAACTCGCGGCGCGGGCGCATTCAGGGCATGGACAACAAGGCTGGAAAGACCATTGTGAAAGCGGAAGTGCCGATGGCGGAGATGCTCACATACGGCGCCGACCTGACTTCAATGACGCAGGGCCGCGGCAGCTTCAATATGGAGATGTCGCACTACGACTTTGTGCCGGCCATGAACGCGGAGAAGATCATCACCCAGTTCAAGGCGTCCCGCGGCGAGGCGACGGAAGAGGAAGAGTAGGTTCTTTCCCCGCTACTTGGGAGCCGGTGCTCGTGGAGTGGCTACAATCCGGAAGCCAATGTTGGGAGAGTAGTGCTCCACGAGATCGCGATTTCTTCTTGCTGCTCGTTCATGAACGGAGTCGCAGTAAAAGCATCCTCCGCGAGTAATTCTACGGTCACCTCTCGGCGGTCCCTGCGGATCAATTGTGGCTTCGCTGGGATATGGTCCAAACCAGTCCTGGCACCATTGCCATACATTCCCCAGCATGTCGTACAGACCAAAGCTGTTGGGTAGTTTCCGGCCGACCGGATGCGTGGTACCGGACCCATTGCCGCGGAACCAGGCAATGTCGCTCAGAGGACCATAAGTCTCATCGGTAGTTCCCGCCCTGGCCGCATATTCCCATTCAGCCTCTGTCGGCAATCGAACGGTCCAGCGGCTTTGCATCGTATTTAATTTCGACAGGAATGCCTGAACGTCGTTAAAGCTTACCTGCTCTACCGGCGCGTCTGGTCCTGCACCCTGAAAATGTGATGGATTATTTCCCATAACTGCCAGCCATTGCTGCTGGGTCACCAGAAACTGTCCCATCCAGAAATCCTGGCTGATGGCTACCCGATGGGCAGGGCGCTCCACTTCGTTGCGAGGAGGGCAATTGGCGCACGGTTTCCAATGATCGTCTGCCCTGATCACCCGGTTGGTGCCCATCTCAAATGTACCTGCGGGGATTCTGCGGACCGTAATCCGAGATTTAACCAGTTCGACGTAGTCCGACGAGTTTTCGGAACTGCCGATCATCACCAAAGCGGTGCCGGCAATAAGAAGAAGAATACCAGATCGCAGTTTGCTTCCGAACATTCATTTTCCCGGTGAGCACTGAAGACTCGTCTCGGATTCCAGGTTGCGCTCGAGCATGAAAAAAGATGCTATTCGTATTTGAGTGCCCGCAGGGGGTCTACCTTCATCGCCCGGCGTGCGGGAATAAACGAGGCTACCAGTCCCACCAGTGCTAGGAACAGCGAGACCAGGCCCAGAGTGGCGGGATCGGTGGAACTTATACCGACCATCAGGCTATTCAGCCCTCGTGCGACCAGGAGCGTAACGGCCAGCCCGGTAAGAATACCGCTGCCCACCAGGATGCATCCCTGCCTGAGCACCATCTTCAGAATGTCTGCACGGTTCGCGCCGAGCGCCATGCGGATACCGATCTCGTGCGTGCGCTGGGCGGCGACATAGGAGATCACTCCATAAACGCCCACCAAGGCCAGCACCATACCCAGCACGCCCAGAACCGTGGTCAGGCGGCTTCCCATATCGAAGAGGAAGAAGCCGTTCGGTCCCTGCAGGGCCTCCTCCATGGACTGCACATCGATCAGCGGCAGCCCGGGAGCAAGGTCGTGCACATTGCGTTCGACATCCGCTATCAACGCCAGCGGATCGCCTGCGGTGCGAATCTGCAGAGTGCCAACGTTGGCCGGGGTCTGCGCCATGGGAACGTAGAAAAAGGACTGGGGATCTTCGGCCGGACCGTTGTATTTGCCGTCCTTGGCCAGTCCCACCACTTCCATGTAAGGGCCCTCCGGAGCTTTCATTGAAAAAGTCTCGCCCAGCGGATCTTCTCCCGGCCAGAAGCGGCGAGCCATGGTCTCGTTCACAATGGCCACCAGGGGCGTATTCTCGCGATCCTGTTCCACAAACCCCCGGCCGCGCAGGAGCGGCACGCGCAAAGTCGCGAAATAGGAAGGCTCAACCGCGTTGTACACAACAGTCGGTGCGGCTTTCCCGATTACGGTTTTTCCCGGCAGATAGACCGGATTGAGCCGGTTGGAATAGCCCATGGGCACGGTGGCAGCGAAGCTTACTGACTGTACGCCGGGAAGGACCTGGACGCGGGCTTCGAGCTCCTTCAGGAACTGTCTGGTACGCTGCTCGTCGAACCCGATGGTCCGCGGGTCCATGGTCAGGTTGAGAACATGCGCGGGATCGAAACCGAGGTAGCTATGTTCGGCGTTGCGGGCGCTGCGGATGAATAATCCGGCTACTACCAGAAGCAGCAGCGAACCGGCCATCTGCGCCATGACCAGTCCGCTGCGCATACGCGAGCGTGTTGTGCCGGTTAGCACTCCACGACTGCCTTCGTGCAAAACTTTGTTCAGATCGGAGCGTGAGATACGCCACGCAGGCGCCAGGCCCACCAGGAGTCCGGTCAGCAGCGCGGCGACAAACGAGTAAAGGAATACGCGCCAGTCAAGACTGAAGTCGAAGACTATGGGGACGGTGCCGACTTCGAGATGCACGGAGCTCAGCAAACTGCTGGCCCACACGCCGGCTGCCAGGCCGGCCAGGCCGCCCAGGAGCGCAAGCAGCAGGCTCTCGGTCAGCAACTGACGTACCAGCCGGGTTTTGCCGGCGCCAAGCGCGGAGCGCACCGCCATTTCGCGTTCGCGACCGGTAGCGCGCACCAGGACAATATTGGCCACATTGGTGCACGCCAGTAGCAGAATCATCCCCGCCAGCAGGATAAAGAGCACGCCGACGATCAGCAGGCTGTTGTTAGGATCCGGTTCGGGGCGCGCCAGCCTTTCAGGATAGAGACGAAAGGAAGTACCGCGATGCGTCTCCGGATATTGCTGCGTCAACTGCCGGGAGAAGACGTCGATTGAGCTTTGCGCCTGGGCCAGTTTCGTTCCTGGCTTCAGCACGCCCACGATACGCACCGACTTCTGATCGCGGCGGGTCCAGAAGTCTTTGGCGGTGACACCCAGGAATTCCCTGTTGCCGAAGGGAAGATAAATCTGTGAATCCACGATGGAGTAGAGGCCGCGAAATGTCTTTGGGGCGACGCCGATGATCGTCGCCGAATGTCCGTTCAGCTTCACCTGCGTGCCGACAACGCCGGCGTCGCCGTTGAAGCGCTTCTTCCAGTAGTTGTAACCAAGCACGACCACCGCCGGTGCACCCGGCTGTTCGGTTTCCATCCCGTGGATAAAGCTGCCGAACTCAGGCTTCAACCCTAGCGTTTGAAAGTAATTGCCGCTGACAAAGGTAACCAGGGTGGGTTGAATGGCGCCGCTGAAATCGAGGCCGGCAAAACCCAGGTCGTAGCCCACAACGTCGGAGAGACTGGTGCTCTGCGCGCGCAGGTCGCGGAAATCGAGGTAGGAGAACTGGGAGAAATCCCCGGAGCCTTCCTGAAGCGCATCCAGCACCACCAGGCGATCGGCGTTGGCCACCGGAAGCGGCCGGAGCATGATTCCGTTCAATGTGCTGAAGATCGCGGTATTGGTGCCGATGCCAAGAGCCAGAGTGACGATGGCCACCAGCGTAACCGTCGGGCTCTTCAGGAGCATGCGCGCGCCGTACCTGATGTCCTGGAATAAGGTGTCCAATTGTGCCTCCGGGGCGGATGGATGCGGGCCTGTGTTCAGAGTGGCAATTGCGCTGCCAATGCCTGGCTCGATGCAAGTTGCTGATCTGAGGACTTATACGCGTGTCCAGGTCGGAGGGTTCCAGGTTTTGCTGTGCGTTATCGAACACTTCTCCTGCGGAACTGGACAGCGATCATCGCTCACGCTTCCGGACCGGAATACACAGAATCTTCCGGCGCGTCGGTGGGACTTTCGAAGGACAGTTTGTAACCATCGGGTCGGCCAGGCTGACGACCATTGGCGGTTGCCGACAAACGGACGCTGGGCATCGATGCCGCGCCCTCGGAATTCGCGGTAAAGCTCGAGAGCGTCTTTGCAGGTGAAGTAAATGGTGACGCCCACGCCGACCTTGCTCTCCGGCACCCAGGAATCGTGACCTTCCTTGCGAAACTCCTGCAACATCACGGCGGCATTGCCGATTTCCAGCCAGCACCAGCGCAGCTTGCCCTCGTCGACCCAGCGGTGCTTCATGCGGCAGCCCAGCTCGTCAACGTAGAAGCGCAGGGAGGTCTCCATGTCGGAGACAGCGAAGAACGGGACGGCCTGTTTAACGCTGGTCTCTAATTTTGTCTCAACCGCCATAGGCCACCTCGATTCTCCTTAGAATGAAAAATGAACGCGGCGTCGTTGGCATGCGCGTTAGGCAAGAGGCAAGACATTGTACATTTTGGGGAAGGTGCGCGACCGCAAGTGGCTGGCGATGGGAAACGCTCCCGGCTTGAGATTCGCAATCGAAGCAGTTCAGCAAAGATTGCTATTAAATCGTATATACAGATCGATTTTATTTGACCTTATTCGTTAGGCAGTGTTACAACCGCCAGCACGGCCTGCAATGTCAGGCCTCACTCTTCATGGGAGCGAGACTAAGACAAATGAGAAAGCCGGCGATATTGGCCCTGGTCCTGCTGGTTTTGCCATGGCTGGCGGCCCAGGAAACGTCTTCATCAGGGAACGCGAGCGATACCCGTATAACGGATGAAATCAAGCAGCTGCGCCAGGAACTCGCACGGCAGCAGCAAATGATGATCGAGCAGCAAAAACAGATGGCGGAGCAGCTCCGGCTGGCCAACGAACAGCGGCTGCAGATCGCCCGCCAGCAGGGCGAGATTGAAAGACTGCAGCAGCATGTCGCGGGGCAGAGTACGCGGGCCGCGACCGCCGGCGCCGTTCCTCATCTGGAGAACGCCAGCCTTACCACACCGGCCCCGGCAAATATCGTGGAAAGCCAGGGAGAACGCCCGAAGGAGTCGCCGCTTTCGTTCCGCATCGGCGGAATGGACTTTACGCCGGGCGGCTTTGTGGAATTTGAAAATATCTTCCGCACCACCAATTCCGGGTCAATCATCACCACCAACTTCGGCACCATTCCGTTCAGCAATTCACCGCAGGGCCATCTGACGGAAGACCGGCTTACCGGACAGTTTTCGCGACTCAACCTGCAAGTCACGGGTAAGTTCGGGGACAACGATGTCACCGGCTATGCGGAGATGGACTTCAACGGTAACGATGCGGCCGGCAACGTCTTCATCACCGGCAACAGCCACACCTTCCGCGAGCGCCTGTTCTGGGTGGATGTGAAGCGGAACAAGTGGGAGGTTCTGGGCGGGCAGACATGGAGCTTCGTGACGCCGAACCGCCGCGGCGTCAGCCCTATGCCTTCCGACCTGGCCATTACCTACGACGAAGACGGCAACGTGCAGGTCGGCATTCCCTACACGCGGGCGGCGGAATTCCGCCTGATCTATCACGCCAACGAACATTTCGCCGCGGGACTGGCCATCGAGAATCCCGAACAGATCACCGGCGCAGGAGCGGGCGAAGTCGCTTTTCCCAACGCGTTCAACGCCCAGCTACCCAGCCAGTTCGCGCCCAACAACACCACCAACACCGTCCCCAACGCGTTTCCCGACCTGATTCCGAAGATCGCGTACGACACGGATTTCAGCGGGCGTCACTTCCACGCCGAGGCTTTAGGTCTGCTCACCACGGTAAAGGTCAACACTTTGAAAGCCGCCGGGACCTTCCAGCTGAATTCCAAGACTGGCGGGAGCGTTGGCGGAGCCATGAATTTCGAGCTGCTGCACAACGTCCGTTTTCTGGCCAATGTCCTGTATGGCGAAGGCAGCGGGCACTACGACATCGGGCTGGGACCGACCGCGGTGGTGCACCCGGATGGGACGGTGTCGCTGGTGCATGGCGGATCGGGACTGGCCGGCTTTGAATATCAGCCCGTGCCTAAAACTCTCTTCGCTCTGTACTACGGAGCTGCTTATTTTCAGAGGAACTTTTTCCTCGACACCAGCGCCGGGGCCAAGGCGAACACCTTCATCGGATTCGGCGGGCCCAATTCGGCCAACAGTAACAACCGCTCGCTTCAGCAGCCGACCTTCGACTGGACGCAGACCTTCTGGCGCAACCCGCAATACGGAGCGTTGCAGCTGATCACCCAAACTTCATACCTGACCCGCAGCCCGTGGTTTGTGGCTCTGGGCGCGCCCAAGAACGCGCACCTGGTGATGGTCTACACCAGCATGCGCTACGTGCTTCCATGATTTCCGGCGTCGCGTGAGTTGCGGCCGACGCACGGGGCCGGCTCGCCTCCCGGCCCCGGAATTTTCAATCCGGCGTTCAACTCGCGCGCATCACCATGACTTCGGTGGACTTGATCAAGGCCGAGGCCAGCTGGCCTTTTTCCAGCCGCATCTCGCGCGCGGCGTCGGCGGTGATGATCGAGGTCAGATGCTGGCCGGCGATGGAGATGGTTACCTGCGCCATCAGGCCTTCGATTTTCAAATCGATGATGCGCCCGGTGAGCTGATTGCGTCCGCTGATCCGCCTGAAGTTCTGCCGCCGGGTTTCCACCGGCGCGCTGGGCGGGTTGGCCGGAAGCAGGCGGTCGATCTCAGTTTCCGGAATGCGGTGATGCCCGCCCTGCGTCTTCACGGTTTTGATCTTGCCTTTGTAGATCCACTGCTTCAGCGTGGGATAGCTCACGCCCAGCACCTTTGAGGCCTGGCGGACGGGATAAAGTTTTGGCCGTGGTTCTCTCATGGGTTTCGACTCCTGTCTTTCGCCATCTTGATTCCGACATTGCTTCGCGATCCTGGTTCCGAAACTCGCTTCGCGCACTACAGCGGAGCCAGCAACGACTCCAACAGCGGCGTTGCCGGGGCGCGGCACAACTCTTGCCAACTGCCCTGCTGCACAACCTGGCCTTGCTCCAGCACCATTGCCTGCGCAGGACACAGCCGGCGCAGAACTTCCGCCTGGTGGTCGACGGCGATCATGCTGAAGCCGATGGAGCGGCTCCAGAAGAGAAGATCGTCGATCAACTCGCGCACCAGCGCGCGGTCGAGGCCGGCGAAGGGCTCGTCGAGCAGGATCAACGACGGCTTCCGGGCCAGCATGCGGGCCAGGCTTACGCGTCGCGCCTGGCCGCCAGAAATCTGCGCAGCCGGCGCGCGCCACAGCGAAGCCAACTGCAGGCGGTCGCGGAGCGTTTCCATCCACCCGACCGTCTCTCGATCCGACGACGACAGGCCGAAAGCGATGTTTCCGGCCACGCTCAAGTGAGGAAACAGGCCAGGCTCCTGCGTGAGATAGCCGATGCGCCGCCGGTGCAGCGCCAGCGTCGGCGGGAAGAATTTGACGCTGTTTACTTCTACAAAACCGTCGTCGGGCGCTTCAATTCCGGCGATGCAGGCGAGAACCGTGCTCTTCCCGGTGCCGGACGCGCCGAAGAGTCCCAACGATTGCCGGGGTGGCAACTCGAGCGAAACGTCCACCTTGAAATCGCGCCGTTGCTTGACGACGTGGGCTCTAAGCATGGCGCCGCCTTTGCGCCAGCACGTGAATCAGCCAGGGAAGCGGCAGAGCTACGGCGAGAAACGCGACCAGCAATGGCATCACCGCGGGCAAGCCGAAGCTCTGCAGGTTGACCCACAGCTGCACCGGCATTCCCGAGGGATAGTAGGCCGTGACCACCACGGCGCCGAATTCGCCGATGGCCCGCACCCAGGCCAGGCTGAGAGCGACGGCCAGTCCGAGCCGCGAAAGAGGAAGCGTCACGCGGAGGAAGACCTTGATCGGTGGCAGTCCCAGCAGCGCCGCCTGCTTCTGCAGCGTGACCGGAACAGCATCCAGAGCAGCTACGGCGCCCAGAACGTAGTAGCCCATGCCGACATAAACCTGCGTGGTGGTGAAAGCTGCGGCGCTGTTGGTCATGGCCACGCCGTAGCGGGCAAGCAAGGTTCCCACAGTTCCGTAGGGGCCAAAGGCCAGGGTCATAAGGATGCCCAGGGCCAGCGGCGGAAGAAGAATGGGAATCAGCAGGACGGCTTGCCAGAGAAGGCGCTCACGCGCGCGGCAGCCCGCGATGTAGGCGGCGACCGGGGTGCCGACAGCCACGATGATAATTATCGCCAGTCCGGTGAGCAGCAGGGAAACACGAATCGAAGCTAGCGCCGGACCGCGCACCTCGGCGCCCCACTGCCACGGGCCAATGCGCGCCAGCAGCGCAGTGAAGGGATACAGCAGCGCCAGGGCGAAGAGCGCTGCGCCGGCACGCGGCATCCATTGGCGTTGAGTGCTCATGGGTGGAGGGCGGGGGCCTCGCCCGGGGGATCGTAGTTGTAGTCGCGGAAGATCGCCTGCGCGTCGCTTCCGCGGAGCCATTCCGTGAACGCGGCGGCCGCGGAGCCGTGTGGCGCGTCTTTGAGAACAGCAGCGTAAAAGATCAGCGGTTCGGGCCGAAAAATTTTACCGCCGACTGAAAGCGCCAGATCGGGATGATCTGCCTGCAGGTTGGGAGCGCTCAGGTTGATCTCTTTGAGCAGACCGATGTAGGGCAGGTGGAAAGGGCTGGGCTGGATCTTGTATGCCGAAGCCGCGTCCAGCTCGCCGCTCTGCAGCCGGGCCTGCACCGTGGGCTCGGTAAAAATCTGCTTCTCGTTAATGGCCGGGCCCAGAATCTTCTCCACCAGCCCCGGCTGGCGATAAAGCGACGAAGCCAGCATCACGGTGAAAATAATGTTGCGCCCCTGGGGATCGGTGACGGGATCGGTACGGCCAAAGCGGAACCCGGGCTGCTGCAGCACTTCCCACCAATTCTTTTTGCCTTCAGCCGCGGCTGCGAGGTCGGGAGCAAAGCGGCTCCTGGGGCTGTAGGCGATTACCATCTCGGTGTGGGCGATGGGCTGAGCCGATTCAGCCTTGCCGGCGCGCAGCACGGTGAGCATTGGTCCCGGCGTGACGGCAATGAATATGTCGGGGCGCAGACTTCCGCCGACAATCAACTGCGCCAGAGCGTTCGATCCCTGGGCCCGGCCGTGCAGTTCGATTTTCAGATCGCGTGCGGCCGCGGCTTTCAGAGGGCCTTCCATCAAGGAGCCCATGGAGCCGGCGTAAGCCAGATCGAGCACCGTTGGTTGTTCAGCCAGGGCTGGCGCGGCAATGCCGGCGATCGCAGCGGCGAGACCAAAGCCGCCGCGGACAAGCAGCTCCCGACGGGACAGCAAGTTCTTTCCAAGTTCCATGGATATCTTTCGGCTATACGATTTAATACGATCTTAATCGCATTGTCAAAAACAACAGCGGTTTTCCGCTATCAAGTTGCTTGTCCGCGTCGAAAAAGCTACCCTAGGCAGTCTCGAATCAACGATTTTTGGAGCAACAATGTTCATCCGTCCTGGTAAGTATTCCATCCTGCTGGCCTGGTTCTTTCTGTGTACATCATTGCTCGCGCAAGCAGCGGCCAGGGAAAGACCCGCGTCCGCGCCGGCGGCAAAGGCCACCGTGGCCGAGGCGGAAGCCTTCATGAAGAAGGCAGAGGCACAATTCGGGGAACTGGCGGTGGAGGTGAATCGCGCGGGATGGGTTCAGGAGAATTTCATCACTGACGACACCGAGGCGATCGCGGCCCAGTCGCAGGAGAAGATCACCGCTGTGACCACCCGGCTGGCGCTGGACGCACGGCGCTTCGACGGGCTCAACCTGCCGCCGGAGCTCAAACGCAAATTCCTGCTGCTCAAATTGTCTCTGGTCGCGCCGGCTCCCAACAATGACGCCGAGCGCAAAGAGCTCACCGAGATCGCCACCTGGATGGACGGGGCTTACGGCAAAGGCAAGTATTGCAAGCCCGCTGCTGACGGGAAACAGACCTGTTTGTCCATCAACGACCTGAGCCGCACCCTGGCCACCAGCACCAATCCTGACGAGCTGCTCGATGCCTGGGTAGGCTGGCACAAGATCTCTCCGCCCATGCGGCAGAAGTACGCGCGCTTCGTGGAGCTTTCCAACAAGGGTGCGCGCGAACTGGGCTTCAAGGACACCGGCGCCATGTGGCGCGAGAACTACGACATGTCTCCCGAGCAGTTCAGCGCCGAGGTGGAACGGCTGTGGAAGCAAGTTGAGCCGTTGTACGTTTCGCTTCACGCCTACGTGAGGCGCCAGCTCATCAAAAAGTACGGCAAGCTCGCCGACCGTCCGGACGGGCTGATCCCGGCACAGCTGCTGGGCAACATGTGGGCCCAGGAGTGGGGCAACATCTATCCTCTGGTGGCCCCGCAGAACTCCGACCAGGGATACGACCTGACCCAGCTGCTCAAAGGCAAGAAGACGGACGAGTTGGGCATGGTGCACTACGGCATCAACTTCTTCTCCTCTCTCGGCTTCGATCCGCCGGCGCAGACCTTCTGGGAGCGTTCGCTGTTTGTGAAGCCGCGCGACCGCGACGTAGTCTGTCACGCCAGCGCCTGGGACATCGACTTCAAAGAAGACGTGCGTTTGAAGATGTGCATTGAGGTGCGCGACGAAGATTTCGTGACCATCCATCACGAACTCGGGCACAACTATTACCAGCGAGCTTACGAGAATCAGCCGCCTCTGTTCCAGGACAGCGCCAATGACGGCTTTCACGAAGCTGTGGGCGACACCATAGCTCTATCCGTGACTCCCGAGTACCTGAAAGAGGTCGGCCTGCTGCAGAATGTTCCTCCGGAAAGCGCGGACACCGGCTACCTGCTGAAGATGGCGCTGGACAAGATTGCTTTCCTTCCCTTTGGCCTGCTGATCGATCAGTGGCGATGGAAGGTCTTCTCGGGCGAGATCACTCCGGCGCAGTACAACCATGCGTGGTGGGATCTGAAAGCCAGGTACCAGGGAGTGGCGCCGCCAGTGGGGCGCAGCGAAGCCGATTTCGATCCCGGCGCCAAGTACCACGTGGCTTCAAACACGCCCTACGTCCGGTATTTCCTGGCGCGAATTTTGCAGTTCCAGTTCCAGCGAGCGCTGTGCCAGGCGGCGGGCGTGCAGGGCCCGCTGCACCGCTGCTCGATCTACAAGAACAAGGTGGCCGGCGACCGCCTGCACAAGATGCTGGCCATGGGCAAAAGCAAACCGTGGCCGGATGAGCTGGAGGCCATCACGGGACAGCGCCAGATGGACGCCACTGCCATCCTGGATTACTTCGCTCCTCTCAAGAAGTGGCTAGACCAGCAGAACCAGGGCGAGAAACTGGGCTGGCAGGGCATGGACAAATGAGACAGAGCGGTAGACGAATGACCGTGAGACACTAGGGCCAATGGCCAAGTGGAAACAATTCGAACTCTGGGTACAGACAGCGGAAAACAAGTGGGAGATGGTGGGGGTGTTTCCCGATCCGGTGGTGCCGGCCGCGGTCGCCCGCGCCAGAAACTGCCGCAGCCGCCTGATTGAAGTCCAGTACGACGGCAGCAAGCTGCTGGGCCAGGAAGTCATCGCGGAAATGGGATTGCCGGGGCAGGCAAAATAGACCCGCGTTCCGCCATCCAACCTGTCGGAGAAGCCTGCGAATTTATTGTTTTTCATGTTTTCGCGGGTTGGTTACAGCGTAAGCTATTTAATTGAGAGCGTAAGCTATCTAACGCTCTTTCCCGCTTTGGCCTCCAGGCAAAGCCTCTCCGCGGAGGGCACCATGCTCGATCATTCCTCTCGCCGATGGATCACGATTATGGCGGCAGTCATCGTGGCAACTCAGGCAGGTTTTTCCCAGAAGGGAGGAAACAAGCCCAATACCAGCGTAACTGCGCCGCCCAACATGCCGCCCTTCAGCGACACGAACCCGTTTCAGTCGCGCCCGCTCTACGTCTCGGGCAACGTGATTCTGCAGGGAGGGCTGGCGCCAACGGAGCCGATCGCCATCGAGAGAGTGTGCAATGGAATTGCACGCCGCGAAGGCTACACCGATTTTAAGGGCCAGTTTCAAATCCAGCTGGGCAACAGCGCGATCCAATTCCAGGACGTCAGCGAGAGCCCTTCGAACAACGACCAGGGGACTCTGAATCAAAAAATGAACCAGAGCAACCGGACGCGATACGAAGGTTGCGAGCTGCGCGCTCTGCTCTCAGGGTATCAGTCGACCGCAGTGTTGTTGCACATCACCGACGATTTCGGCCAGGTCAAGGTGGGCAACATCGTGCTCACGCGCATGGGCAACGTGGAAGGCGCCACCATCAGCCTGACCAGCATGGCCGCACCGCAGGCGGCGCGCCAAGCCTACGAGAAAGGGCGCAAAGCGGAAGGCGAAAAGAAATACGACGAAGCGGAAAAGCATCTGAACA
The DNA here is from genome assembly GCA_035307585.1 of Candidatus Angelobacter sp. GTDB lineage: Bacteria > Acidobacteriota > Terriglobia > Terriglobales > Acidobacteriaceae > Angelobacter. Next base: position 18,645 of record DATGHX010000068.1, read on the forward strand.
AGGCTGTGGAACTCTACCCGCAATACGCGTCGGCCTGGTACCTGCTGGGCGAAATCCACCGCTTCGAAAAGAAATCCGACCAGGCCATCAGCGAATACAACCAGTCCATCAAGAGCGACCCGCAATTCGTGAGCCCATACTTCGGGCTGGCTATCATCGCGGTGGATCAAAAGCGGTGGGACGATGCCGAACGCTCAACCGCGCAGCTCATCCATCTGAACGGGATGGCGTTTCCGCTGGCGTATTTCTATAACAGCGCGGCCAACTACAACATGGGCAAGATGGAAGCCGCGGAGCAGAGCGCACGCAAGTTCCAGTCGCTTGACACCGACCACAAGGTCCCCGATGTGTGCTTACTGCTGGCAGGAATCCTGCAATCCCGGCAGGACTACGCGGGAGCTGCGCGGGAGCTGCGCGCCTATCTCGCCCAGGCGCCGAAGTCGCCCAAGGCCGCGGAGATCCAGGCGGAGGCCCAGCGCCTGGAAGGCATGGGCCCGACCAGCCGGAACTGAGGCAAAGCTAAAGCGGCTTCGGATCGCGGAGGTTGGCGGGAAGCAAACGCTCCACGATCAGCACATCGCGCCAGACCCCGTCGAGCTGTCCGTGCTTCTCATAGATTCCGACTTCGCGAAATCCGGCGCGCGCAATCATTCTGCGGCTGGCCTGATTGTCGAGGAAGACGCGCGAGAGCAGCTTCCAGAAGCCGGCCTTCTCCCCGGCCTCGATGATGGCCTGCATGGCCACCATGCCGGCTCCGCGGCGGCGTGCCGAACGCTCCACATACAAGGAAACTTCAGCAATGCCAGCGTAGCAATCGCGCGGCCGGTAAACGGATGTCGCCGCGAAAGCCACGATTCCTGCCTGGGATTCGACTACGATGACGGGATGAACACCGTCAAACCAGGCTTCGATGTCAGCCGGCGTGCGCAGCCGTGTCTCAAACGTAGCCACGCGGTCTTCTATTCCCTGGTTGTAGATGCGGGCGATGGGCGCGGCATCGGCGCGGCGAGCGGGCCGAGGACGCAGCTCCTGGGGCGCGAATTCGCGGTCGGGCAAGGCAGCCATATTCAATTTCGATGCCCCCGGCGCATTTTGTTGCGGCGGGGCTCGTTCAGGCCCGGCGATTTTTCGCGAAAGCGCAACAGAACGGGAGCGGTGAATTGTTCTCCGGGCTTAAGCACGCCGTGGTCGTCAATCTTGTTCCAGCCGACCTTGGCGGTCGCGTAGAACCAGCCATTCAGCTGAATCACGTGCGTCGGCTCGCCCAGGCGATCAGTGGACTGTTCAACCACTTCGCCGGCGACGATCCGGGTCTGCGCAGCATCCAGGAAAAAGCGCATGATGCGCACCGGTTCCGTCCCGTTCTGGATGCCGATGAGCGTGTTGCCGGAAAGGAGCATCCCGTCGAGCCCGGTGGTAGCCACGCTCTCCGGATGCGGCAGGTAGTTGAATTGGCCGGACGGAGCCGCGTGTTCGAGATCTACTATGGCGACGCCGATCGGGTAATCGGCCACGAAAAGTCGTTTGCCGTCGGCGGCCAACACCGGCGTCTGCGGAGAGAAAAAATCTCCAGCGATCTTTTCCAGCGGGGCGGTCTTTACGTCGCCGCGCATGCGATACACGCCACCGCCAATGCTATCAGTGACGTAGACCGTGCCGTCCGCGCCTACTGACATGTCGCCAAGCACCGCCGGTCCGCCGCCGGCGAGATCGAAGCGCCGCACGGTCTTGCCGGTGGCGGAGTCGACGGCAATCAGGGCCGCTTTGCCCTCATCTTCGTGGGGAAAGCCGATGAAGCCGGGCATGGCGGAAGAGGTCATCCAGAGAAGGTTGCGGGCAGGGTCGGCGGAGACGGCCAGCACCGGCCAGCGCTTGCTCTGATCGTCGAGTGGAAGCTCTTTCAGCGTGCATTCGCCCGAGCCGTCTTTGGGAAACGTCACGCGATAGAGGCTGTGGTGCTGAATGCTGGAGACCACAAAGGCTCCCGAGGTCTTGTCGAAGGTCAGGTCTTCCGGCATCAGGTCAGCCAGGGGAAGGGCGCAGACGGCCTCTGCCGACTGCACGGGCTGCGATCGCCGCTTCATAGTTTGCTCCACGTCAGCGTAGGCGGCTTGACCGGCCAGGGGCTTTAGATCGTCATCCTGCGCGACATCAAATTCTAAGCCCATGTCGGCGTATTTCTGCATCCACCGGATGGCTTCGGCGTCATTGCCGAGGCGGGCTTCCACCGAAGCCATGCGCAGGAAATATCGCGGCGTGGGCGACCCCATCTCCTTACCGATTTCGAGCAGAGTTTCGCGCAGGCCCTTCCAATCTTTCTGTAGGGCCTGCTCCCGCCCTTTCTGGTTCAGAGCGATGAAGTGGGCGCGATCCATCGCCGCTAAAGTCGATGCGAGCAATATTCCCGTGAATAGCCACCGTCTCATTCACCACTCCGCGGCGATCATCAGCTTGGACGTGCAGCCGCCGGTTTCGCCTCATAAATAGAAATTATGTCTGCTATACCACAGGAACAATCCAATCCCGCCGGTGAGCGCGCAGAGTTGAACCTCAGCAGCATTTGTTGACTGTGGATTTTTAGCGGCCGCGAAAGAAAGATTTCTCTTCTGGCGTTTTTTTGGATTTCGCTTTACCATCGCCCTAGTGTCCGCTGCCGAGCACAAAGCATTAGATAAAGAGCGCCTGGTATCCGCTGCCCTGGCAGAAGACGACGCGTCTTTTGAGCTTAAGCTGCGCCCGCGGCTGCTGCGCGAATTCATCGGCCAGAAGAAGGTTAAGGACAACCTGGGCGTGGCCATTGAGGCGGCCAAGTCGCGCGGCGAAGCCCTGGACCACGTGCTGCTTTACGGGCCGCCGGGCCTGGGCAAGACTACGCTGGCGACGATCATCGCCAATGAGCTGGGCGTGGGCTACTCGCAAAGCTCCGGGCCCGCCATCGCCATCAAGGGCGATCTCACCGCCATCCTGACCAACCTCAACGACCGCCAGGTGCTTTTCCTGGATGAAACGCACCGCCTGCAGCCGGCGCTGGAAGAGATTCTGTATTCCGCGCTCGAGGACTACAAGCTGGACATCATCATCGGGCAGGGGCCGTCGGCGCGCACGCATACGATTGACGTGCGTCCGTTTACATTTGTGGCGGCCACCACGCGGGCCGGTCTGATATCCGCGCCGCTGCGCTCGCGCTTTGGAATCATCCTGCGCCTGGAGTTTTATACTCACCAAGAGCTGAAGTTCATTATCGAGCGCTCAGCGGAGATCCTGGGAGTTGCCATCGACGACGCGGGCGCTTCCGAGCTCGCGGGACGGGCGCGCGGCACGCCGCGCATTGCCAATCGTCTACTGCGCCGGGTGCGCGACTTCGCCCAGGTGCGCGGCCAGGGACGCATCGATCTCGCCACCGCGCAGGCGGCGCTGGAGATGCTGGAAGTGGATAAGCACGGCTTCGACGAGATCGACCGTCGCCTGCTGCTGACCATCATCGAAAAATACAGCGGCGGTCCGGTAGGGCTGGGAACGCTGGCAGCGGCGCTGGCGGAAGAGCCGGAAGCGCTGGAGGAGATCTACGAGCCCTTCCTCATCCAGCTCGGATTTCTGGATCGCACGCCCCGCGGTCGCGTGGCTACCAAGCTCGCCTACGACCACTTTGGGATCCGATACGGGCGACAGGCCGGGTTGTTTTAGAGTTCCGTGATGGAAAGTGGGGTCTCGATCGATCTCAAATCTCCGCTGACATTCCGAAACTCTTTTCTGTTCCCTATCCAAAACCCTGTTGCCCGCAGGGAGGTGCTCATCGGCGCGGTGCTGGTCCTAGTTCCGGTCGTGGGCTGGGTCCTCAACATGGGGCACCGCATCGAGATGGTGCACAAGATGCACATCGGGCAACCGGCCTGGCCAAGCTGGAACAATTACCCACGTTTGTTGAAAAGTGGCACGGTCACGCTTCTGGGAATGATCTACTACTACACTCCCGGAGCAGTAGTGGCGGTCCTCGGCCTTCATCAGCGTCAGGTGTGGCTTGAAGCGCTTTCCGCGCTTTTGCTTCTGCTGGCGACCGTGGCTATCCCCGGTTATATGACTCACTACTGTCTGAATTACGATGCAGGCGAGATCTTCAATCCGGTGCGGGCCTTTGGGCGCACGCTGCAAGGCGGAGGTCTCTACTGGAAAGTGTGTTATCGCACTCGCCGCACTGACGCTATCACTCCTGGGATTGTTGGGACTCGGAGTTGGTTTTCTGGCCTCGAGCGTCTGGTTCTGGCAGGTCGCCGGATTCAGCTTTGCGTCAGTGTTCACGCAGCGTTTTGCTTTGTGCAGGAGTGTTGCCAGCGCCCAGTAGAATCGGCGTTTCAACGCTGAATTTTCGCATGAGAGTGGGCGCTGGCGAAGGCCGGCTTATGGTATAATTTCGTTTGGCTCTGTGGCGCATAAATCACTGTAAATGCAAGTATTTAGGACAAGTCCGGCGACCAAGACGGGTCTTCCGGAAACGCTTTCCGTGTGCCTGAAATGAGCTCCTCAAAAGCAGAGAAAAATCATGGCAGATGATCAGAATCCCCAACTTCCATTGACTCCCCCTCCGGGCGGCGGCGATGGCGCCGGCGGCGGCAACATTCAGCCCGTCAATATTGAAGAGGAGATGCGGCGGTCGTATCTCGACTACTCCATGTCGGTCATCATCGGGCGCGCGCTGCCCGATGTCCGCGACGGCCTGAAGCCGGTGCACCGGCGCGTGCTCTACACCATGCAGGACATGGGGCTGCAGTACAACAAGAAGCACACCAAGTGCGCCAAGGTTGTGGGCCAGGCCATGGGCCAGCTGCATCCGCACGGCGACGCCGCTATTTATGACACGCTGGTCCGCCTGGCGCAGAATTTTTCGCTGCGTTACCCGCTGGTGGACGGCCAGGGAAATTTTGGATCGGTGGATGGCGATCCCCCGGCGGCCATGCGTTACACCGAGTGCCGCCTGATGCGCATTGCCGGCGCGCTGATGGAAGACATCGATAAAGAGACGGTGGATTTCGTGCCCAACTACGACGAATCCACAGTCGAGCCGACCGTCCTGCCAACACGCATTCCGAATCTTCTGGTGAACGGATCGAGCGGCATCGCCGTGGGCATGGCCACCAACATTCCTCCTCACAATCTAACGGAGATTGTGGAAGCCACGATCATGCTGGTGAACAACCCGGCCACCACGCTTAAAGAAGTTTTGAAAATCGTGAAAGGCCCCGATTTCCCCACTGGCGCTTACATCTACGGTCGCAGCGGAATCGAGGCTGCGTACACCAACGGCCGCGGCCGGTTCATGATGCGGGCCAAAGCCAAGATGGAAGACCTGACGCAGGGACGCAAGGCGATCATCGTCACGGAGATTCCTTACCAGGTCAACAAGAGCACTCTGATCAAGCGCATCGCGCAATTGGTGAACGATAAGGTCATCGACGACATCGCCGACGTGCGCGACGAGTCCGACCGCGACGGCATGCGCATCGTGGTGGAACTCAAGCGCGGCGCGGAAGAGCAGATCATCCTCAACCAGCTTTACAAGCACACGGACATGCAGCAGAGCTTCAGCATGATCCTGTTGGCGGTGGTCAACGGACAGCCCAAAGAGATGGGGCTGGTGCAGGCGATCCAGCACTTCATCGATCACCGCATCGACGTGGTGCGCCGCCGCACCGTCTACCTGCTGGCCAAGGCGCGCGAGCGCGAACACATCCTGGTGGGTTATAAGATCGCGCTCGACAACATCGACGAGGTCATCAAGATCATCCGCGGCTCGTCCAACCGCCCGGAAGCCAAGGAAAGACTGATCGCGGCAAAGCTGCGTGTCACCGACAAGGCGTGGGTGAAGGTTCTGACTGAGTCCGGCACGCTGGCGCGCAGCGGCCAGCTCGACGGTCGCCAGGCCGATGCCATCCTCGAGCTACAACTGTATCGCCTGACCCGGCTCTCGCAGGAAGAAATTCTGAAGGAACTCCAGGAGATTCGCGAACGCATCGCCGAGTACGAATCCATCCTGGCGTCCGACAAGAAGCTGCGCGGCGTGATCATTAAAGAGCTGCAGGACGTGAAAGAGCAGTTCGGCGACGCGCGCCGCACCGAGCTCACCGACGAGTCGACCGAGATCACGCTGGAGGACCTGATCGCCGACGAGCAGGTCATCGTGACCGTTTCGCACAGTGGCTACCTCAAGCGCACGCCGCTCTCCACGTACCGCCAGCAGCGGCGCGGCGGCAGCGGTCGCACCGGAATGAAGACCCGCGAAGAGGACTTCGTCGAATATCTGTTCTCGGCCTCGACGCATTCCTACCTGCTGATCTTCACCAACACCGGGCGCGTCTACTGGCTCAAGGTGTATGAAGTTCCCGACGTGGGCGCCGCGGGCAAGGGCAAGCACATCGGCAATCTGGTCTCGCTGCAGCCGGGCGAGACGGTGAGAACGCTGCTGGAAGTCCGCAATCTGGAAGAGGAGCACCGCTATGTCTTCTTCGCCACCCGCCAGGGCACGGTGAAAAAGACCGCGGTGAAAGACTTCTCCAACGTGATGTCGCGCGGCATCATCGCCATCGGCATCGAGAAGGACGACGAGCTGGTGGCGGCGCGCCTGACCGACGGCAACCAGATCGTCTTCCTGGCCACTCACGAAGGCATGGCTATCCGCTTCGACGAGGAGAACGTGCGAACCATGGGCCGTCCGGCGTTCGGCGTGCGCGGCATGGGCCTGGAGAAAGGCGATTACGTTGTGGGCATGGCTGTGACGCCAAAAGAGGGCGACGGCAAGAAGAAGACGAACGGCGACAGCGGCAAGCAAGAAGAGCTGCCCAGCCTGATCCTGAGCATCACCGAGAACGGCTACGGCAAGCGCACGCCGGTGGGCGAGTACCGCCTGCAGACGCGCGGCGGCAAGGGCGTGATCAACGTAAAGACCACAGCCCGCAACGGCATGGTGGTGGCCATCATGCTGGTGGATGAATCTTCAGAGTGCGTGCTGATCAGCCACTTCGGCAAGATCATCCGCATCGACACCAAGCAGATCCGCGAAGCCGGCCGCTCGACGCAGGGCGTTCGCCTGCTGAGCCTGGAATCGGGAGACAAAGTGGCCTCCGCGGCGGTGATCCAGGAGAAGGAAGAAGAGAACCCGAGCTTGCTGCAGTAGCTTAAAGTCACGAGTGCATCGAGACCGAACCGGTTACTCCGTTCGAATTTCTACCCAGTAGCAGCATGATTTGATTATGTGGCACAGGCACTCCTGCCCGTGCCTAAGTTGGCACGCACGTAAGCAAGCACCGGCAAGAGTGCCGGTGCCACACGGGCGATGGCAGTTCGCGGCCGGTGGCAGAGGCCATCAGTAATCAAAACACTGAAGGGCTTCCTACGGTCGGGATGTCAGTTGCCATAGAGCTCCCTCTTTCCGGTCGGGATGTTTAGATCGCGGAATATCCGCCATCCACTACATACTCCGCGCCGGTTATCCAGGCCGACTCATCGCTGGCCAGAAATACTGCTAGGCCGGCAACATCCTGCGGTCGGCCGAAGCGGCCCAGTGGATGCATCGCCAGGCGGCGTTTGCGGGCGGATTCATCCATGTTGAACGCGGCCACCATCTCCGTCTCCACGATTCCCGGACAGATGCAGTTCACGCGAATCTTTTCAGCCGCGTGGTCTACGGCCATTGCTTTGGTCATGGCCAGCACTGCGCCTTTCGAAGCCGCGTAAGCCACGCGGTTGGGTGCGCCCAGCGTGCTCAGCACCGAGCCGATGTTGATGATCGATCCGCCGCCGGAATTGCGCAGGTGCGGCAGCGCGGCGCGAGCCAACAGCCATGGCGCGCGAACGTTGGTGGAAAAAGTCTGATCCCACGCGTCTTCACTTACCGACTCGACCGTTCCTGGCAGAAGCACACCGGCGTTGTTTACCAGAATGTGAATAGCTTTGAATCGTTCGACCGCGGCGGTGACAAGGTCGAAAATCTCGATAGGCTGTCGCAGGTCGGTGCTCACGGCCAGGCAGTCGGCTTGATCAGTGCCGATCTCCCGCGCGGCAGAATCAAGTTTCTGGCGATCGCGGCCACAGATGACAACCTGCGCGCCTTCCTGCGCAAACGCCGTAGCGATGGCGCGTCCGATTCCGCTGCCGCCGCCGGTGACAATCGCAACCTTTCCCAGCAATCGCATCCGGGAATTCTAAATGCGCAGTTTCGTTCCCGGACTGAGAATTGTGTGGGCGCGGGAAACGCTAGCCACCACCATCTGCCAGCCGAGATCCAGCAGGCCATGTGCGGCGAAGCTTTTGATGGGAAGCTCGCCCACATGTACTGCCAGCATCCTGGCGAACAGCGCGGGCCGCCGCGATAGAGCCCGCAGAGTGCGGCGACGAATCAACGGGCTCGAATCCATCAGGAGCATGCTGCGCGCCATGAATTCCGGCAGGCTGCTGATGCTGCGGTGAGCCGCGGCATAAGAGGCAAGGTCGCCCGCGGCCAGCGCGGGAGCCAGAGCTAATGCCTGGCGAAAGGCCATGGCCAGACCTTCGCCGGTGATGGCGTCAACGGAGCCCGAAGCTTCGCCGACAAGAGCAACGCGGCCTCGCCACACCTGGTCCAGCCGCTGCGAGATGCTCATCGCCCCGCGAACGCCGCTGATGGCTTCTGCACGGCGCAAGCGCTCCGCGAGTTCAGGGAAGCCGGCGAGCCCGTCTTCGAACGACCTCAACCGCCGTCGCGAGATCAGCGCGACGCAGAGCTGGTCTTTGGCGATGGGAGTGACGTATGCCTGGCAGTCGCGACCCCAATAAATCTCCACGTATTCGCTCCAGGGCAACACGCGAAAATGGCGGCGAAGCGCGAAGCGCCGTGCGCGCACGCGACCGCTCAACAGTCCCGCCCACTGGCGAACGCGGGAGTTCTGGCCATCGGCGCCGACAAGCCAGCGGCTGCGCACGCGGCTGCTGTTGACCACGAGCATGGATTCAGACTCGGTGTCGGCCTCGTTGTTCAGCGATACCCGTGCGCGCCACAACATCTCAATGCCGAGAGCCCGCGCGTAATCGACAAGAATCTGATGGAGACGCAATCGGCGAATGCCGAGACCGGTTCCGCGCGGGAACTCGGCAGCAACAGAGTCTTGCGGGCCAAGAAACTTGATCCCGCGAAACGTCCCGACGTCCTGTGGATCGAGCTTCACTCCCAGCTGCGCGAGAACTTCCAGGCTGTCGGGCATCAGGCCTTCGCCGCAGGCTTTGTCGATCGGGGGTTCGTCGTGGTCGGCGACCATCACGCGCAAGCCATGCTGCCGCGCGGCGATCGCCGCCGCCAGCCCGGCAGGACCGCCTCCGATCACGAACACGTCGGTATCGAACGCTCTGGACATCGACATCACCAGCGCAGCAACAGCAGCTCTGAGCAGAATCCCGGACCCATGGCCGCGAGAACGCTGTAAGTGCCCGGCTCGCCTCGGCGACGCGCCAGCGCCTCCTCGAGCACCACCAGAACCGACGCCGAAGAAAGATTGCCGACCGTCTTCAGGCTCTGCCACGAGAGATCGAGCGCGTTCGGCGGAAGCTCCAGGCTGTCTTCCACAGCCTCCAGAACTTTGGGTCCGCCGGTGTGGATGATCCAGCTGGCGACATCGCAGCGGCTCAGACCGCAGTCGTGGAGAAACGAGTCGACGTCATCGCGCAGGTTCTCGCGAATGACCTTCGGCACGTCCGGCGACAAGACGATATGGAAGCCGGCCTCGGAGACGTCCCAGCCCATGACTTCTTCCGTGCCGGGATAAAACACCGAACGCGTCGCGACCACTTCCGGTCCGGCGAGTCCGGCTTCGCTGCCGGCAATCACCGCGGCCGCGGCACCGTCGCCGAACAGGCCAGTGGAGATCATGTTGGCCATGCTGGTATCGTCGCGCTGCCAGGTGAGCGAGCAAAGCTCCACGGAGAGAACGACCGCGATCTGCTCGGGAAAGGCGCGGACGTAATCGGCGGCGCGCGCCAGTCCCGCGGCCCCGGCCACGCAACCCAAACCAAAGATGGGAACGCGCTTCAAGTTGGGCGAGAGTCCCATGCGGTTCACCAGCCGCGCGTCGACCGAAGGACTGGCAACGCCGGTTACCGAAACAAAGAACAGAGCGTCGATGTCGCGCGGCAGAAGTCCCAGCGGCGTGATAGCGCGGCAAATTGCGTCGCGACCCAGGGTCTGCGCGAAATCGATCCAGAGATTGTTCGCCTGCCCCCAGGTGGTCACGCGATGGTAAGCCTCAAGCGGCAGCACCAGATGCCGCTGCTCCACGCCGCAGTGGCCGTGCAGACGGTCCAGGACCGCCGGCCTTTCCAGCCGCTCGCGCCACGCCTCTTTGAGCGCGGCTGTGATGTCCTGCTGCTGGTACGTGTTGCTGGGAAACGCACTGCCTGCACCGGCTATTCGCATTCTGGGGTACCCGCCTGATAGAGATAAACAACCATTGACGCGGCCATGATCGAGCGCGCCCGCATCCTTGCCTCAAACATTGAGCGCTCGCTTGGCCAGCTGCAGCGCGTCGTGCCAGAACGCTGCCGACGAGTGGACCGTTTCCACCACATCCTTCACCGCGTCCACGAACTCATCGATCTGCGCTTCGCTGACGATCAGCGGCGGCGCCGCTTTCAGCACCACGAAGTTGTTGCCGCACATCTGGGTGAGGATTCTCTTCTCGCGAAACAGCCTCATCACCAGGATCTGTCCGAACATGCCTTCATGAATCTGGCGAAACGCAGCGAAGGGAATCTTCAGCGCCAGCCGCTCCGGCGCGCAGAACTCGATGCCATTCAGCAGTCCCATGCCGCGTACAGTAGCCACCATCTCGTAATCGCGCAGTGCGTCCGACAATCTGTGATGCAGCCGCACTCCCATGGCGCGAGCGCGCGTTCCCGCATCTTCGCTGTCCATGGCGCGCAATGTGGCCAGCCCGGCGCGCATGGCGAGGCCGTTCTCGCTGTATGTCGACGTGTGAATGATGGCGCGTCCCAGCGAGTTGTACACGGAGTCGTATATCTCGTCCGACATCAGCACTGCGCCGCTGGGGATCAGTCCGCCGCTCAGCGCCTTGGCCAGCACCACCATATCGGGATCCAGCCGCCAGCGATGCGCCGCCAGAAAATGTCCGGTGCGGTACAAGCCGGTCTGCACCTCGTCGAGCGCGAACAGCGTTCCGTATTTGCGGCACAGCGCCTGCGCTGATGACAGATAAGTTTCAGAAGGAACGCGAATGCCGGCTTCCGACTGCACCGGCTCAACGATGAAGACTGCGAACTTCCTGGTCGCCAGTGCGCGTTCGAGTTCCGGCAGATTGTCGAAGGCGACGTTCTCCGCTCCCGGCAACAGCGGCGAGAATTCCTGGGCCCACGACGAATCCGCCATCAGCGAGAGCGCGCCGCAGGTCAATCCGTGAAAGGCCCCGCGGCAATACAGCAATCCGGCTCGCCGCGTATGCGCGCGCGCGAACTTGATCACCGTCTCCACGCCTTCGCTGCCGGAGCTGCAGAAATAGACTTTGTTCAGCCTGCCGCCTGCGCGCCGGCAGAGTTCGCCGGCCAGTTCTCCGGCAAGTTCAGGAACGTGGCTCTGCAGCATCGCCGGCCCGCTGCGGTCCAGCTCTTCATGCAGCGCGGCGATCACCGCGGGATGGTTGTGGCCCAGATTGTGCACGCAGTATCCGGAAAGAAAATCCAGGATCGGACGACCATCTTCCGGAAAGAGCTGCGCGCCCGTGCAGCGCGCGTAGCGCACGTTCATGTTCAGCAGGCTCAGCAGACGCACCCATTGCGGATTCACGTGTTCGGAGTAGCTGTCTTCGCGCGACAAATCTGCCGTCCTGGCGAACGCCGAGTTTGTAGTCTGGTTCATACGCAGTAACGCTGCTTGGATCGCTTCTCTGTATCTTAAGCGTATAAGAATTATGATGCCAACAAACCCTGCTCCCGCGAGTAAAGATTTATTGAGATGATTTAATGCGCGCTGTGGTCTTTGTCGCGATCGCGTTCGGGGCGCGAGATGGCGACGACAATGCTGTCACGAATCACGCTCGCTACCGACGGCCGGTTCGCCGGGCGGCTGCCTTCTCGCCACGGACTGTCCAGCCCGCCGAAATCGCTGTGGCCGCCCAGCACGCCGCGGGTCAGCGCATACTCCGACGCGCCTGACGGCGGCTTCGCGGTGCGCAGCCTGCTCAGGTCGATCACCGGCGGCAGCTTGGCTTGCGGATTGGAGGCGCGAACGCGGTGGCGCGTCGCGACCACTTGTGCCGGTTGCGGCGCCGCCGTCACGCCGGACTGGACGGCGGGACGGAAGAAGCCGAGCGAGACGGTCAACGCGGGCGACCCCAGCGCAAACGCGCCGGCCACGGCCAGGGCGGCAGCCGCGCGCGGAATGCGTTTCCAAAACGGCAGTGAGGGCGCGCCGCTCAGGATGAAGCGAATCCGCGTGCCCAGGTTGGAGGCCGAGGCCGCGAAGTCGACTCCTACCGCCGCCTGTTCCTCCAGCATGCGCAAGCGCACGAAGTAAGCCAGGCTGTCGGCGTAATCGGCGCGCCGTTCAGGCCGGGCTTCAACCACCGCCAGATCGCAGGCCAACTCGCCCTGGAAGCGCGCCAGCTTCATGGCTCGCCACACCGCGGGATGGAAGAACAATAGCCGGCAAATCAGGTCCGCCACGCCTGCCCAGAAATAATCGCGCCGGGCCACGTGCGCCAGCTCGTGATGCAGGACGTCAGCCAGCCGCGATTCCGGCAGGTCTTCGCAGACGGCCGGCAGCAGTACCCGCGGCCGTAGCCATCCCACGGTCGCCGGCGACGCCAGCCCGGGCAGTACCAGCAGTTCACAGCGCGCAACGCCCAGCTCGCTGCGGATCTGGTCGAAGAGAGCAACAATCTCGCTCACCGGCGTCCAGCCGTGGCTGAGCAGTGTGCGCAGCCGCAGCCTGCGCCACGCATTCATTACGAGCAGCGCGGCCGCAGCTGCCACGTAAGCGACGAGAAAAACTTTGCCGGCAATCAAAATGCCCGGACTCCAGGAAAGCGGTACCGTGAAGAAGGAACCGCTAGAGGACGCGGCGGCGCGATCGCCTGCGGCCGCGTGTCCCGCAAAGGAACGTAGCTGCCAGCCCACCATCCCGATCCAGTAGATGACCGCGACGGAGAGGAATCCCAGCCAGACGCCAAACCGGTTCCGCGGCCTCAGCAGCGTCCGCGTGACTAGCGAACAGGCAAGGTAGGCGGCGGTAATCTGCAAGGTGAAGGTGAAAAAGAGTCCGGCGAGATAGAGGCAGAGATCTGAGATCATACGTGTCCTGAATGCGGACGAATCAAGCCGCCTTACTGGTGGCCGTCTCCGTGCTGCTGCCGGTACTTCCTGATCAGAGCCTCCAGTTCCTCCAGCTCGGCTGCATCCACCGGACCCGACTCCAGCAGGTTGACCAGCAGCTTTGACGGGGAGCCCTGAAAATTCTGCTCCAGCAGGGCCCGCACAGAAAGCCTGCCCACCTCGTCGCGGCTTACCCGGGGTTCAAAAACAAAAACCCGGCCGCGGCTGGTGTGTTGCACCAGGCTCTTCTCTTCCATGATACGCAGAATCGTCTGTGTCGTCTTGTAGTTTGGAGGCGGAGAGAAACTGGGATGGTGGATGATCTGATCCACCGTCGCTCTCCCCAGGTCCCAGAGCGCGGTCATGATCCGCAGCTCAGCCCGGGTGGGTGGAACAAGGGTTTTGCGCGCAGGCATGTGGTTTACTCTTAACTACTTAAGCTAGGCGATTGACTGGCACGTGTCAACATTTTTTTTTACCCGTGCAGCGGCCATTTTTCAAGCTCGATTCTGCAGGGCTTCGCCCGAAACCGGCCGCGGCCGCCTCCGCCCCACCACGCCCGAGAACAGCGCCACCAACATAGCCGCTGTCCACAGGAAGTATCCTGCCACCGGGTGAACGTGAACCTTGGCGAACACCACCCAGCAGGCGGGAAACAGGATCAGGACCAGCGCGCCGAGGATCCAGGCGGCGCGGCCACGCGGCCTGCGCCAACGGACCAGCAGCGTGATCAGGAACAGGGGATTGATCCAGCCGCTGAAAAGCACCGAGAAAAACTCCACCGGCTCCTGCCGCAGCTCTTTCAGCCCGTCGCTGCCCCAGGGCGCGGTCAGGGTAGTCAGCGCGCACCAGTAGCCGGTAAACCCCGAAGGACCGTTGGCGTCCCTGACCGCGGTCAGAAAAAAGCTGCCGGCGTAGGCGGCCATCGCCAGCCACAGCAGAATTCGGCTCATCTTCATTCGTTGCAGTTTCCTTTGAGCTTTGAGCTTAGCTTGCCGCCAATTGTAGCTGCTTAGAACCCCTTCCGATGTCCCGATGTCCCCGAATGATCTATACCCCGATCTCGTGTCCGTCTGCGTTCATCTGCGGCTAATCCGGTTTGGACTTTCCGATCACCCGATCACCGGATCACCGGATCACCCGATCTTGAACAAGCCCCTGCCCCCCTTGGGATGGATCCCACCTCATACCCGGTGATCCCCGGGGATGGCCTTTCGGGGTACCGCCCTCCCCACCGGGTCACTAGGATTCCAAAGGGCTTAGCTCGTGCCCGTCCAACCAATCCAACATCTTGGGATGTTTTATCACCGACTGATTAGTCAACCCCAATATCTTGTGGTCCGCCGGTTTGGCTGATTGCTTACTGCCGATGGCTGAGTGCTTGTATGTCAAATATCTCTCCCGAACCGTCCGCCTTATGCGGCTTTCTTGGTCTTTCCAGTTGCCAAACTATCAGATTCCCCAGTTGCCCAATGGCTCTGGCCACCCTGGGGCAGCCCGCCGTCCCAGCTCTTGCCCACTACTAAATACTAATCACTTATCTTTATTTACCATGCTATCGTTATAATGTCAACAGCGAACCAAGACTAGGGACACGTAAGGCTGGCCCCGCCGGTTACAGCCCTTTCGCCTGCTTTTGGCGAAGGGTGGGGGCAAGAGCTTTGCCGACCCTCACGCCATAACGCGGACCCCGCCCGTCAAATCCTTTCTTTCTTTGAGCGCTGTTCTTCGTTCGAGAAACGCGAACACCAGCAGCGTCACCGCTGTGAGCCAGCCGCCGAGGCTGAAACTCGAAGGCACATACTGGCCGATCAGCAGCCCCGCCGAGACCAGGATCCCGGCGAGAACACCGAACTGCCGCATGCCGTACAGAAAAATGAATGGCAGGTAGTGCGCGCCCACCACGATCATGAAGGCCGGATAGAACCATCTCAATTGATGGATGGTCGCCGCCGCAATCAGCGGAAGGCTCAGCGGCACGGTGAACGCGATCTGGATCGCCAGCCCGTTCATCGGGTGCCCTTTCGGCAGCGACGAGGGCCCGCCCATCGCTCGCAACAGCAGCTGCGTCAACAGAAAGATGAAGAAGCCGCCTCCCACCAGCATCACAATGCCGGCCCTGATCGAGTACCACGTGGCCAGACCCGCCGAAACAGACCAAATGAAACTCGAAACCAGTTGACCCGCAAACCCACCTATAAAAGTGGCACGCACATCGCGCTGCGCCTCGCTGATCGTCATTGTTGTTCTCTCTCCGATGGTGCTGCAGATCTTTTGTAGTGGTGCTCGATACGGATTGTATTACGTCGCCGATGAGGACCCGCCGCGATCCGCCCGCGCGGTTGCGATTGTGCCGGCGGAGCGGCCATGCTCCCCCATCCAGTCCGTTTCTGCTACCCAAAGTGCTCGTATCACGTCTAGTCTTGGAATACCGGCTTTGCCGTTGGCTGTTACGTTTAAGCAGATCAGGAGTCGCCACACATGAACCAGCCACCAACCTTCCTGCTGCTCGCAACTCTGAGCTTTGCCGCGGCTGCCGTCGGGCAGAGTGCGAATGGCGCGCCGGCAGCGAGTGCGGCTCAGGCGCAACCGTCTCCACCGCCAACCGTGACTTCCATCTTGGATCGCGATATCAGCGGGGTCGAAAAACAGATTCTGGATCTTGCCGAGGCCATGCCGGAAGACAAGTTCAACTTCTCGCCGGAGACCCTGCATATTCCCGGCGCCGACTATAAAGGCGTGCGCACCTTTGCGGCTCAGCTCAAGCATGTGGCCGCTTCCAACTATGCCATCTGGTCGCCGCTTACCGGCGACAAGATCCCCGAGGGCCTGTTTAATGACGGAAAAGGTCCGGAGAACGTGAAGAGCAAGGCAGAGATCGTGCGCTTCCTCAAGGACTCCTTTGCCCTGGGCCACCGGGCCGCAGCGGCCTTGACGCCGGAAAACATGTTGCAGAACCCGGAGCACAGCAAATCAACCCGACTGCGCCTGGCTTCCTTTGGCGTTGCCCACGCATTCGATCATTACGGACAAATGGTGGAGTACTTGCGCATGAACGGAATTGTCCCGCCTGCCAGCCGCAGCCAGTCACACTGATTGCGTCGATATGTCAGTATCTGCGCCGTCGTGAAACCGGCCGAGCCAGGGCCTGATGATCGGACAGCCGGGAAGATCGAGGCTGCTTTGCGGCCACCAGCTCTTTCACCGGCCGCACCTCAACTCCTCCGAAGCGCAACGCGGGAATCTTCGCCGCCAGTTCGACCGCCTCATTCCGGTCCTTGGCTTCGATCAGGATGAATCCTCCCACCTGCTCCTTGGTCTCTGCGAACGGTCCGTCACTTACCGAAACTTTGCCCCTACGCAGCCGCAAGGTCGCAGCCGTGCTCACGTGTTCCAGCGCCTGGGCCGCCACAAAGTGCCCGCTCTGGCGCAGCCTGTCGTCGTACGCCATGCTCACATCATCCAGGGCCTGCGAATCGCGCTTGGACAGTGCCTTCAGCTTCTTCTCGTCCACAATCACCAGGCACAAGTACTTCATGTCACCCTCCCCAACACTCCTATTCTGTCTCATCAACTCGACGATCACGAGAGGCGATATCGACCTTTTGGCGCCGAAAAAATGTTCCGCTGTCCCGCCCCGCAGGAAGAAAAGAGTGCGAGCACCTGGGGCATGTCGTCTACAGCGGTCCGTTTATCCCGCCGCCAAATTGACGGGGTACTATGACCTGAGGGCGTTTTGCTACACCTGAGGCCCTGAGGGGGAGCGGGCGGGGGGGGGCCGGGAGCTACTGCAAGGGGAAGGGGGCGGCGAATGCGCAGACCGGTCTACACGAAAAGCTTTCTGCACTTTTTTGAGCGTTCTGTGAACACTAGTTGTCGTTCCATTCTGTGGAATAGGCAAGGCCGGTCAGGCGAGATCGAATCATATTCAACACGGTTCGCAGCGGTGTTTCGCCTTTGCGCAAGAACCGGATACCGAGGGTCTGAATCTGACTGATCGTGGCGTGATCGCTCACGACGCTCAAACAGAATGCTGGGACTGACGGATGGTTCTTAGCAAGGTATTCACACAGGTAGATTCCCGCTCGTTGCGGGTCTACCTTCCCCTGCAGGGTTGAGCCTGGGGATAACATGATGTCAACGGTAACGACGTCTATCGCTTCGCGGCCCAAGATTTCCAACGCACTCGACACATCGCGAGCTTTCAGAACTCGATAGCCGTCGTAATCAAGTGCATCTTCAAGTGCCTCCAGAAACGTTTGTTCATCGTCGACTAATAGGACTGTTTTTGGCATGATCTTGCTTCGCTTCGCTAGCCAACGCTTTGACGGGCAAAGTTACAGTAAATATGGTCTTTCTTCCTTCCGTTGCCGCAGTGATTTCTCCCTGATGAATCTCTACAATTTTCTTGGCAATATAAAGCCCAAATCCAGTTCCGGCTGGGTACACACTCTTTGCTTCACTGGTCCTGTACCCGCGCTCGAATACACGCTGCGTATCAGCGTGAGGCAATGGAATTCCGAAATTGTGGACGGATACACTCACTGCGTCACGCTCCGGAATGTAGCACCCATCAATGCGTATTGCCGTCAGGCGGTCAGAGTATTTCACCGCGTTCTCGATTACGTTGCTGAAAACCTGACTGATTAAAGGCTTTATTACGAGGACTGATGGAGCTTGTTTTAGCAAGCGATCATCGACGCTGATATTCACTTGCTTGTCCCAACCTAGCGGCTGAAAATCGTCCGCGAGATTTACGGCTTGTTGAGATAGGCTGACAGCTTGCAAAGGCTCGCGCAAAGACTTCAATGTATGATCGGACTCCAAGTTAGACATCAGTGAAAAATTCTTAGCCAGATGAACAGCAAGCGTCGCTTGAGAATATACAGACCGCAGCACTTTGCGAATTCGTTCGAGGTCACGTACGCGCCCCCCCGTCAAATTCTCAATGTGCCATTTCATCGCGTTGAGTGGGGCCACCATTTGGTGCGAAACATTCTGGAGGTACTCGATGCGTTCACGATTGACACGTTGGAGTTGCTCGGTGAGATATCTAATCTGAGCCTGCAGGTCTTCGGGTTGTGGAGATGAACTCATATCATCCTACGTACTACTGCGCAATTGCTTCAAGCTCACGCCGAATTGCATCGCCCACAGAGGAAATCCCGTGAGAGATGTCTAAGTAGATGACTCCGGCAAGATCGCCTGGAATTTCGATCGGGCCTTTGTGTAACAAGAAGACGCGACCTGACCGCCGTCCAAAAGAGCCCAGGAAGAAACCAAGTTCCAATATTACATTCTGACGCGCTCGCCGTTTTTCTACGTCACTATCTCCACTCGCGGCCGCGCGATCATCTGGAGTAAGTATCACAAAGGCCAATTCGACGCTGGATGCATAGTCTTCAAATTTTTCGATCACCGTTCGCCCGGAGTTTGGCTGTTCGTGGAGAATGATCGGTTCCGGAAGCTTGAGAGTGTTTTGAAGATAATTCTTGACCTCTAATTTTGTTGCGTCATCATGCCCATGCACGATGAAAGCTCGGGGCAACTCCGCAGTCGTCTCAATTCCGAGCATTTCCAGAATCATGTCCAAGAACTCTTGGGACTTAGGCGAAGACCAGCGTGAAACGAACCGAGCAAATGGGTCAACGTTAATAATGTCCAGAATCGTGGGGTCTTGATTGGCTGTAAACACTAGAATGGGTAAATCTAGACGGTAGTCGCGCACCGCCCGGTAAACTCGCATTCCAGTTGACCTCTCGCCATCAGTTGCGCTTGCCGCGCTTGCGGAATGCGGCATGACGAGGTCCAACACAACGAGATCAGCTTTGCAGATCTCTCCGATTCTCTTCAAAGCGTCGTCAACCGTGGAAATTCGTGCGGCTGTGTGTCCTCGGAGTGTGAGGTTCTCGACAATCATTTCGCTGGCAAAGTCATCGTCTACAAAATAAACGGTAGCCATAATTGCCGTGAATCCTGGATGAGGTCGGTAAGAAGTCAATGTTACACCGACTGAGGTCAAGTAGAACATAAACGAGCAAAAACGGCCTTGACAGCGGACTCCTCCGTGACTGTAATTCTTTTGTAAAGACCCGAAGCGCCAGAAAGTCACTAACAGCTCGCTGACCGTTCCGTTTCGTACTCCTCTAACACTTTCAAACACTTTCCTAACTTCGCTGCCCGCACAGGTTCCCGCCGACAGATTTTCTCCAGCGTGTGCTGATTGATTCCACGGCGCATGAATTCCCGCTTCGGAGCCTTTGCGATCCTCGCCAATTGTTCATCGGTCGCAATGGCTTTTCCTTTCCGTTTGTATTCAATGGCCTTGAAATCCAACAAACTCAGATCTTCGCCTTCTTCCCAATGGCGGTCGGATTCCTTTCCGATGTAGATCGGCGGCCAGGTCGCAACGATGTGCGCCCGCTGCAGCAATCCTCGGGTGTCAAACTCGCACGGATTCCCGTTGGGCCCGAGGCTCTTGGCCTCAGGGTGGTTCTGGTATGAGTCGAGGAGCATGAAGAAATTCTTTGGGAGTGCGCTGCGGCCATCGTATTCGTTCGTCAGTTCATAAACGGGCGACTGGTAGTCGTGGATGTTGATACACTTCGAGCGCAGCCAATGGTCCCTTTCGGATGAGAACGCGGTTATCAGCGTGAACTTGGCCCGGTCAACGTCTTGCGGGCATCCAAAGCGGCAAATTTGCGGGATCATCATGAAGTTGTACGGGCGTGTGAGCGGTCCCTTGGCAAGATTCTTCAGAGCATGATGCGGGGTGCTGAGAGTCAACTTCATCATTACCGGAAGATTGAACCAAGCCGGCTTGATGCGCTCCAATCCGAGAACCCCGCGCATGATCCAGTCCCAAGCCTCAAATATCCACTTAGGGATTTCATGGTCCCAGCCTTCGGGTGAATCCTTCGGTGGATAAAAGTAGCCGAGTCCGTGCGCCTTGGGCTCCACGATCTGAATGTCGTTTTGAGTCTTCGTGTAAAGCGCGTATCTCTTTGCGGCAATGCTGTAGCCGTATAGCTGACGGCGCTGTCCGTCGCGAGTCCAATTCAGCTTGTGCACCTTCAGGATCGAACCGGGCACCAATTTGCGGTTGTAGGGGTTGAGGGACTCGAAGCTGTCAACGATGCGCTGCACTTCAGCCCAGGAAAGCGCCGTAATCGGTGCTGCGCCTTCCGGCATCGGTATGCGCTGCCTGTCCTTCGTTGAGACTATC
Source organism: Candidatus Angelobacter sp. (assembly GCA_035307585.1). Lineage (GTDB taxonomy): Bacteria > Acidobacteriota > Terriglobia > Terriglobales > Acidobacteriaceae > Angelobacter. The sequence goes on from DATGHX010000068.1 coordinate 39,211, forward strand.
GCCGCGCTGTCGGTGTCGCAGAACAGGTAAGTCCCGCCTGCATCCGTGATGCACTTTTCGAGCATCGCCAGGAGTAAGCGGCCGCCTGACGTGATAAGAGAAGCGATGTGCGGCGCAAACCACTTACCGGGTTCCTCTATCACGTCCGAAGTTGTTTCAAAACACTCTTCGCCTGAAAAGACCTTTAGCTCTGTCGCGTCGGACTTGTTCGGGTTGAGTTCCACAAACAGGCCATATGATCCGCTGTTGGCGAGGATCCTCAGCCAGTAATGAAGCGCCGCATTGGATTCCTGGACCGCTCGCTGTTCGATGACGTGCCTAAAGAAGCTGTTCTTGTTGGCATTGACTCGAACCATGCTGCGCAGGGATGTGGAACCTAATCCCGCTTGTTTACCGTGTGGCGCGATGCAGACTGCCTTCTCGATGTGTGGAACTTTTCCATTCGACAACAGAATGGCTGCGATAATGTCCGGCCCTGCAAACCAGATTGGCTCTTTGCTGGTAAGGTAGTTGATTCCAATGTTCTGGGTCGCACCATTGTAAGCGGTGCGCGCCGGAAGTATGTCGTGGTCGGGGCGAACGAGGGCAAAGAATTTGAATTGCGGCCACAGCTTGCGGTCAAAGCAGCGCTCAAGTGTCACTTGGGAGAGAAGTTGTCGCACTTCTGTCGTCACGTCAGGGAAGGTCACCAGCTTTGCTGTGAGAACCTTCCAATTGCCCAAAAGTTCATTCACGGTCGGGTACTGCGACATGAAATCCACGGGGCAGACTGGCATTTCCCAGTTACGGATACGGCACTCTGCGCGTCCGCCAAAGTAACTTTGCATGAAAATGCCATAAGCGTAATCAGCGTCTTGCACCTTTTCACTCGCATGCACGATTTTCAATTCTTCGAGATAGCTTTTCGCCACGCTAGCCGGGCTGAACATTCTGTCGGGGCCGGGGGCGATAGGATGCAGGTCGTACTCCCGCTTCACCGCATTCAACAGCTCTACTGTGGCTCGCACGTCCTGTTTGCAGTATTCGATTTCTTCCGAGTCCACGCGTCCGCACGGCTTGTGGTCCAGTTTGCCTGGAACTCCGAATTCCTTGCATGCTGTTTTCAAGGAATAGGATTTGTTGCGAAGCGCCCAAAGGAGAGTTCGCACGTCCAGGAATCTAGCGGCAGGCCAGAGCCTCGCTCGCTTCCCTTTTGGCTTCCTGAGGGACATGGGAGGGCGCGTGGAATTGATAATGGCTGCTTTGCTATTAAGGGCCTTTATGACCACACGAGGAAAGGATTCGTTGGGTTCTAACTTGCCGGTTTCCGGGTTGCGCCACTGTTTCATGATCAGCGTCCATCCGCCATTTTCTGCCGGGTTCCAATCCAGAGCGATACGGCTCAAATCGAATGGCAGGTTGAACCCCGCGATTAGCGCCCTGGCTTGAATCGCTATCCCAAACACTTCGTCGATGAACTTTGAGCGAGAATAAAAGCGCAAGCGGTCGCAGCCCTCATCCGCCGTGTCGGGCTTCGTGTCCCTGACGTACTTGCGAAGCAAGTCAAATTCTTCCGCGCTCAGGCTATCGCCGTGGATGATACCCTCTTCGGTGCATACATATGTGTGATCTCGCAATTCGCAAAAGCGCCAGAAGCCGAACATCAGAGTTTGGTCCGCGCGAGTGCGCGATTCGCAATCGAAAACGAGCGCACAATCGGGCCATTTGGCCTCATCATCTTGGCGCGTATTTCTGCGCTGTTTCTTCTCAAGTTGTATGGTATGTGCTCGAACGTAGATGTCATGATGGTCGGCGTTCATGCTGACTACCTCCCAATTGGTCCAATAAATCGGCCATCCGCTCCAACGCGTCGGCCTGCGCGTGTTGATAGACTGCGATGCCTCGGAGACCCATGGCGACTCTCTTGTGCCGACTGCGTTCGAATCTCAGCGAGACCCCAGCGCGAAGCATTTGCTCGTGAACTTCGCGATGATGCATTTCGCAAAGCGGCGCTTTCAGTTGTGGATCATGGTGCCTGCCTGCGGTGTGGTGTTCGTGGACACACAAAACGCAGGGCGGAACTGCGACTCCCTGGCGTTCGCGCTCTTGCTGCCGCGCCTTGCGCCGTGCCGTGCGGATTGGCTGCCGATCTCTCATGCGTGACCAGAATTGAATGAACGATAGAGGGAGAAATCGGACAGCGCCGGTTCGATGGCCATGAGCGTGCGTTTGTCGGTAACAAGCTCGATCCCTGCAACCTTCTTTCCGTGCCATTTGGAAAGTGCCTTGCGATTCCCGCCCAAATAGCGACCCAGGTCACCAAGATACTGGCCTAGCTGTTCACGTTCCCTTGACGAACGAGTCTTCACGGGAACTTCATTGCCATCAGCACCTGGAACGTAAAGCGTTGTCGTATAGCGGTCGGTTTTCGTGGCCTGGAATTTTCCATTTGCCTTTTTGAGCGCCGACGGAAAGTATTTCTTGACCGTTTCGGGTCTGACGCCTTGCAGTTTTGCAGCGTGAGTCAACGACAGTTTTAGATCGTGGCGCATGGCTGCGAGAACGTGGAGGGCCCGTTGACGGGCATCGTAGCTGCGTTCCGGCAGGCGGGCGATTGGAATGTTGCGCTGGCGCGCCCGGCCCGTGATGCCTCGATTTCGAGATTGTTTTTGGTTCGCCATTTTCGCTGCGCGAAGTAGACTTGCGCGTGGGCATAGTTTCAGATTGGGGATCGCAAAGGGGCAATAAAGCCAATAAAGCCACACTCGAAAAATGGGCCCTTTGCGATTTCCTGGCGGCTAGGTCAGTCCCGTTGGGAATTTTCTGGCGATAGGTTTAAATCGTTGCATCATTTTGAGCAGTCAAAAATGAGCCCTAAGAAGTCGAGCACGAAGAAATCAGGTCCCAAACGTGGGACGAGTGAGCAACAAGGCTCGCTCAATGTGTTCTCTCCTTTAGGCTACCCGCTAATATCGGCGGTTGTTCAGCAGAGCCCGGAAATGAGAGGACCGGGTCGGCGAAGTGCTGTGCAGGACAATATCTTTTGGGGGCGACTAAATGACCTCGCAAACTTGTTTGAAGAGAGCTGGCCTTTCATCGGATGGCGACTACAATGCATACGGAGCCATGGGAAGTACTCATCGCCTGACGAGATCAAAGATGCTCTTCAGCCGCTTCATTCTAGGTACCACGGCGACCGCGTGGCGTTCCTGCTACGCCCGACTTCAGTGCTAGCAACGTCAAATGAGGTAAGACGGACCCTCTTGAGGCTAGGTGAGGCACGCACAAAATTTCGGGCACTGGAAGACGCTTACATGAGACAGCTTGAAGAATTCAATGACGCCAGGAGAGCAGTGCGTGACGCAAGTCTTAAGCATAGCCAAGAACTAAAGCAGGAAATCACTCGTCGTATCAGCAATCGGGTAAAACTCAAGAAAGAATATACAACCAAGGGGAATTTTCTGACCGTTGCACAGAGGGAATTCGATAAGGCTGAGTTCAGATATCGCGAAGCCGCAAAGATCGAGCTCTCGAATCGGAATTTCGATTTCAAGAAGGGCAAAGATGAATTAGAAAACGAAGAGCGCATCATTTCTGGCCTAAAAGAGTCTCTGGCTTTGGCAACAAAGCCGAACTGGTTAGTCGCCAGAGAAGAGAAAAAGAAACGACTAAAGGCACTTAAAGAGACAAAAGATGAGCGGAAGAGCCAATGCGCCGAAGCCGACGAACTAGATCGGCTTTATCAGGATCAAGCAGCCGGATTCGCACGGAACGACATCCTGAGATTTTTCGCAGAAAGGAGAGCACATCACCATCCAAGGCAGTTCGCCAGAGCGATAGCCGGATTGCCCGAGATGGGTTGCCGTGATTCCTTCCGCAAATCAGAGAAGTTCCCATTCGAAGGTCCACCACATATAAATTTCCAGGTGTTTGAGGTCATTGAAAAGGCATGGACCAAACGCAGAACACAAAAATTCTCGTCAATGCTGCAATTGGTCGATCAGCAGATCAAGCGGCTGCCTAAGACCGTGCCTTATCTGGAAAAGCGGGTGCCCAACTATCTCCCCCAATATCTACAGGAAAATCGTCGCCACCTGGAAGAGGCAATCAGGCTCTGTGAGAGCGCGAAGCGGCAACCACAATCAGGCGAGGTTCCGTACAGTGTCACTGCCCGATTCCTAGAAAGCGTCGCAAGGCCTAGGACCGGCCTAGAGCGTATTCTCTCTCAAAGCGCACCAGGGTAAATCCTTGACATATCGAATGACATACATTGACATACATAGTGTATAATTATGACATGACGAAGAAGCGCACGACTGTATGGCTCTCAGAAGAGCTAGTAACGAAGCTTAAGAAGCTTTCTGCTAGGACAGGCGCGCCGATGGCTGAACTCTTCCGCCGTGCTGTCGAGACGTATTTGAAGAAGATGAAATGAAATGCGGGTCTGCTGCCTGTTACGAGCAGGACGGCAGACCCTAACCGCAAGGAGGTATGTCTCCGTGACGGCTCCCTACACGCTATCTAACTTAAACGTAGCCTGCAAATCTCCCATCAGCAGAAGCGGTGTCCTCACGCTCTACGGTTTCGGTGTGCGCGTGCGTATGCGCTCCGGCCATCTCGAAATCGAGGACGGCATTGGCTCAGAGCGCCGCCGGATCAGGCTCGCCCGCGTGGGTCACGGCCTGCGCCGGTTAGTGATGATTGGAAGCGACGGCTTCGTCACTTTTGAGGCACTCCGCTGGCTTGCGAATCAAGACGCGTCATTCGTCATGCTCGACCGAGACGGGTCGGTCCTAGTCACCACCGGCCCGGTTCGCCCCTCAGATGCGAGGCTGCGCCGCGCACAAGCGCTTGCCCACACTTCCGATGCTGCGTTGCGAATCGCGCGTGCGCTCATTACCCACAAGCTCATCGGTCAAGAGAGTGTTGCCCAATATAAGCTGCTCGATTCGAGGACCGCTCGGGCCATCGCTCAATATCGGACAGAACTGGAATCGGCTGACACAATTCCAACCGTGCGCTCGATTGAAGCGCAAGCCGCAGGTGCCTACTGGTCAGCTTGGCGCAATCTGACGATCAACTTTCCCAAAACCGATCTTCGGCGCGTGCCTGAACACTGGCGCACATTTGGAAGCCGTCAATCGCCTCTGACCGGATCTTGCCGACTCGCCGCAAACCCGGTGAACGCAATTTTGAACTATCTGTACGCGCTGCTCGAATCGGAGGCCCGTTTAGCAGTTTCCACGCTGGGGCTTGATGCTGGCCTCGGCGTTTTACATGTTGACACGCCCGCTCGCGACAGTCTGGCCTGCGATGTTATGGAACCCGTGCGGCCTCAAATCGATGCTTACGTTCTTGACTGGATTACTCGTGAGTCGCTCAGACGAGAGTGGTTCTTTGAGCAACGTGATGGCAACTGCCGTTTGATGGCGCCGTTCGCCATCCGACTCGCAGAAACGAGCCCGGCCTGGGGGCGCGCCGTAGCACCCTTTGCCGAGTGGCTTGCGCATGAGTTTTGGTCGGCGACCAAAAAGTCAGTGCGGCCGCCAGCAACACGCTTGACGCAAGGATACAGGCGCGAGGCAAGGGGCCACCTGCCCCATTTGCCTATGGAACCTGCACCACCACCCCAGCACCTTTGTTCTGGCTGCGGCAATCCCATCTCGTCGAAGCATACCCACTGCGCCGAGTGTCTTCTGCCAATCGCCACAAAATCCCTCGTGCAGGCAGCCAAGATCGGGCGCATCGCGGCACAAAGCGATCAAGCCCAATCAAGCCGGGCAGACACGCAGCGACGCAATGCTTTTGCCCAACACGCATGGACACCCGCGAATCATCCCGCATGGTTGAATGAAGATACTTACGCACGCAAAATACAACCTCTACTGAGGAGCGCCACAAACGCCGTTATTGCAACAACTCTCCAAATATCCCTGTCTTACGCAGCTGATATCCGCAAGGGCCGCCGTCGTCCGCATCCACGGCACTGGCAGGCGCTGGCGGCACTCGTTGGGGTTTTCCCTGGAGAGAGCGTCTAGTTTCCTTCAAGCCATTCCTTCGCGCTGTCTGGCAAATCAACCCCAAGGCAAAATGACATCGACACCAATAGTCGTTTAACGCCCTCCAAAGAGATATCTGCAGCGAATGCGTCAACTTGGCGCCTCGTGTATCCTTCTGCGGTTCGAAAATGCTCTGGTTCTCGCGAGACAACGTCTAACCAAAACACTTTATAAAAAGGCCAGATAATCGCCTGCCGCAATGAGTGAAAGCCGCCGAATAACTTTTCAGCGTGCTCTGCAACCCACACCTGCATGTTAAGGGCCTGTGCCAGCGGTCGCTTCAAAGCACTTCCGACGAAGTACACCAAAGCAATTGCAGTTTCGGTTCCCATCAGTGACTCGCCACGACTTCGCAATTCGTTCCACTCGTGATCCTCCAACAGCACTGCGCGAATAGCTTTTGCGATGTTTTCAATGCGTATATCTCCAGGGCAGCTCTTGGTCACCGCCTCGGTCGCAAGTCCGAGTTCTTCAGTCGGTGTGCCCCTGATTTGCAATGTCGCGAGCCGACAAACTAACGCCATGGCGAGATACATCATTACCCAGGCACCCTTCCATGGGTTATTCAAGAGCTGCTGCATTCGGTCCCTTTCCTCGGACTTTGTGAAACCGACCTCTTCCAGGGCTGGGACATCCGGAGAGCGTGAGTCTGCCATTAGCGCAGCCATTCGACATGCGTCAGCGTAATGGCCTTCTAGGACTGCCGGAACTATAGCCAACCATGCCAGGGAGTAAATTGTTCTTGCACCCGCGATCTCATCCGCAGCTGTTATGGCCGCTAAGGCCCATTGTCCAGCTTGTCGGATTTGGTCTACCGCTTCAGCAAACATCGCCATCTTCATTCTCACAAAAGCTTTCTGCGCAGGAACGAATGCTCTGGTATCAAGGTTATCCAGCCCTAAGAACTGCCCTTGCTGGGGAGGTTGATAGTTCGGAACACTTGGAGGCCTTCCGTAAAACGCCATTGAACTCAGGTAGTAAGCGACTGCAAAGACGGCCAGAAATAGCTTTTTCCAATACGGATCAGTTTCGTCGCAGGTGAATAAGAGACGCACGGCTTCGTCGAAAGCAACAAAGGCATTTTGACGATCACCCGACTTCCACAATGCCAAGGCGTACTCCGCGAGCACCTCAACGATGCGGTGCGTTTGGAGATTTTCTGCGCGCGATACATCAAGGGCTTCTCTTACATAGCCTGCAGCCAATTTTGGGTCACGCTTTCCCTCCTCCTCTGCTAGGGTAATCAGTACATTTCGCCGCAAAAGAGAATTACCCTTTACAGGAATTGACCGTGCCTTTCTGAGCCAAATGATTGCGGCAGCAGAGCGTTTCGCATACGAGAGTTGCCTGCCAGTGACTTCTACTATCAAAAACACACTCTCATTGTCTTTAACTTTCGCGAGCTCTGTTTCCGCAAGTCTTACCGCTCCATCAACGTCGTTCAGGAATTCAGCACGAAGCATGATCAATGTTCGAATAGCAGCCACATGGAGGATAGGTAAATTAATTTCCGCCCCGAGCTCTTCGAGACGCTTGACGAGAGTCTCCACTTTGCCCCAATCTTTCTCGCCAGTCTTCCTGTATTCACGTAACCAGATTCCATCCGAGAGTAATGTTGCATTGTCACTCGCCAGGTCCGAATCTGCCAGACGCTGCACCTCTTCCTTACTCAACCGTCTTGCGGCGTCGATCCACGATTGAACATCCGCATCCGAGCTAGCCGCATTCGCGGTTGCCCAAAGTAAACCTTCCAGTGCAGGCCCTTTTGCTCGCGGAATTGAAGTGCCGTCAGGCAGTTTTGCAGCGCCAAAGCCATGAAGAGCTGCGATGAGGTGTTGATTTGCAACTTGTGGCAACCTTCTGTAGAGTCGAATAGCAAGAAAACCTGAAGCGATCACAGTCCCCCAAGCCGCAGGCCCTGCCTCTGCAACCAGCCCTTCAATATCACGTAACGTCGACTCGATTGGTCGTCCCATCATCTCCAGTGCAACCGCCTGTAGAGCGCGCGCATACACTCGCAAATTAACGTCCACTTCTGGAGGAAGAGGAATTGTGGCCCAAAGACTGGAAAATCCCCAATCCCGTTCGAAGACATCGGTGTCTTCAGTTAGAGCTAGAAGAGCCTGAATCAGTATCAAAGCGGCTCGATTAGACAGACCAGCTGAATTCAAGTGATGAATGCAGGCGAGTACTTGTAAGGGATCGAGCGTGCCGCCGCGAAGGATTTCGACTGCAAGAGCGGCATGGACTCCGGCCTGCGTTCGTTGATCTAGATAAGTTCCCAACGAAGAATCCAGCAGAGGCGATTGGATAAATTTGTTGGCAACAAAGGGTTGTATCCATAGACCCATCAAGCGTTCCAACTTTTCGCCAGGAAGTGCGATTCGCGGAGAGACAGCGGCAACCCTTTCGGCCGTATTCCTTGAAAAGCCTCCAATCACAAGTGACAAGCGATAGAGTAAAGCGCGCGCTTCGGGATCGGGCATGGTGAGTTCTAGCAGAGCCTTCGAATCATGCTTAAGGGTCTTCGAAAAGTCCCCCCGGAGTAGACCTTCCAACTGATCTCCGCTGACCGCCCACTTCTGCGCTGAACAGTAGCGCGCTGCGGCAACAGCCAGAACAACAAGACCTTGTGTCAGGGTTGCAAGGATCCTGGCCAAGCCTTTTGTGACACTGGGCGGACCTCCATACAGCCCCAACAACTCGCTTATTTCTGCTTCAGTCAACCTGGGTACATCCACTTCGCCGAAGGTTGCCGCTATTGTCGGGAGCCGATGAAACGATGTAGCAAGGAGCCTTACCCCCTCCTTTTCCGAGCAATTTGCCAACGTTTCCACACGTCGTGCAAGCGCACTCCCAGGCAGCACCCGTGGTATATCGTCAAGGACGACCAGCTTGCCCCCTACCACTTTCGCCGCTTGGGAATACCACTCCTTAATGCTCAGATTCTGTCTTTGGCTTCCTGTGATCAGTTCAACGGCACGATCCAAGGTCATACAGGCCTGCGCTTCCTCGGAACCTCTCGGGATGCTTATCCAAACAAGCGAGGCCTTAATTTCTTCTGCGGTTAACAAACACAGCTGGGTTTTTCCTGAGCCGGGCTCACCCACAATCATCGTTAGCGTTTTGTGCTTCAGGCACTCACGGATCGTCCTTATAGCCTCATGTCTCTTTATAGCTGGCGATACCAACTCTGGTTGGTCGAAGATTACGCCCTGATCAGGGCTGGTGAGCGATATCGCTACGCCTTCAGCGTGAGCAATGGCGGAGATGCTTTGCTGCACAGCAGCCAATTTCTCGACCTCTTGCTCCACCTTCGAGAGTCGACTCGAAAGGATTTCCACCTGTGATGTAATGAATTGAAATAGTGCATGATCGACATCCGAAACAGATGTCTGACTCACTTCCGCGAATAACTCGTCCTTGCTTAACTGCTTTAGTCCCGGTTGGGCTAATCGTCTAAAGACGTACACAAACAGCCGCTCAAATAATTGCTGAGCACTGGCCTCGGAATCCCGATACCCGAGTTTGAGCAACGTCGCCTTAATTTCGGCTTCGATCTCATGATAGTCACCGACGGAAGCGCTCCACTCGAAGGCTTCGATAAAGTGAGTTAAAGCCTCGTTATCAGCACTACTCAAGAAGTCTTGTAGGTGCTTCCATGCGCCGCGAATTTGGTCTGGACAGTCGCATCGGAGCAAGAATTCTTTTATCGCATCCAACGCGGCACGTCGATCAGCCTCACTGAGCTCTCCGCGACGTATCGCTTCCCACGTTGGGATGCCACCGTTCTTATACGGCCAGCTGCGTTCAATTCCCACCGAGGCGGTGGTGACATAACGAAACTTTAACCGAAGGTTGGGATTAATGCTGCGATGCTCGGCGAAGTTCGCGACAGACTCCAGTGCTTCTGGGCTTTTCAGGGTTAAGACAGCGCTCGTCCTCCTTTTGGTTTGCTCCAAGACGCGATCAGCGTTGATTACTCCATCGCTAAACTCAGTCTGGACAATATCAATATCTTCTCCCCGTTCTAGCTCTAACACCTCTCCGTCCTGAAGATTAAGCCAGCGCACAATTGTAGTGTTCACCTGGAAAATGAACCCAGCAATCGTTGTCCAGGCATCTCGACGCGGGTTGGATTCAAATGTCATCTTTGGGGATCGTTTCAATACGTGCGTTGGAGGAACCGTGCGCCACTTGCGGTTTCATGGACTGATGCGTGAAGAATAGCTCTATCCGCTGACGAATTACAGCGGAAATCCGCCGTGCGCCGCATGGTTGTGAATGCAATTGTGCAAAGGCGGGATTCCCGTTTTTGGCGCAGGCCCTGGGTGCCCATCCGCCGCCCCCCACTCCCCACGCTCCCCCCCCGCCCGCTCCCCCTCAGGGCCTCAGGTGTAGCAAAACGCCCTCAGGTCATAGTACCCCCGCCGCCAAATTGACCATCACTCGCCCCTTCGCTAGACTCAAAGATTATCTCCACACGGCCTGAAGCGCCTGTGCTCCACGAGTCCCGATGTCGCAAACTGTTCAAACCGGAATGATCTCCGTCACTCTTCCCGACGGCAGCAGGAAAGAAGTCGCCAAAGGGACCACGCCGCTGGAGATCGCCCGCTCCATCAGCCCGCGGCTGGCCGAGGCCGCGCTGGTGGCGAAAATAAAGCCCTCAGCAATCAGTGCTCAGCAATCAGCCCCGCAACCGAGTGGGCCGGCCGCGAGCCCCAACGGCGAAAAAACTCCGGCCAGCATGCACTCCGCGCCTTCCAAAGACGGCTGGCAGGTCGTGGACCTGACCAAGCCTCTGGAAGAAGATGTTGATCTGCAGTTGCTCACCGAGAAATATCCCGAGGCGCTGGAAGTCTACCGTCACTCTTCCGCGCACGTGTTGGCCACTGCCGTGCTCGAGCTCTTCCCTGAAACCAAGCTGGGCCACGGTCCGCCCACCGAGAGCGGGTTCTTTTACGACTTCTACCGGCCCACGCCCTTCACCGCCGAGGACCTGGAGAAGATCGAGCAGCGCATGCAGCACGTGGCTCAGCGCGACGAGAAGTTCGAGCGCGAGTTCATCCCTCGCGACCAGGGGCTGGAGCGCTTCCGCTCGGAAGGCGACTTCATGAAGGTCCACTTCATTGAGCAGTTCACGCGGCCGGGCGAGCCCATCTCCGTCTACCGCAATGGCAAATTCGTGGACTTCTGCCGCGGCCCGCACGTGCCCTCCACCGGACGTATCAAGGCGTTCAAGCTGCTAAACATCGCCGGCGCCTACTGGCTGGGCGACGAAAAGAACCAGCAACTGCAGCGCATCTACGGCACCTCGTTCTTCAACAAGAAAGATCTTGACCAGCACCTCATCGCGCTCGAAGAAGCCAAAAAGCGCGACCATCGCGTGCTCGGCCAGCAGCTCGACCTCTTCAGCATCCAGGAGCTGGCCGGACCGGGACTGATCTTCTGGCATCCCAAAGGCGGGCTGATCCGCAAAGAGATGGAAGACTGGATGCGCGCCGAGTACCTGAACCGCGGCTACTCGCTGGTTTACACGCCCCATGTGTTTCGCGTGAACCTGTGGAAGACCAGCGGCCACGAAGGCTACTACGCGCAGAACATGTTCACGCCCATGAAGCTTGACGACGCCGACTATCGCGTCAAGCCCATGAACTGCCCCGGGCACATCCTTATTTATCAGAACACGCTGCGCTCCTACCGCGACCTGCCCCAGCGTTACGGCGAGCTGGGCACGGTCTACCGCTACGAGCGTTCCGGCGTGATGCACGGCCTGCTGCGCGTCCGCGGCTTCACCCAGGACGACGCTCACATCTTCTGCACCCCCGAACAGATCGAAGACGAGATCGTCGGCTGCATGGACTTTGCCCTGGCCGTGCTCCAGGCTTTCGGCTTCACCGAATACCAGGTCGAGCTCAGCACCTGGGACCCCAGGGACCGCAAGAATTTTCTCGGCGGCGAGGAGATGTGGGATCCCGCCAACCGCTCGCTGGAGCGCGCGCTCAAGCGTCGCAACATTCCCTACAAGATCATTCCCGGCGAGGCCGCCTTCTACGGCCCCAAGATCGACGTCAAGCTGGTGGACGCCATCGGCCGCCCCTGGCAGCTCTGCACCATCCAGTTCGATTGGAACCTGCCCGAGCGCTTCAAGTTGGAATACGTCGCCGAAGACGGCACGCGCAAACGCCCGCTGATGGTCCACCGCGCCCTCTTCGGATCCATGGAGCGCTTCTTCGGCGTGCTCATCGAGCATTACGCCGGTGCCTTTCCGGTGTGGCTCTCGCCCGTGCAGGTGGCCATCATCCCCATCAGCGAGAAGCACACCGACTACGCCAAGAAAGTCGCGCAACAACTAAAGGACGCCGGCGTGCGCGTCCACGTCGACGACCGCAACGAGAAGATGAACGCCAAAGTCCGCGAGCATACTTTGCAGAAAGTGCCGTTCTTACTGGTGGTGGGCGAAAAAGAAGCCGAAGCGGGGACGGTCAATGTCCGCGTCCGCGGCCAGCAACAACCCGAAGGCACGATACCGGTGGGGCAATTCGTAGACCGCATAAAGAAATTGATCGCCGAGAAGGCGGTAGGGCTGAATTAGCCGCAGATCCGCGCGAAACCCCAGCGCCGGAGGCGCGAACGAGCCTAGCCCAGGCCGGAAGGCCTGGGTAGCAGGAAAGATAAATGGCGAGCCCCGTAGGGGCGGCACAGGAAACAAATCATGGCCACCGTACTTGCAACCCCGCTCCCCTTGAAGTCCCGTTTCCCCGGCTTCCCCCCTGACGCCGTTGCCTTCCTGCGCAAGCTGAAACGCAACAACCGCCGCGACTGGTTCCAGCCGCGTAAGGCGCAATACGAAACCGCGATCAAGCTGCCCATGCTGGAACTGGTCAACGCGCTGAACGCCGAGTTCGCCCGCTTTGCTCCCGACTACGTCACGCCGCCGGAGAAGGCCGTCTACCGCATCTATCGCGACACCCGTTTCTCCCCCGACAAGACGCCCTACAAGACCCACGTTGCCGCCATCTTTCCTCATCGCACGGCCGTGAAGCGCGAAGGCGCCGTCTTCTATATGCATTTCACCGAGACTGAGCTGCTGGCCTTCGCCGGAGTCTACTCGCCCGACCGCGATGAGCTGCTCGCCTATCGCAACCTGCTGGCCGAGCATCATGAAGAGTTCCGCGAGATGTTGCGCGACAAAAAGCTGCGGCGCGTGGCCGGCGACCTGCAAGGCGAGCAGATGTCGCGCCTGCCCAAAGGCTTTCCTTGCGGTCACTCCGCTGAGGCGCTGCTGCGGCATCGCCAGTGGTACCTGGAAGCCGTGCTCGATATCAAGCTGCTCACCACCCCGCGGGTGGTTCCCGAACTGGCGCGGCGCTTTGACGCCATGGCGCCGCTGGTTGTCTTCCTTAACCGTGTCATGGCCCGTAAGTCAAAGCCCAAAAAGATGCCGTTCATGGCCTTCTAACTGCGAGCGGCTAAGTAACTTTCAGCCGCCAATTCAGGTCTTCTGTCGTTCTTTGCCGCTTGTCAAGCCGGACACGCGCGTCTTATATTCTTGGCAAAGTCTAATGAAGTTAGAAGATCGGAACTTCCCACCAATGGCTCAAGTAATTGCCTGCCCGCAAGCAATGAAGGCGTTTCCCGGTTTTTCTCCAGACGCGCTCACGTTTCTACGCCAGCTCAAGCGCAACAACCGCAAGGGCTGGTTTCAGCCTCGCCAGCAGCAGTACGAGTCGCTGATCAAGGTCCCCATGATGGACCTGGCCTGCTGCCTGAGCCGGGAGTTCGCGCGCTTTGCGCCGGACTATGTGACGCCGCCTGACAAATCTGTCTTTCGCATCTATCGCGACGCGCATTTCGCTCACGGCAGGAAGCCCTACCAGACGCACATTGCCGCCGCTTTCGCGCGCCATGGCGCGCAGCGCCTGCGCGGACCGTGCTTCTACTTTCATTTCACTGACAGCGAGCTGCTGGCCCTGGGCGGCGCTTACGCTCCCACGCGCGATGAACTGCCCTCCTATCGCACCTTCCTCGCCGAGAACTACCGCGAATTCCAGGACATTCTGAACGTCCCCGGGCTGCGCGAGAATCTGGGCGAGTTGCACGGCGAGCCGTTGAAGCGCATGCCCAACGGGATCTGCCCCAACCATCCTGCTGCCGGTCTGATCCAGCGCAAGCAGTGGTACCTGGTGAAGATTCTCGACGTAAGCCTGGTTACATCGCCCCGGCTGCTGCCCGAACTGGCGCGTAGTTTTGAGGCCATGGCGCCGTTCGTGAACTTCCTTGGCCGGCCGTTCGCCACGCGCGTTATGGTCAAGCGGGCCGCGTTCGGCGGCTGCAATCACTAAACTCCGCCCCCGCATCTGCGGAAGTTTTGAACTACTGGAAGAACTCGCCCATGGAAGGCGCAAAGGCTGACGCGCCGGGATGATCGCTCACATGCAGCAGGTCCAGGATCAGCCGCAGTGTGCTTTCGTGATCGTAGAAGGTAACTGACCGGAACCCTGTCTTCACGTGTGGCCCAACCAGCACGGTGGCTACCTGCCCGCCGCCGCTGGCGATGTCGGTAACGTCGCCCTCGTCCCAGGTGATGATCACCACGCCGTTGCCGAAGGCCGGGCTGTTGATCAGGGGATCGATGTTGTTCTTGAGCCAGTTGTCGGCTCTCACCAGCTTGTCCGTATCCGGACAAGTGGGAGCGTTGCCGGGACACGAGTGAGCATCATTCTCCGCGTCGGGAGCTACAAAAGAGAAATTCTGCAGCGTACCCGAGCTGAGATCTGCGCTCAGCTGCGTGACAGGCACCACGTTGGCGCTCATCGCAGTTGAGCTGAGCACGTCGGAAAGGTAAACAAAAGGATCGTGGTGCTTGAGGTACGGCCAGACGTCGTCGCCGGCATAGCCAACCGACGGCAATCCTTCCATGTACGCACGCCACGTCTTGTTCGACCCCGTAAGCGCCCGCACCATGTTGTCATCTGTTACCGTGCCGGCGAAGTTGTTATCGATGGTCTCGGGCAGGCCGGTGGTCAGCAGGAAGTAGTCGGTCAGCGAGGGGTGCGCGTCGGCAAAATAGTTCGTGGCCAGCGCATGCTGAGACGCCAGGGCATTGAGGTAAGGCATGGAAGAACTGCCGATCACCTCGTTGAAGCTGTGGTTCTCCAGAACCACCAGTACTACATGGTCCGCCGTCGCGGTAAACGGCGCAGGCGTGGGCCCGGGCGTGTTCGAGTGGCTCACCGAACCACCGCAACCGGCCAGCCCTATCGCTATGAGCAGCAGACTCAGCCGCAATGGTGCGCTCATCTCAGATCCTGTCCTCTCCCAGGGGCCTTGCAGTTAGTGTTTAAAATTTGTGTTTTTCTACCCACTTTGATGCTGGACGCGCGGCTCGGAGAGCTGCTGCTTCCGGCCTCTCTGGTTTTATCTTCTGGTGCGCTCTCCGCAAGTTTTTGAGCGGCGCCGGAAAACGGGGGTACACTGGCAGCATGTACTCTGCCGTTCGCACGTTCTTCCTCGCGGCCTGTCTGGTAGTGGCGGTCCAGCCCCAGAGTCCGGCCCCGGCTCCGACCGATCCGCAAGGCTCTTCAAAAATAGAAGCCGTAGGTCCACTGGTGAAGAAGCAGTTTGGCCCTGGGTTTACCGTCACCAGCAAGATGCAAACTGCGCTCATCGTGGCTGACTTCGACGGTGACGGCGTGGACGACGTGGCCATTGTCGCTGATAGCAAAGATCCCCTGCCCGACTCTTACGATTTCAAATACGAGGTCAGCGATCCCTACTACACCTACTTTGGCTTCGGCAATCCGCGCGCGACGGCTGGCTTCGGGCGCGCGGATCCCGAGCACAATCACGACTTGCTGGTCATCTTCGGCGCCGGCGCCGATGCCTGGCGCGCCGCGACTCCTAAGGCCAAATTCGTGCTCATCAACGTCCCCTTTGACACCATCGAGGTCGGCCGGATGCTGGTCAAGAAGAACAAGCCTCCCATCTTCGTGATCCGCGTCCAGGAATCGCAACTCATGGACTCCAACGTTTTCTGGGACGCGAAGAAGAAGAGATGGAAGTGGCAGCCGGGCGATACGCTGGAGTAAGCCCCCCGGTCCCCGAGCGTAGCCAGGGACTCCTACCGGGCCCACGGCCTCACGTATCTTCCCGTCATTTCAATGGCTATAATTCTTTGCCATGAACCTGGAACAGAAGCTCGCCGAACTTAAGCGCCGCGACTCGCTGGCGGAGGCCGGTGGCGGCGAAGAGCGCCGCGAGCGCCAGCACAAAGAAGGCAAGATGTCGGCGCGCGAGCGCGTCGAGTTCCTGCTCGACGAAGGCACCTTCGAGGAATTTGACAAGCTGGTCACCCACCGCTCCACCGACTTCGGCATGGGCGAGCAGAAGGTCTACGGCGACGGCTTCGTCACCGGTTACGGCCGCATCGAGGGCCGCCTGGTGTTCGTCTTTGCCCAGGATTTCACCGTCTTCGGCGGATCGCTGTCTGAGGCCAACGCCGGCAAGATCGTCAAGATCATGGACATGGCTATGAAGACCGGTGCGCCGGTGATCGGGCTCAACGACTCGGGAGGCGCGCGCATCCAGGAAGGCGTGATGTCGCTGGCCGGCTACGCCGACATCTTCCTCCGCAACACTCTGGCCAGCGGCGTAATCCCGCAGATCTCGGCCATCATGGGCCCCTGCGCCGGCGGCGCGGTCTACTCCCCGGCGATTACCGATTTCATCCTGATGGTCGATAAGACCTCGTACATGTTCGTGACCGGCCCCGACGTGATCAAGACCGTGACGCACGAAGAGGTCACCAAGGAGCAGCTCGGCGGCGCCGGCACGCACAACGAGACTTCCGGTGTAGCCCACTTTCTCGCCCACGATGACGCCGAGTGCCTGTCCATGATCCGCGAGCTCATGGGCTTTATCCCTTCCAACAATCTCGATGACGCGCCGCGCCGCGAGTGCAGCGATCCCATCGACCGTGCCGACGCTGAGCTCGACAAAGTCGTTCCCTCGGAATCCAACCAGCCCTACGACATCAAGGACGCGATCAACCGCGTCGTCGACGACGGCTATTTCTTTGAAGTCCACGAGCACTACGCAAAGAACATCGTTATCGGCTTTGCCCGCCTCAACGGCCGCCCGGTGGGGATCGTCGCCAACCAGCCGGCATTTCTCGCCGGCGTGCTGGACATCAACGCCTCCGTCAAAGGCGCGCGCTTCGTCCGCTTCTGCGACTGTTTCAACATCCCGCTCATCACCTTTGAAGACGTCCCCGGCTTTCTCCCCGGCACCAAGCAGGAGTACGGCGGGATCATCCGCCAGGGCGCAAAACTTCTCTTTGCTTTTGCCGAAGCCACGGTGCCCAAGATCACCGTGATCACGCGCAAGGCCTACGGCGGCGCCTACTGCGTCATGTCATCCAAGCACATCCGTACTGACGTGAACTATGCCTGGCCTACCGCGGAGATCGCCGTCATGGGCCCCGAGGGCGCGGTCAACATCGTGTACAAGCGCGAGTTGGAGCGGGCCAAAGCTTCCGTCGAGCGCATGCAGGACAAAGGCAAGTGGATGGACGAGGTGCGCCAGGAGAAGGTCGAGGAGTTCCGCGAGCGTTTTGCCAATCCTTACGTCGCCGCCGAGCGCGGCTACATCGACGCCGTCATTCAGCCTCGCGAAACCCGCAAGCGCCTGATCGACGCCCTGGAGATGCTGCAGACCAAGCGCGATAAGAACCCGGCGAAAAAGCACGGGAATATTCCGCTCTGACCAGAGTCCCGAGTGCAGCGAGGGACCTTATCTCTTGGACACATTAAGACAGGGGAACGCGGTTGGCGACCATAGTGATCCCTC
This sequence comes from Candidatus Angelobacter sp., assembly GCA_035307585.1. Taxonomy (GTDB): domain Bacteria; phylum Acidobacteriota; class Terriglobia; order Terriglobales; family Acidobacteriaceae; genus Angelobacter. The sequence goes on from DATGHX010000068.1 coordinate 57,099, forward strand.
GCTTACGCTCGGGACAGCGCTCTCCCCTGAATCTCGATATACACATTGATCAAACTCACAGCCGCCGGCGTCACTCCCGGAATCCGTGAAGCCTGGCCCAGAGTGCGTGGACGAACGCGCTGCAGCTTCTCGTTCATCTCCCGCGAAAGCCCGCTGACCTTGGCATAGTCGAACCACTCGGGGATTGCCCGCTGCTCCGCCTTCTTCAGACGCTCGATCGACTTGCGCTGCTGGTCGAGATACCCGGCGTACTTGATCTCCGTCTCCACCGTTTTCATCTCGTTGCGTGCTGCTGCGGACAGCGCACCACTTCGCGAAGCATCATGCCGAACCGAAGCTGCGGCCTTGCTCGGGGCCTGCTCGCTCCGCAGCGAAGGTGAGGGATCGGCTCCGCTGGGGCCGACAGAGGTCGGATATACGTCCTCATGCGCATCAAAGCGCCCATCGATCTCCGCAAAATAATCCGGACAGCTCTCCCGCACCACGCCCGCCAGATCCTCAACTACCATCTCTGGCCGCTTCAGCAGTTGCGCCAGCGTCGATCCGAGAGCGCTCGCCAGGTTTGACTCGCCGGCCGCAGAAGCCCCCTCGCGCCCAACCACCGCATCGTCCTCTTCTGCAAGCGCCGCAGAATTCGCCGAAACGCGTGCTACGCGCTCCTGTTGCGCCCGCTCGATCTGCTCCAGCAGCTCCGGCGAGACTCGCGTCTTGTCTAGAAGCTCCGTCAGCCGTTGCGCGCGCTGCTGTTTGGCCTGGAAGTCGGCCCAGGCCGCATCGTCGATCAGTCCCACGCGGCGGCCGTGAGGAGTCAGCCGGCGGTCGGCGTTGTCGATGCGCAGATGCAGCCGGAACTCGGCCCGCGAGGTGAACATGCGGTAGGGCTCGTTGGTGCCTTTGCTGATGAGGTCGTCGATCAGGATGGCGGTGTAGGCCTCCGTGCGGTCCAGCACCAGTGGCGGCTGGTTCTTCACCTGCAGCGCGCCGTTGATGCCCGCCATCAGTCCCTGGCACGCCGCTTCTTCGTAGCCCGATGTCCCGTTGATCTGCCCGGCCAGGAAAAGACGCGCGATCTTCTTGGTCTCCAGCGTTCGCGCCAGTTCGGTGGGATCGATGGAGTCATACTCGATCGCGTAGCCCGGGCGCAGCATCTCCGCCCTCTCCAGCCCGGGGACAGAGTTGATCACCGCCAGCTGCACGTCAATCGGCATGGAGGTGCTCATGCCGTTCACGTAAATCTCGTGAGTGTTCAGCCCTTCCGGCTCGAGAAACAACTGGTGCGTGGTCTTGTCCGGAAACTTGACGATCTTGTCTTCGATGCTGGGGCAGTAGCGCGGGCCAATGCTCTTGATCTGCCCCGAGTACATGGGCGAGCGATGCACGTTTTCGCGGATGATGCGGTGCGTCTCCTCCGAAGTGAATGCGATGTAGCATGGCACCTGCTTCTGCGCGATCTTGCGCGTGCGAAAGCTGAACGGCGTAGGATCGGCGTCGCCCGGCTGGACGGTGAAGCGCGACCAGTCGATGCTGCGGCCATCGAGCCGCGGCGGCGTTCCGGTCTTCAACCTGCAGCCGCGCAGCCCCAGCAGCTTAAGCGATTCTCCCAGTAGCTGTGACGGCGGCTCGCCACTGCGTCCCGCGGGATACGTCTGCTCGCCGCAGTGGATCAGGCCATTGAGAAAAGTTCCCGTGGTGATAATCACGGCCTGCGCGCCGACGGTACGTCCATCGCGCAACTTAATACCGCGAGCAACCTTCTGGGGATAAGCACAGCCGGGGGCGGCTGTGCCACGAGATTCCGGATCTCCCTCCGCGTCTCCGCGCCTCCGCGGTGGATCGCTCTCGTCCTCCACGATCAGCTCAGCCACCTCAGCCTGCTTGATCTTCAGATTGGGCTGAGCTTCCAGAACTTCGCGCATCTTCAGCCGGTACTGCTGCTTATCGCACTGGGCGCGCGGCGACCACACCGCCGGGCCGCGCGAAGTGTTGAGCAGGCGGAATTGGATCCCTACCGCATCGGTGACTTCGCCCATGATTCCGCCCAGGGCATCCACTTCGCGCACCAGATGTCCCTTGGCGATCCCGCCCACCGCTGGGTTGCAGGACATCTGCGCGATCAGGTCCACATTCAGGGTGAAGAGGGCGGTGCGCAGCCCCATGCGGGCCGCGGCCACGGCAGCTTCGCAGCCGGCGTGTCCAGCGCCCACCACCACCACGTCGTATTGCTCGGTAAACTTCAGCATTTGCGGTACTTAGTCTATTCTGAAGGGCGCGCCGCCGCCCGTCAAACCAGCGTTCTCCCCCTAGTCAAGAGCCGCCGCAAAGGTCGAGGTCAAGCGCAAGGAGCAGAAAGCAAGATGTCTGATCGCGCCCAGGCCGGTCTAATCCAGCTCATTTTAGATTTCTGTCCAGCCCCCACGTCCCGCCGGCGCCATGCACATAAAAGATGATGAACAGGAACATGAGCGGGATATTTTCCAGCTGGTTCCCCAGGTATCGCCACGCCGCAGTGCCCGGGGGCAGGTTCCAGGTTGACAGTGCGATATTCAGCATGAACAGCGCCCCCACAATCGCAACCGGCCTCACGAAAAGCCCCAGCACCATAGACAAGCCGATCAGCATTTCCGCCACGCCCACTGCGTACCCGGAAGCCGTGGGGTAATGCAGAGTGGCGCGCAGGAAAGGTTTGTAAAAGCTGACCGCGCTTTCCTGCACCCAGCCGCCGACGTATTTCTCATAGCCGCCGTGGGCGAAGTCCCGGTTCAGCAGCTTGTACTGCGCGAACATGATGAACATCACGCCCACCGCCACGCGCGCCACCGCCATGGCGGCGGATGACGCCTCGGGGCCTTTCTTCATTGTCGCTGGCACTGTTCCGCTCTCCCTGTCTTTACGGATGTTTGAAGACGTTGCCGTCTTTCATCACGAAGGTCACGTTCTTAAGCGCGTCGATGTTGGCCAGAGGATCGCCGGAGACGGCAATCACGTCGGCGTCGGCGCCGGGAGCGATTATTCCCAACTCGCCCTTCTTGTCCAGCAGATCGGCGGCGCGCGAGGTGGCAGCCTTGATGGCCTCCATCGGCGGCATGCCGAACTTGACCATGTAACCGAACTCGTCGGCGATAGGCTTCGACCAGGGAATGCCGCCCATATCGGTGCCGAAAGCGATCTTCACTCCCGCCTTCAGCGCCTTTTTGAATGAAGCTTCGTGCACGTGCGTGCGTTCGCGATCGCGTTTGCCCTCTTCCGTGTTCTCCGGCCCCCAGTCACCGTAATAGACGGTGAGTGTCGGCACGTACCAGGTGCCCTGCTTGAGCATCTGGGCGATGGCCGCATCGTCCAGGTCGAGGCCGTGCTCGATGGAGTCGCAGCCGCCGTCGAGGGCGCGATGCAATCCGATCCCGCCGTAGGCGTGGCAGGCGACCTTGTGCTGGGGTACGCCCTTGTCCACACGCCAGCCATGCGCTTCATCCACCACTGCCTTGATCTCATCCAGCGTCAGCGTGGGCTGGGAGACGAGATGCCCGTCTTTATCCACCCAGGAGCGGTGCGTCATGTACACCTTGATCCAGTCGGCGCCGTTGTCCAGTTGCTGGCGCGTGATCTTGCGCAACTCCACCGGGCCATCCCCCAGTTGCGCGCCCTTGGGAACCACGATGTCCGGGTTGTAACCTTCGAGCGGATAGCCGCCGGTAGTGGAGATGGCGCGCGTGACCACGAACAGCCGGGGCCCGGGAATGAAGCCGGCGTTGATGGCCTGCTTGATGCCCACGTCGCCGTATCCTGCGCCTTCCGTCTCTACGTCCCTCAGCGTGGTGAAGCCCTGCTCCAGGGCGCGGCGGACAGAGACCGTAGCTCGCGCCGCGCGGTAGGAATACGGATGCTTCAACAACTGGTCGTCGTAGCTTTCTACGGCCGGATCTTCGCCCTGGAGAAAGATGTGGGTGTGGGTATCGATCAGGCCGGGCAGAACCGTGACCTCGGGACCAAAGTTGATGACGTTGGCGCCAGCCGGCGGCGTGTTGCCCTCGCTCACGCTGTCAATCTTGTTGCCGCGAACAACAATCATCACGTTGTGCCGCGGCTGGGAGGCGGTGCCGTCAATCAGATTGGCAGCCCGGATGACTGTGACTGTTCCGGAATTTCCCGTTGCCTGGGCAAAGATGCGGTTGAACGCGGTGGAGAACAACAGGACGGAAAGAACGGCAAAGATCATGCGAGCGCGCCATGTCACGGTCGGTTCCTCCTTCATGCGGGCCACATAGGAATACGCTACCGGTAAATTTTATGCAAGGCGCGAGTCCTCGGCGGATGTGCTGAAAAGAACCGGGTTCCGCCTTTCTCACTGCATTTTTGTGATCAACCTCACGTTCGCCTCGTGATGGCAGACACAGACCCCAGCCTGCCCGCAGTAGGACATTTGCAAAATACAAAACTTGTTCCGCAAGCGGCCGTTCCACGGTCGAGGGGGAAACAGGTTTTCCCGGTCGCCGCCGCTCGGGCTGAATTCCTATGCCCCGCACGGCTGCATTGAGGCCAGCAGCTTATGAAAAGCTTCCGCGATTCAGGGCACCTTTTCCGGCTGGGCTCCGTCTTCGTGGCCGGACTGTTCATCTTCATCATTGTCCGCGGCTTCCTTGTCCCCCGCAGCTTTGGGCAATATGGCCACTATCGCGGCGACGCTATTCAGGAAGTCGCGTCGAAGCCCATAGTCTATGCCGGCCACCAGGTCTGTGAGGGCTGCCACGCCGATGTTCTGGACGTAAAGAGCAGAGGCAAGCATACCCGCGTGGCCTGTGAGAGTTGTCATGACGCGCAGGCCGCGCACGCCGATGATCCAAGCTCGGCCAAGCCGGAAAAACTGGACACCGCGGTGCTCTGCGTGCGCTGCCACGAAGCCAGCAACGCCAAACCCAAGTGGTACCCGCAGGTGGTCTCGGCCGATCACGCCGGCGGCCTTCCCTGCGATACCTGTCACCAGCCGCACAGCCCGGCTATTGAATCGCCCGCCAAAAATGCGGTCGCGAAGACTTCTGTAAGCAAGGCTTCGGGAGGCAAGAAATGAGCCTCACCCGGCGTCACTTCCTCATTCTCCTGCCCGCGGCAGCGGTGGCCTGGGAGCACGTGCTGGCGGGAACGCCGGAGGGCGCTCCTAACTACAAGTTGGCCGAACACTGGTGGGGCATGCTGGTGGACATCGAGAAATGCATCGGCTGCGGCAGCTGCGTTCGCGCCTGCCAGAAAGAGAACAACGTTCCCGACGGCTACTACCGCACGTGGGTCGAACGCTACCGCATCACCGAAGAACTCGGCGTCGACAAGATTCAGGTGGACTCGCCCGACGGCGGCAAGAACGGCTTCCCGCCCAGCCACGAACCCGGGGTTCGCGAATTCTTTGTCCCCAAGATGTGCAACCACTGCGCCGATTCGCCCTGCACCCAGGTGTGTCCTGTGGGCGCGACATTCGAGACCCCGGACGGTGTCGTCCTGGTCGATGAAAAGTATTGCCTGGGCTGCCGCTACTGTGTGCAGGCCTGTCCCTATGGTTGCCGCTTCTTGCATCCCGAGAAGAAGGTGGCGCAGAAGTGCACGCTTTGCTATCACCGGATCACCAAGGGACTGACCACGGCATGCTGCGAAGTCTGCCCGACGGGTGCGCGCCAGCTCGCGGATCTCAAGAACCCCAGCGACCCGATCCACGAATTCCTGCGCACCCACAGCGTGCAGGTGTTGAAACCTCATCTGGCCACCGGAGCCAAGCTCTACTACAACGCTCTGGATCGCGCGGTGCGTTAAAGGAGTGGTACCGGATATGGCGCGCGGGCGCCGCAACAAGGAGAATCGTTGATGCCGACCGACGGCTTCATGTACCCGAACGAAGTAGAGCTCCAGTGGAGCGTGCTGATCGCCCTCTACCCCTATCTGACCGGGCTGGTCGCGGGAGCCTTCATCCTGGCGTCGCTGGAGCGCGTGTTTCGCGTTGATGCGGTTAAGCCTACCTACCGGCTGGCTCTGCTCACCGCGCTGGCCTTTCTCCTGGTCGCGCCGCTGCCACTGCAGCTTCACCTGGGCCGCCCCGAACGCTCTTTCGAAATGTATCTGACGCCGCACCGCTCGTCGGCAATGGCCATGTTCGGCTTCGTGTATCTGTGGTACCTGATGGCCGTGCTGGTGGTGGAGATATGGCTGGATTACCGCCGTGACATCGTGGTGCTGGCGCAAACCACCAGCGGATGGAAGCGGGCCATCTACCGCGCACTGACCCTGGGCTCGTACAACATCAGCGAGCGCTCGCTGGAGATCGACCAAAAAGCGGGCTGGATCGTCACGGTCATCGGCATTCCCTCGGCCTTCCTTCTCCACGGATACGTGGGCTTCATCTTCGGCTCCATCAAGGCCAATCCCTGGTGGTCGACGCCGCTGATGCCGGTGGTCTTTCTGTTCTCGGCCACGGTCTCCGGCATTGCCGCGGTGCTGCTGCTCTACATGCTCACCAGCAAGCTGCGCCGCCAGCCCATCGACATGCGTTGCGTGGACACCGTGGCCAAATACCTTTTTTATACATTCATCATCGATTTCAGCCTGGAGATGCTGGACCTGATCCACCGCATCTACGAAGCGGACGAATCCTTCCGTAGCCTGGACTTCATGGTGCACACCCGCCTCTACTTCTCGCAGGTGGTGCTGCAGATCATGCTGGGCACGGTTCTCCCCATCGCGCTGCTCTTCGTGGTGCAGGTACTCAAGCTGGCCGAAGCCGAGCGCAAACGCGTCTACGTGCTGGCCGGATGCCTCACCCTGATCGGCATCTTTGCCATGCGCTGGAACGTCGTCATCGGCGGCCAGTTGTTCTCCAAGAGTTTCCTCGGATACACCACCTATAAGATCGGCTTCATAACCCGTGAGGGATTATTGATCACTGTCGTCCTCGCACTTTTGCCTCTGGGCATTTTGTGGGTGCTGGTGAAATTACTGCCGCCGTGGGAGGAAAAGCATGCAGCTTTGTCCGCAGCCACGGCGCAGGGGCCGGTGTAAGTCAACGATCGCCCCTTCACACAAAGGAGGGGTTCATGAAGACCTCGGTCGACGAGTTCAATTCCACTCTGGAACGGCTGAGCGAGAGAATCGAAGATCTGGAAACACGCCTCGCCGCTCTGGAGCGTCGCTCCGCGGTCATGGACCAAAGGCCTGCGCGCGCCGATGGTCCGTTGATGCCCCCGGCGCATCCTCTGCAGGCGTTGCCGCCTGCACGTCCGGGCGCCACCGTTGCGATTGTTGGCCGGGTGTTCCTGGGCATCGCCGGCGCCTACGTGCTGCGCGCTCTTGCCGAATCACTGGTAGTTCCTCAGGCAGCGGTCGTGGCCATCGCCCTGACCTACGCCTTTGCCTGGCTGGTCTGGTCTTCCCTCGCGCGTGCGGATTCAACCGCCCGCACCGCGTCCGCTCTGACTTCCGCCCTCATCCTTGCTCCCATGCTCTGGGAGCTCACAGTTCGCTTCCAGGCATTGCCCCCCTGGTTGACGGCTGCGGTGCTGGGCTGCTTCGCCATTTTGGCGGCGGCGCTGGCGTGGAAGCGCAACCTGGCAACCGTGGTTGGCGTGGCCATGCTCGCCGCTGCCGCGACCAGTGTTGTGCTGCTTGTGGCCACGCGCGATCCCGCTCCGTTTGTGGCGGCTCTGCTGATGATGGCGCTGGCTTCAGAAGCTGCCGCCGGGCGCGACCGCTGGACGGGATTGCGCCCGATCGCCGCGGTTGCTCTTGATTTCGCCCTGCTGGCGGTGATTCTTGTCTACACCCGGGCCGAAGGCGTGTCGCCGGAATACCAGCCGATCGCTCCGTCTGTTTTAGTTACGCTCATCGCAGCGGGTTTCCTGATCTACGGCTGCAGCACAGTTCTGCGCATTGTAGTTCGGTCGCACCGGATTGCTGTTTTCGAGATCGGACAAACGGTTGTGGCATTCCTGCTGGTCACCACCGGCATTCTGCGTATCAGCAGTTCATTTCGGCCATGGATGGGAGCCTTTTGTCTGCTGGCCGCTGGAACGGCATATCTGGCAGCTTTCACGCGCTCTTCCCATCGGGACCAGAGTCGCAATTACCACGCTTTCGCAACCTGGGCTGTCGCTCTGTTTCTTGCCGGAAGTTTTCTACTGCTTCCGGAATCGCTGCTCGGACTGTGGCTGGTGTTGGCGGCATTCGTGGCCTTAATCGGCGGAATCCGCGGGGAACGCATGACTGCCAGTTTTCACGCGGCGGTTTACCTCGGCGCCGGCGCCCTCGCATCCGGCTTGCTGGAATATGCCGGGCGCGCTTTGGTGGGAACTTTTCCAACTGCGTCTCACGGGTGGATCTGGATTCCGGCGGCAGGCTTCATAGCTGGATATGCCATGGTTGCCTGGCGGACTCCTGTCAACGATCTCTGGAGGCAGCGTCTGCTGCGCTGTGTCTTCGCGGTGCCCGCCGGCTTCGTTGCTACCGCCATCACCGTAGCCGCGGCGCTCTGGCTGTTGTCGCTCCTGACCTCTGTGGGCGCGCCGCTGCTGGCGGTTACGCGTACCCTGATCATTTCCCTCGCGGCGCTGGCGTTCGCCGTGGCTGCTTCGCGAACAAGGCGCATCGAACTCTCGTGGCTGGCGTACGCCGCGATCGCATTTTGCACCCTGAAGCTGCTGTTTGAAGATCTGCGCCTGGGCAGCGCCGGCGCCATCGCCGGGTCTCTTTTCTTCTACGGTATGGTCTGGGTCCTGGTACCTCGCCTGGCGCGCAGGAACGCAGGGTCAAGCGCACGAGGACCGGGAAACTGAAACTCCTAGCGCGGTGGCCGGGCGTGGCTACCACGCGCGTCAAACGCTCGCATATACTTGTGGGTTCAGTTTTCCACTACCCCACAACGGAGTTCACCAGCATGTCCCTTGTCAACCACCAGTTCCGTCTTGCCGCCCGGCCGCAAGGTTTGCCCAAACGCACGGATTGGAAATACACGGAAGAACCGGTACGCGATCCCGGTCCGGGCGAAGTGCTGGTCAAGACCATGTACCTTTCACTCGACCCGGCCATGCGCGGCTGGATGAATGAAGGCCGCTCCTACATTGCGCCGGTGGCAATCGGCGAGGTGATGCGCGCCGGCGGCGCGGGGAAGGTGGTTGCGTCGCAGAATCCCGGGTTCGCCGTGGGCGACCACGTCACTGGCATCCTGGGCGCGCAGGAGTACGCGCTGTTCGGGGCCGACGCCGCCAAAGGCCTGACCAAGGTCGATCCCAAGCTGGTGCCGCTGCCGGTGTACGTGGGTGCGCTGGGCATTACCGGACTGACTGCCTATTTCGGCCTGCTCGAAGTCGGCCAGGCCAAAGCCGGCGACACGGTGGTCATCTCCGGCGCGGCCGGGGCCACGGGAATGGTGGCGGGACAGATTGCCAGAATCAAAGGCTGCCGCGCCGTGGGCATCGCCGGTGGTGCGGACAAGTGCAATTACATTGTGAAAGAACTGGGCTTTGACGGCGCCATCGACTACAAAAACGAAAGCGTGCCAGAGGGCCTGCGCAAACATTGCCCCAAGGGCGTAAATGTCTACTTCGACAACGTTGGCGGGCAGATTCTGGACGACGTGCTGGCCCAGCTGGCGCGCGGCGCGCGCGTGGTGATCTGCGGAGCCATCTCGCAATACAACAGCACCACGGGAATCAAAGGCCCGGCAAACTATCTTTCGCTGCTGGTCAACAGCGCGCGCATGGAAGGGTTCGTGGTCTTCAACTACATGGCGCGCTACGGCGAGGCCGCCCGCGAGATGGCCGGCTGGATGTTGGCCGGCAAGCTCAAGTCCCGGGAAGACACCGTGGAGGGCTTTGATACTTTTCCCGATACGCTGCTCAAGCTCTTTCGCGGGGAAAACTTCGGCAAGCTGATGATCAAGGTCGCGTAAACCACAATCTCACGGAGACTCAGAGAGAACAAATTATCTTCTCTGTGTCTCCGTGTCTCCGTGGTTTAAGTCGCACATCTAGCCCAGCGGTCCGGCCGGTGGTCCCAGTTCCTCCCACAACTGTCTAAACTCGCTGCGCGGATCACTTTCCACGCGGGTATTGGTGTCGAAGACCATGGTCGCGCGCTCCTTCTTGTCGTACGCCGCCCACTTGGGAATCGCCGGGCAATTAGGATCGCCGGTTTTGGCGAAGGCCACCCACATGGCCGCCATTTTGTCGGCCAGGGTCTTCGCCTCGGTGCCGCCGCCGCCGATGGCGCCGCGATAGGCGTGGAACACCAGCTGTACATCTGTCCCGTGCACTGATCCAAATTTCCCGTTGTAGCCGGGGCACGGCCAGGTAAACAGATAGAGGAACGCCGGAGCCTTGCCCAGCGCGGCCTTGCGCTCCGCCTGCTTGTAGGCGTTGGCGCGGAAGCCGCGGTCGGTGATGATGCGCGCCTGAATCAAATAAGGTGACGTGCTGGGATACGCTTTGCGATAGAGGCCCAGCACGCGATCGGCCTTGTCGCTCAGCAGGCGCCCGGCAATCGCCTTCAGTCCCGCTTCGTCGAGATCGAAGTTGGTCAGGGTCAGCGCCGCCTCGTCCAGCGTAGTGCTGATGATCATCGGCACGTCGGCCGAGACTGTGGAAGCGCTCGGGTCGAACGGGTTCGCCGGGATGACCGTGCCGTCGAAAACCGGGGCGAACGGACCTCCCGGTCCCGTGCCGCTCACTGCTGCCTGGGCGTCAAGGATCTGCTCCCAGGAGAGTTTCTGAAGATCGGCGATGCGGCTCTTATCCAGTCCAAGCTGTTTGAGCAGCTTTTCCGCCGATGCAGTCGCTGCCTCCCGCGACGCTACTTTGAGCAGCGAGCCGCTTTGTACGCCGGCGCGGTGGAAGAGCCCCTTGGCTGAAGGCATGCCCATCAGGACTGAGGTTTTCGCCCCGCCCCCTGACTGGCCAAAGATCATAACCGTGTTGGGATCGCCGCCGAAGTTTTCGATATTGTCGCGCACCCATTCCAGCGACGCCACCAGGTCCATCATGCCGGCCACGCCGGCGCGTGCGAACTCCGGAGGCGCTCCCAGGTCGGCCAGGTGCAGGTACCCCAGAGAGGCCAGGCGATGATTCACCGACACCGCGACCACGTTGCCGAATCGCGCCAGCGGCTCGCCGTCATAACCGATGGCATTGCCGGACCCGGTGGCAAAGCCGCCGCCATGAAAGCACACCAGCACCGGACGCTTGCCGCCGTCTTTCAATGCGGGTGTCCAGACGTTGAGCGTAAGGCAGTCTTCGCCCATGCCGCCGGGCTGAAAGTCCCAGTCGATCAGCTGCGCGTATTCGCCGCGCGTATCCGCCATCACCTGCGGCGAGATCGGCCCGAAGCCAAAAGCGTCGCGCACTCCCGACCAGGCCGCAGCCTTCTGCGGAGGCATAAACCGGTTCTTGCCCGCGGTGGATGCGCCGTAAGGAATGCCTCTGAAGGTCCGAATGCCGCCCAGGTTCATGCCCTGGACTTTGCCCAGGGTCGTATCGGCGACCACGAAGACGCTGCTTGAAGCCTGCGCCCTCGCCATCCTGCTCAAGGGAAGAAGCGCGCCTGCCCGTGCAGCCGCAACTAATATGCCCGAATTCTTGAGAAAGCTTCGCCGTGAAAAGGAGCTTGCGGAGCCTGCCAGTTGATTTTTGTGCTTCACGTGACGCCTCCTCTCGATGCGACCTTAAGACAAGAGCGAAAGCAGCACGGCGGGATTTGCCGCGCTGAGCGGCCAGAACTATAGCACGAAGGGGCTTAGCTGTTGAGCGGCGCAGGTGGCGATGCTGCCCTGGCGGCGGAGTACAATAGCCCGGCTCCCGATTTACAATGGTTAGAGATTTGCTGTATCCAATGCGGAATTCACGAGTCTAATCAACGTCCGCGTGAAAGGCCTATGATCGCTGCATTTTTCGCCGGTTTGGTTTCCTTTCTTTCGCCCTGCGTGCTGCCGCTGGTGCCGGGATATGTTTCTCTGATCTCGGGAGCCAGCGTGGAAGAGCTGCAGGCCGACTCCAAGGACCGCAGGCTGCTGGGCACCGTGCTTCTGCACTCGGTGATGTTTATCCTCGGCTTTACCGTGGTTTTCGTGACCCTGGGGGCGGCAGCGACGGGCATCGGACAACTGGTCCACGAATACAAGAAGTACCTGACCTGGGCCGCCGGGATCATCATTATTATCTTCGGCCTGCACCTGATGGGGGTCTTCAAGATCAAGGCACTTTACGCCGATAAGCGTATCCACTCCATGCAGGGCGGCAAGTCGCCGTTTGGAGCGTTCCTGGTGGGCTTTGCCTTCGCATTTGGCTGGACTCCCTGCATCGGACCAGTGCTGGCGGGAATTCTGGGCATGGCGGCGAATGAAGACAGCGTGACCAAGGGCATTCTTCTGCTCTGGGTTTACTCGCTCGGACTGGCTGTGCCCTTCCTGCTTACTTCGCTGGTGATGGACCGTTTTCTCGTTTTCTATGGCCGCTTCCGGCGGCACCTGGGTACGGTGGAGGTGATCAGCGGCGTACTCCTGATCGCCATCGGCGGGCTGATTCTGGCCGGCCGGTTTACCTGGCTGGCCAGCAAGCTGGGTTTTCTGAATCGTTTTGCTCTGTGAGGTTCGGGTGAAGAAAAGCGTCATCTTTGTTTTATTTATCGTTGTGGGCGTGACCGCGCTGTTGATCAGCGGCAAGTACATGTCTCATCCGAAAGGAACGGCCAATGCCGGATTTCAGGCTGATCCGGGCGGCCGCCTGAACGGCCGGCAGGCTCCTGATTTCGAGTTGAACCTGCTGGAAGAGAAAGGCAAGACGCTCCGGCTTTCGTCGCTCAGAGGCAAAGCCGTGATCGTGAACTTCTGGGCGACGTGGTGCGAGCCCTGCAAAGTGGAGATGCCCTGGCTGATCGACCTGCAGAAGAAATATGGCCCGCAGGGCCTGCAGATTCTCGGCGTGGCCATGGACGACACCGATGAGAAAACCATCTCGGAATTCGCCCACAAGATGGGCGTGAACTACCCGGTGCTGATGGGAACGGAAAAAGTCGCCGACCTGTACGGCGGCATTGACGGAATGCCCACACTGTTCTTCGTCGACCGCTCCGGGAAAGTCGTGGACTACGAACTGGGATTGAGAAGTCTCAGCATCATCGAAGACAACATCAAGAAATCTCTGGCGCAGGGTGGCCCGGCGCCGGCCTCAGGACAATAAATGCGCAGATACTTGCCGGTCGTCGGAACGATCGCTGTTTTGCTCGCTTCAGTTCTTCCCGCCCAGGAGGTCTCTCCCCTGAGCCGGGGCTACGTTGACTTCGAGCCGCTCAGCACCGTCAGCGCGTCGCGCGGGAAAAGCACCCCGGTCCAGTTCACTTTTCACATCAAGAGCGGCTATCACATCAACTCCAGCAAGCCGCTGGAGCCGGAGTTGATCCCCACCAGCCTGACCTTCTCCTTGCCTCCGGATGTGGTCATCGCTAAAGTGCAATATCCGGCCGGCGAGCTGACCAGCTTCCCTTTCGATCCTTCGCAGAAGCTGAGCGTTTACACCGGCGACGTGAACGTCAAAGCCGTAATCCTTCCCACTACCAAGGCCTCAACGGGCAACTACACCGTGCACGGCGAATTCAAGTATCAGGCGTGCGATAACAACGCCTGCTATCCGCCCAAGAAGTTGCCGGTGCAATTCGATGTGAAGATCCTGGCCGGCGCGGGCAAAAGAGCGCAGACTCCGCGCATTCGATAATTGGCAACGGCTCAATCGCCGAGATCAACCCCGCGCACTTCCTGAATCTCCGGCAACTGCCGCAGCTCCTGCAGAACAGCTTCTGGTGCGGGTGAATCGACCTGCACCACCGCGATCGCTTTGCCGCCACTCTCGCTGCGCCCCAGGGCAAAGTTGGCGATGTTGACGTGGCCGCGGCCGAGGATGGTTCCGATCTTGCCGACCACCCCCGGGACGTCGAGGTTCAACAGATAAATAAGGTGGCCCTGCAGCGGGACTTCTATGTTGATGTCGTCCACGCCCAGCAAACGTTGTGATGTCCCGCGCAGCACGCCGCCGCGCACCCGGCGGCGATCGGTAGTAGTCGTCAGCAGAACCGAGAGCACGTCGGCGGTGGCTCCGGGCGCCGGCTCCTGCCTGGCTTCCTGGATGCGGATACCGCGCTCGTGGGCGATAGCCGCGGCATTGACCACGTTGGCGTGCTCGGCCATGCGCTGGTTCAGCAGCCCCTGGATGGCGGAGTTGCGGATCAGCTCCGTCTTCCATTCGGCGATGCGTCCGCCGTAGCGGAAAGAAATTTCCTGCAGCGATCCTGCGCCCGAAACCAGGTGGGCGAGAAACGCGCCCAGTTTTTCCGCCAGCGCCATGTAAGGGCGCATCTGCGCGTACTGCTGATCATCAAGCGAAGGCATGTTGACGGCGTTCTGGATCACTCCGCGCTTCAGGTACTCGCGCACCTGGCTGGCGATCTGCACGCCCACGGCATCCTGCGCCTCTCCGGTCGATCCGGCGATGTGCGGTGTGGCGATCACGTTTTCCAGGGCCAGCAGCGGAGAATTCCTGGGCGGCTCTTCATGAAAGACGTCGAGCGCCACTCCCGCAACCTGTTTACTCTCGAGGGCAGCCGCAACCGCGGCTTCGTCGAGCAGCTCGCCGCGGGCGCAGTTGATGATGCGCACGCCTTTTTTCATTCTGTTGAGCGCTGCGGCGTTGATCATGCCCGTGGTCTGCGGAGTCAACCCGACGTGCAGGGTGAGGTAGTCCGCCGCGGTGTAGACTTCATTCAATCCGGCAAGCTGAATGCCCAATTCACGCCCCACGGGAGCGGCCACGAAAGGGTCATGGGCCATCAGGTTCATCTCGAACGCCCGCGCGCGGCGCGCAACTTCCAGCCCGATGCGCCCCAGGCCGATGATGCCCAGCGTCTTGCCGCGCAGCTCCGTGCCTTGCAACGATTTCTTCTCCCACTTGCCGGCACGGGTAGTGGAATCGGCGCGCGGGATGTGGCGGGCCAGTGCCAGCATGAGCGCCAGCGTGTGCTCGGCCACGGCCACGGCGTTGGCGCCGGGAGTATTCATCACCGCGATGCCGGCCTTGGTGGCGGCGTCAAGGTCGATGTTGTCCACTCCGACTCCGGCGCGCCCGATCACACGCAGCTTGTCCGCTCCGCGCAGAGTTTCGGCGTTGACGTCCACCGCGGAGCGCACGATCAGCGCATCGGCGTCGCGCAACGGCTCGGCCAGTCCATTCTTGATCTGGTCGGCGGTGATCACCGTCCATCCCGGCTCCTGCTTCAGCAGCTCGACTGCGTTGTTGGCGACCTTTTCGGCAATCACGATCTTCATGTGAGTCCTTCTATCTGGCGACAGCCACCGGCCGCTCGGTGCCGGCGTAGACTTCCTGGGCCGCGCGCAGGCCCGCGCCCAACTCCACATCCTGGCCCAGCGAGGCCAGCACGTGTTCCAGCGCGCCGATGGCGGCGATAGTGTCGAGGTAGTCGTAGTAGCCGAGGTGGGCGATGCGGAAGAGCTGTCCCTTCATCTCGCCCTGGCCGTTGGCGATCACCGCGCCAAAGCGGTTGCGGAAAGCCTTGACGATCTCACCAGAGTCGAGACCCGCGGGCGACGAGATGGCGGTGAGCGCCGCTCCGGGAGAACTGGCTGCGAACAGCTTCAGTCCCAGCGCCTTCGCGGCTGCCCGGGTCATGGCCGCGGCGGTCTCAGCATTTTCAATCAGCAATTCGCGGCCGGCGGCCAGATCACCTCCGCCCTGCTCGCGCAGGTAATCCAGCGCGGCGGCCAAAGCGGCCACCAGCGCGGTGGACGGCGTATACGACGATTCGCCCTTGGCGCTGTTCTTGCGCTCCTTGCGCAGATCAAAGTAGTAGCGCGGATTTTTGGCCGATTCCATGCGCTGCCAGGCGCGATCGCTGACCGCGCAGTAAGCCAGGCCGGGCGGAATCATCACGGCTTTCTGCGAGCCGCCGATGATGATGTCGATGCCCCAGGCGTCGATATCAAAGTGCGTGGTGCCAAAGCCGGTGATGGCATCCACCACCAGCAGAGTGTCGGTGCCTTTCAGCACGTGGGCTATGCCTTCAACGTCATGACGCACGCCGGTGGAGCTTTCCGTGGCCTGCATGTAGAGGACGCGATGGTCGGCCTTCAGCTTTTCCCGCACCTGCTCCGGAGTCACGGTCTCGCCGTAGGGAGCGCGGACGGAATCGATCTGGCAGCCGTAAGTTTTGACCAGGCCTTCCCAGCGCTCGCCGAACTTGCCCGCCGTGACCACCAGCACCTTGTCGCCGGGCGAGGTCAGGTTGGCTACCGCAGCTTCCATGGCGCCGGTTCCGGACGAGGTAAAGAGAATCACATCGTTCCTGGTGCCGGCGAAGGTCTTCAGATCGGCCAGCACGCGCGAGTAAAGCGCGCGGAATTCTGCGGTGCGGTGATGCATGGTGGCAGCGGCCATGGCCAGCTGCGCGGAGGGAAGAAGGGCCGTCGGGCCGGGAGTGAAGAGGCGTCCTTTGCGAATCATGGTAAGAATTCCTGTCGGTCTAAGATTTTTGTTGCCGGAACCATTCGATCTGAGTTGATAGTCGGCGGGACGTGCCGGGTAGATCTTCGCGTCGTGCGTTCAACAGCACCAAGCCTGCGGTTGGATCGTGAGCATCTTGAATACCGGTAAAAGCGTCGCCGCCGGCAGCCAAAGGCGGAACTGTCTCCATTGTATCGCCGCAGGTTGCTCGGGGGAATAGCGGCGGGACGGTGGCATCACTCGTCGTCGTGGTATCAGCATTTGCGGACAGCCAGCTTGTCAGATAATCTCTAACTTTCCGCTCCCAACTTTCTTCACGCGAGGGCTTCACCAACATGGGACTCAGCGAGCAGGTTCAAAAGGACATGGTGGAGGCAATGCGCAGCCGCGATCAGCTGCGCCTCTCTACGCTGCGCATGGTCAAGGCGGCCATCAAGAACAAAGAGATTGACAAGCGCGCGCCGCTCGACGAGAAAGAGGCGCAGCAAGTGCTGGCCACGCTGATCAAGCAGCGCCGCGACTCCATCGAGCAGTTCCAAAAGGGCGGCCGCCAGGAGCTGGCCGACAAAGAGGCCGCGGAGATCAAGCTGATCGAGGCCTACCTGCCCAAGGCCATGGGCGAAGAGGAGATCGTTGCCGCCGTGAAATCGGTGATCGCCGAAATGGGTTCGCCTACCATAAAAGAAATGGGAACGGTGATGAAGAACACCATGGCCAGGCTCCAGGCCACGGGGGCTCGCGTCGAGGGCAAGACGGTGAGTGAGATCGTGAAGAAACAGCTGGGAGGTTAGTCCTGATGTCATGGCTGCCGGGTTCACTTCGTGTTCGCGGCCTTGTGCTGTGTCTGGCGCTTGGCCTTGTGATTTCCCCAGTTTTGCAAGCTGCGGCGCAGACCGGCCCTGACGTTAATCCCAACGATCCCGACCGGCAGAAGGCCTTTGAGCTGTACCGCCAGCAGAAAATGCCGGAAGCGGCGGTGTTGCTGGAGCAGGTTGTTGCCAAATATCCCAAGGACACGGGGGCGCATGAGGCGTTTGGTTCGGCTCTCCTGTCGCGCGCGGAGACGCAAACTGAAATTGAAAAGAGAAAGGCAGACCGCCTGCATGCGCGCGCCGAGTTGCAGAAAGCCAAAGACCTGGGCGACACCTCCGATCTGTGCCGGGTCCTGCTCGCGGGAATTCCCGAGGACGGCAGCGATATTCCGTTTTCCGACAAAGCCAGCGTCAATGGCGCCATGAACCGCGGTGAGGCCGCATTCGCCAAAGGCGAATGGCAGGAGGCCATCAAGGAATACACAGTCGCGTTGGAGCTCGACCCGACTCTCTACTTCGCGGCAGTCAACATCGGCGACACGTACTTCCGTCTGAAGGAGAACGACAAAGCCGGCGAGTGGTTTGCCCGCGCCATCCAGATCGATCCCAACCAGGAAACGGCATACCGCTACTGGGGCGACGCGCTCATGCAGGGCGGCAGGATAAAAGAGGCGCGCACCAAGTTCATTCAGGGCCTGGTCGCCTATCCCTACCGACAGACCTCGTGGGGAGGGCTGAACGGGTGGTTAAGCCGCAACCGGCTCAAGTACAAATCAATCCCCATCAAGGTTCCCGAGGGTCCAAAGACGGGCAGCAAAGGCGAAACCATCATCACCGTCGACCCCGCGCAGGCCGACAGCTCGACCGCTGCCGCCTGGATGGTCTACCCCATGGAACGCTCATTGTGGCAGAAGGAGAAATTCGCCAAAGTGTATCCGCAGGAGAAGAGCTACCGCCACTCACTGAAAGAAGAGGCGGCGGCGCTGACGTTGTCGGCCAAGGTATACCAGGAAATCCAGGCCAAAAAAAATGAGAAGCCCGATCCGGGGCTGAGTCTGCTCTCACAATTCGTGGCGGAAGGCATGATCGAGCCCTACGTGCTGCTGATCACTCCGGACCAGGGAATTGCCCAGGACTTTGCCGCCTATCGCGATGCTCATCGCGAGAAGCTGATCGAGTTCGTCGACAAATATTTAGTGCCGCCCGCGCCGTGAGCGTAGCGCCCTTACTTAATTGCTTCCCCGCAATGCCTCCGTGGGATCAACGCGCATGGCGCGTCGCGCCGGCAGATAACTCGCCAACAGAGCTACCACCACGAATACCAGCGGCGTGAGCACGAAGGTTACAAAGTCGCGCGCGCCTGTCTGGTAGAGCATGCTCTTCATAATCTCGGTGACAGCCAGCGAGGCCACCAGGCCGATGGCGATTCCCGAAAGCGTCAGCGTGAGTCCCTGAGTCACCACCAGGCGGAAGATGTCGGCCTGCGTTGCGCCCAGGGCCAGGCGTATTCCCAGTTCGGTCTGGCGCTGCGCCACCGTGTAAGCCAGCACGCCGTAGATTCCGATCACCGCCAGCACCAGCGCGGCCCCGGAGAACGCGCCGATCAGCAGCATGGTGAACCGGGGCTGGGCGCGCGAGCCGTCCATCAGTTCGTTGACGGTCAATACGGCGGTCACCGGCTGGTCAGGATCCACGGAAGCGATCTGGCCGCGAATGGCCGCGACCATCCCGTGGGGATCGGCGGCGGTGCGCACCAGCAGGTTCATGTTCCCCCAGGGAAGCTGCGGGAACGGAAGGTAGATCATGGGCTTGCTGTCCACGGCCAGGCCGGAATTTTTGGTGTTGCCGGTGATGCCCACGATCTCCGCCGGCGCGGGCTGGCGGCCGAGCAGGATGTGCTTGCCGATCGCACTCTCGCCCGGCCAGTAGCGTTTGGCCAGAGCTTCATTGACCATGATAACGGCCGGCGCCTGGGCGTTATCGGCATCGGTAAACGCGCGTCCCTGGCGCAGCGGCACGCGCAAGGTTTCGAAGATGCGCGGGCTGACGGCTTCAATAATGATGAAGGGCCGCTGCGGCAGCGGAACTTCAGGCTGGCCTTCGGGCAGCACGGGCGTGATGCGCTTGGGCTGGATGGGCAGGGCGGCGGAGATGGCGGCGGAGCGCACTCCCGGCAGCGCGGAAACTTTCCGCAGGAGATCGTCGAAGAAGGCGATCTGTTTCTGCGCATCGGAGTATTTCACGTTGGGCAGCGAGACGTTCATGGTGAGCACGTTGTCAGGATCGAAGCCGGGATCCACGCGCAGCAGCTTGCCGAAGCTGCGCACCAGCAGGCCGGCCCCGATCAGCAGCAGCATGGTGAGCGCCACCTGCCCGACGACCAGCGAGTTCTTGATCCGGGCGCGGCCGTGGCCGCCGGTTGTGCCCCGGCCTTCATCGCGCAGCGTGGAGTTCATGTCGGTGCGCGAGAGCTGGAGCGCCGGGAAAATTCCAAAAGCCACGCCGGTGAGCAGGGAAATAATCAGGCTGAAGAGAAGCACGCGCGCGTCCATGGTGACGGCGACGCCCTGGGGAAGGTTGTCGGCGGCCAGCGCGGTCAGCGATCGCGTGGCGGCAAAACTCAGGCCCACGCCCAGCACGCCCGCGACCAGGGAAAGCAATATGCTCTCAGTCAGCAATTGGCGAATGACCATGCCGCGGCGCGCGCCCAGAGCGGTGCGGACGGCGATTTCCTTGCGGCGCGCCAGAGAGCGCGAGAGCAGCAATCCCGCGACGTTGGCGCAGGCGATCAGCAGCACCAAACCAACCGCGAACGACAAAATCAGCAGGCTGCTGCGGATATTGGCCACCACCGAATCCTGCAGGCTGGTGACCACCGCGGAGACCTCGGGATCGGCTTCAGGATCGGCGGGATTCTGCTTGCGGTACTGCTCGTGCAGAACGCGCAACTCGGCTAGCGCCTCTTCGCGGGAGACTCCCGGTTTCAGGCGCGCGAACATGCTCAGGTATCCCACGCCCATGCGGAGCCGCTGCGGAGTAAATAAGGTGTGCTCGAAGTAGCGCGGCGTCCAGACCTCGGCCGGGCCGACGAAGGGAAACTGAATGCCCGCGGGCAGCACGCCGATGATGGTGTAAGGCGTGGTGTCGAGCGTTAACGTCTGGCCGATTACGCTGCGGTCGGACCCGAAGCGGGACCGCCAGAGACTGTCGGCAATAATAATGACCGGTCTGCCTTCCGGCCGGCCCTCTTCCTCAGTAAAGGTCCGCCCCAGCTGCGGCTGCACGCCGAGCATGGTGAAGAAGCCGGGCGAGACGCGGCCGGCGATCACCTGAAGCGGCTCGCCGCGTCCAGTCATGCTGAAGTTGTCGAGGGCGGCAACGGCGATTGCGGAATATGACTGAGCGCGGGAGCGCACCAGGTCGGACCAGCCCAGGTTGCAGCAGCGGCTGGTTTTGTCTTTCTGCAGCGCGTCCAGCGCCACCAGCGCCTGGGGATTGTCATAGGGCAAGGCCTTGAGCAGCACCGCGCTGGTGATGGTGAAGATGGCGGTGTTGGCGCCGATTCCCAAAGCCAGAGTGAGCACGGCCGCCAGTGCAAATCCGGGATTCTTGCGCAACATTCGCGCGCCGAAGCGAAGGTCCTGGAGGAAGGAGTGCATGGAAGAATTATCTCACCGGGGTTAGACGTGAGAGGCGGAGTCCCGTAATCGCCGTGGTGTTTGGCTGACGCGTTTGCGCACTTGCTGCAGGGGTGGAAGCGAAAGCGAAAGCCGGTCTAGGCCGGTGACTTGTGCGCGCTCGTTTGCTTGCCCATTATTCTTTCTTTGATCCGCCGCAGCTCCGGGAGGGAAAGAATTTCGCCACAGGTTTCAGCTTCGGCAATGGCCTTGACTACAGTCGCCAGCGCTTCTTCTGCGCGTCCTGCTTTATCAAGCTGATCGGCGAGCAATCCCAGAAAGTAGGCGCACCAAAGCCGGGCTCCGGTGGCCTGGTAAGTGGCAAGACCACGTTCGATCTGCTCGAGCCCCCGAGAGCGATCTCCCGACTCAGCTTCCGCCCAGCCCAGGAACATAGTGCCGTACGCCACCCAGAATTCCAGGCCATAGAGATCAGCTAGTTCCACGGCCTCTTTGGCAAGGTCGTGAACCAGCGAAGTTTCGCCTCTGAATTGATGGATTTGAACCTTGCTGTACGCGGCTTCCACCAGGGTCGGGGGATGTCCCAGTTCCCGGGCATGGGCCAGAGCTTGCGCCATCCGCTCCGCGGCTTCGTCGCAGCGGCCGAGCATCCACAGCGCGCGGCCAAGGAAACTCTCGCAGACTACGCGGCAATCGCGCGAGATGAAGGCTCTCGGCGCGCTCCCGCCGTGGGTCGCATAAAGTCGTATGGCTTCCTCGAGGTGTTCAATCCCTTCCGCGCACCGCCCGAGGATGACAAGAACTCCTCCCACATAGCGATGCCCATCCATGATCAGCGAATCGTCCTTGAGTCCCTCGGCCATTTGCAGGACCATCCCGGAGATTTCGAAGGAAGATTGCATGTGTCCGGCGAAGTGGTAATGCAGGCCCAGAGACCACAGCATGTAGAACAAGGCCGGCGAGGGACCCTGCTGCCAGAAGAGCTCACGGCCGCGGGACAACACCTCTTCGACTTCGGCGGAAGCGAAACCTTTGATGGTGGTGAGGGCGATGCCCAGGACCATCCGCAGTCTGATTTCACGCTGCGCCCGCTCGGGAGTATCGGGAACAGAGGGGAGTATCTCCAGCCCGCGCTTCGCCAGGCCGGCAGCCTCATGATGGGCCGCCCGGTTGGCGTCGTTTTCCGCAGCCTGAAGAAGGTACTTCAAAGCATTCGGCCAGTCGCGGCTCTGCTCGAAGTGCATAGCCAGTTCGCCTGCAATCTCATGATCGCGGATGCCATACAACACCACGCCGCGTTCAGCAACGCGATGGTGCATCTGCGAGCGGCGAACCGGCGGGATCAGCCGGTACGGGACTTCCTGGTAAAGGACGTGCGTAAAGCGGTGCCGCGCAGTCACGGTTCCGTCCGGCATCTGGGCCAGCCATCCCGGCGAGAGGAACTGGTGGCGCCGCGCGAGCTGCTCGCACTGCTTCTCCACCCATTCCACCGGCATATCCAGTCCGGCGGCAATGGCCGCGGAAGAACACTCCATTCCCGCCACGCTGGCGCCGTCGAGAACCGAGCGCTCGTCGGCGTTGAGCCTGTCCAGCTGCTTCTCAATCAACTGGCGTAGATTCGCCGGGACTCCATGGCCGGCTGCGGAAAAATCAACGCGCATCCTGCCGGAGGAGGGATCGTCAGAGATGATTTTTTCATCGGCCAGATAATCGATCAGGTTGATCATGAAAAGCGGATTGCCGTCCGTGCGCCGGTAAATCTCTTTTTGCAATCGTCCCGGAACCTGACGGCCGGGGAATCTAGCCTGCAGGTAATCAGCGACCGCCTCTTCGCTCAGATACTCAAGCGGAATCTCATGACAAAGGCGGTGCGCCTGCAGCTCCCTCTTCACGCCTTTGAGGGGATGGTCACCCACGATCACATCGACCGGACGATAAGTGCCAATCAGCATCAGGCGCGCGGGATCGCGCCGGCGAGCCAGATAAGCAACCAGATCCAGGGTTGAATAGTCGCTCCAGTGCAGGTCTTCCAGGAACAACACCAGCGGGGTTTCAGCGGTCAAAGCTTCGATCAGCCCGGCCATCTCGCGGAGCATGCGCTCGCGTGTCGCGGTCTGGGCCGGTGAGCGCGATTGTTCCGAAGCGGGAACGATCGATGGCATCTGCGCCAGCCAACTCGGCGCGTGCTGCCGCAAATTGTTCAGCACCGCGGCCCCTTCGGGATTGCGGCATAGACGCGTGAAAGCATCCAGCACGGGAAGATAGGCTTCGCCTGATCCATACTGCTCCAGGCACTGTCCCTGCGCGACTATAAGTCCGGGTGTCTGCCGCGCCTGCTCCAGGAAAGCGCGTCCCAGGGCGGACTTGCCGATCCCCGGTTCTCCGGTAATGAAGACGACCTGACGCTGCCCTTCGAGCGCCCGCTGCAACCAGGCCTGCAGCTTTTTGAGTTCCACATCGCGGCCCAGCAGGGCGGTCCCGCCGGCCGGATCGACAGGCGCTGCAAAAGGCGCTTTCGCAGTTGCAGCCGTTGAAGATGACACTCCTGGAGTCACGGGAACTGAATGGCGCGCCGCGGCCGGGGCAATCCTGCCGATGAATCGGTAGCCGCGACGATGTGCGGTCTCAATGTAGGTCGGAGAGCCGGCGTCATCGTTCAACGCTTCGCGGAGCTGGCGGATGCTGTCCTTGAGCGTGGCATCGCCCACGAAGACGCCCGGCCACACCGCGTCCAGCACCTGCTGCTTGGTGACGAGGACGCCGGGGTGGTCCACCAGCAGCTTAAGAACCGCGAACGCTTTCGGGCGCAGAGAGATCGCGCGAGCGCCCTTCCACAGGCACTCGTTGGCCAGGTCGAGCTTGAACGCTCCAAAGGCGATTTCTCTCTGCATGTACGTGAACGTGCCTGGCATTGACGGTTGGATGATCCCGGCGGCGAGAGGGCCGCAAAATTATCCTGCGGGCACGCGCAGGCATTTCCGTTGGGAGTGCCGCCCAAAGCATCACGGAAACATCACCACTCCGTTATGACTCGCATTGTACGCGCAATTAGTCTCGTGGCTGTGACCAAGAGGTTGCTCCAGGCAAGCGCATTCGTGGTCCAGTTTCGCAGTGCCGGCCAGCCTGATGGAGACCGGCTTTCGGGGCGAGTCGAGCACGTGGATTCGGGGTGCACGGCGACGTTCCAGTCGGTAGAAGAGCTACCGCGGCTCCTGCGAAAGATGTTGCGGAGCGCGGCCGACCGCAAAGACGAATGCGAATGATCGGTGGGCGAACTCTTTCAAAGTTCAGAGATAGATAAGGAGAATGAAGTGAAGATTAACCGCAGTGGAAAGTCGTGGTTGCGCACTCTTGGCCAAAACGTGGCCCGCGCGCTGCCGCTCGCGTTCGTAGCGTTGCTGGCGACAGGCATTGCCTCCGCCCAGGACGATACCAGCCTCAAATTCAAAGGCGGCATTGGAGTGATTACGGTTACCGGTGTCGCTGCCAACGGCGCCGTCACCCTCAACGTGGTTCGCGGTGTTTCTCCGGGCTCGCCGTGGCGGATCAAGGACCTCGAAGCTGAGGTGTCTACGGATGGAACCATCGCAGTCAAGGGACGGGGGCTGCTGCTGGCCTCCGGCAACGGAATCGGAACCAACGCCGGACAGAGCGTGCACGCCACGCTGTTCTGCGGTCCTGCCGCGACTGCAACCGCCCATGACACGACTGTGAGCGGCGTGGCCCTGGAGGCCGATGGAGATTTCACCATCAACGACTTCCTGACGCCGGCTCCGCCGTTTCCATGCGTCAACCCCGTGCTGCTGATCCGCAACGTGGGAGGGGTCTGGTTCGCGGCAGGAATTCCCCAGGTAGAGGAGCAGTAAGCGGAAGCAAGTTGCGCCACTCAGCCTTTGCCTCATCCCGGCATTTCATTTGGCTTTTTGCCGGGATGGGGTCAACGGCTGCGAAAAAAACAGTCGCAAGACGATCAAAGATTCAGCGAGGAAGGTACAAGTCATGAGCTGCACGCTGGTTGAGGAGCCGGAGAAAGAAACAGAGATGAGCGAGCCGGAGGCCATCGGGCGCGCTCAGAGCGGCGATAACACCGGGTTTGCCTACTTGTATACAGCGCACCGAAAGCGGGTGTACATCGTGTGCCTGCGGATTCTCAGAAATCCCCATGACGCCGAGGAGCTGACGCAGCAGGTCTTCCTGCTGGCGCTGCGCAAGATCGCCGCTTTTCGCGGCGAGGCTTCCTTCTCCACCTGGCTGCACCGGGTCGCCGTCAACACCGCCGTGACTTTCCTGCGCCGGAGAAAGACGGATGAGATCGGTCAGGAGCGGTCCGATCCGGAGGCCAAGGGTTCCGATGGTTCCGCGGAATTGGGAGGCAGCGACCTCTCCATGGTGGGGATGGTCGACCGGCTGAACCTGGTGCGCGCCATCAGCCAGTTGCCGGCCGACAGCAGGCGGGCGTTTCTACTGCACGACGTGATGGGCTACGCGCACGGCGAGATCGCCGAGCGGGTTGGCTGCTCCGCTCCGTGCTCAAGGTTGCAGGTACACCGCGCGCGGAAACGTTTGCGGCGGCTTCTCTAGACACGGCACAAGTTTTTCTCTCGGGTTGGGAGCTCAGAAAGTTCTTCTCGTATTGATTGGAGAAATATATTGACTCGCAGAATCACCTTTCGTTTGCCGTTGGCTCTTTTGGCAGGGCTTGCTTTCATCACCTTGAGCGCTTCGGCGCAGACCATCGCCTACCGGCAGACGAATCTGGTGTCGGATGTGGACTCGCCGGGATTCGCCCGCCATCTCAATCCGTTCCTGCAGGACCCGTGGGGCATAGCCTTTCCACCGGGGGAGGCGTTTTTTATCGCCAGCGGCAGCAACGGGCGCGTGCTGGAGGAGGACGCCAATGGGAATGGCGGGCCGGGAGCCTTCGTTGTTCCCAATCCGGCGCGGACCGGGCCGGCTTTGACCATGGGAATCATCGCCGACCCGACTTCACTGTTCGGCGCCGTCGATCCTCGCGACCCGTTTGTCACCACGGTGATCATGGCCAGCGCCGATGGAGGGATCTACGTGTGGGGAGTCGATGCCGCGGGGGCCTCTCCCACGGAAGCGATCTTGAAGGTGGACCACTCGCAGACAGGCGCGGTTTACACCGGGCTGGCCATTCTGACGCCGAGCTGCTGCGCTCCTTTCCTTGCGGTCGCGAATTTCCACAGCGGTGAATTGGAAACTTACACCACCAGTTTCGTTCCTTTGGGGCCTCCTGGCCCATTCGTGGACCCCGATTTGCCCGCGGGGTTCGCGCCATTCGGTTTGCAGGTAATCGGAAACGAGCTGTATGTCGCTTTCGCCCTGCAGGACGCTGACAAGCGCAATCCGGTCGGAGGGTCCGGAAATGGGCTTGTCAGCGTTTTTAGTCTTGATGGCAGATTCCTGCGGCGCCTGGCCGCGGGCGATGCGCTGGATGCTCCCTGGGGCATGACCCAGGCCGGGCCAGATTTTGGTCCGTTCAGCAATGACATCCTGGTGGCCGGGACGGGCGACGGCGCGATCAGCGCTTTCGACCCCGCCACGGGAGACTTTGCCGGCCTGCTCAAAGATGGTGACGGCAATTTGCTGCACGATGCCGGCCTGCATGGGTTGTTCTTCGGCTCGGCGCTGGCGGGCGATCCCAAGACTCTTTATTTCACGGCGGGAATCAATAACGACGCCGACGGGCTGTTCGGCGCCATTACCGCCGGGCTGGTCAGCACGACTTCGGTATCAGCTTCGCCGGCTGAGGCGGGTGTTCCGATGACCATTGGGGTAGTGGTCGCAGCAGGAACCGGGAATACAGGGACACCGACGGGCACGGTAATAATTAAAGATGGCGCCAACACGCTGGGAACGCCCACGCTGGTGGCTGGCGCAGCCGCAGTGGATGCGACGCTGACCGGCATCGGGATCCACAATATCCGTGTCCTCTACAGCGGCGATGCGGCCTTCCTCGCCAGCACTGGGCAGGTGCAGGTCGAGGTGGCGGGAAGGGCGACGACGGCGACGCTGGTTGCGCCGTCGATCGCGCCGCCCGCATCCGCGGTAAAGTTGACGGCGACTATCGTTTCTTCCATTGGCATTCCGAGTGGGCAGGTTTCATTTCTCGAGGGCAATAGCAGCCTGGGAACAGCGCCGCTGGACGCCGCCGGGGTGGCTACCATCGCACTCTCAGGTCTTGCCGGCGGGAACCATTCGCTCACCGCGAACTACCTGGGAGACGGGACTTTTCTGGCTAGCATTTCCTCGCCGGTGAGCGTGGCCATTGCCGATTTCTCTTTTGCCGCGGACCACACCAGCGCCACTCTCGCCGCCGGACAGTCCACGCAATTCGTGCTGACCGTGGGTCCAACAACAAACTTTCCGGTCGGCGTTTCATTTTCCTGTGCGGCGACAGCGGGGATTACCTGCGCGTTCAACCCGGCGACGCTGAGTCCGAACAATGGGAGCGCGAGCACTATCTTGACGGTGGCGGCCGCAGCGACCTCGCAAAATACCGGGCTGATGGCGCCCGATCACTTCGGCCCCGTGGGATTGCCGGCTCTGTGCACGTTGCTTCTTCTGTGGTTGGCGCTTACCAGCGCACAGTTTGGGGTCAGGCGGACGTTTGCGCGGGCGGGGGCGCCGGCGCTGGTCCTGGCCGGGATTGCTTTAGCCGGATGCGGCGGCGGAGGCAGCAGCACCACGCCAGTGAACCGGGGCGCAGCCGCGGTGACGGTGACGGCCCAGGCCGGCGCGGTAACGCACACCATCGTTCTCAACGTGAGGGTCCAATAGAAAGCCGGGAGTGTTTTTCGTCCTCTGAACAAAGCCAAGGTTGGCATAAGTACACGGAGCGGCTATCTCAACCAGACGCGAGCTATGATCTGGATAATCGTTACCTATAGCGATACCTGTCTTTTAGCTTTATATCGTCAATCAGCCCGTTGCTCGCCTTCTATAAAGGGCTTGTATGTTTCAGCGTCAACATCATGGATTGGGTCCCGAAAACGAACACTGTTTCGTTTAGTTTGAAAGTCCTTGCAAGCATCGAAAACTCTCGACAACGCCTGGTAACAAAAGACCGGATAGGCCGTCAGAACCAACGATCGTTGATTGATCGGTCCGCCGGGGCGCGCTTAGCGGTGGTTGATTTGGCCGTTTGACCAATAATCCAGACAGCTAATTATGCGAGGCCCCCATGCGCCAGGTCTTTAGAGCCTTGGAGTGCGGCAACGTTCGAGTCACAGAGGTCAGCTATCCGGAAGGCTACACGCTGGCCCGGCATGGCCATGGTTATGCTTTTTTAGGATTGCTGCTGCGCGGCACCTACAGCGAAACTGTTGCCGGCAAAATGGAGGACTTTTCCCGCCCGGGAACTTTGCGCTATCTGCCGACCGACGTGATGCACTCGGTCCGCTATTCGCGCGGCTCGCGCTTTCTGGTGAGCTGCATCGGCCAGCACTTGCTGGAGCGGGTGGCTGACTGCGCCAGGCTTCGCAATGAACCGGGCAGGCTCAGCGGAACCGAAAGCGACGATGTGGGATGGCGCCTGTTCAAAGAATACAAACAGAATGATGCCATGAGCCCGTTGGGCGTCGAATGCCTGGTGATGGAGGCGCTGCTGCGGATCGAGCGAGTGCTCCGCAATCCCGGTCAAAGACCATCTCCGACGGTTCTTCGCGCGCGCGACCTGCTGCATGAAGGGGTGGCTGGTCCGCTCACGCTGGACGAGGTCGCCCGCCAGACTGGATCCCATCCGGCTTATCTCTCCCGGGAATTTCGCCAGGCCTTTCGCTGCACCATGAGCGAGTACCTGCGCCGGATCCGCGTGGAGCGGGCGCAGGACATGCTGATGAAGTCCGACAAACCGCTGGCGGAGATCGCGGCCACCTGCGGGTTCCACGACCAGAGTCATTTCACCAGGGCCTTCAGGCAACTGGTGGGAGATACGCCAACTGCCTTCCGGCGCCGAACTGCGACGCAGTTCGACTAACGAGTCTGCTTCACTTCGCTTGCGGCCGGACGAAATAAAAGTCAAATCCGTACAAATCAGTCAAAGGTGTGCAAGACGGACTGATAGGCCCACCAATTACTGTTTGCGAGCCAGGGAAAGAGCAAAAAGGGCGGGCCTTCCCGAGATCACGGATAAGTCGAGGGAGGGCCCTCCCGCCAGCGGCCATTCGCGCGCGGGAATGGTTTTGCCGGTGCGATGCGAAGGAAGCGATGCTTCCGGAGGCCAAATCTCGACCGCGCGACCAGCCTCGGAATCACGAACCTTCCTTCTTGTCGCCAAAGAGCGTCCGGGGCGAACCGGCGCGCTTTCATACAGAAGACAGCAGAGGAGAGTTCCTATGAAGAGAGCAGTTGGTGTTGTGGCGACGATTGTGTGCTGTTCGATCCTGATTGCGGCACAGCAGGGACAGTCCCCAAGCAGCCCGGGACCCAGCTCCGGAACCGCTTCCCCACAAGCTCCGCAAGGAGTAGATCTGCAACCTCCCGTCCAAGGCGCCCCGTTGCCTTCAACGTTGAGGGCGGCTCCGCCGGTTGCGGACTCGACAACTTATCGCTTCTTTTTTCTTGTGATGGCGAATCTCGAGGATTATGCGGCCAAAAAGGAGGCCGCGGGCAAGGACGGGAGCAAGCTGCGTACGCTGCATCAGCAGGCAGCCGGGCTAAGCGAAGAGGAAGGCCGAATTCTGAGCGGCATTAAAGATCAGTGCAATCAAGACCTGGCGGCTGTGAACGCCAAAATAGGCGATGCCATCAAGGCATTGCGGGCGGATTTTACTCCGGAAAAATTGCGAAATATGCCGCCGCCTGCCGATTTGCTCGCGTTGTTCGATCAGCGAAACCAGATCGTGAATTCCGCGATTGACGAGTTGAAGGTGGAACTGGGTAACGAGTCGTTCCAGAAACTCGATGACTACGTGAAGAAGAATTTTCGAGCAGGGGTTGTGGCCAGCGGCAAAGCCGCAGGAGGCGCGCAATGACGCCGCGCCTGGGCCGTCTTCTCGCGATGGCGATAGTGATTACAGGTTTCATCGCCTCACTTCATGCCCAAGTTCCCTCGACGCACGTGTTCGCCCACGTTGACATCCTGCCGGGCCAGGAGTTGCAGGCTAGCTGCGGTACCAACATGGATGGAGACACGGCGGCGGACTATGTTGACGGTTTCACGAACTGCAGGCTGTTTCTGGCCGGCAATCTGGTGGATCAGTTCGAATGCACGCCCGCAAATCCTGATACTGCCTGTTTCTTCAACGAGGCGACAATTCCGGGCGCGCAGTATCAAGTCAGTGGAGTTCACGGACTATTCCAGTTCAGCTTCGCGGCATGTAATGGCGATTTTGATGACTTTCTGGACTACGAAGTCTTTGGAAGCCTGCCTCAGGTAGGCCCGGATGCCGACATATTTTCCAAAGGGAACGGGGATTTTTGCAACGCCGTCAATCCCATCGGTATAGCGGTGTCGTTCAGCGACGCGGTGACCACGCAAGACATTAATCCGACGTCGGTAACGGTGATGGCCGGGGATACGCCGAGTTTCACGACAAACAAACTGGGGAACTGGTCGCTGAGCGGACCGGGTACCATAAGCACCGCGCTCACAACGACCACTTACTTCGCTCCCAGCACAATCGACTCGCAGCAATCAGCCACGCTAACGGTATGCGACACCAGCAACCCATCGGACTGTGCAAACGCTTTCATCGATCTGGTTCCCATCACCGTGACTGTGCAGCCGTCCCTGGCCACTCTGAACGGCGACCAGGCAGCTGCATTCTCCGCATCGGTGAGCGACCGCAACAAACCCGGAGTGACCTGGTCAATCAGCCCGCCGGGTATTGGCACCTTGGCGCCCAATGGGAATAATGCGACGTACACGGCGCCGTCGGCCACCAGCTTCACGGTACCTCAGACGCTCACGGTTACCGCGACCAGCACGGCCGACAACACGCGAATCGGATCAGCGACGATATCACTTTTGCCGGTGACGGTGGTGATCAGCCCGCCGGGTCCATTCCTGGCGGCGGCCGGAGCCACTACGACGCTGACGGCGAACGTCAACGGGCTGGTAGGGGCCAGCAAGCTGGCGTGGGCGATCACGAGCGGTCCGGGCACTATCGCGTCCGACACCGGAATCTACACAGCTCCATCGCCCGCCATTGCCAGCGCGCAGAACGTCTCCATTCAGGCGTGCGTCAACACCATCACGCCGCCACCAGCGTCGCGAGTGTGCGACAGCACTACGCTGGTGCTCTCCCCGGCGCCCATCATCACCACGGTAAATCCAGCGGCCTGGCCTTCCGGACAAGCCACATTGATCACCATCACCGGGACGGGCTTCGGCACCACCGCGCCGAACGTCACCATCAGCGATCCCACGATCGTCTTTTCGCAAACCAGTTACACATTCACCGCACAGTCGCAGACGATTCAGGGTACGGTGTCGCCAAACCCGATGGCGGCGGCGGAATTCATCGCGTTGACGGTGACGACCAACGCCAACCCGATCAACAGCACCTCGCCACCGAGCGGCACCATCACGGTGAATCCGGTCACGATCACGGTAAGCTTCTTCCCCACCAGCGCGACGCTGCTGGAGACGCAGCAGCAATCGTTCGCGGCTACGGTGGGATGCAAGACGGCGGGCAACCTCAGCTGCACAGTGAGCCCGCAGGTCACCTGCTCGCTTAGTCAGAACCTGGGCACGGTTACTGCCGGAGCGACGACCAGTTGCGTATATACGGCGACGGCTACGGTAACAGGACAGCAACCGCAGCAGTTACAACTGATCGGCAAGTCCGTGTTCAACAACAATGCGTCGGGGACAGCCAGCATCACTCTGACGCCGCTCAATGTGACCGTGACCCCGGGGACGGCTGTTGTCAACGGCGGCCAGACGCAGAAATTCACGGCCAACGTGACCGGCGCCCTCAACAACAACAACGGCGTGACGTGGACGGTCACGCCCCCGGTAGGCGTGATCGACGCGAGTGGCACGTACACAGCGCCGAACCCGATTGCGGCCGGGCAAAATCTAACCGTGAAGGCGTGCAGCGTGCTGGACACCAACGTCTGCGGCACGGCGCAGGTGAACCTGCAGCCCATCACGGTAGTGGTGGCGCCCTCCGCGGTCAGCCTGAGTCCGAGCGCGAGCCAGCAGTTCACGTCCACCGTCACCGGCACCAACAATACGGGTGTGACCTGGTCCATCAGTCCCTCCGGCCTGGGCACCATCACAACCGGCGGACTGTACACAGCGCCGCCGCCGCCAAACGACAATCAGCAGACGGTCACGGTGAAGGCCTGCACGGTGGTGACACCTGCACCTCCGCCTCCGAACGGATGCGGGACGGCGACGGTAACCCTGCTGCCTTCACCCGACTTCTCGGTGACGGTCACGCCGCCGCAGCAGACTGTCAACCTGGGCGGCACGGCGAACTACACCGTGACGGTAAACCCGTTGAACGGGTTCACAGGCACAGTGAGCTTTGCCAGCTGCACAGTGTCGCCGGCGACATCAACCATTACCGTGAGCGGCTGTCCGACTTCGGTAAGCATCACCAGTGGCTCAGCCAGCTTCCAGATCGGCGTTATCACCACGGCTTCCACGCCGCCGCAGGGCTACACGGTGACGGCCTCAGGCGCTGGGACAGGCTTTACCCACGCCGGCTCAGCGGCGCTTAACGTGGTCAGCGTGACGCTGTTACCGGCCACACTTACCTTCGCGGCACAGAACACGGGAACCAGCAGCAGTCCGCAAACCGCGACTCTGACCAATATCGGCCTGGGCGCGCTGAACATCAGCAGCATTACTACCAGCGGGGATTTCAGCCAAAGCAACAACTGTCCGGCGAGCCTGGGTTCGGGCGGAAGCTGCTCGATCCAGGTGACGTTCACGCCGACCGCAACCGGCACACGCGCGGGCACGCTGACCGTGAACGACAACGCCTTCGGCGGCCCGCAGACAACCGGGTTGAGCGGGACGGGCACAGCGCCGGTGGCCAGCTTTTCGCCGGCCAGCCTGACTTTCCCGGGCCAGATTGCCGGGACAACCAGCGCACCGAAGCCGGTCACGCTGACTAACACAGGGACCGGTGCGATGAGCGTCGGAACCATCGCAGCCAACAACGACTTCTCAGCAACCAACAACTGCCCGCCAACCCTGGCGCCGAATGGCAGCTGCACCATCAACGTGACCTACACTCCCAGCGCTGTAGGACCAGGCTCCGGGACCCTGAGCGCGAGTGACAACGCGGCGGGAAGTCCGCAGTCCGTTCCGCTCAGCGGCACGGGCACGCCCGGCCTGCGCTTTGTGCCGGTCACCGGCTGCCGCGTGGTGGACACGCGCAATCCCAACGGCCCGTTTGGCGGACCGTTCCTGACCGGAGGAGCTCCGGCCCGGCAGTTTGTTGTGCCCAACAGCGCGTGCAATATCCCGGCTACCGCACAGGCGTACTCGCTGAACGTGACGGTGGTGCCGCACAGCGCTCCGCTGGGCTTCCTGACGATGTTCCCGTGCGGGCAGACGCAACCGGGAACCTCTACACTCAACTCCATCGACGGCCGGGTGAAGGGCGTGGCGGCGATCGTGCCGGCAGGCACCAGCGGCGCGGTTTGCGCCTTCGCCAACAACGACACCGACCTGATCCTGGACATCAACGGCTACTTCACGCTGGCCACTACCAACCCGGCGGCGCTCACCTTCTATCCGGTGACGCCGTGCCGCCTGGTGGACACGCGCAATGCGGCCGGCCCGCTGGGCGGACCGTCGCTGGCGGCCAACACGCCCCGGACATTCCCCATCCAGTCCGGTTCGTGCAGCCTTCCCGCGAACGCGCAAGCCTACTCGTTGAACTTCACGGCGGTGCCGCCCGGAGCGCTGGGCTTCCTTACTGTGTGGCCGGCAGGGCAAACGCAGCCGGGGATCTCGACCCTGAACGCGCCCGCAGGAACTCAGCCGATCGTGACCGCGAACGCGGCGATTGTGCCCGCGGGAACCAGCGGCGGCATTTCGGTGTTCGCCTCCAACAATACCGACCTGGTGATCGACGTCAACGGCTACTTCGCAGCGCCGGGGACGGGCGGCTTATCGTTATTTACGCTGCCACCGTGTCGAGCACTGGATACACGCAACCCGGCCGGATCGCCGCCGTTCAACGGGACGATCAGCACGAACATCGCGGCCAGCGGCTGCGGCGCCCCGGCGACGGCCAGCGAGTACGTGCTGAACGCCACGGTAGTGCCGCCCGGCCCGCTGGGCTTCCTGACGCTGTGGGCAGCCGGCGCCTCGCAACCGCTGGTTTCCACACTGAACGCCGTGGACGGCGCCGTGACTTCAAACATGGCGATCGTCCCCGCCAACAACGGTTCGGTAAATGCGTTCGGGTCGAACCCAACGCATCTGATCCTGGACGTCCTCGGGTACTTCTCACAATGAGGACAGGCCGGCTGGAAGGGTAGAGGCTTACCCTTCCAGCCGTTCTAAACCAATACCACCATGCTGCACGAGAAAGGACGTATGGAGATGTCCTTCGCGAGATTTCCCCGACTCCCGGGTCCTGCAATGCGCGATTCCGCTTTTCACAAAAGCGTGCTCCTTCGCGCAGCATTGGTATTTTGCTTACTTTTTCCGGGAGCGGTTTCTGCGGGCGGGCAGAACGGACCAAACAACACCAGGGTGATCGTGGGCTACTTCCCCGAGTGGGGGCCTTCCAGCCAGTATTACGTAAAGAACGTCATCACCAGCGGCTCAGCGCCCATGTTGACAATCATCGGCTATGTTTTTGCCAATGTCGTTAACAACAAGTGCGGCATCGCTGATGCCAACGCAGACTATGACCAGAGATACACGGCGGCCAACAGCGTAGACGGAACTGACGACCCCACGACCGGAACTGGCGTCTTTGGCAGCTTCCATCAATTGCAGGAGCTCAAAGCAAAGTACCCCAATTTGAAGCTCCTCATTTCATTGGGGGGAGCAAAACTCTCGGGAGGGTTCTCCTCTGCCGCTCAGCCGGCAAACGTGGCCGGCTTCGTTGCATCGTGTATCGACATGTTCATCCAGGGAAACATCGCCCCCGGGGTCAGCGCGCCCGGTCTTTTCGATGGCATCGACATTGACTGGGAGTGGCCAGCAAGCACAGAAGCCAGCAACTACATCAATATGTTGTCCATGTTCCGCAGCCAGCTCGATGGCACGCGGCCCAATTTGCTGCTCACGATCGCGGGTACGCCGGGGACATGGGCCAGCGGTCCTCAGCCCCTGTCAAACATTCACGGCTATCTGAACTACATCAACGTCGAGGCCTACGGGTACGCCGGTCCCTGGGAATCAACCGCCAATTTCGTGGCGCCTTTGTACGGACCGGCTGGAAGCCCGACCGCTGCAAATAATGTTGACGCCACAATTCAGGAATATCTTGCTGCGGGCGTGCCAGCGTCGAAGTTGCTTCTTGGTGTGCCGTTCTTTGCGCATGACTGGACGAATGTTCCCAATCAGAAGAACGGCCTCTTCCAGACCGGGACGCCCGACCCGGCGGGTGGCACTTACGCTCACATCGTGCAGATCATGCCGAATTTCCACCAGTTTCGTGAGCCTCTTACGCAGGAACCGTGGCTGTTCAATGGGAACACCTTCTGGACGTTTGATGATCCCACCTCCATCACTCTCAAAATGAATTACGTCAAAAGCAGAGGATTGGCAGGGGCCATGATCTGGAACCTTGGTCAGGACACGCCGAGCGGAACGCTGATCCAGTCAGTGAACCAGGGCCTGATCAACCAGCCGCTTCAATTTATGCCTGCCAGCCCATGCCGGCTCGCGGACACGCGGAACCCGAATGGTCCGTTCGGCGGGCCGCTCCTGAGCGGGGGAGCAGTAGCGCGAGAGTTCGACATTCCAACCAGCTCTTGCAACATTCCGGCGACAGCGCAAGCGTATTCGCTTAACGTCACGGTGGTGCCGCAGGCCGGGTCGCTGGGCTTCCTCACGATCTTCCCCTGCGGCCAGCCCCAACCGGCCACCTCCACGCTCAACTCACAGGATGGACGGGTGAAAGCAGTAGCAGCCATTGTGCCCGCTGGAATTAACGGTGGAGTCTGTGCCTTCGCGACCAACGACACGCATTTGATCCTGGACATCAACGGCTATTTCGTGCCTGCCTCGAATCCGTCCTCGCTGGCTTTCTATCCGGTGGCGCCGTGCCGGCTGGTGGATACGCGCGAACCGGCTGGTCCCCTGGGTGGACCCTCGCTGGCGGGCGGAAGCAGCCGGACGTTTCCGATCCGCTCCGCCGGAACCTGCAACTTGCCCACTAGCGCGCAGGCGTATTCTTTGAACTTCACTGCGGTGGCGCAGGGAAACCTGGGATTCCTGACGGCCTGGCCGGGAGGGCAAGCACAGCCCCTGGTTTCCACTCTAAATGCGCCGACAGGAACAACGACGGCGAACGCGGCAATTGTACCCGCGGGAACCAATGGCGACATCGCGGTATTCGCCAGCAACAACACCGACCTGGTGATCGACGTGAACGGATACTTTGCGCCGCCGGGCCAGGGCGGATTGTCGCTGTTTACCTTGCCCCCTTGTCGCGTGCTGGATACGAGAGCGAGCGGTGGATCGTTCAATGGAACATTGAGCTTTAATGTTGCGGCAGCCAATTGCGCAGCTCCGGCGACGGCGCCGGCTTATGTGCTGAACGCCACGGTAGTGCCGCAGGGTTCACTGGGCTTCCTGACGCTGTGGGCGACCGGCGGCCCGCAACCGCTGGTTTCCACACTAAACGCCGTGGACGGCGCGGTCACTTCAAACATGGCGATCGTCCCCGACACCAACGGTTCGGTCACTGCGTTCGCGTCAAACCCAACGCAGCTGATCCTGGATGTGCTGGGCTACTTTGCGCCGTAGGAGCACAAGTTAGCAACTCGCAAGTAGCAATTGGCCAAAACAAAACCAAATCACGGGGGACGCCGCCGGGCGTTCCTCTTTTGCTCGGGGCCTGAAGGCCTGCTCGCAGGTTTTGCCGCTCCGGATCGTCAGTGCAATCCAGTCTGGTCGCGGGTGAGGCCGTTCTTCTGCAGTGTCTGGCCCTGAAGGCTGTCGAAGGCGGCCTTGGCCTGGACAAAGTCCTGGCGGGCGGCGTTCAGGGCGTGGATGCGGTTGTTGAATTCCTGCAGCACGTCGTCGCCGGCGATCTTCAGGTGGCCGTCAAGCAGGAAGAACTGATCATGGTGGGCGCGGGCATAGCCGTAGACATCGTCCATGGCGTCAACCCAGGCTTTTTCGGTAGTGACCGCGCGCTGGCGCGTGGGCATGACCTTGGCCAGACCTTCATTGAAGCCTTTGATCATGGAGTCGCGATCGGAAGACGAGAGATTGTCGAAGGAGCGGCGGAAATTCTCCAGGACGTCGCGCATGCGCTGCTCCTGGCGGGCGTCAAGCTCGTAAGCGGCGCGTAGCTGGGCCAGCGCGCCGGTGACGGAGTCGGGGTCGGCGAAGGATTCGGGCGTGTTGAGTTTGCCTACGTCGCCTACGTCGAGCTTATCCATCTCCGCCTGGTAGTCCTTGTTGATGGCGATGATCTGCTTGAAAAAATCGCGCATCATGGCGTCGGTTTTGGGCTCGCCGAAAAACGACTTGCGCACCGGCTGCCCTCCGGCTTCGCGCATGAGGCGTGCGACTTTCTGGTCGGTGGTCTCAGACTGGAATGAGCCAGCGGCCAGCGATCCGGAAGCGTGGATGAAGAGCACGAACAGAGCGATGCCGCAAAAGAGTCCCGCAAACAGATTGGGATTCCTGGCTTTGCGCCGGCCGGCGATGGGATAAGCAACCAGAAAAGGAACAACGACCACCACCAGGAGCCTTCCGAACCTGTATCCAATCGCCTGCGCTTCATTAGGGAGCGCCGGCACGGGCATTCCCAGGGCATAGAGCGCGCCCAGCAGAACCATCACGGCGATGCCAATTCCACCGAGCACATGCATAATGCGCGGCGGGGCCGACAGCGCAGAAGAGATTGGCGCGGTATACGCCAGAGCCGGTGCGGGAGCGGCGGCGGCGAACGGCGCAGGCGCGGCAGCGGTGAACTGCGACGGTGCGGCGCCGGGCGGCATAGGCGGAGGCGGCGCGGGCGCGGCGAGCGGTCGCGCGCAGGCCGAGCATACTAAGGAGCCGTCGATATTCGAGCTGCCACAGTGCGGACAAAACATGCGCGGGGATTGTACATCGGATCGCACGGCGGTTTGCCGTTAGCTGACTATCAGGATCAACTTCGCTTCATGCGGAAAAGCAGTTCTTTAGCGACTTACTTACTGATAGCTTCCGAAATCTCTGGTTTGCCCTTGTGCATCGGCGCGACCTCTGATATAAAGGAACACGACAATAAGGATGTGGCCTGAAAGCGGCCGGGACGAGATCCCGGCAGTTGCAACCAGCCAGTGCAGCCGTGGTCAGCCGGAAAAAGTGAGTCGAAAGTCCGGTTTCGATCATCAAATGAGGAAGCCACTCTTAAAAGCCCAGGGCGAGTCCTGCGGGCATATTCGGGAACTTGAGTTCCTGAAGGGTTTAACAGCCTTAAAAGAGATCTTTTCAGAATGCGAGTACTGAGCCGTGAGTGCTTGGTGCTTAGCTGTCAACATGCGAGTGCCCGGCGATTCCGGGTTGCGACAGGTGTGTCGCCGCGATGTGCCGATGATGGGTGTGAACGGTTGTTAATAAATGAGATTCGCCCCGCGGTTTCCGCGCAAACGCGTTGACAGAAAGCGGCAACTCGCGCTATGTTTGTAAGGTTCGTCTCTAAGGCCTGAAAAGGCTGAGGAGATGACGGCTTCGAAGCTTGCTTCGGGGCCGGATTCGAGGACCCTCGGCGATGCCGGGGTACCTGAAAGCGCCGCTCAGGCGGAGTGCTAACAGGTCTTTGACAACAAGGTTGAACGTGCCAGTCGTGAGATGAAACGCGGATTCAAGTCCGAGTGATTCTCACAAAATCAGGCCGTTTCGGTGATTCCGTCCCAAAGAGATTTGGGATTTAACCGAAATGGCGGTTCCTCTTTTTGATTATCGGCGAACGGGTGAAGGCGGGAAACTGCTGGAGCTCGGGCGTAGATGACCCGTCGAGAGGAACCATCAGGTTTCAAACGAGAGTTTGATCCTGGCTCAGAATCAACGCTGGCGGCGTGCCTAACACATGCAAGTCGAACGAGAAAGTGGAGCAATCCATGAGTAAAGTGGCGACCGGGTGAGTAACACGTGACTACCTGCCCTTGAGTGGGGGATAACTTCGGGAAACCGAGGCTAATACCGCATAACATCGAAAGATCAAAGGAGCAATTCGCTGAAGGAGGGGGTCGCGGCTGATTAGCTAGTTGGTGAGGTAACGGCTCACCAAGGCGAAGATCAGTAGCCGGCCTGAGAGGGCGCACGGCCACACTGGAACTGAAACACGGTCCAGACTCCTACGGGAGGCAGCAGTGGGGAATTTTGCGCAATGGGGGAAACCCTGACGCAGCAACGCCGCGTGGAGGATGAAGTCCCT
>DATGHX010000069.1:0-166349 GCA_035307585.1 Candidatus Angelobacter sp.
GCGAGTTGCTCTCCAGCAGAGCTCGCCTCCGCTTCCTCAGCTGGTCCTCTTGTTGCAACTAACAACCCCGTTCGTCCACACAATGGCAGCGAACGGTTGATTGGGACTTTTCCCACTGTCTCACTCGAAGGGGTCACCTCAGATCCCCGGGAACTGAGGTGCACCCCTAAGCTGAGACAGGTTATTTATCTCAGAGCTAAAGGCCAGCTTTGGTTTTCCGATCACCCGATCCCCCGATCACCGGATCACCCGATCTCTCTATGGTCTCCCAATCATCCCAGCTTATCCCAGGGCATCCGATCCGACCGGGGTTCGCCTATGATTCCAAAGGACTTAGCCGGACGCATACAAGATATTGGGATGGTTTACTAATTCATAACGAGCCAATCCACAATATCTTGGGGTCAGTCTCTTTTTCAGTTGTCAAAAAACATCAAAAGCCGCCCTGGGGCGGCCCGCCGTTTTCCGGCTTAGCCTCCGGCTTTCTTGTTTGGCTAAGTGCTAAAGGCCAATGGCTAGTGCAGTTATTTCACCACATCATCGTTATCATGTCAATCACGAAATCGGCCACCCCCACGGCCTGTCCCTCTTTCTGCCGCTTATCGTCCAACTTCGCGAAAGTCTGGCTCCCGCCATTACGACATCGTTGCCTCCGGCCTTCCCCGCAAAATTTGCCAAATTACCAAATTGCCAAATTGCCAAATCAAAAAAAGACCTCCCGCCTTTTGGGGACGGGAGGGTTGAATGGAGGAACAGACTGAGCGAACGAAGCTATACTGCTTTTTCTAAGTTGAACTGCTCGGTTTCTGTCGAGCCGTCCAACGCCGTGGTCGACGATTTCCCGCTGGCAATCACCTGCGTGACCTCGTCGAAATATCCCGTGCCGACAAACCGCTGGTGGCGCACTGCCCCGTAGCCGTTCTCGGCGTTCTCGAACTCCCGCTCCTGCAGCCGTGAATACGCCGTCATGCCTTCCTTGGCGAATGCGCTGGCCAGCTCGAACATGCTGTTGTTGAGCGCGTGGAATCCCGCCAGCGTCACGAACTGGTACTTGTAGCCCATGGCCGCCAGCTCGCGCTGGAACTTGGCGATGCTCACATCGTCCAGCTTGCGCTTCCAGTGGAACGAAGGCGAACAGTTGTAGGCCAGCAGCTTGTTCGGATACTTGGAGCGAATGCCTTCCGCGAAGATCCGCGCTTCTTCCAGGTTCGGCTCTGAAGTCTCACACCACAGCGCGTCCACGTAGGGCGCGTAGATCAGGCCGCGGCTGATGGCCGCCTGGATTCCGCCTTTGTAGCCCAGGAAGCCGTCCGGCGTGCGCTCGCCGGTCAGGAACTCGACGTCGCGAATGTCGCTGTCGGTGGTCAGCAGGCGGGCGCCGTTGGCGTCCGTGCGCGCGATCAGGATGGTCGGCACGCCCAGAACATCGGCCGCCAGGCGCGCTGCCACCAGCTTCTGCACAAACTCCTGCGCCGGGACCAGTACCTTGCCGCCCAGGTGGCCGCACTTCTTGGCCGAAGACAGCTGGTCCTCAAAGTGGACGCCGGCCGCTCCCGCCTCGATCATCGCCTTCATCAGCTCGAAGGCGTTCAGGGCCCCGCCGAACCCCGCTTCGGCGTCGGCCACGATGGGCGCGAACCAGTAGATTCCGTTCTTCCCTTCCGCATGATGGATCTGGTCGGCGCGTAGGAACTGATTGTTGATGGCTTTCACCACTGCCGGCACGCTGTTCGCCGGATACAGGCTCTGGTCCGGATACATCTGTCCCGCCAGGTTGGCGTCGCCCGCCACCTGCCATCCGCTCAGGTAAATGCTCTTGATCCCCGCCTGCACTTGCTGAATGGCCTGGTTGCCGGTCAGCGCTCCCAGACCGGAAACGAACTCTTCTTCCTGGAACAGCTTCCACAACCGCTCGGCGCCGATCCGCGCCAGTGAGTACTCAATGTGGATGGTCCCGCGCAGCCGCAGCACGTCTTCCGCCGTGTACGGCCGGGTGATGCCCTGCCAGCGAGGGTCGTTATTCCAGTTGGTTGCCATTTGAATTGCGTTCATCTGCACGATTTCTGTTCCTC
Source organism: Candidatus Angelobacter sp. (assembly GCA_035307585.1). Classification (GTDB taxonomy): domain Bacteria; phylum Acidobacteriota; class Terriglobia; order Terriglobales; family Acidobacteriaceae; genus Angelobacter. The sequence continues at coordinate 2,073 of DATGHX010000069.1, forward strand.
CTCAGAAATTGGAGCAGTTGCCTGCTCTTTGCCACCGCGAGACGATTAGATGCCAGGTTGCAGGGAGGAGCAAGCCAGCTCGTCCGATTCGGACGAGTTGGACGGAATGGCAAGGAAGCCGGGATCGACAAAAGTTTGGAAGGAGCGGTACCCAGAAAGTTTTCTTCGTGGGTTCGTAACTCTGGACTCGCTGAACCGTATGTTAAACGTGGTCGCTCTAGGAGGTCTTGCCTTGTCAACCGCCGCGATTTCATCTCCGGGGCCCAGACGTGAAGTTCCGGTGGCCGCATGGCACACCATTGTGGTGCTTGTTGTATTGTTTGCGGCCTCTGCAATCAGCGCGCGTCAACATGGACTGGAGAGGGTCGACTTTCCCGGCATGAGCCCACGAACGGCCAGTTATGTGACCGTCATCGGCGAGGAGTGGCTTCTGGTCCTGTTCGTATGGCTTGGCCTGCGCCGGCGAGGTGTGTCAGTGCTTCATTTGATCTCCGCAGGACGGAACAAAGGAACAGAAGTCTTGGAGGACTGGGCCTTCTCTTTGGCCTTTTTGTTCGGCTGGTTGATTTTCGCCGCGGTCATATCCTTGCTGCTGAAGCTGACCTTATCGGACTCTGCGCGATCCCTCTTTCCCAGAACCGCAACTGAAGCCGCGGCCTTTCTGCTTCTTTCCTTGACTGCCGGTTTTTGTGAAGAGTTGATCTTTCGCGGTTATTTGCAGCGCCAGTTCACGGGGTGGACCGGCAGCGCAGCCGCCGGGCTGTTGCTGCAGGGACTCGCTTTTGGGTTGGCCCACGGCTATCAGGGTTTCAGATTCATGCTCATCATTACCCTGGAAGGTTGCTTTTTGGGTCTGATGGCGCGCTGGCGCCGATCGCTCCGCAGCGTGATGTTTGCGCACGCAATGCAGGATTCCCTGGGCGGTCTCCTGGCATACGCGTTGCGGATGTACTAATCAATCCACAAAAAGAAAGCGCAGCCAGGATTGGCTGCGCTCAAAATAAGGCCTTGATCGGTGGCTGCCTAGTTGTTCGCCGCCACCGTATTGGTGACCGTGCAGTTGGACACGCACTTCACCGCGAACACTTCGATCTCCGCCTTCTTGTGGTGCGGAACCTGCTGCCCGGCTTCGGGGACCACCACTACCGACTGCGGTCCGTCGGCCACGTTGAAGGTGCATTCAAAGGTCAGCGACTGCACCCCGCGCTGCTGGCATGAGTTGCGCTCCAGCGCCGCCTCCAGCGCATCCGGGCTGGAGTGCAGCTGGTTAGCCACCTGCGCCGGCAGGATGGCCACCGCCATCGGCACCGGCGACTTGATCTTCACGCTCACCTTCTCGCCGTCGCGTTCCGGCTGCAATCCGCCATACACCTTGGCGAAGTTGGTCAGGTCGTACTTTTCCCGGAATTGCTCGATCCACTGGAACTGCGGAGGATTGCAGTTGGCGATGCACGTCCAGCGGTAGTATTGGATGTGAATGTCGTTGGGGGCCACAAAGTGCCGCGTTGACGGTCCCTGGCCCGCGAGCACCGAGCTCAGCCCGGCGCCCACCGCGCGTTCGATTTTGTTGTCCGGATCCAGCACCGCGCCCAGGCCGGCAAAAACCGTACGCTCGCTGCTGAACCGCTCATCGTGGACGATCAGCACCATGGGCTCGGGGGGAAGCTGGCAGGTATAAGTCGCTTTGACCACGTGCTCCTGGCCGCACATATAGTTGAGGCCCGGGACCAGATCAGGGCGCTGCATCGCCTGGTTCCACTCCGCTTCCCGCACCATGGACACCGTCACCGGCAGGCCGGCGTCCACATCAATATGTATGATCCCGCCACCGGGCCCCGGATGGTACACCCGCCCCGCGTGATAATTTGACGGATCCATGCGCACCGACTCATCGTTCGCCGGCTGCCACTGGAACAGCTTTTCCTGGCCGGCGGCCGCGGTCGCCAGCAAAAGGCCCAAAAAGGCCACAACAACAGAATTGGTTTTCATACGAAGTCCCCCCAGGATTCGCTTATTACAACCCGGAACGATCGGGGGGGACAGTTATCGGTCGTCCAGCGACTTCCGCGCGCAAGCCGGCGCAGCGACTCGCCTGCCGCAGGCCTTCCTTGTCCCCGCCTCGTACTCCCGCTATGATTCGGCCGTGGTCGCCGCTGTGCCTGATGCCGGTTCCGCCGCTGTCCCCGACTCCCTTCTGCGGGAGTTGAGAAGCAACCTGGCTGCGCGCCATGTCAGCAACGGCTTCGCGCTCCTCGACGAGAACCGCAAAGCGCTGTTCACTCTCGACCCCGCGCAGCCCGGCGCCGCCGCTCTGGTCGGTGCTGTGGCGCAATGGGTGGACATCGGCTATGGCGAGCCGGAACTGGTAGCCCGCCTCCTCGAGCGCTTTCCCCAGGAAACCCGCCGTCGCCTGCCCGTCGGCGAATATCTGCAGTTGCGCATGGCCGAAGGCCTGCTCGCTCTGCTCGGCGACCACCCCGACGAGGCCCTTCGCCACTTCGACCTGGTCATCAGCCTGCAGGAAGCCATCGAAGACAAGGAAGTCGTGGCCATCGCCCACTTCTGGAACGCGCGCTGCCATCGCAAGAAAGGCGAGTATGACGAGGCCCTGAAGCGCAGCGCCGTGGGCCGCGAACTGGCCGAATCCCTGGGCTACGAAAAGATGGCTGCCGTCATGCGCGTGCTCGAGAGCTGGATGCACTTCCAGAAGGGCCAGCGCCGCGAGGCCGCCCGCATCCTCGACCAGGCCGAAGCTGTCCTTCGCCATACCGACGACGACATCACCCTCGGCAACATCTACTCCGCGCACGGCCGCATGGTCCGCCGCCAGGGCGACTATCCTTCGGCGCTCAAGTATTTCAGCCGCGCCATCGAGCATTTCCGCAAGCGCAACCCCCAGCACCGCAACCTGGCCCGCTCCCTGGCCAACATCGCCTACGTCCAGCGCCTGGTCGCACTACAGATCAGCCGCCAGATTGACGTGGAGGCGGAACGTCGCCGCAAGAGCCAGGGCAAAAATGCCGGCAAAGTCGACGACAAGCCCCGATCGCGGGAGAAGAGTGCCGCCGCCCGTTATCGCGATGAGTACGAGCGCCACCGCGAGGAAGCCTTCGCCAACCTCGAGCAGGCGGAGAAGATTTACACCCACCACCATCATCATCACGGGATCGGCAGCGTGCTCGAGAACCGCGGCCTGCTCTACTTCGACAGCGGCGATCTGGAAAACGCCGGGGCCCAGGCTGCCCAGGCCTATGATCTCGGCCGCGAAGAAAACGACTCCATCCTGATGGCCCGCGCCCGCCTGCTCCAGTGCCAGGTGGCCAACGCGCGGCTTGACGAGGAGATTGAAGGCTGGGAGCACGCCCATGCCGCCCGCGACCTGGCCCGCGAAGCCGTCGAGGCCGCCAAGCATACCCAGAACCTGCACCTGCTGGCCCGCGCCTACATCTGGCGCGGCCTCACCGCCTGCTATCCCGTCGTCAACGATAGCGACGACGCCCGGCATTGCTGCGACCGGGCCTCCGGCTTTCTGCGCAGCGGCGATTCCGACGAGCTATGGGAAGAGCTCCAGCTACTCAAACACAAGATCGCCCCGCGCGGCGCCGTCGATCCCCAGCTCCGCGCCTGGTCGCAGGGCATCACCGGCGACAAGACCTTTCAGGAGCTGGCCGAGGATTTCGCGGAAATTGTGATCCCTCGCGTCTGGGAAAAAGAAGACAAGAAAGTGCAGCGTGTCGCCCAGCGCCTGAAGATCTCGCCCAAGAAAGTCCGCCGCATTCTGGCGCGTGCCGGCAAACGCAGAAAATGAGCGCTGCTCGCCACCGGGCACAGGGATGAACCGGGATCCACCCTAATCAGTGCATCAGTGTGATCAGTGTCATCAGTGGTAAGTCTTTTTGTCAGTGAGCGCTATTTTTTCTCCGGCTCGATGCGGATCTCCGACAGGATTTTGTCATCCGCCGGCAACTCCGCCTGTCCCGCGGGAAGCTTGTTGAAGCTCAGAATGAATGCCACAACGTCGGTGCTCTGCCGCGCGTCCAGCCGTCCCGGATCATCCTGCGGCATGGTGCGCACGATCTTCTTATATAGGTCGCCCACCGTGCGCCCGTTCCAGGTATCGTGAAAACGCCCGCCGCTGAGCGCGGGAATGTCTTCCTCGGATTTACCGGAGAGCTGGTCCCCGTGGCACGAAGAACAATCCTCGTGATAGATGGCCTCGCCGCGCTGCCCTTGCTTTTCCGTGTAGACCCCGTCCCACACCGAGCGCGGCGCGGGCGGCGGCTGGGCGCCGGGACTTTGCCCGGGCAGCGCCACCCACACCAGGAAAACTGCGCTCGCTGCCAGACCGAAGCCTGCTTTATTTCGCCGCTTCAGTTCTTGTCCCCCGGATGGTAGGTCTTCTCTGCGTGCGCCTTGATGTCCGCCAGGCTGAAGTAGGCCGGCTTGAACTCCTGCTTCGCGTACAGCTCTGACTGGTCGAAGTAGTGCGGCGAATTCGGGTTGGAATTCTCGCCAAACACCAGGATGGAACGCGCCTTCACCTCCGGCCCAAACTCCACCACGCTGAGAAAAGAATGCCCCGCCACGCCATAGCGCCGCTTCTGGTCTTTCTCCGGACGCGCGTAGAAGTTGAAGACAATGCCCACGTCGCCGGGCGCTCCCGCCACCGGCAGGCTCTTCACGTCGTCGCGGAACGGTTCCTCGCCGCCCGATTGCCGCCGCTCCAGCCGGTTCAGATCGCCCCAGGCGACGCGCCACGTGCCGAACGAGCTCGTGAGGTCGTCCATCACCTGCTCCAGCGACTGCACCGGGTCCTGCTTGCCTTTGGAATGCACCACCGCGGTGCCGTACTGCTTCTCGTGCCACAACACGAAGAGCGTCATGGGGACGGAGTTGGTGCGGCTTACGTGGTCCCAGTTCGCCAGCTCGGCGTAGAGCTCGGCGGCCTTGGTGCTCGGCGCCTTCTCCCACGCCTTGGCCAGTTCGGCCAGCTCCGGCTCGGCCTGGATCACGTAGGTGTCAAAGCCTTCTCTCGCCCAGTCGTCAAAGGTGAACTTATCTTTGTTCCACAGGATGCGGCGGGAGATCCGCGCCCGCGCCGTGTCGCCTTCGCCCACCATGTACTTGGGAAACTTTGCCGGATCGGGATTGTCGAACAACGTGGTCAGGAACGGCGTGGAGTTGCAGTTCTGCACGAATCCCGATTTCGGATTGGTGACCTGCGGCAGCTCGCTGAACGCGTGGTAGCCCTGCCACTCGGTTTCGCTGGTGCTGCCGTCCACCGGCTTCGACCAGTCAAATTTCTCCGCCCGCTTCGGCACCGCCCCGTTGTAGACATAAAAGATGTTGCCGTCGCGATCGGCATAGACCGCGTTGAACATCGGCACCGCCGTCGCCGCCATGGCCTTCTTGAATTCCTCCAGGTTGCGGGCGCGGGTCATGTTGTACCACTCGTCCAGCTGCCCGCCCTCCTCAAAGCGCGCCATCTTCACCGAGAGCCACTTGTCGCCCCGCCTGGCCACAATTGGGCCATGGTGCGTCTTGCGGAACGTGAATTTGCGCTCCGTCATTCCCGCATCCGTCTTGACCTTGACCGTGTCCGTCCACTCCGTCGCGCGTCGATAGCTGCCGTCGTATTTATAGGCCAGCGGATCGCCCGGCTTGTCGAAGGTTTCTTCCCACACGTCGACGATATCCGGCGCGTTCACAGTGTGGCTCCAGCCCAGAAACTCGTTGTGCCCGATGGTCGGCAGCGCGGAGCCGAAGAACGATGCGCCCGACATGTCCCAGCCTTCGTCGCTGTGCACGTGGCCTTCATACCACTGGCCCGTCCCGAAGAATGGCTGGTGGGGATTGATGAACAGCATGGCGTGCGCCGTGGCGCTCTTGGCCGGCGTAATGGCCCACATGTTCGAGCCTTGTGTCTCCGCGGCCGTCTTCCAGTCTTCCGCCAGCTCCGGCCTGGGCTCGCGGTGCCGCGTGGCCCCCGGCCGCGCAGTCTGCGGCTCGGTCACGCTCTTGATCTCGTCGCGCCTTACTCCGCTGCGCCCGTAGATGAACTGGAAATACAGCGCGTAGCGATTGAAGGCCAGCCCGTACCACGGCTCAAAGTGCGTCAACAGCCGCGGCTTCACGTTGGGATGAGTCGCCAGGTAGTAGTTCAGCCCCTCCACCCCTCCCGCCAGCATGGCCTTGCTGTGCGCCGGCATCTGCTCATACTCCGCCTGCGCCAGCCTGGGAATTTCCAGCGCCCGCACCAGCTCGTCGTCATCCAGAGTCTTGGCCCCGTAGACTTCAGAGGCGCGCCCTAGCGAGCGAATGTAGCTGTCCTCGATCTGCCAGAAGTTGTCTTCCGCCTGGGCATACATGAAGCCGAAGGCGCAGGCCGCGTCCGTTGGCCCGTAGATATGGGGGACGCCATAGTTGTCGCGGTAGATGGTGATGGATTTGGCGATCTGTGCCGGATCGGCGGCATTGGCCGAAATCGACACCAGACAAAGAACGGCAAGGACAAACAGAATCTGGGGGCGTTTCATCGGGCGGCAATTCTAGCAAAGTTCCGACCGTTTTGGACCCGTTACCCGCAATTCTTCGCCCTTTTGCTTAACGCCGCGGATGCCGCCGCAGCTCCTGCTCGAATTGCTGGGTGGGAATCTTGCCCAGGGTGTCGTTGAGCACCGCCGCCAGCCTCAGGCCGGCCAGCGCCAGCCGCTCATCCACCAGCCCGATATTGGCCTGGAAGTAGGCTTCGTCCACGCTGGCGCCGTTCTCCAGCCACAGCCGCCTGGTATCGCGAAAAGACTCGTTGGCCCACTCTTCCGGACTGGCCACCGGCCGCTGCTCCCAGTGATTGGCGGCGATCAGCTGGTTCAGGCGCTTGGTATAGTCTTCTTCGGAAAGCCCGGTGTGCTCGATCAGGCTCGAGTCCCACACCGCATGCAGGTTGCAGGGATAGTTGCCGCACTGGTCGGCGCCAAAGACCTGGACCTTTATGTCATTGCCGCCTCGGGCATCCTCAATGGCGTGCAGCGGCTGGTGGATATCCCCGATGAAGTGCACCACAAACATGAGCGCGATCAGGCGGTCGAGTTCCGTGGCGTTGCCGTCTTCCAGCGTGCGCCGGAACATCCCAATGCGGTCCACCACGCAATTCTGATGGTCGGTCTGCGCCGTCGGTTCCTTGTCCTGCGGCCGATAGCAGTCGCGCGGCTCGGAGAACCCTGCGGCTTTGCCGGGGATGTCCACAAAGTGCCAGCCATAGGTTTCCGGCTGCACGTCGCGAATGGCATCCGGCCAGGTGGCGATCGAGGCCAGGCTGTTGTTGCCCAGAAGCAGGTGGAGGTTCTTGCGCGCCACCGGGTTGAGCCGCGACTCCGCGATGTCGGCCACCACTGCATGCCCTTTTGGTCCCCAGGCAAAGAACTGGACGTGCATCGTCAGCAGAAAGCACAAAACTGCCAGGATTCTTCTCATGAAATATGTTTGTTAGCTTACCAACAAAAGCGCGGCAGCCGAAGCTGCCGCGCTGGTTGATTTCTTGCCGCTTAGAACTGGATGCGTGCACCCAATTGGATCTGGCGCGGCGTGTAGAGGAAGTTGCTGTTGTTCGTTCCCGTGACACTCCCGAACGTCGGTGCGAAGTTGAGACAAGGCTGGGCGCCTGTGCAGGTCGCCGTACCCGCCTTCTGGATGCTGTACCCGGTAGTCGCCACTGTCATCACATTCTGTTTGTTGGGAATGTTGAAGAAGTCGGTCGATAACTCCAGCTTGGCCCGCTCCTGCAGTTTGAAGGACTTTGCCACTCGCCCATCGAACTCGAAGACACGGGGCATGCGGAAAGAATTGTTGCCAAAGATATCGATCCGGTTGGTTCCTCCTGAACCGTTGATTCCGCTGACCGCTCCTCCGGGGGCGTTGCCGCTTACCAGCAAGGTGTAGGGCAGGCCGTTCTGGAACTGGACGATTGGCGCCAGCTCCCAGTCGTTCATCAGCCAGCGCGCCCAGCCTGTCGCCTTCCATGGCGAAGTCATCACCGCGTTGGCTACGAAACGATTGGGGATGTCGTAAATGGAGTTGCCCTTTTCCGGCGCGATGCTATTGGGGAAAAGAAGGCTGTTTGTATTTGTGAACGTGCTTTGGTTTTGCCCGAAATCAATCGCATGCGAGTAGGTGTAGCTGGCCTGGAACTGAATATTGCGGTTCATCCTGTGGTTGGCCTGCACCACCAGCGCGTGGTAGCTGCTGTTGATGCCGCTGAAGATGTCCGTAATGGCTCCGAAAGCTGCGTTTGGCCGCGCTCCCCGGAACAGGGTCGTGGTATACGTCCCTGCTGTCCCCAGTGGACCTCCGCCGTTAACCTGGTAGGTGATCGTGCCCGGAATCGCGCTGGCAGCGCTGCACGCCGCCGACGGTCCAAACCCTGCCAGGCCCGGACCGATGCAGATATTTGTATCCACGAAGCCGGGCAGTTCACGGCCCAGGCTGCCCAGATAGCTTACGGAAAGCACCGTGCCCCATCCCAGGTCGTGTTCCAGAGTCAAATCCATCTGGTGAATCTGGGGGTTCTGGAACCTTGGATCAAAGAATAGCGAGCTCGGCTTGGCTCCTGCACAAGCCGGAAGCGCAGTAAGGATTACCGGAAAAGCCGGCGCGCACGGCGCTGTCGTTGGGTTCGAAGTGGACAGCGAGAAGAATGACTGTCCGCCCGCCGCACCCGTTCCGGTTAGAGCGCTGAAGACGGTGGAATTGATAATCCGGCCGTAGTAGATGCCGTACCCCCCGCGCAGCACTGTCTTGCCGTTCCCGAATACGTCGAATGCAAAGCCAACCCGCGGGCCCAGATTGTTCCGGTCATTCGGCTTGAAATTCGTCTGCGGCACCAAAGAGTTGGGAAGGATTGGGTTCGGCAGTTGCTGGAACTCCCAGCGCAGTCCGAGTGAAAGGCTGAGCCGCGGCCGTATCTTCCAGTCATCCTGGGCGAACACCGCATAGTCGTTGGTTCTGAATTCGAATCCCAGCGGTCCGATCGCCTGGCTGAACGAGCCGTAGCAAGGCACGTTAATGTTATGCGGCGGAGCCGGCGTCGTCACCAGGAGGGTGCAGGTATCGGCCTTGTTGAGGTCGGAGAAATAGTCCAGCAGGGGATTGTTCTGGTCCAGGTTGTAGCTGAAGCTGCCGAACTGCGACGAAAGGTTCTGAGAATTGTCGTCGATGTGGCTGACGTCAATTCCGAACTTGATGGTGTGCTTGCCGCGCGACCAGGTAACCGTGTCGGCAAGCTGGCCGCGGCTCTCATCCGGGAACGCCGGCCGCTGCAGGAATGTCGGTACGCCGAACGTGAAACCGTTGGTGATCGAGACCGAAGGCGGCAGTCCCAGCGGATTCGTAAAGGGCACTCCAGGGACGGAAGAGTTGACAAGATTATTGAGTTCGTACGGAGTCGGAGGCTGGGTGAATTCGAACTCGAAATCACGCCCGTACTGGAACCGGACTTCGTTCGTCAGGTTGGTAGTGATGGAAGAATCCAGCTTGGCTACTCCCCAGGTGTCCTTCACGAAATCGTTGCCAAAGCTGGCCATCCCGCGCGTGACCGCGGCCTGCGTCTGAATGCCCGCCGGCGACTTCCAGCGCATGCGGTTGAAAGAAAACGACGCGTGGTTCGCGTTGTTGATCTGCCAGTCGATCTTGGGATACAGGATATTCTGGTCGCCCTCGCGCGGCACTGTGCCCAGCATCGTGCCCAGCGCAGCGAGGTCGTTCTGGTAGATCGTTGAAGCCTGCGCCGTCGTTACTCCCGGCCCCAGGCGGCTGGCCAGCGTGCTGATGACGCCGGCACTTGGCGTTGAAAAGAATCCGTTCGGCCCGCCCGGAGTCTGGGTAACGGCAACGCCCGGAAAGTTGTGGTGATACCAGTCGTACGCCACAAACCAGAACAACTTGTCCTTGATCAGCGGTCCGCCTACGCCGAAACCGGCAATCTTGCGCCAATCCGTAGGCTTGAAGGACTGGGGTGTGAACACTCCCGGGGAGGTTTGCACCGCGATCTGAGTAAACTCGTTGAAAGCGCCGAAGTCGTTGTCGCGATCCATGAAGTAGCCTTCACCGTGAATCGCGTTGGTGCCGCTCTTGGTCACGGTATTGACCACGCCGCCCGCCGACCGTCCGTATTCAGCGGAGTAGTTTGAGGTATTGACCTGAAACTCCTGCACCGCCTCTTTCGGCGTCGAGTATCCGATCCTCGTCCGCCCGCGCTCTTCGGAGAAGAACGCCTGGTTGTTGTCCGCTCCGTCTACCGTGTTGTTGTTCAGCAGCGTGCTGATCCCGCGGAAACTGAGCAGGCCGAAGGCGTTGGAGTCGCTGACCACGCCCGGCGTCAGCAATGCGAAGTTCGACCAGCGCCCGCCGTTGATGGGCAGGTTCGAGATTGCGGTCTGATCGATGGTCGGGGCAAAGTCGGGTGAGACGTAGTTGATTTGTGGCGCTACGCCCGTTACTTCCACCACTTCCTGCGTTCCCGCCACGCCCAGATGCGGCGATACCTCGGTGAGGCTGCCCACGCTTACGATTACCTTCTCGGCCTTGTACTGGGACAACCCCGGCGAGCTTACGGTCACCGTGTACAGGCCCGGCTGCAACTGGCTCACCCGGAAGTAGCCTGAGGGGTCTGACGTGGTCGTCTGTTCGGCATTCGTTCCGTTGTTGTGCACAGTGATGGTGGCCTTCGGAACCACGGCTCCGGTAGCGTCAAATATGGTCCCACCGATGCCGCCTTCGGTGGTGGACTGGGCCGTGAGCAGCGCGCTGGCGAAGCACACGCTCAGGGCAAACATGAAGGTCCGGCGCAGGAATTTGGCGAAGAATGGCTTCAACATTTCGGATCTCCTAGGAGCAGCTCTCACAGATGGGCTGGGAAATTGCGCATAATCATAATTGCTGTTTAGCAAATTGCAACTGGGATTCTGGCTTACGTGGAAACTAAATTCGCCCGATCCTAGCAAACGATCCTTGCCGCGAAGTGAAGATGTGATGAATTGTCGTGGATAGCACAAATTGCGGTGCAGCTTCGGCCTGCAAAATGCGAAAGGTTGGTATCGAAATTCGATTGCTGCTTCCAAAAACTGTAGAGAAGCAGCCAGGAACCGCCTCCCACCAATAATTGATTCCTCCTATAGACCGGCCCGACTTTGTCCGTCACGAATAGACTAGTCACGAAGACTAGAAGTTACGCGGCGCTTCCTGTTTGGCCTGGGGAATTCGTTGCCGCCACGGGATAGCACTCCTGACAATGCCGGTTCTTGCACACAAACGCGGCCGAGATGGAGTGTTTGAAGACGAGTTGTTCCAGCGTGCTGGTCTCGAGGATGACTGAGTACTTGTCGAAACAGCGCACCTTTCCGGAGAGCTTAACGCCGTTCAGCAGATGCACCGTAATATGCGACCGGGCCTGAAGTGCAGCATGGAAGAATGATTCCTGCAGATTTCCGATGGACATGTGTAAGCGACCGTCGTCGCGCCCGGAACTCCCCACAGCCACCGGACACGGCCCTTGAGAATGGCCTCAAAATAGTGCTGGCGGTTTCAGGTGTCAAATATATAATTGGACTTCCCTGGATAGTTTTTAACTATGGAAGTTCATCAGCTCCGCTATTTTTGCGCAGTCGCCGAGACCGGTAGTTTTACGCGCGCGGCGGAACGCGAACAAGTCGCCCAGCCCTCCCTGTCGCAGCAGATCATGAAGCTGGAGGAAGAACTGGGCGTCCGCCTCTTCGATCGCCTGGGGCGCTCCGTGCGCCTGACCGATCCCGGGCAGACTTTTCTTCCCCGGGCGCGCACCATTCTCTCCGAACTCAAAGCGGCGAAAGAGGAAGTCGCGGAACGCCAGTCGATGGTCTCGGGGCCAATCACTCTGGGTGTAATCCCCACCATCGCGCCGTATTTCCTGCCCTCGCGGATTGCCGTCTTCTGGCGCAAATATCCTCAGGTCGCCATCAGCGTGGTGGAAGACGTAACCGTGCACCTGCTCGACCGCCTTCGTGGAGGCCTGGTCGATCTGGCGATCCTCGCTCTCCCCGCGCGCGGACACGACCTGGATTGCTATCCTCTTCTCACCGAGCGGCTTTACGCGATTCTGCCTAAGGCTCATCCCCTGGCGCGCCGCCGCAGCGTCTCCATGAAGGAGCTGCGCGAAGAACCCTTCCTCCTGCTGCGCGACGACCACTGTTTCCGTGAAACCGCCATCGAGGTCTGCAAGCGCGCGCGCATCTCGCCCCAGGTTGTCTTCGAGAGCGGTCAGTTCTCCAGCATTCTGGGCATGGTGGCCGCCGGGCTCGGCATCTCTGTAGTCCCCGAAATGGCGCTCGAGCGCCGCCACGATTGCACTTTTGTTCTGGTCGATGACGAGCGCGCCTCGCGCACCATCGGCGTGGCCGCCGTGAAAGGACATTTCCTGGGACGCGCGCCTCAGGCTTTCCTCGCCTTCCTGCGCTCGCAGGCCCAGGCCCGCGGCAGCGTCGCCTGACCCAACCGTCCGCTCCGTTTGACTGGTTTATTTTCTGCCCGCTGCCTCTGCGCTTCGCGTGGGATCCGCCCCTTGCCAGGTGACGTCCGCGGTTGGACCATAACTGGAAGGAACTCTTCTGCCCAGGAGCCGCAGGCAGACGCTCAGTTGCGTGCGATGGTGTGCGGTGTGCAGCACGCGCCGCCAGAAGACCCAGATGCGCTGCCGGTGAACATCGAAGAACGGAACCACCTCCAGCCACCAGGCCTGATCGCGCCCGGCCATCCGCTCCAGCCGCGGTTTGCACAGCTCTTCATTCCGCCGCCATAACGCCTCGGGAGTTAACGCCTGCGGCAGCACCGCAGAGGCTTCCGGTTCGCCCGGCAAGCCGATGAATTCGGCGAAGAAGCGCCGCTCGGAAAGCAGTTGATGCTTCATGATGTCCAGCACCGTGCTCGACCGTTCGGCAGCGCGAAATCCCATATCTTCGCTGTGAAATTCGCGCCACACGCTGACCACCTTGCTGGTCTCGCTGGCGTAGGTGTCAAGCAGGTGCTGGAATACCGGATTCGCGGCCCGCGGCACCGCCGTCTCCGGAATCGCGATGTACTCGTACTGCATCGGCATGAGAACCAATTCCTCGGCCGTTTCCTGCCGCGCCGGCTTACGCGGCCGCGCGGCGCGCGCTGCTCGCGCCGGCTGCCGGCTTCACCATCGCTGCTACCACCAGGCCTGCGCATACAAAGCCCATGGCGATGCTGCAGATTGTCGCCAGCGTGTAACTGGTCGGAAATCCATAGAACGTCCAATAAGAAACGTTGGTGCTGATCGCCGCCAGCACCCCGGCCGCGGTCGCAAAGCGCCAGCGTGCGGCAAAGCTGGTCAGGCTGGTTTGCGCCAGCAGGAAGACAACCAGCAATACCTGGACAATATTCGTCGCCAGCTCCTTGCCCAGCTGACCCATGTCCAGAGCCATTGGCTTCGCGGGATGATAGATGAGAATTCCCTGCGGGCCGACATAATGCTGCTCAGCCTTTTTCTGCATCGCTGCCATGCGGTCGGCGTGTGTTGGGTTCGGCACTCCCGTTCCGGGGAAGAAATAAAGGCCGTCGTTGGGAATGCTGGCCTTCATGGCGCCCAGAACCGCTTGTTCGTTCGGGATCTCCTGAAACCCGGTTTCTCCCAGCCCAGTGGCCATGTGCGCAATGCTGGACCACGCGAAAAAGGCCAGCCCTCCCAGAATTCCTGCCAGCAGTTTTCTGCCCATATTTTTGTCCTTCCCTCCAGTTCGCGCACTATGCTGCTACTTCAACCGGGGATAGTCAACGCTGATTTCCGGATTCTGCCTTAGGGTTTTCAGCCGATCTGCCTAAATTTTGGGAACCGAGGCTCTGGATTCGGTAATCTACTGAAGAGAATCGGGGATCGTGTGGCGGAACAGGCAGTAGACAAGAAAGACGCGAAGACGGCCAAAAAGAAAACCTCCATCGAGCAGTTCAAGTCCGCGCTGCCGATGATCATGGAGTTGGTGCGCCCGCGCCGCAGGCTCATTGCTTTCAGTTTCGTCCTGCTTTTGATCGGCCGCGTCTGTGGCCTGGTGCTGCCCCTTTCTACAAAATTTCTGATCGACAATGTGATCAACCAGCGTCACCCCGATCTCTTGAAAGTCATCGTGGGTGCCGTGCTGGCGGCTACCCTCATTCAGGGGCTTACTTCTTTCTCCCTTACGCAGTTGCTTTCCAAGGAGGGCCAGAGGGCCATCACCGAACTGCGCCGGCGCGTGCAAACCCACGTCGGGCTCCTGCCCTTGAACTACTATGACGCCACCAAGACCGGCGCGCTGGTTTCGCGCATCATGACGGACGTGGAGGGCGTACGCAATCTCATCGGCACTGGGCTGGTCGAGTTCTGCGGAGGCATCCTCACAGCGGTGCTCGCCCTCTTCTTCCTGCTGAAGATCAATTCCTGGATGACCGGGATCGCCCTCGGCTTTCTGCTGCTTCTGGTAGTTGCATTCAGCCGCGCTTTCAAAACCATACGGCCGATTTTCCGCGAGCGCGCCAAGATCAATGCCGAAGTCACCGGGCGCCTCACCGAATCCCTGGGCGGGGTGCGCGTCGTGAAGGGCTATCACGCCGAGGAACGCGAAGCCGGCGTTTTTGCCGCTGGGGCCCAGCGCCTGCTGCAGAACGTTCTCAAGACCTTAACTGCTACGTCTCTCATGAGCCTCTCCTCCGTGGTTATGCTGGGACTGGTAAGCGCCATCATCATGTTCATCGGCGCGCGTCAGATCTTTGCCGGACACATGACCGTCGGGGGACTCTTCAGCTACACCATGCTCATGGGCTTCCTGGTCGCCCCCGTGGCCCAGGTCGCCGCCATCGGCACGCAGATCACCGAGGCGCTTGCAGGACTCGACCGTACCCGCGAAGTGCTCGAAGAAAGCCGCGAAGACAAAGATCCCCAGCGCACCATCGTCCTTCCCGCAATCAAAGGCGAGATCGTATTCGACCACGTAAATTTCTCTTACGAGCCGGGCAAGCCGGTTCTGGACGACGTAAGCTTCGCATCCCAGCCTGGAACCGTCACCGCGCTGGTGGGGTCCTCAGGCTCGGGAAAATCCACCATGATCGGCCTGGTAGCTGCCTTCTACAAGCCCACTAGCGGGCGGGTTCTGGTCGACGGCGTCGATCTCAGCAAGGTGCGGCTTGATTCCTACCGCACCGCTTTGGGCGTGGTGCTGCAGGATTCTTTTCTCTTCGACGGCAGCATTCGCGAAAACATCGCCTTCTCTCATCCCGCCGCAACCGAAGAAGAGATCATGCAGGCCTGCCGTATCGCCCACGTGGATGAATTCGCCGAGCGCTTTGCCGACAAGTACGACACCGTAATTGGTGAGCGCGGCGTGAAACTCTCTGGCGGACAGAAGCAGCGGGTCTCCATCGCCCGCGCCGTGCTGGCCAACCCGCGCATCCTGATTCTCGATGAGGCTACTTCCAGCCTGGATTCGGAATCGGAAGCCTACATCCAGCAGGGTCTGCGTTACCTGATGGAAGGCCGCACCACCTTCGTGATCGCTCACCGCTTATCTACCATCCGCCAGGCCGACCAGATATTGGTGGTGGAAGCCGGCAAGATCGTGGAGCGCGGCAAGCACCAGGATCTCCTGGCGCTCAACGGCCGCTACCACGACCTCTATACGCGCCAGCACGGCCTTGAAGAGAATCTGTTTCTCGCTCCCGGCGAAGGCGACAAGGTGGAAGAGCAGAACGGCTCCGGGGCAGCCGGCGCCGGCGCGCCTGACGCCATCAGCATCATCCGCGGACGAGGGCTCTAACAGAATCGGTCGACAGGACAGGTTTTTTCATCGCGAAAGGCCTTCGCGGACCATCTTCGGCCAAGTCCCGCCCCCAGAAAAATTCTGCGCTGCGATAAAGCCTCCCTGCCACCTGTCATCTTGAGCGAGCCCGACGGGAGCCAAGCGACTGAGGACGAGTCGAAAGACCCCGAAAATGCTTCAGTCGTTTCATGCAGATTCAGTGAGTTTTCACGAGACCTTCTCCGCTGCTATTTGTCGCATACCGCGGCATTGAGTTACTTGTCTTGCCTAGCAGCAAGCAAACAGCGGCCAACAGCTACGTCGCAACATTACTTCGCAACATTCTTGTAAACGACTCCGCCTTTCATCACGAACACCACGCGGCGCACCGCGGTGATGTCGCTGACCGGATCGCCGTCCAGGGCAATGATGTCGGCCTGCATTCCTGGCGCAATGGCGCCGATCTGGTCCGGCTTGCGCAGTGATTCCGCGGCGCGCGACTGTGCCGCCACCATGGCGTCCATCGGCTTCTGCCCTGCCCGCACGCGATCGATGAACTCCTCGGCGTTGCGCCCGTGAGCGCCGGCCACGGCATCGGTCCCGAAAACAATCTTCAATCCCCGGGTCGCCAGCGCATGCTTGAACATCTCTGCGATCACCGGCAGGACCTCCTGCATCTTGGCGAAACCTTCCTCGGTATAGTTGCCGATTCCCAGGAATTTAGGCTTGTTCTCGAGATAATTGTGGATCACCAGCCCCACTTGCGGATCAAAGAAGGTTCCGTGGGCGGCCATCGCGTCCAGGTCTTCCTGCGTGGCGTAAGTTCCGTGCTCGACTTGAGTGCATCCGGCATTGGCGGCTGCGCGCACCGCGGGACCATAGGCATGAACCAGCGTGCGCAGGCCCAGCGCGTTGGCCTCGCCACATGCGGCCAGTAGCTGCTCGTCGCTCATGGTGCGGCCGCCGCCCTGGCGGATGCTGCGCGAAGCAAAGATCTTCACCAGGTCGGCGCCGTCGGCCTTCAGCTTGCGGACCGCTTCGCGAATCTGGTCAGGTGTAAGTTTGGCATCTTCGATCGGGCTGAGTGAGGTCAACAGCCGCGGGCCGGGAATGCTTCCATTCCCAATCGCAGCGCGCAGCGCTTTGTCTTCCGGCGAGCCCACGCTCTGCACCGTGGTGAAGCCGGCCTCGAGAGTCGCCCAGGCGTTGCCCGCGGCGGCCAGCGCAGCCTGCTCAGGCGTCTCGCTCTTGTCTTCCAGTCGCCCGTTAGGACCGAAGTGCCAGACCAGGTGATCGTGCAGATCAATCCATCCCGGCATCACCGTGGCCCGGCGAAGGTCATAAACCGCGGTCGATTCTTTGTCACTCCTTCCGACCTGCAGGATCTTGCCGTCCTGGACCACAATATCGACGTTGTGTTGAACATTGCCGCGGCCATCGAAGAGCGTTCCGGCGCGAATCACGATGGGCCGGTCAGGCGTCTGGGCTGTTGCAACGCTTCCGCCGAAAACCATGAATAGAAGGATCAACCACAAGCGAGGAGCTCTCATAAGTCGAGCATTGTAAGCCGGGTCGCCAAGCCCAGTCGCGATTGCTGGATCCAACGGCCTGACTCGTCTTTCAAATCAGCAGCTTACAAAAGGTTGTATCCCGCTCCGACTCGAAAGGCCATGTCTCTCCCGGTATCCGAGCGTGCACGGTCGGCAGGTTGTCGGGTAGCCGTACAGGCTTCAGACTGTTGAGCCAACTCTGTAAGGGGGTCCAAGGCTCATGAATTCATCGGTTCTTAAATTCGCTCTTGCCTCGACGGTTCTGGCGGCAGCCAGCTGCCTGCCGGCGCAAACTTCATCGCAGATCGGCAGTGATTCCGATCGCGGTTTCACTGAGATCGAATCGGTGCAAAGCACGCTGAACTCGCAGGAACGGCTGTTCAAAGTGGATTCCAACGTGGGCTGGGATTTTAACCGGCACTTCGGCGTGTTCGGAGGCGTACCGCTGTATTTTGTGAATGTTCCTTCGAGCACAGTCACGACCGGTGGAACCACCACCACCACTCCTGGCACCAGCCATAACGGCATGGGCAACGCTTACCTGGGCTTCGCGCTGCGCGAGTCCGGTTCCAAGGTGGACTATGCCGGCGTGATCACCCTGGCGGCGCCCACGGCCAGCACCAAGGACGGCCTGAGCACCGGCCGCGGCACCTTCGACTTCGACAACCGCTTCCAGCATGCCTTCAAGCGCTTCATGCCGTTCTTCGATGGCGGCATCGGCAACTCCGTACCTGACTCCATCCTGTTCTCGCGTCCCTTCACCTCGCTGGGCTTCATCACCCACCTGGAAGAGGGCGGCGGCTACAGCCTGACCAAGCGCTTTTCAGTCAACGCTTCGGCCTATGAAATTGTTCCCGCCGGCAACCAGAAGATCTACAGCAAGCTGGTGGCCCAGGGACAAACCGGCAAAGCCGGAAGCAAGAACGTGTTTCAAACCAACGCCTTCGCCAGCGGCAGCGGCCTGACCCGCGAGAACGGGTTCAATGCCTGGGTGCAGTTCGAACCCGCTCCGGCCTGGGACTTCGCTGTCGGCTACACGCGCAGCGCCACTTACGGCTTGAACAGCTTCGCTTTCAACCTGCGCATGAATGTCGGCAAGCTGCTTCGTTCAGGAAAGATTTCATAAGAAAAGAAATTTCGTAAGGAAAGAAAAAGGAGACCACTCATGAAGCTATCAACCAGATTCACCCTCGGTATGGCGGCCGCCCTGTTTTTTGCGGCAATGCCGGTGCTGGCCCGCGCCCAGCATGGCCACGGAGCTGCGGGCTCGAACATGAACAACTCGCACGGCAACTCCGCGGATAATCATTCCGGATCCACCGGAAACAAGACCGTATCGGACAAGCTTTCCAACAACACTCAACTGGCCGGCAAGTTGCAAAGCCTCCTCCCCCAGGGGACCAACTTGCAAACGGCTGCTCAGGGCTTCAAAAACCTGGGGCAGTTCGTGGCCGCCGTACACGTAGCCCACAACCTGGGCATTCCTTTCGATCAGCTGAAAGCACAGATGATCGGCCCCCCGAAGGAGAGCCTGGGTAAAGCCATCCACGCCTTAAAGCCGGATGCCAACTCCAGTACTGAAGCCAAAACGGCTCAAAAACAAGCCAAGCAGGACATCAACGACAGTAAAAAGTCCTGATGGCATAGCTGTCACTTTCAGTCCAACGAACAAGAGGCGGCCTGCAAAGGCTGCCTCTTGGTTTGTGCTTCCGCTCCGGCGATCGCGCCTTCTTCTCAATTCAGCTTCTTGCCCATCGCCGATTCCAGCACGCGTAACGGCGATGCTTCCGGCGCAACCAGCGCATCCACGGGAACGATGAAGGTCTGTTCCAGGGCGAACTGGCCCGACATCACCGCGTGAGGAACACCGTCGGTATAGACCATCCAGCAGCAGCCTGAAGGAAAGACGATCTCGCGTTTGGGCGAGTCTTTCTGAAATCCCGAGTTTTCCTTGAGCCAGTCGTGCAGGTAAAGCATGAACTCGTCGTAGTGCGACCGGTCAGCCACGGGCAGCCCAAGCCGAGCGGCGGCGTGCGCAAAAAGCTGCGCGGCCTTGCCCCGTTGCGGCGGCTGGAGCCGCGAACCCGATCCCATAAGCCCGGGGACAAATGCGTGAAAAGGCGCCCCCACGTTCCACACCCGTCCGGCGGCAGGGTTGATGTTCACAAAGATGCGCAGGATGCGCCCGCCCCGAGTGGGCCTGCTGGGAAAGGCATCCACATGGAGCAGGTCGTTGCGCTTGTGCAGCGGCAGATCGCGCCCCTGTTCTTCTAAAGGCCGGAAACTGGCGAAATCCAGGCGCATCTTGCCGGCGTAGGGCGTGAGCAGCCTGGCCACGAATGCCGCAGCTTCGCGGGAAAAGCGTTGCATGACGTCGAGCAGGCGCTCGCGGTCCGAGTTGTCGGCGGATCCATGAACCGCGCCGCTCGCGGGGCGGTAGGAGATGTTCTTATGAAAACGCGATTCCGCGGCGCTGCGCGAGAGCAGAAACTTGCGGTCGGCGTCCGGAAAGGCAAACGGGACTTCACGAAACAACAGGACCTGCCCGCGCTCCAACTGCTCGCACAGGAACGCTCCCGTTTGCGGCGTTGGCTTTTGGACCTCGATGGCGTTGGAAGGAGTGATCTGCAAATCCATGGCGTTTCCTGCCATTATCTCAGCATCCGCGAGTCCGCAAAAGGCGCTCGCCGGTCGCTGGCCGTCCGGGGGGAAAAACTCTCTTGCTCCAACTGCTTCGGCTGAGATATAAACAGCTCACTTCTTCCTATACCTTGCCGAGCGCGAGAGGTATTCCATGGTATGTAGGTCCTTGCTTGCCGGAGTCTTCGTCGTCCTGGTCTTTTCCACCCGCAACCTGTCATGCCTTGATGACTGGCAACCTATCAGCCCCGAAGAGTTGAAGATGACCGCCGACGCGGCCCATCCCTATGACGCCATCATCCTGTATCACGAAGAGCTCTCGGATGACATGCAGGGGCACAGCTTTGTCTACAAACGGGTGAAGGTCCTTACCGAAAAAGGCAAGCGCCTGGCCGATGTCGAGATCGAATATGACGCGGCTGACGTCCACGTGAATGACATCAAAGCGCGCACCGTCGCTCCCGATGGAACCATCACCGTTTTCAACGACAAAGTCTATGACAGGACGGTAGTAAAAGGCCGGGGCATCAAGTATCTGGCCAAGACCTTCACCTTGCCGAATGTTCAGGTGGGCAGCATTATTGAATGGAAGTATTCCACCTACTGGGAAGGGCTGGTCTATGCTCCCCGCTGGACTGTCCAGGAGGACCTTCCGCAGAAGCGCGCCAAATTCACTTTTGTCCCCATGCTGAAGAGCAACGTAACCATTGAAGGCCCCCACGGAGTGCTGGATCGCGTCTATTCACAACCTATCGGCCTGCCAAAAAACGCCGCTATCAGGACCACGGTCAACAACAAAATGGAGCTGGAGCTGACTGACATTCCCGCCTTTGTAGAGGAGGATTACTCGCCTCCGGCGAAAGTTCTGAAAATGCGGGTGAATTTCTATTACGGCAACAACAATATGGCCAAGCCCGCCGACTTCTGGAAGGAAGAAGGCAAGTACTGGAACAAAGAAGTGGAAAAATTCATTGGCCATTCCTCGAGCGTGGCTGCGGCCGCAAATCAGGCTATAGCGGGCGCAAATTCTCCCGAGGACAAGATCCGGAAAATTTATGCCGCCGTACAGAAGCTGAAGAACCTGACTTACTTCTCGTCAGAAGGCGCGATAGACGAGCTGCTGAGCCGCGCGGGCAAGGAAAAACGCAACGTGGACGAAGTCCTCCGCAAGAACGCCGGCTATCGCGACGAACTGAGCCGCCTGTTCGTGGCCATGGTGCGTGCCGCGAACATTCCCGCCTACGAGATGCGCGTCGCCGATCGCGACGAGGTATTCTTCCAGCAGGCTATTCCCAATGCCGCCCAGCTCACCTCGGAGATCGTTATCGTCAGTCTCGGTAGCAAGGAAATCTTTCTTGATCCCGGAACTCCGATGTGTCCTTTCGGCCTATTGACCTGGCAGCACACTGGCACGCAAGGGCTGCGGCAAACGCCTGGCGGCGGAACACAGCTGGCTCCGACCGAGCCTCCCGACTATAAGGAAGCGTTAAGCAAGCGATTGGCTCGCGTCACCCTGTCGGAAGACGGAGACCTTCGCGGTACCGTGACCATGGTCTGGGCGAAGCAGGAAGCTTTGGTAGAACGCCTGGAGGCGGTACGGACCGATGACGCGGGCCGCAAAAGAGATATGGAAAACGAAGTGCACAGCATGCTTCCCAACGGCTCTCGCGTGGACTTTGTTTCCGCCACCGGTTGGGACGACCCGGAGGCGCAGCTGACGGCAACCTTCAAAGTTGAGGTCCCGTCGTTCGCCTCGAACGCAGGCAAGAGGACGCTTCTTCCCGCCGGCTTTTTTGAGACCAGAAACCGCCAGCCCTTCGCCCACGGGGAGCGGAAGAATCCTGTTTATTTCAATTACCCGTATTACGCTGCCGATGACGTGCAGATAACTTTCCCTGCCGGCCTCCATGTAGAGAACCTGCCCGCGCCCGCCAGTGTCCAGACCGATTACGCTTTTTACAGATTTAAATGCGCGGTCAACGGCAATGCCCTGGCTTTCACACGCGATTTCGCCATGGGCGGCATTGCCTTCCGTCAGGAGCAGTATGACGATCTGCGGAAGTTCTATGCCGGCGTTACCAGCGGCGACGCCGAGCAGGTGGTCCTGACTTCCGGAGCGCATTGATCAGCTGAAGTAAAGCACGGCGGGAGTAAAACGCGGAAGCGGCAGCCGGGTCAGTGGCGCTGGCCCTGTTGCGCCAGCGCTTTATCAATTTCGGTGATGGTCTGCCGGGCGGCGGCGGCCAGGCTGCCTTCGGGATCAAGGCGCAGATACTCCTGAAACTCGCGGCGCGCCGATGCCAGGTCCTGTTCGGCGAGATAGATGTTGGCCATCAGCGCGTGCGGGCCGGAATAATCGGGATTGAGCTCCACCGCGCGGCGCGCGTGCGGTTCGGCCGCCTCCCACTTTTCCTGTGAACTTAGAGTCCGCGCCAGTTCGTAGTGGGCTTCAGCCGAATCCGGCGCCAGCTTGAGCGCCTGGTTCAGAGCTTTCTGCGCCGCGGCGAAGTCGTGCTGCTCATTCATTGCTGATCCCATGCCGATATATGCCTGGACATTTCCCGGCTCCACCTTGCTGGCCTCGGAAAATGCCAGCTGCGCGTCGCCCCAGCGCTGCAGCTGCATGTTGGCCAGCCCCAGCAGCATGTAGCTCTGGGCATACCACGGATCGGCTCTGACCGCCTGCTTTAGCTGGTCAATGGCCGCTTCCGGATCGCGCTTGCGGAAGAGCAACTCCTGGGCCTGGTCCAGATACCGCTGAGCTTCCGCGCTGGGCATGCGCCGGGATTTGCCGGACGCAGGGTCCTCGGAACCTCGAGGATCCGCGTGGCCGGCGCCTTCTCTTTTATGCAGGTCCAGGGTGGCCTCCCCGCTTGCCACCAGGGTCAAATCCAGGACCTGAAAAGATGGAGAATACCCCGGCTCTTTCACGCTGACGGCAAAGAACTCTCGGCCCTCATTCTTCCCCAGGCGCTCCAGATTTTCGAAGCTGAAGCGTCCCTTGGCGTCCGTAACCGTATGCGCAACCTCCGGCTCACCCGAGGGCTGCACGTATTTCCCGGTAACGATCTGCAGGGTCACAGTGACCCCGGCCGGCGCCGCCTGCGCTCCCAGGCGCACCTGCCCGCTGACTTTGCGGCCACTGGGCTGAGCGTGCAGCAAGCCAGGCAGAAAGGCCGCCAGGAAGACAAAAAAACATCGGGAAGAGGAGAGACGACGCATGGGAAAGCTCCTGATATTTTACCGCTCTTCCCGGGAACGCCCCGCACAGCCGCTCTTGCGGTGCTCGTGCGATATTGCAGCCGCGTAATTTGCGGCGCCAAGGATGCTTATGATACCTTCCGCTCAAACAGCCATTTACAAGTGCAGACCAACAAGGGGGAGCGATGGCTCTAATCGTGATTCTGGTGCTGATCGGGGTTTTCTTCGTGGTCCTGGTCGGCATGTACAACAGCCTGGTGCAGCTCCGGGTGCGCGCCGATTCCGCCTGGTCCGACATTGACGTGCAGCTGAAGCGCCGCCATGACCTCATCCCCAACATCGTGGAGACAGTCAAGGGCTACGCCGCGCACGAAAAAGGGACCTTCGAAAACATCGCCAAGTTTCGCTCCCAGGCCATGCAGGCCACCGGTCCCGCCGACAAGGCGCAGGCGGAAAACCAGCTTACCGGCGCCCTTAAGAGCCTGTTCGCCGTGGCTGAGAACTACCCTGAACTCAAGGCCTCCGAGCAGTTCACCGGGTTGCAGGCCTCGCTCAACTCCATCGAGGACAATATCCAGAACGCGCGCCGCTACTACAACGCGGTGATCCGCGACTACAACACGCGCGTGCAGTCGTTCCCGGCCAACATCATTGCCGGAATGTTCGGCTTCCAGTCGCGCCAGTTCTTCGAAGTGGAGAGCCCGGAAGACCGGCAGAACGTGCAGGTCAAGTTTTAAAAATGAAAATCAGATTCTCCGCCGTTTTGCCGGGCCGCGTATTCCTGGTTGTCCTGTTCTTGTGCCTGGCGACGGCCCCGGGGTGGGCCCGCGCCTACCACGTCGCCATGTTCGACAGCACCGTGCACGTTGACGATGACGGTTCTGCCAGAATCACGGAGAAGATCACCTTCGATTTTCGCGGCCAGTTTCAGGGTGTCTATCGCACCATCCCTGTCGACTATCCCGGCCCCCGCGGCACCAACTATTCCCTCTTCGTCCGTGTTACTTCCATTACCGACGACAGCGGGACCGCGCTGAAGTACGAAAAACACACCAGCAAGGGCTTCCTCAATCTCAAGATCTACGTTCCCGGCGCGGTCGATGCACAGCGTACCGTTAACATCGAATATGCCGTCACCAATGCCACGAAGTTTTTTGACGATCACGACGAGTTCTACTGGAACGTAACCGGCAACGACTGGCTGGTGCCCATCGACGAAGCCTCCACCATTGTTTATTTCCCCGCGCAGGCCAGCGGATCAATGCAGGCGCAGGCGTTTCGCGGGGCATTTCACTCCTCGGAGCGCGCCGAAACCTCGGTGGAAGGCCCGGCGGTAACAGCCAATGCGGCCAAACTCCTCCCCCGCGGCGGCCTCACCATTGACGTCTACATTCCCTCCGGCATCCTGCACCAGCCCGGCGGTCTCACCCGCGCGGGATGGTTCCTGCAGAGCAATCCCGTGATCACGCTGCCCGTCTGGGCCTTTGTGGTCATGTTTGCCCTGTGGTGGGTGAAGGGACGCGATCCCGATCCCGGCATGTCGGTGGCGCCGGTGTATGAACCACCGGAGAAGATGCGCCCCGCGGAGTTGGGCTCCCTGCTCGACGACGGCGTAGCGCCCCGCGATATCACGGCTGTTCTGGTGGATCTTGCGGTACGCGGCTACATCAAAATCGTGGAGACCGACCACAAGGGCCTGCTGACTACGACCAAAGACTACGAGTTCCAGCTCCTGAAAAACCGCGACGCGTGGGGCGACCTGAACGACTATGAGCGCGCCATGATGGACCGCATGTTCGTCGGAACCTTTCCGGTCGCTCCTTCGCCCGACGGGCACCCAGCCAGCAGCGTGCGGCTCACGGAATTGCGCAACCATTTCTATACCGCCCTGCCGGTCATGAAAGACGAGATCATGTCGGCGCTGAAGCAGAAAGGCATGTACACCGTCGACCCTGATTCGGCTCACATTCTCGCGGGATTCGGCGCCGCAGCCATCGTTGCGCCCTACTTGCTTTTGCAATTTGTCGGTTGGGCAGACTTCCTGAACTCCACGCCGCTCCTTGTTATGTGCGGCATCATCGCCGCCGTGATCGTCTTTCTGTTCGGACGGTTGCTGACCGCCACCAGCCTCAAGGGCGCTCGGACCCAGGTAGAGATTCGCGGCTTCCAGGAATTCATGAACCGCGTGGATGCCGACCGCCTGAAGCGCATGCCCCTCGATACTTTTGAGAAATTTCTGCCTTACGCCATGGCCCTGGGCGTGGAGCACCGCTGGGCCAAGAATTTTGAGGGCATCGCGCAGAATCCGCCCACCTGGTATCAGGGAACCAGCCCGGGAATGTTCAACTCCATTTACTTCGTCAACAGCATCGGCTATATGTCCCAGCAGGCGACTTCCACCTTTGTCTCTGCTCCCCGGGCCAGCTCCGGCTCTTCCGGATGGAGCGGCGGAGGCTTCAGCGGCGGAGGCTTCTCCGGCGGCGGCTTTGGCGGAGGCGGCGGCGGGGCCTTTTAGATTGAATCTTCATTGAGATTTCTTCCGCCAGCTCTGGATTTCCTTCTTCAACGTTCAAACACCGCGTCCATTCCCATCATCTAAACAGTTCGGACTCCCGTAATAAGAAGGAAAATCTCCCATGGAAGAGCCTTTCATCAATCGGACAGAAGCTCCCGTGTCTCCGCTCGCGGACAGTGAACTGGAAAGACGAGGGCGCCAGATCGGCGCCATTGCCGGCCGGGTTGTCGCCCTGGTTCGCGACGCAGGGCATTACCTGCAGCCCGGCGAGCAGATCAATGAGTTGCGGGCGAACGCCTCGAGTAAAGTGGAAGAGATTCGAAAAGAATTGAGCGCTCGCACGGCGGAGTGGCGGGAAACCGTTCGCGAAAAGTCCGCGGACCTGGGGCGCCGCTCCAGGAAGGGCTTTGAAAACGCGCGAGCCACCACCAATCGGCTGGGACACGACTATCCCTGGCACCTTCTCCTGGCCGCTGGAATCGTTGGCTTGGCGCTGGGCGCTTCGATCAGAGTCAGGAGAGCCAACCGTGCCATTTGAAAAATCATTCGCTGCTTCGCTGGCCGAGCTCAAAGACGATCTGAAAAACTTCGTGCAGACGCGCATTGAGCTTCTGCGCGCCGAAATCTCGGAAACTCTGTCGGCCTGGAAGGGACCTGCATTGCTCTTTGCTATCGCCGCATTGATGCTGCTCTCCTCCTGGTTCGCCATGGTGTTTACGCTGGTTGCGGTATTGCATTCCTGGATCGCGCGGACCGATTTTGGCTGGTTTTGGGCGGGCTTGATTGTGACCCTGTTCATGCTGCTGGCCGGGGTCAGCCTGGCTGCGGCAGGCTATGCCGGCCTTGAATCCAAGAGCCTGAAACCCAAACGGACCCTTAGAGTCCTTAAACAGGACCAGGAATGGGTCCAGAAACAGAGGACGGCATGAGCTCCCCCCTTCGTGTTGAAGCCCTGGAACAGCAAGCTGATAGACAGCGTGATCTTTTGCAAAGCCATGTGCAGGAACTGCGCCAGAACGTGAGAAATCGCCTGGACGTGCAGCGCAATGTCCGTGAGCACGTTTGGCCTCTGGCCGGTCTGGTGGCGGCCATAGGCATCGGGCTGGGATTCACGCTAACCGGCTTGTTTACCCGCGAGTAGTCGCTTCCCGGGACTGTTGTCGTCACGGGCATTAAATGCGCGCCAGGCCGGTCAAAATGGCCGGTTTTGGCGCCTGAAGTATTGCCTAAGTACATCATCTACCTGTCCTGAGCTGCCTGTTTCGTGGTATAACCCTCCTTCGTTCTCCATCCAACCAGAATTGAGCCCTATTTACCCAGGGTAGGGCGGTGCTGAGGAGGCACATGTCAGAAGCTAGGACAGGGAAGAGATTTCCGCTGGAACTGCCCATCCGCATCCATCGCAAAGGCGGGGATGACAAGGCCACCACGGCAGACCTTAGCTCCGCCGGTGTTTACATCAAGTCGGACACCGAGCTGGCGGTGGGTTCCTCCATCGAGTTCGACATTACGCTGCCTGCCGAAGTGCTGGGCACGCCCGGCGACGTGGAGGTGCGCTGCACCGGACGCGTGGTGCGCAAGGAAGCCGGCTCCGGCTCCAACTCCGGCAGAAAAAAAGGCCAGAAGCACGGCGTGGCCTGCGTAATCGATGAATACAAATTCATCCGCAAAAAAGGAAGCCGATAAATGCTGAAGATTATTCTCGCCGACAACCAAGCAATCTTCCGCACTGGGGCGGCCAAAGTCCTGGCAGTTGAAGACGACCTGAGGATCGTGGCGCAGGCGGAGAACGCGGAAAAGACCATCATGTCGCTGGAGAAGTTCCATGCCACAGTGATGATCTTCGGCTCTGATATTCATCCCACCCTGGCCGAAGTGGTCGAGGCAGCACGCAAAGAAAAGACCAAGCTGGTGATCATTGCCGAAACCGGGCAGGATTCGCGGCACTACCTGGCCAATGGCGTCCACGGTGTGATCTATCGCAACGTAAGCGGCGAAGCCCTGGTGCAGTGCGTGCGCAAAGTCAGCCGCGGTGAAACCTGGGTGCAGGACACGCAGGAAAGCAAGGAAACCGCGGAGAACGATCTGGTCGGCGCGCGCGTTCGCGACCGCCTTACCGCCAAGGAACTCAAGATCGTCGCCCTCATCGTGCAGGGGTACAAGAACAAAGAGATCGCCACGCAGCTGGGCACCACCGAGCAGGTCATCAAGAACTATCTGCGCAACGTGTACGACAAGATCGGCGTATCCGACCGCCTGGAACTGGCGCTGTTTACCATCCACCACCGGATTCTTGCCGAAGCCGCAGCTACTTCGGTGGCATCCGCCGCCGCGCAACGTCAATAAAAAAAGCAAACTCAAAACGAAAACGCAGCCGCTGCCGGCTGCGTTCTCTTTTTTCCAGAAAAGTGCTTAGACCGATGGCGCGCGCTCGCTGCTCTTGAGCAGCTCGTTCACGATAGTCACCAGCTCTTCGGGATTGACCGGTTTTTCCAGGTAGAGATCGGCCAGAGGCTCGGCGGCCTGGAAGGCCTCAGCTACGTATCCGGAAACTACCACCACCGGCATGGAACTGTGATTCTTGGCGGCCTGCACCACGGCGCGGCCATTGGCGTCACCCAGCCGCCAGTCGGTGACCACGGCGTCGTAGGTTCCGGTCTGCAGTTTTTCGATAGCGTCTCGGGCGGAGGTCGAAGCGGTTACGGTGTGTCCAGCTGATTCTAGAATTGCGCACTTCAGGGTAACGATGCGCGGTTCATCGTCGACGCAAAGGATCCTGGCCATAGTTAGGCGTCCTTTAAAACGGGGCCGCGCATGATCCTGGCGCGGACTACAGGGGTTTGCAGGTACCGGGACGTGGCAGGCCAGCCGGTTGCCCTATTCTACTTGCAGCCCCCACCGCCAAGTCAAATCTCTTCAAATCAATACGATTCTGCTTATTTCCTGGGCGGCGGCCCGGCCAATCCGATTTTTTCCGCGACCGATTTCGCCTGGGTGAACAACAGCAGGTAGTCTGGGCCGCCGGCCTTGGAGTCGGTGCCGGACATGTTGAACCCCCCGAAGGGATGCGCTCCCACCATGGCGCCGGTGCACTTGCGGTTGAAGTAGAGATTGCCGGCGTGGAACTCATGGCGCGCGCGTTCCAGCTTATCCCGCGAGTTGGAGTAGAGGGCGCCAGTCAGGCCGAACTCGGTATTGTTGGCGATTTCCAGCGCGTGATCGAAGTTGCGCGCCTTGATCACCGCCAGCACCGGCCCGAAGATCTCTTCCTGGGCGATGCGCGAGTTCGGAGCAACATCGGCGATGACCGTGGGCTGAATGAAGTAGCCTTCGCCGGCTTCTTTCGCCGGACCGCCCCCGGTAATCAACCGGCCTTCTTTCTTTCCCACCTCGATGTAATCCAAAATCGACTTCATGGCGCCTTCGTTGATCACGGGCCCCAGAGTCTTGTTTTCCACCGGATCGCCCACTGCGATCTTGCCCACGCGGTCTTTCAGGCGGGCCACAAAGACGTCGTAAATTTTTTCGTCCACGATGGCCCGCGAGCATGCGGAGCACTTTTGCCCCTGGAAGCCGAAAGCGGAGACGGCTACGCCCTCCACCGCATCGTCCAGGCTGGCGTCGTCCGCAACGATGATGGAATCCTTTCCGCCCATCTCCAGGATGGTGCGCTTGATCCACTTTTGCCCCGGGCGCGGCTGTGCAGCGCGCTGGTTGATGTCGAGCCCGACTTCCTTGGATCCGGTAAAAGCCACCAGCCGGGTAAGCGGATGCTCCACCAGGCCGGCCCCGAACTTGGAGCCTGATCCCGGGCAGAAGTTCACCACGCCGAACGGCATGCCGGCTTCCTGGAGAACTTCAAAGAACTTGAAGGCGATCGCCGGCGAATCGTGCGAAGGCTTGAGCACCACGGTGTTGCCGCATGCGATGGCCGCCATGGTCATGCCGGCCATGATGGCGCAGGGGAAATTCCACGGTGGAATTACGGCGGCTACGCCCAGTGGAATGTACATCAGGCGGTCGTCTTCACCGGGAAGCTGGGCGGGAGTGGTGGCTTCGGCCAGGCGCAGCGTCTCACGCGCGTAAAATTCGGCAAAATCGATCGTCTCGCCGATGTCGGCATCGGCCTCCGCCCAGTTCTTGCCTACCTCGTAGACCATCCAGGCGGCAAATTCGAATTTCCGCTCGCGCAGAATGCAGGCGGTTGTGTACAGCAGCGACGCGCGCTCTTCCGCCGAGGTCCGCTTCCAGCTCTCGAAGGCGGCCAGTGCGGCCTGGATGGCGAGCTCAACATGCTCGCGCCCGGCGCTCTGGAAAATGCCCACCACCTGCGTGGGCCGCGCCGGATTCAGCGTCCGGATCTTCTCCGTGGTCCGGAGCAGGCGATCGCCGATCACCATGTCGTACTCCCGTCCCAGTTCGGCGCCTACTTTCCTCAGTGCGTCGCGCATGCTCCGCGCGTTATCGGGATTGCTGAAGTCGGTAGCCGCCTCGTTGCGAAACGGCTTGTTGGGGAGGCGCAATGTGGGTCGCGAGGTTTCCAGAATTGATGTTGCCATGTGTGTTTTCCTTCCGGGCTCTGGGCTGAGCAGATGAGTGCAAACGAACTCCTATTTTACCTTGTTCCTTCGCGGCGGGCTTGTCTTAGAATGTTGCAGCGCGTACGGTGACGGAGAACCGAGGTGCTTGCCATGCTGCGGAAGTTTACGTCGATTCCTGTTTTGGCCATCCTGTTTCTGGCCGTATCCTGCTCCGACCTTCCTTCCGGCTCGGCCGACAAGAGCTCGTCCAACACATCTTCATCGGCATCCAGCGCGACCGGACCGGTTACGGGAAAAACCGCATTCTGGGAGATGTACAAACAGGCCCATGCCTGGGCCGCCGACCTTCAACCGTTGCACCTGGAAAGCAAGACTCTCGCCGGAATGAAGAACGCTGACGGCAAAGCCGCTATGTGGAGCGCCACCTTCGGCTCGCCCAGGCGCAAGGAGGCCCGGGTGTTTACCTACGCGGTGGCCGCGCATGCGCCGGATGTCTATAAAGGGGTCACCATCGGTCAGCCTCTCCCCTGGAACGGCCCAACGCGCGATGCTATGCCCTTCGACAGCGCAGACCTGACCATAGATTCCGACGCGGCGTTCCAGACTGCCCTGAAGCAGGCAGACGCATGGGTCAAGGAACATCCGGACAAGGAATTCTCCTGCACCCTGGGCAATGCCGAGCGCTTTAAAGATCCGGTGTGGTACGTGTTGTGGGGCGACAGCAAATCGGGCTACGCCGTTTTCGTGGACGCCAAGAGCGGCGCGATCGTGAACAAGAAATAGGTCTTAATCGGGGATTACGAAACCTTATCCAGGTCTTCATCTTCGCCGCCGGCTGCGGCTGACTTGGTTTTATTGTCGGTGCCCGAAGCATGGTTTATAGGCATCATCAGAAGAGTAGCAATGGCCTGGTTGGAGAGGTCTTCGAGACGGTAGCGGATGGCCGACTGAAGATCGCGAATCGCAGTTTCAAAGTCGGCACCCGTAGCGCTTACCACCTGAGCGCACAGTTCCCGGATTTGGTCGTCCGTGGGCATTGATCCAACCCAGCAAGCCCCGGCCAAAACACGGGGTGTCCCCTGAATTCTGCGGTGAGATGCCCCGGTTGCGCAAAAGGATGCACAGCCAAGAGTCGTCAAACCCATGGTTTATTGGCAGACTTTGTTCGCCTGCCCGCTTCTGCTGAGCTCTCACGCGGGCCATTCGGGCACCTGCGAATCCATGGTTTCGCAAGCTGGATGGGAACCCTATAATCAAAGAGGACGTTTACGGTTAGGAGCCTGACCAATGAATACGACCGTTGCCGGTCTCCCGGTTCGGGCACGCGAATTTACGGACGCCCGCATCGCCGAAAGCTCCATTCCCTGGTACCTGTGGAGTTCGGTGTTGGCGACCGCCTGCATCTCCGGCGGCCTGTACTGGGACATTTCCTGGCACATGACCATCGGGCGGGATACCTTCTGGACGCCGGCCCACCTGTTGATCCAGTTCGGCGCTATCCTGGCCGGGCTGTCTTCTGCGTACCTGATCCTGAAGGCGACTTTCGCCGGCGACCTAGGCGCCAAGCAGTCGTCCGTTCAGATCTTTGGCTTCTCCGGACCCTTGGGAGCGTTCATCTCCGTCTGGGGCGCTGCCGCCATGGTCATTTCCGCACCGTTTGACAACTGGTGGCACAACGCTTACGGCCTGGACGTGAAGATCATCAGCCCACCGCATCAGGTGCTGGGGTTCGGTATCGAAGGCATCGGCTTCGGCGGAATCATCCTGATCGTCGGCGCTTTGAACCGCGCGGAAGGAACTCTGCGAAAGCATTTGGAATGGCTGCTGCTCGCCCTCGGCGGCCTGATTGTGACCCACTCGATGATGGGGCGCCTCGAGTACACCGACCGCGCCATGATGCACAGCAGCTTTATGTACCTGGCTCTGGCGATCGGGCCGCCGTTTATCCTGGAGGCCTTCGCGCGCCCCGCAGGTATGCGCTGGGGCAGGACCGTAGTCTCCGCGATCTACACAGTCTTCTTCCTCTTAACGCTCTGGATTTTCCCGCTGTTTCCCGGCGAGCCCAAGCTGGGACCGGTCTACCAGCGTGTAGCCCACATGGTTCCTTTGGCTTTCCCGATCCTGATTATTGCGCCGGCGATCGTGCTTGACTGGCTGTGGCCTAAGCTGGATCGTCTCTGGCCAAAGCCCAGCTTTGCAACCAAATGGCTTGAGGCGGCAATCACAGGCGTCGTCTTTCTCGTCGCCCTTATCGCCGCGCAATGGCCCTTTGCCGACTTCATGACCACCGCGGCTTCAGGCAACTGGTTCTTCGGAACTCAATACCATCCCTACATGGTGCCTTCGGAGTGGCCGGGAGTCAGCGGCGGGTTCATGAAAGCGCAGTCTGCCTACTCCTTTTGGCTGCTCATGGGCTGGGCGGTAGCGGCCTCCATTGTGTCTACGCGGCTGGGAATCGCCTTTGGAAACTGGATGAGAAAAGTGCAGAGATAACACCCTCGCCGTCATCGCGCGTGATCGCGGCAAATGATGGATTACTTCGGCAAGTCTCGTCGCAACAATTTATGTTCTCACGCTTACATCTTCTCTTGATTCTCATCGGCTCGTTGCTGATTTCGCTGCCTGCTCATGCTCACGTGGGCAGCCCCGATGCGTACTACGAGGGTATGGCCGGGCCGTATCGCGTGCTGGTGGTGATACAGCCGCCGGCGGTGGTGCCGGGAGTTGCCCAGATCCAGGTCCGCAGTCTCGATGGCGACATCGGCCGCATCGAGATTCTTCCCCTCACCATGCAGGGACCCGGGGCCAGCCTGGCGCCGCGGCCGGATACCATGCAGCATTCAACCGTGGATCCAAAGGTATTCAGCGGCAGCCTCTGGATCATGCTGCGGGGATCGTGGAAGGTCCAGGTGCAGGCGGAGGGAACGCACGGCAAAGGCGAGGTGGACGTGCCGGTTGCGGCAGTCTCTATGACCGCCGCGCGCATGAATTCCGGCATGGGCGCGATGATGAGCGCCTTCGGCCTGCTGCTGGCCATCGCGCTCATTGGCATTGTGCGGTCGGCGAACGGCGACGCTCAACTTGCTCCGCAGGCAGGCATTTCGGCATCGCTGAAGCGGCGGTCTCGAGTCGGGACCACCATCGGAATCTTAGTGATCGTGCTTCTCGTCAGTGGCGGTTATCTCTGGTGGGGAGTGGAGGCCCGCGCCAACGAATTGATGGTCTATCGCGTTCCTCATCTCGATGCATCCCTGCGGGCCGGGAACAAGCTGCAGGTGAAGCTTGAGAACCCCAACGGTCCCAGCTTCAAGGATCCCGACTGGCAGGCTTTCTGGGCGCAAACCATAAAAGGCAACGACCTGGTGCCCGACCACGGCCACCTCATGCATCTCTTCCTGGTGCGCCTGCCGGACATGAAGAGCTTCTGGCACCTTCATCCCGAGACCGCGAATTACCAGGACTTCACCGCCAGCCTTCCCGCTGTTCCCGGTGGCCACTACCAGATCTACGCAGACATCGTTCACTCCACCGGTTTCCCTGAGACCCAGGTTGGGACCATCGATGTCCCCAGCGAGGAGGGCGAAGCGCTCCGCGGCGACGATTCCGGCGGCGCATCGCTGGCGGCCTCGGATAGAGTGGCGGAACTTTCCGACGGCTATCGCATGGCGTGGGAACGTGATTCGTCTCCGTTGCATGCCCAGCAAGCGATCCTGTTCCGCTTTCGCGTGGAAGACAAGAACGGCAAGCCGGCGGGCGACCTGGAGAACTATATGGGCATGGCCGGACATGCGGTCTTCATGAGCGATGACGGCAAAGTCTTCGCCCACATTCACCCCGAAGGATCGGTCTCCATGGCCGCGCTGACCATGGCCCAGGCTGCAGCCAGTGACGCGGCAAAGATGCCCGCCATGAACATGCCCATCTCAGCAGAAGTTTCTTTCCCCTATGGCTTCCCCCAGGCCGGCGACTACCACTTGTTCGTGCAGGTAAAGCGCGCAGGGAAGGTTGAAACTGGAGTTTTCGCGGCTCATGTTCTGCCGTGAGTCTGAACCGCCTTTTAATGTCGCGTTAAATGCCTACTTGATACACTTCCACTGCCTGAAATCCAGATCATGAGTCGGGGAGAACCGATGACCGCCAGAAGAGTGGCTAGCCTGCTGACGTTGAGCTTTGTATTGCCGGTAATCGCTGCATCGCACGC
Source organism: Candidatus Angelobacter sp. (assembly GCA_035307585.1). Classification (GTDB taxonomy): domain Bacteria; phylum Acidobacteriota; class Terriglobia; order Terriglobales; family Acidobacteriaceae; genus Angelobacter. The sequence goes on from DATGHX010000069.1 coordinate 36,536, forward strand.
AGCGGCGCAAGCCACGCCTGAAGACCTTCCCACCGGAATGAGCATCACGCCGCTGGCGGCGCCCGGGGCAACTCTCGAGCGCCTGAATCCCGACCTCAAGGATCGCCCTGACTACGCGGTCGACCACCCGATCACTACCGCGATCAGCCCCGATGGCGGGACATTGCTGGTGGTCACCAGCGGATTCAATCGCGTGCTCGACGCCAAAGGTCACGCCATCCCGGCGCAGTCCGGCGAGTACGTCTTCGTTTACGACATCCATGACCGGAAGCCGGTGAAAAAGCAAGCCATCGCCCTCATCAACACTTACGTCGGCATTGCCTGGGCGCCGGACGGCAAGCGCTTTTACGTATCGGGCGGGAGCACGGACAACGTCCATGTTTACCAACAGGAAAACGGCGAGTGGAAGGAATCTTCGCCGGCCATCGCCCTGGAACATAAAACCGGACTGGGCGCGCCCTTCATGCACGATGGAGAACTCAACGACATTAAGCCCGCAGCCGCGGGAATTGCCGTAAGTCCGAACGGCGCGCGCCTGCTGGTGGCCAACTATCAGAACGACTCAGTTTCCCTGGTGGACGCCGCCAGCCGCAAGGTCGTCTCCGAGCTGGACTTGCGTCCGGGCATCGCCGATCCCTCGCGGAAAGGCGTGGCCGGCGGCGAGTATCCCTACTGGGTAGTCTTCAAGGGCAACGACAAGGCGTACGTCTCCAGCCAGCGCGACCGCGAAATCGTGGTGCTCGATCTGCGTTCCACGCCCAAAATCGCCGGCCGGATCAAGATCCACGGGCAGCCGGGCAAGATGGTGCTCAACGCGTCGCAAAACCTGCTCTTCGCCGCGGCCGACAACAGCGACTCTCTCCTGGTGGTCTACACCTCTTCCGATCGCGTCGTCGCGCAGATCAAGACCACGGCTCCGGAAGCGGTCTTCCCCAATCGCAAAGGCTTCAAGGGCAGCATTCCCACCAGCGTCGCCCTCTCGCCCGATGATAAGACGGCGTATGTCACCAACGCCGGCACCAACTCGATTGCCGTGGTCCGGCTGGATCGCGATCCCGACGACAGCCGCGTGATCGGCCTGATCCCCACCGGCTGGTATCCGAACTCCGTGAGCGTGAGCGCCGATGGCAGCACGCTCTACGTTGTCACCGGCAAGAGCATGCCCGGCCCCAACTCCGGCGGCTGCCGCAGCACGTTTTCCACTACGCGCGACGATTCTCCCTGCTCCGCCAATGAGAAATACATTCTGCAGCTCGAGAAGGGCGGGCTGGGTGTGATCCCGCGGCCCAACGATGCGGATCTGCAGACGCTGACCAAGCAGGTGGCGCGCAACAATCATTTTCAGGACGCCCCGTTCCCCGCAACCGACATGCAGACATTTCTGCAATTGCGCCGGAACATCAAGCACGTGATCTACATCGTGAAGGAGAACCGCACCTACGACCAGATGCTGGGCGATCTGGAAAAAGGCAACGGCGACCCCAAGCTCAACCTGTTCCCCGAAACCATGGCGCCGAACCATCACGAGCTGGCGCGCCGCTTCGTGACCCTCGACAACTTTTTCGACAGCGGCGAAGTCAGCGGCAACGGCTGGAACTGGTCGACCGCCGCCCGCGCCACCGACGTGACCGAGCGCACCATCCCCATGAACTACGCCCGCCGCGGCATGACCTATGACGTGGAGGGCGTGAACCGCGGCATCAACGTAGGCGAGAACACGCTCGCCGACCGCAATGCCGCGAAGCTGAACGACCCCGAAAATCAGCTTCCCGGCCACGCCGATGTGGCCGCGCCCGACGGCCCCGGCGACGACGAGAGTGGAGCCGGCTACCTGTGGGACGCCGCCCTGCGCGCCAAAATCAGCATTCGCAATTACGGCTTCTACATCGACCTCACGCGCTACAGCGATTCTCCGTCCAGCGGTCCGGCGGTGCCGCTGCTCCATGATCCGGCGAAGAAACACACGCGCGTGGCCTTCCCTACGCGCGTTTCATTGCAGGACATCACCGATCCCTACTTCCGCAGCTTCGACCAGAAGTTCGCCGACTACTGGCGCTACAAGGAGTGGGAGCGTGAGTTCGACCATTTTGTGAAGCATGACAACCTGCCCAGCCTGGAGCTGCTGCGCCTGTGTCACGATCACTTTGGCGAATTCAAAGAGGCCATCGACGGCGTCAACACTGTGGAAACCGAAATGGCCGACAACGATTACTCCATCGGCCTGGTGGCGGAGAAGATCGCGCACAGCAAGTACGCCAAAGACACGCTGATCTTCATTCTCGAGGACGACGCGCAGAACGGTCCCGACCATGTGGATGCGCACCGCAGCATCGCCTACGTGATTGGCCCTTACGTGAAGCAGGGTGCGGTGGTTTCCGAGCGCTACAACACGGTTTCCATGCTGCGCACCATCGAGGAGATCCTGGGGCTCTCGCCCATGGGCCTGAATGACTCCGTGGTCCCGCCCATGGCCACCGTCTTCGATACCACGCAATCGGAATGGACCTATTCTGCCCGCCTGCCGGATGTGCTGCGCACAACCCAGCTGCCGCTGCCCAAGGCAAAGAAATCCGCGAAGGCCGCCGCAACTCCGCCGCTGCGCGACTCGGCTTACTGGGCCGGCAAGACTTCAGGATTCGATTTCTCGGCCGAAGACAAGCTGGATTCCGAGCGCTTCAACCAGGTGCTGTGGAACGGTCTCAAGGGCGGAGATCGGCCTTATCCAACCGAACGCGACGGGCGCGACCTCAGCCAGGACCGCGAAAAGTTGTTGCAGCCGGGTCCGGAGTAAGCGCGCCGCGGCACATCCGTCTGGGTTCCAGAGGTTATTTGGCTGCCGGATTGGCGAAGCCCGTGGCGGTTTGGATTCGGCCGTCTGGTCTGAGGACGAAGACGTTGGTGCCGCTCATGCGTTCCTTCCCTTCTGCATCCAGCGCCTTCCAGTCGGCCAGCACGGTGCCCTGGCACTGGCGCGCATCGCCGGCGCGGCGCATGCGAATCCCGGGCATGAATTTCTGCGACGCTCCGGCGTGCGCCGACAGATCGCCGATCCCCTGGAGTAATCCCCAGCGGTCGCGAAACGTGACATCCGGCGCGGCAATCCTGGTGAAGGCCTGGTCCCGCGCGCCGTCGTCGGTAATGGCCCAGGCTTCGAACCAGGCGTCGGCAATCTCGGCGGCACCGGCGAAGACTTCGTCGGCCACAACGTTGGCGAAGACGGAAAGCTGGAAGCGCCAGCCTTGCACGTGATGATCGCGCTGGGCGGCGTCGGAGAACTCGTGCACCAGATGCAAACGCGTGCCGGCCTCGCAGGCTTCAAGGTTGATGGTCACGCGCGAGCCGTTCAGGGGAATCGGCTTGCCGCCGGCAAAGCCATAGGTAAAAACAATGCGGCTGGGCGGCTTGACTTCCAGGACTTCGCCCAACGTCTCAACCCCGTTGGGATGGCGGATGTACACCTTGCCGCCGCTGCGGGCTTCGATGGTTGACCCTTGGCCCCACCACTTGGCCCACCTCGCGCTGTCGCTGAAGAAAGCGAACACGGTCTCGGGACGAGCCTGGATCATCACCGAGCGCTCCATCCGATAAGGCAGTTGCATAGAATCCTCTCCTCTATTTTTTGCGCGGACGGCGCGGGCGCGGTCCCCGCCTGCTTTCTTCCAATTCGGCCGCGAGTTTGAGGGCCCACAGCTTGTCATCCCACATGCGCTCCAGCATTTCTCCCAGTTCTCCTAACGATTCGCGCCGGGCGCGGTAAAAGCGGCTTCGGCTTTCCGCCCGCGCTTCCACCAGGCCGGCTTCCAGCAGCGCGCGCAGCTGAAGAGAAACCGCGCCGAAAGTGACGTCGGGCATGGAACGGTAAATCTCTCCGGCACTGAGCTCGTTGCTCCACACCAGGCGAAGGATCTCCCGCCTCCGGGGCGAGGCGAGCGCGGCCAGGGCTGACGTTTCCGTTATCATCGATTATTGTTTTAGATTAAACTAAAATATTGTCAAGCGGGAAATATGAGACGCCAGAGGAGTGCTTGTTGGCCGCCGTTTGCGGCCGCGGGGCCTCGCCCTCCAATCGGCCAGTCGGTTATCATTGAAGCGTACCCGCTTCCCGGGTTTACAGATCGCCCAAGAAATCTCTCCACGCCGCTGCCGGAATACGGCAGATGTGTGCGCGGGGCAAAAGCGACATTAAAACCCGCGGGGAACGCGAGCGGGGAAGCAAACCGTATTTCTTTGTATGGCCATCACCTCCACACCACCGCGCCGTGATCTTAGTTCGCTGAAGATCGACGACCGCTCGCGCCGCAGCGGCAAGTCCGGCAAGCGCCTGAGCCTGTTCGCGGCCGGCGTGGGCGCATTGGTTTTGCTGGGCGGACTCATGCTGGCGTTCCGCACCCAGCGTCCGGTAGTCGAAGTGGCCGCAGCCCGGTCCGCGGGCGATCTCCGCTCCCAGGCCCTGCTCAACGCCAGCGGCTATATCACGCCGCGGCGCCGCGCCACTGTCGCCGCCAAGGTTACCGGCCGGGTGGAGCAGATTTACGCGGAAGAAGGCATGCACGTGAGGGCCGGGCAGGTGCTGGCGGAGTTGGATTGCTCCCAGCCCAAGGCAGCCTTAGCTTCCGCCACCACCGATCGCGACGCGACCGCCGCCGCCCTGGCCGATCTCGAAGTCCAACTGGGCAATGCCGATCGCGAACTGAAGCGCGCGCAGGGGCTGCGCGCTGCCGGCGTCAATAGTGAACAGGCGCTCGACGCGGCGCGCACGCTGGATGACAGCCTGCGCTCCAGAATCGCTCTCACTAAGGAGCAGACGCGCGCGGCCACATCGCGGATCGAGGTCGCGCAGCAGGATGTCGATAACTGCACCGTGCGCTCGCCCTTTGAAGGCATCGTGGTCTCCAAGGACGCGCAGCGGGGCGAGATGGTCTCACCGATCTCGGCCGGCGGGGGCTTCACGCGCACCGGCATCGCCACGGTGGTGGACATGAACTCCATCGAGATCGAGGTCGACGTCAACGAGGCCTTTATCGCCCGGGTTCACGAGAAGCAGAAGGCGCTGGCCACGCTCGACGCTTATCCTGACTGGCAGATTCCGGCGACGGTGCGCACCGTGATCCCCACCGCCGACCGCCAGAAAGCCACGGTGAAGGTGCGAGTGGCCTTGGACAAGCTCGATCCCAAAATCCTTCCCGATATGGGAGTTAAGGTTGCGTTCCTCGACGATCAGCCTCCGGCAGCCCGGTCGGCGACGCCGGCCAAGGCCATCATTCCCAAGACTGCCGTGCGCAGCGAGCAGGGTAAGTCGGTCGTCTTTCTGGTGCGTAATGACAAGCTGGAGCGGCGCGCCGTAAGCCTGGGCACGGAGCGCGGCAGCGATGTGGAGATCATCGCGGGAATTTCCTCAGGCGACGTCGTGGTGGTGCGCAGCGCAGACACGTTGCGCGACGGCCAGGCAGTAGCGGTCAAGCAGTAAGGAGGCATCCATGGTGCGGGTGGACGGCGCGGGCGGAAACTCCAGCCTGATCAGCGTGCGCGGGCTCGACAAGAAATATTATCGCGGCGGCGAAGAGATCCACGTGCTGCAGGGTCTCAACCTCGACGTTGCCGCCGGCGAGTTTGTGGCTTTCATGGGCCCCAGCGGGTCCGGTAAGACCACGCTGCTCAATCTTCTTGGCGGCCTCGATGTGCCTTCCGCCGGCAGCATCACCGTGGATGGCGACGAGATCACGCACATGTCGCGCGGCCATCTCACCGAATGGCGCGCCCGCCACGTAGGTTTCATTTTCCAGATGTACAACCTGCTGCCCGTGCTCACCGCTTTCCAGAACGTGGAGTTGCCCCTGCTGCTCACCAAGCTCTCCAAGGCCCAGCGCAAGGAGCACGTGGAGACCGCGCTATCGCTGGTGGCGCTCGAGGATCGCATGCATCACTATCCGCGGCAGCTTTCCGGCGGACAGGAGCAGCGCGTGGCCATCGCCCGCGCCATTGTCTCCGATCCCACCTTCCTGCTGTGCGACGAGCCCACGGGCGATCTCGACCGCAAGAGCGCCGATGAAATCATGGACCTGATCGTCCGCCTGGTAGAGGAATACAAAAAGACCGTGCTCATGGTGACGCACGATCCCGTGGTCGCGCAGCGCGCGCTGACCACGCTGCACCTGGAAAAAGGCGCGCTGGTGGAAGGCGCGCTGCACAGCGCAATCTCCGGAGGCCGGCAGTGAGATATCGCGGGCTGATGGTGGCCAATCTGTTTCGCAAGAAAACGCGCCTGGCGCTGACGCTGGGCTCCTTCGCCGTAGCGCTGTTCCTCTTCGGGATTCTGGCGGCGGTAAAAGGCGCGTTCAATCAGGCGATCGATATAGCCGGTGTAGACCGGCTGGTGGTCATCAATCGCGTTTCGCTGATCCAGCCGCTCCCGCTTTCCTACGCTGACCGCATCCTGCGCATCCCCGGCGTCAAAGCCATCACCCACGACAACTGGTTCGGCGGCATTTACCAGGATGAGCGCAACTTCTTCGGCCAATTTGCCATCGACGACGAGAACCAGCGCAAGGTCTTTCCCGAATTCATTATTCCTGACGAGCAGTGGTCCAACTTCATGAAAGACCGCCAGGGCGCGATCGTGGGAGCCAACACCGCCAAGCGCTTTGGATGGAAGGTGGGCGACAGGGTTCCCATCAAGGGGACCATCATCCCCGGCGCCCACGAGTTCAATGTCGACGGCATCTATCACGGCAAGAAGACCGGCTCTGACGAGACCCAGTTCTGGTTCCACTGGGCCTACTACGATGAGCACGCTCCCACCGCGCTCAAAGGCCTTCCCGGCTGGTATTTCGTGCAGGTGGACAATCCGGAAGACTCGGCGCGCATCTCCAAGACCATCGATGAGATGTTCGCCAACTCTCCCTACGAGACGCGCACCGAGACCGAGCAGACCTTCGGCGCCAACTGGGTGAAACAGTTCGGCAACATCGAGTTCCTGATTCTGACCATCGGCAGCGTGGTGTTCTTCACCCTGCTGCTGGTGACGGGCAACACCATGGCCATCGCGGTCCGCGAGCGCACGGCGGAGCTGGCGGTGCTGAAAGCTGTCGGCTACTCCGACCGGTTCGTGATGATCTTCGTGCTCAGCGAGTCGCTCATTATCGCATTGCTGGGCGGCGGGCTGGGAGTTGCCGCGGCCAAGCTGCTGACCACGTTCTGGAATCCATTGCCCAACATCATGCCGTATTTCGCGATTCCGTGGCCTGCGGTGATGACGGGAATGGCACTCTCGCTGGCTATCGGCGCGGCCAGCGGCATCATGCCTGCAGCCAGCGCCATGCGGCTGCGCGTGGTGGACGCGCTGAGGAGAATCTGACATGGCGATTCCCGTGGTGTACAACCTGCGCAGCGTGCGCCAGCGCTGGACCTCAGCCATCGTCGCGGTGCTGGGAATCTCCGGCACCGTTGGCGTGTTCGTGGCCATGCTGGCTCTGGCCAAGGGTTTCAGGGCGACGGTGGTTTCCTCCGGCGCTTCCGACAACGCGCTGGTCATGCGCTCCGGCGCCAACACCGAGATCGTGGCCGCGGTGACGCTTGACGAAGTTCACGTGATCGAAGACTCGCCGGGCGTGGCGCGCACGTCGGCCGGTCCGCTGGTGACCGCCGAATCGGTCGTAGTGGTTCCCTTTCCCCAGCGCTCGACCGGGACTGACGCCAACGTGCAGGTGCGCGGCGTCTCGCCCAAGGCACTGGAGGTGCGCCCGCGAATCCGGATGATTCAGGGAGAGTTCTTTCATTCCGGGCTGACCGAACTGGTGGTCGGCAAAGCCGCGGCACAGACTTACACCGGGCTTACGCTGGGGAGCAAGCTGCGGTTTGTGGGCGGCGACTGGACAGTGGTCGGCATCTTCGACGCCGGCGGCACCAACTTCGACTCCGAAGTCTGGTGCGACGGCCGCGTGCTGCGCCAGGTCATGCATCGTCCTGACGACGTATTCCAGTCCGTCACCGCGCATCTGACGTCCTCTGACGCGCTGCAGGAATTCAAGGACGCGATCTCCTCCAATCCGCGTATGAACGTGGACGTCGCGCGCGAAGTCGATTACTACGACAAGCAATCGCAGACGCTCACCAAGTTGATCACCGTTCTGGGAGGGCTGGTGGCGGGGATCATGGGCATCGGCGCAGTCTTTGGCGCGCTCAACACCATGTACGCGGCGGTGGCGGAGCGCTCGCGCGAAATAGCCACCTTGCGCGCTCTCGGCTTCGGCGCCGGCAGCGTGGTCTTCTCCTTTATGATCGAGGCCTTGCTGATCTCTTTCATCGGCGGCGCGCTCGGCTGTCTGGCGGTACTTCCGCTGAACGGCCTGACCACCGCAGTGATGAACATGCAGACCTTCACTCAGGTGGCGTTCGCCTTTCGCATCACTCCTCTCTTGCTCGGCCTGGGCTTGCTGTTCGCCGTATTGATGGGCGTGGTCGGCGGATTCTTCCCGGCGATGCGCGCAGCCAGGCGCCCCGTCGCACCCGCGCTGCGCGGGCTGTAAAATGCGCACGGTCTCTCCTCCAGCACGCCGATGAAACACCATTCGCAAGCGATCAGCGTACGCATTGCGGAAATCTCTGACGCTGATCCTCTCTCCCGTCTGATCAACCAGGCCTTTGTCGTAGAACGGCCGATCTTCGAAGGCGACCGCACGAATCCGGATCAGGTTCGATCGCTGATGGCCAAGGGGAAATTTCTGATTGCGAGCGATTCGTCCGCGAGCGATTCCTTAAAGATGATTGGTTGCGTCTATGTTGAAGTGCGCAGCGATCGCGGTTATGTCGGGCTGCTCTCGGTGGATCCATCGCGTCAGGGCTCGGGTTTGGGACGCACGCTGATGAGCTCCGCGGAAGAATTCTTTCGCAGCGCAAAATGTGTTGCCGCCGACCTGCGCGTCGTCAGTCCGCGCACACCTTTGCCGGCGTTCTACCGCCATCTCGGTTATGTTGAAACTCACACCAGTGAGTTGCCGGCCGAAATCAGGGCGAAGATCCCGTGCCATTACGTCCACATGTCGAAAAAACTGGGCTGAGAAAGCGACTCACTGCTGCGGGGCAAGCGCGGCTCATCAAAACTCAACGTTTCCTTGCCCGCCGCTACAAATCTTCACCAATCCAAACCTGCGTACAAGCGGCTCTGTACTTAGATGGGCGACGCAGACAGTTGTCCTATGCAGGCGCTCGTTGCGGGACATACGGTAGAACCGATGCCAGGCGCCGCGTAAGGAGGAACCTCGATGGCCGGCCGTGCGCAGATCAGTCATCTCATCCGCAAGACCTCTAGCAAGATCAACTGGACACTTTTCGTTCTTCTCGTCTTCCTTCCGGCCGCTGGAATAGCGCAGGATGACGACCTCAACACCATCCACGTTCAACCCCGGCCGGAGATGCTGGCGCAGGTGCAGGCTGTGTACAACGCCTCGCAGGCACAGCAATCTTCGCAGCCGCAGGATCAGCAGCAACCGCCCAACGATCAGCCACCGCCGCCGCTCATTGTTCCTGCCGGAACCAGGTTGCCGCTGGTGCTGGCACGGCCGCTTTCCTTCAAGCACGCTCATCCCGGAGACACGGCATATCTGCAGACCACATTTCCCATTCTCGCGGGCGGGCAGATGGCAATTCCACCGGGAACATACCTTCAGGGCACGATCGACAAGATCACGCGGCGCGATCGTCTGCATGTTGTCCTGGCCTTCGATCTGCGCGCGGCCCAGGTGATCTTTTCGACCGGTTACACCGTCCCGATCCCCGGCCCGCTCTCGGCGAATCCGGTGTTGGCAAAATCCGTTCAGCCCAGCACAGGCGACTCAGTTCCCGTGCTGGCCGCGACCGGTGGACCGGCTACGCCAACGCTGCCTCCGCTGCCTTCTCCCGGATTCAGCAAAGCGTGGATCGCCATCATCGTCGTTCCCGCGGCCGCCGGAGTGTTGTTGACGGTTGCGGCCATCCACCACACCGATCTCCTGATGGAACCGGGCGTCTCCATGGAAGCCGTGCTTAGCGATCCGCTGATTCTCGATCCGGGTCGCGTGATGCAAGCTGTCCAGCAGTACTCCGCGCAGACTGCCATGACGCCGCCGCCGATTCCACAGGCGCCGCGCACGGGCACCTGCTGGACTCCCGGCAGTGCCGGTACGCCTGACACCATCATTCCCGGCACCGCGCCGACCATTATTCCCGGTACGCCTGACACCACCATCCCCGGCGATCCGCCGACAACCATCCCCGGTACGCCTTCGATCACAATTCCCGGCACTCCCGACACTGTGATTCACGGCACTCCGGGCACGGATCCCACTCCGTATCCTTGCCCCAGGTAAAGCCTCGTCGCAAGCCGCGCAACTGGGACTTCCCCGGTTGCGCTTGTTCTTACTCACACGCGCCGGCGCCGGATTTGACCGTGCTGTTGCGCGCGTCTATAGTCGCAGCAACGAGTTCAACGCTGGGTTTGCGCGAGAGGAAAGAACCATCCGACAGGTTTCGCATTACCGCGTGCTAGAGCGCCTGGGCTCCGGCGGCATGGGCACGGTTTGGGTCGCCGAGGACCTGAATCTTGGCCGGCGCGTGGCTCTCAAGTTTCTCTCTGAAGATCTCGCCGAACATCCGCAGGCTCTCGAGCGCTTCAAGATGGAAGCGCGCACCGCCTCATCGCTCAATCATCCCAACATCTGCACGATTTACGAAATCGGCGAGGCTGACGGCGAATCTTTCATCGCCATGGAACTGATCGAAGGCGAGCCCCTGGACCAGTACATGCAGAAGCACCGCATGGAGCTGCAGGAGATGCTCGACCTGGCGATACAGATCGCCGACGCGCTTGACGCCGCGCACTCCCGCGGCGTGATCCATCGCGACATCAAGCCGTCCAACATTCTGATTACCTCGCGCGGCCAGGCCAAGGTGCTGGACTTCGGACTGGCCAAGCTGGTCGCGGCCACGCGCGCTGCCGATCAGCCCACTTTCGCCGGCGCGACCATCGGCGCCGGCGCCGAACATCTCACCTCGCCGGGAATGGCGGTGGGAACTACAGCATTCATGTCGCCGGAGCAGGCGCGCGGCAAAGAGCTCGACCCGCGCAGCGATCTCTTTTCCTTCGGCGCGGTGCTCTACGAGCTCACCACCGGCCGCTTGCCCTTCGACGGCGCCACCGCCGCAGTGATCTTTGATGGCATTCTCAACCAGCATCCGGTGCCGCCCATCGAGCTCAATCCCGCGCTGCCGCCCAAGCTGGATGAGATCATCCGCACGGCTCTCGAGAAGGACCGCGACCTGCGCTACCAGAGCGCCGCGGAGATGCGCGCCGAACTCAAGCGCCTCAAGCGAGACACGAGCTCCGGTCGTGTGGTGCTGCCCTCGGGGAGTTCGACCAGGACTCCCGATTCGTCGGCGGCAGCGCCTGCCCCGCGACGCGACTCCGCGTCTGCAAACGTCTTCACCGTAGCACGTCCTCCGGTGAACTGGCGCCGCAGGGCTCTGTATTTCGGAATACCGCTGTTGGCGGGATCCATCGTGGCCGCAGTTGCTGTTTATTTTGCGACTCGTGAGCATGAACACCATTTCGATTTGCAAAACATGAAGCTTACCCAGGTAACGGTGAGCGGCAACGTGGGCGCCGCAGCGCTCTCGCCGGATCGGCGTTACATCGTTTACGTCTTGCGCGAAGGTTCGCAGGAAAGCCTCTGGGTACAGCAACTGGCGACCGGCAGCAATGTGCAGATCGCGGCTCCGGACCAGACTCGTTTTGTCGCTGTCAGTTTTACTCCCGACGGGAACTACGTGATGTTCGTGCGTTCCGACAAATCCACAGCGAATTTCCGCTACCTTTATCAGGTTCCGTCGCTTGGCGGGCAGCCGCGACAGCTTGTCCGCGACATTGATTCCGCGCCGGCCTTCTCTCCTGACGGTCAGCAGATCGCCTACAGCCGCGGGATTCTCGAGCCTCAGGGTAACCAGATCCTGATCGCCAATGCCGACGGTACCGGCGAACGAGTGCTGGCCAACCGACCTGGATTTGCCCCTGGCTTTCCCACGGTCTCGTGGTCGGCTGACGGCAAGAACTTGGCGCTCGTCTCACCGGAGACCCGCGAGGGCACGGCCCGCTGGGTCCTGGAAGCGGTCTCGACAAAAACCGGCGACGTCCGCGATCTGTATTCGTTTAACACCACTGCTCGAGCCGCCGTCTGGCTGCCCGATGGTCATGGTCTGCTGGTTGCGGCCCCAGACCCGCAAAGCGGGCGTGGCCAGATCTTTTTCATTGAGTATCCAGAGGGTACGCTGTCGCGCTTTACTAACGATCTGACCAATTACGACTTTTGCTGTCTGGACATTACACGGGACGGCAAGTCGTTGGTCGCGCTGCAGAATACCATCTCCAGCGACATCTGGATCGCGCGCGGCGACGGCACCGGCGCCCGCCAGATCACTTCCGGAGAGCCCTTAGGGGTCGGGTTGAGTTGGATTGGCGAAAAACTCGCTGCCGGAAATCCCCAGGGGCAGTGGTCGATTTTCAACCCCGATGGCACCGGTATGTCCCCTTTTGCACGGGAACAAAAGTTTGTCTTTTCCGTTACCGGTTGCGGCAATTATCTTCTTTACACTTCCTGGCATGAGGGAGCTTTTGACCTTTTGCGCAGCGACATCGACGGTTCAAATGCCATGAAGCTGGCTTCCTCAGGAATGCTGGCTGCTCCACAGTGCGCGCCTGACGCAAAATCGGTGCTCTATGCGTTGAGAGGATCTATTTGGCGGGTTCCCATCGAGGGTGGCACGCCGGTAAAACTCGATGTCCCATTCACACTTGCCTGGTACTCTCCTGACGGAAAGCTCCTCGTTTACGGCGTGCAGAAGATCGAGGGAGGCAACATGACCGCAAAAATGGTCGTTGCTCTTTCTACGGGCGGGGCTCCGTTAAAGACTTTCGATGTTCCCTTTGGCATGGATTCCCCGCGCTTCACTCCAGACAGCAAAGGAGTCGCGTTCATGCTCACCCGTGACCGCGCCACCAATATCTGGGAACAGCCCCTGTCCGGAGGACCGCTGGTCCAACTTACGCACTTTACCAGCGGAAATATGTTTGCCTACGCCTGGTCCAAGGACGGGAACCAGCTCGCTTTCTCCCGAGGCCAGCGCAAAACCGACGTGGTAATGATGAGCAACTTCCACTAAAAAAAAGCCGCACCGGCTGCTGACCGGTGCGGCGACTAAGCAGAACCACTACCAGACGCGGCAGGCGTTGGCGCTCACCATCTTCTGCCCGGTCTTGCAGCCCCACGCCTTGGCGAAGTCGGCATCGTTGGTCACAGTGCCGGTCACGCGGTATTCTCCGGGCGAGTGCGGATCGGTCTTGGCCAGAAGCCGCGCGCTCTCCGGCGTATGGTTCTCGCACCACACCTGGGCAAAGCCGATAAAGAAACGCTGCTCGGCGGTGAACCCATCTTTCTTCTTTGCCACGTCCGGATGCTGCGCCATATCTTTTTCCAGCGCCATCAGGGCGATGTGAATGCCGCCGTTGTCCGCCGTGTTTTCACCGAGTGTAAGCCGGCCGTTGAGATGCAGGTCATCCACGGCCACGAAGCCGCTGTACTCGTCGGCCACGCAGGTAGTGCGTTTGTCGAACTCGGATCGATCGGCGTCCGTCCACCAGTTGGTCAGGTTGCCGCTGCCGTCGAACTTACTGCCCTGGTCGTCAAAGCCGTGCGTCAGCTCGTGGCCGATGACCACGCCGATGCCGCCGAAGTTCACCGCGTCATCCACGCTCTTGTCAAAGAACGGCGGCTGCAGAATTCCCGCCGGAAAGTTGATGTTGTTCTGGGGCGGGTTGTAGTAGGCGTTCACCGTGGGCGGCGACATGCCCCACTCGCTCTTATCCAGCGGCTTCCCGATCTTGTTCAGTTGGCGCCGGACCTCAAACGCCCGCGCTCGTTGCACGTTACCCAGATAGTCGCCGCGGACGATCTTCACCGTGGAATAATCGCGCCAGTTGTCGGGATAGCCGATCTTGTTGGTGATGGCCTGCAGCTTGGCCTCGGCCTTCTTCCTGGTGTCCGGGGTCATCCATTCCAGCGTCCGGATATCGTCGCCCAGCGCCGACTCCAGCGCCTGCACCATGCGCAGCATGCGCTCCTTGCCTTCCTTGCCGAAGGTCTCCTGCACATACGGCTGGCCCACGGCCTCACCCAGAAGCTGGTCGGTGGTCTGGACGCAGCGCTTCCACCGCGCCTGCAGCTCCTTGGCGCCGTTCAAATACTTGCCCTGGAAGGCAAAGTTCTCTTCCACGAACGGCTGCGAAAGCTGAGGCGCGGCCGCCCGCAGCGCGTGCCATCTGAGATAAGTCTTCCAGTCGTCGAGCGAAACCGATTCCAGCGCCGGGCTCACCTTTTGGAAAAAGCCGGGAGGGATCACGTTGATTTCCGTGAAGCTGGGACCGCCGCGGCCGGCGAAGAGGCGGGCAAACTGGAAATTGGGAGCCAGGGCTTCCAGCTCGGCAACTGTCATCTTGTGATCGCGATTCTTAGGATCCCGCATCTCCACGCGCTTCAGCGAGGCTTCCGCCAGCTTGGTCTCGATCGCCATCACTGCCTGCGCTTCTTTTTCAGCGGCTTCCTTGTTGTCGCCCAGCAGGACGAACATGTTGGCCATGTGCTCCAGATATTTCTGGCGCGTCTCCACCGACTTGGCATCGGTGTCCGTGTAATAGTCGCGATCCGGCAGCCCCAGTCCGCCCTGGACGATGTTCGCCATCTGCATGCTGGCGTTGTGCAGGTCCGGCTGCGCAGTAAATCCGAAGAGAGCCGGAACGCCCAGGGTCTGCAGGTTAGCCAGCGCGTCGATCAACTGGTCGCGGGTCTTGATGGCCGCGATACTGTCCAGCTCCGGCTTGAGCGGAGACGCGCCTTTGGCGTTAACTCCGGCTTCGTCCATGCACGACTGGTACATGTCGCCGATCTTCTGCGTCACCGGGTTGCGCTTGGGATCGTCCGCCGAAGCTTTCTCCAGAATCTCGTGCACGATCTGGCGGTTGTACTCCGCCAGTTCGTTGAAGCGGCCCCAGCGCGACTGGTCGGAGGGAATGGGGTTGTTCTTGCGCCAGTTGCCGCAGGCGAACTGATAGAAGTTGTCGCAAGGGTCCGCCGTCTTGTCCATGGCGCCCATGTCGAACGACTTGGGCCTGGCTACCCCCTTGTCGGCTGTATCGGCTGCCGCCGCGCCGTTCTCAGCCGCGGCTATGGCGGTCTCCGATTGGGGCGCATTCTGCGCTATCAACCCCAGCGCCCCCAGGAAGAACCACATGAATGCAAAGCATTTACGAAGCATAGGTCCCTCTTCTCTCGTCTTGATTTTCAGAAAACTGAAAAGTGTATGCCCTTTCCCAACCGCCTGCAAATCCCCGTGAAAACGGGGCGTGCTGACCGGGAAACGCCGGCAAAAAGCCGCCCCCCGGGTCTGCTGACTAAAGTAACGTATTCGCCGGGAATAACTTATTGCCCTCGTCTTAGGCTTGCTACATGATTCTCCGAGTAGCGGTTGTGCTTCCCTGGCGCGGGAAGCATCGCGCGTAACCGGAGAAGACGTGTCGGCGATCAGCGAAGCCCCGTTTGATGTCCCAAACATCATTGCCCGCAGCGAATCCCTGCAGCGCGTGATGAAGCTGGCGGAAAAGCTCGCCCGCCATCCCGCGGCGGTGCTGATCGTGGGCGAGACCGGCACCGGAAAAGAGATGATCGCCCGCCTCATTCACAGCCATTCTCTGCGCTGCAACAACCCCTGGATCGACGTGAACTGCGCCGCCATCCCCGAACATCTGGTGGAAAGCGAACTCTTTGGGTACGAAAAGGGCGCGTTTAGCGGCGCCGACGGCATGAAGCCGGGATTCTTCGAACTGGCCGACAACGGCACGCTTTTTCTCGACGAAATCGGCGACCTTGACCAGAAAGTCCAGGCCAAGCTGTTGCGCGCGCTCGATGGCGTTCCTTACTACCGCCTGGGCGGAAGCAAGAAGGTCAACGTCAGCGTTCGCGTAGTTGCCGCCACCAACAGCGATCTGGAAGAGAGAGTCCGCGACGGAAAATTTCGCAGCGATCTTTACCACCGTCTCGCCCAGTTCCGTCTTGACGTGCCGCCGCTGCGCGAACGCCCCGAGGACCTTATTGGAATTGCTGAGCAGGCGCTGCACGAACATTACCCGGAATCGCGCTTCACCCGCGAAGCCGTTGAGGCGCTTCTTATCTATACCTGGCCGGGCAACGTTCGCGAGCTGCGCAACGTTGTATTCCGCGCCGTCATGCAATCTCCCACCGCGGCCTCGGAAATCGCGGCCGATGATCTTGAACTTCCTGTGGGAATCTCCGGCGACGAGCGGTCATTATCCTCTCCGCTCTCCGGCGACCTGAGCCAGGTGGAGCGGCAAATGATCTTCCAGGCCCTGGAGCGCTGCAACGGCAATCAGGGCAAGGCCGCCGAGGCGCTGGGAATCTCCCGCCGTACACTGATTCGCAAGCTCAAGATCTACCGCGCCAGCGGCCTGGATTCTCCCGCGGGTGCTATCAGTCCCCTGCAACAGCGCTACTATCGCGCGCGCCTGGAAATTCCCGTACGCGTGAAGGTCGGCAATGAGACCTTCGAAGGCCAGCTGGTGAATTTGAGCCTGGGCGGAGCGGGTGTAAGGACCGACCGCCTGCTTCGCTTCGGGACCCCGGTTTCACTCACCTTCTGCATGCCCGGCGCCACCAAGGAGACTGAGATGATCGGCCGCGTGGCCTGGACCAACAAAGACGGCCACCACGGCATCCAGTTCGGCGACCTCTCCGTGCCCATGCGTACAACTCTGCAGCGCCTGCTCTACACCGAAATGCAAAAGGACGGCTGGGCCCTCACCCAGTAATTCTGTCCCGCGTTACCGCCGGCCGATCACTCAGGAATCTCAACACCGGGCATCTCCCCCTCTCTCTTCGGCAATCGGCGTCAGAACAAGACGATTCTGCTCTGCTTGCCATATACTTCTCGGCAACAATCGGCAATGAGCACTCCCAAAATCTTCTGCCTACCGGACCTGGAAGCTCTCAGCGAAAGCTGCATGTCGCCCATGGCGCGCGCCTACCTGTGCGGCGGCGCGGGCGACGAGATCACCATGCGCGCCAACTGCGAGGACTGGAAGCTCCTTCGCCTGAACCCCAGAATTCTGGTTGACGTCTCCGAGATCGACACCAGAACCGAACTCCTGGGCCAGTCCCTTGACCTTCCCATCCTCCTCGCTCCCGCGGCCTTCCAGCGCCTGTGGCATCAGGAGGGCGAACTGGCCACGGTTGAGGGCGCCAACCGAGCCGGCGTCACCCTGGTCACCAGCACCTACGCCACCGTGGGAGCAGCCGACCTTGCCCGCGCCGCCACCCGCCCGCTGTGGTTCCAACTCTATACCCAGCCCGACCGCGGCATGACCCAGGAACTGGTCAAGCTGGCCGAAGCTGCCGGATGCAAGGCCATCGCTGTGACCGTCGATACCCCGGTGCTGGGCATTCGCAATCGCGAGGCGCGCTCTGAGTTTAACCCGGGTACCGACGTCAAGCTGCCCAACATCGCCGCGTTCCTTTCGTCCGGCGCGCCCGTAAAAGGCTTCAGCCTGACCAACCCCAAGCTCACCTGGAGCGACATTGAGTGGCTCTGCTCGGTCGCCAAAATCCCGGTCTGGCTTAAAGGGGTCATGAATCCCGATGACGCTGTTCGCGCCGCCACCACCGGGGCCGCGGGCGTCATCGTCTCCAACCACGGCGCCCGCAACCTCGACACTCAGCCTTCCACCGCCGCCGCCCTGCCCCGCATCGCCGAAAAAATTCAGGGGAAGATTCCTTTGCTGGTCGATGGCGGCATCCGTCGCGGCAGCGACATCGTCAAAGCCCTGGCCCTCGGCGCCAAAGCCGTCCTCATCGGGCGGCCTTATCTGCACGGCCTGGCCATCGCCGGAGCCGAAGGCGTGGCCCGCGTGGTCGAGGTCCTGCGCGAAGAACTCAAGGCTGTGATGGCGTTGACCGGGAGAAGGTCAATCGCGGAGATTGACCGGTCGGTGCTCTGGGAAGGCTGAGGGCTCTAGCCAAGTCATCGACGGGACTCAGGCTCATCCGCAGTGAACCCGTCGCCGCGCAAAATATATTGACTCGGGATGATGTTTTTCATAAGATAAGATATTGTAGCGACTACGTACAGGAGCTACTACGGGAACGGACCTGGCCGTGTGGAATGCTGCTTTGCTTTTTGAAGGGAATTCGGCTGTTCCACTTTACGTAGTCAAAATGAATTGACCTGGATTGAAGTGGATTGGAATGGATTGAAACCGGGAGGGGAGGGGTCAGAATCGGGCAGTCGGGATGTTGGGCCCTCGGATGATCTGAAAACAAAAGACTTAGCACCCGGCGGATCCTGCGAAATCGGACTCATTTGAGCCTGATTTGAGCTGCGAAATGCGGCCATTCGCAAAGATCATTGAAAACTTAAATTGTGAAGCGTTTTGGCGGACCGAGGTTTCGAGGCTCGCCAAACGACGGGCGGGCTCGGCGCATCAGAAATCGCTTTAAGCGCTGGAGCGGACATCTGCGATCCGTCAGCGGAGGGTTTTGAGTTCGGATCTCTAGGAGCTCCCGATCAGCACGCCGGCAAGGAAAACTAAAATGCCGCCAATCAGCACCTGCACCGTGGCCGTGAGGATCGGCGAGTCCATGTAGCGGTGCCGCACCCAGGAGATCACGCTCAGCTCCAGCAGCACCACGATCACCGCCACCGTGAACGCCACGCTGAAGTTCGGGATAAGAAACGGCAGCGTGTGTCCGATCCCGCCCAGCGCGGTCATCAGCCCGCACACTGTGCCGCGAATCCAGGGATGTCCGCGGCCGGTGAGGCTGCCGTCGTCCGACAGCGCTTCGGCAAAGCCCATGCTGATGCCCGCGCCGATCGAAGCCGCCAGGCCCACGTCGAATGCAAAATGCGTGTTGCGCGCCGCGAAGGCCGCCGCAAACACCGGCGCCAGCGTGGAAACCGATCCGTCCATCAGCCCGGCCAGGCCCGGCTGCACGATCTGCAGCACAAACAGCTTGCGGTTGGCCGCTTCTTCCTGCCCGCGCGTGGCCTGGTCCAGCTTCCCTTCCAGTTCTTCGGCGCGGTATTCGTGTGAGCGCTCTTCCTGGGCCAGGTCGTTGAGCAGTTGCCGGATGCTGGCATCCTCGGTGCGGCTGGCCGACTTCTCGTAAAAACGCCGCGTCTCCACTTCCATGGTCGCGGCTTCCTTGCGCACCGCGTCCAGGCGCATGGGGCTGGTCAGCCACAGCGGGCTGCGGTGCAAGAAGCCGCGCACGTCGTTGCGGCGGATCAGAGGAATATGTTCGCCGAACTTGCTTTGATACAGCTCGATCAGCCGGCGGCGATGCCCTGACTCTTCCTCCCGCATCTCGTCGAACATCTTCGCCGTTCCCGGGAAGGTCTGCCGCAGTCCTTCTGCGTAGTCGGCGTAGATGCGTTCGTCTTCTTCTTCCAACGAGATCGCCAGGGCCAGGATCTCGCGCTCCGTAAGGCTCTCAAAGCTGCGCATATGAGGAGAGATTGTAATTTATGCCGCAAATCCCGGGCAGAGCGACAGAAGCTGAGATCAATTCTGCGTCGCCTACGGGCCCTGGGATTTCGGAAACACCAGCTCCCTGATGTATAAAGACACCCTTCGCGCTGGAGGAAAGACAGCATGGCCAACTTCATCGGGGCGCTCGACCAGGGCACCACCAGCACTCGTTTCATGATCTTCGATCGCGCGGGCAAGACTGTGGCCAGCGCCCAGAAGGAGCATCAGCAGATCTATCCTCAGCCCGGCTGGGTTGAGCATGATCCCGCCGAGATCTGGCAGCGCACCCAGGAAGTCATCGGCGAAGCTATGGCCCAGGGCGGCGTGCGCTCCGCTGATCTGGCCGGCATCGGCATCACCAACCAGCGCGAGACCACCGTCCTCTGGCATCGCGGCACCGGCAAGCCCGCGCACAACGCCCTGGTCTGGCAGGACACGCGCGTCTCCGGCGACGCAGCCAAGCTCACCCGCGACCTCGGCCAGGATTTCTTTCGCGCCAGGACCGGTCTGCCCATCACTACCTATTTCAGTGGATTGAAAATCCGCTGGCTTCTGGAAAACGTGCCCGGCCTGCGCTCTCAGGCGGAAGCCGGCGACATCCTCTTCGGCAACATCGATACCTTTCTTGTCTGGCATCTCACTGGCGGCCCGCGCGGCGGCGTCCACGTCACCGACGTGACCAACGCCAGCCGCACTCAGCTTATGGATCTGAAAACGCTGGCCTGGGATCGCGACATTCTTCAGCGCTTCGCCATTCCCGCCCAGATCCTGCCGCGCATCGCCTCCAGCAGCGAGATCTACGGCAAGGCCACGCTGCCCGCTATCGCCGGGCTGCCCATTGCCGGGATTCTCGGCGACCAGCAGGCCGCGCTGGTCGGCCAGGCCTGCTTCGACGCCGGCGAAGCTAAAAACACCTACGGCACCGGCTGCTTCATGCTCATGAACACCGGCGAGCGGCC
This sequence comes from Candidatus Angelobacter sp., assembly GCA_035307585.1. GTDB lineage: Bacteria > Acidobacteriota > Terriglobia > Terriglobales > Acidobacteriaceae > Angelobacter. Next base: position 57,113 of record DATGHX010000069.1, read on the forward strand.
CTCTGCCTCGCAGCACGGGCTGCTGACCACGCTGGCCTACAAGTTTGGCGATCAGCCGCCGCGCTATGCCCTGGAAGGCAGCGTGGCCATCTCCGGCGCGCTGGTGCAGTGGATGCGCGACAACCTTGGCCTGATCAAGTCCAGCGCCGAGATCGAGGATCTTGCCCGCTCGGTCAAGGACAACGGCGACCTCTACTTCGTCCCAGCCTTCTCCGGCCTCTACGCGCCATACTGGAAAGATACGGCGCGCGGCGTCATCGCCGGCCTCACCCGCTACGCCAACAAAGGCCACCTGGCCCGCGCGGTGCTCGAAGCCACCGCTTTTCAGACCCGCGACGTGGCCGGCGCCATGGAAAAAGACAGCGGCATCAAGCTTAATGTGCTGCGCGTCGATGGCGGGATGGTCGACAACGATCTGCTGATGCAGTTTCAGGCCGACATCCTGGACTGCCCCGTCGTACGGCCGCTGGCCCGGGAGATGACGGCTCTCGGCGCGGCCTACGCCGCCGGCCTCGCGACCGGATTCTTCTTGAGCACCAGCCAGCTGCGCTCGCAGTGGCAGGCCGGCAAGACCTGGAAACCCACGCTCCCGCCGGAGAGCCGCGAGCGCCTCTGTCACTCTTGGAAGAAAGCTGTAACCCGTTCATTTAATTGGCTGGAGTAGGGCCACTCTCGTAGCCCGGCAACGTTCGATTTTCAGAAAAAACCGGGATCATTGTTCCACTTCGGCATGGGGAAGGTTAAAGTAGGCGCGCGCACTTCAGCACGATCAGTTCACAATTCAATCGATATGGAGACGGACCATGTCACCCAAGGCCCGCAGTCTTCTGATTGCGTTCGCTGTTTTCTTCTTCTCGATGATCGTGGTTGCCGCCGGCGCATGCCAGGCTGCGCAACCCCCCGAGGAGTACAAGGTACAACCCGGACAGCATCAACACCACGGCGGCCCGCACCACATGAACATTCCCGACACTTCGGGGCAGAAGTGCGAGCCTAAGTTTACTTACACTCCCGGTCCCACCGACCCTACTCACTGGCCCGGTCTTTGCACCACCGGAAAAATGCAGTCGCCCATCGACATCACTCACGGCCAGCGCCTGCCCATCCCGCCCGTGAGTTTTGAATATCAGCCCGCCGAGTTGGCTGTCTTCAACAACTGCAACCAGTATCAGGTGGAGCTTCTCTTTTCCGATAACTACTGGCTGCGGGTCGGCAAGAAGCCGTACTTCCTCACCAACATCCACTTTCACGAGCCGGCCGAGTATGCCGTGGATGGCAAGCGCGCCTCCATGGCGATTCACCTGGTGCATCTGTCACCCGAATCCACTTTCCTGGTGATCGAAGTCCCGGTTGTTGTCGGCCAGGAAAACTCGGTCATGAAGACCATTCTCGATCGCGTCCCCGACCCCGGACAGGAGAAGAAATTTAAAGACGCTGAGATCAACGCTATGGATCTGCTGCCCGCCGATCGCGATTTCTACCGCGTCCCCGGCTCCCTGACCACGCCGGGTTGCAATGAAGGCGTGACCTGGTTTGTGATGAAGAACCCCATCGAGATGTCGGCGGCGCAAATCGCGGAGTACAAGAAGCACTATCACGACACCGCGCGGCCGTTGCAGCCGGCCAACAACCGGCCTGTCGCGGAGCCGCCGCTGAAGTGAAAAGCCGCGGAACCCGTGCCATGACGCTGAACCGATCCGTTCTCGCGTTGATTCTGCTTGTGCCTGCGGGCCTGGCTGCAAGCGCCCAGCAGCCCGCGCCGCCGCTTGATCCGCAAAGCTCAAGCTATCAGGCGCAGCGCCGGCAAGCCTCGGAGCTCTTTGAGCAGGGCAAGCGGCTGGAGGCGCTGCCGATTCTTGAACGCCTGGTGCGCAGCCGTCCCAAAGACGATCAGATGCTGGTCGCCCTCGCCGCCTGCCTGGTCGAGCACGCCGCAACCTTGACCGATCAGCAGGCCGCGGCCCAGGAGCGATTCCGCGCCCGCGATCTCCTCGACCAGGCCTGGAAGCTGGGCAACACCAGCACATTGGCGCAGAATCTCTCCCACCTGCTGAAGGAACTGCCCGCCAGCGGCGCCCTCAAGTTCTCTGACAACCCTGCCGTCGACCAGATCATGCAGGCTGGCGAGGCGGCCTTCGCCCGCCGCGATTTTGACGAAGCTATCAGAGACTATTCTCACGCTCTGGAACTTGAGCCCAAAAACTATTCGGCGGCGCTCTTCATCGGAAACAGCTATGACCGCAAGGGCGACTACGTTAACGGACGCAAGTTGTATCAGCAGGCCATGGCGCTCGATCCCAACGTCGAAACCGCCTATCGCTACTGCGCCGACATGCTGGCCAGGCAGGGCGATATGGCCGGTGCCCGCGCCATGCTCATCCACGCAGCCGTTGCCGAACCTTATAACCGGATCGTGTGGCGCGAACTCCACGCCTGGGCCACCCTCAACAAAACTAAGATCAATGAGATTTATATCGGGCAGCCGGCGCCCAAGACCACCGGCTCTGAACCTGGTGGTAACTCATCATCGGCGACTCAGGTAAGCGCCGCCTGGCAGGCTTATCGCTCCGTGCAGGCTGAGTGGCGCCAGGGCGACGCTTTCCGCAAGTACTATCCCCGGGAAACGAAATACCGGCACTCGCTAGGCGAGGAACTCCAGGCCTTGACCGCGGCCGCCGATACTGAAGAAAAACAGAGACAAAGCGCCAGGAACGGTGCGGCTCCCGCAGAAGATCCATCCTTGACTCTGCTGTTGAGACTCCATCGCGCCGGTCTGATCGAGGCTTATGTGCTCTTCAGCCTCGGGGACGAAGGCATCGCCCGCGACTACGCCGCCTACCGCGGCAGGAATCGCGCTAAACTCGAAGCTTACATGGACCAGTTTGTAATCCCCAGCCTGTAGGCGCGCGCCGCATTCAGCGCTCACCATTTGCTCCCTCCGGCTGAGGTGCTGAGTGCTGACGCTCCTCCAAAAAACTCCGGCTCCGGAATCATCCGGAGCCGGCGATCTGAATCGATCGAATGCTATTGCGTGCAGCCCGTCTGCGGGCAAACGCGCTCGATCGCCATCATGCCCAGGTCCTCATGCGAGAGGATGTGGCAGTGATAGACGAAGTCGCCCACGTCCGGACCCCGGAAGTCCATGAGCAACTGCGCTGTCGGCAGCGGTGTGCTCTTCTTGCCGGTCCAGAACGGGACTTCGATCATGTCCGCAAACTGCCCGTTCATGGCATGGTTCTGGGGATTGCCGTTGATTTCGTAGTTGTCTTGCTCAAGAACCAGGAAGTGGATCTGGTGCTGGTGAAATTCATGGTTCTCCTGAGCGATGTTCTGCACGTTCCAGTGCTCCACCGATCCCTGCGTGGTGATCACCGCGGGAGGATTGTTGTTATCGAACAGCGTGGGCGGCTGCCCGGCGCTGACCTGGGTGATGAAGAATTCGGTCGGCTGAACCTCGCTGAACTGGAAAGTCCTCGTCGCGGTGACCGTGGCCGAACCCAGCCCGCCGAACCGTTGTGCCGTAATCACGCCCGTCGATACCGGCAGGGTGTTATCGGCGCTCGCAGTGCGGCCGCCTTTCACGATGTTGGCAATCGCGCGCGTTGGGTCGCAATCGCCCTGCGGGCCGGTGTTGACGTTATTGGTAATGAACTGCGCCACCTTCACCGACGACGACGGAGGCTGCACGATGAACTCCACGCGTCCGGCCACCGCCAGGCGGTAATCCGTCACCGGAATCAGCTGGCCCGGAGCGGTTCCGTCCTGTGAGTTGACCGGAACGGCGTCAATCCCCACCACCTGTAGGGTCTGCGGAACTCCGTCATAGAGCACCTGCAGGTCCAGGATGGTATCCGCCGTGCTGTTGCTTACCCGCCAGAATTGCGGTCCGTTCCCCATGTGGACCACGGCCGGAGTAAACGTGATGCTGGTTGTCTGCCCCTTGGAGTTGACTGTGGCATTCGAGTCGATGGAAACGTTGTTGATGACCAGGTCCTGGAACGGAATATTGACGCCGCAGTTCCCCGGGCCTTCACCCAATCCCTGCACCTGCGCCTGGTCTCCGATCACAAAGATCTGCTCGTCCATTCCTGAGACCGCCGGCTGTACGTTCTCAATCCCGTCCACCACCAGCGCTCCTCTGCCGCCGCCCAGCAGCGCCAGTTCCGCCAGCCCGTGAACGTGCGGGTGATACCAGTAAAGCCCCGGAGGCTCATCGGTCGGGAACTGCAGGCTGTATTGGAAGGTGTTGCCGGGGTTCACCAGCGTCTTGACCACGTTGTCACCGTGGCAAGCAGGCGTGGTGTTGGTGCCGTGGTAGTGGATGTTCATCGAGCCGCCGCTCATGGCAAAGCCGGAAGAGCCGGTCCCGACTTGCTGTTCGAACGTGGTATCGCCGCAGTTCGGCGCGTTAAACGGCTCGTCAGTGTCCAGTGCATCGTTGAATGGCGTGTTGTTGGTCACGGTGACGTTCAGCGTGTCGCCCGCCTTCACGTGCAGCGTTGGGTTCTCCAGGCCGTCCGGCGTCATGAAGCAGAACAGCTGCCGGCCCACCGAGTCGGTGACCGACTGGTACGAGAACTGCACGTTCAAAACTCCGTTCTGGCTGAACAGCGCAGCGGGATTGCTGACCACGCTCCCTGCCGCCAGGCGCGGACATGGATTGGCAACCGGCGCGACCGTCTGCGCGGCCAGGTTGGCCGCCGGCAGCGCCAGCAAAAGCACTGCAAAAACCGTCAATACAACGGATATCCGTCGATTCATTACATTCCTCCGGTGATTCTTCAGTTTGGCCAAACTGATCGATCGGGAACTTTCTCAGCAGGAGTGCTGCGGCTGAGGTTAGGCGCAAACGGCGCCAGATTTCTTACGGGAAAAGCCGCACGCCGCAGAAAAGGCACCAAGGCCTCGGTGCGGGGAAGCGAACCTCTCTCCGCTCAATGTGGAATCAAATTCCCGCGACTCTTGCTTCCGCCGAGCAATAGCCACTCACGGGCGCGAGGATTCTAGTACCCCCTGCGCAACGGGGCTGAAGCTCAGGAAAGATTTCTGTTTTTGTAAATCTTATTTTTGTAAGAAATTCCGTCGAAAACGGTTCACATCATTAGGCGATTTTGCGCCGCTTTTTAGCCGATTTGGCTATTTCCTCCCGGGACGGTCCCCCAGCCTATCTTTTTCATTTCTGTAAATGAAACATCCTGGCTTTTCCGTTCACTACTTACTGTAGGCAGTTTCCGTGGAGCTTCTTTGCGCGAATTATGACTGATCAGGAAACAAATCGGAAAACGCAATCGTCCGATCCCGGCCGGGCTTCACTCCGGTACGCGCCACAGTCCGGCGCTTCCGCGACGCGCAGCAGCAGCGCCGCTATAGCTGCCGGCCTCGACTACCTCCTGCAGCACGTTGCGGAGTGGGACTGTTCCGGCAAAGCCGACGCCTGGATGGGATGTTGTGTTCTGGCCCGTCTTGGCGAGCTGCCCGAGCACTCCATCAGCAGCTTGTTGCGCGAGAAAGTGGAAGCCGCCCTCGGCAATCTGCTCCGTATGCGCGCCGCTTGCGGACACAACGACACTGACGCCGAATTCCTTGGCCGCACCATCATCGCTCTTCGCGCCGGTGGCCAAGCCCCTCCCGAAGATCTGCTCCACGCCCTCTGGCGTTGCCGCCAGACCGACGGAGGCTTCGCTCTTTTTCCCCAGGACTGGAGCGGCAGCGCTCCCGAAATCACCGTAACTGCCGTTCATGCTCTGCGAACCATGGATCGCCCGGCGGAAGACTTTCTCGCCGGATGCATGCAGCGCGGCGAAAGCCAGCTGTCTTCGTGGCTTTCTGTTTGTGCGGGAATTCTCGACTGGGAGAAAGGCCTGGCGCCTCTTCCCCTGCTCAACCAGGCTTGCCGGCTGATCGTTCGCGTGCGCCCACAGAGCGCCTTCGAGCACGCTCTGCTGCTGCGCTGCCTGGTGCGCCTGCGCCTGCAGCAGGCCTGGATCTCGGCCGCCGAGCTGCGCGGCATGCAGATGGAAAATGGGTCGTGGCCGGGCCCGGCGCCGCGCCGTCCCGCCGCCCGGGAGCTTTCCTTCAACCCCGACCAACAGAATGTGATTGCAACCGTAACCGCGGTTTCGGCGCTGGCCCTGTGCGAGTCCCAGCCTGGACTCTACTTCGGGTCAGACCTGCCCCGGCCGCGCCGGCTCTACGAGTCCTAAAGGTGGTGTAAGTTGCCAGGAGCACGCTTAGTCAAATCATCAACCCGGCGTCGTCCCGATTCGCGCGCGCACTCTCCCTTACGTGTTGTCCCCGCCCCGCTGGCTGCCCCGTTCCGCCCGGCCGCTGCAGTATACTTGTCGCCACGAAAAGTGGACCTCTACTCATTTGACGCGGATTACCTGCGGCGACTGAAAGAGCGCGAGCCAGCTACCGAGAGTCATTTCGTTTCCTACTTCACTCCCCGGCTGAACATGAAGCTGCGCCAGCGCGGCTTCGCGCCTCCCACCTTGGAAGACATTCGCCAGGACACCTTCTGCCGCATCCTGGCCGCCGTGCAGCACGACGAGATCCAGCACCCGGAGCGCTTCGGCGCCTTCGTAGCTTCGGTCTGCGACAACGTGATCCTGGAAAAATGGCGCGAGGTCCAGCGCAACCAGCACGTCGACGTAGAGAGCATGGACTTCCCTGACGGCCAGCCCGGCATGGAGTCGGTGGTTCTGCGCAAGGAGAAGAGAAGGATCGTGGCCGAGATCCTGGAAGAAATGCCGGCCAAGAAGAGAAACATCCTGCGCGCGCTGCTCTATGAGCACCTCGATCGCGACGAGTTGTGCGAACGCTTTGACGTCCGCAGCGATTACCTGCGGGTGCTGCTATTCCGTGCCAAAGAGGAATTCGCATCCCGCCTGAAAGAAAAAGGCTGGAATTGATCCTGGCAGGCGGCCAGGCCGGAAGCATGACGGATTCCGGCGGATGAAGTGATGAAGTAAAGCAGTGATGAAGTAAGCAGCGATGAAATGACGAGGCAAGTGAAAGGCAAAAAAGTTTTTCGAGCAGTGAGGATTTCTCATATGGCCGAGAACGAGAGTGAGATTATGAGCCACGAACAGGCAGTTAGCACCCAGGCCGCAGAACGTTATCTGCTGGGCGAACTCAGCCAGGAGCGGCGCAACGCCTTTGAAGCCCATTATTTTGATTGCGAGCCCTGCTTCAAGCAGGTCCAGACCACGCAGGACTTCCTGCACCACGCCGGGCAGGTCCTCGACCCCGCGCCCGAACCGGGCTGGTGGGCCCGCCTGCTGGGCGACTTCCGCCGTCCCGCACTGGCTTTCGTCTCCGCCATGCTGCTCTGCGCCGTGGGCATCGGCGGCTACCAGCGCTTTGTGATCGCCGGCCTCAAGGCCCCCCGGGTGGAAGCGCGTTATGTTCTTACGGAGGGTAGTCGAGGCGGTTCAGCCAGGGTTGTGCAGGTCTCGCGCACGTCGGCTCTCAGCCTGCGCGTGGAGTTTCTCCGCAAGCCGGAGTTTGTCTCCTACCGCGCCCAGATTGTCTCCGAGAGCGGGAAGGTCAGGCAGTCGTTCGCCGTCCCCGCCAGCCAGACCGAGGATTCTGTCAACGTGTCTGTGCCGGCGGACTCGCTGACTTCAGGGAAATATTCCCTGGTGATTTATGGAATATCCGCCGATGGCAGGAAATCCGAGACGGGTCGCGGCAACTTTAACCTCCAGTTTACGGACTAAGCAGGATCGACTTAAAAAAATCTTAAAAAGGATCCTCGTCCTGTACTTACGTTGAATTGGTAGTACAATCGGGGGCTCGCTGAGAGGCAAGTTCCCTTTTGGCCCGCATCATTATCAAGTTGTAATCGCTTTTTTCCAAAATCCCCGAACGGGAGAAGTGTTTATGGCCAAGGCTGCGCAGAAATCATCCGAAAACCTCGAGTGCTGTCCCAACTGCACTCACTCGCAGTATCTTTATCACGCTTCCGCTTACGGCGTGGCGGCGGAGATCGAGAGGCCCATAAAACAGAGCATTCATTCTCAAGCGGCCACAGTGCTGCCGACAGGCGGAGGTCGAGGAAGCGAGCGCGCAGAGAAGGTGCGCGTTCCGCCGTTCGTATCATTTGATGCAGCTTACAGCGAGGTAGGGGGCAGCTTTGATGCTTGCCACAATATCCATACCACGTATGCGTCTGCAGTCATTGAGGGATTGAATGTTTTCGATGTTGTGACGGCCGATCGCGTGGTGTCGCGCATGGTGATCTATGCGTACGGGCGCAACGGCGACGAAGGTGAAGCCGGCTACGACATCACCGGCAGTCATTTCGATAACCTGCGCATTGCCGGGCATCCGGTTGATGTAAAATTGCCCACCTCAGACATCCACAAGCACGAAAACTACTCCAGCTTTGAAGCCGTGATTTGGAGCAAGCAAGGTCAGCAGTTTCTGCCCTGGGGCGACAAGAGCGCCCAAGAGATCAAGGAACTGGAAAAGCAGTACCATGCATTGAGCGGCCTTGGGAATCGAGCTAGCAAATGGGGGGAGGGGAAAAAGCCGGGTCAGGCATATCGGGCCGCAGCGGGCGGGAAACCCGAAATGAGCAATCCAGGTCTGACCTGCTTTGGAAATATCGTTCTCGTGCCGAAGTTCGGGATTGTTCGCCTCGCGGAGCTTATCATCCACAGGAATTTTCGATACTTGACCATGTTCCACGTGCAGATGTGTTCCGGTGCCTTGGGCGGAGCGGGCGGAGGAGGAGCGGGGGGCAGCGGAGGTATGGGGTATCCATAGAGTGTGCCATCCGTGTCTGCCGGTTCGTCGTTTTGTTGTTGTGTTTTGTTTCTTTCGGATGTCATCGCAATCCATCAATCGAGACCCGCTATAACCGAGTCCGACTGCAAATGGATCGCGGTTATATCGGCGATGCTCTGGAATCGACGGAGCGCGAATTAACAAGAACTAGCGAAGGTTCGATCTGGTATTGGCGATTTCGGCTCATCAAAGCTGAGGCTCTGATCCGACGCGGCAATGCTACCGACGGAAGGGCACTGCTAGTCCTTGAACCCTCACCTTCTTTACCCCCGGACGTCTTGGCCCGGCGTAAGATTCTCGACGCTCAGTCCCTCTGCCAGCTTAAGAACTTCTCAGAGGCACGCATTAGTCTCGAGGAGGCTATTGCGGCTGCCCATGGACAGCGGGGCCTTCTAGCCGAAGTCTACTTAATTCAAGGAAGATGCGAGTCATTACAGAATCAATGGGATGAAGCGCAAAAGGATCTCAAACTTGCACTAGAGCTGTCTGGGAAAAGCAACGGATTCCTCCAGGCCAGCGCAATGGGCAATCTGGGCGTGCTGCTCATGCAGACTGAGCGCTACGATGAGGCAATTCAGGAATTCCAACAGGTTCTGGATGCGGCTGGATCCCTACAGTCTCCACTACTCGAACAAATCACATTAGGCAATTTGGGTTTCTGCTACGCGCAACTCGGAGATTGGACCAAGGCCCTGTCTTTTTCAGAACGCGCTGAACGCATCGCTAATGAGATTAAGAATAAAGGTGCCCAAGAGCGGTGGTTGATTGACGTCGGTAAAGCACACTTCGCGCTTTGGGAGTTACCGGAAGCTGAGGTTTCTTACATCCGTGCCCTCGGTCTATCTGAGCAGCTTCAAGATCGGGCGAATACAGCACTTTGCTACCACAACTTGGCGCTCCTCGCACTTAGGGAGAACGATGTAGCGAAAGCTGACGCCTACCGGCAAAAAGGAGAAGCTCTCAATGTGGCTCGAGAAGTCCTGCACTTCGAATTCGATAAGGCTGAGATCGCCCTCGCGCAAAAACAATCGAGCAGCGCTGAAAGGATCTTTAAGAAGTTGCTGCCACAGACGGCCGGAGACGCCGTCGTGCACTCGATGGTTCAGCGTGACTTAGGAAAGGTTTTTTGGCAGGAAAAAAAATTCAATTTAGCGGATCTGAGCTTTCGCGAGGGAATCCGGACTGCAGAAAATGCTTTAGCTCAGCTTAAACGTCCGGAATATCGAATGTCCTTCATGGACCGAGATCCCTTCTATGACTCCTACATCCAGTTCCTGGTCGCCCAGAATAAACCCGTAGAGGCTCTTAGAATCGCCGAGCGGAGCCGTGCTCAGGTTTTGTCCGTGGCCTTGGGGAATCAAAAAACTGGCCTCCCCTCGATCTCTGTTGCCGCCCTGGAGGCTTTAGCAAGAGGTCGCAACTGCGTAATTCTTTCTTACTCACTGACGGACGAAAAGAGCTTTTCTTGGGTTATTACCTCTTCTCGTTTTAAAGTGCTCGAACTGCCAAGCCACTACACGATCGGATCCCAAATTCTTGCATTTAATCGCGAGATTCAGCAGCACACCGATATTGGAGCATCGCCGGCCGCGGCCAAACTTTATGAAATGTTGGTTGGGCGTGCGGAAGAATTCATTCCGCATGGATCCCGTGTGGTCATCATTCCCAGCAAAGCTCTGTCAGTAGTCAACTTCGAGGCACTGATCGCTCCTAAGCCGCAGCCGCACTATTGGATAGAAAATGTTGACGTGGAAGTTGCGAGCTCTCTAGCGCTACTAGCCCGTACGCAAACCGGCAAGCGATCGCCTGCCACGAGAGAACTCTTAGCATTAGGCGCTCCGGTTGAAGCCACCAATGACTTTCCGGTTCTCAAGCATGCTCCCGAAGAAATGCAACGGGTGCGGAGCCATTTTTCTCCAGATCAGAGCACCTTCATTTCAGGCACGGATGCTGTTCCCCGCGCTTACTTCACCAGCAACCCCGGGCAATATCGTTTCCTCCATCTGGATACGCATGGTGTATCCAGTGACATGAATCCTCTGGAGTCCGCAATCATCCTCTCACCAGCGCCTGACGGTACCTACAAACTCTCTGCGCAGGAAATCAAGGACATCCCCCTTCACGCTGACCTGGTAACCATCTCCGCGTGCTACGGTGCGGGCACGCGCTGGTATCAGGGCGAGGGCATTGTCGGCCTGGCCTGGGCCTTTCTCCGCGCCGGCGCCCACCAAGTCGTCGCCGCTCTGTGGGAGGTCGACGACGCCTCTACTCCGCAGCTCATGGACGACTTCTACGGCGAGCTCACCCAAGGCAAATCCGCCGCCGAGGCCTTGCGCGATGCCAAGCTCAAAATGCTGCACTCTTCCGACTTCCACCGCCATCCTTACTACTGGGCTACGCTGCAACTCTATACAGGTTCGTAACTCAACTACGCTGAAACTTTTTCTCATCCTCATCCGTCTTCCGGCTGCGCCTCACAAGCAAAAACGCGCGGGAGGGTGATCATGAGGCTTGGACGAAAACTACTCAGCATTCTCTGGGCTGGATTGCTGGCTTTCGTGATCCTCTTCTTCGGGCAGTTCGTGTGGGGAAGCCTGCTTCTTCTGAATCTTCGGGTCACTCCAAAAATTCCCTGGTCGGTTGCGGCGATGGCGTTGGTGCTGTGGGCCATCTGGCAGTATCTTGGCGGTCGCTGGTGGCCGCGGCGCACTCAGGAGATCCGCCGGCGGAATCTGCGCGCCCTGGCCGTCTCCGGCCGGACCTTCTTCTGGACGATGGCGGCCGCCATCTGCTCTATCGCCGCGCTCAGCGGCTTGTGGATCGTTCTGTTCCAGATCTCGCGAACACCTCCGAACGCGCTGGGCGACATCGCGCGTTATCCCTTAACGACGGTGATTCCCGTGCTGCTGATGTCGTGCCTGGCGGCGCCGTTCTCAGAAGAGCCGGCCTTTCGCGGTTACGTCCAATCCATCCTGGAACGAAGTTTTCCCGTGCCCGCCGCCATCGTGCTCTCTTCCGCGCTGTTTGCCGCGGCTCATCTGACGTACGGGTTCTACTGGACCAAGCTGACGGTGTACTTCCTTTTCGGGGTGGTATGTGCTCTGGCTGCACACTTGGCCAGATCGATCGTTCCGGTGATCGCGGGCCATTCGCTGGCGGATCTCACGTTCTTCACACTGGTATGGCCGCACGATGCCTCTCGCCGTCTGGTCAGCGAAGGTGGCGCGGACATGTGGTTCTGGATCCATGTGTCGCAAGTCCTGATTTTTGCGGCGTTGGCGGTATGGTGTTTCCGGCGGTTAGCTAGCGCAACGCGGGCTCCCGCTTCAAGCACCATGAGTGCCAGCGATTTCTTCGACGACGTCATCTTTTCCGATAATTTTCTAATTCGCATGCAGCGGTATGCCGGGAGTAACTGCCTGCCCCGGCGCATCGTGCTAACCTTCTCCCAAGCGCGGCAGGAGCAGCGCGCGGTGACGGAGCTGGTTTGCGCGTTCACGAGATAGCGCCAAAAGAATCGCAAGAGCTTCTCGACAAGCCCATTCGTGAGCTGGGGCTGAAGCTGGAGGGCTCTCCGCTGGAGCCGCTGGTGGCGCGTCTCTATCGCGAGCTCGACCGCAAGGGCCTCAAGAGGTTCCGCCCCGGCGTTTACCTCACCGACGAGTGGGGATGTCCCTCAGGCGAGCCCATCATCGGCATTCCCTTTTACCTTGCCGATCCCCGCCTCTCGCGCCTGGAAAAAGAGATCAACGATCTCGAAGACCACCGCCAGATCATGATGTACCTGCGCCACGAAGCCGGGCACGCTCTCAACTACGCTTATGGCCTTTATAAGACTCCGGAGTGGAAGCAGCTCTTCGGGCCCTACCGCCGCCGCTATCGCGACGACTACCGCCCCGTAGCCTTCTCGCGCAGCTACGTGCGCCACATGGAAGGCTGGTACGCGCAGAAGCATCCTGACGAGGATTTCGCCGAGACCTTCGCCGTGTGGCTCACTCCCGGATCGGGCTGGCGCAAGCGCTACAAGGACTGGCCCGCCCTCGCCAAGCTCAAGTACGTCGACCGCGTGGCCAGGCAGTTCGGCGACGCGGAGCCGGCGCGTCCGCGCGGGCGCAAGGACATCACCGTTGACGACATGGAGACCACCGTCGCCGGCTTCTACGAAGACATCCTCAGCCAGCAGCCCTCGCCCGGCGATCTGCCGCTCGATGCCGACCTGCAGGACATCTTCAAGGTCGGCCGCCGCCGCAAGCGCGGCCTGTTGTCCGCCGCCGAACTGCTGCGCAGCCACCGCAAGCCGCTAGTGGATAAACTGGTCTACTGGACCGGCGTGCAGCGCCCGCTGGTGCGCAAACTCGTCGAAACCATGGAGACGCGCCTCCAGCAGCTCGGCCTGCAGGCCGACGTAAAAAAAGAACGCGAATACCTGACCGAACTCACCGTCTACGCCACCGCGCTGGCCATGAACTACATCACGCGCGGAAAGTTTGTGCAATCATGAAACTGGAACATCGACTACGGAATCACGCAGAGCATCGCGCTGTCGGTTCGCCGGGTCATCGGATCATTGCTCCCGCCGGAGACTCGGTCCACTGGTTCACCACCGATCACCGGATCAACCGATCACCCGATCTTCTCCGTGTCTCCGTGCCTCCGTGGTAGGTTTAAATTTTTATGAATCTGGAACAGCGAATCAAAATTGCCATCCTTTACGAGAACTGGGGCGAAGAGGAAACCGCTCCGCCTCCTGAGCCGGAAAAGAAGCGGCGTCCCAAGAGCAAGCGCAAGAAGAAAAAGCGCGAGAAGCACGATCACGAGGAGATCTTCGAAGCCCTGGAGAAGCTCGGCCACACGCCCAGCTACCAGATTCTCGACGGCACCGACAAGACTCTCACCTCGCTGGCCCGCTGCGAGGCCGACATGTTCTTCAACCTGGTCGAGTCCTACGCCGGCGACGACCTCAAAGAAATGCACGTGGCCGCCTACCTCGACCTTCTGGGGCGTCCCTACACCGGCTCCGGTCCCCAGGCGCTCTACCTGGCCGGCGACAAAGCGCTGGCCAAAAAGATTTTTGAATTCCACGGCGTCCGCACGCCCTACTTCGCCAGCTGCTATCGCGGAACGCTGGAGCACAGTGACGACATATCGTTTCCCCTGATCGTCAAGCCCACTTCCGAAGACGCGTCCATCGGCATCGATAAGGACTCCGTCGTGGGCAGCGTGAAAGAGCTGATGCAGCGCATCCAGTATGTCCAGGAGGAGTTCGATTCGCCGGCCCTGATCGAGGAGTACATTGAAGGCCGCGAGATTTACGGCGCGATTCTCGGCAATGAAGACGCCGAGGCGCTGCCCCTGGTCGAACTCGATCTCTCCCGTCTGCCCGCAGGCATGCCTCGCGTGGCCGGCACCGAGGTCAAGTGGGACAAAGACAGCGAAGCTTACAAGTCCACCAAATCCGCCCCGGTCGAAGACCTCGACGAGGAGACCACCGAGCTGCTGAGCCAGACCGCGCTCGCCGCCTATCGCGCGCTCAGGCTGCGCGACTACGCCCGCATCGATATGCGCCTTACTCCCAAGGGCGAGGTCTACGTGATTGAAGCCAATCCCAATCCCTGGCTCTCCAGCACCTCGGAGTTCTACATGGCAGCCAAAAAATCAGGACGTTCCTATGCGGAGATGATCAGCGAGATCGTAGACCTGGCGCGCTCCGACCGCCGTCGCCGCGACAACATCCGCGTGGAATAACCGGCAAATCCGCCACGGAAACACGAGGGCACGGAGAGCAGGAAAACCATTGCCGCAGATCGACGCAGATGAATACGGATCGGAAGCTTTAGCTGGGTCATCGTAAGCACAGCCGGTTCAAGTGATCTCAACTTCGTTTCTAAGCGGCGCGTGTGGGCAAGAGCTGTCTGCATCTGCGGCAAAACCTTTTTTCCGATGTCTCCGTGCCCCGGTGCCTCAGTGGTCGATTTTGCCCTTGCGTTCCGCATACTCCACCATCGCCCCCACCGCCTTGGCTACGCGCCGCGCGCGAGATTCCGGCTTGTTGTAGCCGAAGATCCCGAACAGGTGCCAGCGCTTGTGTGATGGCGGCATTACTTCCCAGCCGGCGCGGGCTTTGGGATTGTGGGCCAGCGCCGCTGCCAGCACCGGCGGCAGTTCGCGCTCGGCCTCCATCACCAGCATGAGGCGCTCGGCCATCTGCTCCGCGCGGCGCTGCCGCGTCTCCGCATGTTTGGCGCCCGCAATCCAGCGGGCAATCTCCCGGCGCGTGGAAAAGTTCAGCGACTCAAAGTATTTCGCCAGGCGCTTCGACTCGCGCAGTATCCGCGTCCATTCCGCCGCCGATTGCACCTCGCGTGGCGCCGTGTCCGGCTGCATGATGAATCGCGCTTTCATGCCCAGGCAGGTCTTTCCGCCCGTCTGCATCTTTTTGTTCACGATCATCACGTGGCTGCCCTGGCCGGTGGGAAAAAGCGAGGTTCGGAACGTGAAGCCATTGATCTCGCCCGTGACTTTCAGCTGCCCGCGCTTCCCCCAGATCTTGGGCACGTCCAGCGGCACGCGAATGATGGTCCAGTTCAAGGTTCCGCCGCCGCGCACCAGCACGGCTTCAAACGTTTTGGCGCCAGGGCTCGACTTGGGCATGAGAAAACCTACCACGGAGACACCAGCACGGAGAAGCATTCGGACCATCTGGGGAAAGGTTCATCAGGCTATCCGAGATCTCTTTGTTTTGGCTGAGTGTTGAGTTCTGACTGCTGAGTGCTTCTTCTTTCCGATCACCAGATCACCCGATCACCCGATCGCGGCGATCATCTCCGTGTCTCCCCGCCCACACTGTCCCTGCTACCACACGAGCCATCCCGCCTTCATTCGGGTCTAAACCCCGCCGATTCATCAACTTCTTTTTTGGTCTTCGCCTTGCCATTCCTCAAGGTGCTGCGCAGGCAGCGGAGGTGAAACTACCATGAATCACACGCAATCCAACAATGAGAAAACCATCCTGGGCATCGCCGGCGCGATGCGGCCCCTGTGGAAGATCGGCATCCCTGCCACCGCGGTGCTCTCCGCGCTGGTAGCCATCGGCTTTGCCATCGCCCTTGACGGGTGCTCCAGCAACAAAGACCGGAAGACCAATGTCAGCTCCTCGAATGTGAGTTCGCTCATTTCCAGCAACTCCAATCCGGGCAATCTGACTTCAGCTCTTCCCGGCAACAACCTCTCCGAGAAGAAGGAGACGCCGAAGAAGAAGACGGTCGTGCGGCCCTCGACAGTGGGCTTCAGCGACAGCGTTTACGGCGTGTCCTTCCGCTATCCGCGGAGCTACACCATGATGACGCCGGACAGGGCCAAGCTGACCGAATCGGTGGAGAGAGTTCCCCTGAACTTCATCCAGCCCGGCGGCGTGACTCTGGCCACCATCGCTCTGCCCGACGGCAATGTGACCTCGCTGTTCAAGGTGAGCGTGAACAAGGACCTGAGCGCGCAGCAGTGCGAGCAGTTCCAGGAGCCTGACGGATCAGATATCGCCGGCAACTCGCCGGTGGATCCCGATGACAGCTCCATCCCCGCCAAGATCAGCCTGCGCGGGTCCGATTACACTCGCGTGGAAACCGGGACCGAACAGACCGACATTCGCTACTACCATCACTTTGACAACGGCGCCTGCTATGAATTCGCCATGGCCGTGGAAGAGTCTTCGGACAACACCAGGGCTGTGGATCACTTCCGGCTCTTCGATAAGCTGGAGCGGATCATGGCCAGCGTGAAGATCAAGGTTGAACCGGTTCCGGCGGTGACGGCTAGCGTCCCTGAACCAACTCCGGAAAAGTAGAAGCACTCCGCTGCAAGCGCGGTGACGGCAGGCCAGGTTCCACCCCCGAATCTGGCCTGTTTCTTTTGAACCCTAGCGTCGTTTCGTCTCACGGCACAGTCAGCACCGGGCAGTGCGCTCCCGCCATGATTTTGTAGGCCGTGCGCTCCACCAGGATCCCAGGACGAAACGCGTTGCGAATGCCCAGTGCAATGAGCCCTGCCTGCTTCTCCCGCGCGACGCGCAGCACTGTGTCGGCGGTGTTCCCAGGCTCCACGATGAACTCCGGCTGAAACTTTTGCAGCAGCGGGCCAAAACTGCCGCCCATCTGGATGCGGATGGAATCAACCTGCTTCTCGCGATCAGCCGCCCCGCCTTGCTGCACCACGTGCAGCACCGTTACCCGCGATCCGTACTTTGCAGCCAGCAACGCGATGTAAGGCAGCGTCTTCTTGCTCACCTCGGAAAGGTTCGTGGGAAAGAGAATGTTCTTGAAGGCCGATTCCGCTGCCGGCTTTGTCGCCGGGCTGGCGGTAAACACCGGGCACGTAGCCACTCGGCAGATCTCCTCCGCCACCGAGCCCAGCATCATCTTCGCCAGGCCGGTGCGCCCGTGCGTTCCCACCATCACCAGGTCGATATTGTTTTCGGCAATCAGCTTCTGCATTTCCTGCTCGATCGTCCCCGCTGCCAGGATCAGCCTGGCTTCCAGACCGCGCAGCGCCGGCAACTTGCGGAACTCCGCCAGGTGCTTCGCCGCTTCCTTGCCCTCTGCTTCGTAGAGCTGGGGAGCCGCCAGGCCGGCCGTGAGCGGCACATCGGCGCGAATGTGGCACAGGTAGACCTGGGCTGCGAACGCTCGCGCTATCTGGCCGACATAGGGTAGAACCGGCACCGAGTCGTCCGACATGTCGGTGGGCAAAAGAATGTTTTCTACCTTGGGAATTCTCGCCGTGATCGGGTGAGGAACCGCCATGAGACACCTCTCCTGTTGAATCGAGCCATTTTAGGTTTCAGCCGCTGCCTGGTGCGTGATGCACATCACAGCACCAAAGCCGCGTTATACCATGAAGCATGGACCTTCCCGTCAACCCCCCGGTTCTGCCCATGCTGGCCAAACGCGTGGACGAACTGCCGGCGGGCGATGGCTGGATTTTTGAACCCAAGTGGGACGGGTTCCGCGCCCTTGTCTTCCGCGACGGCAATGAGATCCTGATTCAGAGTCGCGACGAGAAGCCGCTCGACCGATACTTCCCTGAGCTGCACGAGCCTTTGCGAATGGCGCTGCCCGTCCGCTGCGTTCTTGACGGCGAGATCGTCATCGTCAGGAACAGCGAACTCGACTTCGATGCTCTTCAGCTTCGCCTGCATCCCGCTGCTTCGCGGGTGAATCTGCTCGCGCGCCAGACTCCTTCGTCATTGGTCTTCTTCGACCTGTTGTGCCTCGGCGACCGCGACCTCCGCGGCGATCCCTTCCGGACCCGGCGGCACGAGTTGGAATCGCTGATCGGCTCCGCGCCGCCGCCCATTCATCTCACTCCTGCCACCATCGACCGCAACGTTGCCGCCGACTGGTTCAAGCGTTTTGAAGGCGCCGGCCTCGACGGCGTCGTCGCCAAGCCGGTATCCGGAACCTACGAGGCCAACAAGCGCGTGATGTTCAAGGTCAAGCACGAGCGTGACTGTGACTGCGTGGTGGCCGGCTTTCGCTGGCACAAGAAAGGCGATCGCACTCTCGTCGGCTCGCTCCTGCTCGGCCTCTTCGACGAAGCCGGCGCCCTGCAGCACGTCGGCGTCTGCTCCAGCTTCAGCGTGGAGAAACGCCGCGAGCTCGCCGAGTTTCTCGAGCCTTATCGCCAAGACGCACTGGCTGCTCATCCCTGGAGAGCCTGGGCCGAGCATGGACCCGAGGGCGGTGAAGCTCCCAGCCGCATGCCCGGCGGCCAGAGCCGCTGGAGTCAGGGCAAAGACTTGTCGTGGGAGCCGGTGCGTCCCGAACTGGTGGTCCAGGTCGCGTACGACCACATGCAGGGCAGCCGCTTCCGCCATATCGCCCAGTTCCGCCGCTGGCGCACCGACAAGAAGCCCGCCGACTGCACCTACGCTCAGCTTGAAGTCGTGCCTCCGCAGGAAATCGCCGCCATCTTTCCCCATGGCCGCTGAATAGCGGGCGCTGCGCGCAAGCCCGAATCAGAGAGAATTTGCAGATGGAGCACGGCGGCACAGCTCCGAGATTGATCATCGTGTGCGGCCTGCCCGGCTCGGGTAAAACCACATTAACGCGGAAGCTTGAGATAGCGCTGCGGGCGGTTCGCTTCTGCCCCGACGAGTGGATGGAAGCTCTTTCCATCGACATCTACGATGAGGGCAAGCGCGCGAAGATTGAAGCGCTGCAGTGGAAGCTGACCCAGGAGCTTCTCTCGCGCGGACTCGGCGTGATCATCGAGTGGGGAACATGGGGAAGAGCGGAGCGCGATGCCTTGCGGCTGGGCGCGCGGGCGCTGGGTGCTGCCGTGGAGTTGCACTATCTGTATGCGCCTTTGGACGTTCTGTATGAGCGAATTCAGCAGCGGGGCTTGGAGAATCCTCCCATCCTGCGGGCTGATCTTGCTCACTGGTTTGAACAATTCCAGGCGCCGTCATCTGAGGAAATGGCTCTCTTTGACGAGCCGCTCATCGGGAACCTTGCTTCCATCGCGGACATTCCGCATGGGCTCTAACTCGTCTCCCTCGGCTTTTCGGCTTTCCTCTTCTTGCTCCACTCCCGCCATTCACGTGTGGGATCGTCATCCGGATCGGGAGTCTCCTGCGCCGGACGCAGCTCTTCCGGCACATGGCGAAGATTGATCCGGATCCTCGTCCACGTCGATGACCTGCCGCGCATGGAATCCACCAGCACATCGTCCACGGCCAGCAGTTCGGCCACCGCAGCGTGCTTCTTCTTCCATCTTTCCAGGCCGGCTAACGCCGCTGCCTTATCGGGTGAGTTGGCCACCACGATCAAGGGCATCTTCGTTCGCGGCGGCTTCTTTGCCGCCGGCCTGGCGCGCGAGGGCGCCACCCGCGGCGCCTCTCCCTCCATCTTGCGGAAATGCGGAGGCCACGGCGCATCGCCCAGGCCCGCGGCCTGGTCCCGGTCAGCCAGTTCCAGCAGCTTTTCCAGCGAGCCCACGGCCGCATCCATGCCGGCGTGCGGATCGCCGATCCTGGCAAACCGCGCCGGAACCGTAGCCATGGTGAAGTCTGCCGGATCGCAGTCGGGAACCTCGTTCCAATCGAGCGGCGTAGAGACCCGCGCATCGGGAAGCGGACGCACCGAATACGCCGAACATGTTGTCCGGTCCTTGGCATTCTGGTTGTAGTCCAGGAACACTCCGTGGCGCTCTTCCTTCCACCACTTCGAGCTGGCCAGGGAAGGCGCGCGCCGCTCCACGGCCCGTGACAGAGCCACCGCCGCGCGGCGAACGTCAGTGAAGGTCCAGCGCGGCTCGATGCGCACGTTGATATGTATGCCGCGCGAACCGCTGGTCTTGGGCCAGCCGCGCAGTCCCAGTTCTTCCAGCATCGCCTTCACTTCCAGCGCCACGCGTCGCACATCGGCCCAGCTGACTCCGGGTATGGGATCGAGGTCTACACGCAATTCGTCGGGGTGATCAAGATCTCCGGAACGTACCGGATGCGGGTGAAGTTCAATGCAGCCCAGGTTTACGATCCAGGCCAGGCCGGCGGCATCGTCGACCACGATCTCTTCCGCGGTCCTGCCCGAGGGAAACGAAAGCGTGACGGTTCGCAGCCACGAAGGTCTCTTGTCCGGCGCGCGCTTCTGGTAAAAGGCCTCGCCCTCCGCGCCGTTCACGAAGCGCTTCAGTACGATAGGACGGTCCCGGATTCCGGCCAGCGCTCCCGGCGCTACCGCGAGATAGTAGCGAACCAGATCGAGTTTGGAGACTTTCGCCTGGACCGAAAAATACAGCTTGTCGGGATGGGTTATCTGTACTTCTCTGCCCTCGATCGAGAGTATTTGGGCCGCCTCTTTTGCCACCAAATCAGGCTATCATTCTCCCCGCTGGCTGAGGACGCCGCACGCATGAATACACAGTCACCCGCGTCTGTGCGCCGAACTTGACTTATTGTCTCTCCTTCGTATAATATTCGCCCCTCTGGTTTTTCTCCAAGGGGGCGAGGCCGTTTGAGCAAATTAGCATCATCGGCTTTGCGCCCCTTATCCAATATTGGTTAATCTGGATTGTTGAGCTCTTCCATGCCCGGAACTGTGCTTAGCTCGATTCTCGCCACCGCTGTGTCTTTGTCCATGGCGTTGTCAGGCTGCGGGAGCAATGTGAGCGCGGGCAAGCCCGGCGGGGCTCAGGCATTTCCTGTCAAGGTCATCACTGCGCAGGCGCAGCTCGTGCCGCAATCCACCGACTACCTGGCTACCCTGAAGTCACGCAGCGCTTCCATTCTGCAGCCGCAGGTGGAGGGCGATATCACTCGCATCTTTGTTCATTCCGGGCAGCGGGTGGAAGCCGGCAGGCCGATCTTGGAGATCGACCCCAGCAAGCAGGAAGCTACGGTGAGAAACCAGGAGGCGGCCCACAAGTCCAAGCTGGCTACCATGGAGCAGGCGCGTACCGATCTCGAGCGCAAGAAGCAGCTTTATGCCGCCGGCGTGATTGCCAAGGCTGACCTTGATCTGGCCCAGTCGACTTACAACGCTGCCCGCGCCGACGTCGACGCCCTGGGGGCCTCGATTCGCGAGCAACAAGTCCAGCTGCACTACTACACCGTGCGCGCTTCGACCTCAGGCATGGTCGGTGATATTCCTGTGCGCGTGGGCGACCATGTCACCAACCAGACCATGCTGACCACGCTGGATCGCGGAGGAGAACTGGAAGCCTACATTGATCTTCCCGCTGAGAAATCCTCTGCCCTGCGCATGGGAATACCGGTCGACCTGCTCGATAACCAGGACCAGCCGGTTCTGCGCACGCGCATCTCTTTTATTTCGCCGCGCGTCGGTGACTCGCAGACATTGCTGGTAAAGGCCCCTGTGCCCGCCTCCGATTCGCACTTTCGCAACGCTCAGCAGGTACACGCGCGCGTGGTCTGGTCGGAAGAGAAGCGGCCGCTGATTCCTGTGACCGCGGTTTCGCGCCTCAGCGGCAAAATGTTCGTGTTTGTCGCTGAGGGCCAGGGCCAGCAGTCGGTGGCCCACCAGCGGCTGATTCAGGTGGGCGATCTGGTGGGCAACAATTACGTTGTCCTGGATGGAATTCAGCCGGGCGACAAAGTGATCGTCAGCAGCGTGCAGATGCTGGTCGATGGCATGCCCGTCGCCGTCAGCAATTAAGTACACAGTAACTTCTCATGGTCAATTTTTTCATTAGCCGGCCGGTATTTGCGACGGTTTGCTCACTGCTGATCGTCCTGGCCGGCGGGATTTCCATTCCTAC
Organism: Candidatus Angelobacter sp.; assembly: GCA_035307585.1. Taxonomy (GTDB): domain Bacteria; phylum Acidobacteriota; class Terriglobia; order Terriglobales; family Acidobacteriaceae; genus Angelobacter. Next base: position 79,178 of record DATGHX010000069.1, read on the forward strand.
GCTGCCTATCGCTCAGTACCCCAACCTGACCCCTCCCACCGTGACTGTCGTGTCCAGTTACACCGGGGCCAATGCGCAAGCGGTGGAAACCAGCGTGACCACGCTGCTGGAGCAGGCCATCAACGGTGCCGAAGGCATGCGCTATATAAGCTCCACCAGCGGCAATGACGGGACCAGTTCCATCAATGTGGTGTTCGACCTCAATCGCAACCTCGACATCGCCGCCGTCGACGTGCAGAACCGTGCCACTACAACCCTGGGACGCCTGCCCATCGAAGTGCAGACCACTGGCCTGGGGATAAACAAGAACTCTGGACAGTTCGTCGTCGCCTTTGCCTTCTACTCCGATCACAATCAGTACGACAATCTGTTTATCAGCAACTATCTTGACGTTTACGTGCGCGATGCCATCAAGCGCATCAAGGGCGTCGGCAATGTAGTGATCTTCGGTGAACGCAAGTACTCCATGCGCCTGTGGCTCGATCCCCTGAAGCTGGCGGCAAGAGGCTTGACCGCACCCGATGTAGTCAATGCCTTGCGCGAACAGAACGTTCAAGTGGCTGCCGGCTCCGTGGGCCAGCCTCCGGCGGCGCCTGCGCAGGGATTCCAGATCAGCGTGCGCGCGGCCGGCCGCCTCAGCGATCCCCGCGAGTTCGATCGCATCGTGCTCAAACGCGCCGCCGGTGGGTCATTGATCGAGCTGCGCGACGTGGGTCATGCCGAACTGGGCGCGGAAAGCTACGGCGGCCAGCTGCGCTACAACGGCGTGAACGCCATGGGCCTGGGCGTACAGCAGCTCTCCAATGCCAACGCTCTCGATGTCTTTCGCGAGGCCAATGCGGAATTGCAGCGTTTGTCCGCTCACTTTCCCGCGGGATTGAAATATGCGGTAGCCTTTGACACCACTCGGGCCGTAGGACGATCGATCGACGAGGTTTTGAAGACGCTGGCTGAAGCCATCCTCATCGTCATCCTGGTGATTTTCCTCTTCCTCCAGGGTTGGCGCAGCACGCTCATCCCCGCGATCACCATCCCCGTCTCACTGGTAGGAACGTTCATCTTCGCCAAGCTGCTTGGGTTCTCTATCAACACGCTGACGTTGTTCGGCATCACGCTGGCCACCGGTCTGGTGGTCGACGATGCCATTGTGGTCATCGAAAATGTCGAGCGGCATCTGGAAGAAGGTGTGACCGAAGCGCATATGGCCACGCGAATCGGGATGAGAGAGGTGACGGGAGCAGTGGTCGCAACCTCGCTGGTGCTGATCGCCGTGTTCGTCCCGGTTTCTCTTTTTCCGGGGACGACCGGGCTTCTCTACAAACAGTTCGCTCTCACCATAGCCTTTTCCATTGCGATTTCCGCCTTCAATGCGCTTACTCTTTCGCCGGCACTCGCCGGCTTGTTGCTGAAGCCGCGGGAAGGCCATATCAACCGCTTCTTCGTCGGCATCAACAGCCTGATACGCCGAACTACCGCCGGCTACGAGCGCGCGCTACACCACCTCTCCCACTTCAAGCCCGCGATCATTCTCGTGTTCCTGGCCGGTTTGGCCCTGACCTTCATCGTTTATCGTCTGGTGCCGACCAGCTTCGTTCCCGCGGAAGACCAGGGATACTTTTTCGTGATCGTCCAGGCGCCGCCGGGAGCTTCGATCGGCTACACCACGCAAGTGCTGGACAAGGCTACGAAGATCGTTACTGCCAATAAGGACGTTGAAGGCATGTTCGCCGTGCCTGGCTTCAGCTTCGCCGGCAGCGCACCCAATCAGGGCATTATTTTTGCAAGCTTGAAGGACTACAGCCAGCGCAAAGGCCCCGAACACAGCGCTGCCGCCATCGTGAACAGCCTCCGCGGATCTTTGATGGGCATTTCTGAAGCTGTGGTGGTGCCGTTTACTCCGCCGGCTATCAACGGCCTGGGCACTTTTGGCGGATTCGCCTTTGAACTACAGCAGTCTGGCGGCGGCACGCTTGACGATCTGGAGAATGTGCTCTACCAGTTTATCGCCAAGGCCCGTCAGCGCAAGGAACTTGCCGGTCTCCTCAGCACCTTCACCGCGCGCGACCCGCAGTTGGTGGTGCAGATCGATCGCGAGAAAGCCAAGAGCCTGAACGTTCCCTTTTCCCAGATCACCTCCGCTCTGGCGATCTATATGGGATCGGAATACGTCAACGACTTCGATTTCAATAACCGCTCTTACCGCGTGCTGGTGCAGGCCGACCAGGCCTTCCGCTCGCAGCCGCGCGACCTGCGCCAGTTCTACGTGCGTTCCGATGACGGACACATGATCTCCCTCGACAACCTGGTGACGGTCAAGGAGAACACCAGCGCCAGCATCATCAGCCACTACGATCTGTTCCGCAGCGCGGAAATTGACGGCAACGCCGCGCCGGGCTACAGCTCCGGTCAGGCCATTCAGGCAATGGAAGAAGTCGCTAAAGAAGCTTTGCCGGCCGGCTACCAGTTTGAATGGACAGGAATCTCACTGGAGGAAATCCAGTCCGGCAGCCAGTCACTGATGCTGTTCGCCCTGGGCTTGCTAGTGGTTTATCTCACTTTGTCCGCACAGTACGAGAGCTTCGTGCTTCCCTTCATCATCCTGTTGTCCGTGCCCATGGCCATGCTGGGAGCGCTGGGCGCTATTAAGATCGCCGATGCTTTTGGCGGCAGCTTGCAGAATGACGTCTATTGCCAGGTGGGATTAGTCATGTTGATCGGGCTGGCCAGCAAAAATGCCATTCTGATCGTTGAATTCGCCGAGCAGTTGCAGCGCCGCGGGCTGGGTTTGGTGGAAGCCGCGATTCAGGCAGCGAGACTTCGCCTGCGCCCGATTCTGATGACGTCGATTGCCTTCATTCTCGGCGTTTTGCCCCTGGTATTCGCCACCGGCGCCGGCGCCGCCGGCAGGCACTCCGTGGGCACAACCGTCTTTGGCGGGATGATCGTCTCCACCCTTCTCAATCTTTTCATCATTCCGATTCTGTATATGCTGGTTCGCGGCTTGCTGCCGATGAAGGCCAAAGGCGAAGAAGTTCACGAGACTGAGCTGGTCAGCAAGGCTTGATGCGAAGGCAGTTCTCTGACCTGAAGCTTCCCTTCAGGATTCGAAGCTCTTAGCGCTGCGCGAGACTGACAGCAGCTCGCTTACTTTCGTGCCCAGCTCTCTGAGCGAGAACGGCTTTTGCAGAAACGGCACTGGAGCATCATGCCCGTTGTTCAGCAGGTCATTGTCGGCGTAGCCGGAGACAAAGAGAACTTTGGTCTTGGGAAGTTCCAGCAACAGTTGATCGGCGAATTCGCGGCCATTCATCTTGGGCATCACCACGTCGCTGATCACCAGGTCGATATGGCCCGCTTCGCGAGCCAGCTTGAGCGCCTCCGGCCCGCTGCTGGCGCAGATCACGGAATATCCGATGGTGCTGAGGAACTCAGCCCCGGCGCTGCGCAGATCGGGCTCGTCTTCCACCAGGAGAATGTTGCCCGAACCTTTTTTGATTTCCTCTCCCAGCCCCGCGCGGTCACCAGCATGAAGATCGCCGATGGCGGGAAGATAGATTGTGATCTGCGTCCCTTTCCCCAGCTGCGAATCGATGGTGACCTCGCCCAGGCACTGCTGGACGATTCCGTACACGGTCGCCAGGCCCAGCCCGGTTCCCCGCCCCGGCTCTTTGGTGGTATAGAACGGCTCGAAAGCGTGAAGCCTGGTCTCCTCGCTCATACCCATCCCCGTGTCAGTAATGCGGATCTCTAGATATTGCGCGATGGCCACATTGCCTGAGGGAAGCAGGGATGGACGAAAGATATCCTGGGTCTCAATGCTCAATGTGCCGCCCTTCGGCATGGCATCTCTGGAGTTGATCACGATGTTGAACACGATCTGCTCGAAATGTGTCTTGTCGACGATCACCGTGCCGCTGGCGGCGAGCTTCATGGTCAGCTCTATGTCTTCGCCGATCAGCCGCGGGAGGATTCCCGCCAGGTCGCGGAACGCCTGGTCCGGCTGGAGCGGCATGGGGCGAGTAACTTCTTTACGGCTGAACGTCAGCAATTGCCGGGTCAGGCCGCTGGCCCGCTGCGTGGTCTCAATGATCTTCGCGCAATAACGCCGGTAACCGTCATGCTGGCCGAGCTTGGTATCGAGCAGCTCCGCATAACCGCCTATCACTCCCAGCAGGTTATTGAAGTCGTGGGCCACTCCGCCGGCCAAACGGCCCAGTGCTTCCATTTTCTGCGCCTGCAGGAACCTGGCTTCCAGTTCGCGCTTGTCCGTTTGATCCAGCAGCATGCCAAAGATGCACTGCTTCTCACCGATGCCCACCAGCGTGGCGAAATAGAGCCCCGCATGGCGGCGGCCGTTGGCGTCCTTGAAATCCACTTCCAGGTTGTGTACGGCGCCTTCCGCTCTTAGGCGCTGGTAGAACTGCTCCCGCTGCGCCTGCGACTTCCACAACCCCAGTTGTACCGCGCTCTTCCCCACTACCTTCTCAGCCGGCAGTCCCAGCAAATGAAGGAAGGTCTCATTGATGTCAAGGAACACGCCTTCGGTGGACACAATGCCGCAGGCCATGGGGCTCTCGCGAAAAATCGCCGCAAAGCGTTCTTCGGACTGGCGCAAGGCAATCTCGGCGGTTTTACGTTCGGTGATATCGATCGCCGTCCCCTCGATGACCCTGCGACCGTCCGGGCCATTGACGACCGTGGCGCGCTCCAGGATCCAGAAAGGGGTACCATCTTTTCTAAGCTGTCGGCATTCGTGATTCAGAACCCGGCCTTCCCGGCTGAGAGTCTCCAGAAAGGCAGCGCGCTCGTCAGGATTTATGTATGCGGCGGAAGCCATCGTCCCAAGAGCCTCTGCCTTGGATCTGAACCCGTACATCTTTACGAACGCACTGTTGCAATTAAGCAGAATTCCTTCGAAGCTGGAGACGTAAACCCCGGCCATATTACCTTCGAATAAGGCCTGGTATTGTCCGGCTACGGTGGTGGCCACCTGCGCCTGGTTCTCAAACAACGTGAGAATCATTCCAAAGGCAACGAAATACTTAGGCAAGTCCCAGAGAAAGTCTGCTCCGGGACCCACAATGTGGTGATTCACCATGTAATTTCCCACGGGAAACACCAGTCCCCAGACGATGAACGATCCGGAGGTAAATACAACGCCCGGCGTGACCCGATGGAAGGAGCGAAAGTAGGCCAGCCCGGTGACATAGAAAAACCCGAAGAGGTAGAAATCCATTCCCGGATGAGGATTTCCATGAGCTGCCTGCCATATCGCCCAGCCGGAAAACGGCAGCAAAACGCCCGTCATGAGGCGGAGATACGAGCTGTGCAGACCATAAAACCGGACTCCCTGATAGAGGCCGGAGAGGGTGCTGGCCAGGATCAGTCCTACAAAAAACCAGCGGGCGTTGACGCCGCGGCTGATGCCCGTGTAGTAGATCCCCGCCGCAAAGGCGATCATGATCACAAAAATCACGCGCTCGCGCGGATTGCGGAAAACGTCAGAAACGGAAAGGAGGAAAAACGTTCCGGCAACAATGAGCGTGACCACGCTCATCCATTGCGTGAGTCCACCGGGGAGGGGAAATATCTGCCCGGCGACCGGCACCGCGAAATGCACGGTAATGGCGCACCAACCCAGCAGCCAAAAGCGGAACTCGCGCCGCCGGTGACTCACGTAGATCCAGGTAAAGAGCGTGACCAGAACGCTCATCACCACGAATACCAGGACATGCTCGAACAACGGTGACATAAAACTGCTTCCGCCTTCACTCTCGCGCGAGTCCGGCGAAACCGCCGCCCCCGAGTTCTACCTCAGCAGACCCGGGACCGGACTCTTTCATTTCAAACCGATTCCGAATCGGGAAACTTGGGGCTCAATCCCGCTAATTTTGAGCTTAAAAGTATCACCGTTCGTGCCCCTTTATACCAAAAAGAGTGCACTAACCCTGTTGAGCTGCACTGTTAATCATTGTTTTTCTTAGCCGTTGATGGCTTGGCCGGTCGTTCGGCCGGATTCTCATGGACACGCTCACGGAAGCCGCCACGCATTCCCTTGGCCAGGAAGACGGCGGACTCGCCATACTTGTCGCGCAACTGGTCGGAAGCGGAAAGGGCCTGCTCCCATCGCCGTCTTTTGTCTCCTTCCAGCAGGTCCAACTGGGCTGGCTCGCCGAAATGCGAAGCATGCACTCCCAAAAGGCGGACGGCGCGGCCCTTCACCCAGTTCTCAAGAAAGAGTCGCCGCACCGTGGCAAATATCTCTGTGTCCACGCTGGTGGCGCTGGCCAGCGAGTGCGCCCGAGTGATGGTGGTGAAGTCGGAGTATCGCAGCTTAAGCTGAAGGGTGCGCGCCGAGAACTCTTGTTCGCGCAGCCGCCGTCCCACCATCTCGGACAGCCGCGCCAGCGTCGATTCCAGTATCTCGGGGTCGGCTGTATCTAGCCCGTAAGTGTGCTCGTGACTGATAGATTTGGCTTGCCACTCTTCCCCTACCTCGCCGGCAAACCATGCGCCCGCGTCTTCCCCGCGGGCTTTTCCCAGCAGCGCGGGTCCCCATTTGCCGAAGTTTTCTTCCAGCAGCCCTTCCTCCAGGCGCTGCAAGTCGGCAATCAGAAATACTCCCAGCCCATTCAGCCTGGCTTTGGCCACTTTGCCCACTCCCGGGATGCGGCCCACATCAAGCCGCGCCAGGAAGCGAGATTCCAACCCTGGCGGTATCAGCAGGATCCCGTTGGGCTTGGCCTGGTCGGAACAGATCTTGGCCATCAGCCGCGACGTCCCAATGCCGATCGAGCAGTTCAGTCCGGTACGCTCTTTCATGCCTTCATGAAGTTTGTGGGCGGATTTCAGGGGCGGGCCGTGCAGCTTCTCCGTTCCGGACATGTCCAGGTAGGCCTCATCGATGGAAGCCATTTCGATGGCTGGTGAAAAATCTTCCAGCACTGCCCGGGCCTTGCGTGAGTATTCGCGATACATGTCCGGATGGCCGTCGAGAAAAATGGCCTCCGGACACAGCTTGGCCGCTGTGCGAAGGGGCATGGCGGAGTGAATGCCGAACTTTCTCGCCGCATACGAGGCCGCCGATACCACCCCGCGCTCGTTCTTTTGCCCGCCTACGACCACGGCTTTTCCCTTGATCGACGGGTTGAGAATCTCCTCCACCGAGACGAAGAATGCGTCCATGTCAACGTGGAAGATGACTCGTGCGGGCGAGTGCATGTCCTTTACGATACTTCAAACTCCGGGTGAGCTGAGAGGACTCTTTCAATCCATGCCATGTAACGCCGAATCATTAGCTTGCGCCGCAAGACCAGGATTTTAAGCACCGACCGATGGGGTCCGGGCATCTGATCAGGGGCGGTCAGGAAGATGCAATTTCCCGTGACCGAGAGTAGTATCTGTTACCTCGAAATTCGCGGCGGTATTCAGGGGAAAGCCCAGTCATGGCCCATTCCGATTCCGTGCTCACTTTCCCCCGGAGACCCTTCGGCCGGGCTGAGGTCGACGTTATGGAACGATACCTCGCCTGCCGGCATCAGACGGAAGATCTGACTGAATCCCTTACCCCTGAAGATCAAATGGTGCAATCGTGCGCCGAAGCCAGCCCGGTCAAGTGGCATCTGGCTCACACGTCATGGTTTTTTGAGACTTTCATCCTGAGCCAGCACCTCCCCGGGTACCGATCGATCGATCCGCGCTTCCGCGATCTCTTCAACTCCTATTACAACGCCATCGGCCGCCAGCCCGAGAAGGCTGTCCGCAGCACTTTTTCGCGACCTAGCCTGGAAGATGTTCGTAAGTTCCGCCGGCACGTCGATAAATATATGCAGGAACTCCTGCACTCCGGCTCGCCCGGGCGGGCGGTGCTCGATCTGATTGAACTCGGGATCAACCACGAGCAACAGCATCAGGAGCTTCTGGTCACCGACATCAAGCACGCCTTCTGGAGCAATCCTTTGCGTCCCGCCTACCAGGATCAGGCGACACAGTCAGAAACCTCGATGTCAGACGCGCCCACCTCCCGATCCTACCCCGGAGGGCTATACGACGTCGGCGCAAGTGGCGCTGGCTTTTACTTCGACAATGAGGCGCCACGGCACAAAGTTTATCTGCAGCCCTTCCGCCTGGCATCGCGGTTTACCACTAACGGCGAGTTCCTGGCCTTTATAGACGACGGGGGGTACCAGCGCCCCGAGTTGTGGCTCTCCGATGGATGGAAGGTCGTGCAGGCTCACCAATGGACCGCGCCCCTCTACTGGGAGAAATCAGCCGAAGGCTGGATGCAATTCACACTTTCTGGCATGAACAAAGTCAATGAGAGCGAACCCGTCTGCCATGTCAGTTATTACGAGGCGGACGCCTTTGCTCGCTGGGCCGGTTCCCGCTTGCCCACGGAGTTTGAGTGGGAGGTCGCGGCAACGGCAAGTCCGGTTGAAGGCAATCTGCTCGAGAGCGGACGCCTCCATCCTCAAGCTGCTCCGGCAAACGCCTCAAGGGAGCGGTTGCAGCAGATCTTTGGCGACGTCTGGGAGTGGACAGCGAGTGCCTACCTGCCGTATCCCGGCTTCCAGGCCGCGGGCGGCGCGTTAGGCGAATACAACGGAAAATTCATGAGCAATCAAATGATCCTGCGTGGTGGTTCGTGCGCTACGCCGCGATCTCACATGCGAGCCAGCTATCGCAACTTCTATCCGCCGGAGACGCGCTGGCAGTTCTCCGGCATCAGGCTGGCAAATGACGGCGTCTAGGCTTCCGGCCGCTCTGGCCAGTCCCATCGCTGAAGAAGTTCTTGCCGGGCTCTCCGCCGGGCGGAAGCACCTTCCTCCCAAGCTTTTCTACGACGCCCGCGGATCGGAATTGTTCGAGCAGATCACGCAGCTGCCTGAGTACTACCTCACGCGCACCGAGCGCGGCATCCTCCAGCAATCGGCTGCCGGGATTGTCGATCATGCCGGAAGCAACCTGACCCTGGTGGAGATGGGGGCGGGGAGCGCCAGCAAGACCCGCTTGCTGATCGACGCAATTCTGCGCCGGCAACTGCGGCTGTCTTTTCATCCCGTGGATGTTTCGCCCGCGGCTTTGCGCGACGCTGTTTCCGGCCTCAACGGTGACTATCCCAACTTGCTGGTAAGCCCTCTGGTTGCCGATTACAGCCGGCAGATGCCGAATCTCAAGCAGCTTTCCGGCCGGAAGCTGGTGCTCTTCATTGGCTCTACCATCGGCAACTTCAGTCCGCGCGAAGCCGTCGAGTTTCTGGCCCGCCTGCGGAAGTCGCTCGGCCGCAATGATGCGCTGCTGCTGGGCTTCGACATGAGGAAAGACAAGGACACTCTGCACGCTGCCTACAACGACGCTCAGGGAGTGACCGACGCATTCAACAAAAACCTGTTGGCCCGCATCAATCGCGAACTGGGCGGGCAGTTTAATCTGGATTCCTTCCGCCACGTGGCCTTCTGGAACCCGCGGTTCTCACGCATAGAAATGCATCTGGAAAGCCGCACCGCTCAGACCGTACTGGTCCGCGACCTGGGACAAAGCTTCGATTTCGCTCAGGACGAGCGCATCCACACTGAAAACAGCTACAAATTCTCGAAAGCCGCCATCTCCCGCATGCTTCGGGAAAGCGGTCTCCGTCTGGTGAGAACCTGGACTGATTCCCGGGGATGGTTCTCGGAAGTTCTGGCCAGGGTGTGATGTGGTCAGGTTGCCGGACAAGGCACGAACGATGACCAGTCGATGCCTTTCTGAAATTCCTCATTCGGCGGAAAGGTTGTTTTGAAAGTAAACGCGAACTCTGTCGGACCATTGGCATTGAGGTGGGCGATGCGTTTCTTCGCTTCATCGATTCCGGGAATATGGCCCGCCGGAACCCACCACAGGGCGATAAAGTTTCCCGTGAACTTTTCAAACCACTGCTGCCTTTGTTTCATGACTTCGGCGTGAACGGTCCGGTACACGTAATGCTTGAGAGTCTCAATGCTTTCCCAAACGGACATATTGAGCAGGATGCGATCGTCGTCATAAGGCCGGAAATAGGTTGCGTTACCTTCTGAGGTCTGCAGCCGCCACACAAAGCCTGGACTCTTGTCGGCGAGCGCATTGATTTCATCCAGCCGGCTCATGAATCCGGCCATAATCGGGTCGTCAAGGGGTGCCTTGATCCTACCCATATTGACCTGTGCAATGTGGTATTTCAAACGATCTTCCCCTGAGGAACTTCGATCCTAGCACAAGCAAACACGAACTGGGCAGTCAGCGCGCGCTGATCCAGGCGGACGCCATCACGCGGCGCAGTTGGCTGACGCGCTTTGGTATCTCCCGGGCATCAGTGCTGCCGAAGCCGAGTATGAAGCCTTGTTTGCGGTTGCGGTCCACGTAGCAGGGTGAAAGCGGCCACAACCACAGGTTTTCGCGCGCGGCGCGCTCGGAGATCTCGCGGTCGCGCAGCCGGTTTCCCGCGGTCACCACCAGGTGCATGCCGGCTTCCGCTCCTTCCATCTCCATCTGATCGCCGAAGTTATCCTTTATGGCCTCCACCAGCGCGTTGCGTCGCTGACCGTACACCATGCGCGTCCGTCGAATGTGCCGCGATAAATGGCCTTCATTGATGAAATCCGTCAGCACCGCCTGATAAAGGTGCGGCGGATAAACGTCCATGGCATGACGAATGGCCAGAAATCGCCCGATCAGATCGGGAGGAATCACCATGTATCCCAGGCGCAGCGAGGGAAACAGTGTCTTGCTGAAGGTTCCGATGTAAATGACACGTGAGTTTTTATCCAATCCTTGCAGCGATGAAATGGGCAGGTCCTGGTAGCGGTACTCGCTGTCGTAGTCGTCTTCAATGATCCAGCCGCCATATCTCTGCGCCCACTCCAGCAACTGCAGCCGGCGCGACGCGCTCATGGTCACGCCCAGCGGGAACTGGTGTGAAGGCGTCACGTATGCCGCGCGCGCGCTGCAACAGTGCTCCATCCCCGCGGCTACATTCAATCCTTCATGATCCACCGGCACCGGAACTAAGCGTGCCCCGGCCACCAGCAAAACGTGCCGGGCCAGGCGATATCCGGGCTCCTCAATCCATACCGCGTTTCCCGGGTCAAGGAGCACCCGAGCCGCGATTTCCACCGCCTGCTGCGAGCCGCTGACCACCATGATTTGTTTAGCCTCGCAGTTGACCGCGCGCGCCGTTCTGAGATAAGCGGCGATCGCCTCGCGAAAATCCGGCGATCCCATGGGATCGCTGAATGTCAGCGCGCTCACCCTGATGTTCCGCGAATGGCGCGCTATCAAACGAGCCCACACTTGAAAAGGAAAGTGCTCAAACGCGGGCTGCCCCACGGTAAACGCTCCCCAGCCGGAAAGCCAGGGCGCCAGATTGAAAGGTGGAATGAGCCCGGAGCGTTGCGATACCGGCCGCGGCCCCGACCTGACTCTTGGCGGTTGGCGGTCGTATTCGCTCGACCCCACCTGATCGACCATCGAACTGGAGACGAACGTTCCCGATCCCGAGCGGCTCTCCAGATAGCCTTCGGCGAGGAGTTGCGAGTAGGCGCTCAGGACCGGCACGCGCGAAATCCCCAGCTGCACTGCAAGTTCGCGCGTAGACGGCACTTTCTGCCCCGGACGGAGATTCCGTCCTGCAATCGTTCCCCTGTAGGCGTCATATATCTGCCGGTGCAGCGGCTTCACCGCCCGCCGATCCAGGGCGATGATCGGCGTAAAACCGCTGGCCACTCTCTTCATGCGCCAATCATAGTGGTTATCCCGGTTTCCCCTCAAGTGGTCATTGTGCCCGACCACTTTGGAAAGAGAATTCAGCTTCAGGCACATCGTGGGAGGTGTAATGTCGCAAGCCTTTTCTCTGGAGAGGACGCACACCGTGCCGAACGTAGACGCGCTCTTCCGTCTCGGACGGCCGATCTTCGCCGCCGCCATCATGGCCTTCGGGGTAGAGACGCTTGTCTGCGCCCGCTGGGCCACGCATTCTCTCGGGCCGCGATACAACGTGATCCCCGTCCTCCCCTGGCTGCCCGCGATTCCCTGTGTCGCGTACCTGTTCGGGCTGGTCTGGATAGCTTGCGGCGCAGGTCTTCTGGTGCAGCGATGGGCTCGGCTCTCGGCCCTCACGCTGGGCACGCTGCTTTTTGTGTGTACGATAGTTCTCGAAGTACCCAAGAACGCCGCGAACATCGGCAGTGTTCCCCTGCGCACGATGGTCTTCGAGCCTCTCGCACTCGCGTGTCTCGCCTGGCTCATGCCCGCACTGGGCTCAATTCCGCCGCTTCTGGAACGCTACAGCCGCTATCTGCTGGCGATTGCGTTCCTCGCGTTCGGCGTTGACCATTTCCTTGCTTTGCAATTCATAGCCGACCTCATACCTAACTGGGTTCCCTGGCACACGTTCTGGGTAGCGTTCTTCGGCGTGGTCTTCATTGCCGCCGCCGCCAGCTTCGTTCTGAATTTCCTGGTGCGCTGGGCCGCGGCCGGTGCGGGGCTGATGTTCGCTATCTGGGTCGTCACGCTTCACGTCCCCTGGGTCATGGGCGTCTTCGCGTTCCCCCAGGCGAGGCCGAACAACCCCAACGGTTGGTCCAGCCTGTTCATCGCCATAGCTCTCTGGGGCGGATTGTGGGCCCTGGCGCGCGATCGTCAGGCAACGGAGAAAAATTAGAGCACTTCCCCCAGCCGCCGGATGCCTTCGCGAATCTCCCGGTCCCTCATCTGCGCATAGCCGAGAAGAATTCCGGCCTTCCGGGGCGCTCGAACATAGTAAGGTGATATTCCGTAAACGCGGGTGCCGCGCGATGCGGCAGCGGCGATCACCGCTTCTTCTTCCACCGGCCGGCGCGGCCAAAGCACGACGTGCGAGCCTGCGCCGTCTCCCGTGATGGCAACGCGGCCGCCCAGGTATTTCTCGATCGAATCAACCAGAGCCTGACGGCGGGCCGTGTTCCTGCGCCTCACGCGGCGCAGATGCCTCTCATACATCCCACAGGAGATGAATTCGGCCAACGCGTGCTGCTCCAGCGTCGCTGTATGCCGGTCGCAAAGCCATTTAGCGGCGGTAAACGCCGGCACCAGCCGCTTGGGAGCCACCAGATACCCGATGCGGAGCGCGGAGAAGACCGTACGCGAGAATGTTCCGATGTAAACCACTCTCCCCTCGCGATCCAGTCCCTGCATGGATTCCAGCGGCTGGCCTTCATAGCGGAATTCGCCGTCGTAGTCGTCCTCGACGACAACGGCGTTCCCGCGCCGCGCCCACTGCAGCAGTTCAAGGCGCCTGGCTAGCGGGAGAATCGTTCCCGTGGGGAATTGGTGCGACGGCGTGACGAACGCCACGCGGGCATTCTCCGGCAGATGGGCAGTATCAAGGCCGTCGCTATCCACGGGAACCGGGATCATGCGCGCGCCTGCAGCGCGAAGAACTTCTTTCGTGCCGCGATAGCCCGGATCCTCGATCGCAACGATGTCTCCGCGTTCAATCAGCACCCGGGCGACCAGGTCCAGCGCCTGCTGCGAACCGTTCACCACGATGACCTGCGAGGCATTGCAAACCACAGCGCGAGAGCGCCGCAGGTGCTCCGTGATGGCCTCGCGCAAGGCCTCGTTTCCGCCAGCCGGACCATAGTCAAGTTCCCGCGCCGGCGCCCTCCGCGCGCAGCGCAGGAGAATGCGCCGCCACATCGCAAAGGGAAAGGTCTCCAGATCGCTCAGCCCGTACGCGAAATCGTAAGGGAGCCAGTGCCTGCGTTGCTGCGGAAAATTGACCCAGGCGCGGGATGCCGCCAGACCGAAGCGGGAAAGCCCTAACTTCGCCGAATCTGGCGACACAGTCTTCCGGCTTGCAGCTACAGCTCCTGAGACGTATGTCCCTGATCCGATCCGTCCGGCAACGAACCCTTCGGCCAGCAGCTGTTCGTAAGCCAGCACCGCCACTGTGCGCGATACACCGAGTTGCTCCGCCAAATCACGCGTGGCCGGCAGCTTTTGCCCGCCCGGAAGAGCGCCGGACAGGATTTTCTCCCGGATGCGCAAATACATCTGGCGGTGAAGCGGAACAGAGCTCTGCTTAATTGGTATTGTTAATTGCATAAAAAGTGGATATTTGACAATACCACACCGTAGTGGATCATCGTCTTTCACTTTCGTTGCTGCGATTGTGTGCAGCCAAAGCAAATGGAGATGATCGAGTGCGAATCCTGAGCAGAATTGCGATCTATAGCCTTTTTGTCGCCCCGATGTTTTCCTCGCGCTGGTCCGGCCTGACAGCGCAGCCGGTTTCCGGCGCTTCCAGAGCAGCCACTGAGAACTCAACCAGGGAACGAAACGGGCAGCTTGATTTTTCCCCGCTTCTCGGTTCGTGGAAATATCACCTGAAGCGGCGTCTCCGTCCGCTGACCGGCTCTACAGACTGGGTGGAATTTGACGGAACCGGGGTTTGCTACAAGGTTTGGGATGGACGCTCGCAGCTGGACACGATTGAGGTCGATGGTCCTGCCGGGCACATCGAAGGCCTTACCCTCCGCTTATACGATCCCCAGTCTCACCGGTGGAGACTTTACTGGGTGAACAGTAAAGTCGGAATCATGGACCCGCCCCAGGTCGGCCAGTTCAAGGATGGGACCGGCGAGTTTTATGCACAGGATACCTTGAACGGAAAAAGCATCATGATTCGCTTCCTTTGGACGAAGATAACCTCAGACTCGCCGCATTTCGAGCAGTCGTTCTCCGCCGACGGGGGCAAGACCTGGGAAGTGAACTGGATTACAGATCAGACTCGCGTTCCCGACGAGCCGGAGAGAGCGCCCGCAATCGCCGCCAGTGGCGCGCAGGACCATCAGCACGACTTCGATTTCGAGTTTGGGGCCTGGAAGACCCACATCCGGCATTTGCTGCGTCCATTAAGCGGATCTGACCAGTGGACCGATCTTGATGGAACGTCTGTGGTACACAAAATCTGGGGAGGGCGCGCCAACCTGGGTGAACTCGAAGTCACCGGCGAGGCGGCAAGCATCGAAGGGCTCAGCCTGCGGGTCTATAACCCCACGTCCCGCCAGTGGAGCATCTTCTGGTCCAACGCTAAAGAAGGGGTATTGGGGGCCCCTATGGTCGGCCGGTTCGTTAACGGTCGCGGCGAATTCTACGATCAGGAAACTTTTCAGGGCGCTGCCATCTTCGTACGTTTCATTTTTTCCGACATCACACCGACCGCGTTCCGGCTGGAACAGGCGTTTTCCGCCGACGGCGGCAAGACCTGGGAGCCCAACTGGATCGCTACTTTCACCCGTCAAAAACAATAATTCGCGACAGGAGCATTGACACAAATGGAGCATCGCAATTCAACTCACACCATGAACATCACAGAGCGAAGCCAACTTCACCGGCTGCCCAGGCGTGGCTCGCATGAAGTTGAGGCCATCAATGCAATCCTCGATGCCGGATTCCTGGCCCATGTGGGATTTCAAGCCAGTGGCCAGCCCTTCGTTATCCCCACCCTCTTCGGGCGAGAGAGCGAAAAGCTCTACCTGCACGGGTCGGCCGCCAGCCGCATGCTGAATGAACTGGACACCGGCATGGCCGCTTGCGTCACTGTGACCGTGGTCGACGGACTAGTGCTGGCGCGCTCTGCGTTTCACCACTCCATGAACTACCGCTCCGTAGTGGCCTTCGGAACAGCGCGCAAAATTCAGGATACGTCCCGGAAGGAACACGCGTTGCGCATCATCTCCGAGCACGTGATCGCCGGCCGCTGGAACGATGTCCGGCAGCCCACCGAAAAGGAATTGAAGGCTACCGCGGTGCTGGAGTTCGCGATCGACGAGGCATCGGCCAAGGTTCGTACCGGACCGCCGCTCGACGACGAAGAGGACTACAGCCTCCCGATATGGGCCGGAGTGCTTCCCCTCAGCTTGAACGCGGATGTGCCCGTCGCCGATCCTCGCCTCGTAGCCGGAGCCGAGGTGCCGCAATATGTGCGGACGCGCGTCGGATCGAAGTTCAGGAAATGACTGAGGAGGGTTCCGCGCAAGACTCGGCCGCCGATTAGAACGATTCCCATGATCATCGAGATGCGCACCTACAAGACCAGGCCCGGCTGCCGTGCGCAGTTTCTGGACATATTCCGCAGCAAGTCGGCACCGGCGCATGCCGAAATAGGAATGAAGATCCTCGGCCCTTTTCTTTCCGTCGAAGACCCTGACACTTTCTTTTTTATGCGTGGCTTTCCCGACCTGCCTTCGCGCGAGCCGATGAAGGCCAAGTTCTATGAAGGAGAGCTCTGGAAAGGCGAACTGGAGAGCATCCTGATGCCGATGCTGGATAAGTATGACGTGGTCCTGGTGGAGGATCCCGACGGCCTGGTGAAATGGAAGTAGTATCACAGGGAATCAGGCGGTCCATTCTTCGTCAATATTGTTTTTCTGCAGCCTCCGGGGCGGCGTTGACTTGGGGATTAAGAGGCGCTATTCTGCGTTTACACGGGAAAGGAGGGCGATCCAAAAAAATGAAAAGTTCTGATAGTAATAAACGTGAGGTGGCTGAGGCTTAAGGCGTGAGTCTTTAAGTCCTAGCGAGGTTGTGATTCGCAAAGGCCTCCGCGCCTTCAGCCAATCCC
Source organism: Candidatus Angelobacter sp. (assembly GCA_035307585.1). Taxonomy (GTDB): domain Bacteria; phylum Acidobacteriota; class Terriglobia; order Terriglobales; family Acidobacteriaceae; genus Angelobacter. The sequence continues at coordinate 95,799 of DATGHX010000069.1, forward strand.
AACAGTCTACCGGCGGCCCTGCAGAGTTCCTGCAGGGCCGTTCCGCATTGGGAGCCTTGATGAGAGTCTGGAGAGCCGTCGCCCTGGACGGATGTCAATCTCCGCGGCTCAGGGATATTAGGCTGGCTCTGTCGGGAATTCCCTGGCAGATCGCTTTCGTCGCAGGGTCAGCGCAAGAACCACCTGGAAGCAGATCGCTCCGATGGTATCGAGCAGGACATCTTTGGAGCTCGCCGTTCGTGATGGAACAAACGACTGGTGAATTTCATCCAGGCTTCCCGCCGCCAAAGCCGTACAAACAGCCATGAAACCCCATCGGAAAGCCCATCGTTCCGCGCCAGGCAGAGTGGCTCGCCAGGAGTAAAACGCGAAGACGCTCAACACACCGTAAGTGCAGAAATGGGCCGACTTGCGCACCAGAAAATGCAGCACCTCGAACTGGCCGGCGGTAATCCCGCTGTAGATGGCGTGTACGATCTTCCATAGAATGCTGCCGGTATGCTCGGCGGAAAAAGCGTCAGTGGAAAACAACGCCTGCGCGCACAGCCACAAGGCGGTCGGCAGCCACCAGATGAGTTTCCGGCGCGGGGGTAGGCCGGCGGGCTGTGATATGGCAGACGAGGACAATCGGGCTCGCTATTCTATGCGGTAGTTGGGCGCTTCGCGCGTGATGATCACGTCGTGCACGTGGCTCTCGCGCAAACCGGCGCCGCTGATGCGCATGAAGCGGGCCTTCTGCTGCAGCTCTGAGATGGTGCGCGTGCCGCACATGGTCATGCCGGACCGCACGCCGCCAACCAGCTGGTAGACCATGGCGGCCAGAGTGCCGCGATAAGGTACCCGCCCCTCAATGCCTTCCGGTACCAGCTTGTTCAGTCGATTGGATTCGCCGTCTTCCATGGTGGCAGCCGAAGAGTCGTCCGTGGCCTGCGCGTAGCGTTCACTTGACCCCAGCGCCATGGCCGAAAGCGAGCCCATGCCGCGGTAGGATTTGAAGGAGCGTCCCTGATAAAGGATGGTCTCCCCCGGGCTCTCGTCGGTTCCCGCGAACAGCGAGCCGATCATTACTACGCTGGCGCCCGCGGCCAAAGCTTTGGTGACGTCGCCCGAATACTTGATGCCGCCGTCAGCGATTACCGGGATGTTGGCGTCGCGGCAGGCGCGCGCGGCTTCGGCGATGGCCGTGATCTGCGGCACGCCGGCGCCGGTGACGATACGCGTGGTGCAGATCGATCCCGGCCCGATGCCCACTTTTACCGCGTCCACGCCGGCGCGAACCAGAGCGCAGGCGCCCTCATGCGTCGCCACATTCCCGGCCAGCAGGTCGATCTCCGGAAACTTCGCCTTCACCGCCTTGATCGCGTCAATCACGCGGCTGGAGTGGCCATGCGAGGTATCGATCGCCAGCGCATCGACCTTGGCTTTCACCATCTCCTGCGCGCGCTCCAGAAAATCGCCGGTCGCCCCGATGGCCGCTGCCACGCGCAGCCGTCCATGTTCGTCTTTGGCCGCGTTGGGATACTTCAGCTTTTTCTGGATATCTTTAACCGTGATCAAACCCTTAAGGTTGTAATTCCCGTCGACCACCAGCAACTTCTCTACACGGTGCTCGTGCAGGATGCGCTCTGCGTCCTCCAGGGTCGTGCCCACGGGAACGGTGATCAGGTTTTCCTTGGTCATGATCTTGCTGATGGGTATGTCGGTGCGGGTTTCAAAGCGTAGATCGCGGTTGGTAAGGATGCCCACGAGCTTTTTGTTCTTGGTAACCGGGACGCCGGAAATCTTGAAGCGCCGCATCAGATCGAGGGCGTCCGCGATCTTGTGTTCGGGTGAAAGCGTGATCGGATCCATGATCATCCCGCTCTCCGATCGCTTTACCTTGTCCACTTCGTCGGCCTGCTGCTCGATCGATAGATTGCGGTGGATTACTCCCAGGCCGCCCTGCTGAGCCATGGCAATGGCCAGGCGCGACTCCGTCACCGTATCCATGGCGGCGCTGATGATGGGGACATTCAGCTGGATATTGCGGGAGAGCTGCGTCTGGGTATTAGCGTCGGCAGGGACAACGTCTGAGAGCGCGGGCACCAGCAGAACGTCGTCAAAGGTGAGGGCCTCAGGAACGGGAAAATGAATCATATATAACTATCTCAAACGCGGGAGTCATTTTCAATTCTACAGGCCCGCCTTGGGGACGGATTTTGGTCGCCCCGGCGGGAGAATCCGGGAAAGGACGCCGCGCAGACGGCTTTTTTGCAAAGAGTCTGCGGCCTCAGATTGTCACGTTACCTCAGGACAGGGAAAGGGCCGCTTCCAAGCCGCGCCAATCCGGCACTGGACGCGTTTCAAAATGGACAGCCGGCTCTCGAAACCAAGGTAACGTTGACGGGTACACGACCTCAAGTAATACTCAAGTCGCCATGTCATTGACCCAGGGCGTTGCCACCAAAGTTGACCCCGGCCAGGCCAAAGCCGCAGCCGACCCCAAGAAGCCAGCCGATCCCCGGCGTGAGCGCCGCGTACATATCGCCGTGCCGGTTAAGGTCTTTGCCGACGTCAAGACCGTCGACTTCCAAACCTGTTGCACCTACGAGATTTCCACCATCGGCGTCCGGTTGGTGGCTTCTCAGGGGATCAAAGAAGTCGGCCAAGTGATCGTTTTACAACGCCAGAACCGCCGCGCGCGCTTCAAAGTGACGTGGATTGGCAAGCCGAATACAGCCGAATCCGGCCAGGTTGGCGTTGAATCCCTGGAGCCCAACAATGTGATCTGGGAGAACGAAATCAAGGCCCGCCTCGCCCAGGCCGACTAGCCTGGATCCCAACCCGCATGGCCGTAGTGCCGCTGTGTTTCTCCTTTGACCCCAATCGGGCACGTTACTTCCGTAGGCCAAAATCGTTCTGGCGCTAGGTAAAGTACCCGAGTGTAACTGGGGAACGTCGCGACATACTTAACACTCTCCCCCACAATGCAATCGCATGAGCGTGCCCTGTCCATACATCGTCCGTTGTAATGACTGCGACTTTGTCAGCGACGTAGTGCTGGACGAGAACCGCGCAATGGACGAGCGCGATTTCCACTCTTTTGAGCGCCTGCACTCGGTTTCCATCTGGCGCTATGCCCTGGAACGCTGGACCCTGGTCACGGAACTGGGCGGCGTAATGCTGCAGGAAAGCCGCTAAACAGCACGTAGCCAGTAGCAGGGGCCCGCCAGTGCAACTCGATTGATTGAGCCCGTTGTCTTTTGTGTCCTCGGTGGCAAAAGAGCCTTTTTGACGATTTGCCAATCGCTGACTGCCAGATTGCCAATTGCTTTATGATCGTCCCCCTATGCTTCGTGCCTATCAGGGAAAGTCTCCGCTGATTCACCCTTCGTGCTACATCGACGACTCCGCGCAGATCATCGGCGATGTCGATATCGACGAAAACTCCAGCGTATGGATGAACGCCGTGATCCGTGGCGATGTCTTCGCCATCCGCATCGGCAAAAACTCCAACGTGCAGGACTGCAGCGTGCTTCACGGCATGCGTTACAAATATGGCGTGACGCTGGGCGACTGGGTCACGGTCGGCCATTCAGTCACGCTTCACGGTTGCACCGTCGGCGACCGCTGTCTGATCGGCATGGGCGCCGTAGTGCTCAACAATGCCCGCATCGGTGAAGGTTCCATCATCGCCGCCGGCACTGTAATCCCTGAGGGCACAGTTGTGGAGCCCCGCTCTCTGTGGATGGGAGTTCCCGGCAAATTCAAGAAGCGCATCGACGACGAAGCCAGCCGCCAGACCATCCTGATGTACGCCAAAAACTACGTGGATTACACACAGATCTACCGCAAGGAATTTCGCAAAGCGTAGCGTCGGCAGGTATCCGCCCACCCGCCAGTGCAGTGGATCAGTCCGACCGGAGCGAGCGCCTGTGGCTTGCTTTCCTCCTGTACACTGGCAAGTCGAACAAGGGGCCGCTAGTTATCACAAATACTCGGAAGACGAGGCAACAAGCAGTGACGATTGCCGGATAAAAAATTCAAAACAGAGACGAACGATGAAAATCCGATCCTATCTTGCCGCCATACTCCTTCTTGCAGCCGTCTCCATCTTTGCTCAGTCGGCGCCGAGTCCGTCGCCGGCTAACCAGGATCGGCCTACCACCACCCTGCCTTACACGCCCAGCCTGGACGTGCCTTCGATGGACAAGTCGGCCGACCCCTGCGTGGATTTTTACCAGTACACCTGCGGCGGATGGATGAAGAACAATCCTATCCCGAGCGATCAGCCGGGCTGGAGTGTTTATGCCAAGCTGACCCAGGACAACCAGCGCTTTCTATGGGGCATTCTTGACGAACTGGCGAAGAGGCTAAGCGGGCGCAATGCCAACGAGCAGAAGATTGGTGACTATTTCGGCGCCTGCATGGATGAAGCCGCGGCCGAGAAGCTTGGCGCCGCGCCGTTGAAGCCGCAGTTGGACGAAATTGCCGCTCTGAAGAACAAGAGCGACGTGGCGGCATTACTGGGGCGCCAGCACCTCGCTACGCTGGGCAGGGGCTTACTGTTCGACTTCGGCTCCAACCAGGATTTTGCCGACTCCACCCAGGTGATCGCCTTCGCCGGCGCCGGCGGCCTGGGCCTGCCTGACCGCGACTACTACACCAAGACGGACGCCAAGTCGGAAGAGATTCGGCTGAAATATGTGGCCCACATCGAAAAAATGCTGCGCCTGCTGGGCGATTCACCGAACGACGCCAAGGCCGAAGCTGAGGCCATCTTCCGCCTGGAGTCGGAACTGGCCAAAGCTTCCCTGACGCGGGTCGAACTTCGCGATCCGCACAACTTGTTCCACAAAATGGATCGTAAGGGATTGCAGGACCTGACTCCCGCGTTCGAATGGAGCGTCTACCTGAAAGCGACCGGATTGGGCGAGGGGAACACCTTTAACGTGACCGAGCCGGCATTCTACAAGGAGCTGAACCGGCAATTAGAGAACGGCAGCCTGGGCGACCTCAAGACTTACCTTCGCTGGCACCTGCTTAGCGCCAACGCCCAGTTTCTTTCCAGCGCGTTCGTGAAAGAGAACTTCGATTTTTACAGCCACACGCTCCGTGGAGTGGAGCAGATGCCGCCCCGCTGGAAGACCTGCGTGCGGCTGGTGGATCACCAGCTTGGCGAAGCCCTGGGCCAGGAATTTGTGAAGCGCGTCTTCAGCCCTGAGACCAAACAGAAAACCGTGGAGATGACCCGGCAGATCGAGCAGGCCATGGAGGAGGACATCAAGCAGCTCACCTGGATGGGCCCGGAAACCAAGAAACAAGCGCTGGAGAAACTGCACGGTGTCCTCAACAAGATCGGCTATCCGGACAAGTGGCGGGACTACAGCTCGGTGAAGGTCCAGCGCAGCGATTTTCTCGGCAACGTGCATCGCGCCACCGAGTTTGAGGCCAGGAGGCAACTGGCGAAGATCGGCAAGCCGGTTGATCGAGGCGAGTGGCAGATGACGCCGCCGACGGTCAACGCTTATTACGATCCGCAGATGAACGACATCAACTTTCCCGCCGGCGTGCTGCAGCCGCCGCTCTACGATCCCAAAGAGGACGACGCGCCCAACTACGGCAATACCGGCGGCACTATTGGCCATGAGTTGACGCACGGCTTTGACGACGAAGGCCGCCAGTTTGACGCCAAGGGCAATCTGCGCGACTGGTGGACCAAAGACGATTCCGAGAAGTTTGAAAAGCGCGCGCAGTGCATCGTGGACCAATATGCCCAGTACGTGATCGTGGACGACATCAAGATCAACAGCAAACTCACCGAAGGCGAAGACGTAGCCGATCTCGGCGGCCTTATCCTGGCCTGGATGGCCTGGCGTGAGCAGACCAAAGGACAGCATCTGGAGAACCGCGACGGATTCACGCCTGAGCAACGATTCTTCATCGGCTACGCCCAGTGGGCGTGCGAGAACGAGCGGCCGGAAAACCTGCGCGTCAGCGCAATCACCAACCCGCATTCCCCGGGCAAATATCGCGTGAACGGCCTGGTGGTCAATATGCCCGAATTCCAGCAGGCTTTTGAGTGCAAGGCCAGGCAGCCCATGGTACGCGAGAACCGCTGCCGCGTGTGGTAATCCTGGGGGCGTAGTTTTTCGAACTTGAAAATGCGCAGGCAAACCGGGACAATGCCTGACGTCCATTCGTCCAGGGAACCCGAGAAACACCCCCGGAAAAGGAGTTCCTTGGAATACAGTTCCGGCAGCGAGACCATCCTCCTGGTTGAGGACGAGGAATTATTGCGTCAAGTGATCGCGCAGATGCTCGGCGATCTGGGCTATCGCGTGCTTAGCACCGCCAGCGGCACTGAGGCACTGGCCATCGGGCAAACTTTTGCCAGCGAAATTCACCTTCTCATCACCGACATGCTGATGCCTGAGTTAGACGGCGCCAGACTGGCCGAATCGCTCTGCCGCTCGCGGCCGGGCCTGAAGGTCCTTTTTGTTACCGGCGACAACAGCGAACCCTTCCCTGCCGTGCCCGGTATTTCGCGCCTGGATAAGCCATTTACCCTTAGAATGCTGGCTTCCACCGTGCGCGAGCTGCTCGAGGCGTAACCTGCGGCATTCGTCACTGTAGCTAATTGAACGCGGAATATGTTGCGGGCCGACCACAAAGGATCTTCAGCCCCGGCGCTATCTCATTGAAAACAAAAATTGGCGACAGTGGCTCCATCCATGCACCTAGACCCAATCACGAAGACGGGAGGTGGGAGATGGAAAAACGCGAAAACCAGGTTCTGAGCGCGCCGGCAGAAGGCAAACATTTCCTGATATGGGTTGGGTTGTGGGTTGCCGCCCTGCTCACATTCCTGCCCAGATGAAGATGAGGGGTGCTGGGCCTTCCGGACCTCCGGTGTTAAGTGAGACCCATGAAAGCGCATCTAAGCTTTGGCCGGAACAGATCGACGCGTATCGTTTACCGTTTTTTTTCTTTCGTTCCGCTGCTTCTGTGGAAAACAGGGCTAATATAGCAACCCCTGCCTTTTGCGCGTTGCGCATCTGGGTTGTGCTCAAGAAAACATCACTTTCAAAACCTGCATCTAGAGTGTGCAGCATTAAGGTTCACGGCAAAATTTCCGATCAAGGAAAACAGGTTTCAGCGAAGGAGGGACGATTCAATGCTCGCGAAATGCGCCAATCCCGCTTGCTCCACCCCTCTGATCTATCTTCGCGAAGGTAAGATCTTCATGATGGACCACGCTGGCAACAGCAAATCCAGGATCCCGAACAAAGGCTCCGGTCAGGTAGAGCACTTCTGGCTCTGCGGGCCCTGCTCCATGAATCTGACGATCGTCTACCACCCGGGAAGCGGCGTGTGGGTGGTGCCCAAGGAACCTAAGGCCAGGTATGCCGTCGCGTCTTAAACCACGAATTCAATAACAGCCTGGCGTTCTGCCGTGGGATGACGTGCCGCGCCAAACTATTTCTCATTTCCTGGGATACTTACCCAGCAAAGCGTAACCCCGGATTTTCAGGGCGTCCCAGCCCATGCGAGTTCCATCGCGCCATACATGGAGGCGGGAGCCGTCATCGTGTCCCCAGATCACAGGAACTTCAGCGACCTTCAGACCCAGGCGGTGCGCGATGTAAAGGATCTCCGGATCGAATCCCCAGCGATTGATCCGTTGCACAGGAAAAATCTTTGCGGCAGCGCTCCGCGTGAACGCCTTGAAACCACACTGGGTGTCGCGATACGGAAAAAGCAACATCGTTCGTAAGAAGATGTTGTAGACGCGGGAGAGCGCCTGACGCTTTTTCGATTGACGCTGAAATTGAAGAGAAGGATCAAGCCAGCGTGATCCGATGGCTACATCTGCCCCGGCTTCGAGCGCGGCAAACAGTTTGTCGGCCTCAGCGATGGGAGAAGACAGGTCGGCGTCCGTGAAAAGCAGGATGTCTCCGCGGGCCTGCAGCATGCCGTTGCGGACTGCATACCCTTTGCCCTGGTTGCCGGGGTTCTTGACGACGCGGAGTTCAGAATGTTCCTGGCCGAGGCGATGGGCAATCTCCACCGTATCATCACGACAGCCGTCATCGACCACCAGTATCTCCGCGCGCCAGTTGTGTCGCTGGATATGGCGGAGAATCTGTTCCAGAGTAGCGCCGATGCGCGCGCTTTCGTTGTAGGCGGGAACAATGATGCTGTATTGCGGACGGCCGGTTTCGCTGGCACTGATGCTGGAGTCCAACCGCGCAACGCTCATGCCGCCTGCTCTTTTTTCCTCAGCATGGAGAAGAACGCGGGCACCAGTTCCGGATCCCACCGTCCTTTGTTGGCTTCGTCAAGCATGGTGCGCTTGGCCTCTTCGTGCGTCAGCGCAGGCTTGTAAGGCCGCGCGGTGCGCAATGCGTCGTAAACATCGACCACCTGCAGAATACGTGCCAGCAACGGAATGGATTTCCCGTTGAGGCCGTCGGGGTAGCCGGTTCCGTCCCAGTGCTCGTGATGGTGGCGGATGATGGGCAGCACGTTGCGGAAAGATTTGAGAGGACGACAAATCCCCTCCCCGATAATGGGATGCTGCTTCATGATCACCCACTCTTCGGGGGTGAGCCGCGCTCCTTTCTTCAGAATCTCGTCAGGGATGGAGACCTTGCCCAGGTCGTGAAGGTAGCCGCCGCGCTTCAGAGCGATGATGCTATCGCCGTTCAGTCCAACGTAGTGGCCCAGATCGGCGGCGTACTCGGCCAGGCGTTCACAGTGATTGCCGGTGTAAGGATCGCGGGCCTCAATGCCCAGCGCCAGTGCGACCAGCACGGACTCGGCATTCTCCAGTTCGTCAGTGAACTCTTTCAGTTTCAGCAGTGACTTGACGCGGGCGAATAACTCTTCCGGATAAAGGGGCTTGCTCAGGAAATCATCAGCGCCGGCTTCGATGCCGCGTACGCGATCTTCGCGATCGGTGAGTCCGGTGATCATCACCACCGGAATCAAGCGGGTGGCCGGATCCTCCTTGAGTTCGTGGCACAAATCGTAGCCGGACTTGCCGGGCATGACCACATCCAGCAGCACCAGGTCCGGCTTTTCCGAGCGCACCAGTTCTTCCGCTTCCGCTGCCTCTGTCGCTGTAATGATCTCGTAACCTCGTGAGGAGAGAAGCTCGCGAAGCAGCAGCAGAGTGTCCAGCTTATCGTCGACTACAAGTATCCTCGGAGGTTTCGACTTCGGACGAACCCCTTCCCATTCGGCTCGCGATGCCATTCGAAGTTGAGAAGGTCCGCGAAGGTGGAGAGTTGCATCACGCAGTTTACTTTCTGGCACCAGGGTTTTTTTCATATGCGCTTCTTGAAACCAAAGCGGCAGGCTGGCTCAGGTTTTAAATGATGACCTATGGTAAATTCCGACCGCTGAAAAATAAAGCTGAGGCTGTTTTGGCAGATTTGGGCCGGCCCAACCCAAAGTTCCATGGTCGAGCACCGCTATGCTGTGGCCTTTCGTGATCAACTTCCTGTTCAGCAGGCAACAGATCATTATAATTGCTGGGTCATGCGCTCCCTCCTCTGTGGCCTGATTATGTTGCTGCCGCTCGCAACCAGCGTTCCGGGCGCGGCTGCGGAGCACACAGTGGTGCTGGGCAGCTGGCGAGTGGTGAGGAGCGTGGCTGATTCCGGTGAGACCCACGACCTCAAAGTACGCCGTCTCCTGGTCGATGGCAAAGTTCGCGAATACACGGTGGGTCCGGCTCACGATGTGACTGATCGGATATTTGTGGTGCAGCGGGTTTACCGGGTGAATGACGCTTTGCCCAACGATCCCCACGGCCCGCAGTGGATATGGCGACTGGACGGCTGGATTAGCGTCGACCGAACGACAGGCCGCATCTCACAGCTCTCCCTTCCGGCGTTCGATCCTGACGTCTCCCAGGCCAGCTGGTACCGGGATTACGCTGCTTACTGCGGCGTGTCTGAGGAGAACCAGGGGCTGCTGGTAGTCTCTCAGATCGGAAAGCGCAAGCCCATTCTCCGCAAGGAATTTGCAAGCCCGGGCTGCGCTCTACCCAAATGGGACCGCGGGCCGATGAGAGTCACCTTCACGGTAGCCGGGGAGAAAACCGTGGTTACCGTCAGGCCGCATGGCGCCGATCTGCAATCGGAATCCAGCGATGAAGAAGGACCGAAATGAAGACATTGCAGCAATACCTGGAGGACGCGGCTGTGGCCCACGGACATCTGTGCGCAGGACAGGTGCTTGGCGTCCGCATGGCCATGCTGGGTCTGCGGAAGCTTGGGCTGGAAGATCCGGAGGGCGCCGATCGCAAGCGCATTGTCACGTTTGTAGAGATCGACCGCTGCGCCACCGATGCGGTCATGGTGGTCACCGGCTGCCGCCTGGGCAAGCGCGCGCTGAAGTTTCGTGACTGGGGCAAGATGGCAGCAACCTTCGTGGACGCCCAGACCGGCAAAGCGGTCCGGGTATCGGCCAGGGAATCGTCCAAGAGCCTGGCCCAGGGCATGCATCCCGAGATCGACAATAAGAACAAGCAGCAGATGCAGGCCTATCAGGAGATGACTGACGAGCAACTGTTCCACACCCAGGCGGTGCACGTAGAGCTGCCCCCGGAGGAGTTTCCTGGATACAAAGGGGAACGCGTGGCTTGCGAACACTGCGGCGAGGGCATCAACTTTCGCCGCGAGGTGCGTCGCGGAGGGAAAGTCCTCTGCCGGTACTGTGCCGGGGAGCGCTACTACGAGCCTATCGTGTGACAGGATTTTAGGGTGTGCCGGCCGGGGAACTTTGTACACCGCCCGTCCGTATACAAAGTTAGCTAACTGATCTTTCCCCATACTCTGGAGGGTTTTATGCGCAGTAAACCGGGTATTGGCGTCGCGGGTCTTGTTTTCTCTCTGATCGCTCTCGGCGGGTGCCGGGTTTCTACTTCGAGGGACGGCCAGGGCGGCGACAAGGATGTTGATATTAAGACTCCTTTAGGTTCCATCAGCGTCCACGAAGGCGAAACGGACCCCAAGGTTACCGGCCTCTCGCCATATCCCGGCGCGCAACTGCGGAAAGATATGGATGGCGAAGGCGGCGCGAATGTGAATGTCTCCAGTTCGCTCTTCGGGGTAAAGGTCGCCGTCCTCAAGTACCGGAGCGATGATCCCCCCGACAAGGTACTCAGTTTCTATCGCAAGGACATGGCGAAATACGGCAAAGTTGTAGATTGCACAGGTGGTTTTACCCTGGGGTACCGCCACCATGACCAGGATGCCGAGGTCGCCTGCGACAACGCTCAGACCGGCCACCAATACCGGGAAATCTTAAGGGTAGGTACCCAGAACAATCAGCGCGATCTGGCAGTTCGTCCTGCCGGGAGCGGTTCCGAGTTTGCCCTGATCTATGTCCGCACCTGGGACGATAAGAGCACTATGTAGTGGCAGGATTGAGCCCAGCAATCTAAAGCTGACCCAAAACTGAACTTCTCTCGCTGGTTTGGCGAATCCGCCCGCATCGGCTATGATGCGGTGGATTATGACAGCCGGTACCCCCACCCGTATGCCGCACCTGCGCGAAAAAGGCCGCCTCATGTCGGCCTCGGAAATCGAGCGCACGCTGGTTCGGCTGGCCCATGAAATCGTCGAAAAGAACAACGGTGTTGATGATCTGACCCTGATCGGCATTCGCCGCCGTGGGGTACCTCTGGCCTCGCGCCTGGGCAAGCTCATCACGCAGATTGAGAAGCGGCCGGTTGCGGTGGGGACCCTTGACATTACCCTCTATCGCGACGACCTTTCCACTGTCGGCTCGAGTCCAATCATCAAGAAGACGCCGCTGGGCGTGGAGATTGGGAACCAGAACGTGATTCTGATCGACGATGTCCTTTACACCGGCCGTACCATTCGCGCCGCCATGGATGCTTTGTTCGATCATGGACGCCCGCGCCGGGTACAGCTATGCGTGCTGATTGACCGCGGGCACCGCGAGCTGCCGATCGAAGCCGCGTTTGTCGGCCGCACCGTGCAGACCAGCGACAACGAAATCATCGAATGCCGGCTCACGGAAGTCGATAATGAGGAGCAGGTGATGCTGGTGGAGCGTACCGCATAGCCCGAACAACGCGAACCCGTTCTCTGCTCGGTCTCGAGCACCTCAGCACAGACGAAATTACTTCTTTTTTAAAGCTGGCCCGCAAGATGCACGCGCGAGAGCCGCGTCCTCTGCTCCGCGGCAAACGGATTGCCCTGCTCTTCTACGAGCCATCCACGCGCACCCGCGTTTCATTTGAGTTCGCAGCCAACCTGCTGGGCACGCATACCTCGGTGATTAGCGCCACCGCATCGAGCATTGAGAAAGGCGAGAGCCTGGTGGATACGGGCAGAACTCTACAGGCGCTGGGAGCTGACTGCATCGTTGCCCGCCATCCCTCCTCCGGAGCTCCGAGCGTGTTGGCGCGCAACCTTCGTATCCCTGTTATCAACGCCGGCGACGGCATGCACGAGCATCCCTCGCAGGCTCTCCTGGACGCCTACACCATGCAACGCCATAAGAAGACATTCAAGGGCCTGCGCGTAACCATGGTGGGCGATATCCAGCACAGCCGCGTGGTGCGGTCCAACGTCCACCTGTTGTCAAAATTCGGAGCTGAAACCACACTGTGCGGCCCTCCGGAGCTGCTGCCTGAATTCGCCGGCCAGCTGGCGCCGCATGTGAAAGTCGTGCGGCACATGGAAGAAGCTGTGCGCAAAGCCGATGTCATCATGATGCTGCGCGTGCAGAAGGAGCGCCTGGCGGGATTGAAACTGAATGCTGCTCGCTACGTCGCCGACTACCAGCTTACCGCCGAGCGCCTGAAGCTAGCCAAAACCGACGCCATCGTGATGCATCCCGGGCCGATGATCCGCGGCATGGAAATCCAGAGCGAGGTCGCCGATTCTCCGCAGTCCGTGATCGAAGAGCAGGTGCACAACGGCGTTTATGTGAGGATGGCGATTCTAAGCATCTGCCTGGGGGTCGCGTGAAGAAAAATTGGAAGATCGGATTATCAGGCCATCGGGAGATCTGTTGGCCGCGTCTTTACGATCACCCGATCACAGGATCGCCCGATCACCCGATTCGCGAAACAGTTTTGTAACTATGGCAAGGTCTATCTCAATCCGCGGCGGTTACCTGATCGATCCAGCGCAGAAGCTGGAAGGCAAATACGATCTTCTGCTCAGCGATGGGCGCGTGGCCGAAGTGGCAACGGCGGGCAAGTTGCGCGGCCGCGGGGACGAGAACATTGACGCGCGCGGCCTGGTCGTAGCCCCGGGTTTTATCGACATTCACGTGCACCTGCGTGAGCCTGGCCAGTCGAACAAGGAGACCATCTCCAGTGGAACCATGGCGGCGGCAGCCGGAGGCTTCACGTCCGTCTGCGCCATGCCCAACACCTCCCCGGTCAATGACTCGCCCGCGATCACGCAGTGGATGCAGGATCCGGCGCGTGGCGCCCACGTGAACGTCTTTCCCATTGCGGCGGCGACGCTGGGAAGCAAAGGTGAGCAGCTTTCCGATCTGGCCGCGCTGCATCGCGCCGGCGCCGTGGCTGTCACCGATGACGGCAAGCCCATCCTTAACGAAGAAATCATGCGTACGGTGCTGCTTGGCGCGGGCAAACTGAACATTCCCGTGATCCAGCACGCCGAAGACACGCGCGTGACCGCCGGATCGGTGATGAACGCCGGCTTCACCGCGTTTCGGCTGGGACTGCGCGGATGGCCCGCAGCCGCGGAGTCTTCGCTGGTAGAACGAGACATTCGTCTGGCCGCCGAAACCCGCGGACACTACCACGTAGCTCATATCTCCACCGCAGCCACGCTCAAGGCCGTGCGCAAAGCCAAGCGCGACCATCTTCGCGTCACCTGCGAGGTCACGCCGCATCACTTCGCCCTGATCGACGAAAACATCGGCGATTACGATACCAACTTCAAGATGAACCCGCCGCTGCGTTCGGCTGCCGACCGCGAAGCGCTGCTGGCCGGCCTGGCCGACGGCTCCATCGATTGCGTGGCCACCGACCACGCGCCTCATGCCTTCAACGAAAAGAACCAGGAATTCGACCGCGCTCCCTTTGGAATTACGGGTCTCGAGACCGCGCTCGGCCTTTGCGTCTCAATCCTGCACGCCAAGCACAAGATTCCGCTTGCCAGGATCATCGAGCTACTGTCGACTAATCCGGCAGCGGTGATGGGCCTAGAGGGCCGCGGCACGTTGATCAAAGGAGCCCGCGCCGATGTAACGGTCGTCGATCCGGGAAAGAAGTGGACCTATCACGTTGCCCATTCGCACTCGAAGTCAAAGAACTCGCCTTTTGATGGCTGGCAGCTACAAGGGAAAGTGATGGCGACGGTAGTGGGTGGGACTGTGAAATTCCGGAGCTAGCTTTTCTCTGAAATCCCGAAGCGAAGCGAGACGAGTTCGGGAGACACAGCGTACCCAGTATGAGCATCAGACTATAGGGATCCCTCGATACGCTCGGGACTTCAGGCAAGAATCCCCATCTTCTTCCCGACCTTCTTCAGAATATCCAGCGCCTTCGAGAGCTGGCTCTCCGTGTGCGTGGCGCTCATGATGGTGCGCAGGCGGGCTTTGCCTTCCGGCACTGTGGGAAACGCAATCCCGGGAACGAAGACGCCGGCATCGAACAGCTCGCGGCTGAAGTCCATAGCCAGGCGCCCCTCGCCCACGATGATGGGCGTGATCGGCGTTTCGCTGGCGGGAGTGTTCTGGCCGCCGATGTTGAAGCCCAGGAGCCCTAGCTCCTTCTTGAAGAAGCGGGTGTTGCCCCAGAGATTGTCGATGCGCTCCGGCTCCTGCTCCAGGACATCAAAGGCGGCCATGCAGGTGGCCGCGACTGATGGCGGCTGCCCAGTGGAAAAAAGAAACGGCCGCCCACGGTGATAGAGGAAGTCAATCAGGTCCTTCGAGCCGCAGACGTAGCCGCCCATGGCTCCAATGGCCTTGGATAGCGTCCCTACCTGAATGTCGACGCGCCCGTGCTGGTTGAAGTGGTCCACGGTGCCGCGGCCGTTGCGTCCCAGCACGCCGGATGAGTGTGCGTCATCGATCATCATGATGGCGCCGTATTTGTCGGCCAGATCGCACAGCGCGGGCAGCGGGCCGATATCTCCGTCCATGGAGAAGACACCGTCGGTAATGATCAGTTTGCGGCCGGATTCGCCGGCGACTTCCTTCAGCAGCTCTTCGGCGTGCGCGACGTCTTTGTGGCGGAAAACCTTGATCTTGGCTTTGGAGAGCCGTGCGCCGTCGATGATGCTGGCATGATTCAGCTCGTCGGAAATGATGAAGTCGTCTTTGCCAAGAATCGCCGAGACCGTTCCCGCATTGGCAGTGAAGCCCGACTGGAAGACTACGGCCGCCTCGGTCTGCTTGAAGCGGGCGATCTTCTCTTCCAGCTCCATGTGGATGCTCATGGTTCCGCACACGGTGCGCACCGCTCCCGCGCCCACGCCGTACTTCTTCGTCGCCTCAATCGCCGCCTCGCGCAGCTTGGGATGCGTGGTCAGCCCCAGGTAATTGTTCGACGCCAGGTTGATCACCTTCTTGCCGTCGACGTGGCACTCCGGTGCCTGTTCGTCCTCCAGCACGCGCAGCGAAAAGTGCGTGCCCTTCTGCCGGAGTTCATTCATCTGGTCGGCGAGGTAGGAGAGCGGGGAGCGGGAAGTCGTAGTAGCCATCTTAATCCCTCAAATCAGAATGCTGCTGGATTACCGCTTGCGAGGCCGGCCTCTTTGCGGCTAACTCTTCAGCATCCCGTTCGGATACAGCAAAATCTTGCTGGCCTCGCCGCTCTTCAGGCGGTCCATGCCTTTGGAAAAGTCGGCCAGCGCCATGCGGTCGGTGATCACCGGCGACAGGTCCAGCTTGCCGGCCTTCAGCAGCGCGTTCATCTGATACCAGGTTTTGTACATCAGGCGGCCGTTGATGCCCTGCACGCGCGCGCCTTTGAAGATGATGTCTTCAGAAAGATTGAGTTCCATGGGCCGCGAAGGGATGCCCAGCAGTGAAGCTCGCCCGCCCAGGCGGAGGATCTTGAAGCCGAGGCGGATGGCATCGGGATGGCCGGACATCTCCAGCACCACGTCCACGCCGGTGCTTTCGGTGATCTCCATGACCCGCTCGTAAACGTTGTCCTGCGCCGGGTTGAGCACCACGTCAGCCTTCATTTGTTCCGCCAGCTTACGGCGGTGGGCGTTGATCTCAAGAGCAAAGACCTCGCTGGCGCCGCAGGCGCGGGCCACAGCGATGGCAAACAGCCCGATAGGGCCGCAACCGATCACAGCCACAGTCTTGGCTGCGATCTCGCCGGCCAGCACTGTATGCACGGCGTTGCCCAGCGGGTCGAGCACGCTGGCGTAGTCGGGCGGAATCTTCGGATCGATCTTCCAGATGTTGGATTCGGGAATCTTGACGTACTCGGCGAAGGCGCCGTTGGCGTCCACGCCGATAATCTTCACGTGCTGGCAGATGTGGGCTTCGCCAGTGCGGCACTGGTAACACTTGCCGCAGGCCACGTGCATCTCCGCGGATACGAAGTCGCCTTCTTTGACCGAGGTTACATTCTTGCCGCGGGCGACCACGTGCCCGCAGAACTCGTGCCCGGGGATCAGCGGCGGACGGATGCGGTGCTGCGCCCACTGGTCCCAGTTGTAGATGTGCAGATCGGTGCCGCAGACCGAGGCCACTTTTACTTTGACGAGCACGTCGTCAGGCCCGATCTCGGGGACGGGCATCTGGCGGACGTCGGCTCCCGGCGCAGCCTCCGGTTTCACTACGGCAAGCATGGTGTCAGACATTCAGATTCCTGCAGGTGGAGGGCAAACTAGCTATTTTAGCAAATCACCACACTTTGAAATCTGCAGGCCGAATCGGACGGAGTTCCTGTGTTCACGCGAAGAAGAACTACCTGCCCACGTAGCTCACGCGCCAGATCGATCTCGAACCGTCATCGCTGACGAACAACGATCCATCTTTGCCGACGGCGACACCCACCGGCCTTCCCCAGACCTCGCCTTTCTCGGTAACGAAGCCGGTGAGAAAGTCTTCGTAGTCGCCTGTGGCATGGCCGTCTTTCAACGGCACGCGGATGACTTCATAGCCGGTGCGCTTGTGGCGGTTCCAGGAACCATGTTCGGCGGCGAAGATGTCGCCGCGGTACTCTTCGGGAAACATCTGGCCGTTATAAAAAGTCATCTCCAGCGAGGCATAGTGGGGTTGCAGGATCACGTCAGGAGTGATGACTTTGTCTTTCAGCTCCGGGTGCTTGCCGGCGTGGCGCGGATCGTGGAAGCCGCCCATGTAATACCACGGCCAGCCGTAGAAGCCGCCTTCCTGGACGTGGGTAATGTAGTCGGGAACCAGGTCGTCGCCCAGGCCATCGCGCTCGTTGGTGGAGCACCAAACCTCGCCGGTCTGGGGATGCACCTCCAGCCCCACGCAGTTGCGGATGCCGTAGGCATAGACGCGCACGCCGCTGCCATCAGGATTGAATTCCAGGATATCCGCGCGGTGAAATTCCTTGGGATTGTTGTCCGTATCCTCGACGTTGGAGTTCGATCCCACCGAGACGTACATCTTCTTGCCATCGCGCGAGAAGGCGATGTCCCGAGTCCAGTGTCCCTTGCCGCCGAGCTTTCCGGCTCCGCCGGGCAGATCGGGAACGATCATCTGCTGGGGTCCGGCCGCTTTCAGATCGCCAACATGATAAGGAAAACGGACCACGGATCCCGTATTGCCCACGTACACCCACTGCGGATTGTTGCCCGGAGGATAAAAAGCGATGCCAAAGGGACGGTCGAGGCCGGTGGCAAAGACGCTGGTGGTCTCGGCCTGGCCATTCTTGTTTACGCCGCGAAAGATCTTGATCTCTCCTGTCTTGCTCTCCGCCAGAAAGAGATCTCCGTTGGGCGCGGTGCGCATCAGGCGCGGTTCGTCGAGCCTGGACGCGTAGAGTTCCACCTTGAAGCCGGGGAGGGTTTGAGGCATCGCACCCTGCGGACGCGGCACAAGGTTGGGAAAGTTCAGCGCCGAAGAAGTTTCAAAAGGCTGAGGAAGGTCGGCGATGGTGAGCTTGCGGAATTCCCCCGGCTTCTGCTGGCTGAAATCCACGAAGGCCGCCTTTCCGGTGGTGACCTTGGGAGGAGTTTTGGGTTCGACGGCGCGCAGCACTACGACGGCGCCAATGCATACAGCAAGCGAAAAGTATACCGCGGAACGGCGGAGGGGCGTCATAGTGACCTTTCGAGAGCAGTCTTGGAGTTTCTTGTCGGCAAAGCGATTCGAGCGGTCAACATTTTCATCTTCATTCTAAAGATGCCGGCAAGTTATCCAGCCGCGTAAAGATTTGCAATTTGCGCGGATTTGCGCCCGCGATCATAATCTAACTAACCAGTTAATTAAATGCCTGTCCTGGCCAAAGCCGGCAAGCCGGGCTCGCGAGGCGAGCCTGAAAAAACCCGTGCTGCCATTCTGAAAGCCGCGCTGGAGGAATTCTCGCACGAAGGCGTCGCCGGTGCGCGAACCGACGAAATCGCCCGCCGCGCCGGCGTCAACAAGGCCCTGCTCTACTACTACTTCAAGGACAAAGAAGGCCTCTACGCTGCGGTACTCGACGAAGTTTTTGCCGGACTCTCCGAGCGCGTGCAGGCGGCGCTGGGCGCAGTTCATCTTCCGCCGCGGCAGCGATTGCTCGGCTACATGGAAGCGCATCTCGATTACATTGCCGGCGCGCCGCTCTACCCGCGGCTGGTGCAGCGCGAATTCATGCGCACCGTCGGGCGCACGCTTTCTCCGGTGGCCAGCCGCATTCTCGAGCGCTACGGAAGACCGATCTACCAGAATCTCAGCGCTCTGATTCGCGAAGGCATTGCTGCCGGCGAGTTTCGCAAAGTGGATCCGGAGCAGACGGTAACATCAGTGCTGGGTATCATCATTTTCTATTTCATCAGCCTGCCTGCGCAGCAGGCCATGCTGCCCGGCGATCCGTCGTCACCGGAGCGCATTGCCGCGCGGCAGGCTGCGGTGATCGATTTTGTCTCGGCAGCGCTGTTCGCGCCGTCCGCTAAAGGGAAAACCCATTGAGCCAGAGAAACCGATTTTTCGCATTTCTGGGACTGTTGCTGGTGATCGCCGCGGTGTACTACTTTTTTTCTACCGACCGCACCCCCGACCTGGTGTTGATCGGCACCGTGGACGCCAACCAGGTGGTGGTCAGCCCCAAGATCATGGGACGCATCGAGCGCCTGGCGGTGGATGAAGGCGATGTGGTCAAGAGCGGGCAGACGATCGCCGTGCTCGATTCCCAGGAGCTCACCGCCGATCGCCAGGCGGCACAGGCGCTGCTGGCCAGCCTGCGCCACCAGGTAGACCAGACGCGCGCTGCCCAGGCCGACACCGCAGGCGAGACCTCCAGCGGAGTGCTGAACGCGCAAGCCCGCCTGCACGCGGCCCAGGCGACGCTGGCGCAGGGGCAAGCCGATCTGCAGCGTATTGAGGACGATGCGCGGCGCTATGCCACGCTGGCCAAGACCGGGGCTGCGACGCAGCAGCAGGCCGATACGTCGCAGGCACAACTCAAGGCGCAGCAGGCCGCGGTCCGCGCTGCCGAAGACACCGTGAACGCCACGCAAGCCGACCTGGAGGTCGCGCAGGCCAGAAGGCACCAGGCTAACGCCGCAGAGAGCACTGTGCAAGCCACGGAAGCGCAGGCGGTGAACGCGCGGCGCCAGCTTGAGGCCGCCGAGGCGCGGCTGGGCTACACCAACATCGTGGCTCCCGTCAGCGGGACGGTCACCATTCGCGCTGCTCGCGAGGGTGAAGTAGTGAATCCCGGGCAGGCCATCGTCATCCTTACTGACCTGAGCGACACCTGGGTGCGGGCATCAATTCCGGAGACTGAGGCGGTGGACATCTCCATCGGCGACCAGCTGAGAGTTCGCCTTCCCTCCGGCGACATCGCCACGGCGAAGGTGGTCTTCAAGGCGCCGGAGGCGGACTTCGCCACGCAGCGGGACGTGAGCCGCCGCAAGCGTGACATCAAGACCATCGCTCTCAAACTTGCCATCGACAACAGCAAGCGCAACCTGGTTCCGGGCATGACTGCCGAGGTCCTGGTGCCGAAATCGAAAGCCGGGGGCTCGTGATGGCAGAAAGCAACGGCCAGAGCCAGCAGGCTGCCATTCGCGTGGCCGACATCGTAAAGCGCTACGGAAACTTCACCGCCGTAGACGGTGTCAGTTTCGATGTGGCCGAAGGCGAGATTTTTGGCCTGCTTGGGCCCAACGGGGCGGGCAAATCCACGCTCATCCGCATGATGACCACCTTGCTCGAGATCACCGCCGGCTCCGCCTTCATTGAAGGCTTTGACGTGCGCAAGGATCCCGACAAAGCACGGCGGTCCATCGGCGTGATTCCCCAGGCCATGACCAGCGACGGCGACCTCACCGTCTGGGAGAACCTGAGCATCTACTCCAAGCTTTACAGCATACCCGCCGCCGAGCGCGAGAGGTCCATCGACGAGCTGTTGGAGCTGGTGGACCTGACGCAGTGGCGCGACGCTCCGGCGCGAAACTTATCCGGCGGCATGCGCCGGCGGCTGGAGATCGCGCGCGGGCTGGTGCACCGGCCGCGAATCTTCTTTCTCGACGAGCCCACCACGGGACTCGATCCGGTTTCGCGCGTCGCCGTGTGGGAGATGATCACCAACATCAAGCAGAAGCGGAATCTCACGGTGCTGATCACCACGCACTACATGGACGAAGCCGACCGCCTGTGCGACCGCATCGCCATCGTGGATCACGGCAAGCTGGTGGCGCTGGATACGCCGCGGGCGCTCAAGGCCAGCGTTCCCGGATCGAGCGTGATCGAGGCCCAGTTCTTGCACGCGCCCGCCGACTGGCAGCAGACGCTCTCCCGCCTGGCCGCCGCGACCTCCGTCCAGCCCGAAGGCGCGGAGATGTTCCGCATTCTCACCAACGACGGGTCGCGCACGACCACGGAACTGGTGGAAACCGCCGCGCGCCTCAACGTGGCCATCAAGTCGCTTACCGTGCAAACGACGACGCTCGATGACGTTTTTGTTCATTACACCGGGCGCCAGCTCCGCGACCAGCTGGCGGATGCGCCGCTCTACCAGTCGCCGGTGGCGTGGGGGAGATAGATCATGGCCGCACTGAGCTTCATTCACAGCGAACGCATGATGGCCATCGTGGAGCGCGACATGCGCAAGTTCTTCCGCTCGCCCGCGCTGATGATGGCCGCCATGGTCTTTCCCCTGGTGCAGCTGATCGTGCTGGGCAACGCTTTCGGCGGCAAGATCCGCGATGCCAAGCTGGGCATTGTGGACCACGATCACGGGCCACAATCTGTCCGCATTGTGGAGGCGCTGCGCGCCGTGCAGAGCAATGCGCGCACGTTCCAGCCTATCGTCTACGACGACGAAAAGCTGATGGTGAACGACGTGCGCAAGGGCGACCTTAACGCCGGCCTGGTGATTCCTCCGCAATTTTCTCGCGACGTTTATGAGCAAGCGCGCCCCCGCATCGGCCTGGTGCTGGATAACAGCGACAACTTCATGACCTCGACTTTCGAGGGCACAATGGGCGACCTGGTGATGGCTCTCAACCAGCCGACGGTGCAGCCGCGCGTGGTGCAGCAGATCGCGCTGCAGGTGGTGGAGCTCTATCCTTACATCGAGTACATGAAGTACCTGCTGCCCGGATCGATCACGCTGGCCATGTTCGTCAGTGTGATGATCGGCGGGGGAATCGTCTATATCGACGACAAGGCCCGCGGCGTGCATGAAGGGTACCTGGTTACGCCCATCACCAAGATGGAACTGGTGGCGGGCTTGAACGTGGCCGGCGCGCTCAAGGCGATGGGCGCGGGCATCGTGCTTACCGTGATCGGATCTCTGATCGCGGGCGTGGGCTCCGCTTTTCAGCCGGCCAATCTCTTCTGGCTGCTTTTGCTGATCATCTGCACCTCATTCGCCTTCATCAGCATGATGTTCCTGATGATGGTGCGCGTGAACGATCCCCTGATCCCGCGCGCCATCTTCGGCATTCTGAACACCCTGCTTTATTTCCCCAGCGGAGCCATTTATCCGGTGCAAGCGTTCCCCAAGTGGCTGCAGTGGATCGCGTGGATCGATCCCTTCAGCTATGCGGTGCACGGATTCAAGGCGGTACTGTTGAAAGGCGTGGGGCTGGCTGCAATCTGGCCGGACCTGCTGTATCTTGGTGTGTTCGCCGTAGTGATGTTCGCCCTGTCTACCATGCTGTTCAAGCGCACGCTGTAGAAGCCAGATTCTGAGGAGTTTTCATGGCGTTACTGGACGCAAAGGAATACGATCCGCGGCCGGCGGAAAGACGAAAACGGCTAATCATCATTGGCGTGATCATTGTGGTGGTGGCGACCGCCACCTGGTGGTTCACCCGCTACTGGCCGGAAGAGCACGTAGTCAACAAATTCTTTGAAGCGATTGAGCGCAAGGACTTCGACGCGGCTTACGGCATCTACTACGCCGATCCCGACTGGAAACAGCATCCCCAGAAATACAGCCAGTACTCGCTCAACCAGTTCGTCCTTGATTGGGGCCCATCGAGCGAATACGGCGTGATTACCAGCCACAAAATCGACTGCCTGAAAGAACCGGAGAAAAAGGACTTCTCCTCGCCGAGCGGCGTGATCATCGCGGTGACTTTGAACAACCGCACCGACGACACCTCGATGTGGGTAGAGAAAAAGACCAAGACGTTGACGACGTCGCCATTCCCGTTGCTGTGCCACCCGCCGAAATAACTGGGAGACTCAATTACTTAGTTTCAACGCTGATGAAGCGGGAAAGTGTGAGACGCGGCAAGGCCGCGTCTCTACGTTGAGATTTCGGCACGGCCGACTCTATGGTTGGTCAGGATTCTATTCTTTGGCCGGTGAAGCGAAGAGGTTTGTGACCTTCTGCACGCCGGCTTCGTCTTCCACGTTGATCGCCGTTTGCGTGCGATCGATCTGGCGCATCAGCCCGGTGAGAACTTTGCCCGGTCCGACTTCCACAAAGGTTTTCGCGCCCAATTCGATCAATCTCTGCACGCAGCGCGACCACTGCACCGCGCCGGTGACCTGGCGGATGAGCGCGTCGCGGGAGGCGTGGCCTCCGGTCTTGGGCTGAGCGTCGATGTTGGCAACGACCGGCATGTCGGGATCGGAGAATTTGAGAACAGCCAGGTCTTTGGCCAGGCGGTCCTGCGCGGGCTGCATGAGCGCGCAATGAAACGGCGCGCTGACCGGCAGCATGATGGCGCGCTTGGCGCCGCGCTGCTTGGCCAGTTCGGCGGCGCGTTCCACGGCCCGGGTGCTGCCGGAGATGGCAATCTGGTCGGGTGAATTTATGTTGGCCGGCGAGACTACCTCGCCCTGCGCCACTTCCTCGCAGACCTTCTGCAACTGGTCGAGAGGCATGCCCAGGATCGCCGCCATGGCGCCCTGGCCTGCAGGAACGGCTTCCTGCATGTATTTGCCGCGATTGCGGACGGTGCGCACGGCGTCGCCGAATTCCAGAGTGCCGGCGGCGACGTGCGCCGAGTACTCGCCCAGGCTGTGCCCGGCGACAAACTGCGGTACCACGCCTTTCTCCTGAAGCACGCGGGCCGCGGCGGTGCTGACCGTCAAAATCGCCGGCTGAGTAATGGCCGTCATCTTCAGCTCGTCGTCGGGGCCTTCAAAGCAGACCTTGGAGAGGGCAAAGCCCAGGGCGTCATCAGCTTCCTGAAACGTATGGCGAGCGACGGGATAAAGGGCAGTCAGCTCTTTGCCCATGCCTGCAGCTTGTGAGCCTTGTCCGGGAAAGAGGAAGGCGATGGTGGGAAGGTTCATGCTGGATTCAGTCCGTGCCGGTACCGGTGCCCAGGCCGCGAGCCCCGTCGAGTTCCTGCTCGATCCGGTTGTTCACTCCCGACTCGTAGAACTGTTTGGCTACGCGTATCGCATTCTTGATGGCATTGGCGTTCGAGGCGCCATGGCCGACGATTGACACGCCTTTCACGCCGAGCAGCGGCGCGCCGCCGTATTCGGAGGGATCGAGCTTGCGGCCAAAGTCGGTAAATGCCTTGCGCGCCAGCAAGGCGCCGACCTGCGAAGCCACTGTCGATTTGAGCGAGCCGCGCAGCAGATAGCGCACGGCTTCAACCAGGCCTTCGGAGATTTTCAGCGCCACGTTGCCGACGAAGCCGTCGCAGACGATGACTTCCACTTTGCCGTTGTAGAGATCGCGTCCCTCGACGTTTCCGATAAAGTTCAGCGGCAGCTCTTTCATCAGCGCAAACGTCTGGCGAGTGAGCTCGTTGCCCTTGGTCTCTTCTTCACCGATGGAGAGCAGGCCGACGCTGGGTTTGGCGGCGGAGAAGATGGCCCGATAGTAAATTTCGCCCATCACAGCGAACTGGGCCAGATTCTGCGGCTTGGAATCCACGTTGGCGCCGACATCGATCATGATGGAGGGCCTGCCGGCAGAAGTAGGAAATACGTTCGCCAGCGCCGGACGGTCCACACCCGGCAGCGTGCCCAGGACCATCTTAGCGGCGGTCATGGCCGCGCCGGTGTTGCCCGCAGTCACAAAGCCGATGGCCTTGCACTGCTTTACCAGGCGCAGGCCCACGTGCATGCTGGAATCTTTCTTGCTGCGCACCGCCTGCACCGGCTTTTCATCCATGCCGATGACCTGGGTGGCATTCACCACATCAACGGGAAGGCCGGCGGCGGTGGGATGCGCGGCCAGTTCCTGCCTCAACCGCTCTTCAGGGCCGACCAGCAGGACGCGCACTCCGGGATAGTGCCGGACTGCGAGGAGCGCGCCTTCGATCTCGGGCTTGGGAGCCCGGTCGGAGCCCATTGCATCGACAGCAATTATGGTTTCCACGGGTTCTGGTTTACTTGGTTTCCTTCACTTCCACCACTTCGCGGCCCTTGTAGTAGCCGCACTTGGGACACGCGCGATGGGGCAATTTGCGCTCGTGACAATTCGGGCATTCGGAAACCGTGGGCGCCGTGAGGAAGTCATGGGCGCGCCGCCGCGAAGTGCGGGCCTTGGAGTGCCGCCGTTTAGGATTAGGCATGAGTTCAACCTTTCTCTGACAGTGGCTTGTTCGCCGCCACTCGCGTGAAAATTCTATATGTGTTTCCGGCCTGGAGAGGACTTTTTCTATCGTTCCAGCTTCTTGCGTATATCTTCCAGCGCAGTCCAGCGCGGATCGGAAACCGTGGCGGCGCAGTCGCAGGCCTCAACATTCAGATTGCGGCCGCAGTGCGGGCACAAACCCTTGCAACCCGGATCGCAAACCTGCTTGACCGGCAGGGCCAGCAGAAGCTGCTCCTTCAACACGTCTTCCAGAAGCAGGCCGCCACCCTGGTAATAGCCAATCTCGGTCTCCGCTCTGCCGATGGAGGCATCGTCGCCTTTGGCATCCACGCCCAGCGGGCGGTAGAGGAGATCAAAAGATTCCGCCAGATCGTTCTCGACCGGTTCCAGGCAGCGCGCGCATCGGACCTGGACTCGCGCCGAAAAACTTCCGACCAAACGAATGTCTTCAACAATTTCCCGCGCGCCGCGGTTTTCGCGTACAAGTTCCGCAGTGCCGGCAGCCTTGACGGCCGATTTCTGCTCCAAGTCTTCGCCCAGCTCAATCTTTCCGGGCGGGAAAGTTTCGTCAAATGCCAGCTTTCGGAGCTCAAGATCCTTTATTTTTATGAACATAGAGGCGCTCCGAACGACACGACCGAGCAGAGGATGTGTTGGGAGACAGACTTAATAATTAAGAATAAAGGGCAAAGAAAGAGAGTGTCAAGAACGAGACAGGCGGATGGGCCCCGTTGCGGAGCCCACTCTGATTGCGCCAACGCGGATTGACTTAGTTCCTACAAGCCGCTACGCGTGGTTCCTGTCGCCTCGTTGACGAGATCGTTGGCGCGACCTTTCATCGCCGACACCGTGCTGCGTACTCTGTCGCGGCCCTGATCCACCAGGTCACGAGCCGAATCCGCCAGGTCTTCTGCCCGGCGCTGGATTCGATCACGCGTTTCCTCACCACTGAGCGGCGCAAAAATCAAGCCCAGTCCTACCCCAATACCTAGTCCCGCCAAAAAAGATTTCATACCATGCTCCTTAAGGGAATCAACAGTAGAGATGCGTACCCGCAGCCGGGGGCTGCCGGAGAAGAGTACATTCGCCTGGTTTCGCTGCGATCACTGCGGAAAGCCAATCTGCTGCAGACGAGTGCTGGCCGCTACTTAACGCTGTTCATCCTGGCGCCGGCGATCTGAGCCGCAGGACCGATGGGATCTTCTTTCTGGATCTGTTGATAGATGTTCATGGCCTGAGTCGGATCAGTCTTCTCGTACAACTCGGCCATCTCCAGCTGAGCCTCGGGTTTGGAGACGGTCGAGGACGGATGGTCCTGCAGATCCTTGTAGAGGCGTACGGCATCCGCGGGACGGTTGGTGGACCGGTACAGCGATGCCAAGGCCAGCTTGGCCAGGGCCGCCACATCCTTATCACGAGAGTCGGCGACCGACTTAAGCTGTTGCTCGGCAGCAGCGTTGTCGCCCGCCTGAACCAGGGCTACGCCCTGCATGTAGTGCGCGACCCTTCCCGCCTTGGTATAGGAGAACTTGCCGGCCAGATCCTGAAACTGCTTGGCTGCGGCCTTGGCCCGTTCGGCAGAAGTGGTATAGCCGGTGCCCTGCCCGGCAGGCGCATCGGCGGGACGCAAGGGCTCAGTCAAAGTACGAAAACTGGCAGTGAGGCCGGCATTGGCAAGTTCGTTCTGGTGATCGATCCAGGTGGTGCCCCCGAAGTAAGCAGCTGCGGCAATGATGATCAGAGCCACTCCCCAAACAACTGGGCGCTGGTGGCCGGAAGCCCAATGCATGGCTTCCTGAGTCGTTTCAGCGAACTTATCTTGCTTCAATTGACGGCGGGTGTAACCTTGCACTTGAAACCTTCTTGGTGGGATAAGTGGCTAAGAAACCTTGAGTTTAGCAGGATCATAGCGGCATCGTCAAACAATCGGTCCACAGTAATTCAGCCGTTAACCAAAAAAGAAGGCACCCCAGGAGATAGGGTGCGTTCTTTCCCCTTGCGTAGCGCGTCGCCACGGACCCCTTAAAACTGGCCGTAGATCAAGACATCGGCCGTGGCGCTCGTGCCCGGCGCCCCGATGCCATCATCGCCACCGCAATCCTGGTTCCCGGGATCTCGTACACGCGAGTGTTCTGCGATTGCGGCGTCAGCATCACATGATCCAGTAGAGCAACGGCTTCGTCATCCTCGGTAATCGTGAGCCGGAAATTACATTGCACGTGGAGCCCATTCGCTCATCGATGACCAGGCGGATTTTGGAAAAGCTCTCCACATCAAGCAGGCCCAGATCTCGCGATTGGCCGGCCTTGATGCTTTCGCCGCCTTTTCTGGTGCGGAAGGCGAGAACGTTCTCCACTTTGGCGACCGCCGGCCTGGGCGGAGGCGGCGTAACTTTAGCAATGTGATCGACTCTGGGAAGAGTAGCCATAGTGGTTTCCACTCCTTAGCCACGCCGGACGGTGCGTGGGAAAAACAGAAAACCAACAGCTCTCGGAACCGAGCTGCACCCCAAAAAACATTTGCTGGCCTTTAGTGGCGCTCAAGTATCGGCCCGGAACGTGTCATTTGCGGCAAGAAATTTTTTTAATTTCCGTTCCAATTCTCATGAAAAAGAACTAAGCAGGCATGCGCGCGGCAGCGTTGCCCATCATCTGCGAACCCGCGCGTGGTCGAAGGATGGCGCGGCGGGTTCGGAGGCCGAGATCATCGGCAGGCGTGCCGCTCCGATCAGGCCCGCATCACTGCCCAGCAGAGCTCGCGTAACCAGGGTTGCCGAGGATCTGGATTGCGGGCGCGCGCTATCTCCGCCGGCACCGTTGCCGTGCGCGGTGGCGCGATACACAAAAGAGCAGCGTTGCAGCTCGTTAAACAGTGACGGCGCGAAGGCGTCCCAGGCGCTGGAAACGCCGCCGCCAATTACATACATGGGAAGATTGAAGATGTTGACCAGGCTTGCCAGCGCCGTGCCCAGAGCCGATCCGACTCGCGCGAAGATTTCCTGAGCCGGGCGGTCGCCTTGCATCGCCATTTGATGAACGACTTTCGAGCTGAACTCAGGATCACGGTTCATAGCGCGGGCAAGTTCCGGGGCTTTGCCGTCGGCAATCGCCTCCAGCGCCATTCTCTTCACGGCAGTGGCGGAGGCAAATTGCTCCAGGCAGCCGCGGCTGCCGCAGCCGCAGGCGGGCCCCTGGGGATCAACGTTGATGTGCCCCAGCTCGCCGGCCATGCCGGTCATGCCGTGCCACACGTGCCCGCCGAGTACCACGCCACCGCCGACACCAGTGCCCAGAGTGAGCATGCACATGTCGTCGACATCAGCGGCTGCACCCAGCCATTTCTCTCCCAGCGCGGCAGCGTTGGCATCATTTTCCAGGATCACGGTTGTCGCCAGGCGGCGTTCGATCTCTTCGCGTACAGGGTAATCTTCCCATCCGGGAAGGTTCGGCGACTGGCGCACCATGCCTCTGGCCATATCAATGATCCCGGGCACGCCCACGCCGATTCCCGCCAGCTCATGCGAGGACCTGTATTTCAGCGCGAGGGTCTGCACGGCGGCGCACATCTCGTCGATCACGCGATCACGGCCGCGGGCGACTTCGGTGCCGCTGGTGATCTTTTCCAGGATTTTTCCCTGGCCGTCGACCGCGGCGATGCGCAAGTTGGTCCCGCCCAGATCCACACCCACGGCAAAACTGTTCATGTCTTTGCGACTCCCGCTGGCAATCGTGCAGCAAGAACAAGCTTAACGGGTCCGCCACGTCATTGCGAGTTGCCGGCCGCGTCATTGCGAGTTGCCGGCCGCGTTATCAGCTTGAAAATTGCGCGGAAGCGATTATCTTGTTCGTCATGCGGATTCACGGAAAAGTCATCATCGTGACCGGAGGGTCGAACGGGATCGGCCGGGCTCTGTGTCAGAAGTTTGCCGCCGAAGGCGCCCGCGCCGTGGTGGTGGCCGACATCGACCGCGAAGCCGGGCTGAAAGTAGCTGCCGAGATCAAAGACACGCCGGGCGGCTTCGCCCATTGCAATGTCGCTCGAGAGAAGGATGTCCACAACCTGGTGGATTCGATCACCGACGCCTGCGGCCAGGTCGATATCTTCTGCTCCAACGCCGGGATCGGTACCGGCCGCGACGAGAACACGCCGGACGCGGACTGGCAGCGCAGCTGGGAAGTCAATGTGATGGCGCACATCTACGCCGCGCGCGCCGTCCTGCCGCAAATGTTGAAGCGCAAAGAAGGCTACCTGGTGAACACCATTTCGGCCGCCGGGCTGCTGACGCAGATCGGGTCGGCGCCGTACTCGGTGACCAAGCATGCCGCGCTCAGCTTCGCCGAGTGGCTGTCGATTACGTACGGCGATCAGGGAATCCGCGTCTCGGCTTTGTGCCCGATGGGAGTCCGGACCAACATGCTGGCGCAGGCGGAAGCCGACGGTGCTTCCGGCGTGCTTCTGATGGATACCGCCATCGAGCCCGCGCAGGTGGCAGATGAAGTCGTGAAGACCATGCAGGAGGAGAAGTTTCTGATCCTTCCCCATCATGAGGTAGCCGGATTCTTTCTGAACAAGGCCAGCGATTATGATCGCTGGCTGAAAGGGATGAGGCGGCTGCGGGAAAAGGCGCACACGTTAAAGAGCTAGCTTCTCTGAAGGCCGAAGCGCTACTTCTGGCACTTCGGGCAATAGTGCGTCCCGCGCCCGGCAACCACAATCTTTTTAATCTTCGTTTTGCAAACCAGACAGGGCTGGCCTTCGCGGCCGTAGGCGCGATGCTGCAGCTGAAAGAAACCGGCCTCGCCGTCGGCGTCGACGTAATCTGAAACTGAGGACCCTCCGGCCGCGATCGCCTCCTGCAGTACTTCTCGAAGGGCAGTGTGCAATCGGGCCAGTTCGGCGCGGGTGAGTGAGTTGGCGCGGCGGCGCGGGCGGATGCCGGCGCGAAAGAGGCTTTCATCGGCGTAAATGTTGCCGACCCCGTGCAAAAGGTTCTGATTGAGCAACGATGCCTTGATTGGGGCTGCCCGCCGGTGGAACAGTCGGGCAAAATCTTCGCTGCTGATCAGGAGCGGCTCTGCTCCCGGCCCATTGAATTCCGTTTGCCGCACCTCAAGCCGGCCGAAGCGGCGAGGATCGACAAACCTCAATTCCCTGCCTGAGGCCAGTTTGGCTACCAGGTGAGCATGCCGAGGCAGTTCCGCTTCCGCCGAGGTCACCAGCATGCGGCCAGTCATGCCGAGGTGCACGATCCACTGCCGCCGCGACTTGTCGGTCCTGGAACGGAGGTCAAAGACAATGTGTTTGCCGACACGCCGGACTTTGTCTATGCGCGAGCCCTCGAGCGCACGAGCGATCTCGGCGGCGGGTGACTTCAGCGGCTCGGGCTTGCTGCCCAGCCAGACCGACTCAATGCGGTCGCCGGAGACACGCTTCTGCAGGCCGTTGGCGATGGTTTCGACTTCGGGGAGTTCCGGCATCAGAGTTACTTTCGACGAATTTACCTGACCCATAATTCTAACGGGTCGCAAACCGGCAATCCCATTCCAAGCAGGCGTCCCTTCATGTAGGATTCGGAACAGACACGAGTATCCCTTTTGACACTTTTCGATAAAAAGACAGCACAGGCCCTCTTCACCGCCCTGGTGTTCTGCCTGGTGTTGCTCTTCCTGTATTTTGCCTGGCGGGCACTGATCGCGTTCCTGTTCGCGATTCTTTTCGCCTACCTGCTGGAAGCCCCGGTATTGCGACTGCAAAAATGGTTTCGCGGATCCAAACCACTGGCCATCACCGCGGTTTACCTGATCCTGATCGGCGTGCTGGTGCTGGTCTTTTCACTACTGGGTCCAAGGATCGGCGAGGAGACGCGAACCCTGGCGCAGCAGACGCCCGCCTGGGCCAACCGCATCAGCAGCGGCAACATCGTGCAGCAACTGGGCGAACGGCATGGATGGAGCCAGGATACGGTGCGCCAGTTCACAAGCTTCACCTCTCAGCATCGCGAGCAGATCATTTCCGCTATCCAGGACATGGTGGTACGGGCGGTACGCACCCTGCAAAATACCTGGTGGCTGATCCTGGTCCCGATTCTGGCGGTGTTTTTCCTTAAAGGCGGCGATCAGTTTCGCAACAACCTGGTCAACTCTGTTCAGAACGAGCATACGCGGGCCATGGTAGCGAGCATTGTCGATAAGGTCAGCTTCATGCTCGGCTCTTACATTCGCGCCCAGCTACTGTATTCAGTGCTGGCCATGGTGGTAGTCACCATCGTGCTCCGCGTGATGGGCGTCCAATACGCACTGGCTCTGGGACCGGCCGAGGGCGCGCTCGAATTCATTCCGCTGGTGGGACCGCTGATCGGCGGCGTGCTCATTATGGCGGTGGGCTTTCTCTCCGGATATTCGCACCTGCTGTGGCTGTTTATCTTCCTCATGATCTGGCGGGTGGTCCAGGACTATGTAACTGCGCCGCGCATCATGAGCGGCACCCTGGAATTGCATCCACTGGCGGTGCTGTTTGGAGTGCTGGCCGGAGGCGAAGTAGCGGGCGTAATCGGAATCTTTCTATCCGTGCCGGTGCTGGCCGCGTTACGCATTGTCTGGCACGCCTGGCAGTTTTACGGCAAGCCGGCTGACCCGGGAGTAGCTTGAGTCGAGGACTATAAACTAAAAGTTTTCTGCCAAGAAAAAGGTAAGGGGAACTCCCCGGATCGTGAGGTGAAGAGTTCCCCAGTGAGGCATTCAATCGGTGTAGTTAACTTATAAAGAGCCTTCTTTAATCCCACGTTAAAACGTTATAAATTCTCCAAGAAAGACAACTTCCTCTGGATAGTCAATGGGTTGAGGCAACCGTTAGGCTGCGATGCGGCGCAGTTCTTCGGCGCGAGCTTTTGCAAAATCCTCGTTCTTTTCGCCAGGTCCGGGCAGAAAAATTGAAAATACCGTGCCCCGGCGGGTCGTCCGGTCGCGGCTGCGAAGGCGCAGGCGGCCGCGATGTTTGCGCACAATCCCGCTGCTGAGCCAAAGTCCCAAACCGGTTCCGGATTCACCCTTGGTGGTGAAGAAGGGATGGAAAACGTATTTCTGATTCTCTCGGGAAATTCCCGGTCCGGAATCGGCAATGGTGACGCGCACGCCCCGGCGGCCGGGCTGAACCCAGTCAGACATAGTGGAGACCCGGACGCGAATTCGCCCGTGACTGCCGATGGCATCGATGGCGTTGCCTACCAGATTGGCGATGACCTGGCGCATTTCAGATGGGAATCCATCAATCATGCCTTCGATGCGGTAATCGCGGTTTACGGCAATGTTGCACTTTTCCAGTCTGGGTTGGTAGAGATCCAGCACGTCATTGACGATCGTAGCCATCTTGCACAGCACGGCGCGGGGCGATTCGCGGTAGAAGCCCAGTACCTGCTTGGTGATGCGCGCGGCACGGCGCAACTCCTGGTCGGCGAGAGCCACGTAGCGCCGCGCCGCCGGATCGAGCGAGCTGTGGGTGCTGAGCAGATAGATGATATTGGTCAGCGAAGTGAGCGGGCTGTTGATCTCATGAGCAATGGTGGCGGCCAGACGGCCTATCTCCGCCAGTTTTTGAGAGCGGGCCAGGGCTTCTTCAGAATGCCTGCGCTCCGCGACTTTCTCATCCAACGCCCGCACCCTCTGTTGCAATTCGGCAACGTAACGCAGGCGCTCCGGACCGGCCAGTTCCAGGTAACTTTCTTCGGGGAGCACCCCGGAGTGTGCCGCGCAAATCCTGGCAAACGCGCCGCCCTCATCCTGCTGCCACAAATGGCAGTCCGCATAGCCGCAGAGCAATGCGAAATCGTATTTCGCCGCCAGATCGTTCCACATCTGTTCCAGCTGAACGCCAGCTTCGGTCTGCCCACGAGAGCACAAAACGGAGATAGCCTCGCCGAAGATAGCCACACGGCCATCCGACGCGCGACTGGCCCGAACCACCTGAGCTCCCATGACGCGATCGAAACGGTCGCTGTCAGGATGACCGCCTACCATGATGGCCGAGAGAAAGTCCTCGGCGTCGAGCTCGATGTATCGACCACGACCACGAAGCTGGTCCAGGCGGATTCCTGCTGTCTTCAGAAGACCGGCGATCTGGCGGATACGCTCGCGGGCGGCGAGCACAATCGCGCCCTCGCCTTTCTCAAGAACCGGGGCAAGGAAATTCAACGCGGAATCCAGCAGAAGCTGTTCGCGGGAATGAAACTGCACGCTGTGTCCCCTGGGTGGCATTCGGGAAAAACTTTCCCCCCCACCGGAAGTCCGAGTGACCTGCATATGGGTCCTGTTGATACTGTGTATGAACATCGGCTAAGTGCCAAGGTTGGCCATTGTTCGGATGGCCGACAAAAAAATAGAGACTAATTCCAGAACCGATTGATTTGGGCCTTAGGCCGGCTGCAGCTCGGGTATGGGCAGTTGCCCGAGCGGAAATCGACTCGCGTATAATCAGGCGTTTGTAAATCAGACTTTGAGGCAACGGAGATATGGCGGCGCCAGGATTCGGAAACATTCCCGCTCTGAAAGACGTGTACGTTCAGCTGAAAACCCGCATGGACAAAGCGGTGGAGGACTTCCGCACGAACCTGGCCGCGGCGCGGACGGGCCGCGCGTCCATCCACATGCTGGATACGGTGCGTGTGCACTGCTATGGCTCAGAGATGCCGCTGAACCAGCTCTCGCAGCTGCACACGCCCGATGCGCAGCTCATCACCGTGCAGCCGTTCGATCCCAGCATCATTGGCGACATCGATAAAGCCATCCGCTCCGCCGGCCTGGGATTGAACCCGCAGAACGACGGCAAGATGATCCGCGTTCCAGTGCCGCCGCTCACTGAAGACCGGCGCAAGGAGATGGTCAAGCACCTGCACAAGATCCTGGAAGACCACCGCACAGCGATCCGCAACGTCCGCCGCGACGGCAATGAAGCCATCAAGAAAGCGCTCAAAGACAAGAAAATCACAGAGGACGAAGAGAAGCGGGCGCACGACGAGGTGCAGAGGCTGACCGACGGCGAGATCAAGAAGATGGAAGAGATGTCGGCGACGAAAGAGAAAGAGCTGATGACGGTGTAGCTCTCAGCTATTCGAAGGCAACTTCTCGAACACAACCGTAATTTCAAAGCCGGCGGATGTCTTGGCTTGCGAAGCAATCTTTATAGTGAGCGTTTGGCCATCCGCGGAAACAGTAGCCGTTTCGCTCCATAGAGTTTTTTTGCCCTTCTTCCCGATTCCTGAAATGCGGCGCTCGTTGTCGCGCTTGTAGGCCATGGCGTCGACCTGCGGAGAGCCACTGACTGGATAATCCAGCCCATCAAAACGCGCGTGAACCGCAATCGTGGTTCGCTCGCCAGTGGCGCTCACGATCTCCTCGCGCGCGTGGATGGTTTCCGCCGTTGTCTGAATATGATGAATCCAGCTGCTAGGCGGAGGCAGCGCAGGCTGGGAGCTGTGCGACTTCAGTTTCCAGGTGCCTCTGAAGGGATCCGTGTCAGGGAGAGCCAAGCGGAATTCCTCCTTCCTGAGAACCCGGTGGTAACGTTTACTTCCTTCCGGACAAGTGCCAGAATGACAGCGCTTTTTTCGAATCCAAGGTAGCTGATGTTCGATCCTGCCGCCACACCAGCCCGGGTTGTGCCTGAAGCAGGAACGCCCTCCGGCATTCCGTCCCATGATTCTGAGAACCTCCTTCAGGATAAATGGCGGAGCAGTTTTTGGGCTCTGATTGTGACTCAGTTTCAAGGCGCGTTCAGCCTGAACGTGCTGCGCTACCTGCTGACCTTCATGGTTCTGGGACCGGTGCTAGGGCTGGATGAGGAGCGGCGCAATGCGCTGGTCTCACTCATCGCCGGCCTGTTCTTTGTCGCCCTGGTTGTTTTCAGCATGGCGGGAGGCTATCTCGCCGACCGCTTCAGCAAACGGCAGGTCACAGTAGCCACTAAAGTCCTGGAAATCGTGGTGATGGTCCTGGCCATCTTTGCTCTGTCGACACAGCAGCAGCAAAACCTCAGGAACGCTGCCGATCTCTGGCAACAACCGGGGCTGCTCTTCAGCCACTTCCCATTGGCCTTTCTGGTGCTCTTTGTCGTCGCCGTGGAAGCCGCGCTGTTCGGCCCCTCGAAGTATGGATTGCTTCCGGAGTTGCTGCCGGAGAAATGGCTCTCCTGGGGCAACGGCGTGCTCGAGATGGGAACGTTTCTTGCCATCATCTCGGGAGCGGTGGCTGCCGGCTGGCTGAACCATGTTTTTGCGAAGCACGAACCCTATGCAGGTGTGGTTCTGCTGGCCCTGGCGTGCCTGGGATTAGTGGGCAGCCTGGCCATCGCGAAAGTTCCCGCGGCTGCCCCGGCGAGGAGGTTCCGCATCAACTTTGTAGCCGAGCTATGGGACCAACTCCGCCTGCTGCGTCCCGACCGCGCACTGTGGCTGGCGGTGATCGGCAACACCTACTTCTGGTTCCTGGGCGCTCTCCTTTTGCAGACGGTGCTGGTCTATGGCAGCGAAGTCCTGCGCCTGCCTTCCGAGGAAAATTCTCTGCTCGACGCCGCGCTGGCGCTGGGCATCGGCGCAGGCAGCCTGCTGGCGGGATACCTCTCCGGCAACAAGATCGAGTACGGTCTCATCCCGCTGGGCTCATTCGGAATGACGGTGATGGCGGCGGCCATGGGCCTGTGGCCGCAGACCTTCACATCATCGCTGGTGGTCCTTGCGGGGCTGGGAATTTTTGCCGGCTTTTTCGCCGTGCCGGTGAATGCGTTGATCCAGCATCGGCCTGCCCCGGACCATAAAGGCGGCGTGATCGCCGCGGCCAATCTGCTTTCGTTCGTGGCCGGGGGCGTGGCTTCAGGCGCCTACTTTGCTTTCACACGATTCGGCCACCTGCACACGCGAGGCGTCTTTCTGGCCAGCGCGGTGATTACGCTGGCGGGCAGCATCTACGTTCTCTACCTGCTGCCGGACTGGTTTCTGCGCCTGCTGCTGTTCTTCCTGACGCACACGCTGTACCGCATCAAGGTGATCGGGCGCGACAACGTTCCCGAAAAAGGCGGGGCGCTGTTCGTCTCCAACCACATGTCGTTCGTGGACGTGCTGCTGATGCAGGCGTCCACTGACCGGCCGATCCGCTTCCTGATGTTTCAGGGAATTTACGACATACCCATCGTCAAACCGTTTGCGCGGATGATGAAAGCCATTCCCATCTCGTCAGAACTGCGGCCGCGAGACATGATTCGCTCGCTGCGCACGGCCAGCGACGCCATTCGCGACGGCGAGGTGGTGTGCATCTTTGCCGAAGGGCAGATCACGCGCACCGGGCAGATGCTGCCGTTCCGCCGCGGCATGGAGCGGATCATCAAGGGCGTGGATGCGCCCATCGTGCCCATCAATCTTTACGGCGTGTGGGGCAGCATCTTCAGCTTCGAACGGAATCGTTTTCTGTGGAAGTTTCCGCGGCGCATTCCTTATCCGGTGACGGTGAGCTTCGGCAAGCCGCTGCCGCCGGGGGCGACTTCCACTGAAGTGCGCCAGGCAGTTCAGGAACTGGAGTCGGCCGCGTGGAGCGCCGACCACCAGCCAGGCCGCACACTGGACCGCGCCCTGGTGCGTACGGCCCGGCGCTATCCGTGGCGTTTTGCCGCGGCCGACGGACGCGTTCCCAAGATGCGCTTCGGCGGCGTGCTGACGAAGACAGTATTCGTTGCCCGGCGCCTGCGCGATATCTGGCACGACCAGGAGATGGTGGGGATCCTGCTGCCGCCGTCAGTGGGCGGCGCGCTGGTGAACTACGCGGCCACTCTGCTTGGACGAGTGCCGGTGAATCTGAACTACACCGCCAACAACGAGGTCATAGCTTCCTGCGCCCGGCAGTGCAACCTGGAGACGGTGATTACGTCGAAGGCTTTTCTGGAACGGTTTCCCAAGATCGAAATCCCTGCGCGCACCGTATTGCTGGAAGAAGCGCTGGGAAATCCGCGCGCGGGCGAGAGGCTGGCGGCGCTGCTGTTTTCCTGGACGCTGCCGTTCAGGCTGCTCAAAGCCGCGCTGGGCGCGCGCCGCCAGACCACCGACGATCTGGCCACGGTGATTTTTTCCAGCGGCAGCACCGGCGATCCCAAAGGCGTGATGCTGGCGCATCACAACATCTCCGCCAACATCCGGCAAATGACGCAGGTCTTCATGCTGGCCGGCGGTGACAAGCTCCTGGGAATTCTTCCTTTCTTTCATTCCTTCGGATTCACGGTGGGCTTGTGGCTGCCGGCGGTGCACGGCATCGGCGCAGTCTTCCATCCCAACCCGCTGGACGCAACATCGATCAGCGAGCTGGTGGGCAAGTACCGCGTGACCTTCCTGATCGCCACGCCGACCTTTCTGCAGGCCTACATGCGCCGTTGCCTGCCCGAGCATTTTGGCAGCCTGCAATATGTTCTGGTCGGGGCCGAGAAGCTTCCCGAGCGCGTGGCCCTGGCTTTCGAGGACGTCTTCGGCATTCGGCCGCTTGAAGGCTACGGCTGCACCGAGTGCTCTCCGGTAGTAGCGGTGAATGGACGCGACTTTCGCGCTCCCGGATTTCGCCAGGTCGGTTCAAGGCGCGGCACGATCGGACAGCCACTACCCGGAGTTACCGTGCGCATCGTGGACACCGAGACGCTGGAGCCGGTAGCGGCGAATCAGAGCGGCATGCTGCTGGTGAAAGGTCCTAACGTGATGAAGGGCTATCTGGGTCGCCCGGAGAAGACTGCCGATGTGCTGCACGACGGCTGGTACACCACGGGCGACGTCGCCAACATGGAAGAGGACGGATTTCTTACCATCACCGATCGGCTCAGCCGCTTCAGCAAAATTGGCGGCGAGATGGTCCCGCACATCAAGGTCGAAGACAAGCTGCATGAACTGGCGGAGAGCGCCGAGCAGGTGTTCAGTGTTACCGCCGTGCCTGACGAGAAGAAGGGCGAGCACCTCGTAGTGCTACACACTCTGCCGGAAGATAAGTTAGCGCCGGTACTCGACAAGCTGGCTGAGTGCGATCTTCCTGCCTTGTGGAAGCCGCGCAAAGACCAGTTCTTCCACGTGGACGCACTGCCTTATCTAGGGTCCGGCAAGCTTGACCTGCGCGCATTGAAGACAAGAGCCGCGGAACTAGCGGTTCAATAAAGCCGTCCGCCTCCGCGCCGGACTGTCCGAAAGCGAACAGGTCTGGATGAGTGCGGCACCTGCCCAAACACACTAAGACCAAGCATGTCAACTACCTACAGCGATTCGCAGTCTGGCCTTCCAGGTGCTGTTATGGTTAGCGGCGGGGGCAAGTGAATGGGATCGCTACGGCAGGACTTTCGCTACGGCTGGCGCATGCTGGCTAACAATCCGCGCTTTACTTTGGTGGCCATAGTTACGTTGGCACTGGCGATCGGCGCCAGCACCACGGTCTTCAGCTGGATTGATACAGTCCTGCTTCATCCCTTCCCGGGAGTGGAAAAGCCCGGCGAACTTCTGGCTTTCGAAACCACGCGCGCCGACGGCGAATCAGTCGAGACCTCCTACCTTGATTTTCGCGATTATCGCGACAATCTGAAGTCGCTCTCCGGGCCGGCGATGTTCGTTCCCATCGCCTTGAACGTAGGCGAACCGGACCGTCCCGACCGCGTTTTCGGCATGATGGTCACGGGAAATTATTTCGACGTTTTGGGAGTCAAGGCTGCGCAGGGGCGGACGTTCCTTCCCCGGGAGCAGGGCGACGCCGAGGGCGCTTTTCCGGTGGTGGTCATCAGCGACAGCCTGTGGCGGACGCGCTTTCATGCCGATCCGCAGATCGCGGGCAAGAAGATACGCGTCAACCAGCATGAGATGACGATCGTGGGCGTTGCGGCTCCTGAATTTCACGGCAGCATGGCCGGCTTTTCTTTTGATATCTGGGTGCCGGTGGTCATGCAGCCGCAGTTGCAGAATCTGGACCTGCTGCTCAAGGACCGCAATACCCGGCAGCTCTATGGCCTGGCCCGCCTTAAACCCGGGGTCACGGTGGAGCAGGCGCGGCAGGAGATAGCAGCGCTGGCGGAGCGAATAGCTCACGGAAGTCCCTATACCAATCAGGGAATGAGCGCGACACTGATCGAGCCGTGGAGAGGACGCGCCGGGGCGGGTCGAGTGCTGCTTGCTCCGTTGCAGATACTGGCCGGGGTTTGCGTGGTGGTGCTGCTAATTGCGTGCGCCAACGTCGCCAATTTACAGTTGGCACGGTTCGTGGCGCGGCGGAAGGATTTCAGTCTTCGCATGGCACTGGGCGCGCGACGCATTCGCCTGGTGCGGCAGATCCTGGTCGAGAGTCTCCTGCTTGCTGCCGGCGGCGCTCTGGCGGGCACAGCCATGGCTACATGGATGAGCGGATCGATCCATTATCTGCTCCCGCCGAATGGAGGCGGTCCGACCGTGCTTGACGTTCATCTCAACCGCCAAGCCATGATGTTTGCAGTTCTGCTTTGCGTTGTAACCGCCTTACTGGCCGGCCTGGCGCCCGCGCTGCAAAGTATACGAGCCAATCTCGATGACAGCCTGAAGGAAACCGGACGCAGCACGACCGCCGGACAAGGCTCGCAGCGCCTGCGCTCCCTGCTGGTCGTTTCCGAAGTTTCCCTGGCTCTGGTGGCGCTGATCGGGGCCGGGCTTTTCGTGCGGGCCTTCGCGCTCACGCGCACCATCGATCCCGGCTTCGATCCCAATAATCTATTGGTTTCGAGCTTCAATCTGGCGACGAATGGTTACAGCCTGGAGCAGCGAAAAGCTTTCTGCCGGAGGCTGCGCGAACAGATGGAAGCCGCTCCGGGTGTGACCGCAGTGGGTTACGCAGACGGGGCGCCGCTGGGAATCCAGGGGAGCTGGTGGGAGCCGATCGAAGTCCAGGGCTATGTACCGGCCACGGGCGAGAACATGAAGATCGACCGCAACGTAGTCGCTCCAGGATATTTCAGCCTGATGCACATTCCATTCCTGGAGGGCCACGACTTCACGGAACAGGACGACGAAAGCAAGAGAGCACCGGCGGTCATGATCGTCACCGAGACCTTCCGCAAGCGATTCCTGCCGACAGGAACCCCGATAGGACGCAAGGTGCGCGGTTGGGGTATGTGGTTTACGGTAATCGGCGTTGCCAAGGACATCAAGGACCGGGCGCTCACCGAGAATCCCAAGCCGTATTTTTACGTGCCGTTCCGCCAGGTATATCGCGAAGACATGAACCTGTTCTTTTTCGTCCGCACCGCCGGAGATCCGGTTCAGGCCATCGCCTCGCTGCGGCGCAACGTTCGTGAAATCGATCCCAATGTGATCATCTTCGATTCTGTGCCGATGGCTGAGTACATGGGGGCCAGCTGGTTTGCGCAGAAGATTGCGGCCAGCATGTTGAGCATTCTGGGTGGCCTGGCGCTGCTCCTGGCTGCCCTGGGCCTGTACAGCGTGATGTCGTATTCGGTCACCCAGCGTACGCACGAGATCGGGGTACGCATGGCGCTTGGCGCCCAGCGCTCCGACGTGCTGGCGCTGGTGCTGCGGCGAGGCATGGCTTTGACGGTGGCAGGACTGATGGCTGGCGCCGGCCTCACCCTGGTTCTTTCGCGAAGCCTACCGGTTACACCGGCCTCCCTGTTCGCTACCGGCGGCGCGAGGGTTGGCCACGCGGTCGCAGAATCGTTGATCTACCTGAGCGCAGCGATATTCCTGGCCATGATTGCCGCGCTCGCTACCTACGTTCCGGCGCTTCGCGCAACGAAGGTGGATCCCCTGGTGGCCCTGCGCTACGAGTAGACTGCCGCGCTCGCCACCTATGTTCCGGCGCTTCGCGCAACCAAGGTGGATCCCCTGGTAACCCTGCGCTACGAGTAGATTCCCGCGCTCGCTGCCTACGTTCCGGCGCGATGCGCATTTAGTGAATGGTGGCGACGGTAGTCGACGTCGCCGACAACGATGACCAGTCCTCAACAATTTCGGGCTTCCCGCCGCGCACGACGGTGGTGTAGATCTGGTCAAACCCTTTGTGGCGGCTGGGACTGTAGTGCAATGTCAGCCTGGGACCGAGCCCAAGATCTTTGTCCTGGATCGACTCCAGAGCGGCGATGAGTTTTT
Source organism: Candidatus Angelobacter sp. (assembly GCA_035307585.1). Lineage (GTDB taxonomy): Bacteria > Acidobacteriota > Terriglobia > Terriglobales > Acidobacteriaceae > Angelobacter. The sequence continues at coordinate 137,093 of DATGHX010000069.1, forward strand.
CGCGCGTCGGGTCCTTGCCTGCGCGCTTCAAACCCTCGACCATTACCATGGCATCAACGAAGCCCTCAAGGCTCACGAAGCTCGGATGTTCGGCAGGATAATATGTTTTCAACGCCTGCAGGTATAGCGCGACTGTCGGAAAGTCCGTGCGGCTATACGGTGGAACAACCTGAGTGATGATGGTTCCTTCGGCGTCTTTACCAGCTTCACTGATGAATTTTTCTGTTCCGACGAAAGAAACGGTCAGAAACAAGGGCTTCCATCCCATGGCATGCGCCTGCTTCACCACCGCCGCGACCGGCGCGTACGGACCCACGATGAGTACGGCCTGGGGGTTGGCGGCGCGAACGGCGCCAATGCCTTTTTCCACATCCACGGTGTTGCGGGCGAACGTTCCCAGCCCCACGGGGGCGGCGTTGTGTTTTTTCAGAGCGAGTTGCATGCCGTCGAGCACAGCCTGTCCAAAAGCATCATCCTGGTAGATGATGCCGATCTTGTGAACTCCAAGCACGTTCCACAAATTCTCCACCTGCTCCCTGGTTTCGTCGTAGTAGGAAGCGCGAACGTTCATGACGTAATGCTTGAGAGGCGAATAGAGAAGTTGCGCGCCAGTAAACAACCCTACGACCGGGACTTTATTTTCTTCAGCCATGGGCACGTACTTGGCGGCAGTCGGAGTCCCTACGAAGAATCCACTGGCGAAGACGTTCTCCCGCAGCAGACGTTTGAAGCACAGTTCCGCTTTCGCGGGCTCATAGCCGTCATCGAAGGCCAGCAACTGCAGCTTGCGGCCATACACTCCGCCTGCCGCATTGACATAGTCGAAATAGGCGGAGGCTCCGGTTACGGTTTCCAGGCCGAGAAAGCGTGCGGGGCCATCCAATGCGGCGCAGGAGCCAATAGTGATTTGATGGGCGTCAACGCCCGGGGTTTGTGCTCTCATCATGGCTGACGCGCTCAGAAGCAGTACAGCGATCGAGAGAGCAAGTTTGGTCCATTGTGTTTTCATGCAACTCACCTTCGAGAAGAATCGGATCAGGCGCGCTCCATGGCGGGCCTGGAGGCGTGCCGGGCTGGGCAGCTGAATCAGCTGTATCCAGACGTGTCTTGCTGAGCTAATTGTGTCTTGCTAAAAAGCCTTCACTTGCGACGGTGCAAGAACCAAGTCACTTCAGCGAGCGGCAGAGCGGGAATCAGCGCTCAAGACTGACGGTGTCTGCGCATTCTTGTTCTTATTGGCGGCCGCAGACGGTCGCGGGGTATTCTGCTTGTTCCTGGCAGTCGTGGCTTTGCGCGCGGGCGCAGGTTTCTGGGACTTGGCCGGGCTCGGCTTCTCATCGAAATGATCCGGACTGACTTCCTGTTGCGCGGTCATAGGTACCGTCATAAGCGACAATACGGTCAAAACCGCTGCGATGGTTTTAGTGGAAAGTAACTTCATACAATTCTCCTCCATACCTTCGGGCGCTTCATCAAGACCTTTTTGGGCACGTACAAAGGTCACGTTGGCGGTAGCTTGTCCCAAATTGGGAAACGACGAAAGATGACAAAAGTAATGACAAGAACAGCCGGTCAGCCGCTCAAGCCCTTGTTTTATTGGTACTTAGCCACGAAGACAGGGTGCTTCAATCAATTTTGATGGCTCGACCTATAATGTTATCCGTGAAGAAGATCGTCCATGCCGCATGCCCGCACGATTGCCCCGACGCCTGTGGCGTGCTGATCACGGTGGAGGGCGGCAAGGCCACGCGGGTGCAGGGCGATCCCGCGCATCCTATGACGCGCGGCTTTCTGTGCGCCAAAGTCGCCAAGTACCTGGACCGCGTGTACTCGCCGGACCGCGTTCTCTATCCCATGCGCCGCATCGCGTCCAAAGGGAGAGGCAAAGGCGATGCCGGCGATTTTGTCCGCATCTCGTGGGACGAGGCTTTTGACGAGATCACGCGGCGCCTGAAGCAGATCTCCGAGGAGTTCGGGCCGGAGGCAATTCTTCCTTACTCTTACGGCGGGACACTAGGGTATTTAAACAACAGCGGCATGGCGCACCGCTTCTTCTACCGTCTGGGAGCGTCGCAGCTGAACCGCACCATCTGCGCTACGGCCGGAGGCGATGCGCTGGTCACCGTCATCGGGCGGCGGCTGGGGACGGAGCCGGAGCAGTTCCGCGAATCAAAGTACATCATCGCCTGGGGCGCAAACATTCATGGCGCCAACATCCACCTGTGGCCATTTATCGAAGAAGCCCGCCGCAAGGGCGCCAAACTGGTGGTCATCGATCCTTACAAGACGCGCACTGCGGCCAGCGCCGACTGGTATCTGCCCATCAATCCCGGAACCGACGTTGCCCTGGCCCTGGGCATGATGCATGTGATGATCGGCGAGAAGCTCTACGACGCGGACTACGTGAACAAATACACGCTGGGCTTTGACCACCTCACCCAGAGGGTCCGCGAGTACACGCCGGAACGCGTGGCGCAATGGACTGGAATCGCGGCCAATGACATTCGCAAGCTGGCGCGGGAGTACGCAACGGTGCGTCCGGCGGCGATTCGGGTGAACTATGGAGTGCAGCGCTCGCAGAATGGAGGCATGGCGGTGCGCGCCATCGCCATGCTGCCCTGCATCACGGGATCCTGGAAGGAAGTCGGCGGCGGCCTGCAGCTCTCCACCAGTGGATCGTTTCTGGGCCTGGATCGTGCAGCCATCGAGCGCCCGGACCTGATGCTGAAGAGCCCACTGGGCAGAAATGCGCGGGTGGTAAACATGAGCGAGCTGGGCAAGGCGCTGACCAGTTTGGACAAGCCGCCGGTCAAGGCCATCTTTGTTTACAACTCAAATCCAGCGGTGGTAGCGCCGAACAACAACGACGTGCTGCGCGGCTTCATGCGGCCGGACCTGTTCACCGTGGTACACGAGCAGTTTTTTACCGACACGGCGGATTACGCCGACATGGTGCTGCCTGCGACCACCTTCTTTGAGCACAAGGAATTGCAGACCGGTTACGGCCACTACTTCTTGCAGATGTCGCACCAGGCCATCGCGCCCCTGGGCGAATGCAAGTCCAACACCGATCTCTTCCGCGAGCTGGCATTGCGTATGGGCTTTCAGGATGACTGCTTCCACGAGAGCGTGGACCAGATGATTGACGCCGCGCTGCGGGAATCAGGCGGGCGGACGACCGAGGACCGGCACGAGTACCTGCAGGGCATCACGCGGGAGCGCCTGGAGAAGGAAGGCCATGTTCGCCTCAACGTCAGCGACGGCCCATTTTTGCCTTTTGCCCGCGGCGGTTTCTTTACCGCCAGCGGCAAAGCCGAGCTGTACAGCGCCGCTTTGGGGACGGCCGGCCTGGATCCGGTGGCGTCATTCATTCCTCCGCAGGAGTCGCGCCATGCCAAAGCCGCCGCGAAGTTTCCCCTGGAGTTGCTGGCGCGCAAGGCCGACAACTACCTGAACACGACTTTCTGCAACCTGGAGCCGCTCAGAAAGCTCGAGCACCCGGAGCGTCTGGAGATCAATTCCTCTGACGCCGCCAGTCGCGGGATCAAGCAAGGCGACTGGGTGAGGGTATTCAACGACCGCGGTGAGGTGCGCCTCAAAGCGCACGTGAACGGAGCGGTTCAGGCCGGCGTGGTGGCAGCTCTCCTGAACTGGCGCAGCCTGTCGCCGGACGGAAAGAGCATTAACGTGCTGACCTCTGAGACTCTTACGGACATCGGAGCGGGAGCTACTTTCTACTCCTGCCTGGTGGAAGTTGAGGCGTTTGCGGGCGCGGTCGAGGCTGATCCGAGCGCGAGCCTGCCGCCGAAATCCTGAGCGAAGCCAAGGATTTTCCTGGTAAGTCTTGTTCTTCCCCAAAATCTTTGCAAGTTTCACGACAAGCGGCGTTCTCAGGCTCAGGGATAAGTCCGCCCAATCGGCGGGGAAAGCGCTTTATCGTCATTCACCGACCCATGGCAACCGGCCTTGAAGCGCCGGGCGCGGTTTTGTTTCTCAGAGGCTTAAACAACAGTCGTCATCGCCGGTTTAGGGCCGGAGATGGCCCGCAAGAGCAACGATGAACAAGGATTGAGCCGGATATGCTCAAGTGGCGTTGGAGCGCTAACTCCCGTATAATCCAGCTTTTCCCAACTTGTGCCGAGGGTGCTCATATTCACTTGTGTCTGACGGAAACCAGTCGGAAATGCGCCAGCCGCATCCGGTCCCGAGCGAGAGACGCTTTCCTTTTTGGTTTTTTGCTTCTTCTTCCGGTTTCCGCGAGAGTCGGCGCCCAGGGCACGCAGCAGCCGGCCTCGCCCAGCGGCTCCCAGACCATAGAAGACATTGATGTTCAGGGCAACCGGCGCATCCCCAGGGAGACCGTCCTGTCGCGCGTTTTTACGCGCAAGGGCGATGTCTATGACGAAAACGCCCTGCAGCGCGATCTGCGCTCGGTGTGGAACACCGGTTACTTTGACGACGTGCGCATCGAGCGCGAGCAAGGGCCGAAAGGCTGGCTGATCCACCTCTACGTCCGCGAGAAGCCGACCATCCGCACCATCGACTACAAGGGCCTGAACTCGGTATCGCAGAGCGACGTGCTGGAGCGGTATAAGAAGGTAAAAGTCCCGTTGACGGTGGACTCCCCTTACGACCCGACCAAGGTCACGCGGGCCAAGGTGGTGCTGCAGCAACTACTTGCCGAGCACGGCCGGCAGTTTGCCAACATCACGGTGCAGGTGCAGCAGATTCCGCCATCATCGGTGGCGGTAACCTTCAACGTGAAAGAAGGCCCCAAGGTCAAGGTAGGAAAGATCCGCTTTCAGGGAAACAAGCACGTTTCCAACCGGCACCTGCTGGAAGCTATGAAGAACCTGCACCCGGTGGGCATCCCCAAGTCCATCTTCCTGGAGAGCCTGTTCGCCAAGACCTTCGACTCGTCGAAACTGGAGGAGGACTCGGAGCGGGTGCGCGATGCTCTGCAGCACTACGGCTATTTCAAGGCCAACGTTGAGGATCCCAAGACATCACTTCGCACTATCCAGGGCGGCTTCCACATTCCGCTCTTTCAAAAGAGGCCGGCCAAGGTGATGGATATCACCGTGACTCTGGAAGAGGGACAGCGCTACCGCCTGAAGGCCATCACCTTCAAAAACAACAAGGCCATCTCTGACGGCAGCAAGCTGCGACTGGCTTTCCCCATCAAAGACGGAGAAGTATTCGACACGCACCTGCTGCAAAAAGGGATCGAGAACCTGCGCAAAGCGTATGGCACTATCGGCTACATCAACTTCTCGCAGGTGCCGAGCTTTGACATCGATGATGACAAGAAGCTGATCACCGTCAACATTGAAGTTGAGGAAGGGAAACCGTACTACGTCCGGCGCATTGAATTCCAGGGCAATACGACCACGCGCGACAAGGTCATCCGCCGCCAGTTGCTGGTGCAGGAAGGCCAGGTCTTCAACGCGCAGTACTGGGACCTGAGCGTTCTTCGCCTCAACCAGTTGAATTACTTTGAGGCACTCAAGCCGGAAGAGGATACGGAACGCAAGCTCGATGACGCCAACGGGACCGTGGACCTGACCGTGAAGGTCAGAGAGAAAGGCAAGAACAGCATCGGGCTGACGGGCGGCGTGAGCGGACTGGAAGGATCGTTCATCGGGCTGAACTACGAGACCAACAACTTCCTGGGGCTGGGCGAGACGTTGTCGGTGCAGGCCAACGTGGGCAGCATTTCCAGAGTATTGCTGTTCGGGTTCACCGAACCCTATGTATTCGACCGCCCACTGGCGCTGGGGTTCACGGTGTACAACCGCAAGTACGACTTCAACCAGGCGCGCCAGGCCGCGATTGCCCTGGGGCAGAATGTGACGCTGCCGCCGGCGGTGCTGAACCAACTGCTGAACTACGACCAGACCAGCACCGGCGCGACCGGCTCACTCAACTACACGCTGCCGCGGTCGTTCAAGAGGGTAGGGCTGACTTACACGTTTGACGACACCACCATCAAGCCGTTCAGCAGCGCTTCCACCAACCTTTTTGAGACGCTGAACTTCCGCAACATCTCCGGTCCCAACGCGCTGGACGGAATCATCACCAGTTCAGTGACGCCGTCGTTCAGCTTCAGCACCATCGATAGCCCTATCCGTCCGCATCGCGGCCACAGCTTCTTCCTGTCCGCGGAAGTGGCCGGCCTGGGCGGCAACGTGAAGTTCTACCGGCCGCTGGTAGCCTTCACACAGTGGAAGTCGTTCCCCAAAGGGAGCCAGAACGCGCTGGGCATTCACCTTCAGGCCAGCTTCATCAACGGTTTCGGAGGAGTCAGCGCACCGCCCTACCAGCGTTTCTATATGGGTGGTGAGAACGACCTGCGCGGGTTCGACATTCGCACGGTTTCCCCGTACGTTTTCGTGCCCACGGTACAGGCGTTCCAGCTGTCCAACCCTGACGGCACGCCGGTGCCTATCGATCCGACCAACCCGCGGAGGGGCAACCTGCAGGTGAACCTGCCGATCAACAACATCACGCTGCCCGGCGGCGATACGCAGGTGTTTACCAATATCGAATACCGCATCCACATCGTGGGCCCGGTGGTGCTGGCTCCGTTTGCCGACGTGGGTATGGATTTCGTGACCCTGCCGTCGCAACTCAAGATCGCGTCCAGCTCGCTTTCGCTCTTTACCAGCACTGTTTTCGGCTGCCCCACGCTGGTCAATTTCCTGTGCGCCGGCGGGACAACGCAAGGCTCCACGGGGAACCTGGACACGGTTCCGGGGACGAATTACGTGCCGCGCATGTCGACGGGACTGGAACTGCAGGTTCTGCTGCCGATCGTGCAGCAGCCGTTCCGGATCTATTACGCTTATAACCCGCTGACCCTGGATACGATCGTTCACTCGCCCAGCCCGATTACGCGCGCCATGTTCCCGCCGGGCGGGGCAGGAGATTTCAGCTTCCTTCAGGCGACTTCCGTATTGGCGCCGGATTTTCACCTGGTGGAGCCGAAAAAGACGTTCCGGTTCACGATCAGCACAACGTTCTAAGGGAGATACCCGGTTTGACGCTGTTGGAGCAGGTACCTATAATCGATGCATCTTCTGATCGGAGCATTCGTCTCTATCCGGCCATTTTCCAGACTCTTCAAGCGCATACGCGGGAAGACGGTCGCCGGCGAATCATCGTGCGGAGTCAAATTCTAAGGAGCTCGTAATTTCATGTCAGTTCACAACAAAACTCGGGGGCTAGTGCTCGTGTTGAGCCTGGTCCTATCAGCCGCGGTTGTGGGGCAGTCGCCTTCAGGCAACGCGAATGCAGCACCGGCCAAGGTAGGCATCGTCGCCATCCAGCAGGCAATCGCCGCGACCAATGAAGGCAAGAAAGCGCTGGATGCTCTGCAGCAGCGGTTCACCCCGAAGCAGACGGAGCTCAAAGGCCTGAACGATGAAATCGAAGGAATGAAGAAGCAGCTGCAGACGCAGGGCGACAAGCTGAGCGAGGACGCGCGCGGCACGCTGGCGCGGAACATCGAGACCAAGCAGAAGACGCTGCAGCGCAACGTGGAAGATGCCCAGGCGGAGTACCAGCAGGCGCAGCAGGAGATTTTTAACACCGTCGGCGGCAAGATGGCCAAGGTCCTGGAAACGTACGCGGTGAAGAACGGATACGGAGTGATCCTGGACGTCTCCAATCCGCAAACCCCGGTCCTGTATGCGAGCGAAAGCACCAACATCACGAAAGAAATCGTAGACGCGTACAACGCGCAGTCGCCGGGCGTCGGATCTGCTCCCAAGGCCACAGGCGCGGCGCCGAAGCCAAAAGCGCCGGGCGCGGCTTCAACCGCAGCCAAGACCGGAGCCACCAGCAGCAAGCCTTAAGAACCTGAATCGACGCAGAGGCGCACTGCGCGAAGTGGAGTGCGCCAAGAGCGGAAGGAGTTTGAACCCCAACAATGTTCGCCACACCAACCATGAGAGTGCTGATCTTCTCAGCCGCCGCAAGCGCGGCCATCCCCGTTCTTGCAGCACAAACGGCCGCGCCGTCAAACAATGCGGCCGCACCGGCAGCTGCGAGCCCGGCAGCGACGGGCGCCACCGCGACACTGACCAAAGTCGGAATTGTCAATATTCAGGACGCCATTATCGCTACGAATGAAGGCAAGAAAGAATTTGACACCCTGCAGGTAAAATTCGCGCCCAAGCAAAGCGAACTGAAGGCGATGAACGACGAAGTGGAAGGGCTGAAGAAGACGTACGAGGCGCAAAAAGACAAGCTCAGCCCCGACGCGAATGCGACCCAGGTCCGGACTATCGAAGCCAAGCAGAAGACTCTGCAACGCAATTACGACGACGCGCAAAGCGAATTTCAGCAGGCGGAACAGGAAGTGGTGAATCGGATCGGCGGCAAGATGCTTACAGTGATGGAGAAGTACGCCAAATCGCACGGCTATTCCGTGATCCTGGACGTTTCCAATCCGCAAACGCCGGTGCTCTACGCCAGCGAAGGCACCAACATCACCAAGGAACTGGTGGATGCATACAATGCGGAGTCCGGAGTAGCAGCGCCGGCGCCGGCAGCGAAGAGTTCCGCAACCCCGGCAGCGGCGCCGCGACCTCCCGCCGGGACGACCGCGACACCGAAGAAACCGTAATTGTTCCTCCGCCTTTTTGTTTTTTACGGCCGCTCGTTCCGGAGCGGCCGATTTATTTTGTGATTCATCGGGAACATCGTAACCATGCGGCGGTGTCAATTCCGTTCAGGAACGGAGGCATCCAATGTTTGGTGGAAGCCTGCTTGAATCTTCATCGCGGCCGCGCGGACGCAAGCGTTGGCCAATGGCCGCGGCCTTCACTCTGGAAGCGTTCGCAGCGGCCGTGCTGGTTTTGATCCCGCTCGTGACGACGGGTGTGATTCCAGTATCGGCACACGTGATTGCTTGCCCTTTGGGGAGCGTTCACATTGCCAAACCAACAGCTCAACAGAACCAGGGCGGTCCGTTGAATCAGCTTCGGTATTCCGTGGTTACCCTGGCAGACAATCGCCATCACGCGATCACAGGAACTCCGTCCAGCAACAACACCTCTGAATTGAGCGATGGCCAACCCGATTTCCGTGGCATCGGCATTCCTAACGGCGTTCCTAATCTTCCTTTTGGAAGTGGTCGGCCAACCCCAGTCTCGACTCCCACACCGCGGCATCTGATCGTGTCGAATATTTCGGAAGGGCAGTTGATTGTGAAAGTCGAGCCCGTGTATCCGCGGCTCGCGTTGCTCACACACCAGCACGGAGACGTAAAGCTGCACGCCTTCATCGCCAAGGATGGAACCATTCAAAGCCTGAGCGTCTCCAGCGGCCATCCGCTTCTTGCCCAGGCCGCCCTGGACGCCGTCCGGCAGTGGCGCTATCGCCCCTACTACCTGAATGGAGAGCCAGTTGAGGTGGAGACTTTTATTACCGTAAGCTTCAAAGGAATAAGGGATTAAGGTGACTCAAACTGTTCGCGCTCTGTGGAAATTTCTGTGCATTTCAGAAAACAGGGTTCCAAATTTGAAGGCTTTAAGACCCGCCGGGCAATTTGCCTAAGTTCTGTTGCATCCGTGTAAGCCGCTGATTTTAATGATTTTAATGTGAGATGGCGAGGGCTGCGGAGTTTGCACAAAAAATGGTAAATCAAGTCAGTGACGAACTAACGATTTGCACATTTTCTGCCGGCAACCATTTGTGATCTCGAGCATCACGCGCCTTCGCCAACTTTGAGGACGGCAAGGAAGGCCTCCTGCGGGATGTCGACCTTTCCGATCCTTTTCATGCGTTTCTTGCCTTCTTTTTGTTTTTCCAACAGCTTGCGCTTGCGGGTGATATCGCCGCCGTAGCACTTGGCCAGCACGTTCTTGCGCATGGCCGCCACGGTCTCGCGGGCGATGATCTTGGCCCCGATCGACGCCTGGATGGCCACCTCAAACATCTGGCGCGGGATCAGCTCTCTCATCTTGGAGGCCAGCGCCCGGCCGCGATCGTAAGCGAAGTCGCGGTGCACGATGATGGAGAGCGCGTCCACCGGTTCGCCGGCAACAAGTATGTCCAGCTTCACCATGGGCGACTCCCAGTGGCCGGAAAGATGATAGTCGAGCGACGCGTAGCCGCGGGAGATCGACTTCAGACGGTCGTAGAAGTCGAGCACGATCTCGTTCAGCGGCAGCTCGTAGGTCAGCATCACCCGCGAGGCGCTGACGTACTCGAATCCTTTTTGCCGGCCGCGCTTCTCTTCCACCAGCTTCAGAATTCCGCCGACATACTCTTCGTTCGTCAGGATGGTGGCGGTGATGACCGGCTCTTCCACCTTGGAGATCTCGCTCTGTGAAGGCCAGCGCGAAGGATTGTCAACCTCGATCATCTCGCCGTCGGTTTTCGTCACCTGGTAACGCACGCCCGGCGCGGTGGTGATCAGCTCAAGGCCGAACTCGCGTTCCAGGCGCTCCTGAATGATCTCCATGTGCAGCAGCCCGAGAAAGCCGCAGCGAAAACCGAAACCGAGCGCGGCGGAGCTCTCGGGCTCGAAGAAGAATGAGGAATCGTTGAGCCGCAGCTTGTCCAGGGCTTCGCGCAGGGCGGTGTGCTGGTGCGCGTCCACAGTGTAGAGCCCGGCGAAGACCATGGGCTTGATCTCCTGAAAGCCGGGCAACGCCTCGATGGCCGGGTGCGCGTCGTCGGTGATGGTGTCGCCGATCTTGGAGTCGGTCACGGTCTTGATGTTGCCGATCATGAAGCCGACTTCGCCCGCGCTCAACTCGTCGATCTCCACCGGCTTGGGTGTGAGCACCCCGAGAGTCTCTACGTCAAAACTCTTGCCGTTGGACCACAGGCGGATTTTCATTCCCTTGCGCAGTGTTCCCTGGAAAACGCGCGTCAACACCACCACGCCGCGATAAGGATCGAACCAGGAATCGAAAATCAGCGCCTGCGTTGGATTGTCCGGCTCACCTTTGGGCGGCGGCAGGCGATGGACGATGGCTTCCAGTACCTCGGGCACGCCCAGGCCGGTTTTGGCGCTCACCAGGAGAGCCTGGCTGGCGTCGAGGCCGACCGTTTGCTCGATCATTTCTTTCACGCGCGGAATGTCGGCGCTGGGCAGATCGATCTTGTTGATGACGGGAATGATCTCCAGGTGATTGTTGATGGCCAGGTAGGCGTTGGCCAGCGTCTGCGCTTCCACTCCCTGCGAAGCGTCCACCACCAGCAGCGCGCCTTCGCACGAAGCCAGCGAGCGCGAAACTTCGTAGGAAAAATCCACGTGGCCGGGAGTGTCGATCAGGTTGAGCTGGTACTCCTGGCCGTCTCTGGCCGTGTACTTCATACGCACGGCGTGGGCCTTGATGGTGATGCCGCGCTCGCGCTCCAGGTCCATGGCGTCCAGCACCTGCTCGTGCATCTCGCGCATCGAAAGCGATCCCGTCAGCTCGAGGAGCCGGTCGGAGAGCGTGGATTTGCCGTGATCGATGTGGGCGATGATGGCAAAATTTCGGATGTGAGAGCGGTCCATGAGGATGGGCTTAGCCTTTATTCTAGCATTCGCAACCGATGGGTCCGGATCGCTAGCCCGCCATTGTGAGATGAATAGTGGAACCTGCACGCACCTCTACTCTTCGCAGCTGGCCTACAAAACTGTCGATTCCTGCGGCTTCGACCGGAATCACCAATGCAACAGATTCAAAGTTGCCTGAAGTCTTGCAACCATCTCCTGTCAGTTTCGCCTTGACGGCTGCGTGACCCAGGGAATCGTGGCAGTAGAAATGCATTTTTATCCCGCCGCCGGCGTTTTTAGGATCGAAGCTCCCAAGCTTGAAATCGCGCAAATCATTCGGCCGAGAAGGAAACCCGCTCAACGCATCAGCCATTTCGGAGAAGCCGTCGTGGCTCATGTAGATTTCGGCTTGTCCCGAGAAGCGGCCATTGGAGCAGGAAAACAAACACTTGATGACTTGGTTGTCCCGCCAGACGATTTGGGCTTGAATGCCAATATTCACGCTATTTCCTATCGCACGCGGGCACAGAAGAAATTGTAAACGACGTGGGAGGAGCCTTCGGGAGTCTACGCCAGGCGCAGCTATCCCGTCCTCTTGTAGAACTTCGATCCTCTCGATATGCTGCTTAGTTTTCGGTTTCGGGAGAAATCTCAATGAGCCGTCTTGCCGCAGGTCTTGTTTTGTTTTGTTTCTCGGGTTTCGCCGCCACTCAGCAGCCGCAGCAGCCGTCCATCCAGGACTTCATCCGCGTTCCTGCCGGAACCATCGCACTCGAGCACGTGCGCGTAATCGACGGCACGGGGGCGGCGGCCAAGGCCGATCAGACCATCGTGATTTCCGGGGGGAAGATTTTCGCGATCGGATCGGCGGGATCGGTGCAGATTCCGACAGGCGCGAACCGCCTGGACATGACCGGCTACTCCGCGCTGCCGGGACTGGTGGGCATGCACGATCATCTTTTCTATCCCGCCGGCGGCGGCCTGTTCCACGACATGACGTTCACCTTCCCGCGGCTCTACCTGGCGCTGGGCGTGACTACCATTCGCACCACGGGCGCGGTGGAACCGTACACCGACCTTGAGATCAAGAGGCTGATCGACGCGGGCAAAGCCATCGGTCCCAAGATCAATCCCACCGGGCCGTATCTGGAGGGCGCGGGCACATTCGCTCTGCAGATGCACCAGCTCTCAGGCCCCGACGACGCCCGGCGCACGGTGGACTACTGGGTCAGCGAAGGCTCGCGCTCATTCAAGGCCTACAACTTCATCACCCGCGAGGAGCTCAGAGCGGCCGCAGAAGAAGCCCACAAGCACGGCCTAAAGATCACCGGGCACCTCTGCTCGGTCGGATTTCGAGAAGCTGCCGAGGCGGGCATCGACGATCTGGAGCACGGGCTCACGGTCGACACTGAATTCTTTCCCGGCAAGCAGCCCGACGTGTGTCCCAATCCCAACCAGGCCACGGCCGCCGCGGCGCAGTTCGACGTGAACGGCCCGGAGATCCAGGCCACGATCAAGGCTCTGGTGGCGCATCATGTGGCTGTGACCTCCACGCTGCCGGTGTTCGAGCAGTTTCTGCCTTCTCGTCCCGACGTGCCGCAGCGCGCGCTCGACCTGCTGAGCGAAGACGCGCGCAAGGCGTACCAGGCGAACCGCGCCCGCGGCGCCACCCGCAAAGACAGCCCGTGGCCGGCCATGTTCCCCAAAGAGATGGAATTCGAACGCGCCTTCGTCAAAGCCGGAGGCACGCTGCTGGCGGGACTCGATCCCACGGGAATAGGCGGCGTGATCGCCGGCTTCGGCGACCAGCGCGAGGTCGAACTGCTGGTGGAAGCCGGATTCACGCCGCTCGAAGCCATCAAGATCGCCACGCTCAACGGCGCGCAATTCCTGGGCGAAGCCGACCACATTGGCTCGCTGGCCGCGGGCAAGCAGGCCGACATCATGCTGGTGAAAGGCGATCCTTCCACGAAGATCGACGACATCGAGAACGTGGAGCTGGTCTTCAAAGACGGAGCCGGCTGGGATTCGGAGAAGCTGATCGAATCGGTTAAGGGCTCAGTCGGAATCAGGTAAATCATGCGGGGGCCATCCGCATAACCCCAGCCAGTGCCCTGATAAAAAAAAAGGCTGAACGATGTTCGCGATCACCCGACCAACGCGCTGCGAGCACTCTTAAGCAAGCTTGAACCCCGGAAGCCGGGCGGCCTTTCTGTCAAACGTAAGAGTGTGAGCACAACCGGCCCGAGCGCCAAGCTCGGCGATCAGGGCGTCCGCAAAGGCTCCGCGTCCCTGCTTGAGCGCGACCATTGCCCGAAAGACTTCCTGCTCGTTCTCCACCACGAACACCTCAACCTGGAGCATGCGTTCGATTGCGCCCGCTATGGCTACGCCGCTCAATCTGCAAGCGCGATCCAGAACCCAGACGACCTCGGCCATGGTAACAACGCTCACAAAGCCGAGGTTGGTTGCGCTCAAACGGCGCTCGATGATGTCATTCGCCTTGGGCGATTGAACCGGGTGGTTCTGGGTCAGGTAACGCACCAGAACGTTGGTATCCAGCCCTGTCATTTGCGCTTCGCGGCTCGCTTGATGCCCGAGGCCCCTTCGGCGGCTGCTCTGGTCATCTGTTCTATCGCGACCGGCCGCCTGCGCCGCGACCGGACGACCCCTCGGAGGCTCCGCGCCGGAAGTTTCGGTAGCAGCACCACGGTGCCGTCAGGATGCAGAAAGAACTTCAGACGATCGCCCGGCTTCAATCCCAGGCGCTCGCGAATCTGTTTCGGAATCGTTGCCTGACCCTTCACAGTGATGGATGTCTCCATAGCGCTCCATTACTTTTACACAAATGTAATACCACGACCGGATCCCGCGATGCAAGCACACGCGAAGCAGCGATTTCATAAACGGGCCCTCGCCCGCCTCGCATGGCTTGGCGAATGTGATCGACCAGGTAGTCTGGCCAGATCCGGGGCCCGCAGTGGGGAGCCGCATAACTGCCGCTGTTCTGATACATTCTCTGCACCTTGAGCACAGCCGCCGCGGTGCCGATTCCGGAAAAGCCAACCCTGGTTGCGCCTTTATGGCATACCGGGTTGGTGCTGGTGTACGTCCTTGTGCCGCGCACATGGTGGTTCATCCACGGACCTCTTCGGCAGTTCGCTCCGCAAACGCTCAGCGGCTTCGATGTTCTGTTCATTGCCTTGTATGGCGGAGTGGTGGCCCTGGTCTGCCTGGGCATGAGCTTCAAGAAGAGGCCGCTTGAAGATCTGATCGGCCGCGGATGGACGGGCTGGCAGAGCGGGTTGCGCGATGTGGGCCTCGGCATGGGCCTATGGCTGGCCGCGCGCTACATCGACCGAGTCATCTACTATCTGGCGCCATCGTCGGCACCAAGCCTGACGCACTCCCATTGAGCCAGCGCGCTGGTCATCTCAATATTCCTGGCGGTCGCGGCAGGAGTGGCAGAAGAGATCGTCTTCCGGGGCTACCTGCAACAGCAGTTCACCGCTCTAGGTCGGAATCCGGCGGCGGGACTAGTTATCCAGGCAATGCTCTTTGCGTTGTTCCACGGCTATCACCAGACTCCCGCGGCGTTCCTGCAGCACTTCTCTTTCGGCCTCCTCACAGGGATTCTGGCGCACTGGCGCAAGAGCCTTCTGCCGGGAATGATCGGCCACGCCTGGTTCGACGCGTATTGGGACGTGCTTAGGATCTTGAAGCTGACTTGAGGAGTCTAGGGTGTTATGGCCGAGCTTTTTCCGGCAATTCCAAGGTTTCGCCAGCCGACTTCAAACGTTCTGTTCGCTGAAGCAGAGAATGTAGCCATCGGGATCCTCGACGTAGAAATCGAGACAGGCCCACGGTCTTTCTTCCAGCGGCTTGGTTATCCGGGCGCCGCGCGTTTCCAGTTCGCTGAACAGGCCCCGGATGCCGGATACGGAGATGTAGGCGTCCAGATGTTCGTTCTGTTTGCGGTGTGCTCTGTCCGCGGCCAGTTTCGGCGCGCACTTGAGGTGGATAGCGAACCCGTCGCGCGCGACGCCGGCGTAAAACGACTCGTACTTGAAAGAGAGCGCAAAGCCAAGCCGGTCACGATACCAGGCTATGGCCCGGTCCAGATCGTCGACGAGAAACTGCGGCGCGATCCCGGTAACGCGAGTGGCAGGGTGAAGGGTCATGGTGGACATATCTTCTTTCTCGAATTGCTTCCTCGAATCGCCCGTTAGATGTGGGAGTCTAGCATGAAGAATTGAGCATTTTTTTGCCGAGGCAGCGAGAGCAGCGGGCTGAGTCCAATGTTTAAGCAGCCTTTACGGCACCGGGCTAAAGCCCCGAGCTCCGGAGCGCTTTACGCGGCGCTAAAGAGCCCTTCTTCCGCCGAGATTCAAAAAACCAACTCTTACGAAGTAGGACAATGCGACCATGGAACAAGGACATGGGTTTGGAGTGTCCGGATTCGCTCTTGACAATAACGCATTTATAGTGAACAATAGACGAATGACGGAGCAGCACTTAGCCATTAGCAATTAGCCGGAAAACATGTATGAAGCACGGCGGCGGCCGCCCCAGGGCGGCGGGTTTCCTTTCTTTGATAACCTAGACAAATCCAGGCCACAAGATGTTGTGGTTTTCAGCAGTCTTTTACTTAGAGCGTCCCAAGATATTGGATTGCTTGGAATAGGCAGGAGCTAAGTCCTTTGGAATCCTAGGTGGGGCGTTAGGGGGGCACCTCACCGGCGGTAGGCTAGGCATGCCAACCAGCGAGCGACGGCTGCAAATTGGCCGCGAGGGAGTGGGCCTTGTTGCCGCCTTCGCTGCGGGCCACTTCCAACGCGTTTTCCACGCGGTTGATGACCTCGGTGACGATGTCGGCGGGATCGAAGTGCTCCTGCAGCACCGCCTCAGCGATACCGGCGGTCACGGGCGGCGTGCGCTCTGTGCCCGGGATTTTGGTCGAGGCCAGCACCTTGCGCATCTTGTTCACTACCAGGAATGAGGTCTTCTCGTTGGTGTCGGAAAGCACCAGGGCGATGGTGGTCAGCTCGTAGCGTACGGCCACGTCGTTCTGGCGTATGTGCGAGGCCAGGGTCTGCCCGATCTGCTGCATCAGGGCTTCCACCTGGGTCTCGCCGATCTCCTTGACCAAAGCCGAGGCGCGGCCGAAGTGCAGCAGTATTAGCGTGAGCGGGATCTTCTGCTGCATGGAGCGCTTGACTTCCGAGAGCAGCACGTCAAGGTACGAGGCGCGGCGAAGCAGGCCAGACTTTTCGTCGGTGACGGCCAGGCTCTTCATCAGGGTGCGCAGGCGCGCATTGCTGACGGCCAGCACCATCTGCTCGGCGATGGTGCGCAGCACGACGATGTCGGTCTGCTGCCACTGCCGCGGCTGGCACTGCTCGAGGATGAGAATTCCGGTCTGCTCGCCGGCATCCACCAGCGGCACCACCAGCAGCGACTGGATGCCCAGGGTTTCGACCATGGCGCGTACCGGCTCCAGCTCGCGCGCGGTTTTGGCCTTGGCGATGGTGGCGGGACCGTTGGCGGTGAGCTGCTGGGCGACGCCGATCAGCTTGACGATCGACATGACGTCCGACTGCTTCACGCCGGGCGCGCAGTACTCGAGCGCCGCCGAGGGCGGCTTGCCCACGGTGCACAGCCCGGCCACGCAGCGGCTGGCGTTGAAGTGGCGGCCGATGTCGTTGACCGCGGCAAACAGCACGCTCTTCACGCTGCCCTGGCGGTAGATGTTGCGCGTGATCTCGGTGACACGGGCGAAGTTGTCGACAGCGTTTTCCTCGAAGCCGGCGGCCGCGCCCTTGGCCGGGCGCGCCTCGGCGGCCCGCGCCGAGAGCGAGGGCTTCTCGTAAGAAGGAGTGAAGCCGGCGCTGCTGTAGAGGCCGCGCAGCTTCATATTCTTGGCTTCTTCGCGCGGAAACAGCTTGCTGATGCGCTCCAGCCGCTCGATGGCCTTGGAGCGCATGCCGTATTGCAGGTAGATCTCGGCCTGGAGAATGAAGTCTTCGAGCACGGTGGGCTCGGATTCCTGGCCGCCTACGGCCGACAGCACGGCAGGCGCGGGAGTTTCGACGTCGTCGTTCGGGGAGCCATCTTCGGAGGGCGGCGCGCCCGGCACCTGAGTGGCGGCGGTGGAATGAAAGCGGCGGGCAATCCGGTTGTATTGATTGTCGTCAATCTTGCCCTGCAGCATCTCCAGCCGCCGGACGTGGCCGGGTTCGTAAGGATCGAGTTCGGCAGCGCGGTCCAGGGCTTCGCCGGCAGCGGAGAAATGTCCGGCGTTGACCTGGGCCTGGAACAGCTTGAGCAGCAGGTTGCTGTACTCGTCTTCGCGGTTGGCGCGATTGAAAAGATCGGCCAGGTAGTCGACGAATCCCAGCGCGGGCAGGCGGCGTTCGGAGATATCGTAAATAGCGGCCAGGAATTCTTTCTGGCGGCCGGCCCGGCTCTCGTGCTCGTCGATGCGGCGGGCCAGGGCGATGGCGCTGTCAGAGTCGCCGCTGTCGAGGTACACGCCCACCAGCGCCGCGATCTCCTCCAGTTGCCGGGGATCTTTTTCGAACAGCTCCCAGGCGTATGGCTCGGCTTCCGCGGGACGCCTCGCCGCCATCAGCGCATGCGCATAGAGCTCGCGGACTTCGGGCGCGTTCTTGGCCACGGCCACGGCTGGCTTAAGAACCTCAATGCACTCGGCGACTTCATTGCGCGAGAACAGGCCGCGCGCGTAGTAGAGGACAGCCTGGCGATTGTTGGGATCGAGCTTGTAGGCCTGGGCATACCACGCGGCGCCGCTGCCGTGCGATTCCTGGTCCTTCATCTGGCCGAGCTGCACGAAGCATTCGGCGGCCATCCAGCCCTGGCCCTGCGTGGCTGCCCGCTCGCCGGCGCGCTTCAGGTTCTCCTCAGTGGGAGCGAGATCGACCACGTGCTTGGCTGCGGCCAGCGCCTGCGAGCCCTGGCCCTGTTTTTCAAAGCCGGCCATGGCGGTCTGGTAGGCCTCGAGGGCTTCGCGCTTGTCCTTTTTCTCGATCAGCCGCGCGTAAAAAAAAGTCTGCAGCGGCGTGGGGACGGCGAGCTTGGCCAGTTTCTTGAAGGTGACGATGCCCTTGGCGGTGTC
The DNA here is from genome assembly GCA_035307585.1 of Candidatus Angelobacter sp. Classification (GTDB taxonomy): domain Bacteria; phylum Acidobacteriota; class Terriglobia; order Terriglobales; family Acidobacteriaceae; genus Angelobacter. Next base: position 155,728 of record DATGHX010000069.1, read on the forward strand.
GCCGGCTTCGGCTTCCTGCTCGAGCAGATGGCTCAGCAGCGTGATGGCTTCGCCAGTGCGGCCCAGGGCCAGGCACAAGTCGGCCGCGCTGGCGCGCACCTGGTCGTTGCTGGGCTCTTCCTGCAGGATGTCCAGATACTCTTCCAAAGCGGCTTCAGGTTTGTTGCGCTGAAGATATTTTTCCGCTTTGTCGAGTTTTTTGGAGATGTCCGACATGAAACAAACAATTCGCTCTCAGAGGCTGCCGGCAACGGGCGGCAGGTGCCGCTGGAGTTGAAGATACGGTTCATTCTAAGCGCAATTGCCATGAGGCTCAATGTTTGCGCCGGAACTTTGGTGCACGGCCCCTGAGGAGAAATGTAAAGAAAAAGAGAAACGAGGAAACTGGAGCCGCGCTACGAAGAACTTGAAGGCTCTTCGCGCGCAAATCACTGGCTACGGTTTGGATTCCCATGTATAACTTGCCCCTTGGCCCAACAAGACGAATTGAAACGCGAGCTCAACGCCCGCCAGATGGCGATGGTCGCCGTTGGCGGATCTATCGGCACGGGACTGTTGCTGGGCTCGGGCGCCGCCATTCAGGTGGCGGGTCCTGCGGTGGTCGTGACTTACGCGCTCAGCGCGCTGATCTCCTGGACCGTGGCCATGGCCATGGGCGAGATGTCGAGCCTGCATCCCGCTGCGGGTTCTTTCGGCGTTTACGCCGAGCTCTACCTCAATCCCTGGGCCGGCTTCATCGCCCGCGCCGGCTACTGGTTCTCAGTGGTGATCGCCATCGGCTCAGAGCTGGTGGCCGCCGGGACCTACATGCATTTGTGGTTTCGCGAGACGCCGGTGGTGCTATGGATGGTCGTCTTCGGGGCGTTTCTGGTGGGGATCAATTTGTTTTCCGTTGGCGACTACGGGACGTTCGAATACTGGTTCGCGCTGATCAAGGTGGTCACCATCTTCGTCTTTATTCTGATGGGAGCGGCGCTGCTGGCCTCCGGCCGCGTTCACGCGCACTACATCGATGCGGGAGGCTTCGCCCCGCAAGGCTGGCCGGCGTCGCTGCTGGCCGTCTCCTTCGGCCTCTACAGCTTTCTCGGCATCGAGATGGTGGCCATCTCTTCCGGAGAAGCACGGTCGGGCCGCGAAGTGGCGCGCGCCACGCACATCACCTTTGCCATGCTGACCTTTGTCTATGTCGGGGCCATCGCGGTGCTGGTCGGCGTGATGCCCTGGCGCAGCGCCGGAGTTGCGCAGAGCCCGTTTGTAACGGTCTTTCAGGTGGCGGGAATTCCCGCCGCCGGCTTCCTCATGAACTTTGTGGTGCTGACCGCGGCTCTTTCCGGCGCCAACGCAACTCTGTATGTTGCCTCGCGCATGCTCTTCTCGCTGGCGCGATCGGGCCACGCACCGGTTTCTCTCGGCGCGCTCAATCAGCAGGGCGTGCCCATGCGCGCGCTGCTGGTCTCCATGCTGGGAATTGTGGTGGCCATCGTGGTTCAGCTCTTCACTCCGCAGCAGGCTTACCTCTATATCATCGGGTCCGCGCTGGTAGGAGGCATGCTGGCCTGGCTGGTTTCGCTGCTGGCCCACGTGCAGTTCCGCCGGCAGCTTTCTGCGGAGCAGCTTGCCGCTTTGCCCATTCGCTCGCCGCTCGGCGCCGCGGGATCGATGTTTGGTTTTGTTGCGGTGATCGCGGCGATCGGCCTGACGTGGCGCGTTGCGCAGTCGCGCATCACCGTGCTCAGCGCCGGGCCGTATTTGCTGATCCTGACCATCGCGTATTTGCTGGTACGCAAGCGGCCGGCCGAATAGCAACGGCCATCGGGCGCGACAGGAGGTTAGCTTTCGGCATAAGCGCCTGGTTTCATGGTCTTCGCTCTTCCGGCCACGTAGTAGTACACCACGCCTGCCAGCGCCAGGACCAGCGCCACCACCAGGCTGCGGACGCTGCCGAAGGGGCCGAGAGAAAAACGCTCATCGTAATTCTTGATCAAAGCCACGATCAGCAGCGCGGTGGGCGCCACGCCGACCGCGATCGCTCCCAGCATTCCTCCGGGAACGCGGAAAGGCCGCGGCATGGCCGGCTCGCGCAAGCGCAGCACCACCAGGGCCGCGAACTCCAGAACCAGGCTGGCGCCGTAGAGCAGGATATCGAGCATGATCAGGCGTTCAAAGTTCAGCGTCAGGGAAAGCCCCCAAGCCACCCCCAGCACCACGATGGAAACCCACGGCGCGCCGTTCCTCAGCTTGCGGGTAAAGACTTTGGGAAGATGACCGTCTTCTGCCATGGCCACGGGCAGCCGCGAGTACGACATCACCAGCGAGTTGAAGGAGCTGAACTCGGCGAGCATGGCGGTGGCCACCAGAATCACGCCCAGCCACGGCCCGGCTACGATCCCGGCGATGCTGGCCCAGCTTCCGTTGTTCCAGATCTCGTGCGGGATATGCGTCTGCCACACCGCCAGCAGGGGAATGACGTAGGACAATACGATGGCCACCAGCGCCAGGATCATCACACGCGGGTAGGTCCTCCGCGGATTCTCGACCTCGTTGGCGACGGTGGCCGCGTTGTCCCATCCCATGTAGTTCCACATGGCAACCAGCAGCCCGGCGAGAAAATCGCCTTTGACGATGGGCCCGGGCGCAACCGTAACTCTATGAGCGAGCGCAAAAACGGTGAGCACCAGAAACGGGCTGAGCATCAGCACGCCCACCGCTACCGAGCTGTTGCCCACCGCTCTGGCGCCGAAGAGATTCCACAGCAGGCACAGCAGCACCACCAGCGCCGCGATCATCACGCCACGGTTCCCGGCGGTGACTGCGGGAAACAGTTTGCCCAGGTAAGCCACGAACAAGGTGGGGTAGATGGCCATGTCGAAGATGCTGGCTACCAGCGAGAGCCACGCCTCCTGGAATCCCCAGAACGGTCCCATGGCGCGGTGCACCCAGACGTAGAAGCCGCCTTCTTCAGGCATGGCCGCGGAAAGCTCCCCGACCATCAGCCCGGTAGGCAGCGCCCAGAGCAACGGTGTGAGAAAGAGGACCAGCAGCGCGAGCTTGTAACCGGAATCCTGGACCAATTCCTCGATTCCATACGGCCCGCCGGAGACCATGAAGTACGTGGCCGCGGCCAGCGACAAGACCGTCAGCTTGCCGCGCGATCCAGAACCGTTTTTTTCCATTTCAGTGAATGCGAATATAGCATCGCGCGCGCTGCATGGGAAAAATCAGATGGCTACTGATTGTTCCCTCGCCCGGGCTCAGGGCGTGGGTCCGCGCGTTCCGGGAAAATCCGAGGTGCCAGGCGCGGATTCCGCCGCCAGCAGGAGTATTCGGCGGGGAATCGGGTACACTTTAGTGCCGAGCCTTCGAGGGAACGATGACTAACGACCTTCTGCAGTACCGCAGCGAATTCCCGATTCTCGAACGCACCACTTATATGATCAGCAACTCGCTGGGGGCGATGCCCCGCGCGGTTTATGACTCAGTACATTCGTACTGCGACATGTGGGCCAGGCTGGGCGTTCGCGCCTGGGAAGAGAAGTGGTGGGGAATGTCGCGCGAGGTAGGCGATGAGATCGCGGCAATCATGAATGCGCCCGCGGGCTCGGTGAGCCTGCATCCCAATGTGACCTCCTGCCAGGCGGTGGTGGCCAGCTGCTTCGATTTTTCCGGACGGCGCAACAAGGTCGTTTACAGCGACATGAATTTTCCCTCGATCATGTACTTCTGGGAGGCGCAGCGCGCCCGCGGCGCCCGCGTGCACATGGTGCCCACCGACGACGGAGTTCACGTCCCCACCGAGCGCCTGCTCGCGGCCATCGATGAAGAGACGCTGCTGGTCCCGGTTTCCCACGTGGTCTTCCGCAGCTCGTACATCAAGGACGTGAAGTCCATTGTGGAGAAAGCCCACCGCGTGGGCGCGCACGTGGTGCTCGATGCCTTCCAGTCGCTGGGTAACGTGCCGCTCGACGTCCAGGCGTTGAACGTCGACTTCGCCACCGGCGGCGTCCTGAAGTGGCTGTGCGGAGGTCCGGGGACTGCCTACCTCTACGTGCGCCCGGATTTAGGACGCAAGCTCGAGCCGACGTTAACGGGATGGTTTGCGCACCAGAACCCGTTCGCCTTTGAAATCGGGCCCAACAAATACGGGGAGCCGCCTTACCGTTTCATGCAGGGAACTTCAAATGTTCCCGGCTATTACACCGCGCTGCCCGGGCTGAAGATAATCCGCGAGGCGGGCGTGGAACGCATCCGTGAAAAATCCAAAAAGATGACGGCGCGCCTGATCGAGCTGGCCGACCAGCGTGGATGGAAGGTGAATGCTCCGCGCCATCCTGAGCAGCGCGGCGGAACCGTGGCTATCGATATGCCCAACTCCCACGAGGTCTGCCAGGAGTTGTTGCGCCGCGACGTTCTCGTCGACTGGCGGCCGCGCGCCGGCGTGCGCTTCTCGCCGCACTTCTACAACACCATGGAAGAAATCGATCGCGCAATCACGACCGTGGACGAAATTCTGGCGGCGATGGGCGTTGCAGCGCGTTGATCGCAACCTTCGGGTGCTTCCTTTTCGTAAACAGCCGATTGCAACTTTTCTGTTGACAATTCGCCTTTTATTCGCAAATAATTCGCCTATATGGCAATCACTAAGCGGCAACGCGACGTTTACGACTTCATCTACGACTTTGTGCAGAAAAACGGCTACTCGCCTTCGTTTGAGGAGATCGGCCACGGCCTGGGCTTGAGCTCGCTGGCCACGGTGCACAAGCATGTCTCCAATCTCGAGAAGAAAGGCTTGCTGCGGCGCGATTACAACCGCAGCCGCTCCATTGATGTGCTCCCCATTCGCGGCCTTTTCAAGCGGCAGGTGATGAAGATCCCCGCCGAACTTGCGCTCCCGCTGATGGGCCGCATCGCCGCCGGCCAGCCCATTGAAGCCGTGGAGAACCCGGAGACCATCTCTCTCGGCGATATCACCCGCTCCCGCGACGTCTTTGTGCTGCAGGTCAAAGGCGAAAGTATGCGCGACGAGCACATCGTCGATGGCGACTACGTCCTGGTAGAAAAGACTGAGCACGCGCGCGACGGAGAGATCATTGTGGCGCTGGTCGACGGCACTGACGCCACGTTGAAGCGGCTATATCGCGAAGGCAGCGACATCCGCCTGCAACCGTCGAACGCGGCCATGAAAGCTATCATCGTCCCCGCGCGGTCAGTAAAAGTGCAGGGCCGTGTGATTGGCGTGCTGCGGAAGTACTGAGCCGCGCTATCTCTCCACGATGGCATTGGAAAACGACGACGCCATGGTGTCACCCCAGCCCTCTTTCACGCCCAGCGCAATCGCGTAGGGCAGAAAGCGGTCCATGAGTTCGGCCCGCTGTTCGGGACTGTTGACCCGGTCGAGGCGGTCCTGCTCCACGCGGATCAGGAACTCGCGAAAGCCAGCCAGTTCTTCAAGAGCTTGCTGGCCTGCCGCCGTCGGCGCTCGCAGCAAGACCAGGAAGGTGCTGTTCAGCAGCACTGACAGAAGCAGCGCCAGCACAAAGCCCTGCGCCGAGGGCATGGCAAAGTGGGTGATGATAAATCCCGGCAGCACGAAGAAGAGCAGGGGAATGATCACTACCTGGAGGCGCTGACCCAGAGTTGGCCTCTTCGGTCGCGAGGTCAGCACGCCGCCGAACGCCAGCCCCGCGATGGAAGTGAAGAAAAATAGCCAGACGGTCAGGAACAGAGAGCTCGACGATCGCACTAAAAACGAGGTCGACACCGCCCAGAGGAAGGTGGCCAGCATGCCCAACCCGCCGCATCCCCAGTGCCAAAGAAAATAGACGCCTTCCAGGTTCTCGCGAAATGCAGCCTGCACAGCGTTAAGGATGGAAGCAATCTGCGCCTGCAGCCTGGGGTTGATCACCGCCGAGTCTGACGCTGCCCCGACCCACTGGTTCTCGCCCCAGGCGTTCTTCACAACTCCGCTTTGAACTGTAACGGCAACGGCCGGTGACGGCCTGCAAAGTGCGTACGGCTGAATCTCTAGAGCGGTGCCGAGCGCTACCTTTACTACGGCCGCCTCCTCCGGCAGGACTGCATCGTCTTTCCTGAGTAATCTCAGTTTGTAACCCGGATCTTGCGGCTCAACGGCGACGGTTCCCCGCGCCGCCAACGCGGCCAGGATTGCCGCCAGCGTGGTCCCGTCGCTGCCGCCGGTCAATATGTAGCGCGCCATTCCCGGAGAAACTCCGTTGGGAGGGTCGTAGCGCGGGGGTACACTGCGAATCTTCTCGTGGTTGCCGAACAGCGCCCAGCAGATCGCGTAGTAGACCAACAAAAGGCAGGGAAACATGAGGAACCACAGGCTGATGCCGGCGAAGGAGGTCTGCATTAGAAACAGGTGCTCGGATTTTACCCTGCGCTGCAGACAAAACAAGAGCCCGGCCGCAGCCGGGCTTTTCTCATGCAGAAAATTGTTACTCAGCTCACGTGCTTGTTAAGAGCTTTTTCAATGACCTCGCGGGCCACGTATCCCACGATCTGGTCCTGGACCTGGCCGTTCTTGAAGATCAGCAGCGTGGGAATCCCGCGCACGCCGTAACGCTGAGGCGTTACCGGGCTGGAGTCCACGTCCATCTTCCCCACCTTGATCTTTCCCTGATACGCCGCAGCTACCTCATCCACGATCGGCGCCAGGGCTTTGCATGGCCCACACCAGTTCGCCCAGAAGTCCACGATCACCGGTTGATCGCTTTTCAGAACTGTCTGGTCGAAGTTGCCGTCCGTGACTTCCAAAATTCCATTGCTTGCCATGAATGCCTTGTCCTCTCCCCGGGTTTTCCGTCTTCCGAAAATATACGCTATATGCGATTAGATGACGAGAGCTGTTAGAGGTTTCAGTTTCTGGCAGACCAAACCGTGCTGAAAGCACAGCTACTTAGGCGCGGATGCCCTGCCCCGGGACTGCCCTAAGGGCCAGCTGCCAGCCTGGAGAATGTTACCAAAGTGACGTGGACTAAAGGCCACCCCCGACCTAGACTTTCTCCTGGTGGTAAAAGGCAGTTCTGGGGGAGGGCTGCCTGGCGTCCTGCGGCTCGTCCGCAGGACGCTCGCTTTTGGTCTTACGAAAAATCCTGTTTGACTACGGTTTCGTGCTGACATTTTTGAATGCTCTGGACTACAAGTGACCCGTCTGCTTAACGAGCCAAGACCAAACCCATGCTGCGAAAATCAGTCATTTTCCGGCCGCGTCGGCCTCCCGAGCAAAAGTGTTATTCTCGTAAGTTAGGCCTTCAACCTTGAACCTCAGAAGCAGTTGCCTGCATCTGGAATCCTAGAGATGAGTCTTCAGAGCGCTGATTTACAGACAAGTGAGGTCCAGTCCCGGGAGCGGGAGCGCGTATTCGACCAGTTCCGCCGCTGGGGCTACCTGGACGCCAATCTTTACCCCTTCGGCGGTCCCATCGCCGGCGGTTACCCGCAAATTCGTATGCCCGGCTCCGCAGCCGAGGAAGCTCGCCGGATCTATTGCGGCAGCATCGGCGCGGAATTCATGCATCTGCCGCAGGCCGAGCGGCGCGAGTGGGTGCAGGAGCAGATGGAAAACGCGCGGCCCCAGCACGTTGACCGCCCGTGGCTGACTGAGCGCCTGCTGCAGGCCGATCTCTTCGAGCAGATTCTGCAGACTCGCTACCTGGGCACCAAGCGCTACTCCGGCGAGGGCGCGACCGCGCAGGTTCCCTTGCTCGACGAAGTCCTGGAAACCAGCGCCCGGCTGGGCGCCACTTCATCCGTCCTGGCCATGAGTCATCGCGGCCGTCTGACGGTGATGAGCCTGATCATCGGCATCGAACCGGATAAGGTCTTCGCCGGCTTTGAAGACGTTGATCCGCGCAGCGTTCTCGGCGGCGGTGACGTGAAGTATCACCAGGGCGCGACCGGCGAGTACACCACGCGCACCGGCCAGGTGTTGCGCATGCACCTTGTCTCCAATCCCAGCCATCTTGAGGCCGTCGATCCGGTCGCCTTGGGCCGCACGCGCGCCAAGCAGATCCACTCCGGAGAAAACGGCGCGCAGCAGGTGATTCCCATCGTCATGCACGGCGACGCCGCCTTCGCCGGCCAGGGAATCTGGGCGGAAACTCTGAACTTCTCCGGGCTGAAAGGTTTTTCCACGGGCGGAGCCATTCACGTAATCGTGAACAACATGATCGGCTTCACCACCAATCCCCGCGAACTGCACACTTCGCGCTTCTCTTCCGATCTGGCCAAGCGCCAGCCCATTCCCATTTTCCACGTGAACGCTGAGGACCCGGAAGCCGTGTTGCGCGTGGCGCGGATGGCCACGGAGTACCGCTACCGCTTTGAAAGCGACGTCGTTATCGACCTCATTGGCTACCGCCGCCATGGGCACAGCGAGGTTGACGATCCCACCATCACTCAGCCGCTGCTCTACAAGAAGATCAACGCATGGCCGCCGCTGTTTGAAAGCTACGCGCAGAAACACAAGATCGATATTACGGAGATGGCTTCCCGCTTCCGCGCGCGAATCGATACGGCTTACGATGAAGCCGCAAAAATGGAGAAGCTGCCCGTTCTCCGCATTCTGCCCGGCTACTGGGACAAGTATTTCGGGGGCCGCTACAAGCCCGAATACGAAGTCGCGACGGCGGTCGACGAGCCCACTCTGCACCGCCTCACCGGCAAGCTGACCAGCTATCCCGAAGATTTCGCCATCCATCCCAAGATCAAAAAGCTGCTGGAACAGCGCCAGCGCATGGGCACCGGCAAGCTGCCGGTAGATTTCGGCATGGCCGAAGCTCTGGCCTTCGGTTCCTTGCTGATCGAAGGCATTCCCGTGCGCTTGTCCGGGCAGGACAGCCGCCGCGGCACCTTTAACCAGCGCCACTCGGTCCTCATCGATACCGAGACGGAAGATGAGTTCGTGCCCCTGAGCCATCTGCAACCCGATCAGGCATGGTTCGAGGCTTACAACTCCATCCTCTCCGAAGCCGCGGTTCTGGGTTTTGAATACGGCTTCAGCCGCGATTATCCCGACGGTCTGGTGCTGTGGGAAGCCCAGTTCGGCGACTTCGCCAACGGCGCCCAGGTCATCATCGACCAGTTCATCGTTGCCGGCGAAGACAAATGGGGCCTGCTCTCCGGGCTGGTTATGCTGCTTCCCCACGGCTATGAAGGCCAGGGCCCGGAGCACTCCAGCGGCCGCATCGAGCGCTTCCTGCAGCTCACCGCCAAAGAAAACATTCAGGTGTGCCAGCCTTCGACCGCCGCACAGTATTTTCACCTGTTACGCCGGCAGGCGCTGCGCGCATGGCGCAAGCCGCTGATCGTCTTTACGCCCAAGGGTATGCTGCGCCATCCTGACGCAGCCAGCCCGCTGAGCAATCTAAGCAGCGGCAAGTTTCAAACCGTCATACAGGATCCCGAGGTTACCGGCGGAGAGCGTATTATTCTCTGCACAGGGAAGATCGGGCATGAGCTTCGCCGCGAACGCAAGCGCCGCGGCGACAAACGCACGGCCATCATCTTCCTGGAACAGTTGCACCCGCTGCCTGAAGCTGAACTGGAAGCAGCTTTCGCGCAGCACCCCCAGGCAAGAGAGTTTCTCTGGGTCCAGGAAGAGCCGGCCAACATGGGCGCGCTGAATTATCTGGCGCCGCAACTGGAGCGCCTGACGCACGGCAATCCGTTGCGCTCGGTGAAGCGCTCGCCGTCATCCAGCCCGTCGACCGGCTCGCACACCGCGCACGAGATGGAGCAAAAGACCCTGCTGGAGCTCGCCTTCGCCGAGTTTTAGGCGAAAGAGCGGCTCTTCAGGGCGCGTCAGGGAATGTAAAATTCGGAGCTGAGCCCCTCGCGGCCAAGAAACCGCTGGCAGTCTGTGATCGGGGCCTGAAGATTTGTCATCAAAGTTTCTAGACCACATCTAGCAAAGGAAAGGTGATTCGATAATGGCACAAGGAACCGTAACTGCCCACGAGGTCCTGGCGCTGCCTTATGCTTACAACGCGCTGGAACCGCACATTGACGAACAGACCATGCACCTGCATCACGATAAGCACCACGCCGCTTACGTGACCAAACTGAACGGTGCCATCGAAAAACATCCGGAACTCGGCAACAAGAGCCCGGAAGAGCTTTTGCGCAGTCTCAACGCTGTGCCTGAAGATGTCCGCGGCGTCGTCCGCAACAACGGCGGTGGTCACGTGAACCACACCATGTTCTGGCAGATCATGGGACCCAAGAAGGGCGGAGCCCCGACCGGCAAGATCGCCGAAGTGATCAACAAGGCTTTCGGCAGCTTCGACGCCTTCAAGGAAAAGTTCGAGGCCGCCGGCGCCAACCAGTTCGGCAGCGGGTGGGCCTGGCTGGTGAAAACCAAGTCGGGCGAGTTCAAGGTTACCTCCACGCACAACCAGGACAATCCCATGTCCAACGGCGAGTTCCCGGTTTTTGGCAACGACGTCTGGGAGCACGCCTACTACCTCAAGTATCAGAACCGCCGTCCCGACTACCTGAAAGCCTGGTGGAACGTTGTGAACTGGGACGAGGTGAACAAGCGACTGGCCCAGGCCGACAGCTTCTTCAAATAGAACCGGAAAAGGATTGTTGAGGCCGCTCTC